>NZ_JBWKAP010000008.1:0-539454 GCF_056437465.1 Streptomyces sp. NPDC042371 | reverse complement strand
CACGGCATCACCCGCATCGAACGGGTCCTGACCGACAACGCCTGGCCCTACCGCAAAAGCTTCGCCTGGCAGCAGGCCCTGGCCGACCTCGGCGCAAGCCGCAAACTGACCCGCCCCTACCGACCGCAGACCAACGGCAAGGTCGAACGCTTCAACCGCACCCTGCTCGACGAATGGGCCTACCTACGGCCCTACACCAGCAACACCGAACGAACAGCAGCCCTGACAGACTTCCTGCACACCTACAACCACCACCGCAGCCACACCGCACTCGACGGACACCCACCCATCACCCGCGTCAACAACCCCGCGGGTCAATACACCTAGCTCCTCCGTCGGGCCATCAAGGGCCAACAGACGCTGAAGATCGGCGGTCACTACCCGGTAGGCGTTACCCAGCTTCAGTACCTTGCACGGATACTCGCCACGCTTCGCCAGACTGTAGCCGGTGCTTGTCCCCAGCGAAAGAATCCCGTTGGCCGTCTGCAAACTCACCGTGGGTGGTAGTGCCATCAAGTACCTGCAGGTAAGGGCCGCGCCGCTAACTATTCCGGGCGCCTCAGCCACCGCGCTCTCCTGACGCCGCCGGGGTGACATCAGGGCGCCTTACGTCCCCGGGCTGGCGTCCAGCGTTACCGACGCGCGTGACGAGAACCTCCACGGGCCGACCAACTTACTCGTACGAATGGTCTCGATCGGCAGTGTCCTGACCCCCTCAAGCGAGATCGATGACGGCACCAGCCCCATCTGACGATCCTCGGCGAAGCCCTCGCCAGAACCTCACCCCTGTAGCCCCGCCACCGGATGCGGGCAGCGTTCCCGACCGGTCAGGCGAGGCGGTGGCGAAGGCGGCGGAGGTAAGTGTCGATCTTCGTGCGGCCTTCTCACGCCATATGGGGCGTGATGGTCGTCGCATAACCGCATGCAATCACGTCATCTGATGGCGGTCCTGGTCGCGCCCCCGTGCCTGGTGACTCGTGGGCGGCACTGGATCTTCACCGCGCCTCGAACAAATGCCTCGTCTGTGGCCTTGCCCGACCACACAAAGGCCTCGCCAGGGTTCAGCGACGCCATCTTCTCCGCGGTCAGAGCCGACAGAGCTGCGTTCGCCTTCTGCAAGTGCTTCAGCCACGCAGGTGAGGTGAACTTGTGCAGCACCATGTGGTTGGAGAGCTCGATCAGTGAAATCGGCACCGACGGCGGATCCTGGCTGGCCACGAGAATGGACATGCCCTTGTGCCGCATTTCACGGACGCTCGACACCAGCCCGTCGACCAGGTCGGGGCTGCGGATGTACTTGTGGGCCTCGTCGAACACGACAAGCTTGTTGAACGGCTGTCCCTCGTGCCGAGCGTCGGCGAACAACTGCATGAGGACGACGAACAGACCCAGCGCCTCGTCCTCCCCGATGTAGTCGTCACGCAGATCGACGATGATCAGGCGTCCGGGCCGTACCAGATCCTGGAGCCGAGCACCGTCGTCGATGTACTCAGCGGCCAGATCCAGTCGGTCGTAGGCCAGTTGCTTGAGCGTGTCGGACAGGGAGGACTGCTCGACCCCGAGCCGGATTGTGCCCAGCGTCAGATCGTCACGGTTGGCCTTCATGATTCTTCCGAGCTGGCGGATGTAGAGGGCCTGGTTGCCGACGGCACCCATCAGGAACCGCCAGTGCGCGGCCTTCAGCTCGGACGAGGAGAACGTGAGCGCCTGTACGTCGAGGTCCGGATAGTCGCGCCTGCGCTCGTCCACCCGGTCGGCAGGAGCCAGCAGCAGGACGTCGGACAGCGCCGCGGGCTCGGCTCCGTAGCGTTCTCGAAGGGAGGCCAGCTGGTCCTGATCGCTATTGGGCCTGGTCATGCTGGTGAACTCAGGCGCGTAGTCCTGTGTGTCGCTGTAGTGGAAGACGATGCTGGCCAACGGATGCGAAAGGTGGTTAACGCCGACAGCGGGCAGGCTCGCCATCTCCAGGATCGATCCGAGGGTGTAGCTCTTCCCTCCACCCTGTACACCGAACAGGCTGATGGTGTGAGTCTCGTTGAGGTCGAGGGCGATCTTCCGGCCCGCGCTCGTACCGATCAGACCGTATTGCGCGGTCGGTTTCGACACTCCGAGGAAGATATCCGGGACCGGGGTGTTGGCCCGCGGGTCCGCCAGGAACGCATCGGCCGGCGGGGGTGCGAGTGTCTCCCGTTCTCGGTCCGGCGCAGGACCCTCTGCTCCCGCCGCATCGCCGGCGCTCTCGCCGTCCATTCCCGCGGCGGCGGCATCAGATGGTCCCGGTGCCTGCTCTGTGCCGACGGGGTGTTCGGAAGCCCGCTGCGAGGCAGGGCTCGGTGGCCCTCCTGCCGTCTCCTCCGCAGCTCCCGCGGCCACTTCGGCAGCCTTCCCCGCGGTGCCGTCGACACCGGCCGCCGCCGGTACGAACTCCTCATCCAGCACAGCGCTGAGCGGAGCCGGCTCCTCCGGCAGCTCGCGGCTGCGGTCACGTGGCCGCAGACTCCGCGTGGACTCTCCGCGTTCGATTCCCGGGACTTGCGCCTCCGCCAGTAGATGGGGTGCGCTGCGGACAGGCCCGCCGAGGTACTCCGTCTCCACGGCGTCCAGCAGTTCCGTCACCTGATGACGTCCGATCCGGTGGAAGGTGACGCCCCCGTCGCTATCGACGTCCGTGCCCTCCCCTCCCAGGTCGAAGAGGAGTCCGGTCCTGGAGAACTCCAGCGTGTAACCGTGGTCGAGATGATCGAGGAGCCACCGCGCCTCGTCGTACCCCTTTTCGTCGAAGAGGCCGTAACGGTTCGCACGCGCGAGGTAGTGGCCGAGCAGCGAGCGGAGCGTGAGGTTCTGCAGGGGACGGTCGGGGCGCTCGACCAGCGGGTCGAACTGTGCGGCCAGGATCTTCCGGCTGTTGTCAATCTGCTGGCTGATCTGTGTCTTCTTGGCGTCGTACGCGCCCAGACCGCCCACTCCAGTGAAGCACTTGACCTCGATCAGTCGGCACACCACGACCCGGCGCTCGGCGTCCAGGTCGAACAGCGCCAGGTCGGTCCGGTGCAGCCGCACTGCACCGTCGCCGGCGGCGATGCGTCGCTGCGCCTCGCCGTAGAGGTCGGTGTGCGCGTCGAGCGGAATGAGGATCTGGTTGTGAAGCACGCCCTGGTAGCCCAGGTACAACCGGGCGAGCGCCAGTCCGAGCACCTCAGTGCGGCTGCTGCTGCCGAGCGCGGCGAGCTTGAAGGCAAAGCTGCCGGAGAGTTCCCTGAGCTGGTCGAAGAAGGTCGCCACGTGACGCGGTTCGATGCTGAGCTGCTTGTCTCCCAGCACGGGCCCGACCAGCGCGCGCAACTCGTCGACCGATCGCGATGAGACCACGATGTGATGGCCCATGCCGGGTTGGGCGGTCGCCGAGTAGTCGATGACGTATTCGGGCCGGTCCGCCCGCCCGTGGTCGAAGTACTCAACTCCGAGGGTCCGGTCCACTGTGACGACCCAGTCGCTGGTCTGGTGCACGTCGTGCAGGAGAGCCTTGTCTTGGGCTGACAGGCGCAGCGTTATCTGCGGCAAGTGTCCCGGACGCGGCTCTCCCGACGTCACGGCGACCACGGCGGCCGACAGGGCTTCGGGCAGTGCCGCCATCAGGTCACCGGTCTCCTCGGCGCCGGGCACGGGGTCCGTGGCGCCGTGGCGGGGCTGACGGCTCCACGCCACGGACTCCTCGTCCTCGGCGTAGTGGCTAGTCAGCTCCTGCACGAGACCGTGTGCCGCCGCCCGGCCCGAGGTGCGGGCGCCGGGCGCGATGTCGTATTGCTCCCCACCGAAGGGGTCGAACAGGATACTCAGGTGTGCGGGGAAATCAGCCGCGCGGGTTCGGAGGTCCGCGGCATCTCGCACGACGACGGCGAGCTTGGGGCGCAGGGGATCGCCCGGTGTGCCGAACGGCTCCGCGGCGGCGGCCCGCGGCCCAGACCCCGGCGAGAACAGATCGGTAAGCGCCTCGCCCACCCACGGCTCCTGGGGACGGTCCGTGAAGAGGCGGACGGTGTAGCGCAACCGGGCCAGCTGCCTGCGGCTCTGCAGCTCTGTCAGCATGGATGCCAGCAGCTCCCCCCGGCCGACGCCGAGGGCGTTGATGACGAGGCCGTCCGCGTACGGGTGGAGGCGCACATACCGCTCGACCCGGTCCGCAAGGTCGGCGCCGGTGATCATGCCGGAGGCCGTCGAGCCGTCGCTCACGCCCAGTGCGGAGCCCAGTCGGGAGACCGTTCCGCGGGGATCGGCCGTCTCGCTGGGCAGGCAGACCTGCCAGTAGTCGGTGAACTGTCCGGCTGCAAAAGTCAGTTCGCCTGTGGTGAGCGGCACCACGAGCGGGAACCCCAGGGGCGCGAGTCGTTCGACAAGACTGTGCAGGGTCTCCAGTACCCGGTCCTTGTCCTGGCCCTCGGTCCGGTCGAGCCAGTGGTCTGCCAGCGTGGCCTGCCCGCACCACCACAGCACCCGCAGCGGATGAGTGGGGGCGACAAGCACCGCCTGACGTAGCCCGTCCTGCGCATCGGCCAGATCCACCGCGACGGTATCGGTGCGCAGCAGGAGCGCGAGTTCGACCCGGTCCCGCTCCGAAGTGCCGCCACGGGGGTTCTCCAGCGCGCGGACGCATCGCGTAACCGCTCTGAGATACGCCTCCGCGCAGCTCTCCGCTTCCTTGCGGACCATGCGGGGGTCGGTTCCTTCCACCACGAGCGGTGCGGAGCCGTCCGCGTCAGCGCGTACCGCCGCGAACAGTGTGGCGCGCGCTTGGAGATAGCCGCCGAAGTCGCTGCCTTCGGCAGGGGTGACGGCCGGGCTCTCGTCGTCGCTCAGGTTCCACCGTCCCGAGGCGTCGACGCTCAGCCGGGGCCCTTCCAGGGCGTACGGTCGGGCCAGCATGCGTTCCTCGGCCTCGGCAAGGGGTGTGGGAAGGTCGACGGTGACCGGGCCTGCGGGACCGAACTGGGCCCGCAGCGGGCGGGTCCTGGCCGTGCGGGCTCCCCAGCTCACCTCCCGGCACGACACCCGCCACGGATCGCGACCCTCAGCCCGGGCGGTGAAGCGCAGCCGGTTGATCGCCTGGGCTAGCCCTGGAGCGTGCTGGGAACGCTGGACCGGCGGGTCGTCGAACTCTCCCTCGGGGACGACGTAGAAGCGGTCGCTCTCGTGCGGCCGGTGTGTGCTGTCGGCGCCGGTCACCCGGAGGGCATCGCCGTTGGCGTCGAGTGGGGTGACCCTGACGAAGTGCCACCCTTCCTCCCAGTCGGCCTTGCGGCCCTTCTTCAGCTTGATGCTCGTCTTGTAGACCGTCTTGGCAGTCTTGGCCACCGCGAGCGTGGTGGTGAAGCCGGTCGGGCTCACCGTGCTGGCACCGCGGCCCTCATCGGTCTCGTTCTCGCTGAGGATCTGGAGGGAGAAACGCACGAGGCCCGTGATGTGACGGGGATCGGGGTCGACGGTGAAGGAGACGGGGAGCGAGGAGAGCCCACCGGGCAGCAGATACTGCCCGCCGAAGAGCCTCTCCAGCGCGGGATGATTGCGCAGGTCGTCCTCGTTCTGGCCGGCCTTGGGCAGTACCGTCAGCTCATGGACCTCAATGCCGACCTGCTCGCCTCCGGGAGCATTCTCCTGCGGCCAGTGGTGGAAGGCGAGCGGCCAGTTGTCCGGGTCCACGGCGATCGCCCGGCACCAGCGGGACGGGGTGTCGAGGCCGGTGCGGGCGGCGAACCGCACCAGTCGGCGTACGAATTCTTCTCCCGCCGACGAGTTCTGTGGCAACCCCAGGCTCAGGACGCGCTGGCGGTCGGTGGATGTCGCCTCCGTGAGCTTGGCGACGGTCCTGCGGTTGCGGTCCGCCTTGCGGCCCACCAGGGTCATGTCCTGGAACAGGCCGAAGTCGGGGATCAGTCCGAGCAGATAGACGGCCGCCCCAGCCGCCTCCGGGTCGTGGTCGTTCTCGCGCAGCGTCAGCAGGTACCGTACGGCAGCCCGGTCGTCAGTCGCCGCACCGCCGTCCGTGATCTGGTCATGGCGGTCGAGCAGTTCGGTGACGGGCTGCCGCAGTGCTTCTGGCAACGCACGCAGTAGTGACGCCCTGAGCTTCGCGTGGACATCATCCAGGGAAAGTTGCTCGAAGGTGGCGATCCCGAAGGAGTCCTCGGCGCTGGCGCGGGTGCCGGGTGGGACGAACACCAGCAGCGGGGGCCGGAGTCCACCGCCCTCGTCGGGGTTGCGCAGTTCGACGAGTTTGGTGCTGGTTACCGCGACGTCGGCGGGAGTACGGCCGTCGCCGCCTCCCAGGACGAACACCTGCGCGTCGGGCACGAGGACCCGCAGCCCGCGTACCAGCCGGGCGGCGAGATCGGTGTCGAGGTCGCCCAGCCGCATGCAGTGCCCGGCCTGCCTGCCGCGCAGCACGGCCGCCAGCCGTGGCAGCAAGGCGTGCTCCAGGGCGTCCCGCCACTGTGCCTCGGTGATCTCCGTCAGTCCGCGTGCCATGCCGTCACCTCCCGCCCGTCGTAACCGCGCCGTCCAGAGAGATCGTGAATCTGGGCGTGATCACCTGGGTGAGGTAGGCGTCCGACAGGTCGCTGTAGAAGCCGATCTCCCGCATGCGGGTGGTGAGCGCCTCGGCGTTCGACCGCAGAGCCGCCTGTTCCTCAAACCCGGAGGTGGGAAAGCCGTCATCGGCCGGCAGCCGGTCGACGTGGAGCCCGTACCGGGTGCGCAGCGTGTCCATGAACTCGTCCAGCCTCAACTGCTCGGTGTGGTAGGGAAAACGGGAGCGTGTGCCGCGCGGATTGGGCCGAAGCAGCGCGATCTGGACCAGGACCTCCAGTAGTGCGCTGTCCATGACGAAGCGTCGGCGGCCCCGGTGGGGCTGGGTGATGACCGCGCCGGGACGGTTCTTGAGCAGCAGCGAGTCGATGGTCTCGACGATGTAGTCGTAGTGGTACTTGCCCCGGTACGCCATGATCAGTTCGATGTACTTCTCGAATGCGCCAAGGCCCATCCCGGCGCTCAGCAACGGCCTTACCCCTTCAGGCTGTTCGTCAATCGAGGTCTCGTCTAGGAGGGTGTCCATACGTGACGCGAAGAACTGCTCACGCCGCTCCTGGTACGCCTCTCCCGCGTACCGCAGCAGCTCAGCGACGGTGAAGAACCCTCGGGACGGTCTGGTGATCTCCTTGGCATCGGCCAGGTGATCGGCGAACTCACCCAGCTTGCGTACCACGTAGCCCGCGCGCACGAAGCCGGGGACGCGCCTCAGCCAGACGTCCGCACTGCGCTCCGCGAGGGCGGCGACCGGGGTGCCGGGCACGCCCGCCGCGTCGACCAGCAGCCCCACCCGGAAAGGACAGCTCGCGAATCCGCCCGCCAAATCGTCCATGGCCGAGGGGCAGTTGTCCGGTCCGCAGGTCGGTTCGGCCGCGGAACGCTCGACGGCGGACGGTAGCAGTTTCATTGCCTTGAGCTGGCCGAGCGCCAGGTGGAACGCGAAGAGGATCTTCAGGTGCTCGACCATGACGATACGGGGCAGCAGGTCCTGCAGGGACAGCAGTCGCAGTACGTCGTCGGCGAGCAGGTCGGACTGTCCCGCGCACAGTGGGGGCGCCGAGTACCAGCCCTTGACGGTCGCCGGGGAGTCCTGCTTCACCTGGCTGTTGAGGTGGAGCACAGCCTGGGTCTCGACATCGACGCCGGTGCCGGCCAGCTGGGTGCCCAGGGCGGGGTCGAGTCCGGTGAAGAAAAATGCGCGGATCTTCTCCAGCGCCATCGTCCCGCGACCGCCCCGTGCGTTCCGCAGCATCTCGTAGAGCTGGGCGTCAGCTCCGTAAGCGCGGGAGTGGTGGTGGTTGCGGAACTTGTACGTCAGGCCGTGCAAAGGACGCAGCCCCGCGACCGCCTGGTTGGGCCTGCCCCGGTTGACCATGTCCAGAAGCTGGGTCTCGATCCAGCGCCGCGCGATGTCAGGAGAGTCCCGGAAGCCCTGGAACTTCTCGGCGTGCTCCTGGGCGCGGAACTCGTCGACGAACTCGTTCGCCAGCGTCTTTCCCCGCACCATCTTGCTGGTCTGGCCGTTGTGGTTGACCCGCATCAGAAACCCGGTCAGAACACGGTCCATCTCGACACGCTTGAACTCTAGGTAGGACACACCCAGATGACGGAATTCGCTATCCCTCTTGCGCAGCACCATCAGTTCCCCTTCGTCGCGGCGTCGTCCGCCGCACCCACCGGCCCGAGCCTGAGCGCTCCGTCCGGCAGCCGGGTGATCCGGTGCGGCACACTGCCCGGTGCGGTGAGCAGCACCTCCTGGTAGGAGGTGGCCGACAGCGCGTTCTTGAACACCGCCAGGGCGAGGTTCTGCCCCTGACGGTCCTCGACCCCCGGCTGATACCCGGAGTGCAGCCGGTCTAGGAGTTCGTACAGGTCGAGGCGGATCACCAGTTCCGCGTGGTGCTCGGCGGATCCGTCCGGTGTCTGTCCCCGGTACTTGACGACGATCTCGCGGGGGCCGGCCTCCACGTAGGCGGAGGCCGGGGGCCTGCCGACCTCGATGGTGAACCGGTCGGCGGGGAACAGCCGGTGGCTGCGGATGGTCCCCCCTGGCACGGACCTGACCTGCAGCGCCAGGGCCCGTTCACCGTCGTACAGGGCCCCGGGCAGCCCTTCACCCCGGTTGACAGCCTCGATGATCCGGTCGAGTTCCGCCTGGCCGGGTTCGCCCGCGGTGAGGAGGTCCAGGAACCGTCCCCCCGCACGGTAGCTGAGCAGGGCTTTCCAACGTTCGCCGTCCAGGCTCTCGAAGAAGAAGCGGCGCCGGGCGGCGGCGAGGTAGACGCGGTGCGCGGCGGCTTCCGCCGGGTCGGCCGACGGGGTGCGGGGCAGCGCCGCGAACCGGTCGCCGAGCAGTTCCGCGTCATGGCTGGCGCGCTGGTCGACGGAGATCAGGCTGTGACCGCCGTCCGGGCCCACGTAGTCGAGCTTGCGGTCGAGCTGCGGGTCAGGCACGGTCGCGACGTCGAGTTCCCGCAGCTGGGCGAGGAGCCGGTCCTGCTCCGGCTCGCCCTCGGTGTGCAGGCCCGCCCAGCTGGTGAAGTAGAAGCTGTCCAGACGCTCCTGAACGCTGTCGGGGCGCTGGTAGAGCGCGTGGATCTGAGCACAGTCCCGGCCGGAGGTGAGCATGTAGGCCAGGGCGGAGCGCAGATCGCGCAGAGTGATGTGGAGTCGCCCGCGCAGATGGGTCATCCGGTACAGGGCGGCGAGCCGCTCGGTGATCACGGGGCCGGCGGTGGGGTGCGCGAAGGTCTGCGCGTTGTGCCGGGCGTAGCAGCGCGGCGCCAGGTCGCAGGAGGCGCAGCCGCTCCAGTGCCGGGGGTCGGTCATCGCCTGGACCATACGGTGCAGGATGGAGTCCCCAGTGCCCTCGGGCTCGGCGACGACGTCCCGCGCGTTGAGGTTGACGACGGCGATGCCGTGCTCGGCTCTGCCGCTGACCAGCCCTTGGCGGACGGTGTCCGCCAGCAGCGGATAGCGGTCGGCGTGTGCGGTGACGAAGTCAGTCAGGCGCCCTTCGTTGACGGCAATCAGCCGCGTCTGGTCCTGCGGCCAGGCAGCGGCGTCCGTTCCCTGGAACGGCGAGAGGAAGGCGTCGAGGACGGTGTCGTTGTCCTGGCGTCCCTCGTCCTGGCTGCCGTCGTGGTTGGTGTGGAAGGTGCGGCCCCGGAAGACGAAGTCGTCACCGTTGACACGTTTCTCGCCCATGTCGGCGTTCCGCTTGACCGCCTCGACGGCCAACTGTTCCAGAAAGGCGGTCTTCCCGTCACCGGCGTTGCCCGTGATGACGACCAGCAGGTGCCTGCCCGCCAGGACGTCGTCCCGCAGCGCGGTGTCCAGGGCGGTGGCCACGTACAGCGGGAACTGCGCGGGATCGAGCCCGCGGGTGCCCGCGTTGGTCCGGGAGCTCTGGCTGTAGAGGGTCTGGAGATGACCGACGAACGCATTGGTGCCGTCCCGTCCGGCTCCCGTGGTGCAGGCCGGCTCGGGCTCCGTCCGGATCCGCTCGTCCTGCTGCTCGCTGCCACGCGTGCTCCGGACCTCCCCTATGGCTCGTACGGCCGCCAGGAACGCCTCGGCGTCCGGGAACCGGTCGGCACGGCGTGGCTTGACAGACCTCAGCAGTACGTCGGCGAAGGCACGGCTCAGGTCGCCCAGACCACTGATCTTGCGCGGGTCCAGCGCCTCCTCGTCCCTGGGCGGCTGCGCACGTCCCGGCCAGGGATATGTTCCGGTGAGCGCGATGTAGGCGGAGACACCGAGGGCGTACAGGTCGAGGTCGGCGAGTTCCGCCCGGGTGGGGCGCTGCCGGGCGACGGCGTCCGGGGCCTGGTAGCGCGGCGAGCCGAGTGTGGGCGTCAGGGTGGAGTCGACGGACACCGCCGCGTTGAAGTCCAGCAGCTTCGTGCCGTCGGCGGTCCACAGCAGGTTGCTGGGCTTGATGTCGCAGTGGTAGACGCCGTTGCGGTGCAGATGGTCGAGCCCAGCCAGACAGTCCTCCAGCAGCCGCACCACGTCGGCGGCTCCCAGTCTGCGCTCGCGGGTGGCCGAGGCCTGAAGGTCCTGCCCCTCCACGAACTCCAGCCGCAGATAGGGGAATCCGCCTTTGGGTAGCCAGTCGGCGTCGATGACGCGCACCAGGTTCGGATGCGTCGGCAACCTGCGCAGAATCCCGTACTCGCCCTTCAACCGGACGCCGACCGATTCCGGATCACTGGTGATGATCTTCAGGACCTCGTCGGTGTCATCGAGGGTGTTGAACACCTGGTAGACGACACCGAACTTGCCCTGTCCGAGCTTCTTGCGGACGTGGAACTTCTCGGTGAGCCGGAACCCGGACGGCAGGTCTCGGTAGTTGTAGGGGTTCTCCCAGTCGAAGGGCTCGTCGGGCGCCCCGGGAGCCGACGCCCCCGATCCCCCTCCGTCGCCGCGGCCCGCACCGCCGCGCACCAGCCGCTCCAGTTCGGCGATCGCCTCCCGTGCGGTCGGCCGCAGCGCCGGATCCGCGGCCAGCAGCCGCCGGACCAGCTCCCGTACCTCCGGCGTGACGTCGGCCCCGTCCAGGCTGTCGACCAGGCGGTTGCCGCCCGTCACGAAGGGCAGCTCCCCCGTGTGCAGTTCGTGGAAGAGCACGCCCGCGGCGAAGACGTCGGAGGCTGCGGAGAAGCCCTCGGGACCGCTCAGGCACTCCGGCGCGAGATAGGCCAGGTCGGCGCGCTCGTACGCGTCCATGGCCACGGTCCCGGCCCGCTTCTGCCCGGTGTGCGCGTAGTCGAAGCCGGTGATCATCGCCGTGCCATTGCGCGCCACCAGAACCGCGTCGGGGGTGAGGTGGCGGTGCACGACCCGGTACGCGTGCGCAAGCGCGAGCCCGGCGAGCACGCCGGACATGATCCGCCGTCTCGCGTCCGCGCCCTGGGTACCGGGCCCGCCGACCATCCGCACCCGCAGTGCTTCGGCGTGCACGTCCTTGAGGACGACCGCGTATCCGGTCTCGTCCTCCAGCGGCAGCACATGCACGCAGGGCACGATGTGCGGATTGGGCGGCAGCTTGTTGAGGGCCTGGATCGGATTGCCGATCCGTTCCCGCTCCCGGGTGTGTTCCTCCTCCGGCAGCAGCGGATCGACCGTGTGCACCTGGACAAGATAGGTCCCCGAGTTCGGCTGGTCCGGCTGCACCGCCCGGTACACCGACACCCGGTCCTCGGCGTCCGCCTCCGCCCCGGCCTCCGGCGCCGGATCCGCTTCGACGAGCGTCTCGACGGCCTGGTAGTGACCGAACCTGGGCAGTCCGGGCTGGGCTCGCGACACGGCGCCCAGGGCACGGGCGATGTCCTCGTGCAGCCCGGCGATCGGGAAGGCGGGCCCGGTCTTGGACGGGCTGTGCGCGCGGAGAAAGGGAACGAGGTCATTGAGCAGGACGGTGTTCTTCTCGTCCCGGTTGTCGTGGTCGATCAGCTCCGCGTCGTCGAACGGGAGGATCACCAGCTCCTCGCACCACACCGAGCCGAGGGCCGCCGAGATGTGCGACTGCCGCAGCAGGTTCGCCACGGTCTTGGCGTGCTCGCGCAGCTTGCGCACCGGGCTGGGGAACGGCGCACGCCTCTGGGGGAACCACCGCTTGCCCCGTACCTCTATGCGCCCGTGCGTGCCCTTGGTGTCAGCGATGTAGCAGGCCGTGTCGGTGAGAATCGCGAGGTCGACCTCGAAGCACTGACGGCCGCGGTAGATCTCGAAGTTGGAGATCACGGTCCACTCGACGGGGCCCTCGTCCCGGAGATGGCGCAGCACCATGCGCTCGGCGTCGTTGACGGGCTCGCCAACCTTGATGATGCGTGCCATGAGTCCCCCGGGGCCCGTCCGTACCGTTCACGTGCGTGCGGACGCGGTGCGCACCGCACTGCCATGTGCCGAAGTTACTTTAGTACCAGGGGCCGAACCGATAGTCCGGATAGAGTGTTTGCCGGTCAGATCGGTGACGGGGGAGGACACATGTCGCAGTCGTTCTACATCCGCAATCTGAGCAGACGACTGATCGAACGATTTGAGCCATTCATCGACATGACGGACGAGCCCGGGATCTCGGAGAAGAAACGGAAAGAGAAGCTCCTCAGTCGGGCGGTGGCCGCCCTCGCAGTCAAGCGCGAAACGGGGTACGCAGACCGGGAAGCGGCCCTGTCAGTCATCGACGGCCGCGACGACTGGGGAATCGACGCCATCGCGGTCGAACTGTCCGCGTCGGGTCAGGGCGGACGGCCGCACATCACGCTGGTCCAGGCGAAGTGGAGCGAGAACGCCACCGCCGGCTTCGGGCAGAGCGAGGTCGGCCGTCTCTTCCGTGGCCTCGACTACCTGATGAACCTGGAATTCAGTCGGTTCAACAAGCGCATCGAGCAGCACACGGAAGCCCTTGAAAAGGCTCTGGACAGCGGCTCCCCCAAGATCACCCTGCTGCTGGCCCTGGTGACCGACACCGACCTGCACCCGGACACAAGGGTTCTGCTCGACTCTGAGGTCAAGAAGCGCAACTGGGCTGAGGAGATGATCGAATGGCGGGTTGTCGACCTCCGCGGCCTGTACCGGGAGATCCTCGGCGAGCACGCCGACCGGAAGATCGACCTGGAAGCGTGGGTCGAGGGCGTTGGCCGGGAGGAGATTCCTTTCACCGCCTACTACGGGACGCTTTCCGCAGCCGAAGTCGCCGAGTGGTATGAGACCCACGACCGGCATCTCTTCGCCCGTAACATCCGCGACTCCCTCGACACCGACGTCAACGACAAGATTCGCGCCACCCTCCTCCACGAGCCCCAGAACTTCTGGTACTTCAGCAACGGCATCACCCTGCTGTGCGACCGGATCCGGAAAAAGGGCAAGGGTGCCTTCTCTCCGGGCGCGGGAGCGGGATTCGTTCTGGAAGGAGCCAGCGTCGTCAACGGCGCGCAGACGGTCAGCGCCATGTACCGGGCCATGCAGCGGAATTCGGCCACAGCGCAACACGGCCGCGTCATGGTCAGAATCATCTCCTTGGAGAACTGCCCCGAGGGCTTTGGCGACCAGGTCACCCTCAACACCAATACCCAGAATCCGATCGAGGAACGAGACTGGAAGTCCCGCGACCCGATCCAGACCGGGCTCCGAGACGACTTCGCACTGTCTCTCGGCCGCACCTACGTGGTGAAGCGCGGAGAGTCGGAGCCCGCCCCCGACAGCGGCTGCACTATGACGGATGCCGCGGAGGCCCTCGCCGCGACCCACCGCAATCCCGAACTGGCCGCGAAGGCCAAGCGGGACATCTCCCTCCTCTGGGAGAAGGCGAACTACCAGGAGATCTTCGGCCGGACGCTCAACACTGCGCCGAGCGCGCAGCAGGTGTGGCGCCGCGTACAGCTAGTACGCGCGGTGAAGGCAGCCCTAGCCGAGCAGAGCGACGACCTCTTCGGCAGGGCCGCGAGTGCCGCCAGCAATGGTGACCTGCTAATTAGTCACGTCGTCTTCCAGAACCTGGACACCGACGGCCTCGAAGACGAGCACACCGACTGGGAGACCCAGTTGGCGCGGGTGCCGGAATTGGTCGAGCGGACCCTGGGGTGGCTGGTGACCATCATCGATAAGGCGTACGGCCCGACCAGTCAGATGCTGACCAGCATGCGC
Source organism: Streptomyces sp. NPDC042371 (assembly GCF_056437465.1). Classification (NCBI taxonomy): domain Bacteria; kingdom Bacillati; phylum Actinomycetota; class Actinomycetes; order Kitasatosporales; family Streptomycetaceae; genus Streptomyces; species Streptomyces sp. NPDC042371. Next base: position 525,225 of record NZ_JBWKAP010000008.1, on the reverse strand, counting down.
ACAGCGGAGCGTGTACGCCTGATCTCGCGCCGCGTACTGGAGTCGATGCGCTCAGGAGAGGCCGCGCCGGACAACGCGGATTACCGTGTCGAGGAGCGGCCCCAGGGCAAGCCGGCCCGCTCGACCAACGCGACCAGTCTCATCGTCAAGGCCGAGCGGATTCCACCCGGTACGGGTCTGGAGTTCCGGCCGGTCACCCGCCCCGACCGACTGGGCCTGGGTGCCTGGCTGGCCGAGAACCCCGACCGCGGCCGCGCGACCTGGCAGCAGAACACGACCAGGCCGCTGCGCTGGGCCGCCGACGGCCAGTCGTACGCGCCCAGCACGCTGGTCCGCAAGATCCGCAAGGAGGCCATGGGCAATAGCCAGCAGGTCCAGGGAACTCTGTACTGGCACATTCCCGGCGAGGGATCCCTGGTCGACCTGGCCGCAGAGCTGCGGGCCGAGGATGAGTTGACCGCGGGGGACTCCTGACTGCCTAACCCGTCTGCCTGTTCACCGGCCTGGGGTCCGGCCGGGCTCAGGGACTTCTCCAGAGTGGCCCCGCCCAGCCGGAACCACCCGGTCCAGCGCGGTGGTCCACCCCAGGCCACCACCGACGACCGGGCGGAGGAAGACGAGGCGGCGGGCCGGGCAGGCGGCGGACCCCGACGGTTCGTGGGCGGGCTGATAGCGGAGTACGCCCCTCAGCGTGCCCTCGCGCCCGGTCCGCTGTCCCGGACCAGGCTGCCGACGGGCATGCCGGGGAGGCCGGCGGGTGGGGCGTAGGCGTTCGGACTCTCCCGCCCGGCGGACCGCTTCATAGGATCTCTCTTCCCCGAGCGGCGGGCATTGGCCTCAGCGGCACGGGCAAGTTCGATGTGCTCAGACCTCGCGGCCCATTCCCGGCCCCCGCCCTTGGACCGCAGGTACACCTGACCCGGGTTGCGCTCCATCACCACCCCGTAGCAGTTGCGCGCGGTGTCGTGGGCGAGGTCACTGACGACGGGGGCCGGTGGGGCGTGAACCATCCCCTCCGGGGACCTGGAACAACGGGACCAAGGAGGCCGCCCGGATGGCGATTGGCGTACGTGACCTCGAACCCGCACGCTCGGCGAGGGAGTTGTACGGCACTGAACTGCGTCGGCATCCGGCAGCTGGCGCGGATGTCACTGGACCGCCTGTCGGAGGTGGTCAACTACAACAAGACCCACCTGCACGGGGTGGAGACGGCGGAACGGCTACCGTTGCCGCCGATCTCGGAGAAGCTGGATGTGGCTTTCGGGACGGGGAGTTGTTCCAGGGGCTGTGGGGGGGCGGTCAAACGGGAGCACACGCCGCGTCGATTCGTTCATTGCTTGGAGCTGGAGGTGAGGGCTGCGCAGATTCAGGAGTTCGGCGCGAGCACCGTTCTCGGGCTGTTTCAAACGCGGGCGTACATGCAAGCGTTGCTGCGAGAAGTCAGCGCAGCCCCGGGGGAGATCGACGGCCTGATCGCAGATCGCCTTGGTCGTCAGGAGGTACCTCGCGGTGACAAGCCGCCGGACTTCTGGGTGATCCTCGACGAGGCCGTACTGCACAGGGATGTGGGCGGCAAAGCAGTCATGTGCAAACAGCTTGCAGCCTTGTTACCGCTGGCGAACACCTCGCGCATAACCATCCAGGTCGCGCATGTGCGTTCATGAGCGGCACCCTCATCTTGCTCACCCACCCGGACAATTCCACCACCGTGTACGAGGAGGGCCACCGCAGCGGGGAGATCTTCGACGACCGAAACACCGTCACGGAGCGCCTCCGGGAGTTCGATCGCATGAAAGCCTGCGCCCTACCGCCAAGGGAATCTGCAGCGTTAATCGAGGCGGTGATAGAGAAGCTCAAGCCATGGGAGCCACCCCAGACCTGTGCACCTCAAAGTGACGTAAGGCCAGTTACAGCGGAAACGCGGAAGGGGCTGCCTGTGTCGAGGTAGCCGCCGCTATCCCGGCCCTCATCATCCCCTCCGCGATAGCAAGGTGCCTTCACCCCCGTACTGGCCTTCACGCCGGACGCCTGGGGCGCGTTCGTCGTCGCACACAAGAGCGGCATGACACCGATCCTCAGACGCCTCCGCCCACGGGCCGCTCCGCAGTGGGCCGGGGTCTCGGGCCGTCCTGCTTGTTCCTCAGCTGTCAGGGAACAACACACCCGCGTCCGTAGACGGACCGGCTCAACGTCACTCAGTCGCGCTGTGCTCCAACACCGCCCGCTCCAAAAGCTCCAGGGCCCGGTCTTCCTTCCGGTCGGCCTCATCACGCATCTGGTAGGCGGTGCGGATCGTCTCCGCGATGCGTTCGCGATCGGGCGCGGTGAGGACGGGGACGGGAATCTGAGCGCGGAGCCCCTCGTGAATGTCCTGCTGCTTCCCGCCGGTGGACATGGAACGCAGGACGCGGAACATAGCCTCCGAGCGGAGGAAGGCGAAGAGGTAGGCGCCAGGGATGTCTTGAGTGCCCGTTACTACCCGGAGAAAGTGTTGGGTGTACGCATAGTCAAGCCACGCTCCGGTGACAAACATCGCACGGCAAAAGACCTCGTTCTCACCAAGCGTGCCCTGCGAGGGAATCATGACCGTTTCGTCCTTGGCCAAGATTCCCGGCGGAGCTTGACTGGGGCTGATCCAACGCCCCTCGGGCCGGATCCAGAACCCTTGCCTCTGCCCGATCAAGCGAACTGCGCCGCCGTGCCCCGGCTCCGCATCAATGCGCTTGAAGCGCACGCCGGAGCCAAGTTTCCCTCCCTTACAAATCTCACCAAGCGTCACATGGTCAACGTCACGCAATCGCTTCAAGATCCGCTCGGCCCTCGGTTGGAAGTTGAGCGCCCGCAACGTCGCAGACGTCAACCCCCGCCGCGGGAAACCCAGGTCCCGCCCCTGTTCATGCCACCGTAGGTCCAGCAGTTCCCCGAGCCCCGCCGTGTTGAACAGATCCTCAGTCGCTGTGATCACTCCCACCTGGAACTCGGACCTCAGAGTGGCAGCTTCCTCCATCAGGTCGTGGATCGCCTTCTCCACCACCGGATCGAACCGCGGCACCGGCAACTCCGCAACATGAGGCGGCTCGATGTGCCGAATGATCGCCCCGTAGGCCTGGCTAGTGACGATAGGGACACCAAAGCGGCTGCGCAGGAACGTGTTGAGGTACCCCGAGGGAATTCGTTCCGGATCAGCCACGACCCTCATGACGTCCTCGCTGCACGCGTATCCGTCGATGTCAGGGCGAGCGTACGCGATCCGGCCGACGTTCCCCGATCGCGTGATCAGAGTCCATCCGGCTCGGATAATCAGGCGAGGGTATTGCGCGACAAGATTCCTTGAGATCAGTGGCAGGCTGGAGAAGTCCGCCTCCATAATATCGGTGCTGGAGAAGAACCGAATCCCATGCTCAGGTGAGGTAACCCATCGGCGGGGCGGTCGACCAGCGTGAAAGATGCCCTCCCCACCACGCGTGACCTCGCGCAGCGGCACCGTAACCGGCAACCGCTCCAGCAACTTCCGCGCCTCGAACGCCCCCGAAAGATAAGGCGCCGCGTCCATCCGCAGCCCCTGCTCCCGCAGCCAGCTCAGCCGTACCGGATTGTCCATGGACGCGATCTTCACTGCGCGTACTCCGTCGTCGTGTGTGCCGTCGTGGTCTCGGCCGGGAACCAGTCCGCGAGCGTCGCCATAAGGTGCTGGAACGACGCGTCCGTGCAGCCGCGTACGGAGGGGACCGTCTCCGCGTAGCGCCGGAAGATGCCGTTGTTCTTGGGGCCGGTGTACTTCTTCTCGTGCAGGTATTCGACCGCGCGCTTCGGGTCGTCGGGTTTGGCCTTGCCGGGTTCCCACAGGCCAGCTTCCTGAAGCACCTGGCGCGGGGTACGCTCGTCGCCCTTGCCGGGGGGCCGCCAGACGAGGGCCTTCTTGATGGCCGGGGTGTGGTCCGACCAGAACCAGTTCTCCAGCTCCGGTTCGATGACCACGACCGCGAACTGCGGCCAGTGGTCCTCCAGTTGGGCTGTGATGCGCTTGCGGATCTCGTCGGGGGGCAGCGGGTTGTCGTAGGCGTGGTCCTGCACCACGATCGCGCGACGGTACTCGCCGCGCCAGGGCTGGAGTAGCGCACCGGCCCTGAGCGGCAGCTCGGAGTCCTTGTGCGGCGCGAGCTTGATGTCCCGTCCGCCGTCGAAGGCGAACGGACCGCAGCCGAGCTTGTGGTGGATGTCCTTCCGTGCCAGGAAAGCGCCGATCATGGCCTTCATGCCCTGGTCAGCGACGTAGAAGACGACGTCCCGCTTCCCGGACTCGTCCGGCGGGCCGGTCTGCTGTCGCGGAACCAGCGCGGTAGATCCGTTCCCGCGCGGTACGCGCCGCGCGGCCCCCTTACTCACTCGAACACCCCCGTCGCGAAAAGCGTCCCTAGATCGAGATCCCCACGCCAGTCGGCCAGCCTCGGGTGCAGGTCGCCCCGTACGACGGTGACCGCGCCGGTGTCGTGGTCGACGCGGGTGGCGAGTACGTCGGGCAGCTCCACGTTGGCCAGGACCAGCGGGGACTGTGTGGCGACGAGCACCTGACAGTCCCGTACGGCCTGCAGCGCCTGCATGACGATCTCGATGGCCTGCGGGTAGATGCCGTTCTCCGGTTCCTCGGTCACCAGGAGGGCCGGCGGATCCGGCATGAAGGCCGGCAAGGTCAGGGCGAAGACGCGCAGGGTGCCGTCGGACAGGCCGGAGGAGGTGACCTGGTGGCCGCCCCCGTAGGTAACGCGGAAGTACACGTGGCGATCGTCATCGCGCTCGACGACGTCGATCTCCCGCACCTGCGGCAGAGCGATCTTGACCAGGTCCACCCAGGCGTCGTACAGCTCCTTGTCCTCGTACTTGAGACGCAGTGCCAGCCACGGGGTGTTACGGCCGACGGGGTCGAGCTGAGGCGTGCGGCCCGCGGGCGGAGCGGCCTGGCGCAGGGCGGCCCAGTCGGGGGCGTAGGACAGCGTGCCCTCGCGCAGCAGGCCGCGGAACCACAGGGCCGCGGGGAAGTGACCCTCGTCGAACGGAACCGTGTCCAGCGCTAGCCTGCTGTGCGGGCTCTGCCAGGTCAGCGGGGGCTGCCCGCCGGCCTCAGAGGTGAAGCGTGAGACCCGGCCCCCGGTGCGGGCGATCACCGGGCGCCAGCTCTCGTCCCAGGCCCACCGGACGCGATAGCTGCCACCCCGGCCGGTGGCGATCTTCTCGTCCGGGTCCTCGAAGGCCCGCTCTCCCGGTACCGGACGCACGGGATGTCCTTCGGGGAAGAGCACGAGGTACTCCGCCGCGATCTCGATGCCCCGGCCGTTGTCGACCGGAGTGAGGTACAGCTCGTACCGCAGATGCGTGGGCAGCGGGAGACGGGGGTTGCGGGTGGCCTCCGCGAGGACCTCGGTGACCTCGTCTGGAAGCCGCGCCTCCACCGCGAAGCCGAAAGCGGTGTCCCTCCCCTGGTAGACGGGCTCGGTCAGGGACTGCGCACGCGGCGGACGGCCGGTGCGGGCGGACGGCCGCAGGAAGGCGTCCTCGATGCGCTCGGTACCGAGCAACTCGGCGAGCAGAACCGGGATGTCGAGCAGGGTGCTCTTGCCCGAGCCGTTGGCGCCCGCCAGCACGTGGAAGCCGGACAGATCGACGGCTAGGTTCTCGAAACAGCGGTAGCCGTACGCCTCGATACGAGTGATCATGCGCCAGTGTTCCAGGGGAACTCGTGGGCGTACCGCGCGGCGAACTCGTGGTAGGCCTTGGCGATCTTCGGCAGGTCATTGTCGATCTTCTGCACGCTGCGCCGGATCTCCCGCGGCATCTCGACTCCACCGATCCGCAGGATTTCGCGCTCCACCTCTTCCTCGGCCACCACCTCCCCGTCGGGGGTGCGCACGTAGACCTTGTTCCCTCGCCGGTCCACGCCGACCTTCTCCGCGACCGCCATGAACACCGGGTAGTCGGCGGCTCCGAACTCCATCTCCTCCTGCCGCTCCTGGTCGGTCTTGCGGCGCAGGAAGAGCAGGGTAGTGAGGATGTTGACGTTGGCCTCGGCAATGAAGGTCTCGACGGGGAGCTCCACGCTGCCCAGGACCCAGCACTGGTCGAGGATGAAGCGGCGCACCGCCTCGTCGGCGGGGCCGGGGTTGGACAGGATGCCGTTCGGCAGGACGATGCCGATGCGCCCGCCCGGCTTGACCCACTCCACGGCACGCTGCACGAACAGCCTCTCGGGGGAGACGGCGGTCGCCCCGTCGCCCCTCGTCAGCTCGCCCTCGCTGTTCTTCGCCCAGGTGTAGGCCACACCGTACTGGCCACCGCTCTGGCGGAAGCTGTTGAGGATCATGTCCTCGGAGACGGGGATGTCCGAGCCGAACGGCGGGTTCGTCATCAGGACGTCCACCGCGCCCAGCCTTATCTGCGGGAAGCCGAACGCCTCGTCGTTGCCCGGCAGATGGCCGTCCGGGAACGCGAGCGAGTCCATCTGGAAGGCGTGTCCCGCCGTATCTGTGAGGGTCATCAGGCTCATCACGGTGGCCCGGCGCAGGAAGGGGTCAAAGTCAGCCCCGAAGAGGTGCTCGTCCGCGTAGGCCGCCAGGCGCTGGCGGTAGTCGGCCATCTGCTGGGCGAGTTCCTGGGCGTTGGTGAAGGTGCCGTTCTCGGCCTTCTGCCACTTCCTCAACAGGTGGTTCAGGGTCTCCCGCAGGAAACCGCCGGTTCCGCAGCAGGGGTCGAAGACGGTCTCGTCCTCCTGCGGATCGAGGATGTCGACGACCAATTTCACCGCTTCGTTGGGCGTGAAGTACTGGCCACGGTCGCCGCGCAGGTTGTCCCCGACGAGTTCCTGGTACGCGACGCCCTTGGCATCGATGTCGGTCGTGCCCAGGTCGTACGGCGCCAGTTCACCGACGATGAAGGTGAGCGCGGGGACGGACAGCGTCAGCTCGTCACGATTGTCGAAGAGCCCCTGCTTCTTGTAGAAGTCCTTAACCTCTTCGAAGAGATTCTTGACCCGGGCCGCCACCTCTGGACTGCCCGCCCTGCGTTGGGCCCCGCTGGCCGTGGTCTCGGTCCTGACCAGGTCCTCAATGTCGATGCGGAACCGCGGTTCACGTCCGTGCTCACGGACCATGCGCTCGTCGTAGATTTTCGCGAACAAGACGTAGAGGAACTGCCAGAACGCCGCGTCCTTGGGAAGCCCCTCGTTGCCGTGGATGTAGTTGTGGCAGCGCCGGAAGGCGAAGCGCAGCATGTACTTGTCCGCGCGCCGGATCTCCGCCAGGGAGGACGCATCACGGGCGGCGTCGAAGGCCATGTCGTCGCCGCGCGGCCAGTTCGGCAGGGGGCGGAAGCGGTCCTCGAAGCGGAGCTCCCGACCTTCATCGTCCTTTTTGAGCCGCTCCACGAAGTACAGGTCGATGTCATCGGTCCACAGGCCCAGATGGCACTGCGGCCCCGCCACGCTCATCAGCGACTGGAGCTCTTCGATGTCTTTCGTCGCCTGCTCGTGCGTACGGATCTTGGTGACGGTGCGGCCCGTCCGGGGACGCGGCTTGGTGATGACGATGCGCCGCAGATACTCCAGGCGGTGCGGCTTGTTGGCCTCGAAGACGGCGATGCTGACCCTCTTCTTGCTCTTGCGGGTGCCCTCACCGGCCGGGATCTCGATCGCGTAGTCCCGCGCCATGTCGTCCGGATTGATCCCGTACTGGTGCACGAGGACCCGGGCGATGTGCTGCCTGACCTTTTCACCCTCGGTCAGCTTGAGGACGTCCTGGCCGGTGATGTAGTCGATCGTCTCGTCGTCACCGAGCGCGCGCGGCGGCAAGACACCCCCGGACCGGTTCTTGGGCTCCTCCGGTACGGAAAATCCAAGGCCCAGCTGCTCGTCCGCCATAACCGTCGTCTGCTCCGTCCCGACTTCCACCACGCCCGACCTGTGTGTTGCGACGGGCCCATCCACTGTGCGGACCCACCTTACGGCGTGCTGCGTGACAGGGATCGCGGAGTGAGCCGAACACCGCGCGGTGGGCCGCGCGGACGCCTCGAAACTGCGGCGCTCCTCCCGGACCCGCCGACGGCACTTCACCTTGGACACTCGGCCGCCGTCGGCAGCGGCAGGACGAGCGGGCGGTGGCCGGCCGAGGACCGCATCGACGCATACGCCCTCAGCCATCCCGACCCATCTCCCCGGTGAAGACGGCCGCCCCCTCGGTTCCCGCCGGCGGGTCGGACGAGTCGGGCGGCAGGAGTAGGGTCGTCTCCGATCCGTCGAAAGCGTGCAGGGCGATGGTCGCGCTGTTCCACCCCCGGCTCATCGAACCGGGCGGAGCCGCTACCCGGACCGCAGCGTTCTGGAGGGCGAGACGGGCCCCGGTGGCGCGCTCCGCGAGCAGCGCGCGGTAGCGGTCCGAGGGCGCAGTCGCCAGGCGGCGTCGTACCACTCCAGTCGAGGGCGTCGACGCCGCGGACGCGGTACGAGGCGGGGCGCGTACGGCGCGTTGGCCCGCACCAGGCGCTTGCTGCCGCAGAAGACCAGCACACTGCCGCCGTCCGCGGACGGCGGCGCCTCCACGCAGCAGATCACACCGCCGACCGGCGACGCCATGCAGCTTGGCTCGCCCTACTGGGACGCCGCCAGTGAAGCAGCGCGTCGTCGCCCGCGCCTCAGGAAAACTCCGCCGCCCGCGCGATTGTCCAGATGGCACGACTCTCATGCGAAATCCGCGAGTCTGACTGAGAAGCCATCTGCATGCCTGGCCACCATGTGACCACCAACTCGAACTGGACAGGGCCGGGGAGATCAGCAGCCATGAACAAATGCGGAGGACGCAGCCCCGCAATCCGCACTCCACACCTACGCATTGCGATGCACTGACTGCACGTGCCCGATTAGCCCGAATCCCAAGGTCGACAAAAACAAGATACCCCAGGTCATAGGCCTGACCTGGGGTATACCATGGAGCCGCCTTCGGGATTCGAACCCGAGACCTACGCATTACGAGTGCGTTGCTCTGGCCATCTGAGCTAAGGCGGCGCGCCGTGCGCACCATCGTGCGATCAGCAACGCGGCCAAGTCTACACAGTTTTCGGGGGTGCTCCGCACACCCCCTTCGAACGGCTATGAGCAGCGCTTTCCGTCCTTCGGAACCGTGCCCTTCAGGAGGTACGCGTTGATCGTGGAGTCGATGCACTCGCTGCCGCGGCCGTACGCCGTGTGACCGTCGCCCTCGTAGGTGAGGAGGCGGCCCGAGGAGAGCTGGGAGGCCAGGGCCTTCGCCCAGGGGTAGGGGGTGGCCGGGTCGCGGGTCGTGCCTGCGACCAGGATCGGTGCCGCGCCCTTCGCCTCGATGCGGTGCGGCTTCCCCGTGGCCCGCACCGGCCAGTACGCGCAGTTCAGCGAGGACCAGGCGAGGCCTTCGCCGAAGACCGGGGAGGCCTTCTCGAACGCGGCGACGCCCTTTTCGACCTCGGCCGGGGTGGCGAAGGCGGGCGGCAGGTCGAGGCAGTTCACGGCCGCGTTGGCGAACATGAGGTTCGCGTACTTTCCGTCGCCGTCCCGCTCGTAGTAGCCGTCGGAGAGGGCGAGCAGGCCCGCGCCGTCCTTGTTCTTCATCGCCGAGGTGAGCGCGTCGCGCAGCTGGGGCCAGCCCGCCTCGTCGTACATGGCCGCGATCACGCCCGTCGTGGCGAGCGCCTCGCCGAGCCGCCTGCCGCCGCTGGCGCCGATGGGCAGCGGGTGCCGGTCCAGGCCGCCGAAGAAGGCCTTGAGGCGCTTGCCCGCGTCCTCGGGGCTCTCGTCGCCCAGGGGGCAGTCCCCGCCGCGCGCCACGCAGTCCTTCGCGAAGGACCGGAACGCCGTCTCGAAGCCCGCGGTCTGGTCGCGGTTCATGCGGCGCGCGGGCAGCGACGGGTCCATCGCGCCGTCCAGGACGAGGCGGCCCACGCGCGCCGGGTACAGCTCCGCGTACGTCGCGCCGAGGAAGGTCCCGTACGAGGCGCCGACGTACGACAGCTTGTCGTCGCCGAGCACCGCCCGCAGGACGTCCATGTCGCGGGCCGCCTCGATCGTGGAGACGTGGGGCAGGACCTTCGCCGACCGCTCCTTGCAGCCGGTCGCGAACGTCTGGAAGGAGGTGCGCAGGTCGTCGGTCTCGCGCCGGTCGTCGGGGGTGACGTCGGTCTGCGTGTACGCGTCCATCTGCTTGCCGTCGAGGCAGGTCACGGGCTCGCTGCGGGCCACGCCGCGCGGGTCGACGGCCACCATGTCGTAGTGGGCGCGGACCTCCGCGGGGTAGCCGAGGGCCGCGTACGACTGGAGGTAGCCGACCGCCGAGCCGCCGGGGCCGCCCGGGTTGACCAGGAGCGAGCCGAGCCGCCCCTTCTTCTTGGTGGCCTGCTTGCGGGAGACCGCCAGCTTGATGTCGCCCGCCGCGGGCTTCGCGTAGTCGAGCGGGACCTTCATCGAGGCGCACTCGAACCCGGGCGCACCGCAGTCGCGCCAGCTCAGCTTCTGCCCGTAGTACGGGGCGAGCTCCGCGGGCGTCGAGCGGGAGAGCGCGGCGGGCGAGGCGTCCGCCGGTGAACTCCCCGACGAGCAGCCGGAGATGAGCAGCCCGGCGGTCACGAGCAGGATGCCGCACGTACGGAGATGGAGATGACGGGTGCGGCGGGTGCGACGGCTGCGACGGCCTCGGCGGCCGCGACTGCTGATGTCCATCACGCGAGAGTAACTCTCCGCGAGCGAGTGATCACTCAACGCGCTCGTAAGAGTGAACTCGTCAACCCATGGCCAGAGCCCGGACGTTCACCCCGCCCGCAGCGCCACCGTCATCGCCTCGACCGCGAGCAGCGGCGCCACGTTCCGATCGAGGGCGGTGCGGCAGGCGCTGATGGCCTCGATGCGGCGGAGCGTGGCCTCGGGCGAGGCGCCCAGGGCCAGGCGCTGCAGCATGTCCTGCACCTCGGTGTTGGCGATGGCCACCTGCGAGCCGAGCTGCAGGGCGAGCACGTCTCTGTAGAGCGCGGTCAGGTCGGTGAGCGCGAGGTCGAGGCTGTCGCGCTGCGTACGGGTCCTGCGCCGCTTCTGCTTGTCCTCGAGCTCCTTCATCGCACCGGCCGTGCCGCGCGGCATCCGGCCGCCCTGGCCCCCGCCGAGCGCCGCCTTGAGCTCCTCGGTCTCCTTGACGTCGACCTCCTCGGCGACCTGCTTCGCGTCCTCGGTCGCCGTGTCGATGAGCTCCTGCGCGGCCTTCAGACAGCCGCCGATCTCCGCCACCCGCATCGGCAGCTTCAGGACGGCGGCCCTGCGCTCACGCGCGCGCGGGTCGGTCGCGAGCCGCCGGGCGCGGTCGATGTGCCCCTGTGTGGCGCGCGCCGCGGCCGCCGCGACGTCCGGCTCGATGCCGTCCCTGCGGATGAGCACGTCGGCGACCGCGGCCACGGGAGGCGTACGCAGCGTCAGGTGCCGACAGCGGGAGCGGATGGTCGGCAGCACGTCCTCCAGGGAGGGCGCGCAGAGCAGCCACACCGTGCGGGGCGCGGGTTCCTCGACGGCCTTCAGGAGCACGTTCCCCGCGCCCTCGGTGAGGCGGTCGGCGTCCTCCATGACGATGACCTGCCACCGCCCGACGGCGGGCGAGAGCTGGGCGCGCCTGACGAGTTCGCGGGTCTCCTTCACGCCGATGGAGAGCATGTCCGTACGCACCACTTCCACGTCGGCGTGGGTGCCGATGAGGCTGGTGTGGCAGCCGTCGCAGAAGCCGCAGCCGGGGGCGCCGCCGAGCGCGCGGTCCGGGCTCGTGCACTGCAGGGCGGCGGCGAAGGCGCGGGCGGCGGTGGCCCGGCCGGAGCCGGGCGGGCCCGTGAACAGCCAGGCGTGCGTCATCTTCGACGACTCCGGAGGCGGCGTGTCCGTGGCGGCCGCGGTCACCAGCGCGTCGGCGTCCCGGGCGGCGGCGCCCAGCTGCTCGCCCACCCGCTCCTGCCCCACCAGGTCGTCCCACACGCTCATGGGGTCACCGCCTTACGCTGCGCTCTGCTGTTCTGCCGGACTGCCCATTGTGAAGGACGCCTCTGACAATCCGGCCCGGCCGCGGTGTTCAGCGACCTCAGCGACCTCGTCGGCCGCGCCGACCCCGCCCGCCGCCTTCGTCGTTCCTGTCGTCCCTGTCGTCCTCGTCGTGCGACCCGAGCAGTTCGTCGGCCAGCGACGGCAGGTCGTCGAGCGGCGTCTCCTCGGCCCAGTCGGAGGGAGCCCGCCGGGGCACTCCCTGCTCGTCGACCTGGGGCAGCTCGCGGGTCCTGTCGTTGCCGCCGTCGGACGGGGGCGCGGGCCGCTCGTCCCGGAAGTAGCCCGGCGGAACCTTGTCCTGCCCCACGGCAGGCAGCACGGCCGTCTCGTCCGTGGCGCCTTCCGGAGCGGGCGGCTGCGGCAGCACCGCGGTGTCCTCCGCGCCGGGCCCCTCGGCACCGACCGCCGGGAGCACGGCCGTCTCGTCGGCCGCTCCGGAGGGGAGCTTCACCACGGGCGTGGGCACGGTGGTCTCGTTGTCGGGCACGGGCGGCGCGGCAGGCGCCTTGTCCGCAGGAGCATGGGCCTTCTGCTCGGGGGCCGCCGTCTGCTGCTCGGGCGCCGCCGTCTGCTGCTCCGCAGCCGGAGCCTTCCGCTCAGGAGCAGGGGCCTTCCGCGCGGGAGCCGGGGCCCTCCGCTCAGGAGCCGGAACCGGATTCGAGACCGCCGTGGCCGCCGCCGCAGAAGCCGCCGCGAGCCGCCGCGCCTCCTCCGCCCGCAGCAGCGCCTGCTCGGCCTTCCGCTGCTTCTCGAGCCGACGCTCCTCCGCCTCGGCGCGCAGCCGCGCCTCTTCCTCGGCCTCCCGGCGGCGCCGCGCCTCCTCGGCCGCCCGCACCTTCTCCTCGGCGAGCAGCCGCGCCTTCTCCTCCTCGGCCTTGCGCCGTGCCTCCTCGGCACGCTTCCTGGCCTCCTCGGCCTGGCGCTCGGCCTCGCGGCGCTGGGCCTCCTCCAGCTCGCGCTGCTTGCGCTCCTCCTCCTCGGCGCGGAGCTTGGCGAGCTGCTCCTGGCGCTCGCGCTCCAGACGCTCCTCCTCGGCCTTGCGCGCGGCCTCTTCCTCGGCCTTGCGCCGCGCCTCCTCCTCGGCGGCCTTGCGGGCCTCCTCCTGCGCCTTCACCTCGGCCTCGGAGAGCGGGAGCACCAGGTCGAGCCGGTGCCGGATGACGGTCGTGACCGCCTCGGGCTCCTGGGCGGCGTCGACGATCAGGTACCGCCCCGGGTCGGCGGCGGCGAGCGTGAGGAAACCGGACCGCACACGCGCGTGGAACTCGGCGGGCTCCGACTCCAGTCGGTCGGGCGCCTCCGTGAACCGCTCGCGGGCGGCCTCGGGCGACACGTCGAGCAGGCACGTCAGGTGGGGTACGAGGCCGCCGGTCGCCCAGCGGTTGATGCGGGCGACCTCGGTCGGCGACAGGTCACGGCCGGCGCCCTGATAGGCGACGGACGAGTCGATGTAGCGGTCGGAGATGACCACGGCGCCGCGTTCGAGGGCGGGGCGCACGACGGTGTCGACGTGCTCCGCGCGGTCGGCGGCGTACAAGAGCGCTTCTGAGCGGTGCGAGAGACCGGCCGACGAGACGTCGAGGAGGATCGACCGCAGCCGCTTGCCGACGGGCGTCGCCCCCGGCTCGCGCGTGACGACGACCTCGTGCCCCTTGGCGCGGATCCACTCGGCGAGCGCCTCGGCCTGCGTCGACTTGCCTGCGCCGTCGCCGCCCTCCAGGGCGATGAAGAAGCCGGTGGCGCAGGCGGACTGCACCGGGTCGTCGCCGCCGCGCAGCGCGTCCAGCAGGTCGTTCCTGAGCGGGACGCCCTGTCGGTCGTCGGCCTTGGCCAGGACGAGCGCGGCCACCGGCAGGAGCAGGGCGCCGACCAGCATGAGCGTGAACGCGGCGCCGCCGTGGTCGAAGACGAACTTGCCGTTGACCATGCGGTGCGGCCCGATCGCGGCGGCGACCACCGGGGCCACCAGCGCGCCGAGCGCGAGGGAGAGACGTACGACCGCGTGGAGGTGCTCCGTGGTGCGGGCCCTGCGGTAGTCCTCGACCTCCTGGTCGAGCAGCGCGTGGCCGATGTTCGCGGCGACGCCCGCGCAGACCCCGGCAAGGGCCAGGAGCAGCAGCACCGTCGTCACGTCGGGCACCAGGCCCGCGGCGAGCAGTGCGATGCCGGTGAGGGCGATGGCGATGGCGAGCAGCCTGCGGCGCGAGAGCGTGGGCAGCAGGGACGGCGCGGTGCGGATGCCGATGGCGGTGCCGCCGGTCAGCGCGAGGACGATCAGGCCGTACGTGACGGGTCCGCCGTCCAGGTCCTTGGCGTGCAGCACGGCGACGGCGACGGCGGCCGCGACGGCCCCCGCGACGGCGGCGCAGGCCGCGACGAACAGCAGGATCGCGCCGGTGCGGCCCTTGTCGGTGCCGGTGCCGGTACGCGGCCTGCGCAGCCCCTCGAGCGGGCTGCGCGCGCGGGGCGTCTGCGTACCGGGAAGTTCGAGGAAGTAGACGATCGACAGCGAAGCGGCGAAGAGCCCGGCCGCCACGAAGGAGGCGAGCCCGGCCTGGTGCAGCTCGAACCAGTCGAGGCCCGCGCCCAGGAGGTTGCCGATGAGGGTGATGCCGACGAGGGTCGCGGCCGCGATGGGCAGCGCAAGGAATCCCGTACGCAGGGACAGGCGCCGCAGTGCGTCCATGTGGTCCGGCAGCGGTCGTACCGTCGCGCCCTCCAGGGGCGGTGCGGGCAGCAGCGCGGGGGCCGCGCTCTCCTTGGCGACCGTCCAGAAGCGTTCGGCGACGCCGATGACGAACGACGTCACCAGGATCACCGCGAGGGCGTTGTCCGGGGTCCAGTCGATCCACAGCGGGGCGACGACGAGCAGCGCGGCCCGGACTCCGTCGGCGCCGATCATGGTCCATCGGCGGTCGAGCGGACCGTCCGGAGAGGTGAGCGAGGTGAGCGGGCCCAGAAGCACCGCTCCGAAGAGCAGCGTCGCGAGAACGCGTGCTCCGAAGACGGCGGTCACGGCGAAGGCGACGCCTCGGTAGCCGCCTCCGAAGGCGCCTTCGGCGATGGCCGACTGGAGCGCGAGAATCACCAGGACGAGCAGCGCGAGCGCGTCGCCGACACTGTCGACGAGCTGGGCGCTCCACAGCCTCTTCAGCTGGGGTACGCGCAGCAAGGCGCGGACGGCACGCTCTCGGGAATCTGCGACCAGGGCGTCGTCGGGGGCCGGGTTTCCGGCCGTTGGCTGCTCGGCACGCGTCATCCGTCCAGCCTATCTGGACGGACCCGCTCCCCGCGGAGCCACCCGAACAAACGACCGTCAGGTCCCGTGACGGGCGAGATGCGCGGAATCCACTGTGCCGGGCGCCCAAATCAGGACACCCGGCACGGGAACATCACTCTTCAGAAGCGCCACTTCTCTGAAGGGTCACTTCTCTGAAGGGTCACTCCTCCGAAGCAGCACCCTGGGAAGCGGCCGTCTTCTTGGCGGCAGTCTTCTTTGCGGTGGTCTTCTTCGCGGCAGTGGTCTTCTTGGCCGCCGTCTTCTTGGCAGCGGTCTTCTTGGCCGGTGCCTTCTTGGCGGGTGCCTTCTTCGCCGTCTTCTTGGCCGGGCCCTTGGCCCGCTTCTCCGCGAGGAGCTCGTAGCCCCGCTCCGGGGTGATGTCCTCGACGGAGTCGGCCGCCCGCAGCGTCGCGTTCGTCTCGCCGTCCGTGACGTACGCCCCGAAACGGCCGTCCTTCACGACGACCGGCTTCTTGCTGACCGGGTCCTCGCCGAGCTCCTTCAGGGGCGGCTTGGCGGCGGCGCGGCCGCGCTGCTTCGGCTTGGAGTAGATCTCCAGGGCCTCGTCCAGCGTGATGGTGAAGAGCTGCTCCTCGGCGTCGATGGAGCGCGAGTCGGTGCCCTTCTTCAGATACGGCCCGTACCGCCCGTTCTGCGCGGTGATCTCGACGCCTTCCGCGTCGGCACCGACCACGCGCGGCAGGGACATCAGCTTGAGGGCGTCCTCAAGGGTGACCGTGTCGAGCGACATGGACTTGAAGAGGGAGGCCGTGCGCGGCTTGACCGCGTTCTTGCCGGTCTTCGGGGTGCCCTCGGGGAGCACCTCGGTGACGTACGGGCCGTAGCGGCCGTCCTTGGCGACGATCTGGTTGCCGCTGTGCGGGTCCGCGCCGAGCTCGAAGTCGCCGCTCGGCTTGGCGAGCAGCTCCTCCGCGTACTCGACGGTCAGCTCGTCCGGCGCCAGGTCGTCGGGGACGTCGGCGCGCTGGTGGTTCTCGGAGTCCCGCTCGCCGCGCTCGATGTAGGGGCCGTAGCGGCCGACGCGCAGCACGATGTCGTTGCCGACCGGGAAGGACGACACCTCGCGGGCGTCGATCGCGCCGAGGTCGGTGACGAGCTCCTTGAGTCCGCCGAGGTGGTCGCCGTCTCCGTTGCCCGCGTCGGCGGCGCCGCCGGAGCCCTCGCCCTCGCCGAAGTAGAAGCGCCGCAGCCACGGCACCGCCTGGGCCTCGCCCCGCGCGATGCGGTCGAGGTCGTCCTCCATCCTGGCGGTGAAGTCGTAGTCGACGAGGCGCCCGAAGTGCTTCTCGAGCAGGTTGACGACGGCGAAGCTCAGGAAGGAGGGCACGAGGGCCGTCCCCTTCTTGAAGACGTATCCGCGGTCGAGGATCGTGCCGATGATCGACGCGTACGTCGACGGGCGGCCGATCTCGCGCTCTTCGAGCTCCTTGACGAGGCTGGCCTCGGTGTAGCGGGCCGGGGGCTTCGTCGCGTGGCCGTCGACCGAGATCTCCTCGGCGGAGAGCGCGTCGCCCTCGTTGACCTGCGGGAGCCTGCGCTCGCGGTCGTCCAGCTCGGCGTTCGGGTCGTCTGCGCCCTCGACGTACGCCTTGAGGAAGCCGTGGAAGGTGATGGTCTTGCCGGACGCGCTGAACTCGGCGTCGCGGCCGTCGGCGGCGCGGCCACCGATCTTGACCGTGACGGAGTTGCCCGTCGCGTCCTTCATCTGGGAGGCGACGGTCCGCTTCCAGATCAGCTCGTAGAGCCGGAACTGGTCGCCGGTCAGGCCGGTCTCGGCGGGCGTGCGGAAACGATCCCCTGACGGGCGGATCGCCTCGTGCGCCTCCTGCGCGTTCTTGACCTTCCCGGCGTACGTGCGCGGCTTGTCCGGCAGGTAGTCGCTGCCGTAGAGCTGCGTGACCTGCGCACGGGCGGCGGTGACCGCCGTGTCCGACAGGGTCGTGGAGTCCGTACGCATATAGGTGATGAAGCCGTTCTCGTACAGCTTCTGGGCCACCTGCATGGTGGCCTTCGCGCCGAAGCCCAGCTTGCGCGAGGCCTCCTGCTGCATCGTCGTCGTACGGAACGGGGCGTACGGCGAGCGGCGGTAGGGCTTGGACTCGACCGAGCGTACGGAGAAGGCCGTGTCCTGGAGGGCGGCGGCCAGCGCGCGGGCGTTCGCCTCGTCCAGGTGGAGCGTGGCCGCGCTGTTGGCCTTCAGCTGTCCGACGGAGTTGAAGTCGCGGCCCTGTGCGACGCGCTTGCCGTCGACCGTGGTGAGGCGGGCGACGAGCTGCGAGGGATCGGAGGCGTCACCGGCGCGGCCGGTGCCGAAGGTGCCGGTCAGGTCCCAGTACTCGGCGGAGCGGAAGGCGATGCGCTCGCGCTCCCGCTCGACGACGAGGCGGGTGGCCACGGACTGCACACGGCCTGCCGACAGGCGCGGCATGACCTTCTTCCACAGGACCGGCGAGACCTCGTAGCCGTACAGACGGTCGAGGATGCGGCGGGTCTCCTGCGCGTCGACCATGCGCTTGTTGAGCTCGCGCGGGTTGGCGACGGCGCTGCGGATCGCGTCCTTGGTGATCTCGTGGAAGACCATGCGGTGGACGGGGACCTTGGGCTTCAGGACCTCGAGGAGGTGCCACGCGATGGCTTCGCCCTCGCGGTCCTCATCGGTTGCGAGGAAGAGTTCGTCGGACTCCTTGAGGAGGTCCTTGAGCTTCTTGACCTGCGACTTCTTGTCGGCATTGACGACGTAGATCGGTTCGAAGTCGTTCTCGACGTCCACGCCGAGGCGGCGCACCTCGCCGGTGTACTTGTCGGGCACCTCCGCGGCGCCGTTGGGGAGGTCACGGATGTGCCCGACGCTGGCCTCGACTACGTAGCCGGGGCCGAGGTAGCTCTTGATCGTCTTCGCCTTGGCAGGCGACTCGACGATGACGAGTCGGCGGCCGCCCTGTGCGGTCTCGCTGGTCGGGGACAACTTCGCTCTTCTCTCCGGTCGACGCTCGGTGGCAGTGCGCGGCAGCAGTGCATCGGTCGCACTGCCGCGTGGCACCGCCCAGTCGCATTGCACGGTGGCAATGCTCGTGGCAGTGCGGTGACAGTGC
Organism: Streptomyces sp. NPDC042371; assembly: GCF_056437465.1. NCBI lineage: Bacteria > Bacillati > Actinomycetota > Actinomycetes > Kitasatosporales > Streptomycetaceae > Streptomyces > Streptomyces sp. NPDC042371. The sequence continues at coordinate 506,750 of NZ_JBWKAP010000008.1, read as the reverse complement.
CCGCATGGCTTGCGTTGCGCTGTCGCTGCGGAGTGTGACGGTACATCCCGCCCCCGTGTCAAACGGGAAAAGCCCGCAACGGCCACTCGAACGGTAACCCGACTACCGCCATTCCTGCCGCCCGGAGTGGCGACCCGCTGTTTCGCCGCCCTGCGTGGCCGGGGCCCGCGCGCCACCTGTGCGATCACTGGGAAGCAGGTGGCCGCAGGGCCTCGGAGAGAGGGTCCGCCCTGCCTGGGCGCGGGTGTCCCGCGGCCGTGCCACGCGTGTCCGATCAACCGGAAGCAAATGCTCCGCCGTGTCGCCCGAGCCGTCTCACAGCCGCGTGAAGCACCACACTCCGAGCAGCAGCGCGCCCGATCCCGCGAGCGTCGCGAACGTCGCCGATGCGATGGGGTTCACACCCTGGGCGACCGGCGAGCGGTGCGCGACACGCGCACCGGTCCACATCAGCAGTCCGGCGCCGAACAGTGCGAACACCGTTCCGGCGAAGATCGCTGGTCCGCTCTCCATGGCCTTGCCTCCCCGTGCCGAGTTCCCTGCCGGGAGGCTGACACGCACGGGAATCGGGAGTACGAAATCGGGGTGAACGGCGAGCGGCCCGCCCGCGTCGCATCCGAAATGCCCGGTGCGGGCGGGAAGTTGGCTGATTCTCCCTCTTCGATCGGGCGCGATGCGCAGAGCGGCTACGCCCCCGCAGGAAGCAGAAAGCCCTGCTGCACGAGGAGCCTGATCTGCGCGGGCGTCCGGTCCCGCAACAACACCGGGTCCTCCTGGACCAGTTGCGCGATGGCGTCCAGGATCCGTCCGGCGCTCAGCGAGCCGTCACAGACACCCGCGAACCCGGCGCCCACCGTGTCCACCTTGGTGGCCCGCCGCATCCCGCGGTGCTGGCGCAGCACGACGTGCTCCGGGTCCTCGGCGCCCGGCAGTCCGACCTGCTCCTGCACGACCTCGTCGGCGAGCTTGAAGTGCGCGGCGAGCAGCGCGGCGTCGTCGTGCGCACGCAGGTACTCCTGCCGCTCGAAGAACTCCCGCACCGTGTCGCCGAGCGGCTGCTCGACGGGGTGCGGCCACTCCTCGACGGTGACGGACGGCTCGGCGGCGGCCGTCTTCCTGAGCGTGATCCAGCCGAATCCGACGGCGCGCGTGCCCCGCGCCTCGAACTCGTCCAGCCATGCGTCGTACCGCGCGGCGTACTCCGCGGAGTCCGTGCGGTGGTCCCCCGCGTCCCGCAGCCAGAGCTCGGCGTACTGCGTGATGTCCTGCACCTCGCGCTGCACGATCCAGGCATCGCAGTCGCGCGGCACCCAGGACCGCAGCCGGTCCTGCCACTCCTCGCCCTCCACGTGCTGCCAGTTGGCCAGGAAGTGCGCGTACCCCCCTTCGTTCAACCGCTCCCCCGCCTCCTGAACGAGCGACCGGCACAGATCGTCCCCGCCCATGCCGCCGTCCCGGTACGTGAGGCGGGCCCCCGGCGAGATCACGAAGGGCGGGTTGGACACGATCAGGTCGTACGTCTCGTCCGCCACCGGCTCGAAGAGCGAGCCCTCCCGCAGGTCCGCCTCCGGGGCGCCGGACAGCGCCAGGGTGAGCCGGGTGAACCGCAGGGCACGGGGGTTGAGGTCGGTCGCGGTCACGCGCGTGGCGTGCTGCGCGGCGTGCAGGGCCTGGATGCCGGAACCGGTGCCCAGGTCGAGGGCGCTCGCGACGGGCCCGCGCACGGTGATGCCCGCCAGGGTGGTGGACGCGCCGCCCACCCCGAGGACGACGCCTTCCTCGTGCTTGCCGATGCCGCCCGCGCCGCCGACCGCGCAGCCCAGGTCGGAGACGATGAACCAGTCCTCACCGCTCGGTCCGCCGTACGGCCGCACGTCCACCGTCGCCCACAGCTCACCGTCCCGCTCGGCCAGCCAGTCGCTCTCCAGGAGTACGTCGACGGGCAGAACGTCCGCCACGCGCGCGTGGGGCACCGATTCCTGCAGCAGGAAGAGGCGTACGAGCGCCGGGAGGGCCCCGTCCCCGCGCGTGGCCCGCAGCGCGGGCACGGTCTCACTGCGTGCGAGCGCGGTGTAGGCGGGGGCGCCGAGCAGGTCGAGCAGCCCGTCGGCGGTGAAGTCGGCGGCGAGCAGCGCGTCGCGCAGGGCGGCGGCGACATCGGCGCGGTCGGACGAGGGCAGGGGAAGGCTGGCGTTACTCACCCCTCCATTGTGGCCCGCCGGGCGCGCCGATGCCCTCGGCACCGCCTGGGTGCCGAGGGCATCGGGAGCATCGGGAACGTACGGCCGAAGGAGTCGGCTCGCAGTTGCCCCGGAGTGAGCTCGGGATCAGCCCGGGATCAGCCCGGGATCAACTCGGGGTCAGCTCTTGGCGGAGGGCGTGGCGGACGCGCTCTTGCAGCTTTCCTGCTTGCGCATCGCCTTGCCGACCTCCCCCTCCTGGAGCTTCTCCAGCGCCTCGCTACCGCTCTTGCTCAGCTTGTCCAGGTCGCCCGCGACGTCCTTGAGGCCGTCGGCGAAGTCCGCCTGGTTCTTGGTGTCCAGGCCGTCGACCTGCTTCTTCAGGTCGCCGTACGACTTGGAGATGGCGTTCAGTTCCTTGACGGCGTCGTCCGTCTTCTTCTTGCCGTCGTCGACCGGGGGCGCGCCCGCGTTCTTCACGGCGTCGCCCATCGACTTGTAGGCGTCGGACATGTCCTGGAACGCCTTGGAGTCGGTCTTCTGGACGTCGGCCGGCGCGCTGTTGTCAGAGGTCTCCTTCTGGATCGCGGTGTTGGCGTCCGCGATCTTCTTCGACTGCGGCTGCACCGAGTCACAGACCTTCTTGGCCCAGTCGTCCAGCTTCTTGTTGCCGTCGTCGCTGCACCCAGACAAAGCGAGTACCAGTACCGCACCGCCGGACAGTGCGGCTGCAAGCTTCTTGTTCACCGGATTGGTCCCTTCCATGGCTCTCGGCCCCGGAACTTACACGCCAACTGGGCTACATCCGCATGCCGGGGGCCTGGTACATCCGCTATTGCAGCCATTTGCACCAAGCGGCGTAAGGGTGAGGAGCGCGAGATAAGGCTCACGACTCGCCCCGTACACGCCGACGGGCGGACGGCGCATCAAAAAGCGCCGTCCGCCCGCGTGTTGGGCAGAGCCCGACTCGGAGTCACCGAATCACCGGGTCAACCAGTCACGAGACCACCGCCGGGTCGGCCGGTTTGGCCACCCGCTCGGAGTTGCCCTCGTCCCCCACGGCGATGCCGCGCCGCTTGGAGACGTAGACCGCGCCGATGATGACCACGATGGAGAGCGCCGCGATCAGCACCCGCATCCCGACACTGGCGTCGTCCCCGTAGCTGAACTTGACCACCGCGGGCGCGATGAGCAGCGCCACCAGGTTCATCACCTTCAGCAGGGGGTTGATCGCGGGACCCGCGGTGTCCTTGAACGGGTCGCCGACCGTGTCACCGATGACGGTCGCGGCATGCGCCTCGCTGCCCTTGCCGCCGTGGTGCCCGTCCTCGACGAGCTTCTTGGCGTTGTCCCAGGCACCACCGGAGTTGGCGAGGAAGACCGCCATGAGCGTGCCCGTGCCGATCGCGCCCGCCAGGAACGAGCCGAGCGCGCCGACGCCGAGCGAGAAGCCGACCGCGATCGGCGTGAGCACGGCGAGCAGACCCGGTGTGGCCAGCTCGCGCAGCGCGTCCTTGGTGCAGATGTCGACGACGCGTCCGTACTCCGGTTCCTCGCTGTAGTCCATGATCCCGGGGTGCTCGCGGAACTGCCGCCGCACCTCGTAGACCACGGCGCCCGCCGACCGCGACACCGCGTTGATCGCAAGCCCCGAGAAGAGGAAGACGACCGCGGCGCCGAGGATCAGGCCCACCAGGTTGTTGGGCTGCGAGATGTCCATCACCAGGTTCATCGGGGCGCCGTCGCCCATCTTCTCGCCGACGTCCTTGGCCGCGGTCGCGATGGCGTCGCGATACGACCCGAAGAGCGCCGACGCCGCGAGGACCGCGGTCGCGATGGCGATGCCCTTGGTGATGGCCTTGGTGGTGTTGCCGACCGCGTCCAGGTCGGTGAGCACCTGCGCGCCCGCACCCTCGACGTCACCGGACATCTCGGCGATGCCCTGCGCGTTGTCGGAGACGGGACCGAAGGTGTCCATGGCGACGATGACGCCGACCGTGGTGAGCAGGCCGGTACCGGCGAGCGCCACCGCGAACAGGGCGAGCATGATCGACGTGCCGCCGAGCAGGAACGCCCCGTACACGCCGAGCCCGATCAGCAGCGCGGTGTAGACCGCCGATTCCAGACCGAGGGAGATACCGGCGAGGACGACGGTGGCCGGGCCGGTGAGCGAGGTCTTGCCGATGTCCTGCACGGGACGCCGGTTGGTCTCGGTGAAGTAGCCGGTGAGCTGCTGGATCAGCGCGGCCATCACGATGCCGATGGCGACGGCGACAAGCGCGAGGATCCGCGGATCGCCGTCGTGGCCCTTGATCGCCGCGTCCGTGACCCCGTCCAGGTCGGCGTACGTGGACGGCAGGTAGACGAAGACCGCCACGGCCACGAGGACGAGCGAGATGACCGCGGAGATGAAGAATCCGCGGTTGATGGCGCTCATCCCGCTGCGGTCGGAGCGCCGGGGCGCCACCGCGAAGATGCCGATCATCGCCGTCACGACCCCGATGGCCGGAACGAGCAGGGGGAAGGCGAGCCCGGAGTCGCCGAACGCCACCTTGCCGAGGATCAGCGCGGCGACGAGCGTCACGGCATACGACTCGAAGAGGTCGGCGGCCATACCGGCGCAGTCGCCGACGTTGTCGCCCACGTTGTCGGCGATGGTCGCGGCATTGCGCGGATCGTCCTCCGGAATGCCCTGCTCGACCTTGCCGACCAGGTCGGCGCCGACGTCGGCGGCCTTGGTGAAGATGCCGCCGCCGACACGCATGAACATCGCGATCAGCGCGGCGCCGAGGCCGAAGCCTTCGAGCACCTTCGGCGCGTCGGCCGCGTAGACGAGCACCACACAGGAGGCGCCCAGAAGACCGAGCCCCACCGTGAACATGCCGACAACGCCGCCTGTGCGGAAAGCGATCTTCATGGCCTTGTGCGAGACAGCGGTGAGATCCTTTTCGGGTTCACCTTCTGCCGGAGTGGCCTCTCGGGCGGCGGCTGCGACGCGCACATTGCTGCGTACGGCGAGCCACATACCGATATAGCCGGTGGTCGCCGAGAACGCCGCTCCGACCAAGAAGAAGATCGATCTTCCGGCGCGCTGATTCCAGTCGTCCGCGGGCAGCAGCATGAGCAGGAAGAACACCACGACGGCGAATGCGCCGAGAGTGCGCATCTGCCGACCCAGATAGGCATTCGCGCCTTCCTGGACCGCTGCCGCGATCTTCTTCATGCTGTCGGTGCCCTCGCCTGCCGCGAGTACTTGTCGTACGAGCACACCTGCGACGACGAGCGCCGCGAGCGCGACGGCCGCGATCACCATCACGATGAGACGGTTGTCGTCTGTCAGGACTGCGGCTGCGAAGGTTGAGGGATGGTCAAACTGATGAGGGGTAGAAAGCCCCGCCATTCGTCCTCCTTGACGCTGGGGCTGAGCTCAAGATGTGGACGGATTGTAGGGAGCGGAACCTGATCAAAACAGAGCGCCACAAACGGAATTGACCTGAGATTGCTTCTCAGCAAATGATCGCACGCAGGGATTGGCCCCGAAAGCGGTAATGCCTCAAAACCGTTGACGGTAGATCGTCGATCTAGGGCCATAAATGATCAGAAAAAGAAAAGGCCCAGTTCACCGCGGTGGTGACGGGGCCTGTCGGTGCGGCGGGGCGGGCAGCGCCGGAGGGCTTACGCCGGAGGGTGGGCCGGGACGGAACGGGACACGTCAAGGCTGGACCGCGGGGCGGGAAGTCGTGGAACGGGTAGTCCTGGAACGGGAAGCGGGACGCCACGGGACGGGATTCCGCAGAGCGGGGTGCTGTGAGGCGGTGAGCTGCGAGGCGGGGAGCCGTGCAACGGGGAACCGTGGAGCGGGGCGGGGCAGAGCGGGGCAGGGGCGGGACGGAGCGGGGCAGGGGCGGAGCTTCAGGGCACGAGGGGCGCTGGCGTCGTCGGCCAGCTCATGCGGATCAGGCCACCGGCCTCGCCTGCCGTGACCTCCACGTCGTCCACGAGGCCGCTGATGACCGCGAGGCCCATCTCGTCCTCGCCCTCGGCCTCCGCCTCCCCACCGTCGTCGAGACGCGAGCCGGGCACCCGGTCACCGGGCGCCACACGGGGGGCCTCGTCGCCGACCTCGATGGAGAACTGCTTCTCGTCCTCGATCAGCGCCACCCGCACCGGCGCCGTCACTCCGCTGCTCTGATGCAGCCCGACGGCGCGAGTGCAGGCCTCGCCGACCGCGAGCCTGACCTCGTCGAGAACGGCCTCGTCCACCCCGGCCCTGCGCGCCACCGCGGCCGCCACCAGACGGGCGGTCCTGACGTGCTCGGGCAGCGCGCTGAAGCGGAGCTCAACGGTGGCCATGCATCCCCCTCGACAAACGCACGTGCTGTCAGGGGGCCGGGCCGCAGGCCCGGTCCCCTGCTGTACGGCCGACATTCAGCCAGCCAACCTTCGACCGACCGACATGCCGACCAACGTTCAGCCGATGGCCACTCAGTCGGTGGCCGCGACCGCTTCCTCAACCGAGGTGTGGATGGGGAACACCTTGGTCAGGCCGGTGATACGGAAGATCTTGAGAATGCGCTCCTGGTTGCAGACCAGGCGCAGCGAGCCCTCATGGGCACGCACCCGCTTCAGGCCGCCGACCAGCACGCCGAGTCCGGTGGAGTCGAGGAAGTCCACGCCCTCCATGTCGACGACAAGATGAAAACTGCCGTCGTTCACCAGCTCGACCAACTGCTCGCGCAGCTTGGGCGCGGTATAAACATCGATTTCGCCACCGACCTCGACGACCGTACGATCGCCGACGGTACGGGTCGACAGGGACAGGTCCACGGATCCTCCAGCACCTTGCTATCGAGCGGTCATCCCTCGGGACACCTCGGCAGAGCCCCCAGGACGGATCGCCAGCCGCGATGGCATTCAATCACTTACCGGCAGGCGTGCACGACGCCTTCGGACCATTGTCCATCCCGCCAGTGACACACTCGGTGCCGATGGCCAAAATTTCTCCTCCCGGAGGACCCTCTTCGGGCGCCCCGGCACGCACGTCCCCGCGGACCGTTCTTGACCGGCTCACCGCGGGGCCGAGCCGTGCATCGCGCGTCACTCATACGGAGCACCTGCCCCCACGTGAGGCCCGGTATGCAGTCTGGCCCGACCGCATCCGATCCGAGGTCATATCCGCCGTCCAGGCCGCGGGCATCGAGCACCCATGGGCCCATCAGGCGCTGGCCGCCGAGCACGCCCTGGACGGGGAGTCCGTGGTCGTCGCCACCGGCACCGCATCCGGCAAGTCCCTGGCCTACCTCACCCCGGTCCTCTCCGCCCTCCTGGACGGCTCAGAAGCGCCCAACGGCCGCGGCACCACCGCCCTGTACCTCGCCCCCACGAAGGCCCTCGCCGCCGACCAGCGCCGTGCCGTCCGCGAGCTCGCGGCCCCGCTCGGCAACGCGGTGCGCCCCGCCGTCTACGACGGCGACACCCCCTTCGAGGAACGCGAGTGGGTCCGGCAGTACGCCAACTACGTCCTGACCAACCCCGACATGCTGCACCGCGGAATACTCCCCTCCCACCCGCGCTGGTCCTCCTTCCTGCGCTCCCTGCGCTACGTCGTCATCGACGAATGCCACACCTACCGCGGTGTCTTCGGCTCCCACGTCGCCCAGGTCCTGCGCCGCCTGCGCCGCCTCTGCGCCCGCTACGGCTCCGAGCCCGTCTTCCTCCTCGCCTCCGCCACCTGCGCCGATCCCGCGGCGTCCGCGGAGCGTCTCACCGGCCTGCCCGTGCAGGAGGTCGCCGACGACGCCTCGCCCCGCGGCGACCTCGTCTTCGCCCTCTGGGAACCCCCGCTCACCGAACTCCACGGCGAGAAGGGCGCTCCGGTCCGCCGCACCGCCACCGCCGAGACCGCCGACCTCCTCACCGATCTCACCGTCCAAGGAGTCCGCTCGGTCGCCTTCGTACGCTCCCGGCGCGGCGCCGAACTGATCGCCGTGATCGCCCAGGAACGCCTCGCCGAGGTCGACCGCTCCCTCCCCCGCCGCGTCGCCGCCTATCGCGGCGGCTACCTCCCGGAGGAGCGCCGCGCCCTGGAGCGCGCCCTGCACTCCGGCGAACTCCTCGGCCTCGCCGCCACCACCGCACTCGAACTCGGCGTGGACGTCTCCGGGTTGGACGCGGTCGTCATCGCCGGTTACCCGGGGACGCGGGCCTCGCTCTGGCAGCAGGCCGGACGGGCCGGGCGGTCGGCGCAGGGCGCGCTGGCCGTCCTCGTCGCCCGGGACGATCCGCTGGACACGTATCTCGTCCACCATCCCGAAGCGCTGTTCCAGCAGCCCGTCGAATCCACGGTCCTCGACCCCGACAACCCGTACGTCCTCGCGCCTCACCTCTGCGCCGCCGCCTCCGAACTCCCGTTGGTCGAGGAGGACTTCGCCCTCTTCGGCCCCACCACCGAAGAGCTCCTCCCCCAGCTGGAAGCCGCGAAGCTGCTCCGCCGCCGCACGAAGGCCTGGCACTGGACCCGCCGGGAGCGGGCCGCCGACCTGACCGACATCCGCGGCGAGGGCGGCAAGCCCGTCCAGATCGTCGAGGAGGGCACGGGCCGACTGCTCGGCACGGTGGACGCGTCCGCCGCGCACACGACCGTGCACGAAGGCGCGGTCCATCTCCACCAGGGGCTCACGTATCTCGTGCGCCAACTCGACCTGGAGGACTCGGTGGCCCTCGTCGAGGAGGCCGCGCCGCCCTACTCGACGACCGCGCGCGACACGACGGCGATCTCCATCCTGGAGACGGACACCGAGGTTCCGTGGGGCGCGGGGCGGCTCTGCTACGGCTCCGTCGAAGTCACCAACCAAGTCGTCTCCTTCCTGCGTCGTCGCGTCATCACTGGCGAGGTCCTCGGCGAGACCAAGCTGGACCTCCCTCCTCGTACGCTCCGTACGCGCGCGGTGTGGTGGACCGTGACCGAGGACCAGCTCGACGCCGCGCGCATCAATCCCGAGATCCTCGGCGGTGCGCTGCACGCCGCCGAACACGCGTCCATCGGCATGCTTCCGCTCTTCGCCACGTGCGACCGGTGGGACATCGGCGGCGTCTCCGTGCCGCTGCACCCGGACACGCTCCTTCCCACGGTCTTCGTGTACGACGGGCACCCCGGCGGGGCGGGCTTCGCCGAGCGGGCCTTCCATACGGCTCGGGAGTGGCTGACGGCCACGCGCCAGGCGATCGCGTCCTGCGAGTGCGAGGCGGGATGCCCTTCGTGCATCCAGTCCCCCAAGTGCGGCAACGGCAACGATCCCCTGCACAAGCGGGGGGCTGTGCGGCTCCTTTCGGTTCTGTTGCGGGATGCGGGGGCGCCTTAGGCGGGCGTCTGCGCCTGCCGTCTGCTTGTGGGTGCGGGGCCGCGGGGGGATGTACGTACTCGCTATCCCTGCGCCACGCCACACGTCTCCGAGCGTCACGGTCAGCTCGGTGCTCCGTGCGCACATACCCCCACGTCCCCTCCGGCGCGCTTGCGACTGCAGGCCGGTGGGGGGGCAACCTCGGGCCCCTACTCCCGCTGGACGTCGCGGGGCAAACGGGTGCGTGGGTGGGGAACATCCGCCGCAGAGCGGCGGGCTTGGGCTCCTACGCCTGCCGGACGGCGCAGGGCCACCCGTGACGTTGCCGGGCCCGCCCGCGCGCGGGCCGTCGCGGTGAAGGGGCCCGCAGAGGACGCGGCCGTGACCTCGGAGATCTCGCCCCGCACCGCGCACCGCAGGACCCGCGCCCCCTGCTCCTCAGCCACCCGCACAGCCCCCGCGCACGCCTCCGTGGAGCCCGTCGGCCATCGGTCCGCCGCCGCGAGTGCCGCCAGGTCCGCCGCGCCGCCCGCCCGGTGCCGGGCCACGACGACCTGAGTCATCGCGAGCACCGCGCCGCAGATCGCGCCTAGTACGGCCATCGCGACGACCACCCACACCGTGGCGGCCCCTCGATCGCGGCCCGCACCTCGCCACCCGGCGGCTCTCATACGGCCACCCCCACCGTCTCCTCGGCCAGCGCCACTGCTTCGGACCGCAGGCGCAGGCCCAGGCCCAGCACCTCGGGGCCCGGCGCATCCGCCACCACCTCGACCCGCACGAGGTCGTCCTCTCGCCGCACGGACACGTGTGCCCCGCGCGGCGCCGCCTGTCGGGCCGCAGCCGCGGCCGCGTCGTCCGGGTCCTGTCGGGCCGCCGCCCGCGCCCCGGCCCTGGCGGCGTCCACGCACTGGATCTGCGCGGACGCCGCCAGCAGCGTCCAGAGCAGCGCCATGGTGAAGAGCACCAGGGTCGGCAGCACCACGGCCGCCTCCGCCGTCACGAAACCCCGGTCTGAGAAAGGGGTTTGGAGACCGGTGCGATGTCGCCTTCGCTCTGCCTCAGAACGGGACATCGAGTGCCTTCTCCACCAGCGCCTGCAGCGCCGCCTTGACCTGCCCGCTCGTCACCACCTTGTAGAGCAAGCCGGCGAAACCCACCGCCGCGATCAAGCCCATGGCGTACTCGGACGTGACCATCCCTGCATCCCGGTCCAGCGCACTCACCCGTCGCCTCAGACCGCGCAGCCCTCGCATCATCCGCCCCCGCATTGCTACCTCCGTTGTTGGGTTCTTCTCGGTACCGGCCCGTGTTCTGTCTTGGTCTTGGTCAGCCCGTGCTCAGCAAGCCGTCTGCCAGGCCCATGACCACCGGCAGCACTCCGACCGCCACGAACGCCGGTAGGAAGCACAGGCCCACCGGGGCCGTCATCAGGACCGCCGCTCGGCGTGCTCCGGCCGTCGCCGCTCTGGTGCGCTCGGCCCTCGCGTCCGCGGCCAGGCGGGCCACTGGGTCCGCGGTCGGTGCGCCGGAGTCCCCCGCGCGCTCCAGGAGGCGGGCCAATGGTGCGGCGCCTTGGATCGCGGCCAACTGGGCCCATGCGTTTGACGGTTCGCCGCCTAGGCGCACCTCCGCCGCACCTCGGGACAGGCGCGCGCCGATCGGGCCCCGCAAGGACTCCCCTACGGCCTGGGCCGCCGCCATGGGGCTCGCCCCGGATGCGATGCAGGCCGCCAGGAGATCTGCCGCCAGGGGGAGTTGGTGTGCCGCTTCTCGTGCTGATTCGTTCGTGAGTTTCTGGCTTTGTGGGGTCGCGTACTTCCGGTGGAAGTGGCGCCAGGTGAGGTATCCGACGGCCGCCGCTAACAGCACGCCGGGCAGGCCAGTGAGCAGTGCGTACGTGGCGCTCGCCGTGCCGGATGCCAGGAGCCAATCCCGTTTGCCCCCGAGGCGGTTCGGCCATGGTTTTCTGGGGTGGCGTGCTGGGGGCCTTGTCGTGGGCAGGGCGCTTTCTGCGCGCTGTCGCTGTGCTCTTTCCCTTCGGGCAGCCAGCGCCGTCAGTGCCAGCCAGAGCAGGGCCGTCGATACCCACACGATCACCCCCAGCCTGTGGACAACGTTCATCGCTCCTCCGCCCCGCGCATGATGCGCAGCGCCCACCACACCCCGACGCCCTCCAGGACTCCGCCCATTGCGAGGCATGCCAGTCCCGGGCCGGTGTGGAGCAGCACGTGCAGCGGGTCCGCTCCCAGTGCGCCGCCCATCAGCAGCCCCAGCAACGGGAGGGCCGCCAGCATCACGGCGGTCGACCGGGCGCCTGCCAACTGAGCTCTCAGGTCGGCGCGTTGATCGCGTTCGGAGCGCAGTGCGTCCTCCAAGCGCTCCAGGCCCACGGCCAGGCCCGCGCCTCGGTCCACCGCGACGCGCCAGCACGCCGCCAGCCCCCGCAGGCCTTCGGCGCCGGGCTCTTGAGCCGCCGCCCGCAGTGCCCCCGGCACGTCTCCGCCGAATCGCGCCGCCGCCAGCACCGCGCTCCGGGCGGTTCCAGGGCCGACACCCGCGTCGGCAGGCTCGCGGAGAGTCAGTCGCAGCGCCTCCCCGGGCTGACGGCCCGCCCGCACCTCACCCGCGAGCTCCCCGCACAGTGCGATCACCGCGTCGTCGCGCCGCTCCCGGTCCACGCGCGCCTCCCGCGCCCGCCGCACCCGCGCCGCCAACGGCACCCCGGCCGCACCCACGACGAGCGGCACCACTGACTCCCCCAGCAGCGCCACCGCCAACCCGGCCACCAGGCACCACCATTCAGGGTGCAACCGGCCACGGAGCGATGCGATCAGCCGGTGCCAGGTCTGGGCTCGGGGCGGCTGTTGTGTTTGGGGCGGGAAGAGCTTTTGCGAGCGGTGGGCTTCGTGGTTCCGTCGGGCCATCAGCCAGGCTGCGCTTCCGGCGCACATCGCCGTCGCCGCTGTCCACAGGGTGGTGGTCATCATCGGTCCTCGCCCCCGTCTCCGGCCGCGAGGAGGGTGTTCAGGTGGTTCCAGCCCTGCTCCTGGGTGAAAGCCCGCACGCCCCATCTCAGCGCGGGTACCGTCACCACCAGGCCTGAGGCGGCTCGCTCCAGGACGTGCACCTCCGCCATGCGGCGGCGGCCCGTCCGGTCGCGTACGAGATGGATCACCACCGACAAGGCGGCCGCCAACTGGCTGTGCAGGGCCGCCCGGTCGAGACCCGCGGTCGTGCCCAGGGCCTCCAGGCGGGCGGGCACGTCCCCTGCGGCGTTGGCATGGACCGTGCCGCAGCCTCCCTCGTGTCCCGTGTTCAGCGCGGCCAGCAGGTGCACCACCTCCGCGCCCCGCACCTCCCCCACGACCAGGCGGTCCGGACGCATCCGCAGGGCCTGGCGCACCAGGTCGTCCAGGCCGACCAAGCCTGCCCCTTCCTGGTTCGCGGGCCTGGACTCCAGGCGCACCACGTGCGGGTGGTCGGGCTTCAACTCCGCGGAGTCCTCGGCCAGTACGATCCGCTCCTTCGGGCCCACCAGACCCAGCAGCGCGCTCAGCAGCGTCGTCTTACCGGTGCCGGTGCCGCCGCTGATCAGGAAGGACAGGCGGGCGTCGAGCAGGGCCCGCAGGATCCGGTCGCCGCCCGGCGGGATGGTGCCCGCCTCGACCAGCTCCGCGAGGGTGAAGGCCCGGGGGCGCACGACCCGCAGGGAGAGGCAGGTCGAGCCCACCGCCACCGGCGGCAGGACCGCATGCAGGCGGGTGCCGTCCGGGAGGCGTGCGTCCACCCAGGGCCGCGCGTCGTCGAGGCGGCGGCCCGCCACGGCCGCCAGGCGCTGTGCGAGCCGACGCAGCGCGGCTGCGTCCGGGAACGTGATGCCCGTGAGCTCCAGGCCGCCGCCCCGGTCCACCCACACCCGGTCGGGCGCGGAGACCAGCACGTCGGTCACGGAGGCATCCGCGAGCAGCGGCTCCAGAGGGCCCGCCCCGACCAGCTCGGAGCGCAGCTGTGCCGCAGCGCCGAGGATCTCGGTGTCACCGAGCACCCGGCCCTGGGCCCGCAGCGCTTCGGCGACCCGGGCGGGGGTCGGCTCCATCCCGCTCTCCGCAAGCCACTGCCGCACTCCGTCCAGCATCCGGGCCCCGACCACCGCGCTCATACGCCCCCTCCCACGGCGTCGGCCGGCAGACGGCTCCAGAAGGCGGTGCAGAACCGTGCGAGCGGCCCGCGTGCGGCGCCCCCCGGCGGCGATCCCGCGGCCTGCGCCTCCGCAAGCCCCGGCTCCCAGGGCACTTCACCGGCCAGCGGCAGTCCGAGCAGTCCCCCGACCTCCTCGGGGTCGAGCCCGCCGGGCGCCGGACCCCGCGCCGCGACCACCCGCAGGTCCCGCAGCGCCATGCCCGCAGCCGAGGCCACGCGGCGTGCCCCCGCGACCGCCCGCAGCTCCGCGGGCACCACGAGGAGCCCCAGGTCCACCTGGGCCAGCGCCTCGGCAACCGCCTCGTCCACCCGGCGGGGCAGGTCGACGACCACCGCGCCGCCGCGCCTGCGGGCCGCCGCGACGACCGCCCGCACGGCTTCGGGGGCGACCGCGACCGCCTCTCCCCGGTCCCAGCTCAGGATCCGCAGCGCATGGACGTGTGGCAGCGACTCCTCGAGCGCGCCTCCGCCGACCCTGCCCCGCGAAGCGGCGAAGGCAGGCCAGCGGAGCCCTTCGGTGCTCTCGGCGCCGAGGAGGATGTCGAGGCCGCCGCCCAGCGGGTCCGCGTCGACGAGCATCGTGCGCCGCCCCTCCCTGGCCGCCGTGACGGCGAGGGCGCAGGCCAGGGTGGAGGCCCCGGCGCCGCCTCGGCCGCCGATGACCCCGACGGTGAGCGCGGGGCGGCCCACGCCCTCGGCCACGTCGGCGATGCGGTCCACGAGCCACTGCTCGCCGTCCGGCAGGACCAGCACGTGATCGGCGCCGATCTCCACCGCCCGCTGCCAGACACCGGGATCGTCCTGATCCCGCCCCACCAACACGACTCCGCGCCGCCGCACGGCTCCGCGCACCCGGTCCGCCGCGTCGTCCCCGACCAGGACGAGCGGGGCGGTGTCCCAGCTCATCCTGCGCTCGGGCCCTCCGTGGTGCACCTCGGGCAGCGCTCCCGCCGCGGCGCATAGCCGCAGCAGGTCATCCAGCAGCTCCACGTCCTCCGTGACGATCAGCGGTCCGCCCTGCCGCGCCTCGGCCTGCGCGGCCACGTCACTCGAAATGACTCCGCCCACGATCCCCGTCCCCCTCTTGGCACATGACTCCTGTGAATGCCGCGCTCGTCATCCGCGAAGAACCGGCAAAGCAATCCGGCCATGAACTTCGCGAGTGGAACGGGCGGAATCAGCGTGCGGCGGCGGCGGAAAACATGTGGATCTTGGTCAATAACTGTGGACAAGACGGCGCCTGTGAATATCTCCATCACCCATACCGGTGACATCGCACTGCCTTCACGATGACTTCCGCAGAGCAGCCCTACGACTACGCTCCGTGACGAATCTTGGGCAGGGCGCGAGAAGGTCGAGAAGGAGATGAGAACGGCTCAAGGGCCGGAAGAGGATCAGCGGAGGGTTCAAAAACCCATCCGGACATGCGACGACCCCCGCCGGGGGGGAGAGCGGGGGTCGTCCCCACGGTCCGACTCGGGGGGGGAGGAGCCAGACCGGGTTAGCACGGTCGCGAACGATCCGTGACTTCCATGGTGTACCCGAGAGCCTTCTCAGGCAAACCCACGCGCCTCAGCTTACGCCGAATGGTGGGCGCCTATGCTCGGCCTCGTGGAAAACCACTCCTTGCCCCGCACTGCCGCGTTCTTTGACCTGGACAAGACGGTCATTGCGAAGTCGAGCACTCTCACCTTCAGCAAGTCGTTCTACCAAGGCGGCCTGATCAACCGCAGAGCGGTACTGCGCACCGCGTACGCGCAGTTCGTGTTCCTCGCGGGCGGCGCCGACCACGACCAGATGGAACGGATGCGTTCCTACCTGTCCGCGCTGTGCCGCGGGTGGAACGTGGAACAGGTCAAAGAGATCGTCGCCGAGACCCTGCACGACCTGATCGACCCGATCATCTACGACGAGGCGGCGTCCCTCATCGAGGAGCACCACACCGCGGGCCGCGACGTCGTCATCGTCTCCACGTCGGGCGCCGAGGTCGTCGAGCCGATCGGGGAGCTCCTCGGCGCGGACCGGGTGGTGGCGACCCGCATGGTGGTCGGGGACGACGGATGCTTCACGGGCGAGGTGGAGTACTACGCGTACGGCCCCACCAAGGCGGAGGCGGTCAAGGAGCTCGCCCAGTCGGAGGGGTACGACCTCGACCGCTGCTACGCCTACAGCGACTCGGCGACCGATCTGCCGATGCTGGAGTCGGTGGGGCACCCCTTCGCGGTCAACCCGGACCGCACGCTGCGCCGTGAGGCCCTCACGCGCGCGTGGCCGATCCTCGACTTCCACCGTCCGGTGCGCCTGAAGCAGCGCCTGCCCGCGCCGCCCAGGCCCGCCCTCGTCGCCGCTGCCGCGGTGGGTGCCGCGGCGGCCACGGCGGGTCTGGTCTGGTTCGCCAGCCGACGCCGCGCGGCCACCGGCTGACCGAGCCCGACGCCCCGAAAGCCCAGCTGGCACCTGCCCGACCGACTTGTCTGATTCGCTCCTGTTTGAACCTAAAAGTAAAGAAGTGCGGCCAGCACTTCCGCTTATCCCAGGACAGGAGTACAAAGGAGTCAACGGCCCGCGAGACCAGGGACATCCGAGAGGATCACCTTCAAACGCAGCAAAGGCCCCACGGACCGAAGCATGAACACCGAGCACCCACGCGACGTCGACCCGTCGATTACGGGCCAGCCGCACCAGGTGACGGGCAATGTCCCGACCTGATGGGCAACACTTCGAGGACGCTTGGTAACCCGGTGAACATGCCAGCGGCGGTACGGATTCCGTACCGCCGCAACCCTGTTCAGGCCCTTCCCGGCCAGTCCCTCACGCCGCGCCGCGCTGCAGCGCCTCACAGACCGCCGTCGACTCCCTGACGCCGAGCTCGACCGCCTTGCCGCAGTGGGCGATCCAGGCCGCCATGCCCTCCGGCCTGCCGGACGCATAGCCGTCGAGGGCCGCCACATAGGCCGCCCGCCCCAGCTCCGCGTATCCCGCCTCGGCCGGGCAGACCGACTTCGGGTCGAGGCCGCTGCCCACCAGGACGATGCGCTCGGCCGCGCGCGCGACCAGGCCGTTGTGCGAGCCGAAGGGGCGCAGGCTGATCAGTTCGCCGTGGACGACGGCCGCCGTCACCAGCGCAGGCGCCGCGCTGCCCGCGATGATCAGCTGCGACAGGCCCTCCAGGCGGCCCGCCACCTCCTCCGCGTCCGGCAGCGGAAGCTCGATCAACGGCTCGTCGACGGGCTCGCCCGCAAGACGCGGTCGGCCCGCGCCCTCCCCGGAGTCGGCCGCGGCGACCAGGTGCAGGCGCGCCAGGACCCGCAGCGGCGACTGCCTCCAGATGGACAGGAGTTGGCCCGCCTCCGCGGTCAGCCGCAGGGCCGCGCCGACGGTGCGCTCCTCCCCGTCACCGCTGAAGTCGGTGCGCCGACGCACTTCTTCGAGCGCCCAATCGGCGCCGGAGAGCGCCGCGGAGCCCCGGGCGCCGCGCAGCGCCGCCTCGGAGGTGATCTCGTTGCTGCGGCGTCGCATGACCCGGTGTCCGTAGACCCGGTCCACGGCCTTGCGCACGGAGTCCACGGAGTCGGCCACGCCGGGGAGTGCCCCGAGGGCCGCAATGGGGTCTCCCCTGCTTGGGGAAGGATCGGCTGTCGTACTCATGAGTACGACCCTACGTACTTCCGGGCTCCCCTCCACGAAGGAGTGGTCTTCTTCACGCACATGGCGCACCCACGGTGATCGAGCCGCTACGCTACGTGGTTATGAAAATCGCTTTCGTCGGGAAGGGCGGCAGCGGCAAGACCACGCTGTCCTCGCTCTTCATCCGCCACCTCGCAAGCACCGGCGCACCCGTCATCGCGGTCGACGCCGACATCAACCAGCACCTGGGCCCCGCCCTGGGCCTCGACGAGGCGGCGGCCGCCGAGCTGCCTGCCCTGGGCGCGCGGCTGCCTCTGATCAAGGACTACCTGCGGGGCTCCAATCCGCGGATCGCCTCCTCGGACACGATGATCAAGACGACGCCCCCCGGAGAGGGCTCACGGCTCCTGCGGGTGCGCGAGGAGAACCCGGTGTTCGACGCATGCGCGCGGCCCGTGGAACTCGACGACGCCACCGTCCGTTTGATGGTCACCGGGCAGTTCACCGAAGCCGACCTCGGTGTCGCCTGCTACCACTCCAAGACGGGAGCGGTGGAGCTCTGCCTGAACCACCTGGTCGACGGCCGTGACGAGTACGCGGTCGTGGATATGACCGCAGGCTCGGACTCCTTCGCCTCCGGCATGTTCACGCGCTTCGACATGACGTTCCTGGTGGCCGAGCCGACGAAGAAGGGGGTCTCCGTCTATCGCCAGTACAAGGAGTACGCCCGGGACTTCGGCGTGAGCCTCGCGGTCGTCGGCAACAAGGTGCAGGGCCAGGACGACATCGACTTCCTGCGCGAGCAGGTCGGCGACGACCTCCTGGTGACCGTCGGGCACTCGGACTGGGTGCGCGCCATGGAGAAGGGCCGCCCACCCCGCTTCGAGCTCCTGGAGGAGGAGAACCGCCGCTCCCTCCGCGCGCTGCAGACAGCGGTCGACGCCTCGTACGAGCACCGGGACTGGGAGCGGTACACGAGCCAGATGGTCCACTTCCACCTGAAGAACGCGCAGAGTTGGGGCAACGAGCGGACGGGGGCCGACCTGGCTGCCCAGGTCGACCCCGCCTTCGTGCTGCGCGAGCGCATGACCGCCACAGCCTGAACAGGCCGCCGGGTGCTACTGCTTGGCCGCCGGAGCGCCCGGGACGCCCTTCGGGGCCGGGGCGGGCTGGGCGGAGAGGAATGCCGCCCAGCCTTCCTTCGGCGCCTTGCCGACCGGCAGCCCGGTAAGCTTCGCCAGCACCTTCGGGTCCTGCGCGTCGAGCCAGTCCGCGAGCTGGCGGAAGGAGACACAGCGCACGTCGCGCTTGGTGCAGACCGTTTCGATGGTCTCCTCGACGGCGCGCATGTACGTGCCGCCGTTCCAGGACTCGAAGTGGTTGCCGATGATCAGCGGCGCACGGTTGCCCTTGTAGGCGCGGTCGAAGCCCTGGAGCAGGCCGTCACGCATCTGGTCGCCCCAGTACTCGTGCTGAGACGGGTCGCCGTGCGAGGTCGAACCGGACTGGTTGACCATGAAGTTGTAGTCCATCGTGAGCGTCTCGAACTTGCGGCCCGGCACCGGGACGAGCTGCATCGACAGGTCCCACAGGCCTTCCTTCTTCTTGGGCCAGAGCTGGTTGTTGACGCCGCTGGTGTCGTAGCGGAAGCCCAGCTCGCGGGCCGCGCGCATGAAGTTCTTCTGGCCTTCGAGGCAGGGCGTGCGGGCGCCGACCAGTTCCTTGTCGTAGTCGAAGGGCAGGGGGTGCGCCTTCTTCATGCCCGTGTTCGTCTTCCAGGCCTTCACGAAGGACTTGGCCTGGTTGATCTCGCTCTTCCAGTCCTCGACGGACCACTCGCCCACCCCGCGGCCGGCGCCGCAGAAGTGGCCGTTGAAGTGGGTGCCGACTTCATTGCCCTCGAGCCAGGCCCCGCGGAGCTGGTCCACGGTGTCCTTGATTCCCTTGCGGTCGTTGAAGCCGATGTCCGAGCTTCCTGCCATGTGCTGCGGCGGCTTGTAGAGGCTCCGCTTGCCCTCCGGGAGCATGTACACGCCGCTGAGGAAGTAGGTCATCGTCGCGTCGTTCCGCTTGGCGACCTTGCGGAAGTGCGAGAACAGCTTCTGACTGTCCTCGCCCGCCCCGTCCCAGGAGAAGACGACGAACTGCGGCGGCTTCTGGCCCGGCTTCAGGCGCGCGGGTCTGGGCAGGTTCGGCTGTTTCCCGGTGAAGGCCGTGGAGCCGTCACCGATCATGCGGACGGCGCTCTTGGGGGCAGGGGCACCGGCCCCCTTCTTCGCGCCCTGGGCGCCTTCCTTCGCACCGGTGCTGCCGTCGGCGCAGCCGGCCAGTGCCGCTCCGCACGCCACGAGGGCGGTCAGGCTCGCGGTGATCCTCCGGGTGGCGGCCATGTTCCGCCCACCTACTTCCGTGCAAGTTGGGACAGTTCGGACCGAACCTCGCACGGTGTCCGGAATCTGATGTTCCGACGAGCCGATTAAATTCTTTATTCACTCATCAGGGTGACCGATTGCACCATTTGCCATAAAAATCCCTCCCAGACCTTTACTCTGGATTACGATCCGTTTACCGAGAGTTGAGAAATCCCGCCGCTGCACGCCGTGACCCACGGCCGCGATCTGCCCTCCGGAGACCTTCGGAGGACCCCTTGTCCCGCGACCGCGCTGCCCCGGAGGAGACGGGAAACATGTCTGCCTGCATCCCCACTCGCACCCCTGACTCGGCTCACACGCCACGCGCCAACAACCCCCACGCCCCACCGCCCGGCAAGAGGTTCCGCATCGCCGGTGCCGACCTCTCCGCGTCGGTCGCCGTCTTCCTGATCGCCCTGCCGCTGTCGCTGGGCATCGCCCTCGCCACCGGAGCGCCGCTCCAGGCGGGCCTCGTCGCCGCCGCTGTCGGCGGCATCCTCGCCGGAGCGCTCGGCGGATCACCGCTGCAGGTCAGCGGCCCCGCCGCCGGTCTCACCGTCGTCACCGCCGACCTCATCCACCGGTACGGATGGCGCACCACCTGCGCCATCACCGTCCTCGCCGGACTCGCCCAACTCGGCCTCGGCTGCCTGCACGTGGCCCGCACCGCGCTCGCCGTCAGCCCCGCCGTCGTACACGGCATGCTGACCGGCATCGGGATCACCATCGCCGTCGCCCAGCTGCACATCGTGCTCGGCAGCACCCCGCAGAGCTCCGTGCTCGACAACCTCAAGGCGCTCCCGGCCCAGCTGGCCGACCTGCATCCGGCCGCCCTGACGATCAGCCTGCTGACCCTCGCGATCCTGCTGCTCTGGCCACGGATTCCTGGGAAGGTGGGGCGCTTTACCCGCGTCCTGCCCGCGGCCCTCGTCTCCGTCGCCGTCGCGACGGCCGTCTCCGCGCTCGCCGGACTCCGAGTCGACGAGGTCGACCTGCCGTCCTGGCGCAGCCACGCGCTGGCCGGACTGCCGGAAGGGCCCGCACTCGGGCTCGTCGCCGCCGTCCTCACCATCACGCTGGTCTGCAGCGTGCAGTCGCTGCTCGGCGCCGTCGCCGTGGACAAGGTCATCGCCGGGCAGGCCGAGCTGCACCCGGGCGTGCGCCGCTCCGACCTCGACCGCGAGCTGCTCGGCCAGGGCGCGGCGAACATCGTGTCCGGAGCGCTCGGCGGGCTCCCCGTCGCCGGAGTCGCCGTGCGCAGCATGGCCAACATCCGCGCGGGCGCCGTCAGCAGGAACTCCACGATGCTGCACGGCGTTTGGGTAGTAGTGGCAGCGCTGCTCCTGGTCCCCGTCCTGGAGCTGATCCCCCTGGCCGCCCTGGCCGCCCTCGTCATGGTCGTGGGCATCCAGATGGTCAGCCTGAACCACATCCGCACCATCACCCGCCACCGCGAGATCGTCGTCTATGCGGTGACCAGCCTCGGCGTGGTCTTCCTCGGCGTCCTGGAAGGTGTGGCGCTCGGCGTCGCCGTCGCCGTGGGCGTCTCGCTGCACCGGCTCGCCCGCACCCGGATCACCCACTGCGTGGACGCAGGCGTCCATCACGTGCGGGTGCGCGGACAGCTGACGTTCCTCGCGGTGCCGCGGCTCAGCAAGGCGCTGCACCAGGTGCCCCACGGGGCCGATGTGATGGTGGAGTTGGACGGGTCCTTCATGGACCATGCCGCGTACGAATCGCTGCAGTGCTGGCAGGACGCGCACACCGCGCACGGCGGCAGCGTCGAGGTCACAGGACGCGCCGGGACCCGTATCGCCGTCCCCGCCGGGGGCTCGGGTCCGCGCAGCCGGGAGCTGGTGGGTGCGTCCCACTCCTGTTGCAGGCCGTGGGCGCCGTGGCGCAACCACCACTGCGACCGGCCCCAGGAGGAGCGGCAGGAAGGACAGGAGGGGAGGCGGCCCAGCGGACACCAACTGGCGAGCGGGATCAGCGCCTTCCAGCGGAACACGGCGCCTCATGTGCGCGGCGAGCTGGCCAGGCTCGCGCGCGAGGGGCAGCAGCCCGCACAGCTCTTCCTGACCTGCGCGGACTCCCGGGTCGTCACATCGATGATCACGTCGAGCGGCCCCGGTGATCTCTTCGTCGTCCGCAATGTGGGCAATCTGGTGCCGCTGCCGGGCGCGGAGAGCGGGGACGACTCCGTGGGCGCCGCCATCGAGTACGCGGTGGATGTGCTCAAGGTCCGGTCCATCACCGTGTGCGGGCACTCCGGATGCGGCGCCATGCAGGCGCTGCTCACCACCCCGCCGGGCGGCGCCCAGACCCCGCTGAAGCGGTGGCTGCGGCACGGCCTGCCGAGCCTGGAGCGCATGGGCGCGCAGGACAGGGCATGGGCGCGCCTCGCCGGTCGCGCGCCCGCCGACGCGGTCGAGCAGCTCTGCCTCACCAATGTGGTGCAGCAACTGGAGCACTTGAGGGCGCATGAGTCGGTGGCGCGCCGACTTGCCGAAGGTGATCTTGAGCTGCACGGTATGTACTTCCACGTCGGAGAGGCGCAGGCCTATCTGTTGACGGAGGGCAGCGGTGCCGAGCCGGTTCCCGACGAGGTCTTCGATCAGGTGGCACCCACAGCGCATGCCGAGGTCCAGCGGACCCCCTCCGGGTAAAGGTCTAAACCAATTTTCGGCAGGCCCTTGTCACCACGGGTTGTGTCTGATGAGCTGTGGCTTCGGACACAACGGTCGCCTCCGGCAAAGCAGTGCAAGGGAGATGTCGTGAGCAACGAAAGCCTGGCCAACCTTCTGAAGGAGGAGCGTCGCTTCGCGCCGCCGGCGGAGCTGGCAGCCTCCGCCAACGTCACGGCGGAGGCGTACGAGCAGGCCAAGGCTGACCGGCTCGGCTTCTGGGCCGAGCAGGCCCGTCGGCTGACCTGGGCCACGGAGCCGACCGAGACGCTCGACTGGTCGAACCCGCCGTTCGCCAAGTGGTTCGCCGACGGGAAGCTCAACGTCGCGTACAACTGCGTCGACCGCCACGTCGAGGCGGGCAACGGCGACCGTGTCGCGATCCACTTCGAGGGTGAGCCCGGCGACAGCCGGGCCATCACCTATGCGGAGCTGAAGGACGAGGTCAGCCGGGCTGCCAACGCGCTGACCGAGCTGGGCGTCCAGAAGGGCGACCGGGTCGCCGTCTATCTGCCGATGATCCCCGAGGCGGTCATCGCGATGCTGGCCTGTGCCCGCATCGGCGCCGCCCACTCGGTGGTCTTCGGCGGCTTCTCCGCCGACGCGATCGCCAAGCGCATCGAGGACGCCGACGCCAAGGTCGTCATCACCTCCGACGGCGGGTACCGCCGGGGCAAGCCCTCCGCTCTCAAGACCGCCGTGGACGAGGCCGTCAGCCGCGTCGACGGCGTCCGGCACGTCCTCGTCGTCCAGCGCACCAAGCAGGACGTGGCATGGACCGAGGGCCGCGACGTGTGGTGGCACGAGATCACCCAGAAGCAGTCCGCGGAGCACACCCCCGAGGCCTTCGACGCGGAGCACCCGCTCTTCATCCTCTACACCTCGGGCACCACGGGTAAGCCGAAGGGCATCCTGCACACCTCCGGCGGGTACCTCACGCAGGCGGCGTACACCCACCACGCCGTCTTCGACCTCAAGCCCGAGACCGACGTCTACTGGTGCACGGCCGACATCGGCTGGGTCACCGGCCACTCGTACATCACGTACGGACCGCTGGCGAACGGCGCGACCCAGGTGATGTACGAGGGCACCCCCGACACCCCGCACCAGGGCCGCTTCTGGGAGATCGTCCAGAAGTACAAGGTCACCATCCTGTACACGGCGCCCACGGCCATTCGTACGTTCATGAAGTGGGGCGACGACATCCCCGCGAAGTTCGACCTCAGCAGCCTGCGGGTGCTCGGGTCGGTCGGTGAGCCGATCAACCCCGAGGCCTGGGTCTGGTACCGGAAGAACATCGGCGGCGACACGTGCCCCATCGTGGACACCTGGTGGCAGACCGAGACCGGCGCGATGATGATCTCGCCGCTGCCGGGCGTGACCGAGACCAAGCCGGGCAGCGCCCAGCGCGCCCTGCCGGGCATCTCCGCCACCGTCGTCGACGACGAGGCGAACGAGGTGCCGAACGGCGGCGGTGGCTATCTCGTCCTGACCGAGCCGTGGCCGTCGATGCTGCGCACCATCTGGGGCGACGACCAGCGGTTCATCGACACGTACTGGTCGCGTTTCGAGGGCAAGTACTTCGCCGGTGACGGCGCCAAGAAGGACGACGACGGCGACATCTGGCTGCTCGGCCGCGTGGACGACGTGATGCTCGTCTCCGGGCACAACATCTCCACCACGGAGGTCGAGTCGGCGCTCGTCTCGCACCCGGCGGTCGCCGAAGCGGCGGTCGTGGGCGCGGCGGACGAGACCACCGGACAGGCCATCGTCGCCTTCGTGATCCTCCGGGGCACGGCGAACGCCGACGACGAGGGGCTCGTCGCGGAGCTGCGCAACCACGTGGGTGCCACGCTCGGCCCGATCGCCAAGCCGAAGCGGGTCCTTCCGGTGGCCGAGCTGCCGAAGACCCGGTCCGGCAAGATCATGCGCCGACTGCTGCGGGACGTCGCGGAGAACCGCGCGGTGGGTGACGTCACCACGCTCGCCGACTCCTCCGTGATGGATCTCATCCAGACCAAGCTCCCGGCCGCGCCGAGCGAGGACTGACCCCGGCAAGCAGCGGGTTCACGTACGCACAAGGAGCCGTCCGGCAGCGCGCCGGGCGGCTCCTCTGTGCTTAAGGTGAAGATCACCGGATACGTCCGGGCGTACGTTAGGTAAGCTAAGAATCGCGTCAACAGCGCGTCAAGAACGCAACGGGACGCAACGAGAAGTACCTAGGTGCGCCGGGAAGTCTGGTCGGCATGTGCTCTGCCCTGCCCACCCGACCGGAGGTCGAATCTCGTGACCGCGCCCGCCCCCCACCGCAGCAACGACCGCAAGGTGCTCGGACGCCTCTCACTCCCCGAGCGGAACTTCGTCGCGGAAGCCCTGCGCACCGAGACCGTCGGCGGCGTACTGCTGCTCGTCGCCGCGGTCGCCGCCCTGATCTGGGCAAATACGGCCGGTGGCTCCTACGACTCCATACGGAACTTCCACCTCGGCCCCGGCTCCCTCGGGCTTGACCTCTCCATCCAGCACTGGGCGGCCGACGGCCTGCTCGCCGTCTTCTTCTTCGTGGCGGGCATCGAACTCAAGCGCGAGCTGGTCGCGGGCGATCTGCGCGACCCCAAGGCGGCGGCCCTGCCCGTCGTCGCGGCGCTCTGCGGCATGGCCGTGCCCGCGCTCGTGTACGTCCTCACCAACACCGTCGGCGGCGGCTCGATGGACGGCTGGGCCGTGCCGACCGCCACCGACATCGCCTTCGCGCTCGCGGTCCTCGCCGTCATCGGCACCTCGCTGCCGTCCGCGCTGCGCGCCTTCCTGCTGACCCTCGCCGTCGTCGACGACCTCTTCGCGATCCTGATCATCGCGGTCTTCTTCACCAGCGACCTGAACTTCGCCGCGCTCGGCGGCGCCGTCCTCGGCCTCGTCGTGTTCTGGCTGCTGCTCAGGAAGCGGGTCCGGGGCTGGTACATCTACGTTCCGCTGGCGCTCGCCATCTGGGGCCTGATGTACAACAGCGGCATCCACGCCACCATCGCGGGCGTCGCCATGGGCCTGATGCTGCGCTGCCACAAGGAGGACGAGAGCGAGGAGCACTCCCCCGGCGAGCACATCGAACATCTCGTACGTCCCCTCTCCGCGGGCCTGGCCGTGCCGCTGTTCGCCCTGTTCAGCGCGGGAGTGGTGGTCACGGGCGGCGCGCTCGGCGATGTGTTCACCAAGCCGGAGACGCTCGGTGTGGTCCTCGGCCTGATCGTCGGCAAGGCGGTCGGCATCTTCGGCGGCACCTGGCTCGCGGCGCGCTTCACCAAGGCGGAGCTGAACGACGACCTGGCCTGGCCTGACGTGTTCGCCGTCGCCTCACTGGCGGGCATCGGCTTCACCGTCTCGCTGCTGATCGGCGAGCTCGCCTTCACCGAGGATCCGCTGCTCACCGACGAGATCAAGGCGGCCGTCCTGGCCGGCTCCCTCATCGCGGCCCTGCTCTCCGGGATCCTCCTTAAGATGCGCAACGCCAAGTACCGCAAGCTGTGCGAGGACGAGGAGCGCGACGACGACCTCAGCGGTGTCCCCGACATCTACGAGATGGACGACCCGGAGTACCACCACCGCATGGCCGCCATCTATGAGAAGAAGGCCGCGGAGCACCGGAGGCTTGCCGAAGTAGCGGGTGGGGAACGCGAGGATGGCAACGGTCCGGCATGATCTGAGCAGACATATCTCAGAAGAGATCAGAAGAGAAAAAGGGGAGAACGCGATGAGCTCACCCGACGGCCCCGTCGGCGCCGAGCGCAGCCTCGGCCAACTGGTCGCCACGGCGACCGGTGAGATGTCCGCGCTGGTGCACGACGAGATCGCGCTGGCCAAGGCTCAGCTGCGACAGGACGTCAAGCGCGGCGCGATCGGCGGTGGCGCGTTCGCCGCGGCCGGTGCGGTCCTCATCTTCTCGCTGCCCATGCTGAGCTTCGCGCTGGCGTACGGCATCCGGACCTGGAGCGGCTGGAACCTCGCCGTCTGCTTCCTGCTGTCCTTCGCCGCCAATGTGCTGGTGGCCGGGCTGCTGGCGCTGATCGGCGTCGTCTTCGCGAAGAAGGCCAAGAAGGGCAAGGGTCCGCAGAAGGTCGCCGCTTCGGCCAAGGAGACGGCTGCCGTACTGGGGAACGTCAAGCCGCATCCCCGCGCGGTGAACCCTGCGGGTGCAGTCGACGTCCGAATCGGTGAGACGGGGGCCACTGTGGCACGCTCGTCCTCATGACGGACCCCGCCGCCCCATCGGCCCAACCCTCCGCCTCGGTCGTACGCATCGAGGGACCCTGGACCCACCGGGATGTGGCCGCCAACGGCGCGCGCTTCCACATCGCCGAGATGGGGGACGGGCCACTGGTCCTGCTCCTGCACGGCTTCCCGCAGTTCTGGTGGACGTGGCGGCACCAGATGGTGGCGCTCGCCGACGCGGGTTTCCGGGCCGTCGCGATGGACCTGCGGGGCGTGGGCGGCAGCGACCGCACGCCCCGCGGCTACGACCCGGCGAACCTCGCCCTCGACATCACCGGCGTCGTGCGTTCCCTCGGCGAGCCGGACGCCGCGCTCGTCGGGCACGACCTGGGCGGGTACCTCGCGTGGACGGCGGCCGTGATGCGGCCCAAGCTGGTGCGCCGCCTCGCCGTCTCCTCGATGCCGCACCCGCGGCGCTGGCGCTCGGCGATGCTGTCGGACCGCAAGCAGACCGCCTCGGCCTCGTACGTGTGGGGCTTCCAGCGGCCCTGGGTGCCGGAGCGTCAACTCGTGGCCGATGACGGGGCCCTGGTGGGCCGTCTGGTGCGGGACTGGTCAGGCCCCGGCCTGCCGGACGACGAGGCGGTCGAGACGTACCGGCGCGCCATGTGCATCCCGTCGACGGCGCACTGCTCGGTCGAGCCGTACCGCTGGATGGTGCGGTCGATGGCGCGGCCCGACGGCATCCAGTTCAACCGCCGCATGAAGCGGCCGGTGCGGGTGCCGACGCTGCATCTGCACGGCTCGCTCGACCCGGTGATGCGGACGAGGAGCGCGGCGGGATCGGGCGAGTACGTCGAAGCGCCCTACCGTTGGCGGCTGTTCGACGGTCTCGGGCACTTCCCGCACGAGGAGGACCCGGTGGCGTTCTCCACGGAGCTGGTGAACTGGCTGAAGGATCCCGAGCCGGATCGGTGAGAGCCTGTGTCATAACCCCGGTCGGATCAGTGGGCGTCGTCTGGTGCGTGCGATCGCAAGGCGCCGGAGCGTCCTCGTAGCGGAGCTACTAGGACGTTGCGGCAACGCGGCATGGGGGTCCCCCCTGGCCTTTCAGGCCTTGGGGGAGTGCGTGCCAGACGACGCCCACCCGGCCGGGGTTATGACACAGGCTCTGAAGGTTCGCGGGGTTTCGCGGGGTGGGGCGTGGAGATTTCCGAGGTTTTCCCGAGCCCTGTGCGAACGCATGTCCTACGAACGCCAATTGCCTCGCGCATAGGCCAATTGGGGCCCCTGTGCGCGATTACCGACCATGAGGCACGGGCAGACGTCGGGGTATGGGCTGGACGCACGACTACAGTGACGTAGCACGCAATCGCCGCTCGGCCACAGCGCTGAACAGCCGTGAGAGGGGCGGGCCACAGGATCCGGGCCACCACGGCCCCCCTCAAGAAATGGGCATTCCCCGCATTCTCCGCCGCAGGGCCCGCTGGGTCTCCGCGCGGCTGCGGCACACGCGCGACTGACCCCGTTCTCCGGGCCCCCCGGCCGCCGCTCTAGAGCGCGCAGCCCTCGCTGTCGACCTCTTGGTTGGCGGTGCGGCCCCGCTCGATGTCCGCGCGCACCTCGTCCGCCGTCAGTGCATAGCCGGTGTCCGGGTCGTCGAGGGACTTCGCGAAGACCACGCCGTAGACCTTGCCGTCGGGCGTGAGCAGCGGGCCGCCGGAGTTGCCCTGGCGGACGGTCGCGTAGAGCGAGTACACATCACGGCGCACGGTGCCGCGGTGGTAGATGTCCGGGCCCTTGGCCGTGATGCGGCCGCGCACGCGCGCGGGACGGACGTCGTAGGGCCCGTCCTCGGGGAAGCCCGCGACGATGGCGCCCGCGCCGCTGGTCGCGTCCTTGGACGTGAACTGCAGGGGCGGCGCCTTCAGCGTGGGCACGTCCAGTACGGCGATGTCCCGCTCCCAGTCGTAGAGCACGACCTTCGCGTCGTACACCTGGTTGTGATCGCCTACCTGGACCGTCGGCTCGTCCACGCCGCCGACCACGTGCGCGTTCGTCATCACGCGGCGGTCCGCGAAGACGAAGCCGGTGCCTTCGAGGACCTTGCCGCAACTGCGGGCCTCACCGCGGACCTTCACGATGGAGCGCTTGGCCTTCGTGGCGACCTCGCTCTTGGCGAGCTTGGGGTCCGGCGGCTGGACGTCCTTGATCGGCTCGTTCGAGAACGGGCTGAAGACCTGCGGGAAACCGTTCTGCGCGAGGACCGACGAGAAGTCGTTGAACCACGTGTCGGCCTGGTTGGGCAGGGTGCGGGAGACGCCGAGCAGCACCTTGGAGTTGCGCACTTCCTTGCCCAGCGTCGGCAGCGTGGTGCCCGCGAGGGCGGAGCCGATCAGCCAGGCGACGAGGAGCATCGCCACGACGTTGACCAGGGCGCCGCCCGTCGCGTCCAGCGCCCGGGCCGGCTGCCAGGTGATGTATCTGCGCAGCTTGTTGCCGAGGTGGGTGGTGAAGGCCTGCCCGATCGAGGCGCAGACGATCACGATGACGACGGCGACCACCGCCGCGGTCGTGCTCACCGTGCCCGCGTCGTCGTCCGTGAGGGCGTCCCAGACGATCGGCAGGAGATAGACGGCGACGAGACCGCCGCCCAGGAAGCCGATCACCGAGAGGATGCCGACCACGAAGCCCTGGCGGTACCCCACGACAGCGAACCACACGGCGGCGAGCAGCAGCAGGACGTCCAGCACGTTCACCGATTCAATCCTCGCCTCGCATCGCGGTCGCCCGTTCCCCGCAACCTTGTCATGCGCGCCAGTCGAGCGGGACCTGCCTGCTGCGGTCCCAGGGGCGCTCCCAGCCCGCGAAGTGCAGGATTCTATCGATCACTCCGGCCGTGAAACCCCAGACCAGGGCGGACTCGACGAGGAAGGCGGGACCGTGGTGACCGCTGGGGTGCACCGCCGTCGCCCGATTCTCCGGGTCCGTGAGATCGGCCACGGGAACCGTGAAGACCCGGGCCGTCTCGTTCGGATCGACGACGCCTACCGGCGTCGGGGTGCGCCACCAGCCGAGGACGGGCGTCACGACGAAGTCGCTCACGGGGATGAAGAGCCGAGGCAGCTCGGCGAAGAGCTGAACGCCCCCGGGGTCGAGCCCCGTCTCCTCCTCGGCCTCGCGCAGCGCGGCCCGCAGCGGCCCCTCGCCCTGGGGGTCGCCGTCCTCGGGGTCGAGCGCGCCGCCGGGGAAGGAGGGCTGACCGGCGTGCGACCGGAGGGACCCGGCCCGCTCCATCAGGAGCAACTCGGGACCCTGATCGCCCTCTCCGAAGAGGATGAGCACGGCGGACTGCCGCCCGGCACCGCTCTCCGGAGGCAGGAAACGGCTCAGCTGAAGCGGCTGGACGGTCTCGGCGGCGTGGACGACCGGGTCGAGCCAGGAGGGCAGGCCTGCGGTACTGAGCAACGGGTGGCCTTCATGGGACGCCCGCCCCGCAGAAGGCACCTGGCCCGCGTGGGGCGCCCCGCCCGCGTGGCGCGCCTCGCCCGCGTGGGTCACCCGGCTCGTGTCGCCGTCCATGGCGTTCGTCGTCTCGCTCGCGTGCGTCATCGGCACCCCCGTCCGTCTCTGGACAACGCTCTCTCCCCTGCGGTTCGTTCCACCCTGCGTCGCCGTCACCTCATCCCGTGGCGAGCGGAGGCGCCGGCTTGCCGGGATAGTCCGGCGGCGGCTTCAGGCGCTGGCCCGGGAGGCCGCCCATCTCGTACTTGAGCAGCTTCTTCGCCTTCTCCGGGTCCGTCTCGCCCTCCCCGTACGACGGACAGAGCGGGGCGATCGGGCAGGCACCGCAGGCGGGCTTGCGGGAGTGGCAGATGCGGCGGCCGTGGAAGATCACGCGGTGCGAGAGCATCGTCCACTCGCTCTTCGGGAAGAGCTCGGCGACGGCCGTCTCGACCTTCTCCGGGTCGGTCTCCGCGGTCCACTTCCAGCGGCGGACCAGGCGGCCGAAGTGGGTGTCCACGGTGATGCCGGGGACGCCGAAGGCGTTGCCCAGCACGACGAAGGCGGTCTTGCGGCCCACTCCGGGCAGCTTCACGAGATCGTCTATGCGGCCGGGGACCTCGCCGCCGAAGTCGTCCCGCAGCGCCTTCGCCAGGCCCATGATCGACTTGGTCTTGGCGCGGAAGAACCCGGTCGGCCTGATCAGCTCCTCGACCTCCTCGGGGACGGCCGCGGCCAGGTCCTCCGGAGTCGGGTACTTGGCGAAGAGGCGCGGGGTCGTCTGGTTCACGCGCAGGTCGGTGGTCTGGGCGGAGAGGACCGTGGCGACCAGGAGCTCGAAGGGGTTCTCGAAGTCCAGCTCCGGGTGTGCGTACGAATACACCTCGGCGAGCTCGCGGTTGATCCGCCGGGCTCGGCGGACTAGGGCGGTGCGGGACTCCTGCGGGCCGGTGGGAGCGGCGGAGGCAGTGGCGGCCGGGGGCTTCTTGGCTGCGGCGGACTTCTTGGTTGCGGCCGTCGTCTTGGTCGCGGCCGTCGTCTTCTTCGCCGGGGCTGCCTTCTTTGCCAGGGCTGCCTTCTTCGCCGAGGCTGCCTTCTTGGTCGCGGCCGTCGTCTTGGCTGCCGCCGTGGTCGTGGTCGCCGTCGTCTTGGTCGCCGTCGTCTTGGCTGCCGCCGTCGTCTTGATCGACGCCTTCTTGGCTGCGGCCGCCCTCTTCGCCGGGGCCGCAGTCTTCTTGGCGGGCGCCTTCTTGGCGACGGCCTTCGCCGTCGTCTTCTTCGCGTTCACAGGGACGACCTCATCGCCGGAGACATCAGGGAAGCTGTCTGATTTGTCGCTTTGCCAGGGGCGTAGGACGCATGTTCGCCCACAGCGGAATTACGGGGTGCGGCCACCTTCCCAGCCCCCTCGGCCTGCGCTCTCACCGGCTTTTTGGACACCCGGCCAGCCTAGAGCCCGGCACTGACATTCGTCCTTGACCCCATGGATCGGCCCCCAATTGGCCCCCTCCCGCACAGCTTGCGACGCCGGTGCGGCAGACTTGTGACTGATCACACTGTTTGGACCGTCCGGCAAAATGGGGAACACGGACCCCTGATATGCGGGGGAATCAAGATCCCCTGAGCAGGTCGACAAGGAGAGAACTCGTGGACGACGTTCTGCGGCGCGCCCCGCTCTTCGCGGCGCTCGATGACGAGCAGGCCGCGGAGCTTCGCGGCTCCATGAGTGAGGTGACGCTCGCGCGCGGAGACGCCCTTTTCCATGAGGGAGACCCGGGCGACCGCCTCTACGTGGTCACCGAAGGCAAGGTGAAGCTGCACCGCACCTCGCCCGACGGGCGCGAGAACATGCTTGCGGTGCTCGGCCCCGGCGAGCTCATCGGTGAGCTTTCGCTCTTCGACCCGGGCCCGCGGACGGCGACCGCCTCCGCCCTCACCGAGGTGAAGCTGCTCGGCCTGGGCCACGGCGACCTCCAGCCCTGGCTGAACGCCCGCCCCGAGGTGGCATCCGCGCTGCTGCGCGCCGTCGCCCGGCGCCTGCGCAAGACCAACGACCAGATGTCCGACCTGGTCTTCTCCGACGTGCCCGGCCGCGTGGCCCGCGCGCTCCTCGACCTGTCGCGCCGCTTCGGCGTGCAGTCCGAGGAGGGCATCCACGTCGTGCACGACCTCACGCAGGAAGAGCTGGCCCAGCTGGTCGGCGCCTCCCGCGAGACGGTCAACAAGGCGCTCGCGGACTTCGCCGGTCGCGGTTGGCTGCGGCTGGAGGCCCGTGCCGTGATCCTGCTGGACGTGGAGCGGCTGGCCAAGCGGTCGCGCTGACGCTGTATCCGTACGTCGATGGGTCCCGCCTCCTGGGAGGCGGGACCCATTCGCGCTTTCCGAACCCACCGGGCTCGGCACGGGCTCGGGCTCGTCAGATCAGCCCGTGCTCCCGCAAGTAGTCCAGCTGCGCCCTGACCGAGAGCTCCGCCGCGGGCCACAGTGAGCGGTCCACGTCGGCGTACACGTGCGCGACGACGTCGGAGGCCTCCACGTGGCCGTTCTCCACGGCCGTCTCGACCTGGGCCAGGCGCGTGGCGCGGTGCGCCAGGTAGAACTCGACGGCCCCTTGTGCGTCCTCCAGGACCGGCCCGTGGCCCGGCAGGACCGTGTGGACGCCGTCGTCGACCGTCAGGGAGCGCAGCCGCCGCAGGGAGTCCAGGTAGTCGCCCAGGCGGCCGTCGGGGTGCGCCACGACCGTCGTGCCGCGGCCGAGGATCGTGTCGCCCGTCAGGACCGCGCGGTCCGCGGGGAGGTGGAAGCAGAGCGAGTCCGCCGTGTGGCCGGGGGTCGCCACGACGGGCATCTCCAGGCCTCCCGTGGTGATGACGTCACCGGCCGCAAGGCCCTCGTCGCCGAGGCGCAGGGCGGGGTCCAGGGCGCGCACGGGGGTGCGGGTCAGCTCGGCGAAGCGGGCGGCGCCCTCGGCGTGGTCGGGGTGGCCGTGGGTGAGCAGGGTCAGGGCCACGTGCTTGCCCATCTTCTCGGCCGTCTCGATGACGTGGCTCAAGTGGGCGTCGTCCAGCGGGCCCGGGTCGATGACCACGGCCAGCGGGGAGTCGGGCTCGGAGACGATCCAGGTGTTCGTGCCGTCCAGGGTCATCGCCGAGGGGTTGGGCGCGAGGACGTTGACCGCGCGGGTGGTGGCGGGGCCGCTGAGGACTCCGCCGCGCGGCTGGCCGGGGAGGGCGGCGGCATCGGTCATGCGGGGGTGACTCCTGTCGGGAGCGGGCCCTGGAGGGGCCTGGGGCGGGTCGGGGCGGGTCGGGGCGGATCAAGTTCGTCTACGGCGCGGGTGGGCGGTGGGCGCGGAGCCGCGCGGGGCGGTGAGGGGCGGTTGCGGGCTGGTGCGGCGGCCGTTGCGGACCGGTGCGGAGCCGCGCGGGGCGGTGAGGGGGCGGTTGCGGGGCGGTGCGGGCGCCGTTGCGGGGCGGTTGCGGACCGGTGCAGAGGCACGCGGGCCAGTGCAGAGGCCGTCGCGGACCCATGCGGAGCCACGCGGACCAGTGCAGAGGCCGTCGCGGACCCATGCGGAACCACCCGGACCAGTGCAGAGGCCGTCGCGGACCCATGCGGAACCACCCGGACCAGTGCAGAGGCCGTCGCGGACCCATGCGGAGCCACCCGGACCAGTGCAGAGGCCGTCGCGGACCCATGCGGAGCCACCCGGACCAGTGCAGAGGCTGTCGCGGACCCATGCGGAGCCACGCGGGCCGGTGCGGGGCAGTGAGGGAGCGCGTGTGGGACGGTGAGGGTCGCGCGGGGGTGCCCCTTCGCACCGCTCGCCCTCACTGCTCGCCGCCCGCCCCCACCCGTTTGGTGAACTCGTCGTGGCCCGGCCAGGAGAGCACCAGCGTGTCGTTCTCCAGGCGGGCTTGGGCCAGCACCGGAGTCATGTCCTGGGACGGGGCCGCGGCGAGGGCCGCGCGGGGCGACTGGTGGGGGCTCAGGGCCCGCAGGGTCGCGATGGTGGGCGGCATCATCAGGAGTTCGCCGTCGTCGTACCGGGCGGCCGCCTCCGAAGGGCGGATCCAGACCGTGCGGTCGGCCTCCGTGGAGGCGTTGCGCGTGCGCTGGCCCTCGGGCAGCGCGGCCACGAAGAAGAACGTGTCGTAGCGCCTGGGCTCGAACTCCGGAGTGATCCAGCGCGCCCACGCGGCCAGCAGATCGCTGCGCAGGCAAAGGTTCCTGCGGTTCAGGAACTCGGCAAAGGAGAGGTCGCGGGCCACCAGGGCCTCGCGGTCCGTCTCCCAGTCGTCGCCGGTGGTGTCGCCGACGACCGTCTCCGGGCCGGACCCGGCGAGCAGGACGCCCGCTTCCTCGTACGTCTCGCGGACCGCGGCACAGACGATCGCCTGGGCCGCGGCCTCGTCGTCGACGCCGAGGCGGGCCGCCCAGGACGCGCGCGTGGGGCCCGCCCAGCGCACCAGGTGATCGTCGTCGCGCGGGTCGACGCCGCCGCCCGGATACGCGTACGCGCCTCCGGCGAAGGCCATGGAGGCGCGTCTGCGCAGCATGTGTACTTCCGGCGCGCCGTTCCCCGCCTCGTCCCGCCCGTCCCTGAGCAGCATGACGGTGGCGGCGCGGCGCGGAGTCGCCGGTGTCAGCTCACCGCTCGCGAGGGCACGAATGCGGTCGGGCCACTCCGGGGGGTACCACTGCCCATTTGCCATGGGCGGAGGCTATCCCCTGGCGAGCTGATGTTCGAGAGGCAACTACCGGTGCCCACAGGGGCCCCGGTACGCAATACCGGCACCCCCGAACGGCCGAAAATCACTCAGAAAGCCACCCGAGAAACAGCTCACCGAACCGCTCACGCCTCCGTCAGTTCCACCTGGAACTCGACCTCGACCGGAGCGTCCAGCGGCAGCACGGCGACACCCACGGCGCTGCGGGCGTGCACGCCCTTGTCACCGAGGACCTCGCCGAGGAGCTCGCTCGCGCCGTTGATCACGCCGGGCTGGCCCGTGAAGTCCGGGGCCGACGCGACGAAGCCGACGACCTTCACGACGCGCGCGATGCGGTCCAGGTCACCGGCGACCGACTTGACCGCGGCCAGCGCGTTGAGCGCGCAGGTGCGGGCCAGGTCCTTGGCCTCCTCCGGGGTCACCTCGGCGCCGACCTTGCCGGTCACCGCGAGCTTGCCCTCCACCATCGGGAGCTGGCCCGCGGTGTAGACGTACACGCCCGACTGGACGGCAGGCTGGTAGGACGCCAGCGGCGGCACGACCTCCGGCAGCGTCAGTCCGAGCTCGGCGAGGCGGGCCTCGACTGCACCGCTCATGCCTGCTTCTCCCGCTTCAGGTAGGCCACGAGCTGCTCGGGGTTGTTCGGCCCGGGGACGACCTGGACGAGCTCCCAGCCGTCCTCGCCCCAGGTGTCCAGAATCTGCTTCGTGGCGTGGACGAGCAGAGGCACGGTTGCGTATTCCCACTTGGTCATATGGCCGACTGTAGTCGCTGTGAGGAGCTGCTCAGGGTGGGCTCCTGCGTAGTCCGGGCGGCGACTGGTTAGGCTCGGAAGGGTGAGCAGGCTCCAGGTCGTCAGTGGCAAGGGCGGTACCGGCAAGACCACGGTGGCCGCAGCCCTCGCGCTCGCCCTCGCGACGGAGGGCAAACGCACCCTCCTCGTGGAGGTCGAGGGCAGGCAGGGCATCGCGCAGCTCTTCGAAACCGAAGCGCTGCCCTATGAGGAGCGGAAGATCGCCGTCGCTCCCGGGGGCGGGGAGGTGTATGCCCTCGCCATCGATCCCGAGCTCGCGCTGCTCGACTACCTCCAGATGTTCTACAAACTGGGAGGTGCGGGACGCGCCCTGAAGAAGCTCGGGGCCATCGACTTCGCGACCACCATCGCGCCGGGACTCCGGGACGTGCTGCTGACCGGCAAGGCCTGTGAGGCCGTGCGCCGGAAGGACAAGCGCGGGCGGTACACGTACGACTGCGTCGTGATGGACGCCCCGCCGACCGGTCGCATCACGCGCTTCCTGAACGTGAACGACGAGGTCGCAGGGCTCGCGAAGATCGGGCCGATACACAATCAGGCGCAGGCCGTCATGCGGGTCCTGAAGTCGCCCGAGACGGCCGTGCACCTGGTGACCCTGCTCGAGGAGATGCCGGTCCAGGAGACCGCGGACGGGATCGCCGAGCTGCAGGCCGCGCAGCTGCCCGTGGGGCGGGTCATCGTCAACATGGTGCGCCCGGCCCTGCTGGGCGACGCCTCCCTGGAGCTGGGCCTCGACCGCACGCCCCGTACGGCCATCGCCAAGACGCTGTCCGCCGCCGGGCTCGGCGGGGCGCGGCGCGGCGGGGGCGCGGAGCGGCTGGTCGATCCGCTCCTGGAGCAGGCCGCGGAGTACGCCGAGCGGTACGCCCTGGAGCGCGACCAGCGTGCCCAGCTGGCCGAGTTCGGCCGGCCCCTGCACGAACTCCCGCTGCTCGCGGGCGGGATGGACCTCGCGGGCCTCTACGAGCTCGCCACGGCACTGCGGAAGCAAGGGATCGCATGACCAGGGAGACCAGGGACCGCACGACCAGGGACCACACGCCCCAGGAAACGGCACGGCCCCTGGGCCCCGACCGCACGCTGGACGTGGACGCCCTGATCGACGATCCGAAGACGCGGATCGTGGTGTGCTGCGGCTCCGGAGGCGTCGGCAAGACGACCACGGCGGCGGCCATCGGGCTGCGCGCGGCGGAGCGGGGCCGCAAGGTCGTCGTGCTCACCATCGACCCGGCGCGCAGGCTCGCGCAGTCCATGGGCATCGACTCGCTCGACAACGTGCCGCGGCGGGTGAAGTCCATCGACGGGTCGGCGGGCTCCGGCACCGGCTCCGGCGAGCTGCACGCCATGATGCTCGACATGAAGCGCACCTTCGATGAGATCGTGGAGGCACACACGGACAAGGAGCGCGCCAAGGCGATCCTCAACAACCCCTTCTACCAGTCGCTCTCCGCGGGCTTCGCGGGCACGCAGGAGTACATGGCGATGGAGAAGCTGGGGCAGCTGCGGTCCCGGGACGAGTGGGATCTGATCGTCGTGGACACGCCGCCCTCGCGCTCGGCGCTTGACTTCCTCGACGCCCCCAAGCGCCTCGGGTCCTTCCTGGACGGGAAGCTGATCCGGCTCCTGATGGCCCCGGCGAAGGTGGGCGGCCGGGCCGGGATGAAGTTCCTGAACGCTGGGATGTCGATGATGACGGGGGCCCTCGGCAAGCTGCTCGGCGGTCAGCTGCTGCGTGACGTGCAGATGTTCGTGACGGCCATGGACAGCATGTTCGGCGGTTTCCGCACCCGGGCCGATGCCACGTACCGACTGCTGCAGGCGCCCGGCACGGCGTTCCTGGTGGTCGCCTCGCCGGAGCGGGACGCGCTGCGGGAGGCCGCGTACTTCGTGGAGCGCCTGGCCGCGGACGACATGCCGCTTGCGGGTCTCGTGCTGAACCGCGTGCACGGCAGCGGCGCCGCTCAGCTGTCGGCCGAGCGGGCGCTGGCCGCCGCGGAAAATCTTGAGGAGAGCGGCATTGTGGATCAGGAGGACGGGAAGGTAGGAGTTCGTAACTCCCCCGAGATTTCCGCCACTTCAGAGAATCCCGCGCCTTCCGGCTCGGCGAACCCAGCACCTTCCGAGGCCCCGAAGGACACCGAGCTTCCCGAGGACCCCGAGCCTTCCGAGGACCCGTCCGTCGAGCAGTTGACCGCGGGTCTGTTGCGTCTGCACGCGGAGCGCATGCAGCTGCTCGCCCGTGAGCAGCGCACGCGTGACCGCTTCACCGCGCTCCACCCCGAGGTGGCGGTGGCCGAAGTGGCCGCGCTGCCCGGCGACGTGCATGACCTTGCTGGGCTCCGGGCCGTAGGGGACCGGCTGGCAGGCTGACGGAACGTGGGGTTCATCGGCCCGGATGCCCGGTCGCGGGGCTCAGCGCCCCGCCCGTGTGTTCATCTCGCCCCGACGGCCTACCCGACCGCGGCGTAGCTCTCGTACGTCTCCTCGTCCTCCAAGTCCACGGGCAGCAGGCCCGCGCCACGCTCGTACTCGGAGCGCGCAGTCTCCAGGAGCCTGCGCCATGAGGTGACGGTGGGACGCCTGCGCAGCAATGCGCGACGCTCTCGCTCCGTCATGCCACCCCACACGCCGAACTCGACGCGATTGTCCAGCGCGTCGGCCAGGCACTCGGTCCGCACCGGACATCCGGTGCACACCGCCTTGGCCCTGTTCTGCGCTGCTCCTTGAACGAACAGTTCATCCGGATCGGTAGTGCGGCAGGCCGCCTGCGCACTCCAGTCGGTTACCCAGCCCATACCGGCGCCGTCCTCTCCCGAATCGAGGCTCCCCCACGGCGGCAGCGGCATATGCACCGCCGCCAGTTGAGGACGTTACGGAAGGTGGGCACAGCGCAACACCCCCTTCGGGCCCAATCTTGGATGGCCCGAACGGACTATGCGTAAGCGGCAGATCACCCGACGGAGTGAGCGGGCGACATCCGTGAGGAACCCGGCATTCCGGGACAGTTCAGTTGAGTCACAACGGACGCCGAGCGCCACATGAGGCGAATTCGGACATGATTCCGTCGGATTCGGGAGCGATGCAGGGCTTGTTGCCGAACCACACTGCTGTGACAGTTGGGAGCAGCTTAGGCCAAGGCATTAAGGCCTGTCCGGCGAATCAGAACGTAGGCTGCCCCCATGGGAAAGAAGCGCTCGGGCGGTGGTCTGTCACCAACTCAGCAGGCCGCGAAGTTCCTCGGAGTCAGCGTCCTGGCGGGTGCGGTGCTGGCCGGGATCGCCCTGCCCGCGGCCGGAGCGCTGGGCCTCGCGGCCAAGGGCTCGGTCGAGGGGTTCGACGAGATCCCCGCCAACCTCAAGCAGCCGCCGCTCAGTCAGCGCACCACGATCCTGGACAACAAGGGCGGATCGATCGCCACGGTCTACTCGCGTGACCGTACGGTCGTCCCGCTCAAGGACATCTCGCCGTACATGCAGAAGGCGATCGTCGCGATCGAGGACGCCCGCTTCTACGAGCACGGCGCGGTCGACCTCAAGGGCATCCTCCGCGCGGTCAACCAGAACGCGCAGAGCGGCGGCGTCTCGCAGGGCGCGTCCACGCTCACGCAGCAGTACGTGAAGAACGTCTTCGTGGAGGAGGCCGGTGACGACCCGACGAAGGTCGCCGAGGCCACCCAGCAGACGATCGGCCGCAAGGTCCGCGAGCTGAAGTACGCGATTCAGGTCGAGGACAAGCTGGGCAAGAAGCGCATCCTCAAGAACTACCTGAACATCACCTACTTCGGTCAGCAGGCGTACGGCATCGAGGCCGCGGCCCAGCGGTACTTCTCCAAGCACGCCAAGGACCTGAAGGTCCAGGAGGCCGCGCTCCTCGCGGGCATCGTGCAGTCGCCCAGCAGGTACGACCCGGTGAACGACGCGGCCGAGGCCACCAAGCGGCGCAACGTGGTGCTGCAGCGGATGGCCGACACGCACGACATCTCGCAGGGCCAGGCCGACGAGGCCAAGAAGACCGAGCTCGGGCTGAAGGTGAGCCGCCCCAAGAACGGCTGCATCACCTCGGTCAGCGGCGCGGGCTTCTTCTGTGACTACGTGCGCGAGGTGTTCCTCAACGACCCGGTCTTCGGCAAGACCAAGGAGGACCGGGCCAAGGTCTGGAACCGGGGCGGTCTGAAGGTCCGTACGACGCTGGATCCGCAGGCGCAGGACTCGGTGCAGGCGTCGATAAAGAATCACGTGAACAAGACCGACGACGTGGCGACCGCCGCCACCATCGTCGAGCCGGGCACGGGCAAGATCCTGGGCATGGGCCAGTCCCGTCCCTACGGCTTCAAGAAGGACGAGACCACGATCAACCTCTCCGTGGACGACTCCATGGGCGGCGGCGCGGGCTATCAGCCCGGTTCGACGTTCAAGCCGATCGTCGCGGCGGCCGCCCTGGAAGGCGGCAAGTCGGCCGGTCAGAGCTACTCGTCCCCGTACGAGATGCCCTATCCGCAGCGCGTCGCCGCGTGCGACGGCAAGGACTGGGTGAACTCGGGCGGCGCGAAGCTGACCAACGAGAACGAGACCGAGGTCGGTCCGTACGGCATGCGGGAAGCGACCGCGAAGTCGGTCAACACCTACTACGTGCAGCTCATCGGCGACATCGGCATCTGCCCGGTGACGAAGCTCGCCGCCAAGATGGGCGTCGAGCGCGCCGACGGCAAGGAGATGATCCAGGCGCCGTCGATCGCGCTGGGCACGCAGGAGATGTCGCCGCTGACGATGGCGGGCGCGTACGCGACGTTCGCCTCGCGCGGCACGTACTGCACGCCGATCGCCATCGAGTCGATCGCGACGCTCGGCGGCAAGTCGCTGCCGGTGCCGAAGTCGACGTGCTCGCGCGCGATGTCCGAGCGGACCGCCGACACCATCAACACGCTCCTGAAGGGCGTGGTCGAGGACGGTACGGGCAAGCAGGCCGGTCTCGGCTCCCGCTCCAGCGCGGGCAAGACCGGTACGACCGACTTCCGCTACGCCGCCTGGTTCGTGGGCTACACCCCGAACATGTCGGGCGCGGTCTGGGTCGGCGACCCGATGCACAAGCGGCAGATGGTCGACATCACCATTGGCGGAGTCCCCTACGGCAAGGTCTTCGGTGGCGAGGTGCCGGGCCCGATCTGGCGCGACGCGATGAGCGGCGCCCTCGCGGGCAAGCCTGCGCCGAACTTCAACACCGTCCACATCCCCGGCGGGGACAAGGGCAAGGGCCGTGACCGGGACCGGGACCACGGCGGGGACGACGGCGGGGACGACGACGGCAGGCCGGGCGGTGACGGCGGCGGCAACGGAAACGGTGGCGGCGGCCACGACGACAACCCGTGGCCCGACATCACGATCCCGCCGGACGTCCTCGGCGGGAACGGGAACGGTGGGAACGGAAACGGGGGGAACGGGAACGGTGGCGGGATCGGCGGCGGCTGGCCGCGGTAGCGCGCTGCTGGTTCCTCTCTGGTTCCTCCAGTACGTAGATGAGGGCGCCCCCTGCTTCAGGGGGCGCCCTCATCTACGTACTGCCGTGGTGGCGGGCTTT
Organism: Streptomyces sp. NPDC042371; assembly: GCF_056437465.1. Taxonomy (NCBI): domain Bacteria; kingdom Bacillati; phylum Actinomycetota; class Actinomycetes; order Kitasatosporales; family Streptomycetaceae; genus Streptomyces; species Streptomyces sp. NPDC042371. Next base: position 465,480 of record NZ_JBWKAP010000008.1, on the reverse strand, counting down.
CAGCCCGCGAGGAGCTTCTTGACCGTGGCGGCGACGCGGCCGCCCTCAGCCAGGCCCGCGACCTTCGGGTTCACGATCTTCATGACCTGGCCCATGGCGCGCGGGCCCTCGGCACCGGCGGCCTTGGCCTCCTGGACGGCCTGGGCCACGATCTCGTGGAGCTCGTCGTCGGTGAGCTGCTTCGGCAGGTACTCGGCGAGGATCTCGCCCTCCGCCTTCTCCTTCGCAGCCTGCTCGGCGCGGCCGCCGTCGGCGAAGGCCTCCGCGGCCTCACGGCGCTTCTTGGCCTCGCGGGCGATCACCTTCTGCACCTCGTCGTCGGAGAGCTCGCGGGCCGTCTTGCCCGAGACCTCCTCCTTCGTGATCGCGGTGAGGGTCAGCCGGAGCGTCGAGGAGCGCAGCTCGTCGCGCCCCCGGATCGCGGCGGTGAGGTCTTCCTGCAGCTTCGACTTGAGCGTGGTCATGGGTTGATTGTGGCAGGTGCGGACGATCCTCCGCCCACGGATTTCCTTGGGGTGCGGGCTGGTTGCCCGCTGATTGCCCGTCGGCTGCGGCCGGTTGCCCCGGGGCGCCCCCCCAACGCCTGGCGGATTGCGGGGGCCGGGGGTCTGACACGATGGGGGGATGCGCGCGCGATACGCAGTACCCCTCGGCATCACGGCGACGGCCGCGGCAGGCCTCGCCTACTCGGTGGGCATCGAGCCCCGTTCCTTCCGGGTGAGGCGGGTCATGGTGCCCGTGCTGCCGCCGGGGATGCGTTCCTTGCGGGTCCTCCAGGTCTCCGACATCCACATGGTGTCCGGGCAGCGCAAGAAGCAGCGGTGGCTGCGCTCGCTGGCGGGCCTGCGGCCCGACTTCGTGATCAACACGGGCGACAACCTGTCCGACCCGGAGGGCGTCCCGGAGACGCTGGACGCGCTCGGGCCCCTGATGGAGTTCCCCGGGGCGTACGTGTTCGGTTCGAACGACTACTACGGCCCGAAGCCGCGCAACCCCGGCCGCTATCTGGTCGAGAAGGTCCAGGGCAAGCACGGCCTGAACGGCAACGCACCCGCCGTCGGCGTCCCTCGCAACCCCTGGGAGGGCCTGCGCGACGGCTTCGACGCGGCGGGCTGGCTGAACCTCACGAACACGCGGGGCTCGCTGAAGATCGACGGCTACGAGATCGCGTTCACCGGCGTGGACGACCCGCACATCAAGCGCGACCGGTACGCGGACGTGGCGGGCGGCCCGGAGGCGGGCGCGGACTTCTCGATGGGCATCGTGCACGCCCCGTACCTGCGCTCGCTGGACGCCTTCACGGCCGACGGCTACCCGCTGATCCTCGCGGGCCACACGCACGGCGGGCAGATCTGCATCCCCTTCTACGGCGCCCTGGTCACCAACTGCGACCTGGACACGGACCGCGTGAAGGGCCTCTCCAGGCATGAGGCCGAGGGACGGACCTCGTACCTCCACGTGTCGGCCGGGTGCGGGGCGAACCGCTACACGCCGATGCGGTTCGCGTGCCCGCCGGAAGTGACGTTGCTGACGCTGACGGCGCGGGGCTGAGGCGGGGCTGAGGGCGCGAGGCGACGCTGACGGCGCGCGACTGACCGGGGGCGTGTTTACCGTGGAAGCATGATCGCGCCGACTTCTTCTTCCACGGGGGTCCCTGCGGAGGCGGTCGTACCGCCCGTACGCCGTCCCTTCGTGGCCGTCTTCCGCGCGCTGATCGTGCTCGCCGCGGTGACGGGGGTCGTCATCGACCTCGCCACCGGCAGCCCGCTGCGCGTCCTCAGCTACTTCACGGTCCAGAGCAATGTGCTGGTGGCGGTGGTGCTCGGTCTTTCGGCGTGGCGGGCCCGGGAGGGGCGGCCGCCGCTGCCGCCACGGGTGACGGGCGGCACGCTCCTCTTCATCGCGATCACCGGTCTCGTCTACCACTTCGTGCTGGCCAACGACGCGAGCGGCTTTTCGATGACCGAGGGCACCGCCCTCTCGGGCTGGCACTCCCTCTCCAACCAGCTCCTGCACACGGTGACGCCGATCGCCGTGGCCCTGGACTGGCTGCTGCTGACCAGGCCGGGCGGCCTGCGACCCCGCGACGCGGGGCTGTGGCTGCTCTACCCACTCGCCTACCTCGGCTTCGCCCTCGCCCGCGGCGCGATCATGACCCCCGGCTCGACGGCCCGCTACCCCTACCCGTTCCTCGACGTCGACCTGCACGGCTACGCCGGGGTCCTCGGCAACTCCGTCATCTTCGGCCTGGCCTTCTACGCGCTGGCCCTCCTGCTCGTCGGCCTCGACCGCGTCCGACCCGACCCACGGGGCCGCGGGAGCGGTCCCCCGAAAACCGGATTTCGTCTCCGGGCGCCGGTCCGCTAAAGTAATCGATGTCGCCACGACCTGCCCGGCAGGCCAGTGGAGCAACGACATCGGGGTGTAGCGCAGCTTGGCAGCGCGCTTCGTTCGGGACGAAGAGGTCGTGGGTTCAAATCCCGCCACCCCGACAGCTGAAATACCAGGTCAGGCCCGGTACTGAGAAATCAGTACCGGGCCTGGTTTGCGTTGGGGGACCAGTTTGGGAGCTCTGGGAGCCGACTTCGAGATGCGGCTCCCCACCCGACCGTCTGGCGTCGGCCACCCCCGCAACGATGCTTCGTACGGAAACGCGGGCTCACCGTCAGTGGCCACGTCTAGCCTTGAACCACCACCGCGGGGGCAGCGGATCAGTGGATCGGTGTCCGCTGGGGCATGGAGCCTCCGTCGTTCTGGGCACTCAGGAAAGTGAGCGCCGCGGTGACCCGACGGTCGACCAGGAGCTGGTCGGTGAGTCCGAGCTTGCGGAAGATGCCGCTGACGTACTTCTCGACGGCCTTGACCGAGATGAAGAGCGCGGCGGCGATACCCCGGTTGGACAGCCCGTGGGAGATGTGCTCCAGGACGTCGATCTCGCGCAGGGTCAGGTCGTCGATGGCGATGCCGTCCCGGCGCGTCACCAGGGAGTCCACGATGCTCGGGTCCAGGACGGTCTGGCCGGCACGGATGTCCCGCAACGCGCCGAGCACGGTGTCGATGCCCGGGATCCGGTCATCCAGGAGGTAGGCGATACGTGAGGCGCCGCCGCGCAGGAGCTCCAGGGCGAAGCCGTTGCCGCGGTCGGAGATGACGACGATGCCGACACCCGGATGGTCGGTGCGCAGGCGGCGGGCCGCTTCGAGGGTGGCCATGGTGGTGACGACGGGTGTGCGCAGACTGATGATGACCGCGTCCGGTTCATGGCCCTCGACCTCGGCCACCAGGTCGTCGGGGTGGCGGACCCGGCCCACGATCTTGATGTCGGGGGCGTCGGCGAGCAGCGCGGCGAGGCCGTCCCCGATCAGGAAGCTGTCGGTGGCGAGGACGACGGTGAGGGGTGTGGTGACGGGTGTGGTGTCGGGTGCCATGTCCGGACTCCTGGCTGGAGGGCGGCAGATCTCGGAGATGGCCGGTTGCGACGGAGGCTTTCCCAAGCCAGGGCAACCGCCGGACACGTCAAAGGTCTCGGGGTTCGACTCTACTCCGTAGGGCCCGCACCCGGGCCGATCTCACGGGCCGACCTGGGCGAACTGGGCCTCCACGGCGGCATGTAGAGGGCACCCCCCCCCGAATGGAGGGCGGGCGCACACCCCGCTGAATCCCCAGGTCCGCCCCATACCGGCCAGTCGCGGGGAAAGGATTCACTGACAGGGTTCCTGCCACGTTCGGGCTTGAGGGACGGAGCCGCAGATGCGCGCCACCGCCCGCCAAAGGAGAAGCCTTGTCCTGGTCAGTCGCTCCGGTCCTTCCTGCACACCCTCCGAGGCCCGGTCGCTCCGGGACAGATACGCGTCGGCCCGTGCGGCTCACAGCCTGGGTGGTGCGGTGAACGCGGCGCACGGAAGCCACCGGCAGGGGGATCTGCTCCGGCGGCCCCTCGCGTTCGGCGACGGCATCTGCGCCGCAGCGGAAGGCCGGGGCGCCACGGGTCGTCAGCCGGAGCTCTTCGGGATGCGGATACGAGCGGTGAACGACGTGCACGTCGTCGAACTCCACGGGGAACTGGACCTCGTGGCGTACACCCGGCTGACACCGCAGATGGACCTGCTGACCCCCGTCGAGCGGCCGTCCATCGTCATGGACCTGAGCGAGGTGACCTTCGTGGACGTATGCGGGCTGCAACTGCTCCTGCGGATCCGGGTCCGCGTCCTGGAGCGCGGCGGCACCCTGCGCGTCCTGCCCGACACCCATCAGGTCGGCAGAATCCTGCGACTCACCGGCACCGGAACCGACTTCTGCCTGCTCGAAACCCTTCCACCGCACCTGACGGCCTGAGGAGATCACCAAGGCGCCTACGTGCAGACCCCCGAGCACAACGCCCCAGGGCACCGGCAGCAGCCCGAAGGCGACCAGGCCACAAAGCCCGCGACCGATCCGCAGCCCCCAGCCCCGTCCTCAAGCCCGCCCGAGTGGGGCGAACTCCCGCTCGCCCCAGGTGGCCCGAGGACCATCCCAGCGAGAACTCGCGCCCTAGGGAGAGCGCGATTCCTCGCACCGGCGGCCGCCACCCTCGCCGACGAAGCGGTGGCGGCCGCCGCTTCATCGCCTCCCGGCCCCGGCTTCACATGCCTGCCCACCCCAGAACGGTGGACGGCACCTTCGGACAGCGCCCACCACCCCTTCACCTCCGCACTGGAACTGATCCGCAAGACGAAAGGCTCAAGACCGGCAGGTCAGCGGGTGAGAGTCAGCGAACGGCCCGATTTCCGAGCGCTCTTCGCACCAGTTCGGGAGTCGCAGCATCCGGCGCTGAGAGAATCCTGGGAGCTGCTCTTCCCCCGAAGACCGCGTCCCGTGGTGGACCAAGGTGCCCGGCCCGTCCGACGCCAACGCGTACGGCCCGGCGCAGATGGCCGTTTGGCGCCTGTCCAGGACCAGCGCCGGGGACTAGTGTCCGCCGTGCCGCCCCGGCCCCCGGTGGTGTCGAGCAGTCGGCGCGCTCCTCGAAGGGCGCCTCCTGCGTATCGGCTCCGCAATCCCACCGCGTCACGAGTGCGCCGGCCCGCCGTCGCCGTGCGAGCCCGGCTCCGTCTCCATGTGCCCCGTGCGGGCAACGATCCGCTGCTCGCCCCCTCTCGCAGGTGCCCGACGGCAGGCGATGTCCATGTACGCGCTGGTCCTCCTCGTACCCTTCATTCTGCTGTGCGCCGTCATGGGCCTGGCCTGGTGGGAGGACCGCGTACTGCCTCCGCATGCGGTGGCCGAAGCCCCCGGCGAGGCTCCGTTCTCCCCAGCGGCCTCGTCCGATCAGCCTCCCCCGCCCTATGGTTCCGGTCCGTTGACGGACGACCCCCGGCCTTGACCGCACCGTAGGCGTAGGCATAGGGAGCGTCCAGGTGGTCGCGGTCGGGGCTGCCGCAGGAGTACGCTCGGCCGTATCGAGAGCATTCCTTGACCGGCTTCCATGCCGGTATCTCTCTCGGTTCGTCAGCACCGGGCCGAGCGCCGCAGACCCGGGGACAGGTCGACACCATGACGGTGCTCATCGCACGACCCCCGCCGCCCGCGTCCATCGCCAAGCCTCCCGGCCACCCGCCGTTGCGACTGTCCGTCAAACCTCCGGGCCCGCGCACCGGGTTGCTCGACGGAGCCTGGTGGCCGCGCTCCCGTGACTTCGCCCGTGAACTTCCCGCTCTGACCGAAGCGTTGGATCCCCTGTGGGGTCGCATCACGCGAGTCACGATCAACCCGACGCACTGGCCGGTCGTACCGCGCAAGGTCCCCGTCAACGGCCGCGTGGTCAAGGTGGGTTGGTTCCGCGCCGAGCAGGACCCGCACCAACTGCTGCTGCTCTCCTACCACGTCGGGCGCTGGGACCTGCTGATCATCCCTCCGGAGACCAGCGCCGCAGCTGCCGCGCGACTCATGGCCGCCGCCTGCGACCTGCGGATCGTCCGTACGGGCAGTGCGCTCATCGCCGACGAGCTGGAGCGCCATCCCGCAGCCCCGGCCGCGGCGGACCCACCGGCCCGAACCCAGGCAGAGGCCTGGGAGTCGGAGGGCGGCGCCGTGGCCCTGCCCGTCGGCATGACCGCCGGGTGGTGACGGGCCATGAACACGACCACCGCTCTCTCCGTCGTACTCTCGATGATCGCTCTGGGAGCGCTGATGCCCCGTCTCCTCAATGACCCGCACACCGACCGGACCGCGGCACGCCAGTACAGCCGTCGTCCGCCCGGCCGCCGTGCCCCCACCGGCACGCGGTCACAGCCCGTCACCGCTGCTCCGCAGGGCGGGATCAGCCGCCGTGACCACCGGGATGGAGGCCGCGGGCGCCTCCGCCCGCGACGCAGGAGCACCAGGGCCACGAAGGGCCGGAAGGCATGACAGAGAGTGCGGCGACGCCGGCGCCCGACCGTGCCGGACGCGCCCAGAGCCCGACCGGAACCTCACCGGGTGCCGGGGACAGCGCGCGGCCGTCGCCCGACGGCCGCGTCGAGGTCCGCATCGTCGCCGCGGACCCCGATGCGGCCAGGCAGGTCGCACAGGTCCTGAGCCGGGCCCTCGTCTGTGACGAGCCCCGCAGCTACCCGGCGGACGACGAGGCAGGCGGCACCCGCCTCCACCTGACCGTCGACACCCTGCGCACGCGCACGCCCACGCCGACTCCCCGGACCTGGCTGGCCGACAGCCACTCGCAGGCACGACGTACGCACCCCGACGAGACCGGCTGACCCCCGGCCTCGCATCGCATGCTCAACCGGCCCGTGACCCCGGCCGTCTCCATCGAGACCGAGGTCAAGGAGCCCCGCATGCACCCCAGTTCCACCGTCCACCGCACCCTGACCGCGCCGCGGGACGCCGCCGCGTCCGACGCGTACGACGGATCGGCGCCCTTCCCCGCCGACGACGGCCCGGCGACGGCGCGCAGCGGCGGCGACCGGCTGTACGTGGCCGTCACCGGCGCGATCGTCACCCTCCCCTTCCTCGCACTCGGCCTCGGCGTCTGGCTGTTGTGGGGAAGCCTCATACACCCCGCCGACGTCGCGCTCGCCCTCATCCTCTACACGGTCACGGGCCTGGGCATCTCCGTCGGGTTCCACCGCGGCCTCACCCACGGCGGCTACACGGCCGCACGCCCCGTGCGCATCGCGCTGACCGTGGCCGGGTCGATGAGCTTCCAGGGGGACGTCATCGGCTGGGTCGCCACGCACCGCCGCCACCACGCCTTCACCGACCGTCCCGGCGACCCCCACTCGCCCTACCGTTACGGCACCCATCTGCGCGGCCAGCTCCGCGGGCTGGCCCACTCCCATGTCGGCTGGCTGTTCCGCGACGACCCCACACCGGCGGAACGGTACGCGCCCGACCTGCTGGCCGACCCGGACATCCGCGCGGTCTCCCGCGCCTTCCCGGCCCTGTGCCTCCTCACGCTGGCCCTGCCCTTCGGCCTCGGGTGGGCCATCGGCGGAACCTGGGTTCACGCGACAACGGCCCTGCTGTGGGCAGGACTTGTGCGCATTGCCCTGCTCCACCACGTGACGTGGAGCGTCAACTCCCTGTGCCACCTGGTCGGCGAGCGCCCCTTCCGCACCCGGCGCCACGACCGGGCCACCAACCTGTGGCCCCTGGCCCTGATCTCCTTCGGCGAAAGCTGGCACAACCTCCACCACGCGGACCCGACGAGCGCACGCCACGGCGTCGACCGCGGCCAGATCGACCCCTCCGCCGCCGTCATCCGTCTCCTCGAACACGTCGGCTGGGTAAGGGACGTGCGCTGGCCCACCCCCGACCGCGTCGCCACACGGCGCGCCTGAAGTCACAAGTACCCAGACCCCACGCAGGAGATCCCCATGACCATCGCGCTCGGCACCCCCGACCTGCCCCTGCCAAGCACGCGTCTGCGCCTGACCCCATCCGACGGCGGCCCTCACCGGATCGACGGTGCCTGGTGGCCCCGCACGGACGACCTGACCGTCGAACTGCCCGATCTGCTCCCGGCGTTGCCGCACGCCTGGTCGCGGATCATCCACGTCACGGTGAACGGCACCCTGTGGTCCGCCTTCCCCGGACGGATGCTCGTCGCCAATCACGTACTGCATCTGCATCACTCGACCTCCTCACAAGCCCCACCCACGGCCTGCCTGCTCGCGCCCGGCATGGGCAGGTGGGACCTCGTGGTCGTACCTCCGCAAACCGAAGAGGCCGAGGCACTGCGCCTGATGGCCTCCGCCACCGCCCTGCCGCCTCTGCCGCACCACGACACGGCGTCGGCCACCGCAGGCTCGATGCCCACGCCACCGTGATCGCATCGCCACACGGGCCGCAAAGGGTTGCCCCCGCGGAATTCGTGGACACCACACGACGGCGCTCTCCGCCGCTGTCTCGGCAGGTGACCAGGTGACCAGGTGACCAGGTGATCGGGCTCTGAACCCGTTCCGGGGTCAGCCCGGCCCCCTGGCCGTCGCCCATGCCGTGCTGGCCCGGCGGCTGCACCTGGACGACGACGGGGACAGCACCGCCCGGCACGTCTGAGGGTGGTGTGTCCAGGTACGTCGGCCCGCCGGTGGAGCGGTGGCGTCCGGAGTGTGGCCGCCCGTTGGAGCTGGGCGGGCGCACCGGTCGTGGTGAGGTACGCGGCAACCGCGCCTGCCGAGTGGCCGGAGCCGCGTACTCACGCGCACGGCCTACACCGGGCGCCCGGCCTGCGGCGCCAGCCGTGCTCCATGCCCTGCCAGTGCCAGCACTCCCCGCTCAGCACAGGGTGCTCGGCTCCCTCCCGCGAGAGTCGAATGGTGGACACGGAGTCCAGAGGCATCAAGGGTGTGCGCCGGTCATCGGCGGATGGCGCATCCACCAGAGACCGTGCAGAGCCAGCGGGCCGAAACCGGCCCGTGCTTCCACTCTCCCCGGCCCGAGTGGACTAAGCCCCCGGCATGCGCCGCACCGTGGCGGGATTCCTCTCACAGCGTCATCCGGGCAGGCCGCTCCGGCAGCCGCCCCGCCCCACGGCTACCGACGTTCAGCACAGGCTCTTTAGCAGCAAGGCCCACACGCCCGCGCCTCTTCGGCACAACCCATCGGCAGGCCGATACAGCCCATTACCTTGAAGTGCCGACCCAGATCCCGTTGGTCCCGGTCCTGATGGACATCCGCCTCCGGAGAAGAGGGTCGCCATGCCCCCGCCCGCCGCAATGGTCTGCGTCCGAGAAGTCCGCCCCCACGGAGACTGCACCCTCGTGGTCCTGTGCGGAGAAATCGACATCCACACCGCCCCCGACATCACCCGGCACCTCGACGCCCTCACCCACACCGGCGATGCCGACCTGCTGATCGACCTGCGCGCCGTGGAGTTCATCGACGGCACCGCCGTACGACTCCTCAACCGCGCCCGCGACCGAACCGGGCACCGACACGGACGCCTGCGCCTGGTCTGCACCCACCCCTGGACCCTTCGCCTGCTCAACCACCCCTGCCTAGGACCGGGCTTCGACATCCTGAACCGGCTGCCAGAACCCGTACCCGTACCCGTACCACCGAAGGCAGCAGCCTGACCGGCGCGCATCCGACGCGCACGCGGACCTCCTCGACCGCCGCCGGAGGGATCTCCGACGGCCGGGGGCCGGCCGCGGCGCTCGCCCTCGGGGCTCAGGCCGTACGAGGACGCCGTACCGCTGGTCGGCATGACAGGCGATGTGGACACGATGGCGCTCTATGCGGGGCAGTCCGCCGGGCTGGTCCGTGAGGATCCGCCTGCGGCAACGATCGTCGCCCGGACGGTGGCCGAGGCGTAGCGCGCGATGCGGACGATACGAGCGGTGCGGGCGGTGCGGGCGATGCGGGCGGAGTTCCGAGCCCGATCGGGCCTCACTCCACAAACGCGAGGAGGCTCGTGATCCGGCGGTACTCCGCGTCGTATCGGTGCCGGTCCCTCCCCTCGTGGGGACCGGCACCGATCGACGCGGACGGCGCCGACGCGTGGTGCTCCCGCGTATCGGCGCGGATCAGGGAAAATCCGGATCCGCGTTCGATGTGAATGCGGTCCGGGTATGGCCGTCTGCACGAGTCTTCGGGACCCACACGACGATCCTGTCGTCACCCCGGCACAGCCAGGCTCAGAACGATCGGTGCTGTGCGCCGCCTCGGCGAGCCGTGAGCCGGTGACCAGCCAGGACGCTGCGTGGTTGGTTCGCTACTGCGATGAGATCCTGCCAGCTGAGGGTCCCTCGGAGGAGGTTCCGGATCCGTCCGGACTCCTTCGCCGCAGGTCAGCCGTATAAAGTGAGTTTTCCGGTCCGGATGACCAAGTGCGGCGGAAGTAAGGGGTGGAGGCCTTGAGTTCCGACTCAGGGGCACGCACGAGCTTCGCGGAACGTCTCGCGCTGCTGTACAAGGAAGCCGGCAACCCGCCCCTCAAGCGTGTCGCCGAAGCGGTCGTCCGCCTCCAGCGAGTCGACGAGCGCGGCCGACCTGTACGCGTGTCCGCCCAGCGGATCAGCGACTGGCGACGGGCCAAGAACGTGCCCGCCCAGTTCGCCGCACTCGCCGCGGTGCTCCACGTCCTCATCCCCGAAGCGCGGCGCGAGCGGCCCGCGCCGGTGTCCGCGGGTCTTTACGACATGGCCCAGTGGCACCGCCTGTGGGAGCGCGCGGTGGCCGATCCCGTCGGCGTCCGGACGGCAGGCGCCGACGGCGCCCCGGAGAACCGGGACCCGAAGGGGAGCAGCGGGGACGGGGCCGGGAGTGACGCGACGGCCGTTCCGAGCGTCTGTCCGTACCGGGGGCTCGCCTCGTACCGGCAGCAGGACGCCCAGTGGTTCTTCGGGCGGGAGCGGAGCACCGACGCCCTCGTCGCCCAGCTGCGTGCCGCGGAGTCGGGCGGTCTGGTCATGCTCGTGGGCGCGTCCGGCGCGGGGAAGTCCTCCCTGCTCAACGCCGGTCTTGTGCCCACCCTTCAGAACGGTGCTCTCCTCACCGGGGACGAGGAGAGCGGCGACGACTGGGGTGCCGGGCCCGTCCTTCAGCTCGTGCCCGGCGCCGATCCCCTCACGGAGCTCACCCGGCACATCCCCGAGCTCGCGCGCGTCGTCCCCGCCGGGGAGGAGGCGGCCGAGGGTGACACGTGCGCGCGGGCCGTGCGCGACGCCATCGCCGCTTGGGGGGAGCGCTCGGCGGGCGAGAGAGTCGACTCCGGTCGTCCCTCCGATCAGCCTGACCGATCCAGCACATCCGACCAACCTGGCGAATCTGTACAGGACGACCATTCCGTACGCCCCATACGCCCCGTACACCCCACCCGCCCCGTAATAATCGTCGACCAGTTCGAAGAGACCTTCACTCTCTGCCCCGACGAAGCCGACCGGCGCGCCTTCATCCACGTGCTCCACGCCGCCTGCTCCCCCGCCGACGGCGACACCCGGGCCCCCGCGCTCGTCGTCCTCGGGATACGCGCCGACTTCTACGAGGAGTGCCTCTCCTATCCCGAGCTGGCCGACGCGCTGCAGCACCGGCACATGGTGCTCGGCCCGCTGACCACCTCGGAGCTGCGCAAGGCCGTGACCGGGCCCGCGAAGGCCGTGGGGCTCGAACTCGAACCCGGGCTCGCCGAGCTGATCGTCCGGGAAGTGAGCACGGACGGACCCCGCGGGGCGCACGACGCGGGAGTGCTTCCGCTGCTGTCGCACGCCCTGCTCGCCACCTGGCAGCGGCGGAAGACGGGACGGCTGACCCTGGCCGGGTACCGCGCGGCGGGCGGCATCCAGGGCGCGGTGGCGGCGACCGCCGAGCGCGCCTGGTCCGGGCTCGACCCGGCGGCCCGCACCGCCGCGAGGCTGCTCCTGCTGCGGCTCGTCCGGCTGGGCGAGGACACGCAGGCCACCCGGCGCCGGGGCACACGACGACAGCTTGCGGAGGAGTCGACCGACCCGCACAAGACGGAGGAGTCCCTCGAAGCGCTGGTCCGCGCCCGGCTCGTGACCCTCGACGCGGAGACCGTGGAGATCACGCACGAGGCGCTGCTGCACGCCTGGCCGCGCCTGCGGGACTGGATCGACGAGGACAGGAACGACCATCTGCTGCGGCAGCGGCTCGAGGAGGACGGCAAGTCCTGGGAGGACTCGGAGCGCGACTCGTCGCTGCTCTACCGGGGCTCCCGGCTTGAGCAGGCCCGCTCCTGGGCGGGGGGCGCGGGAGACACGTATCTGACCCGGAGCGCCATGGAGTTCCTGGCCGCTTCGGCGAGGCTGCGCAGGCGCATGGTCTGGATCAGCCGGGGCGCGGTGGCGACCCTGGTCGTCCTGGCGATGGTGGCCGTCGTGTCGGCGGTGGTCGCCAGGCAGCAGCGGGACGACGCGGTGTTCGAGCAGGTGGTCGCCGAGGCGGACCGCGCCCAGCACACGGACCCGTCCCTCTCCGCGCAACTCGACCTGGTGGCGCACCACCTGCGGCCCGGCGACAAGGGCACGCAGAACCGGCTGATCTCCATCGTGAACGCGCCGCTCGCCACACCGCTCCTCGGCCACAAGGGCGCCGTCTACCTCACCTCGTTCAGCCCGAACGGACGGGTCCTGGCGACCGCCAGCTACGACCGGACCGTACGCCTGTGGGACCTCTCGGACCCGGCGCGCCCCGAGCCGCTGGGCAAGCCCCTCACCGGCCACAAGAGCTGGGTGAGCACCGCGGTCTTCAGCCCGGACGGCAACACGCTGGCCAGCGCGTCGGACGACGGCACGATCCGGCTGTGGAACGTGCGGGACCCGCGCCATCCGCGGCTCCTCGGCAGCCCCGTGACCGGGGAGGGCGGGGCCATCTATCTGCTCGCCTTCAGTCCGGACGGGCGCACGCTGGCCGCCGCCAACGAGGACCGGACCGTGCGGCTGTGGGACGTGGACGAGCCGCGGCGGCCGAAGCGGATCGCCACGCTGAAGGGGCACACCGAAGCCGTGCGCTCGGTGGCGTTCAGCCACGACGGACGGACGCTGGCCGCGGGCGGGGACGACGGCACGATCAGGCTGTGGAGCACGGCCGATCCGCGTCGGCCCGAGCCCGTCAAGAAGGTGCTGACGGGGCACTCGACCACGGTCCACTCCGTGGCCTTCAGCCCCGACGACGCCACGCTCGCCAGTGGCGGCGCGGACAACACGATCCGGCTCTGGGACGTCTCAGAACCGGCGCGCGGCAAGGCGCTCGGCACCCCGCTGACCGGGCACACCGGGCCGCTGTGGTCGGTGGCCTTCAATCCGGCGGGCACCATGCTCGCGGCCGCGAGCGCGGACAGCACGGCGAGCCTGTGGAACATCCGCGACCCCGAGCATCCTTCGCAGGTCGGCGAGCCCCTCGCGGGCAGCAGCGGGGAGATGTACGCACTCGGGTTCAGCCCCGACGGACGGACCCTCGCCACCGGGAGCGGCGACAACAAGGTCCGGCTGTGGTCGATTTCCGCGGGGGACATGCTCGGCCGCATCGGCGCGTTCCGCCCCGACGGGAAGGTGCTCGCCACGGGCTCGCGGGACGAGAAGGTCCGGCTGTGGAACGTGGCGCGGCCCGACCGTCCGGTGCCGCTGGGCAAGCCGTTCCAGCCCGCGGAGGGCAACGCCCGGGCGCCGGTGTTCTCACCGGACGGCCGGACGCTCGCGATGCTCACGGGCAACCGTGCCGTGCAGTTGTGGAACGTCGCCGACCCCAAGCACCCCGTCCCCTACGGGCCGCCCGTCCGGCTGCGGACGCGGTTCGCGGCCGCGCTGGCCTTCAGCAGGGACGGGCGCACGCTCGCGACCCCCTACACCGACCGCACCATCCAGCTGTGGGACGTCACCTCGCCCGCCCGCCCGCACAGGCTGGGCACGCCGCTCACCGGGCACCAGGGGTACGTCAACTCGCTCGCGTTCGGCAAGGACAGGCGCACGCTGGTCAGCGGCAGTGCGGACGGCACCGTCCGGCTCTGGAACGTGAGCGATCCACGGCGCGCCACCCCGTTCCGTGCGCCCCTCAAGGGACATCAGGGTCCCGTGAACACGGTCGTCTACAGCCCGGACGGCCGCACGCTGGCCAGTGGCAGCGACGACGGCACGGTCCGGCTCTGGAACATCGAGGATCCCGGTGGTCCTGCCAGGCTCGACGCCTCCCTGGCGGGCCACACCGACGCGGTCGTGTCGCTGTCGTTCTCCGCGGACGGGCACACCCTGGCCACCGGCGGCAACGACAACACGGTCCGCCTCTGGAACGTCTCCGACCCCACCGACGCCTCTCCCATCGGCCAGTCGATGAGCCCCAACACCAAGATGGGCAGTTTCCTGTCGTTCAGCCCGCACAGCCAGATGCTGGGAGTGGCGAGCGGCACCGATACCGTCCGGTTGTGGAACTTGGACACCGAGGATGCCGTTAACCGCATTTGCTCGACCACTAGAGGTGTTCTGACGCGGGAGAAATGGGATGAGTATCTGCCCCGCCTCTCGTACGAGCCGCCGTGCGACGAGTAACGGGCCGCCCGTTTCCGCCCCCGGCCGACCCCTTTCCGGCCAGGGACTTGCCCGTTCGGGCACGCTGCCTGCCTTGTCGTCCGTCCGACGGGCTACGTGATCCCGATCACAACTCCATACTTTACTCGCGGAGTTGACTCCCACTATGCATTCAGTCTTGTTACTCTTGGAACAGAGCCCGATCGCTGGTGCATCCCCCGTCGCCAGCGATCGGGCCCTTCCATTTGTGAAGGCTTGCCTCGGCGCTTTCCCCGGGTGATCGCTCTGCCCCTTTCAGCTCTCCACCTTTAACGCGCGAGATCGTTTCGTACCGAAACTTTCCGTCGAGCTCGTCAACTCCTCTTTAGGAGTCGTAGGGTGTGGCCTCGGGCCCCGACGACGGATGGTGAGCGCGATGCCGAAGGCATACGAGCAGATAGCGGACGACATCCGCCGCTCGATCCGCGCGGGCCTGCTGCGGCCAGGAGAGCGGCTGCCCGCCGAGACGAAGCTCGCCGAGCAGTACCGGCGCAGCGTTCCGACGCTCCGCGACGCGCTCCGCCTCCTGCGCGAGGAAGGGCTGATCGAGAAGGAACACGGTCGCGGCAACTTCGTCCGCAGACCCCGCGCGGGCGTCGTCCGCGACAACTCCCGCCACCAGTGGGAGAAGAGCCGCGTGCACCAGCCGCAGCAGCGCAGGGCGCGCACCGGGGCCACCGAGCGGGACACCGGGCTCGAACTGCAGGACCTCGTCTTCCACGCCGCGTACCGCGAGATCCGCGCGGACGAACACCTCGCGTCGGCCTTCGCCGTCCCCGAGGGGACGCCCCTGATCGAGCGTTCCTACCGGACGCGGTACGCCGCCGAGAGCGCCCCCTTCAACCTGGCGACCTCCTACCTGCTCCGCGACCTGGTGGCCCGGAACCCGGACCTCCTGGACGACACCAAGGAGCCGTGGCCCGGCGGCACGCAGAACCAGCTGTCCACCGTGGGCATCGAGCTGGACCGCGTCGAGGAGCGCCTCACCGCCCGGCCGCCCACGCCGGAGGAGGCCGCGGAGCTTGAGCTGCCGCCCGGCACCTCCGTGCTGCTGCTCCGCAAGACGTCGTACGCCACGGACGGCCGCGTCGTCGAGATCGCCCACGTCACCCTGCCCGGCGACCGCACGGAAGCCGTCTTCACCACTCCACTGGAAAGGTGGTGAGTGCCGTGCGCCGGCGCATCATCATCGTCACCGCCGTCCACCCGCCCTCGGCCCCCTTCCTGTCCGACGCGTACGAATCGCTCCGCGCGCAGGAGCTCCCCGAGGGCTGGGAGTGGCACTGGCTCATCCAGGAGGACGGCAGGAGCGACCAGGTCGCGCCGCACGTCCCGGACGACGAGCGCGTCACGTTCCGGCAGGGGCGGGCCGGGGGCCCCGGTGTCGCGCGCACCATGGCGCTCGCGCACGCCGACGGGGAGTACGTGAAGGTCCTGGACGCCGACGACCAGCTCGCGCCGGGCGCGCTGGCCCGCGATCTCGCGGCGCTCGAAGGCGACCCGGCCATCGGCTGGGCCACCTCGCGGGTGCTCGACCTGCTGCCCGACGGCTCCACGGCCGGGTTCCCCGGCGATCCGGCGCACGGGCCCGTCGAGCGCATGACGGTGCTCGACTACTGGGCGGGGCACGACCACCGGGCGCCGGTCCACCCCGCGACGCTCTTCGTCCGCCGCGAGCTGCTGGTCGCCCTGGGCGGCTGGATGGCGCTGCCCGCCTCGGAGGACACGGGCCTGCTCCTGGCCCTCAACTCCGTTGCGCGCGGCTGGTTCTCGTCCGAGGTGGGCCTTCTCTACCGCAAGTGGGAGGGCCAGGTGACGGGCCAGAGCGCGCACACCGACACGGCGGAGCGGGACGCGCGCATGGCGGTGGTGGCGGAGCGGGCCAGGGCGCTCTCGGCGTTCCGGTGGGCCTTCCCCACGGCGACCGGCTGACGCCCGCCGCCGCCCCAGGTCAGAGCGTCTCCGCGTCGATCCGCGAGAAGACCAGCTCGGTCTCGCCGACGACGGGCTCCCGCCACCGCACCGGAGGGGCGGGACGGCGGATCGCGCCCGGGTAGGTCTCGGGCGCGTATTCGTTGACCAGCCGGTACGCGTGGAAGCCCGCCTCACGCATGGTCTTCATCAACTCCTCCGCGGAGTCGCCGAGTTGTTCCATGCGGTCCGGGGTCACCTCGACGGCGATCTCCACGTCGTCGCGGAGGCGGTCGAGGGCGGGCGCGAGTCCTCGGACGACGCCGCCCTCCGCCCCTTCCACATCGATCTTGATCACGCGCGCCTGGGCGAGCTCGTCGGGTTCGAGCAGCTCGGGCAGGGGCGAGGCCTCCGACTCGAAGGTGGACTCGGCGGGCCCGTCGTACGGGACGATGCTGTTCGCGCCCATGTTGTTCGAGCTGGCGAGGATGAACGTGAGCCGCTTGTGCGCGTCCGACACGGCGGCGTTGACCGCGCGGATGTTGGCGTACCCGTTCAGCTCCGCGTTCCGCAGCACGCGGTCGTGGAACGCGGGCGAGGCCTCGATCGCCACGACCCGGCCCCGGGGACCGACGAGCCCGGCTCCCAGGACGGCGAAGTAGCCCACGTTCGCGCCGACGTCGACGAAGACGTCCCCGGCCCCGAGGCGCCCGCGCAGCCACCGCGTCATGTGCGGCTCCCAGGCGCCGAACAGGTAGACGTAGCGCTGGATCAGGTCCTGGGTGTCGACGGCGAACCGGTGGCCGTACCGGTCGGTGACGACCCGGCGCCTGGGGTGTTCCCGCAGGCGCGGGTTCAGGAACCGGGCGGCCAGCTCGGCCTTGCCTACGGTGCCGGGGGCGTCACGCACGTACCGGCGCCCGAGCGTGACCATCGTCTCCGAAAGCTTCGAAAGGGGGGTGCTCATCCGATCGCCTCTCCGTCGCGCGCCTCCGCCGCGGTCGCGGTCGCGCTCGTCGGATGAACCGTATCCGCCCCTCCCCCGCCGCCTACCTCCCGGCCCGGTCGAACGGCAGGTCCAGCATGCGGATCGCGTTCCCGCGCAGCAGCTTGTAGGCGATCTCCTCCGGGAGGTGGCCGACGTGATCTGCCGCGACCTCCTTGGTGTGCGGCCAGGTGGAGTCGACGTGCGGGTAGTCCGTCTCGAACGTGGCGTTGTCGACGCCGACGGTCTCGATCGCGTCGATGCCGTGCTTGTCGCGGAAGAAGCAGCAGAAGATCTGCCGGTAGTAGTACGTGGACGGGGGCTCCGGGATCAGGTCCTTCACGCCGCCCCAGGCCCGGTGCTCCTCCCACACGTCGTCGGCGCGCTCCAGGGCGTACGGGATCCAGCCCATCTGGCCCTCGCTGTAGGCGAGTTTGAGCCGCGGGAACTTCACCAGGACCCCGCTGAAGAGGAAGTCCATCATCGACGCCATCGCGTTGTTGAAGGAGAGCGAGGCCTGGACCGCGGGCGGTGCGTCCGGGGAGGCGGCGGGCATCTGCGACGACGAGCCGATGTGCATGTTCACCACGGTCCCGGTCTCCTCGCAGGCCGCGAAGAACGGGTCCCAGTAGCCGGAGTGGATCGACGGCAGGCCCAGATACGTGGGGATCTCGCTGAAGGTGACGGCCCGCACCCCGCGCGCGGCGTTGCGCTTGATCTCGGCGACGGCGAGGTCCACGTCCCAGAGCGGGATCAGGCAGAGCGGGATCAGCCTGCCGCCGCTGTCGCCGCACCACTCCTCGACCATCCAGTCGTTGTACGCCCGGACGCAGGCGAGGCCGACCTCCTTGTCCTTGGCCTCGGAGAAGGTCTGCCCGCAGAAGCGGGGGAAGGTCGGGAAGCAGAGGGATGCCTCGACGTGGTTGACGTCCATGTCCGCCAGGCGGGCCTTCGGATCCCAGCAGCCCCGGCGCATCTGCTCGCGGGTGATGCCGTCCAGCGTCATCTCGTCGCGCGAGAAGCCGACGGCGGCGATGATCCGTTTGTACGGGAAGATGCTGCCCTCGTACTCCCACCAGTCGGTGATCTGTCCCGCCGGGTCGGTCGTGAACTTGTACTTGCCGCCGATGTACTCCAGCTCGCCGATGCCCGCGGTGAAGGGCTTCGGGCCCCGGTCGCGGTACTTGGCGGGAAGCCATGTGTCGAAGAGGTGTGCGGGCTCGATCACGTGGTCGTCCACGCTGATGACCCGGGGGAGTTCCTTGGTGCCGACGGTGCCGACCTCGCTGCTGACCACTGTTGTGCCCCCTACTGCTGCCGCTGCCTGCCGGTTTCCCCGACCTAAATCTGACGCTCCATCAGATTCCATCAGGTCGAGATTATGGCCTCGCCGCCGCCGACGGCAAGCGTGCGCCCGCAACTCGACCCCTTGCGCGTTGCGGCCCGATCCGCTGAACTGACGCCCCGTCAGGTTGGCTTGGGAGGACGCTCGATGCAGACGATCTGGCTCGGCGGAGCCGAGTGGGTGGCCGTACTCCGGATCGGAATCGGCCTGTGGTGGCTGGAGAGCTGGCGGCACAAGGACAAGAAGGAGTGGTTCGGCGGCGGTGGCATCGGCTGGGCCGCGGGCATCGCGGAGAAGCACCGGTGGTCCCTCGTGCGCGACGGTTTCGACGTGGTGGTGAAGCCGCGGCCGCGCGTGATGGCGTACGTCGTCGCGTACGCCGAACTCGCCCTCGGACTGGGCCTGATCGTCGGATTCCTCACGCCGATCGCCCTGGTCTGCGGACTCGTCCTCAACCTGGTCTACCTCGTCCTGATGATCCACGACTGGGCCGAGCAGGGGCAGAACCTCATGATGGCGCTGGCCTCGCTGGTCGCCTTCTTCACCTGGAGCTGGCAGACGTGGTCGCTGGACTCGGCCCTGGGAATCCTGGTCTGAGACCCGGCCACGCCCGCCCGGACTCGTAAGATCGTCCGGTCATCTCAAAAGGCTTTGGCTGGGGGCGGGTTGGGAACCGGGGAGCAACTCGTGACCGTGGGCGCGGTGCTGCTCGGCGCCCTGTCGACGCACGCAACCAACTACCTGATGGAGCGCGGCCGCAACCGGCACCAGCTCCTGACCCGCTGGGACGACAAGAAGGTGGAGGCGTACGGCGCCTACGTCGACGCGGCGAAGGCGCGGGTCGCCCTGGCCGTCCGGCTCTACGAGTTCCGCGAGAACCTCCACGACAGCGACCGGACGCGGAGCGACCGGACGGAACAGGAACTCCGCGAGGACCTCGCGGGCGCGGGCCGGATCTGGGGCAGCGCCTTCGAGCGGGTCATGCTGCTGGGCGGCGACGACGCCATCGAAGCGGGGCACGAGCTCAACGCCACGGTCGCCGAGATCGACTGGCAGGCCACGGGCCGGATCACCGGGACCCTCGGCGACTGGCGCGAGCGGAACCGCGCCGCGTTCCGGCTGATCAACGACTTCCACGAGGCGGCGCGGCGGGACCTCGGCATCCAGGGCAGCGTGACGGGCGAGAAGCACCCCGAGCGGGACCTGCTGCTGCCGCCGCGGGAGCGTACGGGAGGAACGTCCCCGTGAGGCGTGCCTCCTGAGGCACTACGCGTGAAGTACCCCCGTACGTATGGCCTGTTGGAGCCGGACCTGTCACCCTGCCGCACACCCGGCACCGGCCCGCCCGCGGACGAGGAGATGGTCATGAGCGACCGCACCCACGACGAACACCCCGAGACGGACCTCCAGGCGGAACTCGGGGCGGACTTCCGTGCGGACCTCCGGGCGGGCCACGCCGCACGCGCCAAGAGCGCCGCCTTCCGCGCCGCCTCGATCTGCCACTACGTCGAGCGGCACGACGCGCAGGAGAACGTCGTCTGGAAGGCGGCCCACGCGGCCCGTGTCTCCCTCCAGGCCCTCGCCGTGCTGTCGGAGAGCGCCCCCGACCCGGCGGCGGACTCCCGCTGCGCGCGCAACGCCGCCGCCTCCGCGGCCCAGGCCGCCCAGATGGGCCAACTGCACGACGGCGACGGCGAACTCGCCGTCGCCGCCTGCCGTTCCGCGCTCAGAGCGTCGCAGACCGCCTCGGCCGCGGCGGGGCGCGACGGCCTCGGCGCGGACGAGGCCCTGAACACCGCAGCGGACGAGGCCGAGGCGGACGCCGTCGCGGCTGCCGAGCGCGCGGGATGGATGCGGCCGGGGCAGCGGCTCCCGGAGATGTCGGCGGGCATGCGCAGCCCCGAGCTGATGTCGATGATGCACTTCTGACGAGTCCGACGAGGCGCTTGTCGACGTACCCCTCAGTGGTGGAACCCCGGCGTCTCCGGCGCCCCCGTCGACCCGCTCGTCAGCCGGTCCACGGCCGCCCGCAGGTCCTTGGCGAGCAGCATGATCTTGTCGTGCCCGATGCCGTGCCTGACCAGGACCCGCTGGACCACGGTCTCCTGGCGCTTGGGCGGCAGCGGGTACGCGGGGACCTGCCAGCCCCGGACGCGCAGTTGCTCCGTCAGGTCGTAGAGCGTGAACCCCACGGGCGTCCCGCCCTCGGCCAGGGTCCAGGAGACGGCGGGCAGTGCGCCGCGCCCGTCGTAGAGGAGCGTGAAGGGGCCCATGTCCGCGACCTCGTCGGCCAGCGCCCGCGCGCTCGCCGCACACGCCTCGTACACCTTGCGGTAGCCCTCGCGGCCCAGCCGCAGCAGCGTGTAGTACTGCGCGACGATCTCGCCGCCGGGGCGGGAGAAGTTGAGGGAGAAGGTGGGCATGTCGCCGCCGAGGTAGTCGACGCGGAAGACCAGGTCCTCGGGGAGGTGGTCCGCCGTGCGCCAGACGATCCAGCCGACGCCGAGCGGCGCCATGCCGTACTTGTGGCCCGAGGAGTTGATGGAGGCGACCCGCTCCACCCGGAAGTCCCAGACCAGGTCGGGCTGCAGGAAGGGCGCCACGAAGCCGCCGCTCGCCGCGTCCACGTGGATCGGCACGTCGAGGCCGGTGTCCGCCTGGATCGCGTCGAGCTCGGCGGCGATCTCCGCGACGGGTTCGTAGTCACAGGTGAAGGTGACGCCGAGGATCGCGATGACGCCGATGGTGTTCTCGTCGACGTACTCACGGAGCTGGTGCGGCCGCAGGCCCGTCGCACCGGGCTCCAGCGGGATCTGGCGCAGCTCCACGTCGAAGTAGCGCGCGAACTTCTCCCAGCACACCTGTACCGGACCGCAGACGAGATTGGGCCGGTCCGCGGGCTTGCCCGCCGCCATGCGCGCCTCGCGCCAGCGCCACTTGAGCGCGAGGCCGCCGAGCATGCCCGCCTCGCTCGACCCGGTGGTGGAGCAGCCCATGGTGGTGCCGCCCGCCGGGGAGTTCCACAGGTCGGCGAGCATGTGGACGCAGCGGGACTCGATCTCCGCGGTCTGCGGGTACTCGTCCTTGTCGACCATGTTCTTGTCCATGCAGACGTCCATGAGGTGGTGCACCTCGGGCTCCGCCCACGTCGTGCAGAAGGTGGCCAGGTTCTGCGACGAGTTGCCGTCGAGGGTCAGCTCGTCCTTGACCAGCGCCGCCACCGCGCGGGGATCGGAGCTGTACTCCGGGACGCGGTGCGCGGCCAGCTTCCGTGCGCTTATCGGTGTGCTGTAGACGTCGTCGTACGTCTGACGGGTACCGGTGGACACCTGGTGCAGCCCCACGATGGTGTTCCTTTCGCCTCGGATTCGCCTCGGATGCGCCTCAAAGCGGACGTGAACAGCTCCCACCCTCACAGACGGCACAGAAGAAGCGGGTAAAGGCGCGGATCGCTCGGACGGTGGAATTGCCCGGGTTACTGGCGATGTCGGCGCACCTTCCCGCGCTCTGTGCCGTTTGAAAGACCATGAACACCTCGAAGCGCATGCTCACCGCCCTGTCCCTGACGGCCGCCGCCGCTGCCGTCGCCGCTGCCGCCCCCGCCCACGCCGCCGCCCCCTCCGGCGACGGCGCCCGCCACGTGGGCCGGGTGGTCGGCGAAACCCTGGTCAACCCGGCCGAGACGGGCAGGGACGTGCTGGACGGCGGCAAGACGGGCCTGACGGTGATCGAGACCGGCATGAAGTCCGTACAGACCGGCTCGCAGGCCGCCACCGCACGCTAGCGGGCAACGGCCCGCTCAGGACACGCACCGCCGCCGGGAGGAAAATGGAGCGTGTGCTGACCGTGCTGGTGCTGGTCGGGCGGCAGCAGGCGAAGGACCTGATCGCCCGGATCGAGAGCATCCCCGAGGTGTGCGTCCTGTCGCACACCCATGACAGCTCCCTGGCCCTGGCCCGGGCCCGGGTGCTGCTGCCCGACGCGCTGGTCATCGACCTCAGCGCATCCTCCGGGGACGCGGCCGCGGTCGTCCACCGGGCGCGCGGCCTCGGCCTGCCGAGCGAACTGATCGTGCACGCGGCGACCGGACACCGGCCGGACGGGCTGGTCGGCAGGCTCACCCGGCTGGCCCGCGACCAGCACCCCGTCTAGAGGCCCGGAGCCCTGGCGCCCTACGGCGTGCGGCGGCTCTGCAGGGTGCGGGCGAGGCGGGGGCCGAGGCGCTGCTTGAGCCAGCGCAGGGCCTGGAGGCGGCCGACGGCCTGGTCGACGTGGAAGTAGAGCTGCGGCGGCACGTGGGGCAGCAGGGGCGAGTGCCGCTGGCCGAGCAGGGCGAACATCTGGTGCGGCTCCAGGCCCATGTAGCGGGGCAGGTTCTCGTACCACTGGGCGCTGTGCCGCGCGGCGCTCTGCACCGAGAGCAGCGCCTGTCTGCGGTCCTGTTCGTACGCGGCGAGGGCCGCGGGAAGCTCCCGCGGCCCGGCGGAGCCCACCGCGCGGGCCAGGCTCATCGCGTCGCGCAGCGCGAGGGTGGTGCCCGCCCCGATGGAGTAGTGCGTGGTGTGGGCGGCGTCGCCGATCAGCGCGAGGTTGCCGTGCGACCAGGCCGTGTTGGTGACGGTCGGGAAGGCCTGCCACTGGGCGTGGCTCTCGATGTCCTTGCGGCCGAGGAGCTCGTGGCCATCGAGCAGGTCCGCGAAGAGCTTCTCCAGCAGGCGCAGGGCATCGGAGTGGTCCAGCCGGTCGAAGCCGAGGGCCGACCAGGTCGTGGCGGAGCACTCCACCACGCAGGTGCTGTGCTCGGCGCTGAAGCCGTACGCGTAACACCAGATCCAGCCGTGGCCAGTCTCGACGAAGGCGAAGGTGAACGCCGTGAAGACCCGGGTCGTGCCGAGCCAGATGAAACGGTTGGCGCCGGTGGTCACCTGTGTGCCGAACCGGTCCGCCTGTTCCGTGCGGAGCCTGCTGTGCGCCCCGTCACCGGCGACGACGAGGTCCGCGCCGGGCAGGTCCGCGCGGCTGGCGATCTCCCTGCCGAACTCCAGGCGTACGCCGAGGGAGCGGGCCCGGTCCGCGAGGATGGTCCGCAGCCGGTGGCGGCCGATCGCGTGGCCGGGGTCGCCGTCGTGCGCGGTGGTGCGGTCGCCGACGTAGGCGAACCCGCCGCGCCAGCACACGGACTGCTCCTCGATGAGCCGGGCCGACTCGGGGTCGTGGGCGTGCAGGTCGGCCAGGAGGTCAGGCCAGTACGTCACGCCCCAGCCGTAGCTGGTGCCCTCCGCGTGCCGCTCGTGGACCGTCACCTCGTGGGCCGGTTCCTGGAGTTTGGCGAGGATGGCCAGATACAGGGAGGCGGGCCCGCCACCGACGCAATCGATCTTCACGCGCGCTCCTGTTTGTCTTCGGGAGGAGCAACAACGTAAGCGGCGGCGGGATGCGTGGAGTGAGCCACGCTGCGGGACGGACGGGTGAATCGTCTTTTCAGGGATGGCCGGTCGGGCGCGGGTGTCAGCTGTGACTTGGCCCCAGTGGGCTGACGCCGCCCGGCCGATCCTGTATACCCGCAGAGAGCAGATCGCCCGAGCCGGTCCGGACTTGTCGTCGGCCCCGCACTCGATGTCGGACTCCGGAGGTGTGATGGGTATGCCGCCCCACCGTCTGTCCATTGCGGGCCTCGCGGACTCCGACGCCTGTGCCGTGCTGCGGCTCAGCGGCGAACTCGACCAGGCGTCCGAGAAGTTCTTCATGGACACGCTGGCCGTCGCCCTCGACGCGGGCCGGCGCCACATCATCCTCGACGTGACCGCGCTGACGTTCTGCGACTCCCGCGGTCTGAACTGCCTGCTCGCCCTGCACTGGCTCCTGCGCCGGAGGTCCGGCGACCTGAAGCTCGCGGGCGTGGGCCGCCGTCTTGCCACGCTGCTCGAACACAGCGGGAGCACGGCCCTGTTCACGGCGCACACCTCGGTCGGCCAGGCGCTGCGCTCCCTGCCGGAGCCCGCACGGCCGCACTGGCCGCCGCCCGCGGGGCGCAGTTCGGACGAGGGCGTGTCCCCGCCGACCTAGGGTCGCGGGGGAGGCTGGAGGCTCAGGCGGTGTACGCCAGGCGGCTCTCCCCGAGATGCGATCAGTGCCCGTCACCAGTGAGGTGGCGGACATGGAACACGACATAGCGAGCGCGGCAGAAGCGGCCACCACACGGCGCCGTGCTCTGGGGGCCGCGGTGGCGCTGCTGGTCGGCGGGGCGCTGCCACCGCTGACAGCCTCCCCCGCCGCCGCCCGCTCGGGCAGAGCAGCGTCGGACCCCTCCGATCCGTCGGGCCACTCCTGTACCGGCGAATACGACCCCGAGTTCGAGGCGGCCCTGTCGGAGGCGGACGAGCGGCTCGGCGCGGACGAGAACCGCGGCCTCCCGGAAGGGCCGCCCCAGCAGTACGCGATGCCCCTGCGCCGGGGATTCCGGGTCACCGCGCCCTACGGCATACGCGGCGACTGGCTCGCCGGGCACCACACGGGCATCGATCTGGCCGTTCCGCAGGGGACGCCCGTCTACGCCGTGGGTTCCGGCGTCGTCCTCGTGGCGCGGTGGTCCGGCGCGTACGGCAATGCCGTGACGGTGCGGATGCCGGACGGCCACTACGCCCTCGTCGCCCACCTGTCGACCATCGCGGTCCGCGAGGGCGCGCGGATCGGCGCCGGGGCCTTCCTCGGCAGGAGCGGCGCCACCGGACGTGCCACGGGCCCGCACCTCCACCTGGAGGTACGGGTCCGGCGCGACTACGGATCGGACATCAATCCGGTGAGTTATCTGGCCAGCCGCGGCGTGCGGCTCCTGTGACCGGCAGGGCTACTGGACGGCGGGCAGCGCGTTCGTGACGGGTGCCACCAGGTCCGTGAGCTGGTGCAGCTGGTTCAACTGGTGCACCTGGTTGAGGCCGGAGAGCTGGTTCTCGAGGGTCGGCATCTGGGCGCGCTGCTCCTCGGGCATGCCGGACTTCCCGAGGTCGTCGACGGTGCTGAGCACCGAGAGCTTTCCCGCGTCGGGGGCAGGGACGGGGGCGGACGCCTGGGCGGCCGGCGCGGCCAGGGCCGCCGCTCCGGCGGCCAGCGAGACGGCGGCGATGAGTCGTCGTGCTGATGTCATGTCCCCAGAACCTGATGGGCCGCGCGAAAGTCACGGGTGCGGCGGCACCCTCACCCGGGAAGCGCATCCGCCGTGCCGTCACCCGGCCGGACTACCTCTCCCCCATCACGCCACCCGGCACGTCGCCCCAGGTCACAGACGTACACACCAGTTGTCGTTCACACGTGCGGTCGCGGCACCGGGCAGCCGCCCGCGCGCGGACGCCACCGATCCGGTCCAGCTTGAGCATGCACGCGGCACGCCCGTGCCTGCGTGCTCCCGTTCCTCGAAAGGAAACTCTGATGCGCAGCATTGCCAAGGCCGCAGCAGTCGGTGCCCTCGTCGCCCCCATCGTCCTGGGTGGTGCGGGCCTCGCCTCCGCGGCGCCCGCCCACGACGGGCCCGCCTACGAGAAGTCCATGAACTCGGCCAACGCCAACGGTGGTTCGTGCACCAAGGTCGAGAGCGGCTTCACGGAGGACGGCAAGGCCTACTTCCACAAGGTCACCCGCGTCGCGGGCCCGACCGGTGCCACGGGCAGCGGCACGGGATCGCACTCCTGACGCAGGTGCGGGGCTCCCGGCCCCTGTGCTGAGTCTGCGTGTCAGCACGAGACGGCGTGTGTCGCCCACGGCGGCACACGCCGTCCTGCGTTCTCCGCCGGTCCTCTCCCGACCGGAAACCCGTTCCGACGAACACGAAGCAGGAGTGTTGATGAGAACTCTTCAGAAAGGCCGGTACGCGGCGCGGTCCGCGCTGCGGGCCGCGCTGCTGTGCGCGCTGCCTACGGCGGTCGCACTGGGCGGCGCGGTCCCGGCCCAGGCGGCCGACAGCGTCTCGGTGACGCGGCTGACGGCCAACGCCGGTGAGCCGTCCGTGCAGGTCCGCTACCGCTGCGACGCCCTGACCGGTCTGGACTCGGTGCAGGTGGGCGTCTCCGACACCCAAGGGGGCGGGGTCTTCAAGGGCACCGCCGCGGCCATCTGTGACGGCGCCTCGCACGAGGTGCGGGTGCGGGCGTCCCGCATGGGCGGCCCGCCGGTCGTCCGGGGCCACGAGTGCGTGGTCTCGGCCTCGTTGGGCACTGCGTCGCTGGGGATGTTCGCGCCCGCGGTGTCGTCCGGCGCGACGAAGACGGCCCGCTGATCTGACGGGGCGTCGCACCACCCCGTCGTCACCCCTTTAGTGCACACGGGGAAATTCCCCCCGACGGGGTGGTGACAGCCCGTCACCGCAGGTCAGCGCAGTGTGACGAAGGCGATCCGGTGGGCCTGCCGCAGCCGCCTGGCATTCTCAGCAGGCATATCTGCCCGGACGTGCACACGGTGGTCTCGGCAGGGCCGAGCGAGGGGGCTCTGACCGTGGCCGTCAGGACCGCTCCTGAAACTCCCGCCCCCGGGAGCGCGGCCACTCCGATCCTCGCGAACCAATCGAAGGGAATGCGTCTCATGCGCAAGCTTGCCAAGGCGATCGCTGTCGGAGCTGTTGTCGTACCGGTCGTCCTCGGTGGCGCCACCGTCGCGTCTGCCGACGGCGGTCCGGGCTACGGGAAGTCCGACAACTCGGCGACCGTCTACGGCGGTACGTCGTCCAAGACGAAGAGCGGCTTCACCGAGGACGGCACGGCCTACTTCGTGAAGACCTCGAAGACCGCCAACTCCACTGGTGCGACGGGCAACGCGACCGGTTCGCATTCCTGACCCAGCGGCTCCACGAGAGCCGTCGGGCAGCAGGCCCCGAGGAGCGATTCCTCGGGGCCTGCCGGTGTAAGAGCCTGTGTCATAACCCTCTAAGCAATATGAAATGCATGGATTTCCCTAATCTCTGATCCAAAATTCCCCCTACGCACGAACACGCACGCCCAGAAGCACCCGCCCGAAAAGGAGTTCCGATGCCCGCCCCCCGCACCACGCTCAGCGCCATGGCCCTGGCCGTCGCCTGTCTCGCCGCCGGGACCGCCACGACGGCCACCGCCCTGACCGACCGCGAGGCGCCGCCCACCAGCGCACGGGCCGACAGCACCCGCACCGCCTCCGCCATCACCGAACTCTCGGCCGAGGAGGTGAGCACGGGGTCCTCGGCCCGCGTGAAGGTCACCGGCCGCCTCGTCGAGGGCTCCACGCTCACCTTCCCGCTGGCCCGCATCCCGCTGACCGTCCACGTCACCGACACGGCGGCCGCCACCCCCGCGAGCTGCCACGCCCGCACCACGGACCGCGGCACCTTCAGCTGCTCGGTCGCCGTGACCGCGGGCACGACGCGCTCGGTGAAGGCCGCCTTCGCGGGCAACGAGCTGTTCGCCCCGTGCACCTCGACCACCAGCATCGGCTCCACCGACGAGGCCGCGCTGCCCACCGACCCGCTGCTCCCCGACACCACCGCGAGCGTGCCGGACGCGGCGGCCACCCCGGCGGCGACCCCGGCGGCCGCCACCACCCCGGACGACTCCACCCCCGCCTCGACCCCCACCCCGCCCGCGGCGCCCACTCCCCCGGAGCTCCCGACCGCCCCGCCGAACGGTTCCTCGGGCCTGACGTTGAGCTAATCGGGTTGGATGACCGCATTACTCGTTCCGGCACGGCCCGGACGCTTCCCCGGTCGGCACCACGGGCCCGCAGAGTGGGACAGGTCCACACTCCTCGCGGCAAGACCCAGGGAAGGAAGCCTCGTGAAGGCACGTCATCTCCTCATGTCCGCATGGGCCACGGCCGCTGTGCTGACGGCGGCGGGAGCGCCACTGGCACAGGCCGCGCCGAATCCCCCCGAATGGAACTCCGAGGCTCCCTCGCCCGCATGGGCGGGGGAGTCCTTCTCGTTCGGCAAGGACTCGATGAGGCACACGACCACCCATTCGGGGTTCCGCGCGGACGGCACCGCCTACTTCACCAAGGAGGAGATCCGATTCTCGCCGGACGGAATCTCTTTCAGCGGTATCTCCTCGCACTCCTGAAATCGGATCGCCACCGCGGCATTCGCACCGCGGACGCCGTGACCTCACCTTGACGGAAGACGTTAGGGAAATAAGCGGCTGTGTGTAGGCAGTCGCACTATCCAAGTCAAAGGAGAACGTGATGTCTCGCATCGCGAAGGCAGCCGCTGTCACCCTGAGCACCGGAGCCGTCGTCCTCGGCGGTGCCGGCATGGCCATGGCGGACGCCGGCGCGCAGGGTGCTGCGGTCGGTTCCCCGGGCGTCGTCTCGGGCAACCTGCTCCAGGCCCCGATCAACGTCCCGGTGAACGTGTGCGGCAACACCGTCGACGTCATCGGCCTGCTGAACCCCGCCTTCGGCAACAAGTGCGCGAACCCGGGCGGCGACCACGACGCCCCCCACGGTGGCGGCGCCGGCTACGGCGGCTGACCGGACCCTGACGGAGCCCCCGGCGTGCGTTCCGCCGGGGGCTCCGTCATGTCCGCGCGCTAACTCCCGTACGAGTAGAGCCCCTTGTGGTCCAGGAGCTCGTCCGGTCTGACGTCCCACGGCGGCATCGGCTCGTGGCGGGCGACGATGCGCCGGTACTGGGACGAGCCGAGTTCGGGCGGCCGCTTCGGCAGATAGCGCGCGGAGTCGGGGTGGCGGCGCTGCCACCGGTCCCACAGCAGGTCCACGAAGGCGTGGTTGAGCCAGAAGACCGGGTCGTTCACGGAGGCCCCGCCCAGCATGTGCCCGCCGACCCAGCGGTGCACGCGGTTGTGGTTGCGCCAGCGCTCGGTGCCGCGCGCCGACGTCCAGCCCTCCAGCTTGTTGCGGAAGCCCTCGGGCGCCGTGGAGTCCCACGGCGGGACGTCGTAGCGGGGGTCGGCCATGGCCCACTCCACGTCGCTCGGCGTGGGCAGGTCGATCGGGTCCTGGGGACGGCCGAGGTCACGCATGAGGAACTCCCCGTCGGTGACGTCCTCCTTGATGGCCCAGTGCCCGCTCCGGTACGCGAAAGGACCGGTCATGACCTGCCGGTCGCCGCGGCGCCCGTTGCCGCCCATCAGGTCCGCGCCCCACAGCGACCCGGCAGGACCGCGGTCCTTCGTCCAGTCCCAGTAGGGGACGGTGACGCCGGAGTCCATGCGCCGCAGGGCCCGTTCGAACTCCAGGAGGAAGCGGCGGTGCCAGGGGAAGAACGAGGGGGTCATGTGGGCGACCCGGAGCCGGTCGTCGCCGTCCGACACATAGAAGTCGATGTGCATGCGGACGAATTCGTCGTACTCCCCCCGGCGCTTCAGCTTCAGCACCGCGTCGACGAAGCGGCGCCGCTCCCCCCGGCTGAGGCTGCTCTGGTTCCTGCGCGTGTGGGCCATGACCGTCCCTTCCTGCGGTTCGTCCGTCCCCGCCAGGCTCAGTGGATGCGGCCGCTCAGGGCCTGGAGGGGGCCGAGCTCGTCGACGGCTCCCTGCGCGGCGGCGAGCGGCGTCGCGTACGACTGGTAGTGGTCCACCATGCTCAGGTAGCTGCCGTCCGCGCGGCGCATCAGGCCGAGCTGCCGCCCGTCGACGGTGATCCGCCAGCCGCCGGAGGCATGGCCGCCCTGGTGGGCCATCGGCTCGCCCTGGATGCGGCGGCCCCGGTACGTCTCGTCGAACGGCGGATCACCGGGGGTACCCGGCGGGGCGGGCGCGGGCGGCGCGGGCGCCTCCGGCACGGCGCGGACGATCCCCACGGCGGCCAGACAGGCCGTGGCCGCGGCGCCGATGAGATGGCGGCGGGTCATGCGGTCGATCAGCGAGAACCCCATACTGTCCTTTCCTCGACCCTTCCCTCTGCTGGGCCGGTCAACTGGTCCAGAAGTCCCACCAGCGCGTCAGGATCAGCATGCCGATGGCGCCCAGGTGCACGGTGGGAAGCACCCATGTGAACTCGCCCAGGGCGGTGCGCAGCCCCCGCGGCGCGGGCAGGAATCCGGACCGTACGTTGTGCGATGTCACGTACCAGAACATGAGCGTGGTCGCGGCCCAGGCCAGGCAGCACCACAGGCAGAGGGAATTGATGCGGTAGAGGGACTGGAATTGCAGCCAGCTGCAGAAGGCGACGCCGAATGCCGTGCCCGCATTGAAGGTCAGCCAGTACCAGCGGGGAAAGCGCGCGCCGCCGATCAGTCCCGCGCCGACACAGATCACGACGGCGTAGGCGGCGAGTCCCAGCATCGGATTGGGGAATCCGAAGGCCGCGGCCTGTTTACTCTGCATGATGTTGCCGCAGGCGACCACCGGATTGAGGCTGCACCCGGGAACGTAATCCGGGTCCTTCATCAGTTCCAGCTTGTCGAGGGTGATGACCCACGCGGCCAGGAGCCCCGCGGCGCCGGTGACCACCAGGAGCAGACCGAGACGCCACCCGGCGGCGGCCGGGGCGTCGGGCGCCACCCGCGCCGCACCGGGGGCGCCGACCGCCTGGAGCGGCACCCGGTGCGGCAGTTCGGTGGTGGGGCGCATCAGCGCAGGCTGCGGGCGGGCAGCAGGCAGTGCGCCGCGCTGAGCATGGTCTCCTCGTCCCCGGCGAACTCGCCGAGCCGCTCCTCGGAGACGGGCTCGCCCGGCTTGGCCTCCGGCCACGCGCGCGTGGTGGCCATGAAGTAGGCGTGGCCGCGCTGCTTGACGGCCGCGAGCCACTCCGGCGGCGCCACGCACTGGGCGTTCAGGTGGGGCATGTTGACGACGGCGTGGTCGCCCTCGACGAGCAGCGTCACCGGCAGGGAGGGGTTGCGCGCGCCGTCGACGAGCGGGCCGCCGATGGGCAGGCCCGCGTCGGTGAGGAGGGTGCGCATCGCTTCGGCCGTGGCTTCCGGGCCGCCCTCGGTGTCGCCGAGGGAGTAGGCCAGCAGGAACGGCATGTCCTTCTCGTCCTCGGGGTGTTCGCCGCTCCAGGCGAGAACAGCCAGGGTTCCCAGATCAGTTGCTTGGAAGGGGCGCTGTTCACTGGAAGTTGAGGTCATGAGGGGAACCGTATAGACGTGGGCGTACGCGTCCGGCGCTGTTGTCACCCGTGTGGCCCAGCGCGCCGCCGCCATCACACGATGGGGTCACCCGGTCGGCTCCGGTGCTGACGCGCCGCGCGGTCGTCCCGGCCGTGCGGACATGCCGAAGGGCCGGTCCGTGGAAGAGGTGACCGGCCCTTGCGCGCACGGGGCGCTGGCGTTCCGCATTTCCCGTCCCGGCCGATGTCCCTCGGCCTCCCGGGAATTGAGCGGGTGCTACTTGGCGAGGGGAAGTCCACCGAGGAGCTTCGTGGGACCGCCGGCGGAGTTCAGGCCGTCCGTGGTGTCCTTGACCGTGTTGACGACGGAGTCGCTGTTCTCGGTGTCGAGCATGTTCGTGCTCACCGGCTTGGTGTCGAGCAGCGACGGGGTCTGGCCGGCAATGGTCTCGAGGCCACCGTTCAGGCTGGTGGGCGCCAGGTCAGCGGCGAACGCGGGCGCGGCGGAGCCGGCGATGGCGATCGAACCGGCAAGGACTGCAGCAGCCTTCAGGGCCTTCATCATGTTCCTTTCTCTGGCGGCGCGCGCCGCCTTTGGGAGCACTGTTCAGGCATCGTTCGCCTGTTGTCTCTGTTCTCCGGGACTAACGAGCGCGGGCCGGTACGGAAACCCCTGGCCCTGAAACTTCCCCGAAGCCACTCGAATGAAGAACGGATCTCATCCTCATATCAACCGCCCGAATTGTGGCGGGTGTTGACAGCGACATACGACGGCATGGGGCGACATACGGCGGCATAAAGAAAACCGTCCTGCCGGAAGGAATCCGGCAGGACGGTCGGCAGCGCCCGGTCTCAGAGCGCGGGGGCCTGCGGCAGGGCGGGCGTCTGGGGCAGACCGCCGGTGGGCAGCTTGGGCAGGCTCGGCAGGCCCGGGAGGTTCGGCGCGGGCAGGCCGCCGCCGAGGACGGTGGCGACGACGGTGTTGACCAGGCCGAGCAGGACCCCGGGCGCCGCCGCGAGCACGGCCTTGGGGTCACCGGCCGTGGCGGCCTTGACCAGTTCGTCGACCGCCTTCTGCAGCGCGGCGAGGGCGTCGGCCTTGGCGTCCATCGGCGCCTTGGCGGCACTCTGCGCGCCGCCCGTCGGGAGCTTGGGCGCCTCGGGGACGCTCGGCAGGCCGGTGCCCGGGGCCTTGGGCGCGGCCTTGGCCGCGGCGTCGATGGCCGCCTTCACCGCGTCGACGTGCTTCTTGGCGTCCTCGGGGGACAGCTTGGTCTCGGGTGCCTTGAGCACCGCGGTGAGCAGGTCGGTGACGGGGGTCAGGACCCCGCCGAGGCCACCGAGCTGCTGAGCCTGGCCCAGCAGGGCACTCGCGTCCGGGGCAGGCGCGCGGGGGGCGGTCCGGGTGGCTTCGCGGGAGGCGTCGCCGTCGGAGGCGAGGGCCGGTCCGGCCGTGCCGAGAAGCAGCGTCGCGCACAGGGTGGTGGTCGCGAGGCGGCGTACGGGCAGAGCGCGCATAGGTGTTTCCCTTTCGGTGATGCGTCGGATCTTGTGATCACCGTGAAAGCGGAAAACGCCCTCCGCAACCGAGCGGCTGCGGAACGTATCGGCCCTGTGCCGCTCGTGCGGGCATCTGCGCAGGTGGGACGTGGATGTGACGGTCGGTCGGCCGTTCGGCCGCGCGCCCCCCATTCGGGGTACAGCTGATAACACCGCGGCGGCGAGGAACCGCGCCGACACGCGGAACGGCCGCCCCCGCTTTCGCGGGGACGGCCGTTCGCAACCGACGGTGCGTCAGTCGTTGGCGCACTGGTTGCCGAACGCGGGGTTCAGCAGGCCGATGACGTTGACGCTGTTGCCGCACACGTTGACGGGGACGTGGATCGGCGCCTGCACGTTGTTGCCCGAGATCACGCCGGGGGAGTTGGTGGCTGCGCCCTGCGCGCCGCTGTCGGCGGCAGCGGCACCCGCGGATCCGGCCACGGCGGCGACGGCGACGGCGGACAGGGCGAGAGCCTTGGTGGTACGGGACATGGAGTGCTGCTCCTTGGTGATGATGCGACGTACGGGCGGGCTGCCCGTCTGGAGGGATCAACTGCCGACCTCGGTGCCGAGTTGTGCGCCCAGACGGGTGATGCGCGACGGCAACCGTCGCGGCGCTGACCTTCACCATTCCGACACACGCGCGGAGGTCGGCCGCGTCTCCCGTGTCAACGGCTACAGTTGCGCTTCCCTTTAGGGCATTCCACTCATACGACTTCAGATTCGTGCAAACAGGGCGAATCCCTCATGCCCGCTGTGGTTCAGAGTTCACACACTCGGAAGGCCAACGCCGCCATGCGTCACTCCCTGGGCCTGCGTCGCGTGTTCGTCATCCCTCTCGCCCTGGCCGCGTGCCTCGCGGCGAACGGGACCGGCTCCGCCGCCCCGCCCGGCGGCGGCGAGCGGACACGCATCGATTTCGCGCAGAGATACAGAGCGCTGCAGCACGGCGGGATCGTCCGCGCCGCCAACTCGGCGATCACCTGCCGTCGCGCGATCGACCGGACGGCGGAGTCGTGCGCCCGAACGCGGGGCGGCCGTCCGGGTGTCAACGACGACTTCGACATGTTCTACATCGACGTCGACGACGACCCGAACACGTACAACTCCAGCACCGGCGAGGTGCGCCTGCCCCCGCACTCGCGCGTCTCCTACGCCCGCCTTTACTGGGGCGGCAACCTCAAGGTCGGCGAGCAGAAACCCCCCAAGGACAACGGGCGGGTGCTGATCGCCGAGCCGGGCGGCAACTACAAACCGGTCGTCGCCGACACTCCGGTGGGCCACCGCGTCGCCGACGGCGCCGACGCCTTCCAGGCCTCGGCCGACGTCACCGACCTGGTCCGCGGAGCGGGCGGCGGCGCGTACACCGTGGCCCAGGTCAACGTCGCCATGGGGCACTCGAAGGCGGGTGCCTGGGGCGGCTGGACGCTGGTGGTGGCGTACGAGAACGCCGCCGAACCGCTGCGCCACCTCGCCGTCTGGGACGGCTTCGACTCGACCGGGGAGCACGGGCACCGGCACGCGGTCCGCATGCGCGGCGTGCCGCGTGGGACGGGCGGCATCGCCGGTGTGGTGGCCTACGACGGCGACCGCGGGCGGCGCGGCGACACGGTGGGCGTCTCGGCAGGAGGCCCCAGGACCGTCCCGCTGACCGACGACGCCAACCCCGCCGATGACGCACTCAACTCGACCATCAGCGAGCCGGGCACGCCGATCCGCAGGAACCCCGCGTACCCGAACACCCTGGGATACGACTCCGACGTCTTCCCGCTGGCCATGAGCCCGGACCGGCGCGGCGACCTCACGGTCCGCCTCGCCTCGACGGATCCGGCGTGGGTCGGCGTGGTCTTCGCCGCCGTCGGCGCGAAGCGATAGCGCCTGTTGTCCCGCTCCGATTCCGCGGTGCTCCGCACTGACTCGAAGGAGACGCGCATGCCTCTGCCTTCAGCACCCCACCCCCCACGGGTCCTGCACGTCAGCCAGCCCGTGGACGGCGGTGTGGCACGGGTCGTCGTCGACCTGGCCGCCGCCCAGGCCGCGGCAGGGACCGACGTCCACGTGGCCTGCCCCCAGGAGGGTTTCCTGCCCGGCGCGTTGGCGGCCCTGGGCGCCGGTGTCCACGTCCACCCCTGGACGGCGTCCCGCTCCCCCGGCCGCGGCCTCGCAACCGAGGTGCGGGACCTCAAGCGCGTCATCGGCGCGGTGGGCCCCGGCCTCGTCCACGCGCACAGCGCCAAGGCCGGGCTCGCCGCGCGCCTCGCGCTGCGCGGCCGCATCCCCACCGTGTTCCAGCCGCACGCCTGGTCCTTCGAGGCGGTCGACGGCCCCACCGCGTTCCTCGCGCGCCTGTGGGAGCGCGGCGCCGCCCGGTGGGCGGACCGCATCGTCTGCGTCAGCGAGGCCGAGTGGGTCACCGGCCGCCGCGCCGGGATCGCCGGTTCGTACGCGGTGATCCCCAATGGTGTGGACACCGACCGGTTCACGCCCACCGGCCAGGACGTCGCGCACGTCAGGCTCGTGGTGTGCGTCGGGCGGCTCTGCCGTCAGAAGGGACAGGACGTGCTCCTGCGCGCCTGGCCCACGGTCGCCGCCCAGGTGCCCGACGCCCGTCTCGTCCTGGTCGGGGACGGGCCCGACGACGCCCGGCTGCGGGAGCGGGCGGGCCCGCGGGTGGCCTTCGCGGGCGCGGCGGCCGACTCCGCGCCCTGGTACCGGGCGGCCGACGTGGTCGTCCTGCCCTCCCGCTGGGAGGGCATGGCGCTGGCCCCGCTCGAAGCCATGGCCTGTGCCCGCCCGGTCGTGGTCACCGACGTGGACGGGGCACGGGAGAGCCTGCCGCCGTCCCACCGCCCGCACGCCCTCGTCCCCCCGGAGGACCCCGGCGCACTGGCCCACGCCCTGGTCGCCCTGCTGCGGGACGGCGAACTGCGCGACGCGCTGGGGCGGCGCGGCAGGCAGCACGTGCTGGACCACCACGACACACGGCGCGCCGCGGCCGCCGTCGCCGCGGTGTACGGCGAGCTTCTGGGCCCGGCGCCCACCGAGTACAGGGAGTGCAGCACGACGTGAGTGCGGAACGGACCGTTGCTTCCTCATCGGCTCAGTCACGGCAGGACACCCAGGCCCCGCCCGGCACCTTCGTCGTCGCGCCACGCGAAGCGACGGTCCTGCGTGCCGGGACGGCGGCGCGCCGCCCGGCCCGGCAACGGCGCTCGGCCGCCGCGCTGGTGGCCGCCGACTGCGCCGCCGCCCTGGTCGCCCTGCTGCTGCTCGACGACCCCGGGCAGCAGGCCCTGCTCGCGCCCCTGCTCGTGGCCTGTGTGCTGGTCCTGAACGTGCAGGGGCGGCTGTACGAGTACGCCGCGCTGCCCGACACCCTCGGCCAGGTGCCGTCGCTCGCCGGGCGGATCGCGCTCGGCTGGTCGGTCACCGCGGTCCTGGCCACCGCCCTGCCCACGGTCGGGTCACTGGCTCCGCAGACGCTGGCCGGTGCGGCCGCCGTGCAGTGCCTGCTGAGCTTCTGCGGGCGCGCGCTGGTCCACCGGCACCGGCGGGCCACCACCGTGCGCAGGCCCCGCCCTGTGCTGGTCCTCGGGCCCGTCGGCCAGGCGCGGGGCGTGGCCGCCGCGCTGCTGCGGCGCCCCGGCTGCGGCATGCGGCCCGTCGGCATCGTGAGCGAGACCGCCGACCCCCCGCAGGAGAAGGAGAGCGGCTCCGAGGCGGCTTCTGGGCCGGGGCGCGACCTCCCGGTGCTCAGCACGGAGGACGAGCTCCATCGCGCGGTGATCCAGAACGACGTCGGGGCCGTGTTCTTCATCGCCGACCGCGGCACCGGGCTCACCCGATGGCTGCCGACCCTGCACGGCCTGGGCTGCGACCTGTGGGAGCTCGAACCGCGCTGCGCGGGCCCCGTGCCCGCGCCGGG
This sequence comes from Streptomyces sp. NPDC042371, assembly GCF_056437465.1. Classification (NCBI taxonomy): domain Bacteria; kingdom Bacillati; phylum Actinomycetota; class Actinomycetes; order Kitasatosporales; family Streptomycetaceae; genus Streptomyces; species Streptomyces sp. NPDC042371. Next base: position 428,251 of record NZ_JBWKAP010000008.1, on the reverse strand, counting down.
CGGGCCCCGGCAGTACGTGGCCGGGTTCGCCTGCCGTTCCCTGACGCCCGCAAGCGCCCACGGCACCAGCGCGGGCAAGCGACTCCTCGACATCGCGGTGTCCGGAGTCCTGCTGCTCGCGGCGGCGCCGGTCCTCGCGGCCTGCGCCCTGGTGCTGCGGATCCTGGAGGGCCCCGGCGTGATCTTCCGTCAGGAGCGCGTCGGCAAGGACGGGCGGCTGTTCACCCTCCTGAAGTTCCGCACCCACCGGCCCGTCGACCAGCAGGAGGCGGCGACCCGGTGGACCGTCGCCGACGAGCACCGGATGAGCCCGTTCTGCCGGTTCCTGCGCGGCACCTCGCTGGACGAGCTGCCCCAGCTGTGGAACGTACTGAGGGGCGATATAAGTCTGGTCGGCCCCCGGCCCGAACGGCCCTTCTTCGTCGCGCAGTTCAGCCAGACCTATCCGGACTACGCCCACCGGCACCGGATGCCGACCGGCATCACGGGGCTTGCCCAGATCCACGGCCTGCGCGGCGACACCTCCATCGAGGACCGGTGCCGCTTCGACAACGCCTACATCGACAGCTGGTCGTTCTGGCAGGACCTGTGCATCCTGCTGCGCACCCTCGGCTGCCTCGTCCGCCGCACGGGGAGCTGAGCACGGTGACCCACAACCCGTCCACCGCCCTGCCGTTCGGCTCACGCCTGCACGACGTGGTGCTGCCCGCGCTGCGGCGGAGCGCTCCGGTGCTGCCTGTGGTGCTCCTGGTCGCGCTGCTCGCCCTGCCGGTGCCCGCCGAGGGAGCGTCCTCCGGGGGCAGCGGCGGCGGCACCGGCGGCGTGGCCGACGCGGTGTCCGCCCTCGTCGTCGGCTACTGCGTCGTCCGTGTCGTACGGGCCCGGCGGCGCCCGCTGACCCGCACCGCGGCGGTCCTGCTCGGCCTGCCGGTCGTCGGCATCACCGTGGCGGCCTTCGGCGCCTCATCCGCCGCGACCGGCGTCGCCGGGGCCGCGCGCTATCTGCAGATCTTCGTCCTCGTACCCGCCGCCGTCCTGCTGCTCATCCGCGACGCCCACCACTTCCGCCTCCTCGCCTGGTCGTTCGTCGGGCTCGGGCTGTGGCAGGGCGTCATCGGCGTACACCAGAACCTCACCGGCACCGGCGCCTCGTACATGGGCGAGGACATCCGGGCCGTCGGCACGTTCGGCTCCACGGACGTCATGGGGATGGCGACCGTCGTCTCGTACGGGCTCGTCTGCGCGCTCGCGCTGGCCTTCCGCCCGCACGCGCCGCGCCAGCGGTCGGCCGCGGTGGTGTGCGCGGGTCTCCTGACGGTGCCGCTCGCGCTGTCCTTCAGCCGCGGGGCGTGGATCGCCACCGCGGCGGCCTGCGCCGCGGTGCTGCTGCTCGCCGGGGTGCGCCGGGCGGGCCGGGTGCTGCTGGCCGGGGCGGCGGCCGCCGTGGTCCTGGTGGCCGGACTCGGCGTGGGCTCGGCGATGCTCCAGGAGCGCCTCAGCAGCATCACCCAGGTCACCGACACCCCCGACCAGTCGGTGACCGACCGCTACACGATGTGGGCGGCCTCGGCCGACATGTGGCGCGAGCGGCCGGTGACCGGGGTGGGCCTCAAGGGGTTCCCCGACCACCGCGACAGCCACGCCTCGCTCGCCCTGTCCTCCGGCAGCGACACCGCGGGCGCGGGCAGCGCCTTCGTGCGCCAGCCGCTGCTGTCCCCGCACAACATGTACCTGCTGGTCCTCAGCGAGCAGGGGGTGCTCGGGCTCGGCACGCTGGCCGGGAGCTGGGCGGCGCTCCTGGTGTGCGCGGTGCGCAGGTGGAAGCGGCAGCGCGCGGGGCGGGACGGTCCTGGCGGCCCGCGGCTCGACTGCGCGCTGGTGGCCTGCGGGCTGCTGGTCTGGCAGCTGATCGACTTCGTGTACGCCGACATCGGCGGCCCCTCCACCGTCCTGACCGCCATCGCGTTCGGCATGGCGGCCTGGTGGGCGGTCGGCTCCCGTGAGCTGCAGGGACAGGCTCTGCGCGGAGAGGCAGACCCACGATGACGACCGTGCCGCCGCCTGAGGTGGCCCCCGACCCGGACGCGCCGCCTGCCGCCGTGACCACCGCGCCCGTCGCGCCCGCCACGCCCGCCACGCCTGTCGCGCAGGAGCCCGCCGAGAAGACCGGGAGCTCGTTCCTCGCCAAGGCCGCGCTGGTCACGGCCGTGCTCTCCGTCGCAGGTTCGCTCCTGGGGCTCGTACGCGACCAGGCCCTTGCGCACTTCTTCGGCGCGGGCACCGACACCGACGCCTTCCTCGTCGCCTGGACGGTCCCCGAGCTGGCCGCGACCCTGCTCATCGAGGACGGGCTCGCCTTCTTCCTGGTGCCCGCGTTCAGCCTGGCGCTGGCGCGCCGCTCGGAAGGCCCGCTCGTCGACCCGGTCCGCGAGCTCGTCCGGGCCTCGCTGCCGCGGATGACCCTGTGCTTCGCGGGCACGGCCGTCCTGCTCATCGCGGCGGCACCGCACCTGGTCGCGGTCCTCGCCCCCGGGCTGCCCGACCCACAGCTGGCCGTCGACTGCACCCGGCTGACCGCCACCTGCGCCCTGACCTTCGGCCTCGCCGGTTACTGCAGCGCGGCGCTGCGGGCCCACCAGCGGTTCGTCGCGCCCGCCACGGTCTACGTCGCCTACAACGCGGCCATCATCACCGCCCTGTTCGCGCTCGCGCTGCCGCTGGGGGTGCGGGCCGCGGCGGCCGGGGTGGCGGTGGGCGGGGCCCTCATGGTCGTCGTGCAGGCGCCTTCGCTCTGGCGTCAGCTGCGGCGCCCCTACCGGCCCGGGTCGGAGCCCGCGCCCGCGTCCCCGGCGGGGGGCTCGTCGGGCAAGACCCTCCAGACCGCGATCATCTGGACCGTCCTGTTCTTCGCGCTCTGCCGCCAGTCGCAGGTCCTCATCGAACGGTTCCTCGCCTCCTCGCTGCCCGCCGGGGCCATCTCGCACCTGAACTACGCGCAGAAGGTCGCGCAGATGCCGATGGTCCTCTCGCTCATGCTGTGCACGGTCACCTTCCCCGTGGTGGCGCGGGCGCTGGCCAAGGGCGAGACGGAGCGCGCCCGCAAGCGCGTCGAGCGGGACATCGTCCTGGCCGGATGCATGGTGCTGCTGGGCGCGGCCGCGGTCGTCGCGGCGGCGCACCCGCTCATCGAACTGCTCTTCCAGCGCGGTGCGTTCACCGCCGCCGACACCGCCGCCACCGCGTCGGTCATGCGCGTCTACGCCTTCGGTCTGCTCGGCCACACGCTGGTCGGCGCGCTGGCCCGCGCGCACTTCTCCGTCGCCCGCAAGACCTGGGTGCCGCTGTACGCGATGTCCGTCGGCGTCGTCGCCACGGCGGGGATCGGCTTCCTGACCGTCGGCACGTGGGGCGTGCACGGGATCGCCGCGGCCAACGCGACCGGCATCTGCGTCACCGCGCTGCTCCTGCTGCGCGGCATGGGCCCGCGCACCGTGCCGATCAGGACGCGGGCCGTCGTCGGGCAGCTCGGCCGCCTCGCGGTGGCCGCGGGGGGCGCGGCGGTGCTGGGCGCCGCGTGCGCGCAGCGGGTGGCGCAGCCCGCCCCGGCGGTCCTCGCCAGCTTCACGGCGGTGACCGTCTCCTTCGTGCTCCTGGGTCTGCTCCTGGGGGCGCAGCCCTGGGCGTCCGCCCTTCGCTCCGTCAGCAGAAAGCTGCGTCATGTCCGTTGACCTCACCCCGCCCGCGCCGTCCGGCGCGGAGCCGTTCCTGCGGCTGCGGCCGCCCCGCACCCCGGCGTGGGTGGCGATGTACCACTCCGTCGCGGACCCGTCCGACGATCCGTACGAGATCACCGTCGCCCCCGAGCGGCTGGGCGCGCAGCTGCGCTGGATGCGGCGCCAGGGGCTGCGCGGCGTCTCGATGAAGTACCTCCTTGAAGCGTGCGCGCAGGGCCAGGAGCACAACCTGGTGGGCCTCACCTTCGACGACGGGTACCGCGACTTCGTCGACCACGCGCTGCCGCTGCTGCGCCAGTACGACTGCTCCGCCACGGTGTTCGTCCTGCCGGGCCGCCTCGACGGCGACAACGCGTGGGACCCGCTCGGCCCGCGCAAGCCGCTGCTCGGCGCCGACGGCATCCGGCACATCGCCGAGTCCGGCATGGAGATCGCCTCGCACGGGCTGACCCACGTCGACCTGACCGCCGCCGACGACCGCGTCCTGCGCCGCGAGGTCGGCGGCAGCCGGGCGGCGCTGCACGACCTGACCGGCGCCGATGTGCAGGGCTTCTGCTACCCCTACGGCACCGTCGACGAGCGCGTCGTGGCCGCCGTGCGCGAGGCCGGGTACCGGTACGCCTGCGCGATCGCGCCCGGCGCGCTCACCGGCCCGTACGCCCTGCCCCGCGTCCACATCAGCCAGGACGACACCGCCTGGCGGCTGCGCCTGAAGCTGCGCACCAACCGGCTACGGCGCCGCGCCCTGGCCCGTTCGGCGGTGACCGGATGAGGGTCCTGCACATCATCACCGGCCTCGGCGTGGGCGGCGCGGAGCAGCAACTGCGCCTGATGCTCCGCCACTTGCCGACGACCTGCGACGTCGTCGCGTTGACCAACGCGGGCACCGTGGCGCAGGGCATCGCCGCCGACGGGTCCCGCGTGACCGACCTCGGCATGTCCGGGAACCGGGACGTGGCGGCGCTGCCGCGGCTGGTCAGGATCATCCGGGCGGGCCGGTACGACGTGGTGCACACCCACCTCTACCGCGCCTGCCTGTACGGGCGCATCGCGGCCCGGCTTGCGGGGGTGCGTGCGGTGGTGGCCACCGAACACTCCCTGGGCGACTCGCAGATGGAGGGCCGGCCGCTGACCGCGGGGGTCCGCGCGCTGTATCTGGCCGGGGAGCGGCTCGGCCGGGTGACGGTCGCGGTCTCCCCCGCCGTGGGGGCGCGGCTGCACCGCTGGGGCGTACCGCGGCAGCGCATCCGGGTGGTGCCGAACGGCATCGAGGTGGAGCGCTTCCGGTTCGACCCGGCGGTCCGTACGCACACCCGGCAGCAACTCCAGCTGCCCGAGCACGCGTTCGTGGTCGGCGGGGTGGGGCGGCTGGCCGCGGGCAAGCGCTTCGACGTCCTGCTGCGGGCCGCCGCCCTGCTGCCCGACGACGTCGTGGTCGTCCTGGTGGGCAGCGGCCCCCAGGAGTCGGAGCTCCGGCGGCTCGCGCACCGGCTGGGCCTCGACGGGCGGGTGCGGTTCGTCGGCGAGTCCACCCACGAGTCCGCCCACGGGTCCGCCCACGAGGACAGCACCGCCGCCACGGGCGGCGCGCCGGACCTGCCCTCGCTCCTGTCCGCCATGGACGCCCTGGCATCCCCCTCCCCCGAGGAGGCCTTCGGCCTGGCGCTCGTGGAGGGCCTGGCCAGCGGTCTTCCCGTGCTGTACGCGTCGTGCCCGGCCGTCGAGGGCCTCGACGCGGCGGAGCGGGCAGGGGCCGCGTACTGCCCGAGCGATCCGGACTCCTTCGCGCAGGCGCTGCACGGCCTGCGCGGCGACGTCCCGCCGCACCGCGAGGCACCGGCCGCGGTACGGCACTACAGCATCAGCCGAAGCGCCGACCAACTGATGAGCGTCTACGCCTCAGTTGCCCTCGGCCCGACCTTGGAGGTGACCCCTCGATGAGCGACTCCGTGAACGAGCGCCCGCGCACCCTCGCCCTGCGATCCCGTGCCGCGCGGCTCCCCCGCTGGTGGGCCCTGCCCGCCTGCGCGGTCCTCGGCGCCCTGGCCGGTGCCGGGTACGGCGTGCTGCAGACCCCGCAGTACACGGCCACGAGTTACGTCGTCGCCGTGCCGCAGGAGAAGGCGGACCCGGCGACGGCGCTGGGCTTCGCGCAGGCGTACGGCCGGGTCGCCACGCAGCTCGCCGTACTGGGCGACGCGCAGGTCGCGGCGGGCATGTCGCCGACGGAGCTGCAGGAGAAGGTGCAGGTGGTCACGTCGCCGGACGCGCCGATGATCGCGGTCTCGGCGACCACCGACAAGCCGTCGTCCGCGGCGCTCACCGCCAACGCCGTGGCACGGTCGCTGGCCACGAGCGCCAACCACTCCAAGGACAGCACGCAGATCAAGCTGCTGCCGTTCTCGCGCGCCCTGGCACCCAACGCCCCCGCGTCCCTCTCCACCGGTGTGACGACCCTGGTCGGCGGGTGCGCGGGCGGGCTGCTCGGCGGCCTCGCGCTCCTGGTGCGCCCGCGCCCCCGTACGGAGGCGGTGGCGGGCGCGTCCGTCCCGGGGCCCGCGTCCGCCCTGGTGCGGAGCGCCCCGTGAGTACGACGGCGAGCGCGCCGCCGCACACCGCACCGGATCAGCGGCCCGTCGCCGACCTGTGCGTGGACGAGGAGGAGTTCGACGCGCTCGCGGAGCCGTGGGGGCGGCTGCACCGGGCGTGTCCGGCGGCGACGCCGTTCCAGAGCCATGCGTGGCTGTCGTCCTGGTGGCGGTCCTACGGCCGTCCCGGGCGGCTGCGGGTGCTCCTGGTCCGCGACGGCGGCAGGCTGATCGCCGCGGCGCCGCTGATGCGGGTGGACCGTCCCCTTCCGGCCCTGAAGCCGCTGGGCGGCGCGATCTCCGACTTCACGGACGTCCTGGTGGACGGCGCGCGCCGGGAGGAGGGGACGGAAGCGCTCCTTTCGGGGCTCTACGCGCTGGCCAGGACCGCGCTGATCGACTTCGGGGAGGTCAGGCCCGGCGCGTGCGTGGAGGGCCTCTACGCCCGCTGGCCGGGTCCCCGCCGCACGCTCGCCGGTTCCGAGTGCCTCGAACTCCCCGCGCTGCCGATGGAGGAGCTCCTCAAGCGGCTGCCGACGCCGCGCGCCCAGCGCACCCGGGCCAAGATGCGCAAGCTGTCGGCGCTGGGTGTGGAGAGCCGTGTCGTGCCCACCGAACAGGTCGAGGACTCGGTGCGCACGCTCCTGCGGCTGCACCAGTTGCAGTGGCAGGGGCGCAAGGTGACCTCCGAGCACCTCCAGCCGCGGTTCCACGAGCACCTGCTGCGCTCCATGCGGCCGATGGTCGCGGCCGGTGAGGCGGTGGTGACCGAGTTCAGCCTGGACGGCGAGGTGCTTGCGGCGGACCTGACGCTGCTGTCGGGCACGCTGGCGGGCGGCTATCTGTACGGGGCGCATCCCAGCCTCAGGGAGCGCAAGGTCGACGTGGCGACGATGCTCCTCGACGCGTGCACGCGGCACACCGGCGGCGAGCATCCGCGCGCGCTGAGCCTGCTGCGCGGCAACGAGCCGTACAAACACCACTGGAGACCGGAGCCGGTCACCAACCGGCGCTTCCTGCTGGCCCGCAGGCGCACCGCGCCCCTGGTGCACGCGGCGGCCTGGAGCGCGTCGGGCCGCGCGTGGGCCAAGCGGCGGCTGCGCGAGCGCGACGAGCGGCGGAGCGAAGGATCCGGCCGCGGCGGCGGAGCCTCGTCGTGACGGCTCGCACCACCGCGGACCGGCGGGGGGTCAGGACGTCTGCGCGGCCGCGGGCTGCTCGGGGGCCGCGGACGTCTGCGGGGCCGCGGGCTGCTCCGGGGCCGCGGGCAGCTCAGGAGCTGCTGGCTTCTCCGGGACCACGGGCTTCTCCGGGGCTGCGGGCTTCTCCGGGACCGCGGGCTTATCCGGGACCGCGGGCTTATCCGGGACCGCGGGCTTCTCCGGGGCCTTCCACCAGTCGAACCGCAGGCACAGCTTGCCGCCCAGCCAGTACTCGACCCAGTCGCCGAACTCCACCGGCGAACAGTTCGGCGGATTCACGGGCTCGGTCGGCTCGGTCGGAGCGGTCGGGTTCCCGGTGCGGCCCGAGAGCAGCTTGCGGTAGACCTCCGAGGCCGCCGGATTGTCCTTGCACTGCCACACGCCGTGCGGGCAGTAGTCGGTGACGGTGTTGTACAGCGGCTTCTTCTCGTCCATCCATTCCAGCATGCGGCGCATGTATTCCTCGTTGTCGCCGTTGCGGAACAGCCCCCATTCCGGATACGAGATGGGCTTCTTGTGCTCGGTCGCGAAGTCCACGTGCTGCTGGAGGCCGTAGGGCTCCTTGACCTGCTCGTCGAATGACATTCCGCGCGGCTGGTCGTACGAGTCCATTCCGATGATGTCGACCGTGTCGTCCCCGGGATAGCACTGCGTCCAGGGAACGGCGTCCCGCCCCCTGCTCGGCGTGAAGTCGAACTGAAACTTCTGTCCCGGTACCGAACGCATCGTGGTGACGATCCTGTTCCAGTACTTCTTCCAGGACTCCGGGTCCGGACCGCAGCGATGGGTGTAGGTCGTGCCGTTCATCTCCCAGCCGAGGACGACCACCGTGTCGGGCACGCCCAGGTCGACCAGGCGCTTGGCCAGCGTCCTGAAGTGCTCGTCGAAGGTGCCCGCGGCGCCCTGCTTCAGCAGCGCGGACACCTCGGTGTCGCCGACGCCGTCCTCGTTGCGTTCGAGCATCGGGACGTTGAGCACGAAGAGCCTGTCGTCCTTCGCCTTGCGCCACTCGGCCCATTTCTCCAGGAAATTCGGGGCGCCCTCGATGTTGCTCCACCGGTCGCCCGGGAGGTACGTGTGACCGACCCGCAGCTCGGCACCGCCGAGCCATTCACTGAGTTCACTCATCCGCTCGACGCCACTGGGCCCGTAGTCGAGATAGGCGCCGAAGGCGGGGGTCCCTGTGCCGCCCCCCGGTGGTTCACCGTCCCGTACGACACCCACCGTGTGTCCCGGCACCGCGGCCAGGGCAAGCGACGAGACGATTCCCGCGGCGACGAAAGCGAGACGGCCACGGCTCCGCCGACGCTGTGGGGTGTGTGGTCCCATATCTGCTCCTCTTTTTCCGGCCTCCGGCCCAGCTTCACTGACACTCCGTCATATGTATTTCTATTGCGCCAATCGGGCTTCTAATCCTGTGTTCCACCACATCGCCCGCATGGGCGATCGATAAGCGAGGGTGACGTTGCAGCCTCTGGATACACGCATTCCTGCGGTCCTATTGCGGATCGACAGGAATCCCTTTCACCACGGCACGCTGGGCGCCGTCCGCTCGCTGGGGCGGGCCGGAATCGAGGTTCACCTGGTCGCCGACGACCGGCAGAGCCCCGTACAGCGCTCCCGGTACCTGCACCGGATGCACGCGCCGCCCGTGCCCGGAGCGTCGCTCGCCGAGGTCGCCGCCGTGCTGCGCCGGGTCTCGCGCCGCCTCGGCGGACCCGCCGTGCTGATCCCCCTGGACGACGCAAGCGCCCTCGCCGTCAGCGCCCTGTACGAGGAGCTCACGGACTGCTTCCTGCTGCCCCGGACGGCCGGGAACCTGGCCGAACGCGTGGCCGACAAGGCGAGCCTCGCCCAGGTCTGCGCGCAGGCGGGCGTGGCCCACCCCACGACACTGACGCCGGAGTCCGCCGCCGAGGCCGCCGGTGCCGTGGACCGGCTCGGGTCCCCCGCCGTCGCCAAGTGGAGCCGCCCCTGGCTGCTGCCCCGGGACACCGGCCTGCGCAGCACCACCGTGCTCGGCTCCCCGCACGAGGCCGCGGCCCTGTTCGAGCGCCGCGCCGAGGCGGGCAGCCGCCTGCTCCTCCAGGCCTTCGTGCCCGGCGCCCGCGACGCGGACTGGTTCGTCCACGGCTGCGCGGGCCGAGGCGGTGTCGTACGAGGAGGCGGTACGGGACGCAAGCACCGCTCCTGGCCGCGCTCGGCGGGCCTGACGGTGAGCGGCGAGTGGACCGCGAACCCCGCGCTGTGGTCCGCGGCCGCCCAGGTGGTGGCCGCCCTGGAGTACCGCGGGATCTTCGACCTGGACTTCCGCAGGGACGCCTCGACCGGCGCCTTCCACCTCATCGACTTCAACCCGCGCCCCGGCGCCCAGTTCCGCCTCTTCGCCGACGGCACGGACACCGACGTCGTGCGCGCCCTCCACCTGGACCTGACCCACCGGCCGGTCCCCGCCCCCGAGCCCCTGCCGGGCCGCACCTTCCTGGTGGAGAACTACGCCCCGCTGGCCGCGCTGCGCTCCCTCGCCCTGCCGGGCCAGCGCACCTCACCGGCGTCCGGCGAACTCGCCTGGCACGCCGCCGACGACCCGGCCCCCGGGGCCGCCCTGCGCCGCATGTGGCGCCGCCACGTGGTGCGGCGGCTGCGCGACGGCGTGCGGCACCGGTCGCACGGGGTCCTCACATCCCTCTCGATCAGGGCGCGGGAGCACGCGCCCGCCGTCCTTCCCGGCACGCCGAACAGAGAGCGAGCAGTCACCGATGCATGACCTGCTGATTGTCGGAGCGGGCCCCTACGGCCTTTCGGTCGCCTCGCACGCCGCGGCGGCCGGACTGGACGTGCGGATCTTCGGCAGAACCATGGCGTCCTGGCGGGACCACATGCCGCGCGGCATGTTCCTGAAGTCGGAACCGTGGGCGTCCGACCTGTCCGACCCCGCGGGCCGCTTCGGCCTGGCCGCGTTCTGCGCGGGCGAGGGCCTGCCCGCCGAGCACGGCCGCCCCCTTCCCATCGAGCACTTCGCGTCCTACGGCCTCTGGTTCGCCCGGCAGGCGGCGCCGCCGGTCGACGAGCGCCTCATCGCCTCCGTGCGGATCTGCCCCGAGGGCTACGAGGCGCGCACCGAGGACGGCGAGGTCGTCCGCGCGCGGGCGGTGGCCCTGGCGGTGGGCGTGCTGCCCTTCACCGAGATCCCCCGGGCCGTCCGCGGCCTGGGCGCCGAGCACGTCTCGCACAGCAGCCACCACGCCGACCTGCTGCGCTTCCGCGACCGGGACGTCACGGTGCTCGGGGCCGGGCAGGCGGCCCTGGAGACCGCCGCCCTGCTCGCCGAACAGGGCACCCGGGTGCGGGTCCTCGCCCGCTCCCCGCGCGTGAACTGGAACACCGTGCCGCCCGCCTGGCAGCGGCCCTGGTGGGAGTCGCTGCGGGCCCCGCACACGGGCCTGGGCTGCGGCTGGCGCAACAGGTTCTACGCGCAGACCCCCGGGCTCTTCCGGCTGCTCCCGGAGTCGGCCCGGGCCCGCGTCGCCGCCGACGCGCTGGGCCCGGCAGGAGCGTGGTGGGTTCGGGACCGCGTCGAGAGCGGGGTCGAGGTGCGGGTCGGCCAGCAGGTCGAGTCGGCCGAGGTCGTCGGCGGCCGCGTCCGGGTGAGCACCGTCGGCGCCACCGGCGGGGGCCTGCGCTTCGCCACGGACCACATCATCGCGGCCACGGGCTTCCAGGCCACGACCGACCGCATCGCCGTCCTGCCTCCGGACGTCCGCGACGGCCTGCGCTCCCTGTCGGACGGCACGCCCTACGTGAGCGACCGCTTCGAGACCTCGTACCCCGGGCTCTTCCTCGCAGGTCTGACGACCGCGTCGAGCTTCGGACCCGCCATGCGCTTCGTGTACGGGTCCGCGTTCACCGCCGAACGCCTGGTGCGGGGCGTCGAACGGCACGTACGACGCGGGCGTCGGGCGACCCTCCCCGGCCAGTCGCACGAGGAGCACGCGCACCGGAACGCGGCGGCGGCCGCACGCTGATCGGGTGGCACCGGGGACAGCGGGGGCGTGGCGCGCCCGCCCCCAACTCCGGTGCCCCTAGCCTCGGTTCAGGCGGCGCGCAGACGCCACCGGGCTCGGCTTCCGTGTACGTGATCGCTCCACCGAAGCCGAGCCACCAACCCGGAGCTCTTATGAGTGACACCGCGGGCGAACGGGTGAACAGCCCTTCCCGCGCGGGCCGTGCGGTGATGCACTGAATGCGCTTCATGGGACAGGCCTGGTCGCTTTCCGCCAGCCGTCGGCTCCTATGCCGTGGGTGAGCGACCTACCAACAGGCAGGTCTCTACCTCCCTTGCGCCGGCAGGGAAGCGGTCCCGTCTGCTTCCCTGCCGGCGTACTGGCGTTCCCGGCCCCCGTGATTCCCCGGTCAGCGCCGGGAGGACGCCATCCCCCGCCGGTACAGGATCGCGCCGCCGAGCAGCAGGCCCGCACTCGCGCCCGCCGCGCCGAGCAGCTTGTCGTCCGCCCCCGTCGCAGCCAACTCGCCACGTGCCATGTCGACATGGACCGGTCGCGGCGCACGCGAGCCGTGCGGCCCGTGGTGCGGTGCGGCGGGCGAGGGCACCTTGGCGTGCCTCGGTCCTTCGGGGTGCGCGGGGGGCATGGCCCGGGGGCGCGGGTCGGGGCCCTGTGGCGCCGGGTCGGTGGGCGGCGCGGTGGTGACCGGCGGCTCCTGGTGCGGGGCGTCGGAGTCGCAGCGGTTGCCTGTGGTGCCGGAGAGGAGGGCCACGACGCCCACGGCGTTGCCGCACGCGTTCACCGGTGCGTCGACCGGCGCCTTGGCGTTGTTGCCCGACAGCACGCCGGGCGAGTTGGCCGCGTCGCCGACCGCGGAGGCGCCGGTCGCGGGTTCTGACGAGCCCGTCGAGCCCGTCGCGCCTGTCGAGTCCGTGGCGTCGTCCTCCGCGACGGGTGGTGCCGCCTTCGGGGCGCTCCGCACCTGCGGTGCCGTCTCCGGGCCGGAGTGGGAGTGCGAGCTGGAGCCGCACGAGTTGCCGGTGGCGGGGTTGCCCACCGCGGCGACGTTCGCGCTGTTGCCGCAGACGTTCACCGGCACTTCGAGCGGGGCCTGCACGCTGTTGCCCGACAAGAAGCCGGGCGAGTCCAGTGCCTCCCCGTTCGCCTCGCCGGCGGCGAACGCGTGGCCGCCGGACAGGGACAGGATGCTCGTGGCAGCCGCGGCGGAGAGCATTCCTTTGCTGAGGGCCTGTCGCAATCTAATGGTCTTTCTCTGTCCGAGGGGGAAGTCGGCCCCGGCGCCGGAAGGGCTGCCGGGGCCGACTGAGGCGCAGCGGGTAAAGCTGGGCGCCTACGTCAGTCGTTGGCGCACTGGTTGCCGAACGCCGGGTTCAGGAGCGCGATGACGTCGATGCTGTTGCCGCACACGTTGACGGGAACGTGGACCGGGATCTGGACGGAGTTGCCGGACAGGACGCCCGGGGAGCCCACGGCCGCACCCTCGGCACCGGCGTCGGCGAACGCCGGGGCGCCCAGGCTCAGAGCCATGACGGCGCCAGCGATGAACGTTGCGCTCTTCTTGAGCTTCATAGCTTTCCCTTCTTTACGGGTCACGCCTATACGGCGACCTGAGTCCTACTCAACGAGCGGTAGGACAGGAAGAAACCGCGAAGTTGACAACCATCGGAAGTTCACTCGAATGCGACTTCAGGGCATGAAAAAGCCCGGGCCGCCCGAGGAGGAGGAAAAATCGGGTGGCCCGAGCAATCTCTGCCGAACGACGGATCAGCCGTTGTGCTCGCCGTTGCCGGCCAGCACCGGGATGTCGTTCAGGATGTGCGACAGCGGCTCGTCGCCCTTGGCCTGGGTCGAGTTCTCGGTGCACTGCTGGTTCTGCGGCGCCGAGAGGATCGGGATGTCCTGGACCGCGATCGGCACGAGACCGACGAGCGAGCCGACGTTGGCCTTGACGGGCAGACCGACACAGGGCTTGTTCAGCGAGCCCTCGACGAGGGAAAGCTGCGGGCTCATGTCGCCCTTGGTGGCGGAGTTGCCGAACGACTGCTTGGCGTCGTTGCCGCTCATCGACGTGGTGCCGCCGTCGTCACCGATGGCCATCGCGGCGGGCGAAGCGGCGGCGGAAATACCGACGACGGAGACGGCGACCGCGGCCGCTGCCATTGCCTTCTTGAGCATTTGATGTTCCTTTTCTGGCAGACGCTGGTTCCAGCGAGCTGCTCAACTCGCCCCGCGACGTTTGGTTCCGGTCGTTCACTCCATCGGATCTTTCGGCAATCGCCGTACTGCCGCGGAGGACCCGCTCGATAGGCCATTGGAGTGAACCCGGGTAAAGCCTAGGAACCCCTCATTGCTCCGGTAGTTGCTACAGGGTGCTCCTTGGACGGGGGCTCACCTCAGAAGGGAAATCCTGTGCTCAAGAAGGTTATGACCGCGGCTGCGGTCACGGCGTCCGTCGTCGGCATGTCGGCCGCCGCGGCTCCCACGGCTCTCGCCATCGGCAACGACGGCGGCACCGAGACCATGAGCGGCAACAACGCCATGCAGGAGTTCGGCAACTCCGCCACGTACGGCAACATGAGCCCGCAGATGGCGCTCATCCAGGGTTCGCTCAACAAGCCCTGCATCGGCCTGCCGGCCAAGGCCAACGTCGGCTCCCTCGTCGGCCTCGTGCCGATCGCGGTCCAGGACATCCCGGTCCTCTCGGCGCCGCAGAACCAGCAGTGCACGGAGAACTCGACCCAGGCCAAGGGCGACGAGCCGCTCTCGCACATCCTGAGCGACATCCCGCTGCTCTCCGGCAACGGTGAGAACAACCACTGACGCTCATTCGCAGTTCAGCGGGCCGCCCATGCTCTCCTGGGCGGCCCGCTGTTTTGCCGGTGGCTGTTTTGTCAGTGGCTGTTTTGTCAGTGCCGGGGCCACGGATCGCGGTCGACCAGGGTCCGCCATTCGGGGTCGGGGCGCCCCGGGAGCGTTCTCCCCTGTTCACGCCATTTCCTGAGCAGTGATTCGTAGATGGGGTCCGTGAGACAGTCCGGGGACTGCCTGCTCACCGGGATGACACCTTGCCGCTGCCACGGCCCTGTGCGGTCAGCCATATGTCCTCGTCACGAGTGTGGGGGGCGCCTTCTGGTTTCGTTCCTGTCGAAGTCCGAAACGAAACAGCACCGTTGAGGCGAAAGAGTTGTTCACTTGCGCCACACTCCCTTCGCAACGGAATGACACGTCGGCCGGTTTACGGTTTCAGGGTTCCTCTGCCCCCTCACTCAATTCGCGGAGAAAACATGGGGACGGCCTCCCGTACGCCTGGCAAGAAACGAGCCGTAAAGCGTCTCGGCATCGTCACCACGGGGCTCGCGCTCGCCGCCGCCCTCACCGGAATCACCGCGACCGCCGCCCCTCTCCATGTCCAACGCATCGATGTCTTCGGCGGCATGAAGAATCGTCCGAACGACGGACCCGGTACGAATATCCTGCTGCTCGGGACGGACAGCCGCGCCGGACTCACGAAATCCGAGAGGCGGCGCTTCTCCACCGGCAAAAGGGGCTGCGACTGCGCCGACACGATGATGCTCGTCCATGTGTCGGCGAAGGCCCACAGGATCAGCGTCGTCGGTCTGCCCAGGGACTCCCGCACCGTCATCCCCGAGCGCCGGGACGAGACGACGGGCCAGGGCTCCCCGGCCCACCCCGCCAAGCTCAACGCGGCCTACGCCGAGGGCGGCCCCCGCCTCGCGGTGCACACCATCGAGCAGATGACGAACGTCAGGATCGACCACTACCTGGAGATCGACTTCCGGCGGTTCATCGACGGTGTGAACGAGGCGGGAGGGGTGCGCGTGTGCACGAAGCGCCCCCTGAAGGACTTCGCGACCAAGCTGGACCTGAAGCCCGGCACGCACAAGCTGTCGGGGGGCCGGTCCCTGCAGTACGTACGCTCCCGGCACGTGGACAACAGTGCGGACTTCGGCCGTATGCAGCGTCAGCAGCGCTTCCTGGTCGGGGTGTCGCGCACGCTCTCCGCGGACCCTGCGTTCGCCGACCCCGTCAGGACCGCGCGGCTCGCCAGGACCGTCCTCGGCTCCACCCGCGTCGACCAGGGCTTCACCGTCGACCGGCTCACCGAACTCACCGTCGCCCTGCGCAGGCTCCCGCCCTCGGCGACCGAGTTCATGACGGTCCCCGTCGGCGGCTTCAGCGAACCGCAGGAAGGCATCGGCGCCACCCTCGAATGGGACCGGCCCAAGGCCGACAAGGTCTTCGACGCCCTGAACCGGGACCGCGCCCTGACCCGCGGAAAGGCGTCCGCCGCCCCCGCCGACCCGCCCCGGCTGCTCCGCCAGACGGCCTTCCGCGGCGACAAGGTCGCCTGCCGCTGACGTACAAGATCGACCGCCCCTGACGTTCAGCACACTAATCGGCCGAACGGGGCACTGGCCGCAACCGCTGACCCACCACTCAGTTGATCACCATGCGGCTCCGAAGCGGAGCCTCTCTTCGAAGGGAACCTCATCACCATGAAGAAGCTGTTCGCGACGGCCGCCCTCGCCGCTTCCGTCGCCGGTGTCTCCGGCATTGCGGCCCCGCAGGCCATGGCCATCGGTGACGACACCGGCACGACCTCGGTCAGCGGCAACGGTGCCGAGCAGGTGTTCGGCAACTCCGCCACGCACGGCAACATGAGCCCGCAGATGTCCCTGGTCCAGGGTTCGCTGAACAAGCCCTGCATCGGCCTGCCCGCCAAGGCCAACGTCGGCTCCCTCGTCGGCCTCGTGCCGATCGCCGTCCAGGACATCCCGATCCTCTCGGCGCCGCAGAACCAGCAGTGCACCGAGAACTCCACCCAGGCCAAGGGCGACGAGCCGCTGTCGCACATCCTGGAGGACATCCCGCTGCTCTCCGGCAACGGCGCCCACAACGGCTGATCCGGGCAGAGCCCCGACGACCCGGTTCGTCCGACGGCCGCGCACGGAATCCGTGCGCGGCCGTGGTGCGTTCCGGCACCGGCCCGGCGAACCACCCGAATGACGTGTGTGGGGAGTGACTCGTCGGGCAGCCGAAGAAGGAACAGTCCCCACAACATCGGTGGGAGTGATGCGCTGTGACAACCCACAGCACGCAGGACACCTGCATCCTCACCCGCCCCCGAACCCCGGCCGCCGCCCGGGACGTCGTACGCGCACTGCTGCGCCAGGGGCACCACGACGCCAGTGACATGGCTGTCGACGACGCGGTCCTCGTGACCTCCGAACTGGTCACCAACGCCCTCCGGCACGGAGGCGGGCTGCGCGGCTTCGAGTGCCGGGTCCGGCCCGGCTTCGTCGAGATCGCCGTCGAGGACGGCAGCGACACGGTTCCACGGACCCGTACGCGCACGAGCCTGCTCATGAGCGGCGGACACGGTTGGCCCTCCGTGTGCCATCTGTCCGACGACGTGTCCGTGACGCGCCTGCCCGAGGGCGGGAAGTGCATCGTGGCCCGCGTTCCGCTGGCCGCGTGAACCGCGCCCCGGTGGGCAGGGCACGTACCCGTGTGGCTACCGGCAAGGCCGGTCGGGAAGGGGTTCCATGAGCCCTACCCCACTCTCATCCCGGAAGGGCCGGTCCCCACGGTGCTGCAGCGATGCATGAAGACAGTCCTCGTGACAGCGATGGCCGCGGCGACGGCGGTGCTGCCCGGCGCGGCGCACGCCGCCGACCCGTACGAGGTCACCGTGGACGGCACGGCCCGGCTCACCACGGACGGCACGAAGGCGGTCGTCGCCGGTACGTACACGTGCCAGGGCCTCCAGGGCCCCGTACGGCTGCGGATCACGCTGCGCACCCAGCAGGAGCGCGAGCTCGACGCGGACGAGGCGCAGGCGGTGCAGGGCCTCTACCAATGGGTGGGGCTCCCGGGTCTGCCCGTCCCGGACACGGCGACGGCCAGCACCACCAAGGAGCAGATCATCGACGGCGCCTGTGACGGCAGCGCCACGGCCCACCCCTGGCAGCACGACTTCTCCGGAGTGCCGGGGAAGGGCACCAAGGGCTCGGTCACCGTGGCCATGACCTCGGTGGCCTCCGGTACGGACGAGGCGAAGGAGCTCGCCGACACGACGGGCGAGGTGGCGTTCTCCTAGGCGGCGTTCGCCTTGGAGCCTGTCTCACACCCGCCCGGTCACCGTCACCGAGACCCGCGAAGGCTCCCCGGTCAGCCGCTCCAGCGTCTCCGTCACGGCGGCCCGGACCTCGCGGGTGACGTCCACGGCCCGGTGGCCGCGGCTCAGGACGACGTAGACCTCGGTGTGCCAGCCCGCCGCCCCCTTGCCGCGGGTGACCCGGACCGCCGAGGAGCGCGGGGACGGGGCGGCGCCCTTCGTCAGCGGGTTGGCGGCGCGGAGCAGGTCCGCGAGGCCGGGGCGCAGGAAGGCGACGCCCGGCGTGCCGAGCACCGCCTCCTGGGCGGCTTCGGCCAGCGCGCTGGTCGCGAGTCGTTGCGTCACGGGTGCCGCCTCTCTGCGCTGTCGGCGTCGGCGTCGTCGTCATCGATGAGGTCGGCGACCGTCACGTCCACGGTCGCGACCCGCATGCCCAACTCGTTGTCGACCGCCTCAAGGACCGTGTGCCGGACCCGCTCGGCGACCTCCTGGAGGTTCCAGGTGAGGGCCACTTCCACCTCCGTGCGGATGTGCACGGGCCCGCGCGGCCACCGTCCCGCCGGGGCTCCGGTGCCGCCCTCGTGGGCAAGCGCCTCGATGCGGCAGCTGCCCGCCCGCACTCCCGGCAGGGAATCCGCGGCCGCGCGGACGGTTCTTGCCGCGGCGGCCTCCACGATCCAGCTGTCCTCCGCCACGTCGCCCAGCGGCAGCGTGCGGCCCGGCCGCAGTTCGAGGCGCACCACGTCCATGACGCGGCCGACGAGCGCGGAGGTGTCGGGCTCCCGCTCCTCCCACCCGTCGCTCTCGCGGTCCCGCTCGCGGGCGGCGGAGACGACGCCCTCCAGGCTCCGCAGCCCGTCCAGCGCCTCGGTGCAGTGCGGGCAGGCGTCGGCGTGCGGATCGCTCCCGCCGTCCTCCGCGCGCTCCCACACGTCCCACAGCGCGCGGCCGCAGGGGAGCAGCTCGTTCGAGTCGTCGGCGTCCGCTGGTCCATCCGTCGTCGGGTTGTCCGTCATCGGCCCGTGCCCTTCGTTCACCGCCATGCGGCCATCGCTTCCGTGAGATGGCGCCGCGCCCGGAAGACACGGCCCCTTACGGCTTCCGGGCTGATGCCGACCGACTCGGCGATGGCGTCGTAGGAAAGGCCGTTGAGCTCGCGCAGCACCCAGCACACGCGCTGTTCCGGGGACAGCCCCTCCATCGCCTTGCCGAGGTCCGCCACGGCTGCGTGCGCCTCGGCGACCCTGGCAGGCGATGCCTCGTGCTCCGGAGCCTGCGGTTCCGGCACCTCGCCCAGGTCCAGGGCGGGGCGGCGGGCGCGCAACACGTTCAGGCACCGGTTGGTGACGATGCGGTGCATCCACGTGCCGAACCGCGCGTCCCTGCGGAACTCCGGCATCTTGCGCCAGGCGCTCACAAAGGACTCCTGCACCGCGTCCTCGGCCTCCGTACGGCTGCCGAGCAGCCGCGTGGCGAGCCGCAGCAGACCGGGCGCATGGCGGCGCACGAGCTTCTCGAAGGCCTCGTCGTCACCTTCGGCAGCCCGTACGGCCAGCAATCCGTCATCGCGCGGTGAGGAGGCATCCGCCTCGTCCTGCGCTCTGCCCCGGTCCCCCGGCACTCGCGGCTCCTCTCACTCCAGTCGTACTCCTACGACACACGGCGGGCCACCCGCGTTACGCGACGCGGCCGGATCGGCCACCAGGAAAAGAAATTCCTCCGAGGCGCGTAACGAATCCGGGGCACTCGGGTCGTAGGGGTTGAGCAGTCCCTGACGACCTGACAACGAGGAGATGCCTTTCATGGCGACTCAGGAGAGCACTTCGAAGACGTCCGCAACGGCGCCCCGTGGAGATGAGCAGGGCCTCACCGGCACCGTGCAGTCCGTGCCGGGCAGCACCACCGTGACGGGCCGCACCGGGGCCTCCGAGCCCGCCGCGACCCGCGGGAAGACCTCCATCGCCGACGTGGTGGTGGTGAAGATCGCCGGGACGGCCGCACGCGAGATCCCCGGCGTGCACGACATGGGCGGCGGGCTCTCCCGCACCATCGGGGCCGTCCGCGACCGCGTCCCCGGCGGGCGTCCCAACGTCGGGCGCGGCGTGAAGGTCGAGGTCGGCGAGCGGCAGACGGCGATCGACCTGGACATCGTCGTCGAGTACGGCGTCCCGATCACCGACGTCGCCCACGACGTGCGCGAGAACGTCATCGCCGCCGTGGAGCGCATCACCGGGCTCGAGGTCGTCGAGGTCAACGTCGCGGTCAACGACGTACGGCTGCCCGACGACGACAGCGCGGACTCCGCCGGCGACACGCGTGTGGAGTAAGTGGTGAACACAGCTCTGGTGGGCCTGGTCGCCGGGATGGCCCTGGGGTTCGCCGCGTGGTTCGGCGGCTTCGGGGCGTTCCTCCTGGTCGGCGCGCTCGGCGCGGTCGGCTTCGTGGTGGGGCGCCTCGTGGATGACGGCACGGACGTACGGGGCTTCCTCTCCGGCCGGAACCGGGGCCGACGATGACGGTTCCCGCGGCGGACCGCGGCACGACGACCGTCGCCGACCGCGCGGTGCGCCGCATCGCCGAGCGGGCCGCCACGGAGGCGCTCGCGCCCGGCGAGGTGCGGACCGGCCGGAGTTCGGCATCGGTACGCGGCCGCCGGGCGCGGGTCGACGTCACCGTGACGCTGCCCTATCCCCTGGTGCTCGACGAGTCGGGCGAGCGCGTCCGGTCGCACGTCGCCGACCGCACGGCCCGGCTCACCGGCCTCGCCGTGCCGACGGCGCGGGTGCGGGTCAGGGAGTTGCGCGTACGGGCGGCGGGCGAGGGGCCCGTGGTGGAGCAGACGGTGGCCGAGGAGCAGGCGGGCGGCGAGCTGCGGGCCCGGCGCCCGTGGTCCCCGCGCCGCGCGCCCGTGGCGGTGGCGGCGCTGGCTGCCGCCGCCGTCTGCGCCGTGCTCCTTTACGACGTGCTGGCCGTGCACGCGGCCGGTCGTGCGCCCGCGCGCTGGCGGTCCGACCTGATGGACCGGCTCACCACGCACGGCCCGCACGCGGGCGTGTGGCCCGGCGCGGTGGCGGCGTTCGCCGTGCTCTGCCTCGGCGTGTGGCTGCTGGTCCTCGCCGTCACACCGGGCGCGCGCGGGCGGCTGCCCCTGCGGCCGCCGCTGCCGGACATCCGCGCGGTCATCGACCGGAGCGCCGTGGCGTCGCTGCTGCGGGACGCCGTGTCGGGCCTGCCCGGCATCACGCACGTGCGGGTCCGTGTCGGGCGGCGCAGGGCCACCGTGCGCGCCGGGCTCGCCTTCGGTGAACTCGACCCGGCGCACCGGGCGTTGACCGAGGCGGCGGAGCGCGCCCTGGCCTCCTGCGGGGCCGCCAGGCCGCCGCGGTTGCGGGTCAGGCTGCGCACCGAACCCGCCTGGCGCGCTCCGGCGCAAGGAGGTGATGGCCAGTGAGCCGTCTCCGTACCAACAGCAACCGCACCGCCCTGCTCTGTCTCGCGGTGGCGCTCCTTGGCGCCGGAGCCGTGCTGGCGTCCGCGACCGATGTCGTACGCGACCGGCTGCCGTCGGACGTGCCGCGGCTCGGCTCCGACCGGGTCTGGCTCGACGGGCAGGAGCTCGGCAGGTGGCGGGACCAGGGCTGGTGGACGCCGCTGGTGATCGCCGCGCTCTCCGTCGGCGTACTCCTGTTCCTCGGCTGGGCCGTGGCGCAGGTGCGCGGCGGGCGGCTGCGCGAACTGCCGCTCGGGCAGCCCGACGTCACGCTGTCCGGGGCCGCGCTTGCGGCGGTGATGACCGAGCGGGCGCGCGCCATCGACGGCGTGGCCCACGCGCGCGTACGCCTCCGGGGGAACCCGCGGCGGCTGCGGGCCCGCATCACGCTGGTCCTGCTGCCGGACAGTTCGCCGGAGGCGGTGCTCGGGTGCCTCGCCCGGCAGACGGTGACCGAGGCGCGGGCGGCGGTGTCGCCCCGCCCGCTGGCCGTGGGCGTACACCTCACGGTGCGGTCGCCGCGGGCCGGTTCGCCGCGTCGCAGAGCCGTCGGCCGACCGCGCCGTCTGCTCTGAATCTCTCCGGTTCACCCGTTCACCGGTTCACCCGTTCTCCGGACAGTACGAATGACCCACCTGTTCCGGCAGACCGGGCACGTGCGCCGCGCCCGTGTCGCTGCCGATGGTGACGGCGACCTGGCGACCAACGTGCTCGACCTGGCCGCGGAGGCCGCGTCGGTCCAGGCGTACGCGCCCCGGTCCGCGCCCGTGGAACCGTGCGAGCCGCAGGAGACACAGGCGCAGGTACCGACACAGGCGCAGGAGCCCCGGGCCGTGCCGGAGCGTGCATCCCCCGCCCAGCCGGAATCCTTGCCTGCGACCATCCCGACGCCCGTGGTCGCGCCCCCGCCCGCAGCCGCGCCGAAGCCCACCCCCGCTCCCACGGCCGCCCCCGCCGCCCCGCACGCACCCGCCCGGGCAGCGGCCGCCGCGGCTCAGGCCGATGTCCGGACGGGAGGTGACTCATGGGAGCCCGCGCAGGCTCCCTCGCGACAACCCGGGCGCCACCGGCGCCACCGGCGCCACCGAGCCGACGGGTCTCCTCATGGCCTTTTCCCGCAACAAGAGACGCTGAGCCAGCATCCGGTCGGCAGGTGAGGCGAGGTGGTGGGGCGACGCGAAGGGCCGCACCGCACCTCAGCGTTCCGTGAGCAGCCCGGAGCGCAGCTTGGCGAGGGTGCGCGTCAGCAGCCGCGAGACGTGCATCTGCGAGATGCCGAGCACCTCCCCGATCTGGGCCTGCGTCATCTCCTGGCCGAAGCGCATCTCGATGATGTGCCGCTCGCGTTCGTTCAACTGCTCGATGAGCGGGGCGAGGGCGTGCAGATCCTCGAAGAGGTCGAGCGCGGGGTCGTCCTCGCCGAGCACGTCGGCGTAGTCACGGCCCTGCGAGCCGTCGTCCTGGCCGACGGGGACGTCGATGGAGCCCGCCGTGTAGCCGTTGGCGGCGACGAGGCCGTCGTTGACCTCCTCCTCGGTGAGGTCGAGGTGGTCCGCGAGCTCCCGGACGGTGGGTTCGCGGTCCAGCTCGGCGCTCAGCGACTCCTTGGCCTTGGAGAGGTCGACGCGGAGCTCCTGGAGGCGGCGCGGAACGTGCACGGCCCAGGTGGTGTCGCGGAAGAACCGCTTGATCTCGCCCGTGATGTACGGCAGCGCGAAGGTGCTGAACGCGACCTCGCGGGAGAGGTCGAAGCGGTCGATGGCCTTGATCAGGCCGATCGTGCCGACCTGCACGATGTCGTCGATGTCGGTGCTGCCGCCGCGGAACCGGCCTGCCGCGTAGTGCACGAGGGACAGGTTCATCTCGATCAGGGTGTTGCGCGCGTACTGATACTCGTGCGTGCCCTCTTCGAGCGCCTGGAGCCGGTCGAAGAAGATCTTCGAAAGGTCCCGCGCGTCCTTGGGCGCGACGCTGCCCGCGTCCTCTACCCACGGCAGTTCGCTGCTGTACATCTCTTCCCAGGGAGCGGGCGCCGGGCGCGCTTCCTCTTGTGCAGATGCTGCAGTCAACTGTGTCGGCGGCCTCACGGGTTCACCTTCGCTCGGGGACAACGGGCGGGACATCCACAGTCCCGTCTTCCCAGTACTTTCCGGTTTAAGCTCCCCGAGTACGAGGCGAGTTCGAAGGGCCCCTGTCCGACCTGACGCACCGTTCCGCTCGCCGGTCCGTACTGTCACCATGCGGAGTCAGGGTGTAGGGGGAGTCGCCCTCAGCGGGGCGGGGCGGGAGGCGTACATGCCAGAGATGTTCCTGCGGCGGCTGAGCCGTTGGCAGGCGGAGCAGCAGCGCGAGGCCGTCGCCGACCTCTATGTGGAGGCGGGTCGCGGCACGGTCGGTACGGCAGGTGTGGCGGGCGCCGCCGGTAGTGGCGTGGCCAATATCGGCGTGACCGGTGGCTCCGGTACCGGCGAATCCAGGTACGGCCTGCGGCAGGACTTCCTGCGCCGCTTCGAACACGACGTGCAGCAGACCGACTTCGACATGGTCGTGGCCGACTCCGGGGGCCTGGTCGGCTGCCTCTACGGCTACCGCGCCGAGCGGGGCGGCGAGTGGTGGGAGTCCCTCCGCAGCGTCCTCTCCCCCGACATCGAGGAACGGACCTCTTCGGGGCGGGTGTTCCTGCTGAGGGAGCTGATGGTGGTGCCCGCGGAGCGCGGCTCGGGCGTCGCGGCCCGGCTGCGGACGCTGCTCCTCACCCGGCACACGTCCGAAGTCGTCATCGCCGTCATCGACCCGGCCGACGACCAGGGCCGGAAGGTGCTGCAGTCGTGGGACTGGACACAGCTCGGCGGGTTCACGCCCCGGCAGGAGGGCTGGCTGAGGCCACCGTCACCGCTGCCGTGAGTCGCCGCCGCCCCTCCTACCGGCCCACCGGCCTGCTCGCCCGCAGGGAGTACATGAGCGGGATGCGGGGCCGGTCGGAGGGGAAGCGGTAGGCGCCGTCGCGGAGTTCGAGCGTGCCGAAGCGCTCGAAGAGCGTCTGGTCGCGCTCGCGCAGGAACTCGATGCGCAGGTCCGCGGCGGCGAGCGCGGAGACGACGTCTCCGATCGGGTGCTGCCACTCGACGGTGCGGTTGTGGACGGTGGGGGTGGTCGTGTCCGCGTACCCGCCGGGTGTGTCGTCGATCCAGGCGTCGCGCGCGAAGTAGTCGTGCTCGACGCGCGAGCCCGTGGCGTCGTCCAGGACGTCGGTGAGCGGATGGAACTCGGAGAGGTAGAGGAAGCCGCCGGGCGCCACCAGTGAGGCGGCGGTCTCGGCCCAGCGCTGGATGTCGGGGAGCCAGCCGAGCGCGCCCACTCCGGTGTAGACGATGTCGTACGAGGCGTCGGGCACCGCATCGGCCGCGTCGTACACGTCGGCGGCGACGAAAGCGGCCTGCTCCGAGGTGAGGCCGAGCTCGGCGGCGAGCTCGCGGGCGGCCTCGACGGCGGGCTCGGAGAAGTCGAGCCCGACCACGCGGGAGGCGCCGTGCCGCGCCCAGGACAGGGTGTCGAGGCCGATGTGGCACTGCAGGTGCAGCAGGGACTTTCCGCGTACGTCGCCGACCTCCGCGAGCTCGTGGTCGCGCAGCGGGTCCTTGCCCGCGCGGAAGGCGTCGAGGTCGTAGTAGTCGCTGGCGAGGTGGAGGGGGACGCGCTCGTCCCAGCGCCTCCGGTTGGTCTCGCGCCAGTCGGCGGGCGTCCGGGAGTACATGGTCGAAAAGTTATCCACAGGCTGGGGAATCCCGCCAGCGGATTGTCGGCGGGGGCAGGCAGTATGGGGGCATGAGCGAGACGGGTGCGACGAGCGCGACGGGTGCAGGGATCAAGGGGGCGGAGTCCTCCATGCCGGACTGGGAGAAGCGGTTCAGGGCGCCGCGGGTGTCACTGCCGGACTGGGCGGAGGACGCCCCGCAGCGCTCCTTGTTCGTGTCGAACGCGACGGGGACTTATGAGTTGTACGCATGGGACAGGTCCACCGGCGCCCAGCGCCAGGTGACCGAGCGGGCGAACGGCACGACGGACGGCGCGCTGTCGCCCGACGGCGAGTGGATCTGGTGGTTCGACGACACGGACGGCGACGAGTTCGGCGTCTGGCGGCGCCAGCCCTTCGCCGGGGGCGGCGACGAGCCCGCGGTGCCGGGCCTGGAGGCCTCCTATCCCGCGGGCCTGGCCCTGGGCAGGGACGGCAGGACGGTGGTCGTCGGCCGCTCGACGGACGACGAGGGCTCCACGATCCATGTCGTACGTCCGGACGGCACCGCCCCGGTCGAGGTGTACCGCCACCGGGAGTCGGCGGGCGTCGGCGACCTCTCGCACGACGGCACGCTGATCGCCGTCGAGCACACGGAGCACGGCGACGCGATGCACTCCGCTCTCCGGGTGATCCGGCCCGACGGCTCGGCCGTCGCCGAGCTCGACGACACCAAGGGCGGCACGGTCGAGCTGGGCCTTGAGGTCCTCGGCTTCGCGCCGGTCGACGGCGACACACGGCTGCTCGTCGGGCATCAGCGGCGCGGCCGCTGGGAGCCGATGGTGTGGGACGTCGCGTCGGGCGAGGAGAACGACCTCGTGCTCGGCCTGCCGGGCGACGTGAGCGCCGAGTGGTATCCGGACGGCTCCGCGCTCCTCGTCGTACACGAGTTCGAGGCCCGCGGCGAGCTCTTCCGGTTCGACCTGTCCACGGCCGAGCTGGAGCGGATCGAGACGCCCGCGGGCTCCGTGTCGGGCGCGACGGCCCGCCCCGACGGCTCCGTGGAGTACATGTGGTCGTCGGCCGCCGAGCCGCCGGTGGTCCGCTCCACGGCGGGCGGCGTGGTCCTGGATCCGCCCGGCATGAAGGCCCCGAAGTCCGTCCCGGTGGAGGACGTGTGGGTGGAAGGCCCCGGCGGCCGCATCCACGCACTCGTCCAGCGCCCCGCGGGCTCCTCCGGCCCCCTGCCCACCGTCTTCGAGGTGCACGGCGGCCCCACCTGGCACGACAGCGACTCCTTCGCGGCGGGACCGGCCGCCTGGGTCGACCACGGCTACGCGGTCGTCCGGGTCAACTACCGCGGCTCCACGGGGTACGGCAGGGAGTGGACCGACGCCCTCAAGCACCGCGTCGGCCTCATCGAGCTTGAGGACATCGAGGCGGTCCGGGAGTGGGCGGTGACGTCCGGTCTGGCCGACCCCGACCGGCTGGTCCTCGCGGGCGGCTCCTGGGGCGGGTATCTCACACTGCTCGGCCTCGGCACCCAGCCCGAGTCCTGGGCGGTCGGCCTGGCGGCGGTCCCCGTCGCGGACTACGTGACCGCGTACCACGACGAGATGGAGGCGCTGAAGGCGATGGACCGCACGCTGCTCGGCGGCACGCCGGAGGAGGTCCCCGACCGCTTCCGCGCCTCGTCCCCGCTGACGTACGTGGACGACGTGCAGGCCCCCGTCTACATCTCCGCGGGCGTCAACGACCCCCGCTGCCCGATCCGCCAGATCGACAACTACGTGACCCGCCTCGCCACCCGAGGCGCCCCCCACGAGGTCTACCGCTACGACGCGGGCCACGGGTCACTGGTCGTGGACGAGCGCATCAAGCAGGTGTCCCTGGAGCTGGACTTCGCGGAGCGGTACCTGGGGGGCGGGGCCTAGAGGTTTCCCGTGGGGCGCCCCCGCGGGGTGGCGGCACCCCACGGGCGGGCGCCCCGTGGGGGCCCCGTACCGTGGGGGTGTGTACCGGTTTCTGCTGACGCCACGCTGGTGGGGCATCAACGTCTTCGTCGTGCTGGCCATCCCCTTCTGCATTTTCATGGGTTCCTGGCAGCTCGGCCGCTTCGAGGACCGCGTACAGGACCATGAGTCCGCCAAGGAGCACGTCAAGGAACAGGCCGCGGAGTCCGCGGCCGATACCGAAGGCCGCCCCCTGCGCTCACTGCTCCCCGTCGACAAGGAAACCTCCGGCGAGCAGGCCACGGCGACCGGTCGCTACGGGAAGCAGCTTCTCGTACCGGACCGGGAGTTGGACGAAAAGCACGGCTTCTACGTACTGACCCTGCTGCGGACGGACAACGGAAAGTCGCTGCCCGTGGTCCGCGGCTGGCTGCCCGGCGACGCGAGCGACGCCAAGGCTCCGGCCGCCCCCAAGGGCGAGGTCACGGTGAAGGGCGCTCTGCAGGCTTCGGAGAGCCCGGGTTCCAACGGGGTCAGCGCCGCGGGCGGCCTGCCCGACGGCCAGCTGGGCGCGATCAGCTCGGCGTCGCTGGTCAACGTCGTGCGCGACGATCTGTACGACGCATGGATCACCCTCGACAAGGCCGACTCGGGGATGAAGGCGGTCCCTGCGACCGCGCCGAACAACACCGGCCTTGACCTGAAGGCCTTCCAGAACCTCGGCTACACCGGCGAGTGGTTCGTCTTCGCGGGCTTCGTCATCTTCATGTGGTTCCGGCTGTTCCGCCGCGAGGCGGAGTTCGCCCGCGACGCACGGCTCGGCCTGCTCCCGGACCCTAAGTCCGACAACGAGCCGGTCACGCCGACCGCCTAAGAAGCGGCCCGCTAGGAAGCGGGCAGCACCCCGGTCCGGTACACCGTGCCCGCGCACGCGTTGGTGATCGTCGCACCCGCCGAAGGCGCTCCCGCCTCGGCGGTCAGGGAGACCACGACGCTGCCGTCGGCCACGCCGCCGTCCGACCGCTCCAGCTGTGCGTCCATCCCGTCGGGCGTCCCGCCCTCCGGAGTCCCGGTGCCGCCCTCCGAGGGCGTCGGGTTGGGCGTGGGCTCCCCGCCGTCCGACGGACACTTGTCCGACGGCAGCCAGGCGAACCGCACCTCGTACGCCGCGCCGGGCTGCAGCACGAGCGGGCTGGCCTCCTGCGAGGGGTCGGGCAGACCGCTCGCCGCGTCCCCGGCCGTGTGGTCGATCACGCCGACCTTCGCCGGGTCGGCCGCGCCCTGCGCCACCGCGCCGACGGCGCCCGCCGCCTCGACCGTGCAGCTGCTCTCGGAGATGTTGGAGACACGGAACGAGCCGTACACCGCGCCGTTGGCGTCCGCGGGGTTCGCACTTCCCGTGGCGCCGAGCTGGGTGGCGTCGCAGACGGGCGAGCTGGCGACCTCGGAGGTGGAGGGGTCGGGCGATCCCGTACCGCCACCGCCCGTACCGCCCTTCCCCTTGCCTTCCTTCTTGTCTTTCTTGTCCTTCTTGTCCTTGCTCTTGGACGTGTCGGGCTTCGTTCCGGAGCCCTTCTCGCCGCCGTCGGGACCCTTGCCCTGACTGGAGCCGCCCTGCGCGTCCTGGCTGTTGCCCGCGATCGAGGTGCGGTCGTCCGAGTCGCCGCTGGAGTTGGTGACGTGCACCAGGGCGGGGACGGCGGTGCCGATGAAGAGCGCGGCGGCGGCGAGACCCACGACGGCCTGGCGCTTGCGGGCCCGCCGGGCGGGAACCGCCTTCCGCAGGTGGTCGAGGGCGCGCTCGCCCGGCTCGATCTCCTCCACGGCCTGCCGCATCAGGCGCCGCAGCGCGAGCTCGTCGGAGCCGAATTCACCCTCGGAGCCGAGCCCGCCCTCGTCGCCCTGCGGGCCGCCGGAGCCGGTCCCGACCACGGCACGAAGGCGGTCCAGCGACCCGGCCCCACTCGCCCCGGAGTCGGGCGTGGCCTCAGGCGTGGACTCGGGCTCGGACTCAGGCCCTGACTCGGGATCGTCTACGGGACCGTGGTTCACGTCTTCGTTCCTGCCATGCTGCTCAAATCCGCCCTGCTCATCACGCTTGCGCTCACTCATGCCGGCGCCTCCATGGCGACCCGCAGGGCCGCGATGCCGCGCGAGCCGTACGCCTTCACCGAACCCAGCGATATGCCGAGCGTCTCGGCGACCTGGGCCTCGGTCATATCGGCGAAGTAGCGCAGCACGAGGACCTCGCGCTGGCGCCGCTGGAGGCCGCGCATCGCCTTGATCAGCTCGTCGCGCTCCAGCTGGTCGTACGCCCCCTCCTCCGCGCTCGCCATGTCGGGCATCGGCTTCGAGAGCAGCTTCAGCCCGAGAATGCGCCGACGCAGGGCGGACCGCGAGAGGTTCACGACGGTCTGCCGCAGATAGGCCAGCGTCTTCTCGGGGTCCCGCACCCTCTTGCGCGCCGAGTGCACCCTGATGAACGCCTCCTGCACGACGTCCTCGCAGGACGCCGTGTCGTCCAGGAGCAGCGCGGCGAGGCCGAGCAGCGACCTGTAGTGGGCGCGATAGGTCTCGGTGAGATGGTCGACTGTTGTGCCCGCAGTCATCGTGTCGTCAGCGCCCTCGCGCTGCGCCGGGATGCGGGTTGGCCGCGCCGCGGGCATGGGTGCGATCACCGGCATGCCACCGGTCGTGCGGGGACGGCGAGTGGGGCGCAGTGTCGCCGCGCCTCTCGCCTGTACCGCTGTGAAGTCGAGTACCTCTGCCACGCTTGTTGGACACGCTTCCCCCCATCAGGGTTGTACGCATCCGGGATCGCGTTTGCGGCAGGTCGCGCGGGCACCGCTCGTGACGATGCATCAAATGCCCCCATGCGTACCAGCTCTTCCCCTATGCCCATTTTTCCCGGCGCCCAGGTCGCCCCAGAAGGGCGACCGCTAAAGACGTCCCCCCGCCCGTCGCCGGTTGCAGTGATCAGACGGGAATCTTCGAACGCGGAGATGATCCAGTTCAAGGACGCACGACGACCAAGTTGGACACAGAACTTACACAGATCCCACATAGCTCTCGGCTGTGGGGTGGTATGTACCAATACCTTCAGAGATGGCCCCGGCCCGCCCTCGGCGAGGGCCTCAGGCCGTGAACTCCCCGGCCACCAGCTCCGCGATCTGCGCGGTGTTCAGCGCGGCGCCCTTGCGCAGGTTGTCGCCGCAGACGAACAGCTCCAGCGCGGTGGGGTCGTCCAGCGACCGCCGCACCCGGCCGACCCAGGTCGGGTCCGTGCCCACCACGTCCGCCGGGGTGGGGAACTCCCCCGCGGCCGGATTGTCGAACAGCACGACGCCCGGCGCGGTGGCCAGGATCTCGCGCGCCCGGTCCACCGTGACCTCGTCCTCGAAGCGTGCGTGGACGGTCAGGGAGTGGGTGGTCACGACGGGCACGCGCACGCACGTGGCGGCGACGCGGAGCCCGGGCAGGCCGAGGATCTTCCGCGACTCGTCGCGGACCTTCATCTCCTCGGACGACCAGCCGTCGTCCCTCAGGGAACCGGCCCACGGGACGACGTTCAGGGCGACGGGCTCGGGGAAGGGCCCGGTGTCGTCGCCGACGGCCCTGCGTACGTCTCCGGGGCTGGTGCCGAGCTCGCTGCCCGCGACCAGCTTCAGCTGCCGCCGCAGCGTGTCCACGCCGTCCCGGCCCGCCCCGCTCACCGCTTGGTACGAGGAGACGATGAGCTCGCGCAGGCCGAACTCGGCGTGCAGCGCGCCGACGGCCACGATCATCGAGAGCGTCGTGCAGTTCGGGTTGGCGACGATGCCGCGCGGCCGCACGCGCGCGGCGTGCGGGTTGACCTCGGGGACGACCAGCGGGACGTCCGGGTCCATCCGGAAGGCGGCGGAGTTGTCGACCACGACGACGCCCTTGGCGGCGGCGACGGGCGCCCACTGCGCGGACACCTCGTCGGGCACGTCGAACATGGCGACGTCGACCCCGTCGAAGACTTCCTCGGACAGGGCCAGGACCTCGATCTCCTCCCCGCGCACGGCCAGCTTCTTGCCGGCCGAGCGCGGGGAGGCGACGAGTCTGATCTCGCCCCAGATGTCGGCGTGCTGCGACAGGATCTGGAGCATGACGGTGCCGACGGCCCCGGTCGCTCCGACGACCGCGAGCGTCGGCTTGCGGCTCATCGGCCGGTGCCTCCATAAACCACGGCCTCGTCCGTGTCGGAGTCGAGCCCGAAGGCGGTGTGCACGGCGCGCACGGCCTCGGTCACGTCGTCGTCGCGCGTGACGACCGAGATGCGGATCTCGGAGGTCGAGATGAGCTCGATGTTGACGCCCGCGTCGCTGAGCGCCTCGAAGAAGGTCGCGGTGACGCCGGGGTTGGTCTTCATCCCGGCCCCGACAAGCGAAATCTTCGCGATTTGATCGTCATACCGGAGGGAGTCGAAGCCGACGGACGTGCGGGTCTTCTCCAGGGCGTCGATGGCCTTGCGGCCCTCGGCCTTGGGGAGCGTGAAGGAGATGTCGGTCAGGCCCGTCGAGGCGGCCGACACGTTCTGCACGACCATGTCGATGTTGACCTCGGCGTCCGCGATGGCGCGGAAGATCGAGGCGGCCTCGCCCGGCTTGTCGGGCACGCCGACGACCGTGATCTTGGCCTCGGAGGTGTCGTGCGCGACACCGGAGATGATGGCCTGCTCCACCTTGCGGTCCCCTTGCGGTTCGTTGCTGACCCACGTGCCCTGAAGCCCCGAGAACGAGGACCGCACGTGGATCGGGATGTTGTAACGACGGGCGTACTCCACACAGCGGTGGAGGAGCACCTTCGAGCCGGAGCTCGCGAGCTCCAGCATGTCCTCGAAGGAGATCCAGTCGATCTTCCGCGCCTTCTTCACCACACGCGGGTCGGCGGTGAAGACACCGTCCACGTCCGTGTAGATCTCGCAGACCTCTGCGTCGAGCGCGGCGGCGAGGGCGACGGCGGTCGTGTCCGAACCACCACGCCCGAGGGTCGTGATGTTCTTCCCCTCCTGGCTGACGCCCTGGAACCCGGCGACGATGGCGATGTTGCCCTCGTCGACGGAGGTCCGGATGCGGCCCGGGGTGACATCGATGATCCGCGCTTTGTTGTGGACGGAGTCGGTGATGACGCCGGCCTGGCTGCCCGTGAACGACTGGGCCTCGTGGCCCAGGTTTTTGATCGCCATGGCCAGCAGGGCCATGGAGATCCGCTCACCAGCGGTCAGCAGCATGTCGAATTCGCGTCCGGCAGGAATCGGGGATACCTGTCCGGCGAGATCGATCAACTCATCCGTCGTGTCACCCATCGCCGACACCACGACAACGACCTGGTGGCCGTTCTTCTTGGCGTCGACAATTCTCTTGGCGACCCGCTTGATGCCCTCGGCATCGGCTACGGAGGAGCCTCCGTACTTCTGCACGACAAGGCTCACGTGCGCTCCTCGCTCAGTCCGTCTCTTACCGCACTACTGCGGTCGGCTCAGTCTAACGAGCGGCCGAAATTCGCCAGGGCGATATCGCATCGTGAGATGTCCCGCTCACGAGCTGATCACCCACGGGCATACGTCGCCGCTTCTCGGGACGTACGTTCCGGCCGCTCCGGGAGGTCACATGCCCGCTACGGAGCGGGGCACTCCGGAAAGTGGGGTGGGTCACAGGGGCTGGCCGTGGGCCTTGGGCGGGGCTTGCCGGGGCCCGGTAGAGGCACCGGCCAAGCCCCTGGCTATGAGCCCTCGCCCTTGTCCGCCGCACCTCTGTCGATCACCCAGCGGCTCGGGTGCCCGGTCAGCTCGGCGATCTGGTCGTAGTCCTCGTCGTAATGGAGGACGGTGACGCGGTGGCGTTGGGCGGTGGCGGCGATCACCAGGTCAGGGACGGAGAGGGCACGGTGATTGCCCTTCTCCAGCGCCTTGTCCTGCGCCGCGATCGCCATGTCCCACACTTCGTCCGGGCACGGCAGATAGTCGAAGGCGGACAGCCACCGGTCCAACCGCGCGGCGTCATTCGCACTGCGCGCGGAGTACTTGATCTCCATGCACACCGCGCCGGAGACACAGAGCAGTCCTCGCTCCCGAAGCGGGTCGAGCACCTCCGCCACCGCGGGCTGGTGCCATCGGGCGGCCGCCGACTTGTCGATCAGATAGCGCTCGTTCACGCGGCAGCCGATCCCTTCGGCGGGGCCCCGTCGGCCTCGTCCATCAGGTCCAGCTCGCCCGACTTGATGGCATCACTGAACTCCCGCCGCCGCAGCCGCTTCGCCGCGTCCACAACAGCGGCCCGGACCGCCTCCTCGTCCGAATCCAAGCCGAACTCCGTGCGCACATCCGCCAGGAATTCCTCATCGATCTCCACGGTGATGCGGGCCATATCGGGCCCCCTTTCCACGGGACGCTGCACAGGACTCCCCTTCACGATAGGTCTCCTTCGGGTTGCGGGCGCCGCGTCCGTGCGGTGCCCGGGTCTGGGGTGGTGCCGGGTCAGCGGTGGCTGCCCTTCGGGGCGAGGCCCGCCGCGCGCCGCAGCTCCGCGACGCGCTCGGTGACGTCCACCACGGGGGTCGCCTCGCGCGGGCGGGCCAGGAACGTGTCCGGGACGTATCCGATCTGGACGCCCAGGCGGGCCTCCTCCGCTTCGAACGCCTCGCACTCGGCGCGGCACTCGGCGCAGATCCCATTGATCAGCTCCGTCGTGGTCTCGGGCTCCTCGCAGAGACCGCAGACGAAGACCGCGTGGGTGACGCGGGCGCGCGGCTGGGCCTTGGGGGTCGGTTTCGGGGGCATCTTGCTCTCCAGTCGGGTGCGGGCGAAGCCGCCCGGGTTGATGACGGTGGGCGGCAGCCCTTCGGTGAGGGCGCGCGTGATGTCCTGCGGGGTCGCGCCACGGGCCAGCCATTCCGCTGCGCTGGGCTGGAGCTGTTTGCACTCCGCCTCGGAGAGGGCCATGCGGCGGTCGGCGGTGCGGAGTTGGGCGAGGGTCCGATGGGCGGCATCGGATGACTCGGCTGACTCGGGGACCTGGGTGGGCTCCGGCTCCGGCTCGCACGCCCTGGCCAGGCCCGGCTGGTAGACGTTCGTGACGTCCCGTCCATGCCGGGCGCGCACGAACTCCGACCACCACTCCGGGGACTTGGGCTCCCGCGACCAGTACGTCCTGGTCACCCAGCGCATCGAGTTGTCCTCGATGGTGAGGTGTTCCTTGACCCAGCGGAGGTGCCCGGCCTCGGTGAGGCGGCCGAGGGAGGTACGGACTGCCTGCTGGCCGTAGTGGGGGTGCTCTGCGGCGATCACCTTGTGGCCCATCGCCGCCCCGTCGGGGAGGTGATCGACGAAGGTCGCGAGTTCCGCGTCGCGGGGCATCAAGTGTGCGAAGTCGGGCTTGGTGTCCGGTTCCGCGTCACCCGCGAGGCGTTTTCCGTAGCCCGATTTGGCCATCGGGTGGGACGGGGAGGGCAGGGCGGCATTAAGGTTGGCGTACTCCACGGTCGGCCTTTGCGATCGTAGGACTAGGCCTCGGTACCGGTGTTGGCGCACCGCCCGGGGCCGTTCTATTGCCGCGAACCTAGAGCGGCTTTACACTCCGACGTAAGCTGACTACGGAACGTCACTCTTGAGGGTGACGGAACCCTCAACTCCCCTTTTGGTCAGGTTGGTTGGGTTCATTTCATCGGTGAACCAGACCCAGGAAAGAGCTCGGGTCCCGGGGCTCAAGCTCCGGGCTGAACTGCGGCGATGAAGGCGGACCAGGCGGGGGCGGAGAGGGTGAGGACGGGGCTGGTGGCGTCTTTGGAGTCCCGTATGTGGACGGCGGCGGTGGTCGCACGCCAGTCCAGGGCCGCTTCGAGGCAGTTGGCGCCCTCGTCATCGCTGTAGCTGGACTTGAACCAATGCAGCACGCCGCTCATAGGTCATCCACCATCCGCTCGATGAATTGGGCTGACTCAGTCGGACTGAGAGCCACGGTGCGGATCATGCTAAGCCGCTCGCTCTGAGCGGTGACCACTTCTGGATCGGAGGTCAGCTGGCTCACAGACTGGCCCTCTGACAGGGCAAGCCGTTCGTGGTCGCGGGTCTCCAGAAGCACCATCGGTCCTGCGAGCGCAGAAGACATCGCCCTCTTGAAGGGCAACACCTGCAGAGACACGTTGTACAGGCTGCCCGCCTCCAACAGCCGCACCAACTGCGCCTTGTCCACCTGCGGGACGAGCAGCGCAGCCTCGTAGATCACAAAGCTGACCGCCACTGGTGGCTTCCTGGTCAGGATGGACTGCCGTTCCAGTCGGGCAGAAACTCGCTCCTCCACCGTTTCCTCATCCACCGGCGGGCAACGGTTTCCGAGCAGCCCTCTCGCGTAAGACTCCGTCTGCAACAGCCCTGGAATTAGCGAGACTTCGTAAGACCAAAGACTCAGCGACTCCTGCTCGCGCGCCATGAAGTCCTGCACTCGCGGTGGAAACTTCTCGCGCTGAACGTACTCCTTGCCCGCGCTCAGCAACCCCTCCGCGCCGCACAGGTCATCCGCCACGTCCAGCACCCGGGCAGTCGGCATCCGGACACCCTGCTCCATGGCCTTGATGGTGTCCGGCGCGTAATTCGACGCGGCCGCCAACTCCTCGCGCGAGACGTTCGCCTTCGTACGCCACCGCTTCAACTGGTTCCCGCTGTACCGCCAGGTCGGGTTGTACTGAACGGACACAGTGACCACCTCCGTCGGATACACGGAGGCGTGTATCCCCTCAGTCACTACCGAGCGTAACCCCGCACTGCGCAAGGTGTGACCATGACCAACGCAATTCACTGGCCCGAGTGGGTCCCCGTGGCGGGCCACCAACTCCGCGTGTCGGGCGTCCACTTCGACGCCCTCCGCATCCAGGGCGTACGAGGAGAACGGGTCGCCGCACGACTGATCACCGAGGCGGACGGGGACGCCGGGCCCGTCATCTGCGAGGCGACGGGGTTCCGGTGGATGTACTTCCTCGTGGCCCCGGGCACGGCGAAGGACCACGAGTGGCCGCTGGGCGTGCAGCGGTTCGGCGGGGCGGGGTGCCGGACGGTGACGTACATCGGCATCCCCGCGCTGGCGGGGAACACGTGGCCGCTCCAGTGGTACTCGGAGCCGACGCCGACGGCGCCCTACGTGGACCCGGCCCAACTGCTCGCGGCGGTCACGCCCACGGCCACCGCGTAGGCGCAGGCGTCAGGTCAGCTCCTCCGCGAGGAGGTCCATGAGCAGGGCGTCGTGCCAGGTGCCGGTCTGGTGGTCGCGCGCGTACGCCCGCATGATGCCGACGGGCTTGAATCCGACCTTGCGGTAGCTGTGGATGGCGGCGGTGTTGTTCGCGGCGGGGTCAATGGTGAGCCGGTGATGCCCACACTCCCGCACCAGCCACCGCGACAGCGTGCGCACCGCGTCCGTGCCGAGGCCCTTCCCGTGGTGCCGGGCAGTCAGGAAGATATCCATGCCCGCGTGGCGGAACTCCGGGTCGGTCTCCTCCTCGAACTGGACCGCTCCGATGACTTCGCCCTCGAAGACGACGGCGAGCATGCCTTCGTAGTCGTCCGGCGGCGACCACCACGCGGCGACTTCGGGCTCCCGGACGATCCGGTCCAGCACGTCGTCCTCGCCGCCTGCCACGGGCCGCAACACGACCTTGTCCCCGCTCAGCTCCATGCCCTTCATTGTCCCCCTGCGCTGGAGACACCCTCAAGAACAGGACAGCCCTACGAAGATCCGGCCCTGCCGCTCGCGGAACTGCGCCTGGTCAGTCCGTAGGTGACGACGCCTTGGTTCCGGCCGCCTAGGCCGACACATGGCCAAGCAAAGGCAATGCGCCCCGCACGCACCAGAGTTGACTACTCACGCCGCGCCGCCGACCCGATCCCCGTACTCGATGGACACCGTGAGTCTCGCGCCGAGCGCCGCCGCGTACGAGCGCATCGTCTCCAGGTTGTGGATCTCGCCCCGCTCGACCTGCGAGACCCGCGCCTGAGAGATCCCGACCGCCTTGGCCACGTCCGCCTGTGTCAGGTTCTGCTCTTCGCGGATCTCCCGCAGGTGATGCCCGAGGACGTGCGCCTCGGTGGCGGTACGAGCCGTCTGCTTGCGGCGCTCCCACTCGGCGTCGGACACGTCGGGGGCGCCCTCCCGCATTCGGCGCTTCACCTCTGCCCAGCTGCTGTACTCACCCATCAGACGCCTCCGCCCTCTCCTGCAACGTCCCGTGACGCCAGGTACTCGTCATAGCGCGCCTCTGCCACGGGAATCGCCTCCTGGTACCAGCCCTTCCAGCGTCCGGCCTTGTCGCCGGCCACCAGGAGGATCGCCTGGCGCCTGGGGTCGAAGACGAAGAGGATGCGGACCTCCGTCCGTCCCGAGCTGCCCGGACGCAGTTCCTTGAGGTTGTGGGTCCGGCTGCCCGTAAGCCGGTCGACGAGCGGGCGTCCCAGCGCAGGACCGTGCTCCGCCAGCATGTCGACAGCCGCCTCGACCAAGTCAGCCGACACCGCGTCCTCCTCTGCCAGCACGAGCAACCACTTCTCCACCGACGAGTGGAGATTGATCTGCCAGTTCATGCTCCGCATCCCAGCGTAGGACGCGAACAGATAGAAGGGAATCCTTATACGCTCAGCTCAACGAGTGAACATGGACCATTCATGAGTCAGGGCCCTACTTCACCGTCCGGAGCCCCAACGGCCCCGCGATCTCCTCAGCCATGACCTTCCCCGCCGCCTCCTCCAGCGCGTCCTCCGTCAGGTCCTCGTCCGTGTCCAGGCCGTCCAGGTCCTCCAGGGGCTGGTTCAGGCGGACGTGGGCCACCAAGGACTGGAGAGCGCGGAGGGCGCCCGAGGCCGTGGAGCCCCAGTTGGAGAAGTAGGAGAACTGCCACCACCAGAGCGCTTCGGTCGTGCGGCCCGCGCGGTAGTGGGCCAGGCCGTGGCAGAGGTCTGCGACCACGTCTGCCAGGTCGTCCGAGATGCGGCAGGCCACGGGGGCCTTGCGGGGCTCGTACGGGTCGAAGACCTCGGAGTAGACGTCGATCGGGTCCAGGAGGGACGCCAGGCGTTCGCGGAGGTCGTCCACGTCCTGCTCCGGGCCCAGGTCCGGCTCGTAGCGCTCCTCCGGGACGATGTCCTCGTGCGCGCCCAGGCGGCCGCCCGCCAGGAGGAGCTGGGAGACCTCCAGGAGGAGGAAGGGGACTGCCGAGTCCGGCTCGTCGCCCTTCGCTACCTCCCTGACCGAGACGATGAAGCTCTCGATCTGGTCGGAGATCTGGACCGCGAAGTCGTCCGGGTTGTCGGTCACGGTGTTCAGCGTGGCGTCAGACATCTAGGAGTCGTCTCCCCTCGAAGGCGCGGCCCAGGGTGACCTCGTCCGCGTATTCCAGATCTCCCCCGACAGGGAGTCCGCTGGCCAGGCGGGTGACCTTCAGGCCCATGGGCTTGATCATGCGTGCGAGGTACGTCGCCGTCGCCTCGCCCTCCAGGTTCGGATCCGTGGCCAGGATCAGTTCCGTGACCGTGCCGTCCGCCAGGCGCGCGAGGAGTTCCCGTATGCGCAGGTCGTCCGGGCCCACCCCCTCGATCGGGCTGATCGCGCCGCCCAGGACGTGGTACTTGCCCCGGAACTCGCGGGTTCGCTCGATTGCTACTACGTCCTTCGGCTCTTCCACCACGCAGATCACCGAAGGGTCGCGGCGGGGGTCCCTGCAGATGTTGCAGAGCTCCTCCTGCGCCACGTTCCCGCAGGTCGCGCAGAAGCGGACCTTGTCCTTCACCTCAAGGAGGGCGTGCGCGAGGCGGCGTACGTCCGTCGGCTCCGTCTGGAGGATGTGGAAGGCGATCCGCTGCGCGCTCTTGGGACCGACGCCGGGCAGCCTGCCCAACTCGTCGATGAGGTCCTGAACCACGCCTTCGTACACGGAACGCCTTTCCCGTATGGGGTACTGCCGAGGATGTCCGGCTTCTACGTACCGTAGTTGGCCGGGGGGTTTCTTAGAAGGGAAGCCCCGGGATGCCGCCACCGCCGCCCAGGCCCTGGGCCAGCGGGCCCAGCTTCTGCTGCTGCAGCGCCTGCGCGTTCTCGTTGGCCGCCTGGACCGCCGCGACGACCAGGTCCGCCAGCGTCTCCGTGTCCTCGGGGTCGACCGCCTTCGGGTCGATCACCAGGCCGCGCAGCTCGCCGGAGCCGTTGACCGTCGCCCTGACGAGACCGCCGCCCGCCTGGCCTTCCACCTCCGTGCGCGCCAGTTCCTCCTGCGCCGCAGCGAGGTCCTGCTGCATCTTCTGGGCCTGCTGGAGCAGCTGCTGCATGTTGGGCTGGCCACCACCGGGGATCACGATCAGCTCCGTTTCGTACGGGTCCGTTTGTACAGGTCCATCTGGCGGGGTTGCCGCCAAGAACGAGCCTACGTGGTCGGCGGGCGCGTCGCCCCAGCACTCTTTCGAGTGAGATCAGGCGTCCTCCTATACCTGATCAAGCGACTCTTCCAGGCGGAAAAGCCGTGAATCCGGGCTCATGGCCACCCATTGGGCGGTAGGACTTAGCGTTGAAACGCGTGATCTCGTCAGAGGAGTGCCGGGTGAGCCAGCCGGAGATGCAGCCCGAGGGGGTGCCCCCCGAGGGACAGGGGGCAGGGACCGGGGCGGGGCCGGGTAAGGGGGCCGGGGCCGCTCCGGGTACCGGCGCCGGGTCGGGGGCTCGGGTCGGGGATCTGACCGGGCGGGCCTTTCCCCTCGGCGACTGGGGTGATCCCGCCGTGCGGCTCGACGAGCTCTACCGGTGGGTGGAGCGGGGCGCCCTGAACACCGCCGAGTGGTATCTCGCCGACCGCGGCAGGAAGCGGCGTGCGGCGCGGCTGCTGCGGGTGGGCGCCGCGCTGGGCGCCGTGGGCGCCGGGGCGCTGCCGCTGCTCGATCTGGCGGGAGCGGGGGCGGGAGCGGGAGCGGGAGCCGCGGGGGGCATCGCCGGGTGGGGGTTCGTTTCGCTGCTCGTCGGGGTCGCGTGCGTGGGGTGCGACCGGTTCTTCGGGCTCACGTCCGGGTGGATGCGGGACGTGGCGACCGCGCAGGCCGTGCAGCGGCGGCTGCAGGTGCTGCAGTTCGACTGGGCCTCGGAGAGCGTGCGGGAGGTCCTCGGGCCCACGGAGGGCACCGCGGGGGATGCCGCCGAGCGGTGCCTCGGGGTGCTGCGGAAGTTCACCGACGACGTGACGGAGCTCGTCCGGGCGGAGACCTCGGACTGGATGGTGGAGTTCCGGGCCGGGCCCGTGCCGCTGGCCATGCAGGCGATGGTGCCGAGCGGGTCGCCCCGGGAGGCACCGGCTTCCCCCGGGCGGTTTCCGCTGCCGCCCGGGGCCCGGCCGAACATGCCCCGACAGCGGCCGCCCGAGCCCCGGTGACGCGGAAACGACCTCGGTCCTACCTGCGCCAGAACACGTGGTGGGTCACTCCGCTCGCGCTCGGCACGACCTCCAGGTGGTAGCGGTCGACCAGGTCCTCGGGTGAGTTCCAGAGCCGCACCCCCGACCCGAGCTTCAGCGGCACCACCGCCACGTGCAGCGTGTCCACCAGTCCCGCCTCCAGGAACTGGCGGACGATCGAGGGACCGCCGCCGAGCCTGACGTCCTTGCCCTGCGCCGCCTCCTTCGCCTGCGCCAGGACCGTGGCCGGGTCACCGGCGACGAAGTGGAACGTGGTGTCGGAGAGCGTGAAGGACGGGCGCTCGTGGTGGGTCATGACGAACACCGGGGTGTGGAACGGGGGCTCGTCGCCCCACCAGCCGCGCCACTCGTGGTCCTGCCACGGCCCGCGCTGGGGGCCGAACTTGTTGCGGCCCATGATCTCGGCGCCGATGTTGTGGGAGAAGTCGCGGGTGAAGTAGTCGTCGAGGCCGCGGCTCCCGCCGGGATCCGTGCGGTTCGGCCAGCTCGCCGTCGCACCGGCCCAGGCGGCCATCTCCCGGGGGTCGGCGTGGCCGAACGGGCGCTCCAGGCTCTGGCCCTCACCGGTGCCGAAGCCGTCCTGCGACAGCATGAAGTTCTGGACCTTCAGCAGCTGCTGCCGCTCCTGTTTCCGGTTCACGTGGCGCCTCCTGTGTATGTACGCATGCACGTGTGTACGACAGTCAGACCCGACGGGCCACCCGAACTCATCGCTAGCTGTAGATGATCATCGAGCCCTGCGCCAGGCTCCGCGTCGCCGCCGCGTGCAGGCCGAGCCAGACGTGGCGCTCCCGTGCGAAGGGGCTCTGGTCCGGCGGGGACGGGGCCGCCGGTTCCTCCAGGGACGTGGGGGCCGACGGCGGGGCCGGGGCCAGCGGGGGGTTCGCCGGGTCTATGCCGATCGACGGGGCGACGTACTCCAGCTCGCGCAGCAGCGCGTGGGAGGAGCCCAGCGGGCCGCCGCCCGCGAGGAGCTCGTCGTTGGAGAGCGGGACCGGGAAGTCCACGGGGACGTACGCGCCCGCGTGGTCGTAGTGCCAGACCAGGTGCGACTGCTGGGCCGTGGCGTCGAACATCTCCAGGAGCTGTTCGTAGTCACCGCCCAGTTCGTCCACGGGCGTGACCTCCAGGCCGCAGATCTGGAGGAGGTAGGCGCGGCGCAGGAAGTGCAGCGCGTCGTAGTCGAAGCCCGCGACCGGGGCGACGTCGCCGGACAGGCCCGGCATGTAGGCGAAGACCGGCACGGGCGGAAGGCCCGCCTCGTGCAGTGCCTTGTCGTAGACAGCGAGCTCTTCCGCGAACGGATTGTCGGCGCTGTGGCACAGCACGTCGACGAGCGGGACCAGCCACAGGTCGCAGGCCAAGAAGGTCTCCTCGGGTCGGGTGGGGCGGCGGCAGGTACGTACGGGATGTACGGGGCGTACAGGACTGCAAGGGCGTGCTGACGACGGCAGGGGACGGAACGTAGCCTCGCGTGCAGGCAGCGTAGTCGCGCCTCCCGTCCCCTAAGTGCCCTTGCGCAGGTCCCATATCCATACGCCGTCTACCCACTTTCCGGGACGCCCAAGGAGTGCGTCCACGGTCGTGCGCAGTTCTCCGTCGTTCTGCTGCGGGGCCAGCACGAGGAGGCCCGCCTTCCAGTACTCCAGGTCCTGGCGGACCGCCTCGCGCCAGGCGGGCGTGACCTCGGGGACGCGGCCCGACGAGCGGACGTCCCGCAGGAGGTTCGAGGTGTTGCGGGGCGAGGGGCCGTAGATGCCGATGCGGTCCGGGCCCCAGGGGCCGTTGAAGTAGCCGCCCGGGATGCGGAAGCCCAGGTCGGCGTCGACCTGCCAGTGCAGGCCCTCCGCACTGGCGGGGTCGGGGACCGGCACGGGGACGAGGGTCTCGCCCTCCGCCAGGTACGTGCGCCAGGTGCCCTGCGCGATGAACGGCGGCACGTCGACCCGGTCCACGGCCTTCAGCGGCGCCGGGAAGACCGGCAGCAGCGCGAGGGCCACGGCCCCCACCCCCGCGAACCGGTGCGCGCGCCGCGGAGCGAGCAGCAGGCGGGCGAGCGCCAGCGCGAGCAGCATGCCGAGCGCCGGGGCGCACACCATCGCCACCCGCGACTCGATGACGGACTCGAAGAGGGGCCGGTCGGAGAGCGCAGCCCACGGTCCCGGCAGGACGACGTCCGTCAGCGGAATGCGGAACTTCGGCCCGAGCGAGAGCAGCGCGGCCGCGACCACGGTGAACGCCAGCGCCTTGACCACCGTGCGCTCCCAGAGGCGTACGACGATCGCGAAGGCCAGGGCGGCGAGCGGCCAGCCGTAGAAGGCGTTCTGCTCGGTGGGGTTCATGGCGAGGTGGTCGGCGGTCTCGTGGCTGCCCGCGAGCGAGCGCTCCGCGAAGGAGAAGAAGGCGAGCGGGCTGTTGCCCGCGTTGTCGCCGTGCAGCACGCTCTTGTAGCTCTGCGGCCCGAAGAACTGCCAGTAGAGGGGGAAGGCGACCAGCGGGATCGTGACCGCGAGGGCGATGGCGAGGCCGCGGGCGAGCGGGCGCCAGGCGGCCCGCGCCACGTCCCTGCGCACGGCCGCGTAGGCGAGGGCGAAGAGCAGCATGCCGAGCGCCGCGAGGAGGAGCGGCTCCTCGCCGAGGAAGATCTGGTACGTCGTGAAGAGGCCGAGGACGACGCCGTCGCGGACGACCCGGGTGCCCTCGCAGAGCCGCAGCGCCCTCTCGATGATCAGCGGGATCATGAAGAGGACGATGAAGTTCGGGTGGGCGTTGGCGTGGCTGACCATCGGTGGCGCGAACGCGGCGAGGGCCGCGCCGACGGCGGCGGCGCCCCGGTGCGGGACGAGGCGTCTGCGGATCAGCACGTACCAGCTGACGGCGGTGGCGGCGAGGCCGCCGGTCATCGCGACGTTCAGGGCGACCGCGGGGCCGAGGAGCCAGGTCACGGGGGCGAGCGGCACGGAGAGGCCGAGCATGACCGTGTTGGCCATGAGGTTCACGCCGTCCGGGACGTTCTGGAGGGTGGTGAACAGGGGGTTGCTGAAGTGGCGGACGTTGTCCGCCGTCACCGCGAAGAACCACTCCCACTGGTTCTGGTCCTGGAGGGAGTCGGGGATGTAGCGGTGGGCGGGCGCCGCCCAGCGGCCCGAGTAGAGGGTGACCGACAGGGCCAGGAAGAGGAGCGCGACCAAGAGGTCGGCGCGGCGGACCGAGCGGGCCTTGAGCGTGGTCAGCTCGGCCAGGACCTTCACGTAGTCGAGGGGCCTGACCTTCGAGCCCTCCTGGTGGGACCAGCGCACGGGCACCTCGGCGACGGGCCAGCCCGCCCGCCGGAAGTACTGCAGTATCTCGACGTCGATGCCCCAGCCGTGCAGCCGGGACGCGGCGAACGCCTCACGGGCCCGGTCGCCGTCGAAGAGCTTGAATCCGCACTGGGTGTCGCGGATGCCGGGGACGGCGAC
This sequence comes from Streptomyces sp. NPDC042371, assembly GCF_056437465.1. Classification (NCBI taxonomy): domain Bacteria; kingdom Bacillati; phylum Actinomycetota; class Actinomycetes; order Kitasatosporales; family Streptomycetaceae; genus Streptomyces; species Streptomyces sp. NPDC042371. Next base: position 384,466 of record NZ_JBWKAP010000008.1, on the reverse strand, counting down.
CGTACGTATGAGGAAGTTGCCGGTACGTCCCAGCAGCTCGCGCAGGCGGTGCTGGTGGGCGCCGATGGTCGCGCCGGGGCGGGCCCGGGAGCCGATCGCGGCCGCGTGGCCGTCGGTGAGCGCCTTGTCGAGGTGGTCGAGCTCCTCGATGGGCGCGGCGAGGTCGGCGTCGGTGACCAGGACGCGGCGGCCGTACGAGGCGAGGACGCCGAGCCGCAGGGCGTGGCCCTTGCCGCGGTTGCGGCCGCCGCGCACGAGCTGGACGCGGGGGTCGGCGGCGGACGCGTCCGCGGCGATCTCCGCGGTGCGGTCGGTGGAGCCGTCGTCGACGACGATCAGCTCCCAGGCGCCCCGGCAGGTCGTTTCGAGGTGGTCGCGGAGCGCGTCGAGCGTGGGACCCAGGCGCTCCTCCTCGTTGTAGGCAGGAACGACGACGGACAGGTCCACGCTCATGCAGCGGCCAGCCGCTCGATGAGGGCCAGGGAGTGCGCGTTGTACTCCATGACGATCCCGTGGGCCGCCTCCGGGTCGCGGCGCACCAGGGCGTCGACGAGCTCGGTGTGCCGGGACCAGAGCAGACCCCGCAGGTCACCGCCCTTGATGTCGGTCCAGCGGCGGAGGTGAGTGACCGCGCAGACCCAGGACTTCACGCGCAGGCGGTGCAGGAAGTCGGAGAGGTAGGGGTTGCCGAAGAGGGCGCTGAGCTCGCGCCAGAAGCGGAGGTCGTAGCCGATCAGGACGGTCAGGTCGCCCGCGCAGGCCGCGCGGGCCGCCTCCTCGCCGCGGCGGCGCACGGAGAAGAGGGCGTCCGAAACGTCACTGCGGGCGCCGTGCGCCGCGAGGTCGCGGAAGATCCCGTCGGCGACGAGGCCGCGGGCCTCCAGCATGCCGCGGTAGTCGTCCAAGGTGTGCTCGTGGACGCGGAAGCCGCGGTGCTGGTCGGCGTCCAGGAGGCCCTGGGCGGTGAGGTTCACCAGGGCCTCGCGGACGGGGGTCGCGGAGACGCCGTACTGCTCGGCGATCTCCTTGACCGTGAACTCCTGCCCAGGCTCCAGCCGACCGGCCAGGACCTCGTCGCGGAGCGCGTCGGCGATCTGCTGGCGCAGCGTGCTGCGGATGACGGCGGGGCCGTCGGTGCCGGGCATCTGATTCCCTCACGGAGTCTGACGTGGTCGTCTTACTTATGAGCACGTCAGACTACGTGGTCGGGTTCCACGCCTGGAGGGAGTGGCTCGGCTACGCCGTGTGCTCGTCGGCCACCGACAGAGCCGCGTCCAGGGCCGCCAGACCCTCCTTCGCCTCCGTCTCCGTGATGTTGCACGCGGGGACCACGTGGGTGCGGTTCATGTTGATGAAGGGCCACAGGCCGTGCTTCTTCGCGGCGGCGCCGAAGGCGGCCATGGGGGCGTTCGCCTCGCCGGTGGCGTTGTAGGGCACCAGCGGCTCGCGCGTCTCCCTGTCCTTCACCAGCTCAAGGGCCCAGAACATGCCGACGCCCCGCACCTCGCCGACCGAGGGGTGGCGCTCGGCGAGCTCGCGCAGGCCCGGCTCGATGACCTGGGCGCCGAGGTTCGCCGCGTGCTCGACGATGCCCTCCTCCGCCATGACGTTGATCGTGGCGACGGCGGCGGCGCAGGCCAGCGGGTGGCCGGAGTAGGTGAGTCCGCCCGGGTAGGGGCGCTTGGCGAAGGTCTCCGCGATCCTGCCGGAGATGGCGACGCCGCCGAGCGGCACGTATCCGGAGTTCACGCCCTTGGCGAAGGTCAGCAGGTCCGGCGTGACGTCGAAGAGGTCGGCGGCGAACCACTCGCCGGTGCGGCCGAAGCCCGCCATGACCTCGTCGAGGATGAAGACGATGCCGTACTTGTCGCAGAGCTCGCGGACGCCCGCGAGGTAGCCGGGCGGGGGGATCATGATGCCCGCGGTGCCGGGGACCGTCTCCAGGATGATGGCGGCGACGGTCTGCGGCCCCTCGAAGACAATCGTGTCCTCCAGGTGCTGGAGGGCGCGCTCGCACTCCTGCTGCTCGGTCTCCGCGTAGAAGCGGGAGCGGTACAGGAACGGCGCCCAGAAGCGGACGACGCCCGCCGTGCCGGTGTCGGAGGCCCAGCGGCGCGGGTCGCCGGTGAGGTTGATGGCCTGGTGGGTGCCGCCGTGGTAGCCGCGGTAGGCGGCGAGCACCTTGGGGCGGCCCGTGTGCAGACGGGCCATCCGGGTGGCGTGCTCGACCGCGTCGGCGCCCGCGTTCGTGAAGAAGATCTTGTCCAGGTCGCCGGGGGTCCGCTCGGCGATGAGGCGTGCGGCCTCGGAGCGGGCCTCGACGGCGAAGGCGGGCGCGAACGTCGTCATCGTCGCCGCCTGCTCCTGGATCGCGGCGACGACCTTCGGGTGCTGGTACCCGATGTTGGTGTAGACAAGGCCGCTGGTGAAGTCGAGGAAGCGGTTCCCGTCGTAGTCCCAGAAGTAGGCGCCCTCGGCACCGGCGATGGCCGGCGGGTCGATGAGCTCCTGTGCGGACCAGGAGTGGAAGACATGTGCGCGGTCCGCGGCCTTCACGGCGGCGCCGACCTGGGGATTCGGCTGAGGGGTCATGGGCCCGAGGGTAGATGTCCGCGGAGTGGACGGGACATGGGCGTCTTGTCTTGCGTGGGGGGAGGAACCCGACACATTGTCGCGTTGCGGGGTCTGGCCGGGGGCCTTGGGGGGTGGTTCGTCTGCGGGGGCCGCTGTGGTTGCTCGCGCCGTTCCCCGCGCCCCTGGGTGGTCCGTGGTTCGGTGTGCCGGGGGGCTGGGGGTTTTCGTCTGCGGGGGCGTGGGGGCTTGGCGCGCAGTTCCCCGCGCCCCTGGCCCGCACCCGAGAAGCCCCGGCCCCGCGTCAGTCGTCGTCCGTGTCCGGGACGACCTTCGCCCGGGGGCCGTGCCGCGTGCAACGGATCTCGTACGGGAGGTCGTCCTGTTCGTCGTCGTCGCCGGGCTCCGCCTCCAGGCGGACCACCGCCGCGGGGCCGCGCTCCACGTCGTCGTCGATGTGGAACCCGTCGGCCGGACTCCAGGAGATGAGGCGGACGGTGCCGTCGGAACGGCACTCGACCGTGGCGGCGCCGCCCGTGAAGCGGACGGTGGATCGCTCCGCGGAGGGTTGGGAGGGGGGCCGGGAAGAGGGGGGCTTCGGAGTCGATGGTGAACCGGGGGCACCCGGCGAATCCGCCGCCCTGTCCAGCGCCCTCCGTACCGCCGCCTCGTCCAGCGGACGACTGTGCGCCGCATCGCCCGCCCCGTCCGAACTCGCCAACTGCCAGGCGCCCAGCGCCCCCGCGGCCGTCCCCACGGCCACCCACGCAGCCGTGACGACCGCGCTTCGCCACTTCCTCATCCCGCCACTGTGCCGCATCGTTTCCTAACGCCCGGTTAAGGCCCCGGTTAAGGCCCGGGTCAAGGTTCCGCCCCGCCTCTGACTACGGTGGCTGTATGGCGCATCTTCTCGTCGTCGAGGACGACCCCCAGCTCCGCGGCGCGCTGGTGCGGGCCCTGCGCGACAGGGGCCACGCCGTGGCGACCGCGCCGAGCGGCATGGCGGGGCTTGACGCGGCGGTGACCAGCCGCCCCGACCTGGTCGTCCTCGATCTGGGGTTGCCGGACGTCGACGGGGCGCAGGTGCTGCGCATGCTGCGCGCGGTCAGCGACGTCCCCGTCATCGTCGCGACGGCCCGGGACGACGAGCCGGAGATGGTCACGGTCCTGGAGTCCGGGGCGGACGACTACATCGTCAAGCCGTTCGGCGCCGCCCAACTGGACGCCAGGATCAAGGCCGTACTGCGCCGCCTCGGCGTGACCGAGACCGAGGAGCCGCTGCGGGTCGGCACCCTCTCCATCGACCCCGCGGCCCGTGAGGTCACCCTCGACGAGGCCGCCGTCGACCTCACACCCCGCGAGTTCGACCTGCTCGCCTATCTCGCGCGCCGCCCCGGCCAGGTCGTCTCGCGCCGCGAACTGCTCGCCGAGGTCTGGCAACAGCCCCTGGGCGGCGCCGACAAGACGGTCGACGTCCACCTGTCCTGGCTCCGCCGCAAGCTGGGCGAGACGGCCCAGCACCCCCGCTACCTGCACACGGTCCGCACCGTGGGCGTCAAGCTCGCGGCACCCGGCGAACAGGCACCAGGCGAACAGGCACCCGACGAACAGAGCCCCGCCTGATGCGCCGCAGCCTCCTCCTCCTGACCGCGGCGACGACCGCCCTCGTCCTCACCGCGCTCCTCGTCCCCCTCACCCTGTTGACCCGCAGCCACGCCGCGGACCGCGCCACCGCCGAGGCCACCGCCCGCGCCCAGTGGGTGGCCCACGCCCTCGGCCCCGCCCTGGCGACCGCGGACGAGCGGGAGACGGCCGAGCAGACGGTGGAGAGCGTCAACGGAAAAGGCCTGGCGAGCACGGAGCTGATCCTCGCGGACGACCGCGTCATCGGCCCGGACCCCCGCCCCCGGAACGGGCCCGCCGTCACGGACCCGGTGCGGCTCGCCCGTACGGGCCGCGCCTTCACGTACGAGACCAGCTCCGGCGGCCGCCTTGTCCTGGTCCCCGTGCAGGGCGCCAAGGACGGCACGGCGGTGGTCCAGGTGACGCTCACCGAGCGGCAGTTGTACGCGGGCACGCTGGCGTCCTGGCTCGTGCTCGCCGGGATCGGCGTGGGCCTCGTCCTCCTCGGGCTCCTCCTCGCCGACCGGCTCGGCGCCCGCCTCGTCGGCGCCACGCGCCGCCTCGCCCGCACCGCGGACCGCCTGGCCGCGGGTGACCTGACGGCCCGCGCGGAGCCGGAGGGGCCGCCCGAGCTGCGCCTGATCGCGGGCGAGCTGAACCGCCTGGCCGCCCGCATCGACGAACTCCTCACCGCCGAGCGCGAGAACGCCGCCGACCTGGCGCACCGCCTGCGCACCCCGGTGGCCGCCCTGCGCCTGGACGCGGAGACCCTCCGCGACACGGACGAGGCCCACCGCATCGCCGCCGACGTCACGGCCTTGGAGCGCAGCGTCGACGACGTGATCCGCAAGGCGCGGCGCCCCCTGCGCGAGGCGCCGCGCGCGGACCTGGCGGCGGTGGCGCGCGAACGCGCCGCGTTCTGGGCCCCGTTGGCCGAGGACCAGAACCGCGACGCCCGCACCACGACGCCGGACGACGAGGTCTACGTACCCGTGCCCGAGGACGAACTCACCGCTGCCCTCGACACATTGATCGGCAACGTCCTGGACCACACCCCCCAGGGCACGGCCTTCTCCATCACGGTCCGCCGGACACCCGGGGGCGAGGTGGAGCTGACCGTCGCCGACGAAGGCCCCGGCTTCCCCGCCCCGGGGACCGCCCCCGGCCGCGGCACGAGCGGCGCGGGCTCCACGGGCCTGGGCCTGGACATCGCGCGCCGCACGGCGGAGGAGGCGGGCGGCCGCTTCGAAACGGCCCCGGCCACAGGCTCCTGCGCCGGGTCCGAGCCCTGCTCCGGCACCGGCGCCCGCATCACCCTGACGTTCCCGCCCGCGCCGCCCGGGGGAACGCCGTCCGCACCGCCCGCGCCCACTTGTTGATGCCCAGCTCGGGCCGGACCGCGGCATACCCCCCGCAGTACTTGGTGAAGTCCGCGGCCCGCACCCCGAACCGGTGCAGCACCCGGTCGGCCTCCGTCAGATGGCCCTTGGTCTTGGTCTCCACCAGGACGAGACCGCTGTCGGCGGCGGCGCTGCGCCCCGTCACCGTGTCCCGCACGACGAGCCCCGCGTCACACGTGATGCGCTGCCCGTCGGCGACGAAGGTGGCCCGCTGGTAGTCGGTGACGAGGGAGGGGGTGAGCCCCTCCGGCGCCTCGATGCCGTACGACCCGCGGAGCACACCGGCGAGGAAGCCGAGCCGCACCGCGTCCAGGACGTGGTCGTCGCCCTCCAGGCGCTGCCGGTGCTTGACGGTCTCGCCGCGCCCGCTCTTGAGCTTGATCTCGAACTGCCGCTCCCCGCTGTCCTGGTAGATCCGCTCCCGGATGCGGTAGCGCAGCCGCCGACCCTGCCGGTGGTCGTGGAAGGTGCCGAGGTCGGGGGTGTCGTAGTACGTCGAGTGGTACCGGAACCAGCGCTTGCCTCCGATGCTGAGCGCCCGGAAGGGCCCACCGGCCCGCCGGGGGTCGGTCAGCAGCGCGGCGAGGTCCTCGAATATCTCGACCGGCACGAGGTAGCTGTTGTCGAAGCGGGCGAGCAGCTCCGCCCTGGCGTTCACCTCGTCCAGCGCGATGGGGTGCGCGGCGGTCGCGGCGCGGCCGATGGCGCGTACGGCGGGGTTCACACGGTCTCCTTCGGGTGGCTGGGGGCGATCGTGCGGGACCTGGTCGTGCGTCGTCGTACCGTCAACTCCCCGGACTGTGCGGAAGGTTCCGGCTGGCGGAAACGTACTTCCAGGACCATGAGGTCACGTACGTAATCGACCTCCTGGACGGTCCACCCCAACGGCTCGCCGAGCCGACGCGCGAGCTCGGCCCGCAGGGACTCCTCGTCGCGGTGGACGGAGTCCAGGGTGACGACGGTCCGCCGGTCGCGCGCGAAGAGGCGGGGGTGGTCGGCGCCGTACATCACGGCGAGCAGGACACCGGCGAGCAGCGACGCCACGGGCAGGCCCAGCGCGGGCAGACCGCAGAGCAGGCCGAGGACGAGAGTGATGAAGTAGTACGCGACCTCTTGGTGCTGCAGCGCGTCGGAGCGCAGCCGCACGATCGAGAGCACCCCGAAGAGCCCGAAGCCGAGGGCGAGCCCGCCGTCGCCGCCGACCGTCCCGAGCCCGGCGACGATCGCGAACAGCGCCACGTTCAGGGCGAGATACGCGGGGACGAGCTCACGCCTGCGGTGCCGCGGATAGAAGACGCCGAAGGTCAGCAGGGAGACGGCGGCCAGGTCGAGTGCCAGGTGGGCGCAGAGGGTCAGTGTGCTGTCCATGCCGAGGACGCTAGGGAGCGGGGGGTTAAGGCCGCCCCTCGTGGGCGTTAAGGAACTTCGCGGGAGTCCGCGGCGGGAGCCTGTCCCCTTTCATTGACAGCATGCTGTCGTTTTGACAGCATGCTTACGTAAGCACCGCACGTACCGCACGCAGACACCGGAGGCCTTCATGTCCCCCCTCACGTCCCGCAAGCCCGTGCACCTGGCCCTCTACGACACGTTCGCCGACTGGGAGACCGGCCACGCCACGGCCTGGCTCGCCCGCTTCGGCTACGAGATCCGTACGGTCGCCCCGACCGCCGAACCCGTCGTCTCCATCGGCGGCCTCCGAGTCCAGCCCGACCTCTCCCTCGCCGAGCTGCGTCCCGAGGACAGCGCCCTGCTGATCCTGCCGGGCGGCGACCTGTGGGACACGGGCGACGACCTCGCGCCGTTCGCGCGCACGGCCCGCGCGTTCCTGGACGCGGGTGTACCGGTGGGCGCCATCTGCGGCGCCACGGCGGGGCTCGCACGCGAGGGGCTCCTGGACGACCACGCGCACACCAGCGCGGCGTCGATGTACCTGACGGCCACGGGCTACAAGGGCGGCGAGCGGTACGTGGAGACGGACGCGGTCACCGACGGCGACCTGATCACGGCGGGCCCGACCGAGCCGGTCGCGTTCGCCCGCGAGATCTTCGGCCGCCTCGGCGACGTCCTCGACGACGAGAAGCTCGACGCGTGGTTCCGCCTCTTCCACGACTCGGACCCGGCCGCGTACGAGACGCTCAACTCGTGAGCGGGGACCGTCCGATGACTGACGCCGCCACCCGCGCCGACCAGGACCTGCTCACCCGCACGGCCCTGACCGTCTTCCGCCTCAACGGGCAGTTCCTCACCGCCTCCGAGGGACTGGCGAAGCCCGCGGGGCTCACCGCGGCCCGGTGGCAGGTGCTCGGCGCGGTGCTGCGCGAACCGCTGCCGGTGGCGGGCATCGCCCGCGCGATGGGCATCACGCGGCAGAGCGTGCAGCGCGTGGCGGACCTCCTGGTACGCAAGGAACTCGCCGAGTACGTGCCGAACCCGGCCCACCGCCGCGCCAAGCTGCTCCGGCCGACGGAGGAGGGCCGGGCGGCCGTGGCGCGGATCGAGCCGGGCCATGCGGAGCTGGCGGCGCGGCTGGCGGACGCGCTCGGCGAGGACGGGTTCGCGGAGACGGCACGGGTGCTGGAGCGCCTCGCCACGGTCCTGGACGACATGACGGACGGCGTCACGGAGCCGTAGGGGGGAGCAGCAGCGGTACGAGGGCGCGGGCGAACTCCGCCGGTTCCGCGCTGGCGCCCACGTGGTTGCCGGGCATGTCGATCAGGGGCTGGCGCAGCAGTGCGGCCAGGGCGTGGGCCGCCCGACGCGCCATCTGGTGGTGGCTCGTCGACCCGGCGCACACGGTCAGCCCGGCTCGGCGCACGGCCTCGATGTCGGGCTCGTAGAAGACGCTGGGGCCCGCCATGCGGCCCAGGAAGTAGCGGTTCTTGTCGCGTTCCGCGGTCGGCAGCTCCGGCAGCTCGACATGCGCGGGCGGCACCTGGTCCGGGCGCGTGTGGTGGGCGGCGCCGCTCAGGTCGACGAACTCCTGCACGGCCCGCTGAGGATCGACCGCCGCGACGGCGAACGCGGACGCGGCGCGCTCCGCGAGGGTGGCGTCGTCCAGGAGCGAGATCAGGGGCGGCTCGTGCAGGACGGCCGACCCGACGAGGTCGGGGTGCCGCTTGGCCAGTTCGAGAAGGGTCACGGCCCCGCCGCTCGTACCGACGAACATGGCGGGCGCGCCGGTGAACGTGTCGACCAGTGCGGCCAGGTCCGCGGCGAGGACCTCGGGCGTGGGCTCGGCCATTCCGTGCGTCGGGCGGCTGGCACCGATGCCGCGGGGGTCGTGGGTGACGACGGTGAACTGCCCCGCGAGCTCGTCCGCGAGGGCGGCGAACCCGCCTCGTCCCACCGGCGCGCCGACGAGGAAGAGCAGGGGCCCGTCCCCCTGCACGGCGTAGGCGATCGCCGTGTCGGACCGCTTGAGGAACTGCGGCGAGTCGGCTGCCTGACCGGTGTAGTCCGCGATCTTGCGGGTGATCACGTCGAGGGCACGGTCCAGCGCGTCGCGGCGGTCCTCGACGCGACGGCGGTGCGCCGCGAGCAGCTCAAGGCGCAGCCGTGACGGGTCGGCGACCTCGGCATCGGCGTCGGCGCCGGTGAACTGCGCGATGTCGGCCAGGGGCATCCCCGTCTCGCGCAGGTGGACCAGCATGCGGATCAGGTCGACGTCGGCGGCGACGTACTGACGGCGTCCGGCGGTGTCGCGCCGGGGGGCGGGCAGGATTCCCTGCCGCTCGAAGTACCGCAGGGTGTCGGGTTCGAGCCCGGTACGCGCGGCGGCTTCCCCGATCCCGAACCGCTCTTCTTGCTCGCTTGGTTCGCTTGGTTCGCTTGGTTCGCTTGGTTCGCTCATGGGGCAAGCCTCGGACCTGGACCTCGGTCCAAGTCAAACGGGGATCTCCGGGAGCGCGTTAATTCGCGTGCCCGACGGGAGCGCCGCGACTACGGTGGATCTCGTTCAGGTGCGGAGGCTACGGCTACTTCTCCTCTCAAGAGAGCAACGCGGGTTCGAATCCCGTCGCCGACTCCGGTCGGTGTCGTCCAGCGGCCCAGGACGCTACGTCGCCGTCGCCGGTCTCGATCTCTGAACACTCGACGCGAGCCGTCCGCCACGGGGGAACCAGGCGGGCGGCTTCGTCGTGTCGGCGTACCGCCACCGGTACGGGGCCGTCCTTCCGACCCCCGTGGCGGGAGGACGGCCCCTGGCCTTTCCGGTGTTGCGGTGTTACTGCGTTACGGGGTTGCGGCGGCGCCCGGTCAGTACAGCTTGTTGACGGCCGTGGTCGTGGTCTTCTTGAAGGCGGCCACGGGCGCGTCCCCGAAGTCGCCCAGCTGCCCCCACTTCACGACGGTGACGGTCCTGCCGTCCCGCCCGACCGACAGCAGAGAGACGTCGGTGGCGCCCGAGGACGTCTCGGTGTGCAGGCCGCGGACGCGGGCGCCCTCCTCGACCGGCAGCCTGCCGTAGTCCCGGCCCTCGGCCGCGACGTCGGGCGAGGCCTTCTCGATGCGGTCGGCGCAGGTGCGGATCAGGTCGTCGTAGTGCTTCGCCAGGCCCTTGGCCAGGGCGGCCGAGCCCGTCACGACGGTCAACTGCACGGCGCCGGTGTCCACGTCGGTGCGGAACTCCCGGTGCCGGTAGTCGTAGGAGGGCACGCCCTCCGTGCTCACGCAGAGGCCGAGTGCCTCAGGGAACCCTTCGGTGGTCGGCCCTGCGGTCCAGGACGACGTCGGGTGCGGCGGCAGCTGGGACGCCGAGAGGAACTTGGGCGCGGCGGCCTTCGACGTATCGGCCTTCGACGTATCGGCCTTCGGCGCGGCACCGGCGGACGGTGCCGTGAGGACCGTGCCCGCCGCGAGGGCGGCGACGGTGAGTGCGGTGAAAGCGCTCGTTCGGATACGCATGGACATGGCTGTTACCCCCGTGGAGGAGTGCGTTGACGTGGATGCCGCGGCGAGGCCCGCTGGTCGGCCCGGGCCTGGTCGGTGCGACACCAAGAGCATCAGCGGTCACGGCGGCCCGGCGCAACGACCGACGGCCGATCAGGCACGGTGGAACCATCCCAGCCCTTCTGACGTGCAGGTACACGGGTGCCTGGGATACCGTCCCGGGCCGGTTGGGGTCGTACGAGGACGGGGGACCCTGTGTCGGCACAGGACGACGGCGGCAGCGACGGCGACGGCGACGGCATCGACGAGGTGGCGGAGTTCGCGGCGCTGCTGACGGCGCTGAAGGAGCGCACGGACCGGAGCTACGGCTCGCTGGCCCGCCGCCTGGGCATGAACACCTCGACGCTGCACCGCTACTGCGCGGGCGACGCGGTACCGCTCGACTTCGCCCCCGTGGAACGCTTCGCGGCCCTGTGCGGGGCGACCCCGGAGCAGCGCCTGGAACTCCACCGCCGCTGGCTCCTGGCCGTGGCGGCCCGCCGTCGGCCTCGTGCGGGGGAGTCGAGGGCGACGGAAGCCGTGAAGGCGGCAGTGGTGGAGGCGGCAGCGGCGGAGGCGGCAGCGGCGGAGGGCAGCACCGAACCGGACCCGGCGCCGAAGCCCGACGGCGACCCGGCAGCCGCATCGGACCCCGCGCCCGAACCGCCCGGCGCACCCTCTCCCCCGCCCCCGCACCGCCCCTGGTCCCGCCGAAGACATCTCGTCGTCGGACTGGCCTCCGCCTGTGCCGTACTCGCGACGCTCGGGGCCTTCTCCTTGCTGCCGGACGGACGGCAGACGTCCGCCGCCCGTCCCGACCAGGTCGCGGATGCGGCACGGACGGAGGCCGGAGCGCCGCAGCGCCGGGGCACCTCGCCCACCCCGAGCGGCACCCGGGCCCCCAAGCACCCTTCCGGCTCCGCCACCCCGAAGAAGAAGCCGGACACCTCACGCCCGCCCGGCGCGACATCCACCCCGCCCCGCGACGAAGAACCCGCAGGCCTGCCGATCACCTGGTCCGCCAACTCCCAGGCCTGGAAGCTCGGCTGCGGTCACGACTACGTCATCACCAAGCCGCCGAGCCAGGTCCCTCCTCCCCCGGCCCCGCAGGACGCGGCGCCCTGGGCGGCGACGCAGAGCGCGGTGCACGGCGGCGAGACGCTCGTGGAGCTGTCGGTGCAGGGGCGCAGCGACACGGCCGTCGTGCTGGAGGCGCTGCGCGTACGCGTGGTCGGCCGTGCGGCGCCGGTCAAGGGCAACGCCTACGCCATGGGCCCGGGCTGCGGCGGCGCGGTCACACCCCGGTACTTCACCGTGGACCTGGACAAGGACCGCCCCATCGCCCGCGCGGTCGCGGGGAACGACACCGGCACGCCGATCCCGGCGGTGCGCATGCCCTACCGCGTCTCGGCGAAGGACCCCGAGGTGCTGCTGATCACGGCCGGGACCAGTTCGTGCGACTGCCGCTGGTACCTGGAGCTGGACTGGTCCTCCCAGGGCCGCAAGGGCACCGTGCGCATCGACGACGACGGCCGCCCGTTCCGCACCAGCGCCATCAAGGGCCTGCCCCGGTACGGGTACGACACCTCCGGACGCCGGTGGGGGACCTACAGCTGAGGGCGGCGCACGCGGAAGCGCAGCAGGGTGACCCCGCCCGACTGGACGTTGTCGAGCGGCTCCAGGTCGATCCGGTCGAGGCCCGGCGGTGCGAAGCGGACGCCGTCGCCGAGCAGCACCGGCAGCACGTACACCAGGATCTCGTCGACGAGGCCGCGCCGCAGGCACTGGGCGGCCACGTCGGCGCCGAGGATCTCCAGGTTCTTGTCACCGGCGGCACGGCCTGCCGTGGCCACGGCCTCCTCGATGTCGCAGGTGAGGAAGGTGACGTGGGGGTCCGGCTCGTCGGGCGGGCGGTGGGTGAGGACGAACCGCGCCCCGCCGTCGTAGGAGGTGTTCTCGTCGGACATGCGCTTGCCGACCTCGTACGTGCCCCGGCCGATGAGCATGGCACCCGTGGCCGCCATGACCTCCGGGAACGTCGCCGACGTCATGTGCTCGAAGACCCAGTCCATCGTGTGCCCGGGACCGGCGATGAACCCGTCCAGGGACATCACCCTGTTCACGACCACTTTGCCGGTGCTCGCATCCCTCATGTGTCTTCTCCAAGCAGGTGGGGGGCTACGGTACCGATAGAAGGCAGGCCCTAGTCCGGGACCCGGTCGTACTGGGCGAGCACCGCTTTCGACGTCGCGGAGTCCATCAGCCGCAGCTCCCACGGCCCCGTGTTCACGTCGAACTCCTTGCCGAATCCCACCCACTTGCCGGTCATGCGCCGCCCCGTGGGCTCGGCGAGCATCTGGAGCGCGCCGAAGTACCGGGCGCCCCGGTAGTAGCCGTCGGAGGCCGTCTGCTCCGTCCACGTGCCCGTCACGGTCGCCCCGTCGATCTGGAGATCCAGCGTCATCGGGCTGTCCGGGTTCAGGGACGCGTTCGGCAGGCTCCGCCCCGTCAGGCGGTTTCCGTGCTGCAGCAGCACGACGTGGTGCTTTCCGGTGAACACCGCGTCGTCACGGCCACTCGACACGTACTCGTACGTCGACAGCCACACCCCCGTGAAGTTGCCGCGGGGAGCGGCGAGCGGTGCCGTCTGACCGGACGTCACCGAGAACGCCGCGTCGTCCAGGTCGTGGCCGCCGCGCCCGTCCTCGGTGACGGCCACGGACGGCACACCGAAGCCGAGGGCCTCGATGGGCACTCCGGTGACGCGCTCCAGGGCGCGCGCGTACAACTGGCGGGGCGCGGCGGTGTCGCCATGCGATCGACGGTACGCGCAAGCACCACGGAATGACACCGAAATGACGCCCTACATGCCGACTGACAAGGAGTCGACATGGCCGAGATCACGGGCCGGTCCCCGAGCGTTGGAAGCAGTGATTCCCCGAGGCTGGTGAGTGCCGCGTTCGACTGGCTGGCGCGCGCACAGCAAGAGCCGCGCCAGGCCCGACGGGCTGAGGCTTCGGTGCTGGTGCGACGATGCGGGGATGCGTGAGGTCAATGAACTAATCGACGTCGATGATCCAGCCTGGCCGCTCCTCCTCAAGGAGCTGTCCGACACCGGCATAGCAGTTGAAGTGCTGCCCGGCGATACCGAGATGGGCCGCGCCTCCCTGCTGCAGCTCCAGGTCTCGGCCCGGTCGAATCTCGGCGGGATCGTGCTGAACTGCGGCGGTCTGCTCGTGGACGGCGGATGGTTGCGGATTTTCGGCAGCCCTGGCGGCACCGGGCCCGAGGGGCTGTCGGGCCTGGCCGAGGTCAACGCGATGCCCTCGACGTTCGACCCGGCCTGGCAGCCGGAGGCGGGGCTCGTGGTTGCGCACGACGTGCTGGGCGGCGTGTTCGCCGTCAACGGAGGTGACCCCAGTGCGGTCGGTCGGCCGGGTGGGCCGGGCGAGATCGTCTACTTCGCCCCCGACACCCTTGGCTGGGAGGCGCTGGGGGCCGGGCACTCGGCCTGGTTGTCCTGGATTCTCTCCGGAGGGCTGCAGAAGTTCTACGCGGGCCTGCGGTGGGACGGCTGGCGCGGCGAGGTCTCCGTGCTCGACGGTCGGCAGGGGTTGTCGTTCTCCCCGCCGCTGTGGTCGGCCGAGGCCCGCCAGGACCTGTCGGCGACCAGCCGTCGTGCCGTACCCATGGCGGAGCTCCTGGGGCTGAGCCGCGACTCGCGCCTGCAGTTCGACGGCGCCGACCCGGGATTCCTCGGAGTCGCATGAACCGGCTTGCTCGCCCGGGTGCCGGGAGCACTCGATGCGAGGTGCCCGTGAAGGGCGCAGTGGCTGCCCGGAGCGTGTCAACGGTCAGTACACTCCTCACTCTGTTGCACACCAATGGGGGAGGTCGGTGCGGCGATGGAGAAGCTCGTGCCCGGGGATCCGCAGCGGATCGGCGCGTATCGTCTGCTGGCGCGGCTCGGTGCCGGTGGTATGGGGCAGGTGTATCTCGCGCGGTCCGATCGTGGGCGCACGGTCGCGGTGAAGCTGGTTCGCCAAGAGCTCGCCGAGCAGGACGAGTTCAGGAACCGGTTCCGGCAGGAAGTGCAGGCCGCGCGGCAGGTGGGCGGCGCGTGGACGGCGCCGGTCCTCGACGCGGACACCGAGGCGGCGATCCCGTGGCTCGCCACCGGTTACGTCGCGGGGCCCTCGCTGCAGAGCGTCGTCTCGCACGACCACGGGCCGCTGCCCGAGCGCTCCGTGAACATCCTCGCGGCCGGGCTCTCCGGCGCCCTCAAGGACATCCACGCTGCGGGCATGGTCCACCGCGACCTGAAGCCGTCCAACGTCCTGATCACCATCGACGGCCCGCGCGTCATCGACTTCGGCATCGCGCGCGCCCTGGAGACGGTCACCGACGGCGGCCTGACGCGTACCGGCGCGCTCGTCGGCTCGCCCGGCTTCATGGCCCCCGAGCAGGTCCGCGGCGACCGGATCACCCCGGCGTGCGACGTGTTCTGCCTCGGCTCCGTGCTCGCGTACGCCGCCTCGGGAGCGCTGCCCTTCGGGACGGCCAACAGCGGCGTGCACGCGCTGATGTTCCGCATCGCGCAGGAGGAGCCCGACCTGGAGGGGCTCCCCGAGGAGCTCGCCGAGCTGATCGGCGCCTGCCTGCGCAAGGATCCGGCGGACCGGCCCTCCTTGGACGAGGTGCTGGAGCGCACAGGGGCCGCGGACGCGCTGGGGGACGGTCACACCCTCGATCCCTGGCTGCCGGGTGCCCTGGTCGCGCAACTGGGGCGCCATGCCGTGCAGTTGCTGGACGCGGAGGATCCGGAGGAGATGTCGGGGGAGGGCGATGAGCCCGTTGCCGGTGGCGGGGGCGCTTCCGTTGCCGGGGAGACTCCGGAAGCTGTGGGTGACGGACACGAAGCCACTCCGCCGCCGCCCGGCAAGCCCGGTGCCGCGCCCCTCGACCACCTGCCCACCATGGTGTCCGGGCAGGCGCCGCCCGCTCCTCCGCCCACGCCCACGCCCACGCCCGCACAGACCCCTGCGCCCGCGCCCAGTACCCCCGTTTATGGCTATCCGCCGCAGCAACTCCCGCAACAGGCCCACCAGCACGCCGCCTACGGCTACCCCCAGCACCCCCACCAGGCTCCCCCCGGCTTCGGGCCCACTCCCCCGTACGGGCCCGTCCCGCCGCCCGAACCGCCGCGGCGCAGCGGGCGTTCCACCGCCGCGCTGATCGTCGTCGCCCTGATAGTGGCCGTCGGAGCGGGCGGCACCGTCTACGCCGTCATGAACGGCGACAGCACCGAGGACAAGCAGAGCGCCGACGCGGCAGGAAACAGTGCCAGCAGCGCGCCGAAGACGCCGGGGTCCACCTCGCCGTCCCCCGTAGCGAGCAGCCCGGAGCCCTCCGCGTCCGGCGCGGACGACGGCACCGTCCCCGACAAATACCTGGGCACCTGGTCCGGCGGCCTCGACACCGACGACGGCCACAGCACCCGCGAACTCACCGTCCAGCAGGGCGCGGTGGGAGACACTGTTCTTTCGGTGACGGCGGACGGACCTGCCGACGGTGGCGGCACCTACCACTGCGTCTTCCAGGGCAAGCTGGTCTCCGCGTCCGGCGACCGCCTGCGCATCGGGCCCACCGAGGTCACCGTCGGCGAACCCATGACGTCCTGCACGCCCGGCGACTCCAGCGTCATCACCATCCTCGACAACGGCAAGCTGCGGCGCGCCAACACCGACGGCAGCGGCGAGTTGACGTACGACAAGAGCTGAACCCGCGGCGAACAGCCGCCGACGGAACGGGAAAGCGGGCCCCGGGCTGCGTCGCGCCGCCTACCGTCACCGCCCATGGACTGGTTGAGCACCGAGAACACCATCGCCGTGCTCACGGCTGTCCTCGGGCTCGCCGCCACCGTCGGCGCGCTCTGGTACGAGCGGCGGGTGCCGCGCCGCAAACGCATCGGCTACCGCGTCCAGTTGGACACCGCCATAGGGGACAACGTCCGGACGGGCGGCGCCAACACGCGCCTCGGCCTGTTCGACGAGACCCCCGAGATGTCCGACGCCACGCTCGTCCTGCTGCGCGTCGAGAACGACGGCTCGCAGGCCGTCTCCGACGCCGACTACAGCGGGCGCGCGCTGCACGGCCTCACCGCGGTCTTCACGGGACGCACAGTCCGCGGCCTCGCCGTCACCGCGCCGTCCGGCGACGACCACCTGATGGAGCACTTCACTCCGGCGGCGGGCCTGCGGTACGAGGGCAGCACCCTGCACATCCCGCGCGTCCCGCTCAACAGGGGCCAGCACTACAAGCTCCTGGTCCTGCTCACCGGCGGGCCCGTCGGCGGCGACGTCACCCTGTCCGGCGGCATCCAGGCCGGTGACGTACAGCCCAACCGCTCCACCACCCTCGACGGCAAGCCGCCGCTGCTGTCCAGGCCCGCGCAGCTCCTGACCGTGCTGCTCACCCTGTCCGTGGTCACGCTGGCCTCGATCATCGTGCTGCGGGAGGACGATCCGCCGCCCATCGAGTGCGCGACGGGCGAGCTGACGGTGCTCGGCTCGACGGCGTTCGCACCGGTCGCCGAGGAGCTCGCCGAGAAGTACGAGGAGGACTGTCCCGGCTCCGACATCACGGTCAGCGCGCACGGCAGCGCGGCGGGCGTGCGTGAACTGGATGACTCCGGGAGGAAGTTCGGCCGGGCCGGGGGAGGAGGGAAGGGGGCGCCGCCTCTTCTTGCCTTCTCCGACGGGGCCAAGTCCGACGGCTTTCCGCGGCTCGCCGAGACGCGCGTGGCGGTCTCCGTCTTCGCGCTCGTCCTCAACGACCGCGTGCCGCTGCGCAATCTGACGCTGCCCCAGGTGCGCCGCCTCTACCGCGGCGACGTACGCAACTGGAAGGAGCTCGGCGGGCCCGATCTGCCGGTGGTCCTGGTCAGCCGGGGCTCCAGCTCGGGAACCCGCGACACGCTCCAGCGCCGCGTCCTCGGCGGCGCCTTCGAGATCAAGGCGTCGTCCAACGACTGCCTGGGCAAGGACGACCCGTCCGTCCCCGTCACCCGCTGCGAACTCGACTCCACCGACCAGGTCATCGACGCCGTCGGCCGCATCCCCGGCGCCATCGGCTACAGCGAACTCCGCGCCGCCGCCGGTCTCAAGGGCCTGCACCGGCTCGACCTGGAGGGCCACGCCCCCTCGGCCGAACAGCTGGAGAAGAGCGGCTACCCCTACCGCGAGATCGAGTACGCCTACACGTACGGCCTGCCGCCCGCCGACTCCCTCGCCGCGGGGTTCCTCGCCTACGCGCGCGGCACCGGCCTCGACGTCATCCGCACGCACGGCCATCTGCCGTGCGCCACGCCTGAGGGGCTCCGGGTGTGCGGAGAGGGGCGCCTCGGCAGTGGTGCCGGGGCGCCCCTCTCAGCGAGCTCGGACTAGCGGGTATCGCGGGTAATGCGGGTAATGCGGGTAATGCGGGTAATGCGGGTTACACGCGCTACACGGGTTACACGAACGAATTGATCTCGATCGTCTCCGTGCGGCCCGGGCCCACGCCGATCGCGGAGATCGGCGCGCCGGACATCTCCTCCAGCGCCTTCACGTAACCCTGCGCGTTCTTCGGCAGGTCGGCGAAGGTCTGGGCCTTGGTGATGTCCTCGGACCAGCCCGGCAGCATCTCGTAGATCGGCTTCGCGTGGTGGAAGTCGGTCTGGTTGTACGGGAGCTCCTCGACGCGCTTTCCGTCGATCTCGTACGCCACGCAGACCGGGATCTGCTCCCAGCCGGTGAGGACGTCGAGCTTCGTGAGGAAGAAGTCCGTCAGGCCGTTGACGCGCGTCGCGTACCGGGCGATCGGGGCGTCGAACCAGCCGCAGCGGCGGTCCCGTCCTGTGGTGACACCGCGCTCGCCGCCGATGGTGCGCAGCGCCTCACCGTCCTTGTCGAACAGCTCCGTCGGGAACGGGCCCGCGCCGACGCGGGTCGTGTACGCCTTCAGGATGCCGATGACCCGGCTGATCTTCGTCGGGCCGACGCCCGTACCCGTGCAGGCGCCGCCCGCGGTCGGGTTCGAGGAGGTGACGAAGGGGTACGTGCCGTGATCCACGTCCAGGAGCGTGCCCTGGCCGCCCTCGAACAGGACGACCTTGTCCTCGTCGAGCGCGTTGTTGAGGATCAGGGTGGTGTCGGCGACGTACTGCTTGATGTTCTCGCCGTGCTCCAGGAGCTGCTCCACGATCTGCTCCGCCTCGATGGCGCGCCGGTTGTAGAGCTTGGTGAGGAGCTGGTTCTTGATCTCCAGCGCCGCTTCGACCTTCTGCTGCAGGATCGACTCGTCGTAGAGGTCCTGCACGCGGATGCCGGTGCGGTTGATCTTGTCGGCGTAGGTCGGGCCGATGCCGCGGCCCGTCGTGCCGATCTTGCGCTTGCCGAGGAAGCGTTCCGTCACCTTGTCGACGGTCACGTTGTACGGCGTGATGATGTGCGCGTTGCCGCTGATCAGCAGCTTCGACGTGTCGACGCCGCGCTCGTTCAGACCGCTCAGCTCGGAGAGCAGGACCGACGGGTCGACGACGACTCCGTTGCCGATGACGGGCACGCAGTCCGGGGAGAGAATCCCGGAAGGGAGGAGATGCAGCGCGTACTTCTGGTCGCCTACGACGACCGTGTGGCCGGCGTTGTTGCCGCCCTGGTAGCGCACTACATAGTCCACGGAGCCACCGAGCAGGTCAGTGGCCTTTCCCTTGCCTTCGTCACCCCACTGAGCACCGAGCAGCACAAGTGCGGGCACAGGCGTACACCCCTTCCGGGCGGGGCATGTCCAAGGTCTGGGGCCGTAGCCGCCGATGGGTGTGCCTTGGATGCTGCCCCGGAATAGACGAAGCCCCTGGCGCAATAGCGCAAGGGGCTCTTGCACAAAGATGCTACCCGAGGTCTCAAAGAACGGCTAAAAGAAAGGGCGCACGTTGTCGGCTCGCGACCAGCTCCTAGTCGTCATCGACCCGGTCGCCCGGCGCACGGACGGTGAGTCGGTACGGATCGCGAAGGATGTGCTCGGTGCGGGCGCGGCGGTCCGTGTCTGCCTCCCCGACGGCCCCGAGGACTTCGCGAAAGCGCTGGCCAGGAGGGGTGCGCGACGGCTCGTGGTGGTCGGTGACGATCGGGCGCTGCTGCGGGCGGTCGCCGTGCTCCACCGGGAGCGGGACCTCGCCGGATGCGGGCTTTCGGTCGTCCCCGTGGGGGCCGCGCAGACGCTCACGCGCGGGCTCGGGGTGCCCGCGGGGGCGGTGGCCGCGGCGCGGGCGGTCCTGGAGGGCGCCGAGCGGAGGCTCGATCTGCTGGTGGACGACAGTGACGGGGTCGTGCTCGGGGATCTTCGGATTCCGCCGGTGGTGGGGGTGGCTGAGGAATCCCTGGGGGAGGGTGATGTCTCCTCCTCGCCGGTGGCCACCGGGGGGTCGTCCCGGGTGATCGCGGGGAGCGCGGCGGAGGGGCATGCGTGGCTGCGCTCGTGCCAGTCGTTCGTCCGCACCCTCGCCACACGTCCCACGCGCCCTGCCCGTCCCGCCCGTCCCACGCCGCCCACCCGGCTCCGGATCGAGGTCGACGGGGTCACCCTCGTGGGCCTGGACCAGCCGGTCGAGGGGGTGCGCGTCACGGCGGGGGGCGGCGGCCTCGCGCAGGTGGAGGTGCGGCGGGCTTCGGTGGGGGCGGGTGGGGGGTCGTCGGGTGGGGGGTCGGGTGGGGGTGCGGATGCGGATGCAGGTGGGGGTGCGGATACGGATGCGGGGCTGATGCGGGTGCGGGCGCGGACGGTGACGGTTTCGGGGGCGGATTTCCGGTATCGGGCGGATGCGGTGGTGGCGGGGCCGGTGCGGACGAGGACGTGGACGGTCAGGCCTATGGCTTGGGGGTTGACGCTGCCGCGGTAGGCGGGGACGCGTTTTGGGCGGGACGCGCTTTGGGTGGGCGTCTGCGCCTGGGGTTCGGTTGTGGGTGCGGGGCCGCGGGGGTATGTACGTACTCGCTATCCCTGCGCCACGCCTGGAGAGCTTCTGGCTGTCAGGGTTGGCTCGGTGCTCCGTGCGCACATACCCCCGCGTCCCCTCCCGTCTCGTACGCGACTGCGGGCCGACGGGGGGGGCGGAGGGCCTCCCCGGGCAGCCCCGGCTCCTACCCCCGCTGGACGTCGCGGGGCAAACGGGTGGGTGGGATAGATCCGCCGCGAAGCGGCGGGCTTGGGGCTCCTGCCCCCGCCGGACGGCGCAGGGCGGTGGTGGGGCCGGGTTCATGGCTCTACCAGCAGCTCCCTGAAGCCGCGGATGACGAAGTTCGGGGTGCGGGGCGGGTCCGCCGCCAGCCGGAGGCCCGGCGCCCTGCGGAGCAACGCGCTCAGGGATGCCGCCAGCTCGATGCGGGCGAGCGGCGCGCCGATGCAGTAGTGGATGCCCGCGCTGAAGGAGATGTGCGGGTTGTCGCGGCGGGTCAGGTCCAGGTCGGCGGGGCGGGCGAAGACCGCGGGGTCGTGGTTGGCGGAGCCGAAGAGGAGTGCCAGCTCCGCGCCGCGCGGGATCGTCACCCCGTCGATCTCGATGTCGTCGAGGACCCAGCGCTCGAAGAGCTGGAGCGGGGTGTCGTACCGCATCAGTTCCTCGACCGCCGTGGGGACGAGGGCGGCCGGGTCCGCGCGCAGGGCGGCCAGTTGGGCCGGGTTGCGGAACAGCGCGTGCCAGCCGTTGACCGTGGCGTTCACCGTCGCCTCGTGCCCCGCGTTCAGGAGGAGCACGCACGTCGAGATCATCTCCTGCTCGCTGAGCGACTCCCCGTCCTCGTACGCCGCGATCAGGCCCGAGATCAGGTCCTCGCCCGGCTTCTCCCGGCGTACGGCGATCAGCTCCCGCAGGTACGAGGAGAATTCGACGGAGGCGCGGACCGCGCGCGCCGCCGTCGCCGCGGGCGGGTTCAGTTCGTACATGCCGCAGATCGCCGCCGACCAGGGGCGCAGCAGTGCGCGGTCGCTCTCCCGGATGCCCAGCATCTCGGCGATGACCGCCACCGGCAGCGGTTCGGCGACGCGCGCCACCAGGTCACCGCCGCCGTCCGCCACCAGGTCGCGCGCGAGCTCGTCCGCCAGCTTCTCGACGTACGGCCGGAGCTGCTCGACGGTCCGCGGCGTGAACGCCTTCGACACGAGGCGGCGGATGCGGGGGTGGGTGGGCGGCTCCAGGTCCAGCATGCCGTTGTCGTTGAGGACGTGGAACGGCTCGTGCTCGGGCGGCGGGGGCCTGCGGCCGAACTCCTCGTGCGTGAAGCGGTGCAGATAGGTGCGGCCCAGGCGCCGGTCGCGCAGCAGGGCCGAGACGTCCGCGTGGTGCGGGATCAGCCACTGGTCGGTGGGCGCGCTGTAGTGGGCGCGGCCCGCCTCGCGCAGGCGCGCGTACGCCGGATAGGGGTCGGCGACGAACTCCGGTGACGAGGGGGCGAAGACCTCTGCCGCTTCGAACGCTGCATCCATGGAGGGACGCTAGTGCCGCTCACCCCGGCGTGACCAGCCTCGCTTCGTACGCGAACACCGCCGCCTGCGTGCGGTCCCGCAGCCCCAGCTTCACCAGGACCCGGCTGACGTGCGTCTTGATGGTGGACTCGGCGACCACGAGCCGCGAGGCGATCTCCGAGTTCGACAGGCCCTGCGCGATGAGGACGAGGACCTCCGTCTCGCGCTCGGTGAGCTCGCCGTACTGCTGCGCCTGGACCGTCGCCGAGAGCCGCGGGGTCTCCGCGAGCTTCGAGAACTCCGTGATCAGACGGCGCGTCACGGTCGGCGCGAGCAGCGCCTCGCCGGAGGCCACCACCCTTACGCCGTCCGCCAGTTGGCGTGCCGAGGCGTCCTTGAGGAGGAAGCCGGAGGCGCCCGCGCGGAGTGCCTGGTAGACGTACTCGTCGAGGTCGAAGGTGGTCAGGACCAGGACCTTGCAACCATCAGTGTCGCCCTCGGAGGCGATGATCTCGCGGGTCGCCTCGATGCCGTTCAGCTCGGGCATGCGGATGTCCATGAGGACGACGTCGGGGGCGAGTTCGCGGACTCGCCGGACCGCCTCCCGGCCGTTCACGGCCTCCCCGATGACCTCGATGTCGGGCATCGCGTTCAGGAGGACGGAGAAGCCCTCCCGCACCATCATCTGATCGTCGGCGATCAGCACCTTGATCGTCATGCGTCTTCTCCCGCCGGGTCCAGCCGGTCCGCGAGCGGCACCGGCAGGAAGACCGTGACCTCGTAGCCGCCGTCCGCGGCCGGTTCCGCCGTCATCTCGCCGTTCAGCATCGAGACGCGCTCCCGCATGCCGGTGATGCCGTGTCCCGCGCCCGGGGACGGCTTGACCAGGCCGGTCGCGGGGCCGTTCACGATGCGCAGGCCGAGGCCGCCGAGGACGTAGCCGACCTCGACGCGGGCCGCGGCGCCGGGCGCGTGGCGCAGGCTGTTGCTGAGCGCTTCCTGCACGATGCGGTACGCCGAGAGCTCGACGCCCTGCGGCAGCTCGCGGGCGGCTCCGGTGATCACCTTGTCGACGGTCAGGCCCGCGTCGCGGACGTTGGCCAGGAGCCGGTCGAGGTCGGCGAGCGTGGGCTGCGGGGCGTCCGGCGCCTCGTAGTCCTCCGCCCGTACGACGCCGAGGACGCGGCGCAGTTCGGTGAGCGCGGACACCGCGTTCTCGCGGATCGTGACGAAGGCCTGCTCCAGCTCGGGCGGCGGGTTCTCCACGCGGTAGGGCGCGGCCTCGGCCTGGATGGCGACCACCGACATGTGGTGGGCGACCACGTCGTGCAGCTCGCGGGCGATGTTGGTGCGCTCCTCAAGGAGGGTGCGCTTGTCGCGCTCGATGGCGGTGACGGTGCGCTGCACGGTGACCTCGTGCTGCGCCTCGCGGCGCACGTGCACCACGGTGGTGACCAGCAGTCCGAGTGCGGAGAAGAACAGCATCATCGGGCCGTCGGACGCGCCGCCGGGGCTGCCGAGGGCGACCTCCATGACCAGCGCGTACCCCGCCGTGCCGAGCCACATCCACACGGCGGTGCGCGGACCGGTCCTGGCCGCGACGACGACCATCACCACGATGTGCCCGAAGAACGCGGGGGGCGTCCACGGCCACCCGTCCCAGGTGTTGCCGAGCACCGCGGTGAACGGGGCCGAGACGAGCGAGACCCAGAACGCGCCGACCGGCCTGACCATGGTCATCAGGATGGCGGCCGCCGGGATGAGGCCGGTGAGGAGGTGCGCGATCCCCCCGCCCAGGCTCAACTGGTAGGAGATGAAGAGGGTGATCAGTGCCGCGCCGATCAGCAGGGCGTGCGGGGTCCACACGGCGTACGCCCGTATCCGCTTCGGCAGGAGGCGGGCCATCCGCCCCTCCATCGTCCTGGGAGGCAGCAGCCGGTAGGCGAAGGGGTCGCGGAAAAGCGCCTCGCGCAGGCCGCCGAGGGCCTCCCGCACGAGGTGGTACTCGGGGCTCTTCTGGCCGCTGGCCTTGAGCTGCTCAGTCGTTTCGGTCACGTCTACGAAGGTACGGGCCGGAGGCAACCCGGTCGTCCACAGCGAGACGGGTTCCGCGGGGTCCGTCGCAGGTACTACTCGCGGGGTGACCTCGGCGGGTAGCCCTACTGCCTGCCCGAGGGGCGCACCACCCCCGTCTCGTACGCGAACACCGCCGCCTGGGTCCGGTCGCGCAGGCCCAGCTTCACCAGGATGCGGCCGACGTGCGTCTTCACGGTCTGCTCGGCGACCACGAGCCGCACCGCTATCTCCCCGTTCGACAGGCCCTGCGCGATCAGGGCGAGGACCTCCGTCTCGCGCTCGGTCAGCTCGCCGACGCGGGGCTTGAGGGGGCCGCGCGTCCCGTTGTCCATGCGGGCGAACTCCGCGATGAGGCGCCGGGTGATCCCGGGCGCGAGCAGCGCGTCCCCGGCCGCCACGACGCGGACGGCCTCCGCGAGCTGGTCCGCCGACGCGTCCTTGAGCAGGAAGCCGGAGGCGCCCGCGCGCAGCGCCTCGTACACGTACTCGTCGAGGTCGAAGGTGGTCAGGACCAGGACCCTGACGTCCGGGACGCCGGGCAGCTCCGCCGTGATGCGGCGGGTGGCCTCGATGCCGCTCAGCTCGGGCATGCGGATGTCCATGAGCACCACGTCCGGCGCGAGCTCGGCGACCTTGGCGACCGCGTCCGCGCCGTCGACGGCCTGGCCGATCACCTCGATGTCCGGCTCCGCGTTCAGCAGGACGGAGAAGCCCTGCCTGACCATGATCTGGTCGTCGGCGATCAGCACCTTGATCGTCATGGCTTGGTCTCTCCGTCGGTCGGCGGGGCGTCGGTCGGTGGCGCCTCGGTCGGTGGCGCGTCGGTGGATATCGCGTCGGTGGGTATCGCGTCGGTCGGTGTCGTGTCCTTGGGCAGGGGGGCCGGGAGGAACGCCGATACCTCGAAGCCTCCGTCCTGGGTGGGGCCCGTCGCGAGGTCACCGCCCAGCATGGCCACCCGCTCCCGCATGCCGAGCAGGCCGTGGCCCGCGCCGGGCGAGGGCGGCGCCTCGGTGTGCCCGCCGGAGTCGGTGACCCGGAGGTGCAGCCCGGCCCGTGCGTACGCGAGGTCGATCCGCACCGTCGCGCCCGGCGCGTGCCGGATCGCGTTGCTGAGCGCCTCCTGCACGATGCGGTACGCCGACAGGTCGACGCCCGGCGGCAGCGGGCGCGGCTCCCCCGCGCTCTCGTTGCGGACGGTCAGTCCGGCCGCGCGCGCGTTGTCGACGAGGGCGTCCAGGCGCTCCAGGGTGGGCAGCGGGGTCTGCGGCGCGAGCTCCGGGTCCCCGGGGTTCTCCGAGCGCAGGACGCCGAGGACGCGGCGCAGCTCGGTGAGGGCTTCGAGCGCGTTCTCCCTGATGCCCGCGAGGTTCTCCCTGAGCTCCTCGGGCGGGTCCTGCACCAGGTGCGGGGCGACCTGCGCCTGGATGGAGATCACGGACATGTGGTGGGCGACCACGTCGTGCAGCTCGCGGGCGATGCGGCTGCGCTCCTCCAGGAGGGTGCGCCTGGCCCGCTCCTCGGCGGTGATCGTCTCCTGCTCGACCAGCTGGTCACGGGTCTCTCGGCGGCCGCGCAGCAGCGTGCCGAAGAGGGTGACGGCGCCGAACACGAGCGCCGCCAAGGGCACCGTCGTGTCGTACGGGCCGGGGTTGCTCGTCTGTTGCAGCAGGAGCGGGACGCCGAGGCTCAGGACGCACGCGGTCCAGGCGGCCCTGGGTGGCACCCGCAGCGCGAGCAGCAGGGACACCGTCGCGTGCGCTACCAGTGCCGGGGGACCCCACGGCCAGGGTTCCGGGCCCTGGACGAACGGCACCGTCGCCATCGCGGCGGCGGCCGTGCTCACCCCGAGGGACAGCCACCACGCCGGTACCGGGTGCACCAGCGCGAGCAGCATCGCCGCCCCCAGCAGCAGCGCCATCAGCGTGCCGCCCGAGTGCCCGAGGTGGTAGCGCTGCGAGAACTGGTCGAGGTTGCCGACGGTCGTGCTGACGGTGAGGACCACGATCACGGCGTGCACGGCCCAGCGCAGCAGCCGGGGCCGCCGGAGCGGCGGCAGCGGCATCCGCGCCACCGTCACCAGCTCCTTGCGCAGACCGTTCAGGCCCGCCACGACCGACCCGCCGGATCTCTCCCCGTCGCCGCTCCCGCGGCCCGCTCCGTCCACAAGATCAACCCTAGACACGCCGCATCCCCTCCGCTCCCGCTGCCCCTGGCCGGTGCCGGGGCCGGTGCCGGGCCCGCACCACGGACGCCCCCGCCCGCCGCCCGGCCCGACCGCCCCGCTCGTACGACCGGAACGCCGACCAGCAGACCGCGAGCCCAAGACCGAACACCGGCAGCCACGCGACGCGGGCCAGCACCCAGCCCGGCCCGTCCGGCACCGTGTGCAGACCGGGCAGCGGGCCCCCGGCGAGCAGACCGAGCGCGGTGACCGCCATCAGAGCCGTCTGGTGCCAGAGGAATATCGTCATCGCCGAGACGTTCACCAGGGCCACCGCCGCCCAGGCCGCGGGCCTGCGCAGCCACCGGGCCAAGGGCTCCTTGAGCAGCAGGGCCAGACCGCACTGGGCCAGGCCGAAGGCGACGACCGCGAGGGTCGGCGGATCCAGGTTCGACACCGCCTCGCCCGGGACGCCGACCATGGACGCCGGATACCCGGCCCACAGGACAAGACCCGCGGTGGCCGCCGCGCCGCCCACCAGGAGCACCCGCCCCGACCTCCGCGTCAGCTCGCCCCGCGCCCAGGCCGCGCCCAGCGTGTACGGCACGAGCCAGCCCGCCGCCACGTTCACCCAGCCGAGCCAGGCCGGGCCGCCGAAGCCGAACCGCGCGAGATCCACGTGCAGAACGACGGCCAGCGGCCACAGCGGGTTGAGCCGCCGCACCATCGGGGTGGCCGCCGTGAGGGCGGCGAAGACCAGCAGGAACCACAGGGGCGACAGCGCCAGCTTGACCAGCGTGTGGACGGTGTCCAGGTCCGCGCCCGACAGGAGCAGGCCCACGGCGACGGCGGTCCACAGCGCGAGCAAGGCGGCCACCGGCCTGAAGAGGCGGCCGAGCCGGGCGGCGAGCCATGCGCGGTAGCCCATGCCCCGCTCGCGCGCCGACGCATAACTCTTCGTCGCCACATGCCCGCCCACCAGGAAGAACACGGCCAGTGTCTGGAAGACCCAGGAGATCGGCGCGAGCCACGGCATGGCGCCCAGGGGGCTCGCGGCGCGCAGCACGCCGCCGTCCGACACCAGGGCGGTGACCAGCCAGTGCCCGCCCACCACACCGAGGATGGCGAAGGCCCGCAGGGCGTCGACCGCGCGGTCCCTGCCCGGGGGCGTGGCCACGTCGACACGTCGGACGAGAACGGACAGGCGGCGCTCACGCATGACTGACCTCCGATGCGTCCCCGCGCACGATCCGTGCGAGGTTGCCGAGCGGGACCGAGCCCGGCTTCAGATAGTCGCTGTGGCCGCCGTCGCCCGCCGCGAAGACCCGGGCGCCGAAACCGGCGGAGACCGGATCGGTGCCGAAGCCGACGGTCGTGCCGAAGACGTCGGCGCTGGTGTGCGGCACGTCGGCGATCCAGTCGTCGGCGCCGCGGCCCGCCCAGACCCGGGCCCGGGTGTGCAGGTCGGCGGCCTTGTCGACGCCGGTCCCCGGGCTGCCGTAGAGCACGATGTCGGCGACGTCCAGGCCGCGCGGGCCCGCTGCGGCGCTGCCGCACACCACCGAGCCGTACGAATGGCAGAGCAGGGACACGCGCGCGTGATCGTTGATCCCGTGGAGCCCTGCGACGAAGGAGCGCAGGGCGGGCGCCGCGCCGTCCGCGCGGCCCGTGGTCAGGACGGCGGGGCTGACCGTGCCCGGCGTCTCGTACCCCAACCAGGCCACGACGGCCGTGCGGTGACCCGGCTCCACGTGCCGGGCGAGCTCCGCGTGCAGGGCGAGGGCGCCGGAGCGCAGCCTGCCGTACGCATCGAGGGACGTGTCCGAGCCCGGGACCAGGACGGCGACGCGGTCCGCGCCCGTCAGGTCGCCGAACACCTCGGCGGTGCGGCCCGTGCCGCGCCCGTCGAAGGCGAGGAACTGCCGGTCGGGGGAGGCCATGGCGCGCAGGGCCGCGGCCCGCTCCGCCGCGCCGTACCCCTCGGCCAGGGCTGCCGCCTCCGTGGCGTTCGCCCTGTTCGCCTCATAGGCGTCGGCGAGCGTCGCCGCCGTGACGCGGCCGAGGGCGGCGGGGACGGGAGCCGGGATCTCCGGGCGCGCGGCGCCCGACACCGGGATCACCACGGCGGCGGCGACACCTACGGCCAACAAGGTGCGGCGCAGCCGCCCGGCCCGGATCCTCATCACGTCCTGCCCTTCCGTGTCCGCACGGGCCGGGGCTCCGACTCGTGCTCACGGAAAGGAAGTTATGGATCGGACGCTGTCGCTCACATCACACTGGGGTATACAGCCGCGGATAGCTCTCAGGTATTACGGGTATCCCCAGGGGTGACACCTGGGCCTCAACCGACGCAGGTCAGAACGCCAGTTGCGCGATCTCCTCGGCGACCACCGCGCACGCGTCCGCCGCCGGGTCGATCAGCGGGAAGTGCCCCACGTCCTCCAGGAGCGTCAGCCCCACCACCTCGCCCGCCTTGGCGGCCGCGTCGGCGTACGCCTCGGACACCTCCTGCGGCACGACGATGTCGGTGCGCCCCTGCACCACGGTCGTGGCGATGCCCGACGGGAGCAGCGCCGCCGGGTCGGCGTACGGCAGGCGTTCCTCGAACCGGTCCGTGCCGCCGAGGAGTTGCGCGGCCGCGCCGCCGCAGACCTCCAGCGCCTCGGCGGTCCGGAAGTCCGCGATCGGCGCGAGCGCGACGACGCCGCGCAGCAGGGCGGGGCGGCCGGTGCGCCAGGGCGCGTCGGCGGGCAGGAGATGGCGTGCGGCCGCCCACAGCGCGAGGTGGCCGCCCGCGGAGTGCCCGGTCACGACGGTGCGGCGCGGGTCGGCCGAGGGCAGCGCATCCCGTACGAGCGCGGGCAGGGCGTCGAAGGCGGCGGCCACGTCGTCGAAGGTCTCCGGCCAGCGCCCGGCCACCGGGCTCGTGCCGCCCTGCGCGGGGATCGGACTGCCCCTGCGGTACTCGACGTTGGCCACCGCGAAGCCGCGGCGCGCGAGGAAGTCGGCGAACGGTGTGACGTGCTGCCGGTCGTAGGGCGCCCGCCACGCGCCGCCGTGCAGGACGACGACGAGGGGCGCGGAACCGGCACCGTGGGCGTCACCCCTGGGGGCGTAGAGGTCCACGACCTGGTCGGGGTGCTCGCCGTACGCGACGGTGGCGTCCGGCTTCACGGCGGGATGCGAGAAGGCGGCTTCGGCCTCGGCGGCATCGCGGGCCACGGCGGCGTCGTCCGGCATGCGGCAACCTCTCAACAGCAGTGCGGCTTGCGGGCGGGCCCCCGCCCTTCCGGGGTGCGGAAAAGCGGGGGCAAGATCCGCCGGACGCTATCAGGCCAGCGTGCGAGCGAGGACACGAGCCGCCCGCTCGGCATCGCCGAAGGAGACGTACAGCGGCGTGAATCCAAACCGCAGCACGTCCGGCGCGCGGAAGTCGCCGACCACGCCCTGCTCGACGAGGCGCCGCATCACGTCACCGGCACCCTCGCAGCGCAGCGCGACCTGACTGCCGCGCTCGGTGTGCGCGGCCGGGGTGAGGGACTCGACGAGGCCCTCGGGCACGTACGCCTCGACGCACCGCAGGAAGAAGTCCGTCAGGGCGAGGGACTTGGCGCGCACGGCGTCGATGGAGACGCCGTCCCAGGCATCGAGCGACGCCTCAAGGGCGAGCATCGACAGGATGTCCGGCGTGCCGACGCGACCGCGCAGCGCCCCGTCGGCCGCCTCGAACTCGGGCCGCATCCCGAAGGGTTCGGCGTGCGAGTTCCAGCCGGGCAGCGGGGAGTCGAAGCGGGACTGCAGGCTTTCGCGTACGTAGATGTAGGCGGGCGCACCCGGGCCGCCGTTGAGGTACTTGTAGGTGCAGCCCACCGCGAGGTCCACGCCGTGCTCGTCCAGGCCGACCGGCAGGGCGCCCGCCGTGTGGCACAGGTCCCAGACGGCGAGCGCGCCCGCCGCGTGGATCGCCGCCGTAAGACCCGGCAGGTCGTGCAGGCGTCCGGTGCGGTAGTCGGCGTGGTTGAGCAGGACGGCGGCGGTGCGGTCGCCGAGGACGCCGGGGACGTCGCCCGGTGCCACCGGCAGGAGGCGGCAGCCGGTGAGGCGGGCCGCCGACTCCGCGATGTACCCGTCCGTGGGGAACGTCGTGGCGTCAACGATGATCTCGTCGCGCCCCCCGGAAGGGTTGTCCTGGGACCCGGTGCCTCCGGGGCCCCCCGTGCCTTCGGGGTCCCGTGCGATGCGGACCGCGGCCACCAGGGCCTTGAAGACGTTGACGCTGGTGGAGTCGCCGACCACGATCTGGCCGGGGGCGGCGCCGACGAGCGGGGCGATGCGGTCGCCGATGCGCTCGGGGGCGGTCCACCAGCCGCTCTCGTCCCAGGAACGGATGCGGAGCTTGCCCCACTCGTGGGTCATCACTTCGGCGAGGCGGCCCGGCACGTTCGCGGGCAGTGCCCCCAGGGAGTTGCCGTCCAGGTACACCGTCTCGTCGAGGACGAACTCCTTCCGCTTGGCCCGGAGTTCATCGGCGGCGTCCAGGACCTCGGCCTCGGTCCGCAGGTCGTCCCGCAGGTCAGACATGGCTCCTCGCAGTCCACAGCTCGGGAAACACGTTCTTCGTAGCACGCTTCTCCAGCCAGGCCACGCCCGCGGAGCCGCCCGTGCCGGTCTTGGAGCCCATGGCGCGGCGGGTGGCGACCAGGTGGTCGTTGCGCCAGCGCCAGACCAGCTCGCCGACGTCCGTCAGCGTCTCGCCGAGGCGGGCCAGGTCGCCGCTCTCGTCGCCGGAGTAGAGCTCGGTCCAGACGGCCTCGACCTCGGGCGAAGGCTCGTAGCGCTTGGCGAGGTCGCGCTCCAGGACGGACGCCGGTATCGCGTAGCCGCGCCGCGCGAGGAGGCCGAGCACCTCGTCGTACAGGCTCGGCTCCTGGAGGGCCTTCTCCAGCTCCGCGTGGACGCGCGGGGCGCCCCGGTGCGGGACGAGCATCGACGCGGACTTGTCGCCGAGCAGGAACTCCATGCGGCGGTACATCGCGGACTGGAAGCCGGAGCCCTCGCCGAGCGCGCTGCGGTAGGAGTTGAACTGGCCGGGGGTGAGCTGGGCGAGCGGGCGCCAGGAGGCGTTCAGGGCCTCCAGCTCGCGCAGGCTGCGCTTGAGCGCGGCCACCGCCACGGGGACGTCGTCGCGGCGCAGGGCGTGCGCCGCGGTCTCCCACTCGTGGACGATCACCGTGAACCACAGCTCCATGACCTGGGTGGTGACCAGGAAGACCATCTCGCCGGGGTCGTCCGAGCGCAGGTGCTGCAGGTGGGTGAGGACGTCCGCCTGGACGTAGTCCTCGTACGGGGTGGTGCCTGCGAAGTCGAGGTTCGGGCTCTCCGCCTCGTTGACCTCGGTGGACGCCGCGCGCTCCTCGGGGGATGCCTCATGCGTCTCTGGGGACATCACTGTCTCCTCGATACGTACTCCGGGTAGCGGTCCGCCCCTGCCGTTACCGACACGGGGGCCCCGGTCCCCACCGGAATCTTCTGCAACTTTCCCGGAATCGGCAAGACACGCCCACACCGGACAGCAGCTAAGCCCTTACGCCACTTTCCTCCGCACCGGAGTGCTCGCGGCGCCGCTCCCGGCAGGCGCGCAGATGGGCGGCGTTCCCGCAGCCGCGGACCGAGTGCCAGACGCCGCTGTTGTTGCGGGAGCGGTCGTAGAACGCGGCGGAACAGGCCGCGTTGCGGCAGATCTTCAGGCGGCGCCAGTTGTCCGCGGCCTGGGCGAGCAGCCCCTCGGCGAGCACCGCGGACGCCAGCCAGCGCGCGCCCGCGCCCTCCGGCTCCAGGGTGAGGGTGCCGTCTCCCGCGAGCCCGACGACGACCGGCGCGGAGGTGAACCGCACCGCGTCGCCCCCGCAGTCGCCCGCGGTGAGCGCGCGCCGCACCTGGTCGCGCAGACAGCGCAGCTTGGGCAGGTCGTCGTCGGTGAGCACGAGGTGTACGTCACCTCTGCCGGTCTCCCGCGACCAGCCGCGCACCGCCTGGTCGGCCCACTCCTGGACGGCACCGAGCGAGCCGTCCGCCAGCAGGTCGGGCAGGTCGGCGGGGGTGGCGGGCGCGGTGTTCAGGAGGTCCTGGACAAGGGCGAGGCCGCCGGGCGCGGCGGTCAGACAGTGGCGCTCGGTCGCGGGCCAGTTCATACCTTTCACGGTACCCGCCCCCGAGAGGACATGAGTAAAAGACTTACAGTGCTGTCGTGGGCGTACGATGCCGATATGGATGCCACGGAAACCACTGCCACGGAAGCCACCACCTCCCGCGCCGCACGACTCCTCGACCGCCCCTTCGACATCAACGGCCTCAGCCTGCGCAACCGCATCGCCATGGCCCCCATGACCCGTAACTTCTCCCCGGACGGGGTGCCGGGCGCGGACGTGGCGGAGTACTACGCACGCCGTGCCGCGGGCGGTGTCGGCCTGATCATCACCGAGGGCACGTACGTCGACCACGCATCGGCGGGCAGCAGCCACCGCGTCCCGCGCTTCCACGGCGACGCCCCGCTCGCGGGCTGGCGGCAGGTCGCCGGGGCCGTGCACGCGGCGGGCGGCAAGATCGTCCCGCAGCTGTGGCACGTGGGCGCGACCCGCAACGAGGGCGACGGGCCCTTCCCGGACGCGCCCCCGGCCGGTCCTTCGGGCCTGGACCTGAACGGCGATGCGAAGGGCCACGCGCTGACGTCCGCCGACATCGACGACGTCGTCGCGGCCTTCGCGCGCGCGGCGGCCGACGCCGAGCGGAACGGCTTCGACGGTGTCGAACTGCACGGCGCGCACGGCTACCTGATCGACCAGTTCTTCTGGAACCGCACCAACCGCCGCACCGACGGCTACGGCGGCGGCCTCGCCTCCCGCGCCCGTTTCGCGGCCGAGATCGTCGAGGCGGTGCGCGCGGCGGTCTCGCCGGACTTCCCCGTGATCTTCCGGCTCTCCCAGTGGAAGGCGAACGCCTACGACGAGAAGCTGGCCGCGGACCCGGCCGAACTGGACGCACTGCTCGCCCCGCTGGCGGCCGCGGGCGTCGACGCCTTCCACGCCTCGACGCGCCGCTACTGGCTCCCCGAGTTCGACGGCGACGACCTGAACCTCGCGGGCTGGGTCAAGAAGATCACCGGCAAGGCCGCGCTGTCCGTCGGCTCGGTCGGCCTCGACAAGCAGTTCACGGCCGCGGAGACGTTCTCCACGGAGACCACGTCGACCGCCGGCATCGACCTGCTCCTGGATCGCATGGAGCGCGACGAGTTCGACGTCATCGCGGTGGGCCGCTCGCTGATCGCGGACCCGGAGTGGGCCGACAAGGCGCTGACCGGCCGCCTGTCGGAGGCGGTCCCGTACGACGCGGAGATGCTGCGCAGGCTGGTCTGACGTCGTCTGCGGCGCCGCTGTGGCTGGTCGCGCGGTTCCCCGCGCCCCTGAAAACCCCCGGCGCCGCTGAAGGCCGGGGCCGGGGGGGATCAGCCCGTCCGGCGATTGAGGACGAGGCCGTTCAGGCCGATGAGGGGGTCCGGGGGCAGCGCCCCCGTGACGGCAACCCGGACCCCGCTCACGTCAGCCGAGCGTCTTCGCCGCGGTCTCCGAGGAGTCCCGCAGGAAGCCCGCGCAGCGCTCGTACTCCTCCTGCTCGCCGATCGACTGCGCGGCCCGCGCCAGGGCGTGCAGCGCGCGCAGGAAGCCGCGGTTGGGCTCGTGCTCCCACGGCACCGGGCCGTGGCCCTTCCAGCCGCTGCGGCGCAGGGAGTCGAGGCCGCGGTGGTAGCCCGTGCGGGCGTACGCGTACGACTCGACGACGCTGCCCCGCTCGTACGCCTCGTCGGCGAGCTGGGCCCAGGCGAGCGAGGACGTCGGGTACTTCGCGGCGACGTCGGCGGGTGCCGTGCCGTTCGCGAGGAGCTCGCGCGGCTCCGGGTCGTCGGGCAGGTGGGTCGGGGGCGGTCCCCCGAGGAGATCCTTGTGAATGGCCATGGGACCAAGTCTGCGGTATGCCGTCACGGCGAAGGCCCCGGGTCACCGACCCGGGGCCTTCGTAGTGCCTTCGTACGCGCGGAGCGCGGGGTTACTTCAGCTTCGTGCCCGTGGAGCGCAGGTTCGCGCAGGCCTCGGTGACGCGCTTGGCCATGCCCGCCTCGGCGGACTTGCCCCAGGTGCGCGGGTCGTACGTCTTCTTCGAGCCGACCTCGCCGTCGACCTTCAGGACGCCGTCGTAGTTCTTGAACATGTGGTCGGCGACGGGACGCGTGAAGGCGTACTGCGTGTCCGTGTCCAGGTTCATCTTGACGACGCCGTTCTCCAGCGCGGTCGCGATCTCCTCGGCGGTCGAGCCGGAGCCGCCGTGGAACACGAAGTCGAAGGGCTGCGCGCCCGCGGCCTTGCCGTGCTTGGCGGCGACGCCCTCCTGGAGGTCCTTGAGGAGCTCCGGGCGCAGGACGACGTTGCCCGGCTTGTAGACGCCGTGGACGTTGCCGAAGGACGCGGCCAGGAGGTAGCGGCCCTTGTCGCCGAGGCCCAGGGCCTCCGCCGTGCGCAGCGCGTCGTCAACGGTCGTGTACAGCTCGTCGTTGATCTCGTGCGTGACGCCGTCCTCCTCGCCACCGGTGGGGGTGATCTCCACCTCAAGGATGATCTTCGCGGCGGCGGCCTTCGCGAGCAGCTCCTGGCCGATGGCCAGGTTGTCGGCGAGGGTCTCGGCGGAGCCGTCCCACATGTGCGACTGGAAGAGCGGGTTGCGACCGGCCTTGACGCGCTCGGCGGAGACGTCGAGCAGCGGACGGACGTACGTGTCCAGCTTGTCCTTGGGGCAGTGGTCGGTGTGCAGCGCGACGGTGATGTCGTACTTCGCGGCGACGATGTGCGCGAACTCGGCGAGGGCCACGGCGCCCGTCACCATGTCCTTGTTGTGCTGGCCGCCCAGGAACTCCGCACCACCGGTGGAGATCTGGATGATGCCGTCGCTCTCGGCCTCGGCGAAGCCACGCAGCGCCGCGTGCAGGGTCTGCGAGGACGTCACGTTGATCGCCGGGTAGGCGAACTTGCCTGCCTTCGCCCGGTCGAGCATCTCGGCGTAGACCTCGGGAGTTGCGATGGGCATGTGTCCGCTCCTTGTGATGTGCGGGTGTGTGCTTGGCCCTGACCTAAGGGGGGCGACGTCATCGTCGCCCCCATCCTTCCAGACTTGCCGGGCGGCTCCAGCCGGTCGGAAGTCCTCAGTCGGTGAGGCCGAGGTCGTCCTTCGAGTACGCGAAGAGGTACGGCACGCCCGCGCCCTCGGTGATCTTCTCGCCCGCGCCGGTGGCCCGGTCCACGATCGTGGCGACGCCGACGACCTCGGCGCCCGCCTCGCGGACGGCCTCGACGGCGGTCAGCGGCGAGCCGCCGGTGGTGGAGGTGTCCTCGACGACCAGGACGCGGCGGCCCTTGATGTCCGGGCCCTCGACGCGGCGCTGCATGCCGTGCGCCTTGGCGGCCTTGCGGACGACGAAGGCGTCCAGGCGCTTGCCACGGGCGGCGGACGCGTGCAGCATCGCGCCTGCCACCGGGTCGGCGCCCATGGTCAGACCGCCCACGGCGTCGAAGTCGAGGTCCTTGGTCAGGTCCAGCAGGACCTGCCCGACCAGCGGCGCGGCCTCGCCGTCGAGAGTGATCCGGCGCAGGTCGATGTAGTAATCGGCCTCCAGACCGGAGGAGAGCGTCACCTTGCCGTGCACGACGGCCTTGTCCTTGATCTGCTGCAGCAGCTCGCCGCGTACGTCAGTCATGCCTATGAGCTTAAAGGGGTCGCCAGGTCCAGGTGGTCGACGTCTCCAGGGGCTCGATGGGGGTGATCAGGCGCGGGTCGGTGTTCAGGCCGTTGGGCGGGCCCGTCTGGGGCTCCACGCAGACCGCGGCCTCCTGCTCGTCGTAGACGACGACCCACTGCTCGCGGCTCTTGACGTTGACTTCGAGGCGCTCGGGCCAGGTGAGCGTCACGTCGACGCCGTCGGGCATGCCGAAGCAGTCGTCCCAGGGGCCGGGGCGCACGTCGGTGCGGCGGCCCGTGGGGAGGTGGTCGTCGCCGCGCTCCTCCTGCCAGGCCGGGGCGAAGTCGATGCGGACGGGCTCGCCGCCGTCCTCCAGGACCCGGTTGAACCAGGGGTGCCAGCCCGCCTGCGCGGGGAAGGAGCCGCCGTACGTCTCGATGCCCATGCGCAGCGTCAGCGCGTCCTCGGTGAGCTCCACGATCTGGGTGACGCGGCCCGGGTAGGGCCAGGGGTCCGTCAGGTCGTACGTGAAGACCGCCTCGGTCCCCGAGGTCCGCGCCGTGCGCCACGCGGCGTCCCGCGCGAAGCCGTGGATGGCGTGCGGCGGGGAGTTCAGCGGCATCTGGTGGACTTCGGCGCCGTCGCGGAACCGTCCGTCCCCGATGCGGCCGCACCAGGGCACCATCGGGAAGCAGCCGTACTTCTTCCCCTGCCGCAGCAGCTCGACGCCGCCGATGCGCAGGCTTCCGATACGGCAGCCGTTGCCCGGCTGCACCGTCACTTCCGCGTCGCCCGCGGTGAGGGTCACGTCTTCGGTACTCACGGGGCCGACCCTATGACGTGGGCGGTCAACGGCGGCGGCGCAGGGCCCTGCCGACGACGATGGCCGAGGCCAGCGCGATGGCGGCGACGGGTGCGGCCCAGCGGAGCGTGGCGTTGGCGGCGAGGGACTCGGGGGCGGGCGCGGGAGCGTACCGGCCGCGGGGCGGGGCGTGGTCGACCTCCTCCGCGCTGCGGCCGATCATCGTGCGGCGGGCGTGCGCGGCCTCGGCGGGCGGCACGCCGATGCTCTCGAGGTCTTCGAGGTCCTCGATGGTCTCCAGGTCCTCGATGTCGTCCGCGTCGTCCAGGACATTGGTGTCGTCGAGATTGATATCGGCGTCGTCGACATCATCAACGCCGTCAATGTCGTCCATACCGTCGATGCCATCGATGCCATCAATGTCGTCGCTCAACGGGTCCAGCGACGGCGGCGGGACCTCCGTCTCGAACACCGTGGGCGCGGTGTCGGGGGGCGCCCCCGCCGCGAGTCCCTCGGCGAAACGTTCCAGGAGCTTGTGCACCGCGGTCTCCACAGCCTGTGGAGAACCCTCCGCGATCCGCCCGTCGGCCCCCGCGCTCCCGCCGAACACGAGGGTCGTCCCCTCGACGGCAGGCACCAGCCGCACGGTCAGCGACAGCTTCACCGAACCGGAGCCGCGCACCTCCGCGCCCTCGGCCTCGAACGCGTACGTCCCGTCCGCGCGGGCGTCGGTCCGCGCGGAGCCGCGGTACGTGATGGTGTGCCCCTGGACGCGCACCTTGAGACGCCCGGAGAGCGGCCCGGCCGCCTCCCCCTCGTCCCCCACGGCGCGCTGGAGCCCGGGCACCGCCCCGGCGACCCGCTCGGGGTCGGCCAGGACCTGCCGGAGCCGCTCTGCAGAGACCGGAACGAACACCTCATGCTCCATGGCAGCCGAGCCTACCCACGTGGCCGTCACCATGTACGACAGTTCGTCGGACCATGTACGTCAGTTCGCGTAACGCGGATGCACCAGGGTGGACGGCGCGAGCCCCGGCTGCCGCGTCAGCTCGGCCGCGCGGGCCCCGGCGCGCACCACCTCCGAACGGGCCGCCCGGAGCAGCACCGGCCGGGTCCGCGAGGCGAGCACGAAGCCCCAGTCGCGGGGCGCCGTGTCGCCCTCGGCCGTGCGGTCGGGCCCGGCCGCGAACCCGGACTGCCTGCCGCCCACGCGGTACGCCACGGTCCGCAGCCCCGCCGCGCGCAGCGTCGCCTCGACCGTCCAGAAGACGTGCGCCCTGGTCGACAGGGGCCCCGCGTGCACGGCGAGGCGGCCGCCGTCGGTGAGGACGCGGGTGGCCAGGCCGTAGAACTCCTGGGAGTAGAGCTTCGTGCTGGCCGTGATGCCGGGGTCGGGCAGGTCGGAGATGACCACGTCGTACCGCGTGCGGGCGAGGCGCAGCCAGCGGAACGCGTCGGCGTGCACCACGCGCATGCGCGGGTCGCGGTACGCGTGGCCGTTGAGCTCGCTCAGCGCCGGGTCGTGCCGCGCGAGGTCGACGACGCCCGCGTCCAGCTCGACGACGTCGACGCGGCGCACGCCCGGGTGGCGCAGGACCTCGCGGGCCGCGAGGCCGTCGCCGCCGCCGAGGATCAGCACGCGCGCGTGGGGCCCGCGCATCGCGGGGGCGACGAGACCCCGGTGGTAGCGCTGTTCGTCGCGGCCGCTGATGCGCAGGCGGCCGTCGAGGAAGAGGTCGAGGGAGCCGTGCCGCCCGCCGGTGAGGACGACTTCCTGGATGTCGGTCTGCACGGCGACCCGCACGTCCCTGCCGTACACCGCGCGCCGGGCGGCCCGCTCGAAGTCGTCGACGAGCACGGCGGCGGAGGCGAGCAGGGAGAGGACGACGACGTTCACGGTGAGGAGCACCCAGCGGGCGCGCACGCTCAGGTCCTGCCGGAACAGGCCGAACACGAGTGCGGCGCCCGCGAGCGCGTTGACCGAGCCGGTGAACAGGGCGCCCGTCAGCTGCCCGAACACCGGCAGGAGCAGGAAGGGGAAGGCGAGCCCGCCGACCAGCGCGCCCACGTAGTCCGCGGCGAACAGGTCGGCGACCGCGCCGCCCGCGTCCTGTCTGCGGATGCGCTGGATGAGCACCATGAGGAGCGGCACCTCGGCGCCGATGAGGACACCGATGGCCAGGGAGAACGCGACAAGCAGATAGCGCGAGCTGCTCGCCCACATCTCGCCCCTACCGCCGGACCACGCGAACGCCGCGTACAGCACCATGGCGCTGCAGCCGCCGACCAGCGCGAGCGCCGACTCCAGGAGGCCGAACCAGGCGGAGGCGTGGTGCCGGAGGCGCTTGGCGAGCAGCGAGCCGATGCCCATGGCGAAGACCATCACGGAAAGCACGACGGAGGCCTGGGTGACCGAGTCACCGATCAAGTACGCGGCGAGGGCGACGAGTTCCAGTTCGTAGACCAGGCCGCAGGCAGCGCAGACGAACACGCCCGCAAGGACGAGGAACCGTCCTGCCCGGGGCGAGACCGGCAGGCGCACCGATGACTCGATCACCCTGGCACGCTACGTCACCGCAAGCTCACACTGGGTCCCCCACATGGGTGCAACTCCTTGGCCCACACCGCCTCCGAGCAGTCAGAGCGCCGCCGGAAGCGGCATGCGCACCCCCACCCGGGTGCGTGTCGCGACGAGTTGACCCTCTTGGGGGTACGCGTGCCACGTACGCCACATCAGGGATCCCTCGTGCCGCTGCGCCAGCATCGCGGTGAAGGCGTGCGGGCTGCCGGGGAAAACGCCCGCCAGGCCGTGCGGGTGTTCGGCGACGAGGGCGAGCAATTCCTGTGCGCGGCCGCCGAACTGACCGTGCGACAGGGTTTCCACGCGCGCCGCGAACTCGTACTCCCATTCACCGACGCGCTTGGAGACGCCGAGCGGCAGCGGAGTGCTGCTGCCGGGGATGCAGGCCACGGTCTCGGAGCAGCCGCCCCGCTCCTCCTCGATGAGTACCTGATGTGAGGCCCCGAGCAGTCTCAACTGCATTTTGGCGTCGGCCAGTTCCAGATCGAGGACGGCGAGGGCGGGCAACGGCTCGCGCCCCAGGGCCCAGGCGAGGTCCGCGGCGCGCGTGTCGGTATAGCCAGTCTTCAGGGTCGTGAGCATGGGTCGGCTCCGCTAACACGCAATGGAGGTGGGGCCGGCGCACCCGGAAAGGGGTCCGGGAGGTCGGTATGCCGGCTCGTGCCCACGAGAACGTCTTACGGATAACCGGATCGCGGTCCGCGAAACCTGTACCGGACGTCCGAGGGCGGTGCTGACGTTTAAGAGGGAATCATGGTCGGCGACGCTGCCACTGCGTTTTTACCCAACTTCGTCTGGTTTCCATCCCCATGAGGGCTACACAGTTCAATTGTTCAGTACAGCCGCACCGCACCGCACAGAAGCGCCCGGCGGGGTTCGACCACCCCGCCGGGCGCTTCTGTGGATCCGGTGGACCAGCTGCCCCGTGTCAGCTGCCTCCACCGCATCCGCCCCCGCCGCCTCCACACGAGGAACCGCCCCCGCAGGAGGAGCCACCACCGCACGAGGAACCGCCCCCGCACGAGGAACCGCCGTCGCCACCGCCGCTACCGGTCCACCAGCTGCCGCCCGCCGCCGAGCCGGACGCGGCACCCGAGCCGCCCCACCGCGAGCGGCGCTTGCGCCGTCCGCTTCCCCCGTAACTGATCGCCGCGGCCAGAGCGAACACGAGCACCGCCACGAAGACGAAAGCCACGATCATGGCCCTCACACTCCTTCCGTTCCCCCGAAGCAGGTCCCCCGTGGGCCGTGCTTCGTGTGTGACAGGGGGATGCCCCTGCCCGGGGCGACCCAAAGCAGAGTTGAGGAACTCCAGAGGTTCGGCGCAGGATGGCGGCCATGACGTCCTCCTCCGGGCGCGAGCGCCCGCTGCTCAACCGCCGCCTCGCCGAGTTCGGCACCACGATTTTCGCCGAGATGTCCGCCCTCGCGGTGAAAACGGGTGCGATCAACCTCGGGCAGGGCTTCCCGGACACGGACGGCCCCGAGGCCGTGCGGGAGGCCGCGGTGCGGGCGCTGCGCGACGGCCGCGGCAACCAGTACCCGCCGGGCCCCGGCGTCCCGGAGCTCCGCTCGGCGATCGCCGAGC
This sequence comes from Streptomyces sp. NPDC042371, assembly GCF_056437465.1. Taxonomy (NCBI): domain Bacteria; kingdom Bacillati; phylum Actinomycetota; class Actinomycetes; order Kitasatosporales; family Streptomycetaceae; genus Streptomyces; species Streptomyces sp. NPDC042371. The sequence goes on along the minus strand of NZ_JBWKAP010000008.1, from coordinate 343,455 downwards.
ACCAGCTCGCCCGCTACGCCCTTTCGTACGACCCCGACCGCGAGGTCCTCGTGACGGCGGGCGCGACCGAGGCCATCGCGGCGTCGCTGCTCGCCCTCGTCGAGCCGGGCGACGAGGTCATCGCGCTGGAGCCCTACTACGACTCGTACGCCGCCTCGATCGCCCTGGCGGGCGGCACCCGCGTCCCGGTCACCCTGCGCCCCGCCGATGGCCGCTTCCGCCTCGACCTGGACGAGCTGCGCGACGCGGTCACCGACCGCACCCGGCTGCTCCTCCTGAACACCCCGCACAACCCGACCGGCACAGTCCTGACCCGCGCCGAGCTCACGGAGATCGCGAAGCTCGCGGTCGAGCGCGACCTGCTGGTCGTCACCGACGAGGTCTACGAACACCTCGTCTTCGACGACGCCGAGCACATCCCGCTCGCCTCCTTCCCCGGCATGCGCGAGCGCACGGTCAGCATCGGCTCGGCGGGCAAGACGTTCTCGTTCACGGGCTGGAAGGTCGGCTGGGTCACGTCGTCGCCGGAGCTGGTCTCGGCGGTCCGCTCGGCGAAGCAGTTCCTCACGTACGTCTCCTCGGGCCCCTTCCAGTACGCGGTGGCCGAGGCGCTCGCCCTGCCCGCCTCCTACTTCGACGACTTCCGCGCGGACCTGCGGGCCAAGCGGGACCTGCTCAGCGAGGGCCTGTCGGCGGCGGGCTTCGACGTCTACCGCCCGGCGGGCACGTACTTCGTCACGACCGACATCACCCCGCTCGGGGAGAGCGACGGCTTCGCCTTCTGCCGCGCCCTGCCGGAGCGGGCCGGTGTCGTCGCCATCCCGAACGCCGTCTTCTACGACCACCGGGACGCGGGGGCGCCCTTCGTGCGGTTCGCGTTCTGCAAGCAGACGTCCGTGCTTGAGGAAGCGGTGAGCCGCCTCAAGTCACTGGCGGGCTGACGCCCCGGCAAACCGGCACCCGGAACGCCGAGAGCCCGGCGGGAGTGGCTGCTGCCATCCCCGCCGGGCTCTCGTGCGCGATACGGACCCTCGGGCCCCTCAGGCCCCTCAGGCCCCTCAGGACCATCTGGCCCCTCAGGCCTCGGCGTCGCCGGGCTTCTCGTTGGTCTCGCCCTCACCCTCGGCGGAGTCGACCTCGGACTCCAGACCGAGCTGCTCGACGAGCCAGCGGTCGAACTCGATCGCGGCGCGCACCCAGCTGACGGTCGAGGAGACGAAGTGCTCCAGCGAGACGCCGGTGCCGATCAGCATCTGGGCCTCGCCGATGAGGCGGACCGTGCCGTCGTCGTGCGTGTGGCTGTAGACCTTGGGCCACAGGGTCCGGCGGTTCCAGTCGTCGATCGACTCGAGAAGCTGCTGCTTCTCCTCGATCTGGTGCGGCCGGTCGTAGAACGTCCGCACCGAGAAGACCTGCTGGTCACCCTCGCCACGGAACATGAAGTAGGTGCGGAACTCCTCCCACGGCGCCGCGAGGTCACCCTCGTCGTCGACGACGTGCTTGAGCTCCATCTGGTCCAGGAGCTGCTTGACCAGGTCCTGGTCGGGGACGACGGGGCCCGCCGGTTCTGCGCCCTGCTGCGGTTCGGGCTGGCCCCCGAAATTCGGAATCGAGGACGGGTCGATGCTCACGTGCGTTGTCCCTTCGTATGGATGGGCCCATCCTCTCCCAGGATGGGCCCCCGAGGGCAAGCCCGGCTCCTCGCAGGCTTGCTTCACCCCGTGATCACAGGGTTTTCCCGGTCACGGGGCCCACGATCAGACCGTCCTCGAAGCGGTCGACGCGAACCGTGTCACCGTCCTTCACCTCGCCCGCGAGGATCTCCTTCGCGAGCCGGTCGCCGATCGACGTCTGGATGAGGCGGCGCAGCGGTCGTGCGCCGTACGCCGGGTCGTTGCCCTCGGCCGCCAGCCAGGCCAGCGCCTCGGGCGTGACGTCCAGCGTGAGCCGCCGGTCGGCGAGCCGCTTGGCGAGGCGGCCGATCTGCAGCTCGGCGATGTGCGCGAGCTCGTCGCCGGTGAGCGCCGAGAAGACGACGAGATCGTCGAGCCGGTTGAGGAACTCGGGCTTGAAGGATGCCCGTACGACCTCAAGGACCTGCTGCTTCTTCTCCTCCTCGCTCGTCAGCGGCTCCACGAGGTACTGGCTGCCGAGGTTGGAGGTGAGGATCAGGATGGTGTTGCGGAAGTCGACCGTCCGGCCCTGCCCGTCGGTCAGCCGCCCGTCGTCGAGCACCTGGAGCAGGACGTCGAAGACCTCCGGGTGCGCCTTCTCGACCTCGTCGAGCAGCACGACGCTGTACGGCCGCCGCCGGACCGCCTCGGTGAGCTGGCCGCCCTCCTCGTACCCGACGTACCCGGGCGGGGCGCCGACCAGCCGGGCGACGCTGTGCTTCTCGCCGTACTCGCTCATGTCGATGCGGACCATGGCCCGCTCGTCGTCGAAGAGGAAGTCCGCGAGGGCCTTGGCGAGCTCCGTCTTGCCGACACCGGTCGGGCCGAGGAAGAGGAAGGAACCCGTGGGGCGGTCGGGGTCGGCGATCCCGGCGCGGGTGCGCCGCACCGCGTCGGACACGGCCTGCACGGCCTCGCGCTGCCCGATGAGCCGCTTGCCGAGCTCGTCCTCCATGCGCAGCAGCTTCTGCGTCTCGCCCTCAAGGAGCCGCCCGGCGGGGATCCCGGTCCAGGCGCCGACCACATCGGCGATGTCGTCCGGCCCGACCTCCTCCTTCACCATGGTGTCCTTGGCCTGGGCTGCGGCCTCCTCCTCGGCCTCGGAGGCGGCTTCGAGGTCGCGCTCCAGGTCGGGGATCTCGCCGTACAGCAGCTTGCTTGCGGTGTCGAAGTCGCCGTCGCGCTGGGCGCGCTCGGCCTGGCCGCGCAGCTCGTCGAGCTTCTCCTTCAGCTCACCGACGCGGTTGAGGGACTGCTTCTCCTTCTCCCAGCGGGCGGTGAGGCCGCGCAGTTCCTCGTCCTTGTCGGCCAGGTCGCGCCGCAGCTTCTCCAGACGCTGCTTGCTCGCGGGGTCCGTCTCCTTGCTGAGGGCCAGCTCCTCCATCCGCAGGCGGTCGACGGCGCGCTGGAGCTCGTCGATCTCGACGGGCGAGGAGTCGATCTCCATGCGGAGCCGGGACGCGGCCTCGTCGACGAGGTCGATGGCCTTGTCGGGCAGGAAGCGGGAGGTGATGTACCGGTCGGAGAGCGTGGCGGCCGCGACGAGCGCGCTGTCGGCGATCTGGACCTTGTGGTGGGCCTCGTACCGCCCCTTGAGCCCGCGGAGGATCGCGATGGAGTCCTCGACGCTCGGCTCGGCGACGAGCACCTGCTGGAAGCGGCGCTCCAGGGCCGGGTCCTTCTCGATCCGCTCGCGGTACTCGTCGAGGGTGGTCGCGCCGACCATCCGCAGCTCACCGCGGGCGAGCATGGGCTTGAGCATGTTCCCCGCGTCCATGGCGGAATCACCACCGGCCCCGGCGCCCACGACGGTGTGCAGCTCGTCGATGAAGGTGATGACCTGTCCGTCGCTCTCCTTGATCTCGGAGAGGACGGTCTTGAGCCGCTCCTCGAACTCGCCGCGGTACTTCGCACCGGCGACCATGGCGCCCAGGTCGAGCGAGACGAGCCGCTTGTTCTTCAGCGACTCGGGGACGTCCCCCTTCACGATGCGCTGGGCCAGGCCCTCGACGACGGCGGTCTTGCCGACGCCGGGCTCGCCGATCAGCACGGGATTGTTCTTGGTCCTGCGCGACAGCACCTGCACCACGCGCCGGATCTCCTGATCCCGCCCGATGACGGGGTCGAGCCTGCCCTCGCGGGCGGCGGCGGTGAAATCGGTGCCGAACTTCTCCAAGGCCTTGTACTGGCCCTCGGGGTCGGGTGTCGTCACCCGGCGCCCTCCCCTGGTCTTCTCGAATGCGTCAAGCAGCTTCCTGCTGCTTGCTCCGTGCTCGGTGAGTACGTCACCCGCCTTGCCGCCCTTGGCCGCGATGCCGATGAGCAGGTGCTCGGTCGACAGATAGTCGTCCCCGAGCTCCTTGGCGCGCTTCCCGGCGTCCGCGACGACGGCAAGCAGCTCGCGGTCGGGCTGCGGCGGCGCGACGGTGGACCCCGTCACGCTGGGCAGCGCGGCCAGCGCGCGCTCGGTGTCCGCGCGCACGGCGGCCTGGTCGGCGTCGACCGCTGCGAGCAGGTCCACGATGTTCTCGTTGTCCTGTCCCTCCAGCAGCGCGAGCAGCAGATGCGCGGGGGTCAGATCGGCGTGACCGTCCTTGACGGCACGGCTGGTGGCCGCGTTGATCGCGTCCCGGCTCCTGTTGGTCAGCTCGGCGTCCACGGGCGTTTCTCCTCCTTACGGGGTCCAACCACTGTCATCCACTGTCATGAGGTCCTGATCCGGCGGGTCCCCACCACGGGTCCCCCGCCAACACTGACTTACTCAACCTGCACAAAGTTGAGTCTATTCCACTCAAGGAGGAAGCGGGAAGTCCGGGCGGCTATGTTCCGTACCCATGGCACCCACGGCACCCTCGGCCTCCACGGCCCTGCCCTCCACGCCCGCGTCCCGTCGCATCGACCTGTCCGATCCTCCCGAGCCCTACCTCAGCTTCTGGCGCGAACGGCGCGTCTGCACGTTGACGACCCTGCGCCCGGACGGCACCCCGCACGTGGTGCCGGTCGGCGTGACGTACGACCCGGAGGCGCAGGTCGCCCGGATCCTCGCGCGCAGGACGAGCCGGAAGGTCGTGCACATCCTGGCGGCGGCGGCCGCGGAGGGCCCCGGGGCGCGGGTGGCGGTCTGCCAGTTCGAGGGGCGGCGCTGGGCGACGCTGGAGGGTCTCGCGGAGATACGGACGGATCCGGCGGAGATAGCGGAAGCGGAGCGCCGCTACGAGGAGCGCTACGAGCGCCGCCCGTCCCCGAACCCGGACCGGGTCCTGATCGAGATCAGGCTGACGCGAGCGCTGGGCAAGACCTGAGCGCGGCACGCCCGCACGCGGCACACCCGCACACACCACAGCGGCGCCACCGTGTTCAGGTCCACGGTGACGCCGCTGCTGGGGGAAGTACCTGCGCGATTTACAACGACGGGGGAATCGCGTCAGGCACTGCGGGGGGTGGCTGTGATGTTGTCCGGGACGCTCACGGCGTCCGGGTCCTGCTGTTCCTGCTGCCCGACCATCTGGTGGTCGCGCCGGTCGAGATTGACGAAGACCATCCCGTACCGAATCGCGCACCGCACGGGCTGCGGCGCTCCTCTGGGCCTTCGCAGGCACCTGTAGGCCCGTATCTCTTCCTCGTCGTCACGCGTGACGACGATCGGCTCACCGAGCAAGGTCACCATCAACGAGTCGCCGCGGTGGGGGATCGCGGTCACAAGGTCGATGAAGTGCCATCCGGATCGGTAGGCGGTGGCCATTTCCCGGCGGAACGTGCGGTCGTCGGGAGGCGTGCTCATGCCTTGCCCTCCGCCTTCACGCCCCAGGACAGATCCTGGGTACTCCAGGACAGATCTGACCCCGCCGCGGCGACCGAAGTCCCGCCCGCCGGCTCGCTGTGCCAGGAGAGATCGAGAGTGGTCACCGCACCCAGGCCCAGCCCGACGGAGAAGGTGGTGACAAGCACCGAGCGAAGCATGCGCTTAAACATGATCGGCTTCGTCCTCACTTGGTAGATTTCTCTCCCCCGGCTCTAGAGACGATGTCTCAATTGAGCACGTCAAAGCCACAGGGTCGATGCATCATGTTCCTGCACGTTCAGGACCCTGGGGGGTGGAGATTTGCTTACAACAGGTGCGAAACCGACACATCCTCACCCCTCGACGCCTCTCTGCGACGAAGGTGCGAGGCTCTACGCACATGCGTTGGCCAATGGCCGTCTGGACCGGCCGGAGGCCGAGAACACGCCCTGCCTCCTCGAATCCGGTTTGTTGCGCCCGGATCCCGACGACAGTGAGTGGCTGCGTCCGATTGCTCCGGCCGCCGCGCTCGCCCAGCGGCTCAACCCGCTCGAACGGGAGATCCGCGACCGGCGGAGACTCGCCGTGCAGCTCACAGACATTTTCGAGCCATTCATGGCGATCACCGCGCGGGCCGAGCCGACGTCCCCCGCGATCACCGTTCTGGAGAACGACGGGCACATCGACGCCGCCATCGAGCAGGCCACGGCCGAGTGCACCTACGAGATCCTCACCGCCCAGCCGGGCGGCGGCCGCAGCGAGGGTTCCCTCACCGTGGCGCTCCAGCGCGGACAGACCGTACTTGACCGCGGCATCACAATGCGCACCCTTTACCAGCACACGGTCAGGCACAGTCAGGGAACGCTGGCGTATGCGGCGCGCATGGCCGCGGGCAACGTACAGATCAGGACCCTCGAGGAACTGATCGACCGAATGATGATCTTCGACCGCACGGTCGCCCTCATACCCGCTCGCGAAGACCGCCAGGCCGCCCTGGAGATCCGGCACCCCGGCCTCATCGAGTACTTCGCCAAGGTCTTCGAGCACCAATGGAGCAAGGCCACCCCGCTGCTCGACGAGGTCCCCTACGCCCCGTCGACCGACGGGATCACCGGCGTACAGCGCTCCATAGCCAAACTCCTCATCGAGGGGCACGTAGACGAGGCGATAGCCCGGCGCCTGGGCATGAACGTCCGTACCTGCCGCGCCCACATCGCCAAGATCGCCGCCGCCCTCGGCAGCGGCAGCCGCGCTCAGCTCGGGTATCTGATCGCCCAGTCGGGAATCCTCGATCAGGACCGCCCGAAGTGACCCCCGAACCCCACTCCCACGGCCCGGACGAGCTGTGCGAGGCGGGTTCGGAGCTGTACGCGCGTGCCCTGCGGAAGGGGCGTATATCGCGCGCGGACGCCGAACGGGCGCCCTGCCTGCTCGGGTTCGGGCTGCTGCGCCCCGACACGGACGACCCCGACCGGCTCCGCCCCACCCCGCCCGCCGTCGCACTCCCCCGCCTCCGCGAGGCCATCCAGAAGCACATCGCCGACGAGCTGAGCCACGAAGTCCGCCTGGCCGCGCAGTTCGAACCGCTGATGGAGATCGCGCGCAGCGGCCGGACACCGGCCAAGGACCCCTCCGTGGCCCCCTCCGTCACCGTCCTGAACGGATTCCCCCGCATCCAGCAGGCCGTCGCCGACGCGCTGGACTCCTCCAGCGGGGAGTCGCTCGTCATCCAGCCGGGCGGCGTCCGGCTCGCCGAGGCGCTGGCCCAGTCGCACGCGCACGCGCAGGGCCTGCTCTCCCGCGGTGGCCGCATGCGGACGCTCTACCAGCACACGAGCCGCCACTCGCTGCCCGTCCTCGCCTATTACGAACAGCTGCGGGGCGACACGGAGGTCCGCACCCTGGACGAGGTGACCGAGCGGCTCTTCATCTTCGACCGGACCGTGGCGTTCATCCCGGCGAACAAGGACCGCAGCATGGCCCTGGAACTCCGCCACCCGGCCCTCGTCGAGTACCTCGTCACGATCTTCGAGCGCCTCTGGCGCCTGGCCACCCCCATGTTCCCGCAGACGGCCAGGCTCCCCTCGGACAACGGCATCACGACCCGTCAGCACGCCATCGCGGGCCTCCTCGTCGAAGGCCTCACCGACGCCGACATAGCCGACCGCCTCGGCATGAACATCCGCACCGCACGCGTCCACATCGCCAAGCTCGCCGCCACCCTCGGCAGCCACAGCCGCGCTCAACTCGGCTATCTCATCGGGCAGTCCGGCATGCTGATCCGGGACGACTGCGCATAGACTCACCGGCCCTTCAACCAAACCGGCAGGGAGCGCAGCGTGTCCGAGGAGCACATACCGCACGGGGTGGAGAACCTCTGCGAGCCGGGTGCGGCCGTCTACGCACGCGCGCTGCGCGAGGGCGGGATCCGCAGCAGCGACGCCGAAGAGGCCCCCTGCCTCATCGATTTCGGGCTTCTCCACCCCGGCCCCGACGACATGCGGTGGCTGCACCCGACCGCCCCTGCCGTGGCCCTGCCCCGGCTGCTGCGCACCATCGAGAACCGGGTCGCCAGGCACCGCCGCCGCGAAGAGAACCTCACCGCGGTGTTCGAGTCCTTCCTCGGGCTCGACGACGTCGCCGTGCCCGACGGGGAGCCCTCCGCCATCAGCGTCCTCCAGGGCATGCCCCGGATCGAGGCCGCCATCGAGCAGGCCATCACCGAGGCCGGGCACGAAGTGCTCGTCATCCAGCCGGGCGGGGTCCAACCGGCGGCGACGCAGGAACGCATCGACGCCCGCGAGCAGGAGATCCTGTCCCGCGGCGCCCGGCTGCGGAAGCTCCGCGTGCACACGACCCGCAACTCCCTGCCCACGCTCGCCCACTACGAGCGGCTCGACGGCGACATCCAGGCCCGCACCCTGGACGAGGTCACCGAGAGCCTCTTCGTCTTCGACCGGGCCGTGGCGTTCATCCCCGCGAGCCAGGACGCCACCATCGCCCTGGAACTCCGCCATCCCGCACTCGTCGAGTACTTCGCCACCACCTTCTGGCGACTGTGGCGCCTCGCCACCCCCCTGTGGCCCCGGACCGCACCCCAGCCGACGGACACCGGCATCACCACCCGCCAGCACGCCATCGCGGAACTCCTCGTCGAGGGCCTCACCGACGCCGACATAGCCGACCGCCTCGGCATGAACATCCGCACCGCACGCGTCCACATCGCCAAGCTCGCCGCCACCCTCGGCAGCAACAGCCGCGCCCAGCTCGGCTACCTCATCGGACAGTCCGGAATCCTCGATCAGGGACGCTGACCCCCCGTCCAGAAGCAGTCACTCTCACCTACGGCATCCGGCCCGGTCTCTCTCAGCCTGCATAGAATCGCGACGCTTCAACCAGGCAGGAGGGGGCTCGCATGGCCACGAAGCACTTACCGCACACCGTCGAAGAACTCTGTGAGACAGGGCTGTCCGTCTACGCCCGCGCCCTGCGCGAAGGCCGGATCGACAACAGTGCCGCGGAACCGGCCCCCTGCCTCGTCGACCTGGGCCTTCTTCAGCCAGGACGCGACGACCCGCAGTGGCTGCACCCCACCGCTTCCGCGCTCGCACTGCCCCGTCTACTCCGGTCCATGGAGGCCCGCCACGAGCCGCCGCGCCGCCGTGAGCTGCGGCTCAGCGCCGCTTTCGAGCCGTTCGCCTCTCTCGACCTGCGCATCGGCTCCGGTGCCGACGACGCCCCGTCCATCACCGTCCTGGACGGCATCGCCCGCATCAACTCGGCCATCGACCGCGCCATGAACGAGGCCACCGAGGAGTTCCTCGCCGTCCAGCCCGGCGGCACCCGGCCGCCCGAGACGTTGGCCGAAGTCTTCCCCCGGGACCAGGCGATCCTGACCCGGGGCTGCCGCATGCGGACGCTTTACCAGCACACAACGCGCCATTCTCTGCCGGTGCTCGCCTACTTCGAACAGCTCGACGGCGACACCGAGGCGCGCACCCTCGACGAGGTCACCGAGCGCCTCTTCGTCTTCGACAGGACCGTGGCGTTCATCCCCGCGAGCAAGGACCGCAGCATCGCTCTGGAGCTCCGCCACCCGGCCCTCGTCGAGTACTTCGCGACCACCTTCTGGCGGCTGTGGCGCCTCGCCACGCCCATGTGGCCGCAGGCGGCGCCCCAGCCGTCCGAGAACGGCATCACCACGCGCCAGCACGCCATCGCGGGCCTTCTCGTCGAGGGCCTCACCGACGCGGAGATCGCGGACCGCCTCGGCATGAACGTACGCACCGCACGCGTCCACATCGCCAAGCTCGCCGCCACCCTCGGCAGCGGCAGCCGCGCCCAGCTCGGCTACCTCATCGGTCAGTCGGGGATTCTCGATCGTCCCTGACCGGCCCGGCCGCCGCCGCCCACTCCCGCAGCAACGCCTCCCGCTCCGCCGCCCGGGGCGACCCGCCCTCGTGGCGGCGGCCCCACTCCGACATCGCGGTCAGCGTGGTGAGGAGCGAACCCGCGCCCTCCGTGAAGCGGGCCAGGAGGTCGCGGGAGAGGTCGTACTCCGTCTGGGAGTAGCCGACCGCCGCCGCGGTGTATGCCGTCAGCTCCGTGTCGTCGCCGTCCGCGTCCGCCAGGCGGACCGTCATCGTCGGCGCCTCCTCGCCGCCGCCGAGGCCCACCGAGAGCACCATGTCGACCGCCGCGCCCACGTGCCGCTTCAGGGTCTTCACCGGCACGTCGTCGATCGTCAGCCCGTGCACGTCCTCCCAGGACCACATGCCGGACTGCTTGTCGCCGAGGGCCAGCACGCCTTCCGGGGTCAGCCGCACTCCGGGGGCGAGTCCGGCCGGTTTCGCGCCCACGTACACATCGCCCTCGGCGATCCAGAACAGCCCCACCATGGCCATGAACGGCTCCCCTCACCATGGGCCACTTTGCCCACCCCTATACAGCGATACAGGGCCGGGAGGTTGACACCTCCCGGCCCTGTATCAGGGTACGAAACCTACTGCTCCGTCGACCTCTTCGGCCGCCACACCACCAGCGCACTGGCCTGCTGCACGTCCTGGTAGGGGACGAGGTCGCGGCGGTACGAGGCGTGCACCGCCGCTTCGCGCTGCTGCATGGCAGCCGCGGCGCCCTCCACAGCCGTGGAGAGTTCCGCGACACGGGCCTGCAACGCCGTGACCTGGTTCTCGAGCTCGATGATGCGCTTGATACCGGCGAGGTTGATGCCCTCTTCCTGCGACAACTGCTGCACGGTGCGCAGCAGCTCGATGTCGCGGGCGGAATAGCGTCGGCCGCGGCCCGCGGTGCGGTCAGGGGAGACCAGGCCGAGGCGGTCGTACTGCCGCAGGGTCTGCGGATGGAGACCACTCAGCTGGGCTGCCACCGAGATGACGTACACCGGCGTCTCGTCGGTCAGCTGGTACGGATTACGACGACGGCCGACCCTGTCCATGGGGTCACGCTCCCTTCGCGGCCTGGAACAGTTCTGCCCGCGGATCGTCGCCCGCAGTCGCCTTGCGGTAGGACTCCAGGGCTTCCTTCGCCGACTCCGACAGGGAGGTCGGAACCGACACCTCCACCGTCACGAGCAGATCGCCCCGGGTGCCGTCCTTGCGGACCGCGCCCTTGCCCCGGGCCCGCATGGTACGGCCGTTCGGCGTGCCTGCGGGCAGTTTCAGGGTGACGGGCGGGCCGCCCAGCGTGGGCACCTTCACCTCGCCGCCGAGCGTCGCCTCCGGATACGTCACCGGGACGGTGACCGTGAGGTTGTCGCCCTTGCGGCCGAAGACCGGGTGGGTGTCGACGTGCACGACCACGTACAGGTCACCGGCCGGGCCGCCCTGTTCACCAGGGCTTCCCTTGCCGCGCAGCCTGATCCGCTGGCCGTCGCTGACGCCCGCCGGAATCCGCACCTGCATCGTGCGCGACGACTTGGCGCGGCCCGAGCCCTTGCAGACGTCGCAGGGGTTCTGGGCGATCAGCCCACGCCCCTTGCAGTCCATGCACGGGTCGGTGAGGGAGAACCCTCCGCCGCCGCCCCGCGAGACCTGGCCCGTGCCGACGCAGGTCGGGCACACGCGCGGTGTGCCGTTCTTGTCGCCGGTGCCGGAGCACGCCTTGCAGGGCGCCTGGGAGGACATGCGGAGCGGCACCGTCGCGCCGTCCACCGCCTCCGTGAAGCTCAGCGTGACCTCGGACTCGATGTCCTGGCCGCGCCTGGGCTGGGTACGCGTACCCCCGCCGGGGCCGCCGCCCCGGTTGAACAGGCCCCCGAAGACGTCACCGATGCCGCCCCCGAAGCCGCCGCCGGCCGCTCCACCGCCACCCGGCGCGTTGCCTCCGAAGAGGTCGCCCAGGTCGAAGTTGAACGAACCGCCGCCGCCTCCGGGACCCTGCCGGAATCCGCCGTTGCCGAAGAGAGCACGCGCTTCGTCGTACTCCTTGCGCTTCTTGGGGTCGCCGAGGACGTCGTTCGCCTCGGAGATCTCCTTGAAGCGCTCCTCCGCCTTGGTGTTGCCGGTGTTGGCGTCCGGGTGGTTCTCGCGTGCGAGCTTCCGGTACGCCTTCTTGATCTCGGCTTCGGTGGCGTCCTTGGGGACGCCGAGGACCTTGTAGTAGTCCTTCTCGATGAAGTCCTTGGTGCTCATCCCCGACGTCCCTCCTCACTCATGTCGTGACCGTCAGCCCTCGTCAGGGCCACCGGTCTCCTTCTCGTCCGCAGCCGCGTCCGGAGCGGAGTCGGCGCCCTCCGCGGCACCCTCGCCCTTGACCGTCTGCGCGCCGGGCTGCGGCTCGGCGACGGCCACCCGCGCGGGGCGGATGGTGCGCTCGCCGATGCGATACCCGGGCTGCAGGATCGCGACGCAGGTCGTCTCGGTGACGTCCGGTGCGTAGCTGTGCATCAGGGCTTCGTGGATCGTCGGGTCGAAGGGCTCGCCCTCCTTGCCGAACTGCTGCAGGCCCAGCTTGGCGACGACCGTCTCCATCGACTCGGCGACCGACTTGAAGCCGCCGACCAGCTCGCCGTGCTCGCGGGCGCGGCCGATGTCGTCGAGGGTCGGGAGGAGCTCGGAGAGGAGGTTCGCCGCGGCGATCTCCTTCACCGTCACCTTGTCCCGCTCCACCCGACGGCGGTAGTTCTGGTACTCGGCCTGCAGCCGCTGGAGGTCCGCGGTGCGCTCGTTGAGCGCGGTGCGCACCTGGTCCAGCTGGGCGGTCAGGCCCACATCCTGTGCGGACGTCTTGTTCGCTGCGTCCCCGGCCGGGGCCGCCGGGCCCTCCTCGGTGGAGGGCTCGGCGGCCTGCGGCGCGGCGTCATCAGGGGTGGCGCCGGAGGGGACGTCAGGCTTCTCGGCGTTCTCGCCGAAGCCCGGGGTCTCCTCGGTCATCAGGCGGCGCCGCCCTTCGCGTCACCGGGCTTCTCGTCGTCGACGATCTCGGCGTCGACGACGCCGTCGTCCTCCTTGGGCTGCTCGGCACCCGGGGCAGCGCCCTCGGGACCACCGGCGGCCTGGGCGCCCTGGGCGTCGGCGTACATGGCCTGGCCCAGCTTCTGCGAGACGGCGGCGACCTTCTCGGTGGCGGTGCGGATCTCGGCCGAGTCCTCGCCCTTGAGCTTCTCCTTCAGCTCGCCGACGGCTTCCTCGACCTCGGTCTTCACGTCACCGGGGACCTTGTCCTCGTTGTCCTTGAGGAACTTCTCGGTCTGGTAGACGAGCTGCTCGCCCTGGTTGCGGGACTCGGCGGCCTCGCGGCGGGCGTGGTCCTCGTCCGCGTACTTCTCGGCCTCTTCGCGCATCCGGTTGACCTCGTCCTTCGGCAGCGAGGAGCCACCGGTGACGGTCATCTTCTGCTCCTTGCCCGTGCCGAGGTCCTTCGCGGTCACGTGCATGATGCCGTTGGCGTCGATGTCGAAGGAGACCTCGATCTGCGGGACGCCGCGGGGCGCCGGGGGCAGACCGGTCAGCTCGAACATGCCGAGCTTCTTGTTGTACGCCGCGATCTCGCGCTCGCCCTGGTAGACCTGGATCTGGACGGACGGCTGGTTGTCCTCGGCCGTCGTGAAGATCTCGGAGCGCTTGGTCGGGATCGTGGTGTTCCGCTCGATGAGCTTGGTCATGATCCCTCCCTTGGTCTCGATGCCGAGGGACAGCGGGGTCACGTCGAGGAGCAGGACGTCCTTGACCTCGCCCTTGAGGACACCGGCCTGGAGCGAGGCGCCGATGGCGACGACCTCGTCCGGGTTCACACCCTTGTTGGCGTCCTTGCCGCCGGTGAGCTCCTTGACGAGCTCGGCGACGGCGGGCATGCGGGTGGAGCCACCGACGAGAACGACGTGGTCGATCTCGGAGAGCTGGATGCCCGCGTCCTTGATGACGTTGTTGAACGGGTTCTTGCACCGCTCGAGCAGGTCGGACGTGAGCTGCTGGAACTGGGCGCGCGTGAGCTTCTCGTCCAGGTGCAGCGGGCCCTCGGCGGACGCCGTGATGTACGGCAGGTTGATCGTGGTCTCCGTGGAGGAGGACAGCTCGATCTTGGCCTTCTCGGCCGCCTCGCGCAGGCGCTGGAGCGCCATCTTGTCCTTGCCCAGGTCCACGCCGTGGCCGTTGTTGAACTGCTTGACCAGGTAGTCGACGACGCGCTGGTCCCAGTCGTCACCACCGAGGTGGTTGTCGCCGTTCGTGGCCTTCACCTCGACGACGCCGTCGCCGATCTCCAGGAGGGACACGTCGAAGGTGCCGCCACCGAGGTCGAAGACGAGGATCGTCTGGTCGTCCTTGTCGAGGCCGTACGCCAGGGCGGCGGCGGTGGGCTCGTTGACGATGCGCAGGACGTTCAGACCCGCGATCTCACCGGCCTCCTTGGTGGCCTGGCGCTCGGAGTCGTTGAAGTACGCCGGGACGGTGATGACCGCGTCGGCCACCTTCTCGCCCAGGTACGACTCGGCGTCGCGCTTCAGCTTCTGCAGGATGAACGCCGAGATCTGCTGGGGGTTGAACCCCTTGTCGTCGATGTCCACCTTCCAGTCGGTGCCCATGTGGCGCTTGACCGACCGGATGGTCCTGTCGACGTTCGTGACCGCCTGGCGCTTGGCGACCTCGCCGACGAGCACCTCGCCGTTCTTCGCGAAAGCGACGACGGACGGCGTGGTCCTGGCGCCTTCGGCGTTGGTGATGACGGTGGGCTCGCCGCCTTCGAGAACGCTGACGACGGAGTTAGTCGTGCCCAGGTCGATGCCGACCGCACGTGCCATTTCGGTTCCTCCAGATGTACTTCTTGAGTGGATCTGACTCAAGGATGCATGGTCGCCGCGCTGGCGTCAACAGATGTGAGTCGAGGGGGCTCAACTCTTATCCGGCCCTTACGCGCAAGTAGGAGCCCCTTCCGGGGGTGGCGTCTGCGTCTGCGGGCGCGTCGGGGCTGGTCGCGCAGTTCCCCGCGCCTCTAAAAGCGCATCGCGCCCGGCGCCCCGTACGCGCGAAGGGTTGCCTGAGCGACGCAGATCACCGCCTTGCTGGCTACAGTGCGGCGGAGTAAGTGGATAGTCTCAGACGGACTGCATAAGTTACCGCTTAGTAATAGTTCGCCTCGCAGGCCCGAGGAGCCCCCAAATGCAACTCGCCGCGATCATCGTGTCGCTGGTCCTAATCGCGGTCGGCGTCGCGCTGTTCGGCCGTGCCATCGTGCAGATCTACAAGTTCGTGCGGCTCGGTCAGCCCGTGCCCGCGGGACTGAGGACCGACAACCCCTTCCAGCGCACCGTCACCGTGGCCAAGGAGTTCCTCGGCCACACGCGCATGAACAGGTGGGGCATCGTCGGCTTCGCGCACTGGTTCGTGGCGGTGGGCTTCTTCTCGCTGCTGCTGACGATCGTCAACGCCATCGGCCAGCTCTTCAAAGCCGACTGGATGCTGCCGATCATCGGTGACTGGGCGCCGTACAACATGTTCGTCGAGTTCATCGGCACCATGACCGTGCTCGGCATCCTCACGCTGATCGTCATCCGGCAGCTGAACCGCCCCGACAAGCCGGGCCGCAAGTCCCGCTTCGCGGGCTCCAGGACCGGTCAGGCGTACTTCGTCGAGACCGTCATCCTCATCGTCGGCGTCTGCATCTTCACGCTGCACGCCCTTGAGGGTGCCCAGCACCACGTCGACAGCTACGAGGCGTCGTTCTTCATCTCGTACCCGTTCGTCTCCTGGTTCGGCGGGATGGACCTCTCCACCCTCCAGAACCTCACGTACTTCTTTGCGGGCCTGAAGATCGCGACCTCCTTCATCTGGATGATCGTGGTCGGCCTGAACACCAACATGGGCGTGGCCTGGCACCGTTTCCTGGCCTTCCCGAACATCTGGTTCAAGCGCGAGGCGGACGGCGGCACGGCGCTCGGCGAGCTGCAGCCCATGACGTCCGGCGGCAAGCCGATCGACTGGGAGGACCCGGGCGAGGACGACGTCTTCGGCGTCTCCCAGGTCGAGCAGTTCAGCTGGAAGGGCATCCTCGACTTCTCCACGTGCACCGAGTGTGGCCGCTGCCAGTCGCAGTGCCCCGCCTGGAACACGGGCAAGCCGCTCTCCCCGAAGCTCCTGATCATGTCCCTCCGGGACCACGCGCACGCGAAGGCCCCCTACCTGCTCGCCGGTGGCGGCAAGGACATGGAGGGCAACGAGAAGGCGACCGAGGAGCAGCTGAAGGACGTCCCCGCGGCCGCCCTCGCGGAGGCCGAGCGCCCCCTCATCGGCACGGTCGAAGAGAACGGCGTCATCGACCCCGACGTCCTGTGGTCCTGCACCACCTGCGGCGCCTGTGTCGAGCAGTGCCCGGTCGACATCGAGCACATCGACCACATCGTCGACATGCGCCGCTACCAGGTGATGATCGAGTCGGCCTTCCCCTCCGAGGCGGGCACGATGCTCAAGAACCTGGAGAAGAAGGGCAACCCCTGGGGCCTTGCCAAGAAGCAGCGCCTGGAGTGGACGAAGGAAGTCGACTTCGAGGTGCCGGTCGTCGGCAAGGACATCGAGGACCTCACCGAGGTCGAGTACCTCTACTGGGTCGGCTGTGCGGGTGCCCTCGAAGACCGCGCCAAGAAGACGACGAAGGCGTTCGCCGAGCTCCTCCACATCGCGGGCGTGAAGTTCGCGATCATGGGCGGCGACGAGAAGTGCACCGGTGACTCCGCGCGCCGCCTCGGCAACGAGCCGCTGTTCCAGCAGCTCGGCCAGGAGAACGTCGCCACGCTGAACATGGCGTTCGGCGAGGATGACGAGGACGAGTCGACGAAGAAGCCGAAGACGGCGAAGAAGATCGTCTCGACCTGCCCGCACTGCTTCAACACCATCGCCAACGAGTACCCGCAGCTCGGCGGTGACTACGAAGTCATCCACCACACGCAGCTGCTCCAGCACCTCATCGACGAGGGCAAGCTGATCCCGGTGACGCCCGTCGAGGGCCTCATCACCTACCACGACCCCTGCTACCTGGGCCGCCACAACAAGGTCTACACGCCCCCGCGCGAGATCATGTCCGCCGTCCCCGGCCTGCGCCAGCAGGAGATGCACCGCCACAAGGAGCGCGGCTTCTGCTGCGGCGCGGGTGGTGCGCGCATGTGGATGGAGGAGCGGATCGGCAAGCGGATCAACACGGAGCGGGTCGACGAGGCGCTGTCCCTCAACCCCGACATCGTCTCCACCGCGTGCCCGTTCTGCCTGGTCATGCTGACCGACTCCGTCAACGGCAAGAAGAACGACGGCCAGGCCAAGGAGACCCTCCAGGTCGTGGACGTCGCTCAGCTCCTGCTCGACTCGGTCAAGACGCCGGTCGACCCGGCGGGCGAGACGGAGTCCGCGGACGAGCCGGAGCCCGAGCCGGTGAAGTAGCCCCGGGCGAGCTTTCCGAAGACCCCGTTCCCTCCTCGCGGAGGGGGCGGGGTCTTCGCCGTTCAGGCGGCTGCGACCCCGGTCAACTCGCACCACACGAGCTTGCCCCGGCCCTCCCCCTGCCGCTCCCGTGCGCACCACCCCCACCCGTCGGCACATTCCCGTACGAGCCCGAGCCCTCTGCCCGCCGTCTCGTCCCACCCGGTGGCCCCCCTGGTCGGGGACGGGGGCGTGGGGTCCGTGTCCCACACCCCGATGCGGAGCACCGCCCCCGCCCACTGCATGCGCAGGGCGGCGGGGCCTTTGGTGTGCTGCACGGCGTTGGCGATCAGCTCCGTGGCGACGAGCTCGGCGGCTTCTGCCAGGTGAGGCAGACCGTATGCCTTCAGGATGAGGCGGAGGGTGTGGCGGCTCACGGGGATGGCGAGGGGGTCGTTGGGGATGGTGAGGGTGTAGGCCCAGGTCTCGGTTTCCGGCATCGGTGAACTCCGTTGTTCAGGATGGGAGTTGGACTGCCGCGGCGGTCTCCTGGCGGTGGCTGTGTCGCGGCCGCCATGGCAGGGCGGTGCGGTGCGCTTCCGTTGGTCCGGGACCTCAGCGTGTGCGACGCGTCACTGACGGTAGGGCTAAAATATTCTCCCCCGCAAGTCGCTCGCGTAGCCTGACACCCGAATGGGGTGCATCAACCCCACGTTCGAACACGGTCGTTGGCGGAGGTAGCAGTCGCGTGCCAGCAAGGATTCAGCCAACCGCCCGACAGCGGCGCCTCGGAGCTGAGCTGCGCAAACTCCGGGAGAGCGCCGGGCTCTCGTCCGGTGAGGCCGCGGGGCTGCTCGGGGTCAAGCAGGCGCAGATGAGCCAGTTCGAGGCGGGCAACGCGGGGATCAACGAGGAGCGGGTGCGTCGGCTCGCGGCGCATTACGCCTGCGCGGACGCCGAGTTGGTCGCCTGCCTGGCAGACATGGCCGCCGACACCACGCGCGGGTGGTGGGAAACTTTCCGGGGCGTGTTGCCCCCGGCGTTCCTGGACCTGGCCGAGCTGGAACATCACGCACACTTCATGCACGTCATCGGTACCGCGCAGGTTCCCGGCCTGCTCCAGACCGCCGACTACGCGCGGGCGGTATTCGCCTTCTGGCGCCCTGAGCTCCCGGACAGCGAGCTAACCCCACGAGTGGAACACCGACTGCGTCGTGCAGCAGTGCTCGATCGTGAAGGGGCGGCGCCGTACATCGCCGTCCTGCATGAAAGCGTGTTGCAGACCCGCGTCGCCGACCGTGGCGTCAGCCGTGCCCAACTCGGGGAAATCCTCCGCAAGTCAGAGATGCCAAACGTCACCGTGCGCGTGGTGCCGTTCGATGTCGACGGCTTCGCGGGGGCGGGAACCACGCTGTTCTACGCAGGCGGCCCGGTAGCTGCCTTGGACACCGTTCAGCGTGATGCACCGTATGGCTCTTCCTTCATCGATGCCGCCGCCCAGCTCCTGTCCATGCGAACACTCTTCCGTAAGGTAGAGGCGATGGCCCTTGAACCAGGCCCCTCGCAGGACCTGATCCACCGCGTGCTGAAGGAGTTCTAAGCCGTGCCCGATTGGCAGAAGTCCTCGTTCTCCGGGGGCGGCGACGGCAACGAGTGCATCGAACTGGCCAAGGGGGAGCACGGGTTGCTGCTCCGCGAAAGCGACACCCCAGACCGCAGGCTCGCCCTCACCCCCAACGCCCTCTCCGCTCTGATATCGCACGCTACGCACCCGGACGTGACCCGCAAATGACCAAGGCGGTGTGGGCCATGACCCACTGGCAGAAGTCCTCGTTTTCCGCTGGCGCCGACGGCAACGAGTGCATCGAACTCGCCCGCGACGAGACCAACCTGCTCCTCCGCGAGAGCGACGCCCCCGACCACACACTCACCCTCACCCCCGCCGCCCTCTCCGCCCTCCTCAGGAAGCTGTTGACTCCGTGAGTGGGTGCCACGGTCCAGGCCCCGGCAAGGCGGCGACTTCGAGGGCCCGCACTGGATGGTCGCCGGGGCCGCCCGGCTTTTTGCGGAGTGTGGCGGTTCCGGGCCGGAAGTAAAGGGCGCTCCGCTGCGCTGCGCGTCGGCTGCGCCGATTCCGCTGCGCTCCACCCTTGACTCCCGCCCCTCCACCGCACGCAGACCTTGACCCGGACGGCCAGGGGTGGGGGCTACGGGGACCCCTGGGATGGGTCATCCCCTCGCGCTGCCGGGTGCGGACCGGCCCAACGGGTGTGTGGGCCACGGTCGCGGCTCGGCCAGCCGCGCGGCCTCGCCGCTCGGGCCATCCGCTCGCGCGGCCGGGTGCCGACCGGCCCAACGTGAGCGGGTGTCACGGTTCGGGTCGGGTCAGCAGCTCTCGTTGCCGGGTGCGGACCGGCCCATCGTGGGCGGGAGCGACGGTCGATCTGCCGATGGGCCGCCAGACCCCGGGCCCTCCGGCACCTGTTCTGGAAAAGTTGCGAACCGACCCGCCGCGCGCCCCCCACCCATGCCCGATGCGCCCCGGGCATGCGGGCGTGCCCTGCCGGATGGGCGAGGTGGGAGCGGGTGGTTGGGTCGGGCCGCCCCCTCCGGCACCTACTTTGGGAAAGTTGCGAAGGGGATCGCCGCGCGCCCCCCATCCAAGCCCCATGCGGCCCCCGCGCATGCGGGCTTGCCCTGCCGGATGCGGGAGATGAGTGGTGGGCGGGACGGCGCGCGGGGTGCGGGAAGGGGGCGCGCGGCGGGTCGGTTCGCAACTTTCCCAAAGTAGGTGCCGGAGGGCCCGGGGCCCAGGGCCGAGGGCTGGTGGTGCTTCGGGCGGGGCGGTCGCCGCCCGCACGCCATGCCGCACCCACACCCACACCCCAACCGCGACGGTGACGGTGACGGCGAGGCGCGATGGGCCGGGCCGCACCCGGCGACGAGAGCGGCTGACCCACCCCAAACCGTGAGAGCGACGCACGATGGGCCGGACCGCACCCGGCCGCGAGAGCCGATGACCCGGGCAGCGAGGCCGCACGCGTGCGGTGAGGGTGACTCACGTTGGGCCGGTCCGCACCCGGCAGCGCGAGGGGATGACCCATCCCAGCCGGACCCGTAGCCCCCACCCCTGGCCGTCCGGGTCAAAGTTCACGTGCGGTGGAGGGGCGGGAGTCAAGGGTGGAGCGCAGCGGAATCGGCGCAGCCGACGCGACGCAGGAGCGCCCTTTACTTCCGGCCCGGAACCGCCACACTCCGGAAAAGCCGGGCGGCCCCGGTGGCCAAACGGCGCAGGCCCGCCGAAGTCGCCGACAACCCGCCCCAAACCACACGCTCGCGCCCCGGCGTGATGGAAACGGGACCGCCTCGGACTCCTCCCGCGAGGGGAGCGGGAGCATCATGGGCTGGTTGTTGTCGACTGTGGCGTTCGGGGTGGGTGAGGGGCATGCGGAATGCCGGGGTACGGGGCGCGGGACGGGGCGCGGGACGAGGCATGTGGCGCGGCGGGTCCGTCGCGGTGGCCACCGCCGTGAGCTGCGCGCTCCTCCTCTCGGGCTGCGGCAGCCACGACGACGACACCGGGTCCGGTGACGCCTCGCACAAGCCCGTGAGCATGGCGGGCAAGGGCGCCGCCCAACAGCCCGTCCCGCGAGGCAAGGGCGGCAGGGGCAACAGGGTCGAGGACGACTTCAACGGGGACGGCGCCCGTGACCTCGTACTCGACGACCTCGTGCACCCCGACCACGGCGACGACGCGGGCATCGGGATCGTCTACGGAGGCAAGGGCGGGCTCGCCCCCGGCGCGCGGCAACTCGTGAGCGCCCACGCCAACGGTGCCCGTACGAAGGGGCAGCTGCCCGCCGCCTTCGACTCCGAGGCCTCCTGCGACCTCGACGAGGACGGCTTCAGCGATCTCATCGTGTCGACGGATCCGCCGTACGACGGGCAGGGGCAGCCCCCCGTGCCGCTGCAGATCCTCTTCGGCTCGCCGAAGGGGCTGGTCGGTAAGGCCGTAAAGCTCAAGGTGCCCACGCAGGCACGTTTCGGCAATGACTGGCCGGACCAGCCGGTCTGCGGCGACTTCGACGGGGACGGCGCCGACGACCTCGTACTGCACGCGAGCGGCGCCCGGCTCACCTTCCTGCGCGGCCCGTTCAAGCGGAGCGGCGCCCCGCGCGCCGCGGGCAAGCCCGTCACCGCGCCCGGCAACAACCTCGTGACCGGCCGCGCCACGGACATCGACGGCGACGGCTACGACGACGTGCTCGTGCGCAAGGCCGCCAACGCGCAGGGTGCCGCCGCCGGTGCCCTCGTCATGGGCGGCCCCCAGGGTCCCGACGAGACCGGCGTGCTCTTCCCCGCGGGCAAGGACATCGCCTTCGGCCGCTTCGGCGAGGGCAAGGGCATGGACGCGGCCATCGCCTCACCGACGGGCATCGCCCTGCGCTACGACGTGCCGGGCACCCTGCGCGGCTCCATGGAGGCGAAGGACGTGGCCGTGGACACGGGTGACCTCGACGGCGACGGCTTGAGCGAGCTGGTCGTAAGCGGCGCGGGCAGCGGGTCCGGGGGCGGCGCGTGGGACGTGCGGGTCTTCCGCGGCCGTACGTCGGAGCTCGCGCCCAACGCCACCGCGCTCGTCCGGCCGCTGAAGAAGGGCACGGCCCAGGTCCTCAAGGTCGCGGACTTCGACGGCGACAAGCGGGCCGACCTGGTCGTGCGTACGTACCGGGGGGACAGCCAGGACATCGTGGCCGTGTACCCGGGCCGCAAGGGCGACCTCGTGGCGCGCGACCCGCGGGTGACGTTCTCCACGGCGGAGTTCCTGGCGCTGAGCGGGGAGTGATCAACGGTCTGACCATCTGTCTGACCAACTGCCGTTCATCTGACGGCTACCGCGCAACTCCCCGCACACAACCCTTCGTACGCCTCACGAGTCACACCCCTCGGAAGCCATACCCAAAGGCTCATCCCAAGGCTCACTTCCGGGAGACCCACGTGCGCGTAAGAAGCCTGGCCGTCACCGCCACCGTCGCGGCCCTCGCGGCCGCGGGGCTCACGCTACCCATGGCCGGTACGGCGAGCGCCGCCTCCGCCCTGAAGGACGACTTCAACGGGGACGGCTACCGCGACCTCGCGATCGGTTCTCCCGACTCCAACTCCGTTACCGTGACGTTTGGTTCGGCGGGCGGGGTGTCGCAGGGACGGTCCGTCACCGTCACCCAGGAGACCTCCGGAGTGCCCGGCGCCACCGAGCCCGAGGACGAGTTCGGCGAGAACGTGATCAGCGGCGACGTGAACAGCGACGGCTTCGCCGACCTGATCGTCGGCGCCCCCGGCGAGAAGGTGACGGGCAAGCCGTCTGGCTCCGTCTCCATCGTCTACGGCGGCAAGAGGGTCTTCACCTCCGGCGGCCGCGCCCTGAACTCCCCGGCCGACACCTCGGGCCGCTTCGGCGAGGCCGCCGTCTGGACCGACCTGGACTACGACGGCTCGCCCCAGCTGGCCGTCATCAGCGGCGACAACTGGTACTACTACTCCGGCTCGGGCGAGGACGGCCGCGCGCTCGGCCTCGAGGTCGACTTCCTGCCCGAGGGCGTCCGCCTGGACGGCATGATCTCCGGCAACTTCAAGTACAAGGACGGCGTCGGCTTCGTCCTGTACGGCGAGCGCGCGGACGGTGGTGCCTACACCGCCCACATGAACGGCGGCGTCGGTGACTACGGCTATCAGGCCGAGGTCATCGCCGAGGGCGGCGACCCGACGGCGACGCGCGACGCGGCCACCGCGGGCGACGTCGACGGCGACGGCTACGACGACCTGATCACCGGCAACTCCCAGGACGCGGCGGGCGGCAAGGGCGGCTCGGTCACCGTGCGGCGCGGCGGCGAAGGCAAGTTCGGCGCCCCTGTGTCCTACACCCAGGACAGCGCGGGCGTGCCCGGCGCCGACGAGGCGGGCGACGGCTTCGGCGCGGCCGTCTCCGCGGGCGACGTCACCGGCGACGGCCTCGCGGACCTCGCGGTGGGCGCGCCCGGCGAGACGGTCGACGGGGTGTCCGGCAGCGGCAGCGTGACCCTGCTCAAGTCCGTGCGTGGCGCCCTCACTTCGGGCCGTGCCTGGCACCAGGAGACCGCGGGCGTGCCGGGCGTCGCCGAGCAGGACGACCACTTCGGTACGTCCGTCCGCCTCAAGGACATCAACAAGAACGGCAAGGCCGACCTGGCCACCGGCGCCACCGGCGAGGACATCGGCACGACGCGGGACGTCGGCGCCGTGTGGGTCCTGCGCGGCACGTCGACGGGCCTGACCACGTCCTCCGCGGCCTCGTTCAACGGCACGGACTTCGGGGTCGGCGGCACGGGGGCGGGCTTCGGTCGCGCACTGCGCTGACCCGAGGCCGGTCTCCCGCTCTCCCACTCTCCTGCTTTTTTCCCAGCAACTACCGCACTACCACACCTCGTTGGAGGCGTCTCTATGTCCACGCACGCACGCAACAAGCTCCTCGCGGCGGGCGCCCTCTGCGCCGCCACCGCCCTCGGCGTCACCGGCCTGACCGCGGCCAACGCCTCCGCCGCCCCCGCGCACGCCGACGCCCCCTCGAAGATCCGCGGCGACTACAACGGCGACGGCTATGTGGACCTCGCGGTCGGCGTGCCGAGCGCGACCGTCGACGGCAAGGCCAAGGCCGGATACGTCAACGTCGTCTGGGGCGGCGCGTCGGGCCTCGGCAAGCACGGGTCGACCACGGTAAGCCAGTCCACGTCCGGGGTGCCCGGCACCGCCGAGGCGGGCGACGCGTTCGGCTTCGCCGTCGCATCGGACGACATGAACGGCGACGGCTACAGCGACCTGATCGTCGGCGCGCCCGAGGAGGACACCTCCGTCGGCCTGAGCGTCGGGACCGTCGCGGTCGTCTGGGGCGGTGCGGGCGGCTTCAAGGGCGGTTTCACCGCGGCCAACGGCGACTTCGGCAGTTCCCGGTTCGGAGCACAGCTCGCCACCGGCGACTTCGACAAGGACGGCAACAAGGACATCGCCTTCAACCGTCACTTCGACGAGGTCGGCTCGGTCGTGACGCGGCCGGGACCGTTCACCGCGGGCTCGCCCGCCAAGGTCTCCCGGGTCACCGGCTGGCACTTCACGGACGCCACCGCCCTGGCCTCCGGTGACTTCGACGGGGACGGCCGCGACGAACTCGCCGTCTCGTACCGGGGCATGGAGATCAGCGGTACGACCGTCCTGAACCGCGCGACGGGCGAGTGGAAGGAGACGTGGGCCACCGGCGACCGCACGGACAGCGCGCTCGCCACCGGCGACTTCGACGGGGACGGCACGACCGACCTCGCCGTCGGCAACGTACAGCCCAACCCCGAGTCCGAGAAGACCAACTGCGAGGACCGGCTCGGCGGCGCGATCCTCACCGTCCACGGCAAGAAGGGCGGCGCCCTCGGCGACGGCGGTACCGCGTGCACCACCCAGGCCTCGCCCGAGGTCGGCGGCACGGCCGAGGCCGACGACAACTTCGGCGCGCAGCTCGCCGTCGGCAACCTCGACCGGAACGGCGGCGACGAGCTGGTCGTCGGCGCGGACGCGGAGGCCGTCGGCACCGTGAAGAACGCGGGCACGTACTGGCTCCTCGCCTCCAGCGGCGCGGGCAAGCCCCTGACGGGCCCCGCCTTCAGCCAGAACACCGCGGGCGTCGCGGGCACGGCGGAGGCGGACGACCACCTCGGCGCGTCCGTCGCGACCGGCGACTACAACGGCGACTCCTACCCGGACGCCGCGGTGGGCGCGCCCGGCGAGGACGGCCAGAAGGGCGGCGTCTGGTACGCCCAGTCCCCGAAGGACGGCGGCCCGCGTCCTGCGGTCACGTCCGTGACGCCGGGGAAGCTCGGTCTCGCGGGGGCGCGGGAGTACGGGATGGTTCTGGGTCGGTAGGTCGGGCGCCGTCGGCCATCCCGCACCGTAGGACTCCGCACCGCTGAATCACCGGCTTCGCCGAGTTCGTCCTCAAACGCCGGACGGGCTGAATTCCCAGGACACCGGACGGGCTGAACTCCCAACTCAGCCCGTCCGTACAACCCTTACTCCCCTCCGGCGGTCTCTCCTTCGCCGACCGCGGCGTGACGCCCGGGCCAATGCCCGGTGAACTCGCCCGTCGCACCCCATCGACTGCGGATGCCCGCCAGGCATCCCCGCACGCTGCAGGAGAACCGCATGGCCAAGCACAAGCGCACCTCCGCCCCCGCCCGCTCCAGACGCTCGCGGCTCGCCGCCGCGACGGCCGCCACGGCCGCGCTGACCGGTGGACTGCTCGCCGTCACCGGCGCCACCGCATCCGCCGCACCCGCCGAGCCGCTGCCCTCGCACGAGGCCGACTTCAACGGCGACGGCGTCGCCGACCTCGCCACCTCCGCGCCCGGCGCCACCGTCGGCGGCAAGAGCGGGGCGGGCCAGGTCGTCGTCACGTACGGCGGAAGCACCCTGCGCCACAAGACCTTCAGCCAGAACAGCACGGGCGTCCCCGGCTCCGCAGAGACGGGCGACACCTTCGGCTACGACACCGCGTACGGCGACTTCGACCGTGACGGCTTCGACGACCTCGCGGTCGCCGCCCCCGGCGAGGACGTCGGCAGCGACAAGGACGGCGGCACCGCGCAGATCCTGTGGGGCTCCGCGAACGGGCTCTTCGGCGGTACGACGGTGAAGGACCCGCGCCCCGGCAGCCACGACTTCTTCGGCGGGCCCATCGAGGCCGGCGACTTCGACGGCGACGGCGACGCCGACCTCGCCATCGGCGCCCGCTCCGGCGCGGCCACCATCGACGTCCTGAACGGCAAGATCTCCCGTACCAGCGGCACCGGCAGCAGCCGCTACACGGTCAAGCCCGCCATCCACAGCGGGGAGGGCGCGGGCCCCTTCAACCTGCACTCCGGCGACGTGAACGGCGACAAGAGGGAAGACCTCATCGTCGACGGCTACTCCACCGCCGACAACTACAACGCCAACCTCTGGGTCCCCGGCACCTCCGGCGGCCTCAAGACCACCCACCAGCAGCGGCTGCCCGGCGGCACCATCACCGACGTCGGCGACACGGACGGCGACGGCTACGGCGACATCGTCATCGGCCTGGAGTGGGACGACGAGATCGCGGGCGCGCACAAGGGCGGCTCGGTGCACGTCGTGCACGGCGCGGCGAACGGCCCGTACGGCGACACGCAGGTCTTCACCCAGGACAGCGCGGGCGTGCCCGGCACGGGTGAGAAGGGCGACTCCTTCGGCACCGAGCTCGACCTCGGCGACGTCAACGGCGACGGCAACCTCGACCTGGTCGTGGGCGCGGCGGGCGAGGACCTCGACGGCGTGAAGGACGCGGGCTCGGTCACCGTCATCTACGGCAAGGCGGACGGCTCGGGCCTCTCCACGACCGGTGCGGTCTTCCTCGACCAGAACACGCCCGGCGTCCCCAACTCCAACGAGAAGTACGACTTCTTCGGCTCGGACGTCCACGTCGACGACCTGAACGGCGACGGGCGGGGCGACGTCACGGTGGGCGCGTACGGCGAGAACAGCACGAACGGCGCGTTCTATCCCCTGACCAGCAAGCCGAACGGCACCCTCACCGGTTCGTCGGGCGTCTACACGTCGACGGTGGGGATCTCGGCGACGGGGACGCCGCGGCTCGGCGCGAACTTCTCGGACTGATCCCCACGGGTCACCCCGCCCCCCTGAACACCGGGCCCGCACCGCCGGTGCGGGCCCGTCCCAGCCCCTCCGCCCCCTCCCTCCTCCCCCCCCCGGAGCCCTCATGCGCGCACGTACCCACACCCTGGCGTTGGCCGCGGCGACCGTCCTGGCCGCGACCGGCCTGACCCTCCCCTTCACGACGACCGCGACCGCCGCGCCCTCCCGGGTCACCGGTGACTTCGACGGCAACGGATACGCGGACCTCGCCGTCGGCGTGCCCGGCGGCACCGTCGACGGCAAGGCCAAGGCGGGCTACGTGAGCGTCGTCTTCGGCGGCGAGGGCGGCCCGGGGTCGAGCAACGTACGGCGCATCACACAGGCCACCGTCGAGGTCCCCGGCACCCCGGAGACCGGCGACCGCTTCGGTGCCGCCGTCACCACCGCGTACATCGACGACGACAAGTACGCCGACCTGGTCATCGGCGCTCCCGGTGAGGACATCGACGCCAAGGCGGACGCGGGCTCCGTCACCGTCCTGTACGGCACCGGCGACGGCTTCGCGCTGGCCAACACGGCGGCCCGCGGCACGAAGGCGGGCGACGCATACGGAAACGCCCTGACCGCGGCCGACTTCACCGGCAACACGGACGTCGACCTGGCGATCGGCGGCAAGGACCAGGTCGTCGTCAACTACAACCCCCTCGCCGCACGGACCGACCCGCTCATGGGCGACCGCATGGGCGGCCGCGCCCCCGTCATGACGACCGGCGACTTCGACTCCGACGGCCACCCCGAGCTGGCCGTCGCCTTCTACACACAGAACCAGCCCTACACCCAGTCCCACGTCCAGCTCTTCCGCTACCTCAAGGAAGAGACGCGGTTCGGCCTGACCTGGAGCAGCGACAACAGCGCGGCGAACGCGCTGGCCACCGGCGACTTCAACGGCGACGGCCACGACGACCTCGCCCTCGGCAACTGCCGCGAGATCGCCGACGAGAACATCGACGACCCGTGCGGCCCCGAAGAGCTCACCAAGGGCGGCGGCATCCACATCCACTACGGGGACGGCGACGGCCTCGTCTGGGAGGGCCAGACCCTCAACCAGGACACTCCGGGGGTCCCGGGTGTCGCCGAGAAGGGTGACGACTTCGGCAACGCCCTCGCCGCCGCGGACATCGACGGCGACGGCAAGGACGACCTGATCGCGGGCGCCCCGGGTGAGGCCATCGGCGGCGCGGCACGCGCGGGTGCGATCACGGTCCTGAAGGGCGGCGCGAAGGGCATCCTCACCGAGGACGGGAAGGCGGTGGGCGCGGTCTCGTACCAGCAGAACTCCCCCGGCGTCCCGGGCGGCGCCGAGGCGGGCGACCTGTTCGGCGCGGCGCTCGGCTTCGCGGACCACAACGGCGACGGCAGCCCGGACCTCTCGGCCGCCGCGCCCGGCGAGAACGCGTCGGCGGGCGGCGTCTGGAACCTCCCGCACCTCGCGACCGGCACGACGGGCGCGTCAGTCGTCACCCCGAACTCGCTGGGTCTGCCGACGTCTTCGGGCCCGCTGACGTACGGAGCGTCGCTGGCCCGCTAGAACTCGTACGGGTGTCCGGTAGGACGGGTATCCAGTAGGACCCTTCCGGGTACCCCTAGGGGTTGTCACAGGTCGGCCGCAAAGCACGTCTCCTCCCGAGGAGGGACGACCCCACCCCTGAAGACCAGGTACGTTCGATTCGTGGCTGGATTCAGGATCGGACGCGGCCGGGACAACCGCGCCCCGCGACCGCAACAACAAGCGCGGCAGCAGCCGTACGGACAGCAGGCCCCCCAGGGAGGGCAGCAGCCGTACGGCTACCCGCCTGCGCCGTCGGGCCCCCAAAACCCGCAGCACCCGCAACACCCGCAGCAGTACGGCGGGGGCGGCGCGCGGCAGTACGGCGGGGGTGGCGGCGGCAACCAGCAGTGGCCCCAGGCGGGCGGCGGCAACCACGGCGAGCCGGAGTACTTCGGCGGCCCCGACGACCGCGGCCACGGCCACGGTGGTCCGCAGGGCGGCTATGACCCGTACGCGGCCAACAACCCCGGGAGCACTCAGGCCTTCTCCATCGGCGAGGACCCGTACAACCAGAGCGATACCTACCGCGCAGGCCAGGCGAGCGCCGCCCCCATGGGCCCGCGCCTGCACTGGAAGGACCTGCTCCGCGGCGTCGTACTGCGTCCCGGTCCCACCTTCTTCCAGATGCGGGACTACGCGATGTGGGGCCCCGCCCTCATCGTCACGTTCCTCTACGGCGCGCTCGCGATCTTCGGCTTCGACGACGCCCGCGAGGACGCGATCAACGCGACGCTGTCGTCGGCGGTCCCCTTCGTCCTCACCACCGGCATCGCGATCACCATCAGCGCGTTCATCCTGGGCGTGGTCACGCACACCCTCGCCCGCCAGCTCGGCGGCGACGGCGCCTGGCAGCCGACGGTCGGCCTCTCCATGCTGATCATGTCGCTGACGGACGCGCCCCGCGTGGTCGTGGCGATGTTCCTGGGCGGCGGCCAGCCGTTCGTGCAGTTGCTCGGCTGGGCGACCTGGATCGCGGCGGGCGCGCTGCTCACGACGATGGTCAGCAAGTCCCACGACCTGCCGTGGCCGAAGGCGCTGGGCGCGTCGACGATCCAGCTGCTGGCGATCCTGTCGATCATCAAGCTGGGCACGTTCTAGTACGTACGCGCAGAGCGCGCATAGGTAAGGGCCCGGCGGACGAAAACTGTCCGCCGGGCCCTTACTCACGTACTCACATACTCACGTCAGGCGTCGAGAACCTGACCCGCACGCTTCACGACGGGCGGCTCGACACTCCAAGGGAAGTTGATCCACTCGTCGGTGCGCTTCCACACGTACTCGCACTTCACGAGGGAGTGCGACTTCTCATAGACGACGGCGGACCGCACCTCGGCGACGTGGTCGAGGCAGAAGTCGTGGACGAGCTTCAGCGTCTTCCCCGTGTCGGCGACGTCGTCGGCGATCAGCACCTTCTTGTCGGTGAAGTCGATGACGTTGGGCACGGGGGCGAGCATGACGGGCATCTCGAGGGTGGTCCCGACCCCCGTATAGAACTCCACGTTCACCAGGTGGATGTTCTTGCAGTCGAGTGCGTACGCGAGCCCGCCCGCGACGAAGACGCCACCGCGGGCGATGGAGATGATCACGTCGGGCTGGTACCCGTCGTCGGCGATCGTCTGCGCGAGATCGCGCACAGCGCCGCCGAACTTCTCGTACGTAAGGTTCTCGCGCACGTCACTCATGCTGGATGTCACACCTGTGTCCGATGGAAGTTGAGGAAGGACCGGGAGGCGGTGGGGCCCCGCTGTCCCTGATAACGCGACCCGTACCGCTCCGACCCGTAGGGGGCCTCGGCGGGCGAGGTGAGCCGGAACATGCAGAGCTGCCCGATCTTCATGCCCGGCCAGAGCTTGATCGGCAGCGTGGCGAGGTTCGACAGCTCGAGGGTCACGTGTCCGCTGAATCCCGGGTCGATGAACCCGGCGGTGGAGTGCGTGACGAGCCCGAGCCGCCCGAGGCTGGACTTGCCCTCGAGCCGACTGGCGAGGTCGTCCGGCAGGCTGATGACCTCGTACGTCGACGCGAGCACGAACTCCCCGGGATGGAGGATGAACGGCTCGTCGCCCTCGGGCTCCACGAGCCGCGTCAGGTCGGCCTGCTCGACGGAGGGGTCGATGTGGGGGTAGCGGTGGTTCTCGAACACCCGGAAGTAGCGGTCCAGCCGCACGTCGATGCTCGAGGGCTGCACCATGGATTCGTCGTACGGGTCGATCCGCACCCGTCCGGAGTCGATCTCGGCCCGGATGTCCTTGTCTGAGAGAAGCACGCACCGAGGATACGCAGAGCGCGCGGGCCCTCCCCAATCGGACAGGACCCGCGCGCCGAACTGCTTCCGTCTGCTTGCGTCTGCTTGCGTCTGCTTGCGTCTGCTTGAGTTCGCTACCGCCTCTGCAAGGTCACCGGCACGGCGTGCCGGAGCCTGGCACATCGCGGACACCGGATGAGCCGACCGGGACCGAGCCGGTCCGCCTGCTGCATCGGGAACGAAGCGGTGCTGAACACGTGCCCTTCGGCACATCGGACGACGGTGCGCTCCATCAAGTCCTTGAGTCCCTTCCCCAGTCGTAGGTGAGCTCGTACATACCCGTACCAACTCGTCTCTCGCTCGTCTCCGAGCCGACGACGAAAGGCCACATTACGGTACGAAAGGGGCGTCCATCCAAGCGGCACGACCGCGATCCACGGTACGCCCCAACTCCCTGCGGACGCACGGCGCATCCACCTCCCGGACAGCGCTCGGGCCCCGCGGCGAGAGCGCCGGGGGCCCGGGATGAGGTAGAGTGTGCGACGTTCGACACCGGTTCCTACGGCGTCTTTCGCGGGTGTAGTTTAGTGGTAGAACATCAGCTTCCCAAGCTGAGAGTGCGAGTTCGATTCTCGTCACCCGCTCCATGAAGAAGGCCCAGGTCATCGACCCGGGCCTTTTTGCTGTCCGCCTTCTCTCAGTCGTCGCGTGCCACATCTGTGCCAGATGCCTGATCATCCGGCTTCCGTGCCACAGCCCGGCGGGCCTTCCGAACACTCCGATCGAGCATCCCGGCGACCTCTTGCTGACGCTCCTCCTCGGAGTGCTGGTAGATCATCGCCGCCTTCTCGGACGACTGCCCGGCGCGGACCATCGTGTCCTTCAAGGTCGCACCGGATCGGGTCGACAGGGTGTGTCCGGTGTGGCGGAGATCGTAGAACCGGAAGTTGCCCGGCAAACCAGCGACCGTGCGCGCCCTGCGCCAGTACTTGCCGAAGGTGCTCCGCCGGAATGGCGCTCCCCGATCACCGACGAAGACGAGGCCGTTCGGTCCCTCCTCGGCGAACGACTCCATGTGCCAGCGGACCTCACGCTCCAGGAACGCGGGCAGGTAGATCGTGCGGGTACCGGCGTCCGACTTGGTGTCGCCGGGCGCGCGTCGCCCGTTCGTCCTCTCAGGTTCGGCCGTCCGCACCGTGATGCGCAGAGCGTCGAGGTCGACGTCCCGGCGGCGGAGCCCGGCCAGTTCCTCGGGGCGAGTCGGGCCGTAGGCGCCGAGGTAGACCATGAGACGCCACCGCATGCCGACCGCTTCGGCGAGGGCATCGACCTGCGCGACGGTAGCCGTAGGCCGTTCCTGTGCCTTCTCGGCACCAGCGCCCTTGATCCGGCACGGGTTGCGGCGGATCAGGTCGTCGTCGACGGCGGTCTCCATGATGGCCTTGAGGAGGCGGTACGCCTTGGCGGTCGCCGTCTTGGCGCCAGTGCGGAGACGCTCGGTGCGCCAGGTGCGGACGCGGGGCGCGGTGATCTCGTCGAGGTCGTCATCACCGAAGGTCGGGAGGATGTGGCGGTCCAGGAGGTACCGGTACAGGTCGCGCGTGAGCACGCTGAGTTCGCGCTCCTCGACCCACTTGTCTGCGTAGGCGCGAAGGTTGACGGCCCCGGCCTCCGGGTCTCGCCAATCGCCCCTGCGAATCTCCGTCTGTTTCTCGGCCAGCCAGTCATCGGCGTCGGCCGTCGTCTCGAAGGTGGACGGTGCCGGGCGCATGACTCCGTCCGGCCCCGGGTACCGCGCCTGGTAGCGGCCGGACGGCAGCCGCCGAATCGCACCGAAGCGGCGACGCCTCCCCCTGCTGTTCGCCATCAGGCAGCCCTCCCGTAGCGAGCACGAGACCGCTTGATCGGCTCGACCGTGTGGGAGGTGATGAACTCCTCGACCGCGCTTTCCGGGATGCGCACATGGCGGCCGACCTTCACGTACCGGATGCGTCGCTCCTCGATGAGCCGACGCGGGAAGCGGGCCGTCGTGCCGAGCAGCTCGGCGACCTGGTCGACGGAGAGGTGACGCTCAGCCACGGGTGGGTTCCCCTTCCGTTCCGGGGGCGGGTTCGAGGGTTTCGGCAAGCCAGGCTTCGGCGTCGGTGAGGCCGGTTCCGGCGTAGACCCAGTGGGCGAGGACGAGGGTCGAGTCCGGGGCGGCATGGTCGTCGGTGACGGCTTGGGCTCGGCGCCATTCGGCTCGGGCGTCGCGGAGCGCGCCAAGAGTCACGGAGTAGCGGCGGGACTTGGTCGAGAAGTGGCCGCGGAAGCCGAGCATGTGGGCCCAGGCCCGGAGCCGGAGTTCTTCCAGTTCCTTGCGTGCACCGAGGGTCCATGCGGTGCGGATCATGCGGCGGGCGTGGTCGCTGATGTCGAGCTGGGCGAGTTCGGCGAGGAACTTGAGGGGGCGGTCCAGCGCACCCGTGGCAGTCTCCGCGCCCTTGGTCGCGTACTTGGCGATGTACGCGGCGACGGCCCGTTCGGTCAGCGCATGGCCGCCGTCGAAGTCGGCGGATCGGATGGTGCGTACGTCGAGTTGGCGGCCGAAGGTGAAGGTGTGCGCGCGGTTGTCGATGACCGGGCCATCCACGCGGGCAGCGGTCGCAGCGGCGCGGATGGCGTCGGTCAGCAGCTCGGGGGTTGCCCAGGCCGGGGGCGGGCTGTCGCCTCCGGCCGGGCCGTCGATGCGGATGACCGCGTGGAAGTGGACCGCACCGCGTTTCTGGTACTCG
Organism: Streptomyces sp. NPDC042371; assembly: GCF_056437465.1. Classification (NCBI taxonomy): domain Bacteria; kingdom Bacillati; phylum Actinomycetota; class Actinomycetes; order Kitasatosporales; family Streptomycetaceae; genus Streptomyces; species Streptomyces sp. NPDC042371. Next base: position 309,822 of record NZ_JBWKAP010000008.1, on the reverse strand, counting down.
GCGACCTTGGCGAAGGAGACCCGGGCGTACTCGCGGAAGGCACGTTGGGTGAGGCCCGCACGCTTGGCGACCTCCCGGCGGAGGTAGATCGAGAAGCGCCGCCAGAGCAGGCCCGCGTGAGCGTTCCAGAGCACGGCTGCTTCGTAGTCGTAGGTGTCCGGGTTCAGCGGGGTGCCGAGGACGGTGTCGTCCTGGTCGTGGAGGATGCCGCAGCGGCAAGGGCGCACTGTCCGGGTCGGGCCGGTGGGGCGGTTGTGGACCGGGCCGAAGCCGGGGGCGGTGAAGGTGGCGAAGACGCGGGGGTGGGCGGCGACGCGTTCGGGGACGCCCTTGCCGCCGCGCAGGCCGGAGGTGATCAGGTGGAAGGTGTCGCGGCGGTAGACCTCCGCGCAGGCCGGACAGCGGGTCGTACGGCGGTTGTTGCAGCGGACCAGGAGGTGACCGGCCGGGAGGGTGGCCGAGTCGAGGTGGTGGACGAGGTTGCCGATCTCGCCCGTCCGGGTGTTGACGGTGTGCTCGGTGCGGTGGCCGTCGAGGCGGATCGGGTGCGTGCAGCCGCCGAGGCCGGAGAGCTGACGCAGGAGCGCGGGCATGGTGCCGGTTGCGGCCAGTTGACCGAGTTCGCTGAGCGGGGGCGGGGTGGTGCGGGTGATGATGGCTTCTCCTTCTGGCTTCGGTCAGGAGGGACAGGGCCCCCGGGGCGGCGGATGCTTGGCGGTATCAGGGCCGCCCCGGGGGTCTGGCAGTAGCGCTAGCGACGACGCTGGTCGCGGAGCATCGAGCGGATGACGACTGCGCACACGGCGACGGAGATGGCCGTGACGGCGACGGCGGCCAGGAGCGCGGTCAGTACGACGCCGCCGACGAGGACGGCCACGACCGCCCCGCTCGTGATGGAGATCTGAGGCGCGGACCGCCGCATGGGGGTCGGGTCGGCCACCGTGTGGTGGTGGACGGGCGGCGGCGTCGGGCTGTCGGGGTACTTGGGCAGGAACACGGCGAAGCTCTCCTTACCTACTCGTCTAGTCATGTGAGCCGTTTACGACGTCCACGCCGGAGCGCGTGCCGGATTCGATGGCCGGGGCCATGAAGGTGTGCGAGAGCCAGAAGCCGAACAGTGCGATCACCACGACGATCCACGTGCGGACGCCGAGGAACTTGACCGCTCCCCAGGCGAAGAGGCCGAGGACGAACACAAGCGGCAGGCTGACGGTCACGGAGGCGGGTCCTTTCAGCGGGCGGAGCAGCGGTGGGTACGGGCGGCCAGCTCGGCGGCGGCGCGGCTGTCGTAGTCGGCGGAGAAGCCGCAGCGCGGGGCCGTGCAGGCGGCGGTGTGCTTCTCGCGGCCACGGCCGTCGTACGACGTGCCGATCTGGACGGGACCGATGCGGGCGACGGAGCGGAAGCGGCGGTTGGCGCTCATGTGGATCTCCCTTCGGAAGGTTCCGAGCCTTCAGAGCTGAGCGGCGATGGCGTCGGCCATGGGCATCGGGACGCCGAGGCGGGCGCGCAGGGTCGTGGTGTCGATGGCCGTGCCGGTACGGGTGTGGTGCTCGGTGGCGACTTTGCGGGCGTGCTCGACCAGGGCGGCCGGGACGGAGACGGGGGTTGGAGGGGTCGGGGTGGGCGCGGGTTCGGTGGCCGGTGGCGGCGGGAGCTCCGGTGTGGGATCGGGCGCGTCCTCCTGGTCGTCGTCCTCTTGGTCGCCGTCCTCCTGGTCGTCGATGCGCTCGGGCTCTCGGCCGTCCTCTTCGGTCACCTCGTGCCGGGTCGGCGTCGAGTGAGCGAGGAGAGTGCCGCCGAGGAAGGCGACCGCAGGCCAGCCCGCGACGAGGATGCGGAGCCAGGACGGCACATAGTTCAGGTCGAGCAGACCGGCGGTGGCGACATTCGCGCCCAGAGAGGCCGCGAGCGCAATGACGAACCAGCACCAGCCCGCGGCTTTGGCCTCACCGGTCCGCAGTCGACGCCAGGCGGCGACGAGCAGCAGGTCGACCGAGACTGGATAGGCCCACGCTTTCCACCCGTCCTGTCCGGCCGCCGAGGCGACGTCGTGCAGGTGGGCGAAGGACAGGGCGGCGGCGATGACGGCTTGGACGAGTACCGCATCGATACGGGCCAGTTGGGCGCGCATGCTGCGGCTCCTTCCGGATTCAGGCATGGCAGGGGTAGGGACGTGGCGCGAGACGGTCACGCCGACCGGAGTGGGAAGGTACGGCTCAGCCGGTGATCGGTCGCGGCTGCACGACCGGGGCCGGGGGCTCGACCGGCTGCACGGGAACGGAGGGCCGGAAAGGCTTCAGCGCCGGAAGGTCGGGGACCAGGTGCGCCGACGCGCGGCAGGTCTCGGCGGCGTCTGTCAGCGAGAGATACGGCGTACGGATACGGGACCAGCCACCGGAGGAATCACCGGCGACGGCGAGACCGGGCTGTTCGGCAGGGATGGCGCAGGCGGCGGAGACCGCTTCGGGGGCGATGTCGCCGAGCGCCATTTTCGCGGAGGCTTCGTCGTTCACGCGGTGGCAGACGCGACCGGTCAACTGGGCTCGGAGCATCGTGGCGCCCTTGCCGAGCTCGGCACCGAATCGCTGCCCGCACACCTCCAGGTAGATACCGGCCGCGCGGCCGAGTTGGGCAAGCCGGATGAGCTGAGTGACCATCTCGTCCCGCCGCTCTTCCTCCTTCCTCGAAGCTACGAGGAAGAGTTCCGCCACCTCATCGACGAACAGCACCACGGGAACGGGCCGTTGCTGCTCGGGAAGCCCCCAGATGTCGGAGGTGATCTCCTCGTTCGGCGTGCCCGGTGCGATCCTCTGACGTGCCTTGATCAGGTCGTACCGGTCCTCCATCTCCTTGATGAGCACGGGCAGCAACTCGGCGGCCTGCTCGGGGTCGGTGGCCAGCGCCGACAGCCGCGGGGCGAAGGGCGCCAGCTCCACACCGCGCTTGCAGTCGATGCCGACCAGGGCGACGGACTGCCGCGCGAGTCCGGCAACGAGATGCCGCAGGTACATGGACTTGCCCGACAGGGTGGCGCCGAGGCTGAGGCCGTGAGGAACGACGCGGTAGTCACGTATGAAGGGCGTCGCGTCCTCCCGCAGCGCTACGGGCACTTGCAGGAACCCGCCCACCGCTTTGCGCGGCATACGGACCTTGCGCAGCACGTCGTAGCCGACGAGTCGCAGTTCGATCACGCCAGGCTTGACCGTCGTCACGTAGACGGCGTGCACTCCCCAGGCGTGCCGCAGGCGTTCGGCGGAGGCGGCCACGTCGGCGGGTTCCTGGCCCGGTGCCAGCCGCAGACGGAGCCGTAACCCGGTCGTGGTCGGGCGGATGATCCCGCGACGAGGCGGTACGGGCCGAACCTCCCCACGGGTGGCCTTGACCGCCAGGGCCCGCAGCCGGGACGGCGTCACGGTCAGGCCGCAGGCCTCCATGACCGAGCCGTACGAGCTGAACAGTCGGGCCGTGGACGTCGGCAGGCCGACCGCAGACCAGTAAGCCCCCGGGTGCTTGGCCCGGGTGTAGGCAGCCCCGCCGCCGAGCGCGGCGACAGGACCACCCACCTCCAGAAGCGTTGCCAGATCGGTCATCAGGCCGAGGCCTCCATGGCGGCCGGGAAGGCGGCCGGAGTGACGGCGGCGCAGCGGTAGGCGATGCCGTGGCGCTGCTGGCCGTTGAAGACGCTTTCCCACGGCCGGGCCACGAGCCCCGGGAGCGAGACCGGCGCACCGAGCGTCAGCCCGTCGGACACTCCGCTCTCCGGGATGGTCACCTTGATCAGGGACGACTCCCCCTCCTCGATGTAGACGACGCCGATCGTCATCAGCGCTTCGCCGCTGTTCACGTCCTTGGCGATCTCACCGGTCTGCCGGTCGCGGACCTTGGGCTCGGGCGCCTCAGTGAGCAGGATCGTCGCGGCCGAGGTCTCCACGCGAATGGTTCGCAAGGTTCTTCCCATCTACTCGTCTATACAAGATGCAGCCTTCGAACCCGATCTCCGGGAACGGCGACCACGTTGCCACACAACTTGCCCACTCGTCTATACGAGTAGGCCTGTTGGAGCATACGAGTTCGGGAAGCGGACCCCCGCGCGCCACGGCCGTCAGGCCCTCACGTGGCCGGGAGCTGGTACGACAGGACGTAGGCGTCCGCCGCCATGACGGTGTCGCAGACCTCCACGGCCCGCCCCTCGGTGTCATACGCGGTGCGGATCAGGTGGATCACAGGCACACCAGAGGCCAGCCGGAGCGTCCGTACTTCTGCCGGGGCGGGCATCCGAGCCCGGATCTCCTCCTCGAAGTGGTCGAGGTGATGCCCCAGCTCTTCGAGGCGGGCGTAGATGCCGCCGGGGCCGGGGTTGGGCTCGGCGATCTGCGTACCGCGCGCGATGTCGAGCGGGAGGTAGGAGGTGGCGAACTCGACCGGGCGGCCGTCGAGCAGGTACCGGCGCCGACGAGCGAGCACGCGCCGTACAGAGCCGAGGCGGGTGGAGATGTCCTGACTGGCCTTCTCTTCCTTGACCTCCAGGCTGTCGACCTGGGGATGACTGCCCGCAGCGTCGGCCTCGACGATGAAGGCGGACTTGCCTTGCTCGCGGTGGCGCCGGGCGAAGCGGTCGGAGGCCAGGCGTCGGACGGGCGGCCGTGGCCGGACGAAGACGCCCTTGCCGTGTTCGGCGTGGACCAGGCCCTCGCCCGTGAGGACGGAGAAGGAGTTCCGGACGGTCATCCGGGAAACGCCGTAATGCTCGACAAGCTCGGCTTCGGAGGGCAGCTTCGCGCCCTCCTTGAATCGCCCACGGTCGATGGCCTCGCGCAGGTGGTCGGCAATCTGTCGAAAGACCGCACGATCGCTCGTGGGGTCGATATCGCCGAGCAGGCTCGGGAGTGACGTCACGTGTACTCCTTTAGGTATCTAGACGAGTGGGCGAGTGTTGTTGCTACGGTGGAAAGCCTAGCCATCCGAGAGGGTCGAGGACCGTGAGCACTGACCGTCCGCACTCCGTGAGCGTTGCCGGAGTCATCGTCGACGATCAGGATCGTGCCCTCCTGATCAAGCGCCGGGACAACGGCAAGTGGGAGCCCCCGGGCGGAATCCTCGAACGCGAGGAGACCATCCCCGAGGCCTTGCAACGCGAGGTCCTCGAAGAGACCGGAATCAAGATCGTGCTTCCGGCGACCCTCACCGGCATCTACAAGAACATGACGGGCTTGATCGTCTCCATGGTCTTCCGCTGTGAGGCCGCCGACGGTACGCCCACTACCGGCGACGAGACCCGCGCTCTGCGCTGGGCCACCCGCGACGAGGTCACCGAACTCGCCGACGAGGCATACGCAATCCGTGTCCTGGACGCACTCGACGCGGCTTCCCCACCGGCCATCCGCGCCCACGACGGCGTGAAACTCGTCTAGCTCGAACCCGCTGCACATGGCGGCCTACCAGCACGAAGGAACTTGTATGCACGAGTATACGAGCACTACCCGAGTCTGGGGCCTCACTTGCCCAGGTTTCCCAGAAGAGGTCAGCCGGGCCCGACGCTGGACGCGGGACATCCTGCGGGGCTCGCCGCTGGCGGAGGACGCCGAGCTGATCGTGAGCGAGCTGAGTGCGAACGCGATCCTGCACACGGCGAGTGGCCGGCCAGCGGGCAGCTTCCATCTGGCGCTGGAGGTCTCCGCCCAGGTCATCGCGCTGTCGATCACGGATGGCGGGGACGCTGATACCGCTCCGAAGGCCGCGCACTCAGGTGAGGAAGCGACCCATGGGCGGGGCTTGGGCATGGTCAGCGCGCTGGCCCACCGGGTGGTGGTGCGGAACACCGACGACGGCCACACGGTGACGGCGGAGCTCTTCACGGACTCACAACCTCCAGGTGGGCACTCATGCTGAACACCGATGTGAGCGCTGCCGATCTCCACCGCGGTTTCTGGTGCGAGTGCTGGGCGGAGGACCTCACGACTCCGGACCACCCGACGGTGACGACAGCCTTCGGCGCCTACTCAGCAGCCCAGGCGGATGGCTGGCTCCCCACAGCACTCCGGGTCATCACGAAGGAACTCACCCCGGACGCCCCCACGGATACGTGGGACTGGCTCTACGAAAGCCGCATCGACACCAGACGAGCCCTCCTCAACGCCGAACCCCGCACGCTCTCAGTGACCTACGCAGGCATGCGCGTGACGTGGACGATCCGCCCAGTACTCTTCCTACCGCTCGCGGACCACCAGAAGCCTGAACTCATGCCATGCGGAGCCCACTTGGACTCCAAGCCCCACGGACCCGACTGAGTTACAACTTTCTCTACTTGTTCAAGCACCCGGCGCCGCTCCGCGCCGCCGGGCGGGCTCACGGCTCCGCTCGGGGCTGCCGCTCCTGCCTTCGGCCCGCTCCGCCCCGGCTGCGCCGACGCCCGCCCACACACGGATAGGACCGGGGCCAACCGGCGATCACCTGACGCATCGGCCTAGGGGCAAAAGCAATGCCTCCGGCGGGGGCGCTCTGGCTCTGGGATGGAGGGGGCACCGTACGCGACTGCGGGCACATCGTGGCGTGCGAGGGGGCTCCCATCCCGTCCACCATCGACCCAGGCAAAGCCGAGCAGACGAGGCCCATGGCGTCCAGGTCGTTCGTACAGTGGCGCGCTCCACCTGGACGCCATGCACCACGCCCGCTCCACGGTGTGTGGGTCGACGGCGGACGGGATGGGAGCTGAGGAAAGTGGTGGGTGCAGGAGTACAGACCGGGTTCAGGGCGGCCTGTGGCCTACCGGCTCAGAACTCCAAGCGGAATGGGGCCCCTTATTTGTCAGTGTCGTGCCGTAGGACTGTAGGGGCTGGCAAACGCTCCGAGAAAAAGCTTTCAGTATAAGGCGCAGCACCGACAATCCCGAGTGATCACCAAACCTCACACGCCACCGAATTAGGCAAACCAACCAGTATAAGGGGCGGCACCGACAATGCAAGGTGTTCAACAAACGGGGGTTAAAACACCGAGTCGAATGTGACCTTCGTCACCAGATCAAATACGAAAAGCTGCACGTCAGCGCATTCTCGCTAGATCCATTCACACGCCCGAGCGTTCATCTACTCCGGAGTTTCGCCGGAAAAAGTTGCGGGGCTGTGGATAGTGGTGGAACAACATTGGCGACGGTCGGCCAGCACCGAGGCAACTCCCGCTCGGTGTCCGACCGTTGAGGATTCCTGTCAGCGTCGTGCGATAGCGTTGCTGACACCCAAAACGACCGAAGCGCCCGCCTCCCGCGAAGAAGTCAGGGCGCCCCGTCGACGAACCGAAGGAGAACTATGGCGTCACCCCTGGCTCGGAATGCGCTCCGCCGAAGCGGAGGCATGATGTCTCGCACTCTCGCACATGGCACTGACAGTCGCAACCGCCATTTGATCTTGATTGCCGCCATTCTGGGCTGCGTGATCAACGGCGACACCATGTCTGCGATCTTGCGCCAAGCGACATGGCTGGTGATCGCTGTGATCATCCTTATCGCCATTCAGGTCCTGGATGGCTGGCTGCAATACCGAACCCATGGCGGCCATCGCGCACTACAGCTCAATGCAGTACATCAACCAGGGTGACTCTTAGCCGTAGCTGATCGTTCTAATCAAGCTGCGGTTCAGAAGGCATAACCTGTTGCGTGGTGAGGTCGTCCGCACGGTAAAGGCCGGGACCCGGGGTGCGACAAGGGTCGGCTACCTCACCACTCAGGTCGTGCCAGACCCGTGCCAGGTTGGGCGGGGAACCACGGGGAACGGCGGGGCAACGGGCCGTCAGCGTCGGCGGCCGTCAGTCCACTCCGCCGCAGGTCAGACACCCAAATCCCGCTAGATCACCCGAGCTTCCCAAGCTGAGAGTGCGAGTTCGATTCTCGTCACCCGCTCTTGTCTCAGGCCCCCAGGTCATTGGCCCGGGGGTTTTTTGCTGCCTGGATGTCCCGGGCCAATCCGGCGCCCTTGAACGGAGCCTGGTGCTGCGCCGCCCCACGCCGTCAGCCCCCTCCTGCTGGCGGGCGCCTGCCAGCAGGAGTCGGCCTCTTCCCGAGCTGCCGCACCATCTCCACATGCGCTATTTCAACAAGACGGGCTGGCTCGCAGTATTCACTGGCACGGAGACCATGACCGGCCGAACGGTGCACGTGGACGCCTGGGACGAGGCGACGGGCGTGGCCCTCGTGGTCGATCCTCAGCGCGGTACCCGCCTACCGGTCACGGGCTACCCGGACTTCTCGCACCTGGAGCAGGCCGACCAGGTGGCCGCCGCCATCCCCGGGGGCGGCTGGCACGCGTACTGGAAGGACGAGGGACCCGGCAACGGACCGCTGACCGAGCAGGTGCTGGCCTGGCTGGTCACCGCCAAAGGACGGGCGACCCCGATCACGGTCGACGCCCACGGCCACGTGGACGACGCAGAGAGCGCGGATCGCCTGATCCCGCCGGGGGAAAAGTGAGGCGCGTGTCTCCGAGCCAGGCATGCGCGTGACGTGGACGGTCCGCCCAGTGGTGTTCTTGCCTCTCGCCAGACCACCAGAACCCTGAACTCATGCCATGCGGAGTCGTTAGCCCGCCCACACATGGATTGGCCCGGGGGTCATGAATCGAGCGCCCGACTCACGCAACCCACGGTCACACGATGACCGAACTCCGCCGTTCGATCATGACGACGTCCCGCCAGGTTCCGTGATGTCGGCCGATGCGTTCGCGGGTGCCGATCTCGCGGAAGCCGAGCTTGCGGTGAAGGGCGAGACTGGCGGTGTTCTCGGGGAAGATGCCGGACTGGATCGTCCAGATGCCCGCCGTCTCCGTCGAGGTGATGAGAGCCCCGAGCAGGGCGGCGGCAACGCCCCGGCCGCGGACATCGGGGTGGACGTACACGGAGTGCTCGACCACCCCGGCATACGCGCACCGGTCCGAGACCGCGGATGCGGCGGTCCAGCCGAGCACGATGCCGTCGCGGTCGAGGGCGACGTGTCGTTGACCGGGCAGTTTGGCGACGTCGAAGGCCGACCAGGTGGGGGCAACGGTCTCGAAGGTGGCGTTCCCTTCATCGATCCCGAGTTGGTAGATCTGCAACACATCGTCGGCATGCTCGCGCCGCAGCGGCTCGATGCGAACGCCCCGGGTGCCGGTCATGCGCGGGCCTCCGGTGCGATGTCGTCTATCAGGGCGCGGATGCGTTGTTCGATCGCGTCGCGGATGGGGCGGACGGCATCGGCTCCTTGGCCTGCCGGGTCGGGCAGTTGCCAGTCGAGGTAGCGCTTGCCCGGGAAGACGGGGCAGGCGTCGCCGCAGCCCATCGTGATGACGACATCGGACGCCTGGACGGCTTCCACGGTGAGGATCTTGGGCACTTGGGCGGTGATGTCGATGCCGACCTCGGCGAGGGCCTCGACCACGGCCGGGTTGACCGTGTCGGCCGGGGCGGATCCGGCGGACCGGACCTGGACGCGGTCCCCGGCGAGGTGGGTGAGGAAGGCCGCCGCCATCTGTGAGCGCCCGGCGTTGTGAACGCAGACGAACAGCACCGACGGCTGCTGCGGGGTGTCAGGCATGGGTGGGCTCTTCCTGCGGCGCGGCGGTGGCTGGGGTCGTGAAGTAGCGGCGCGCGTACAAGGCCACGTAGACCAGGCCGATCAGGACCGGCACTTCGATGAGCGGGCCGACGACACCGGCCAGGGCCTGTCCTGAGGAGGCGCCGAAGGTGGCGATGGCCACGGCGATGGCCAGCTCGAAGTTGTTGCCCGCGGCGGTGAAGGCGAGCGTGGTGGTACGCGGGTAGTCGAGGCCGACGGCCTTGCCCAGCAGCATCGATCCGGCCCACATGAGCGCGAAGTAGACCAGTAGCGGCAGCGCGATGCGGACCACGTCCAGCGGCTGGTTGGTGATGGCGTCGCCCTGGAGGGCGAAGAGGATGACGATGGTGAACAGCAGCCCGTACAGGGCGAACGGGCCGATGCGCGGCATCAGTTGCGCCTCGTACCAGGCGCGGCCCTTGGTCTTCTCGCCGATGCGGCGGGTCAGGTATCCGGCCGCGAGCGGGATACCGAGGAAGATCAGGACGCTGCGGGCGATCTCCCACACGGACACGTCGAGTCCGGTCTGTTCCAGTCCGAGCCAGCCGGGCAGCACCTGGAGGTAGAACCAGCCGAGCGCGGAGAACGCGAGCACCTGGAAAACCGAGTTGAGCGCGACGAGGACGGCGGCCGCTTCCCGGTGTCCGCAGGCGAGGTCGTTCCAGATGATGACCATGGCGATGCAGCGGGCCAGGCCGACGATGATCAGGCCGGTGCGGTACTCGGGCAGCTCCGGCAGGAACAGCCACGCCAGGGCGAACATCAGGGCCGGGCCGATGATCCAGTTCAGCAGCAGCGAAGGCAGCAGCAGGCGCCGGTCCCGGGTCACGGTGTCGAGCCGGTCGTAACGGACCTTGGCCAGCACCGGATACATCATCACGAGCAGGCCCAGCGCGATCGGCAGGGACACCCCGCTCACCGTCACGGTGGCCAACGCGTCCCCCAGCCCCGGGACCAGGCGGCCCAGGCCGAGGCCCACCGCCATCGCCGCGAGGATCCACACGGCCAGATAGCGGTCCAGGAACGACAACCGCCCGGCCACGCTCTGTTCAGGTGCGGCAGCGCTCACGAGGCAGCACCGGCCGTCTCACCGTGGTCGGGCAGCGGAGCTCCGGCGGGGCGGGTCAGGATGCCCGCGAGGCGGTCGGTCATCTCCGGCAGCAGCCAGTAGTAGACCCATGTGCCGCGCCGCTCGCATTCGATCAGACCGGCCTGCCGCAGCAGCTTGAGGTGATGCGAGATCGTCGGCTGCGACAGGTCGAAGGCCGGGGTCAGGTCGCACACGCAGACCTCCCCGCCCGCCTGCGAAGCGATCATCGACAGCAGCCGCAAGCGCACCGGGTCGCCGAGCGCCTTGAAGACCTTCGCCAGGTCAACGGCCTGTTCCTCGTCCAGCGGGGCGGTCAGCAGCCCCGGGCAGCACGCGTCGGCCCCACTGGCCTGCCCCAGCACCACAAGCTCTTGATTCGACATTCCTCTATATTGACACCCTTAGATCCAGGGCGCAATGTTGCATCGAAAGCCATCAATGCAAGCGAATGGGAGTACCGCCATGTCCCGTGCTCAGCTCGCCCTGCGCGTCAGCGACTTGGAAGCGTCGATCACCTTCTACTCGAAGCTGTTCGGCACCGAACCGGCCAAGCGGCGCGAGGGCTACGCCAACTTCGCCATCACCGAGCCCCCGCTCAAGCTCGTACTCATCGAGGGCGAGCCGGGGCAGGACACCCGCCTTGACCACCTCGGCGTCGAGGTCGAGTCCACCGACCAGGTCACCGCGGCCACCGGCCGCCTCAAGGACGCGGGACTGGCGACGTTCGAGGAGAACGACACCTCCTGCTGCTACGCCCTCCAGGACAAGGTCTGGGTCCACGGCCCCGGCCAGGAGCCCTGGGAGGTCTACGTCGTCAAGGCCGACGCCGACACCCTCGGCAAGAGCGCCCAAGCCGATGGCAGTGGCTACGGCTGCTGCGCCAGCGAGGAGCAGGGCGCCGATCCGCAGAGCGCGCGCGTGGGCTGCAACTGCCGCTGACACACCGCGCTGCGGTTTCGAGGGTTGCCCTGAAGCGACACCCCCTGATTTGGACTTCAAGAGGTCACTTCTTACCGGAATGCCTCGTCGGAGTCTCTATCACCGTGGTACGCGGGTGAGCTTTCGCATAGCTCTTGGTCACGTACCGGCCGGTGTCGGCGCTCCGGGCCCTACCCCCGGAGCTGCCACCGGTTCTCTTCTTGCCAGCCATCACTCACCTCCTTCGCATCAGACCCGTGTCGGTCAACTCACCTTGCATGAGGGCTTACTGACGACGGATGAGTTCGAAGCGGCGCCGAGCGGAGAGGTCACCCGCACAGCCACGACCGGGACACGGGAGGAACAAGGGCCGACTGCCTCACCACCTACCTCACCCCACCCCCACCGCCACCCCCACCGCCAACAAATCGACAAGAAAAAATACAGAAGTGCCATTTCCGTAATGACTCGTCCGGGTGAATAATCGTTAAAATATATCTATATTGCGCCACTCGCCTTACTGTGCATTGTGTCGTCAGATTTCGCCGCTGACATCAAATGGTAGGTAGGGGGAGAGGGGTTATGGCGAGTGGAACGATAGAAGTCCAGGTACGGGTGGAAGAAGGCGTGCTGTGGGTGGCGGGTGAAGCCTATCCACTGCGCACCATCTCCCACGTTGGTCAGCGAATTGCGGAAGTCGACAAAAGGGCAACCTGGAAGAAGTTCATCCTGCGTACGCTCCTCTGGTTGATATTCGGTAGTGCGCTGGCCTACCTAGGGACCGGCGAGGGGATCTTATGGCTCGCCGTGGAGGCGCTGCTGATCTGGCGCCTCGTTGCGGCCCTCAGCAAACCACCCTTGTACGGCCTGATCATCAACACTGCCGGCGTCCAGCACGAGGCCGTGTGGTCTCTGGACCCCAGGGAAATCGAGTACCTCGTCCAAGAGATCACGAAGGCTATCGGCCACCCGGATATCGCGCAGCTGAATTATCACCTGCACGAACCGTCCAGGGACACCATCAATCAGTACGGGGCTGGGAGCATCGGCAAGGCTTGGCACAGCGGCTCCGGCAACATCGGCACCTCATGAGCGGCGACCACATTCAGCAGTACGGGCCTGGGAGTATCGGGAAGGCTGAGCACAGCGGCTCCGGAGACATTGTGGCTGGAGGAAAGATCGATGGTTCAGTTTCAGGGCAATTGGCGATCGAGAATCTCCTCCGGGAAGTCCAGGCGCTGAGGCGGCACCTGGGGGAGGGCGGTCAGGCAGAGATGGACGCTGCTATGGAGGAAATCAACTCGAATCCATCCAGGGAGCGATTTAGCGGGGCGCTCCAACGGGTGGCTGGAGTTGCAACAGTCATCGGAGAGGCGGGAGTCCCAGTGATCAACGCCATCAAGGCGGTGCTGGGCGCTTCGTAAAACGGCGCGCGTAGGGCTTACCGACCTTCAAAGCGTGGCGCTGTGGACGGCGTGTCTCTGGGGCTTGCTGAGATTCGCCGTTGTCGTGTCATCCGCACCGGGCTTACTGTGCCTGACCATTGCGGCGCGTGTGGCCCTGGTTGAACTAGCCGACGACCTGTCTTGACCCCCGCAGCCCGCTTGGAAGTGCCCAGACCATGGCATTCGAGAATCTCACACCCGCAGAGCAGATCCGTTACTGCCTAGGCAAACTCGCGCGCATCGGCGAACTCGAGACGCAGGTACGCAGCATGCCGAGCACTCGCCAGAGCCTGGAGACGCTGCGTGATCTAGCAACCGCCCGCCGTGGGTACGTCCAGACGCTGAAGCGGCTCGAGAGTCCTTCGCTTTGGAAGCGAATTAACCAGTGGGTCAATGAGTGGGCGGCCGAAGACAGGGCGAAGGAGGCGGCGAAGGAAGCGAAGAAGACGGCGAAGGCGGCGGTGCGAAACCGCCGACGATGCGTGGCCTGCAATGGCGCAGGCCAATTCCGAGGCGCTGGGCAGTGGTTCGTGAAGTGCCGGTCTTGCCGCGGCACCGGACGATCCCCAGACCCAGATTACCGCTGAGCGACTTCAGGTTCCCAACTCCCTTTTCAGGACTGTGAAAAGGTCATCGCTCAGCAGCGGCAGGGACGCCGGTCCCTTCGATGCAAGAGCCCGCGTCCCACCCCGGCCCACGCTCTCCGCCAGCGTTGCACCGAGCGAACACTCACCCGCAGGTCATGAGCGACGACGACGGGTGTCGGGGTGTCGTCGTCGCGCGCGAATCGCTCGGCCGACTCAGTCCGAAGCCGCTCCCCAAACACCCGACGCTCGCACCACACCACGCTTTGAAGGTCAGTAGGTAGTCACCTGGGAGCGGGCCAGAGGTGGTGCGCGGTCGGCGCTGGCAGGTCACTGCTTGGCCATCGACGAAGCCCAGCCGTCGGTTAGGTCCCGGACGAGTCTCCGGGCCGCCCCCAGACAGGCCAGGGATGCAACCATTCCCCTCAGAGCTGGAACCCCCGGAAGCCGACCGCGCGCCAGAGACGATAGCCATCGGCACTGACACCCGGCGCGACGGTGATCGGCCGTCAGCTATGGTCGGTTGGCTCCGCACCCCAACCGCACCGGATCGAGCGGATCGGCGCCCCCAGGACCGGCGGACACGGAGACGAGGGGGAACCGTTGCGGACGGCCGTGATCATCTCGAAAGCCATCCTCACGACGCTGGGCACGTGGCTCGCCCTCGTCCTGGCGATCGCCGCCCCCACCCTGCTTCCGGCACGCTGGGAGTACTACCTGATCTCCCCTGCGAGCGTGGCCCTGTGGATGCTCGCGATGCTGCTGGGCCCCGTGGTGACCTGCTGGAAACTCCGCGCCTGGATCCGCACGGTCCCGGGCGACGGCCGAGGACTCCGTGAGCAGTGACCGCCCGCACTCCGTGAGCGTCTCCGGAGTCATCGTCGACGAGCAGGGCCGGGCCCTCCTGATCCAGCGTCGCGACAACGGCCACTGGGAGCCCCCGGGCGGGGTCCTCGAACGCGACGAGACCATCCCCGAGGCCTTGCGCCGCGAAGTCCTCGAAGAGACCGGCATCTCGATCGCGCTCCCCGCGACCCTCACCGGCGTCTACAAGAACATGACGGGCCTGGTCGTCTCCCTGGTCTTCCGCCGCGAGCCCACCGCGACGGGGCCTCCCCACCGGCCGTCCGCGCCCACGACGGCGTGAACCTCGTCTGACCAGGAGCTCGGCCTCTCGGTCGGCCGAGTTTCGGCCCCGCCCGAAAGTCCTGGTGACGGCCCTCGCGACCGCCTTAACGTCGGGCCTACCGGTCCATGAGGGCCGGTCACCGTACAAGGGGGAAGAACGTGAGCGTGTCCTCGAAGCCCGTACTCAAGCACGTCAAAACCGCGGCCGCCGTGGTGGCGATCGCGACCGCCGCCACTCTGGCGGGCCCGGCGCCCGATGCGAGCGCGGGCAGTTCGTGCAGTCCGCCCCTGTGCTCGCAGACCTGGAACGACAGCGGGAAGGGCTTCTACGCCCTGAAGAACTGGTGCAAGAGCAGTGGGAGCACCGGCAGTTACACCACCAAGAAGCCGACCTGCAACAACCAGAAGAGGAACTGGCTCAAGGCCGGGGAGCGGACCAAGGGCAGTCAGGACTGGGACGTCTTCCAGGTGAAGAAGGGGCGCTGCTTCAAGGTCGACTTCCAGCTCACCCCGGGCCGTGACTTCTCGAGGAACTACAACCGCAAGAACAAGAAGACCATCTACGTGAAGGTCGCCAACAACGCCTTCGCCAAGGTCCGCAGCTCCACCTGCTGATCCGGCCGCAAGGCCGCCCGCGGGGCCCGGCTGGGCCGTGTGCAACAGGAGATTCAGGCCGGACCCACACCAGGGTCCGGTCGCTGAAGGTTCCGCCTTGCGCCAGTCACCCTTCTTCTTCCTCGACCTGCAACGCCTGTCTCGCCAGGCCGATGAACGTGACGTACGCGTCCCGAAAGTCCACGAACGCGGCGTCGTAGGCGTGCCTTCGGTCGGGGCTGTCGTTGCCTATGAGTTCCTTGAGCCGCGGCTGTACGCGGCGGGCCATCTGGTGTACGTGCTCCGACTTGGGCCAGCGCAGCGCGCGAGGTCGCCCGCGCGGTGACGCAGCTGGCTCCGAGCGCGGTCAACGCGGTGAGGACGCCGACCCACAGTCCGCTGTTCGCCATGGTCCAGGAGTCTGCCTCCTGCCTTTCGGTTCCGGGACCTGTCGCCGTGGGCCGGGCCCTGCCCGACGCCGAGCTCGATCCGTGGCAGGCCTGGCGGCAGCGACTGCCGCACCGGATTCCGCCGCGTGCGGCACAGGACCGGTGGCACAGTGAGCGCATGCAGCCGCCTGTGGGAGCCGGGGGCGTGGACGTCCCGATATCCGCGCCCGACGCCTTCGATGTGCCCGTGTTCCTCCGTCACAGCTCCCCGCTGACCCCTGCGCCACGTCCCTCTCCCCCGGAGGTGGCCTCGGCCCTCAAACCCTGGCCCAAGAGCCCCGGCATCCCGGCGGACGGCGCGTATCTGGTCAGCACGACGTGGCGTGCTCTCCTCGACGCCACGACCACCGTGGGGCGGGACATCACCCCTTGGATCGCCGCCACGCCCCGCCTCGCCCGGCGCGAAATCATGGCGCGTCGGTATCCGCTCTCGGCCTATCTCGTCCGGTCCGGGGGCGAAGTCGTGCCGAGCGTCGTCTACTCGCACGGGACGGAGAGCTCGACCCGCACCGCATTCGGCTACCACGTCGGCATGACGATGGCCGAGTGGGCCTGCCGCATGATGGGGCTCGGCCCCACCACGCATGCCGAAAGCGCAGTGCCACAGGGCGCGGCGCCCGGCTGGGCCGATACACGCAGTCTGCCGGACCTGTTCGGCACCCATCCGACCGCCGCCGAGCTCTGGTTGGTCGAGGCGAAAGGGAGTCGTCGGCTCGGCCTACGTGCGCGTGTCAAGGGGGCGCAACAGCTGGACGTCGGCCCTCTGGTGCCCGCGCCGCACACGAAAGTGCTCTGCGGCACCAGCCTGGAACGGCGCCTGTTCATGATGATCGACGTCGAGGGCGCCGGTGGCGCCTCCACGGACGACGCGGACGAGCAAGCGCTGGAACAGGACGACGAGGCTCTCCTGGAACTCGCCCGGTCGCGCGTGCTGACCTACCTTGCACTGGCGTCGCTGCCCCGGGAGCGGTTGCGCGTCACGCCCGTCGGCAGACCGGAAGAAGGACCCGTGACGCAGCGACGGGGTGGGCTCCGGCTGCTGGAGAGCGACGGCGCCACGGCCGCGCTGCGCCGCACCATCGCGCCGGGATCCGGGGACGAGGCCATCAGGCAGCGGCACGGCCTGGACATGCTCGCGGCGAGGCTGCCGGGAACGGACCTCATGTTGGGTATGTCCCGTCGTCTGTACGGGGCGTGCCGTGCGCTGGCCGAGTCGGAGCGCCGCGTCGCCGCCCGGGTCCGGGAGGAGCGGCCTGGATACACAGTCGAATTGCCTCGCAGGCTGTGGACCACAGACGGTGAAGCCGAGCCGATGTCCCGACCGGTGGTGAGCGACCGCGCATACGAGAACAGGATTCTTGAGACCCAGGAGTATGTGCGCGCGGTCCGGCGGGAGCAGCGGGACGAGCAACTCCGCTCTGTGCGCGCCGGGTTCAGGGAGGGATCGAGCGCCTACTGGCTGCACCTCATCGACCGGGCACCCCAGCTCACGCGTCCGGGAGAGGACGGGTTCTTGGAGGCGGCGACCGCGGACACCTATCTCGCGGTCGATGCGGAGGCGCTCGACCTCGACGCCGAGGCCTAGCAATGGGCCTCTCCGCCGCACTCTCGCCAGGCGTACGGGGGACAACCCACGCCCCCTGGCGTGTCCCGCATGTGTTCGATTCGGGGGTTCGTAGCTTCGGGGCGTGACTCAATCCGCTTCGGGTGTTCCCTCGGCCCGCACCACGTCCCGCACCACGCCCCCCGCCACGTCCTCCAAGCCCACCGCGCTCAAGCACACCGCGCTCAAGCACACCGCGCTCAAGCACACCGCACTCAAGCGAACCGCCCTCTCCTGCGCCGCAGTCGCCGTCACCGCAGGGCTCGCCCTCAGTGCTCCCGGGGCCTCCGCCGCAAGCTCCGCCGCGCCCCGCCCCGACACCCCCGTCCAACTCCTCGCCCTCAACGACCTCCACGGGAATCTCGACCCCGTCGAGGGCCCCGCTGGACGCGTCCAGCGCGGCGAAGGCAAGAACGGCGACGGCAAGAACGGCGACGGCAAGGACAGTGGCGTGCAGGCCGGGGGGCTTGCGCAGATGGCCAAGTTGGTCGGGGAGGCGCGGCGCGGGCAGCGGAACTCTTTGACCGTTGCCGCGGGGGACATGATCGGGGGGAGCCCGCTGCTGTCCGCGCTGTTCCATGACGAGCCGACCGTTCAGGCTCTGGAGCGGCTCGGGCTCGATGTCAGTTCCGTCGGGAATCACGAGTTCGACGAAGGGCCGCGGGAGCTGGAGCGGATG
This sequence comes from Streptomyces sp. NPDC042371, assembly GCF_056437465.1. NCBI lineage: Bacteria > Bacillati > Actinomycetota > Actinomycetes > Kitasatosporales > Streptomycetaceae > Streptomyces > Streptomyces sp. NPDC042371. The sequence goes on along the minus strand of NZ_JBWKAP010000008.1, from coordinate 291,749 downwards.
GCCAAGGGTGGGTGTCATCCGGAGGACGGGTGTGCGCCCGGGGGAAAGTACGACGGGGCCGACTTTCCGTATCTCGCCGCCAACGTGACTCGCGCGGGGGGCAGCGAGCCGCTGCTCAAGCCGTATGCCGTCAAGACCTTGCCCGGTGGGCAGCGGGTCGGGTTCATCGGGGTTGTCACCAAGGATGCGCCTCAGGCGATCAATGCCTCGCAGGTTCGTGACGTCGAGTTTCACGAGGAAGTTCCTGTGGTGAAGCGGTACTCCGCGGAGTTGGCGCGGCTCGGCGTCGCGGCTCAGGTGTTGCTCGTGCATGAAGGGGAGGCCGCGAACGGGGTCGCCGGGCGCGGGGACTGTGATGACGGCGGGCCCGGGGCGCGGCTCCGGGGGCGGATCAAGGAGATCGCCGAGCGGACGCCCAGTGCGGTGGATGTCATTGTCAGCGGGCACTCTCACGACTCGTACGAGTGCACGGTCACCGATCCCGCCGGTGCGCCCCGCTCCGTGACCCAGGCCGATTCCTTCGGGCGGTCCTTCACCGATCTGCGGTTCCGGGTGGATGGGGACAGCGGTGATGTCGTGCGGGCGTCCGTGAAAGCGCGGAATCGGGTCGTGCCTGCCGACGGGGCCAAGCAGTCCGCGATGCGCAAGCTCATCGAGACCTGGCGCGCGCGGTCCGCCAAGGTCGCCGACCGGACCGTCGGGCACATCTCCGCCGACATGCCAGGTCGTGGCTCCAAGGAGAAGGAGACCCCGCTCGGCAGTCTGCTCGCCGACGCGCAGACGGAGGCCACCCTGGGCGAGCGTGCCGAGCTGGCCCTCCTCAACCCGGGCGGCATGCGCGCCGACCTCGTCCGTAAGGGGGATGGGGCTGTCACCTTCGCTGATGCGTTTCGTACCCAGCCCTTCGGGACTCCTCTCGTCACCATGACCCTCACCGGTGACCAGCTCCTCACCGCGCTGCGGGAGCAGTTCTCCGGTGCCAATGCCCAGGAACCGCGGTTCCTGCAGTTGTCCTCCGCGCTCAAGTACTCCGTCGACATGGGGCGGTCCGGTGCCGAGCGGCTCCTGACCGAGACCGTGCAGGTGAAGGGCGAGCGCGTGCGGCCCACCGGGAAGTACCGCGTGACCGTCAACGACTTCCTCGCCAATGGGGGCAACGGCTTCACCACGTTCACCAAGGGGACGGAGCGCGACGGCGGCTCGGTGACCGACCTCGACGCGCTGGTGCACTACCTGGAGAACAACTCCGCTCCGGACGCTCCCCTCGACCCGCCCGCCCCCGGCCGGATCACGTTCCTCGCCGAGTAGGGCGGGACAGGGGAGTGAGCCGGGTACGCCGGGTGCGTGGGCGGCCGAAAAGGCCTCTTGGCATATGCAAAGGCCACTTTCCCCCCTCACCCGACGGACGAAGCTCCGATAGGCTCGGACCGTGTCGGCCGACCAGCCCACCGCGGGCCCCTACGCCATCGTCGCTGTCGCCTCGTCCGCGGGTGGCATCCAAGGGCTGAGCGAACTGCTGGGCGGCCTGGGCCCCGAGTTCCCGGTGCCGGTGCTCGTGGTCCAGCACCTCGATCCACGGCACCGGACCGTGATCGCCGACGTCCTCTCGCGACGCACGGACCTTCCTGTCGTACTCGCGGAGGCCGGGGAGAAACCGATCCCCGGCACCGTCCACATCGCGCCCCCCGGGCGGCACCTGCTCATCGGGGCGGACGGCGACCTGACCCTGTCCGACGCCGAGCTGGTCCACTTCGTGCGCCCCTCCGCCGACCTCCTCTTCGAATCGGTCGCCGCGGCCTACGGGCCCCGGGCCATCGCCTGCGTGCTGACCGGGACCGGCCTGGACGGGGCGATGGGCGTGGAGGCCGTGCACTCGCGCGGCGGCACCGTGATCGCCGAGGATCCGCGGACCGCGGAGTTCTCCGGAATGCCCCAGGCCGCCGTGAACACGGGCGCGGTGGATTTCGTGCTACCTCTTGAGGAGATCGCGGCAGTCGTCCGCGGCCTTCTCGATGCCACGGGGCAATGATGAACGAAACGCGTAAAGAACCTCGCAAAGAACCTCAGAAAGCGGAGCCCAATGAAGCCCTGGAAGAGCTGCTGCTCTTCATCAGGGAGGCGCGCGGGTTCGACTTCACCGGGTACAAGCGTTCCACCCTGGGGCGGCGCATCCACAAGCGGATGTCCGACGTCGGCATCGAGTCCTACCAGGACTACCAGGACCTCCTGGAGACCAGCGCCGAGGAATTCAGCGCTCTCTTCAACACCATCCTCATCAACGTCACCTCCTTCTTCCGGGACCCGGACGCCTGGACCTTCCTCCAGCACGAGGTCGTCCCCGAGCTGATCGCGGACCTCGCGCCCGACCAGGAGATCCGGGTGTGGAGCGCCGGCTGCTCAAGCGGTGAGGAGGCGTACTCACTGGCCATCATGTTCGCGGAGGCGCTCGGCATCGAGGAGTGTCTGCGCCGCGTCAAGATCTACGCCACCGACGTGGACGAGGAGGCGCTGCGCGAGGCCCGGTCGGGCCTGTACCCGACGAAGGCACTGGAGCCGCTCAGCACGGAGCTGCGGGACAAGTACTTCGAGCAGAACGGCGCGCGGCTCATCTTCCGCCCCGACCTTCGGCGCCGGGTGATCTTCGGGCGGCACGACATCACCCGCGACGCCCCGATCTCCCGGCTCGACCTGCTGATCTGCCGGAACACGCTGATGTACTTCAACGTCGAGGCCCAGACGCAGATCGTCGACCGCTTCCACTTCGCGCTGCGCCAGGGCGGCTTCCTCTTCCTCGGCAAGGCCGAGATGCTGCTGAACGACGCCGACCGGTTCGAAGTGGCCGACATGCGGCAGCGGGTCTTCCGGCGCCGCACCGGCGAGGCCGGGCTGCCCTACCAGCCCGCGCCCCTGAAGGTCAGGAGCAGCTCGGGGCTCGAGCTGCACTCCGTGGCCCGCACCCGGCAGCTGCGCGACCTGGTCCTCGACGCGGGGCCGATGCCTTGGATCGCGATCGACGGCGACGGCGCCGTCGTGGTGATCAACAGTCAGGCGCGGATCCAGTTCGGACTGAGCTCCGGCGACGTGGGCCGTCCCTTCCAGGATCTGGAGATCTCCTACCGGCCGGTCGAGCTGCGCTCCCTGATCGACCAGGCCACCCACGAGCGCCGGACGCTGCGGGTCAACCGGGTGGAGCGGCGGGTCGGCGAGGAGGTCCAGTACCTCGACATCCTCATCCAGCCGCTTGCCGGGCCCAACGGCCTGCATGTCGCGACCACGATCTCGTTCACCGACGTCACCGTGGCCACGCGACTGAAGGCCGAGGTCAAGCGCGTGCGCGAGGACCTCGAGACGGCGTACGAGGAACTCCAGTCGACCAACGAGGAGTTGGAGACCACCAACGAAGAGCTCCAGTCCAGCATCGAAGAGCTCGAGACGACCAACGAGGAACTCCAGTCCACGAACGAGGAGCTGGAGACCACCAACGAAGAGCTCCAGTCCGGCAACGAGGAACTGGAGACCATGAATGACGAGATGCGCATCCGCACCGAGGAGCTGGACGAGGCCAGGGCGTTCCTGGAGGCCGTACTGACCAGCATCGCGGCGGGCGTCGTCGTGCTGGACAACAAGCTGAGGGTCAAGAGCTGGAACCGGGGCGCCGTCGACCTGTGGGGCCTGCGCAGCGACGAAGTGGTCAACGAGACCTTCTTCGACCTGGACTTCGGGCTGCCGACGGACAAGCTGAAGCCTCTGGTGCAGGAGTGCCTGAAGAACCGCAAGCGCACCGGGCCCATCCCTGTGCACGCCCTGAGCAGGATCGGGCGGCCCATCACATGCGACGTCTTCTGCTCCCCGTTCGACGGGCACAACGGCGGGGTCGTCCTCATGATGGAAGAGAGCCGAATCCCCTCCACCGAATGACCCGGCGGGCGTACGCTTCCGATATGGAGCCGCAGGGGTACGACGAAGCCCTCGGCGTGGTGGCGACCGCACGAGGACGTGCCGCCCGCGCGCTGGAGCGGGCGGAGCGCGCCGCGGCCTCGGCCGCGCGTCACGAACGGCTGGCGTCCGACCCCGAGGGCGGCGAGTTCCACGCGCAGGTCGCCGAGACGCATCGGCGGTCCGCCGCCTGCCACCGCTCATCGGCCGCCCTCCACGCCGCCTTCGCCGACCGTACGGTGGCGTGGGCCCGGGGCAAAGGGAGCCTCCCCCGGTTCATGACGGGCGTCGCGGATGCGCTGGGCACGAAGAGCGCCGCGATCACCCTGGTCGACTCCACGCAGAACCAGCTGGCGGTCGCGGTCTCCGACGAACCGGCCCTGGCCGCGCAGGACTTGGAGTACGTGCTCGGTGAGGGACCGTGCCGCGAAGCGTCGTACCGGCGCCGCCCGGTCCATTCGACGGGCGAGGAGATCGAGCGCCGCTGGCCCGGGTACGGGCCCGGCCTCACGTCCCTGGGCATCACGTCGGTGCTCGCGGTCCCGCTGGAGACGCAGACCAGTTGTTTCGGGGCGCTCACGGTGTTCGACCCGCGCCCCGGCCTCGTGGGATCCGAGGGTCTCGCCGAGGTCACAGAAGCCCTCACCCGCATCGTGCTGCTCGGCCCGGACGCCGACCCGGAGCTCTATGGCGGAACGGACCACAGGGAAGCCGTCCAGCAGGCGTCGGGCGTCCTCTCCGTGCGGGTCGACTGCAGCATCAGCGACGCACTGGCACTGATCAAGGCACGCGCGTTCGCCGAAGAGACGACGACCGAGGCGATCGCCCGACGGATCCTGAACGGGGATCCCTATCTCTGACTCCCTGAGGAGCTCGGCATGACGCCCCAACAGCAGCTGGCCGACATGTTCGTGGCCCTGGTCGGCAGCTCGCAGGAAGGCGCACTGGACGTACCCGGGACGCTCGCGGTCCTGGTCGACGGCAGCCCGTCCCTCCTCGGCACGACGGCCGCTTCCGTCGTGTACGCCCCCGGCAGCGGCGAGGCCCCGCAGGCGAACGGATCCGACCCCGACGTGACCCTCCTGGAGCGCGAGGCACTCTCCTGGCGCGAGGGCCCCGGCCACGGCCCGCACCGCACCGACGCGCACCTCGCGGCCCCCACGCCCCTCGCCAGCCCCGCGGCGCGGCAGCGCTGGCCGCGCTACACACCGGGGGCCCTGGCGCTGGGCCACACCCACGTCGCCGCCCTCCCGCTCCGCGTGCCCAGCCGCACCCTCGGCGCGCTCGTCCTGTTCTCCGGCCAGGAGGGCGTCCCCGCCCCGGGCGACCTGGCCCTCGGCCGGTCTCTCGCGGACTTCACCGCCGTCACGCTGCAGCGGGCGCGCGAGGCGGAGGACGGCCGGGCGCTCGCCCGTCAGCTGGAGCGGGCCCTGACCAGCCGCGTGATCATCGAGCAGGCCAAGGGGGTGATCGCCACGCGCAGGTCGCTGACCATGGAGGGCGCCTTCGAGGCCATGCGCTCGTACACGCGGTCCCACCGGCGGCTGCTGCACGACGTGGCACGCGAGGTGGTCGACGGGCACGCCGATCCCACGCTCACGGATCCGTCGGACTGACCTCGGGTCCGACTCGGCAGCGGGACGTGAGCGGCACGGCAGCCGAACGTGAGCGGTGTCGCCCAGAGTGATGCGTGTCAGCAAGTCCGCAGGTCAGCAGGGCGCGTCACCGCTCCATCACTCCCGGGGGAATTCCCATGCGTACGTTCCGCAGCCGCTCCACCGTTCTCGCCGCCACCGGCGCCGCCGTGTTCGCCCTCTCCCTCACCGCCTGCGGCGGGGGCGGCTCCGACGCCGAGTCCGCCGGGGCGCAGACGCCCGAGACGACGGTCTCGGTGGGCGCGTCCCACGGCACCGACGCCGACGCCGACGCCGCGAAGACCGCGGGCTCGTCCGGCTCCTCCGACGCCACCAAGGCCTCAGCCCCCCGCGGAAAGCAGGCCGCCGCGGCCGCTCCCGTCTGCACCACCAAGGACGTCGCCATCAGCGCCGCGCGCCACGGCGGGCCGCCCTACACCCACATCGTCCTGACCGCGAAGAACACGTCGGGCCACAGCTGCAGGATGACCGGCTTCCCGGAGATCCAGTTCCTGGAGAGCCACAAGCAGAACGTGCCCGCCGTCGCCAAGAGCAAGCCCGCGGCCCCCGTCGTCCTGAAGGCCGGTGCCCCCGCCTACGCGCTGGTCAAGGTGTCGGACGGCGGCGTCGACGAGAGCAACGAGCCCGTCTCCGCCTTCTCGGTGACGCTGCAGGGCGGCGGCGGCATGGCTGCCGTCAGGGCCCCGGGCAGCGGCGGCATCGCCGTCGACCCGGCGAAGACACTGACCGGCTACTGGACGTACGAACTGCGCAACGGAGCCGACGAGTTCTGAGTCCTGACGGGGCGGGGTGCGGAGTCGCCGCTCAGCGCCGCGATCAGGTGGCGGGGCTGGCCCACCGGTACGTAGGTGACCTGCACGCCGAAGACTTCGAGGGCGTCACGCAGGGCGCGGGCGCCGCCCTCCTCGATGTCGAGCAGGTCGACCCGGGTCCATGCGAGACGCCCGGCCTGCACCTCACGGATGCGGGACGGGCGTTGGGTCGCGAGCCAGCGGGCGTCGGCGTCGGACCCGGCATCGGCCCCGGCATCGCGGTGCGTCCCGGTGGGGTCGGCCATGCCGCGCGTCAGCTTCCCGAGTCTCCCGTGGCGCCCAAGTCGCTGCCCGAGCTCCCCGAGTTGCCGCGGCTCCGGCCGCTCCTCTTCGCCATCGCGAAGACCAGTTCCGCGGAGACCAGCGTCGCCTTCGACACGCCCTGGACCCAGCGAGGGCCGCCCCGCGCCGCCCAGACGACCGCCACGAGCCCCAGGGCCACGACCAGCATCACGATGTAGAGCAGCACGATCATCATCGGCTTCCCCCCTTCTCCGTCGAACTCTCCGTCGAATTCTTCTTCGAGGTCTCCGTCGAAGACGAGAGTTTCTCAGGCCCGGTTCCGCAACGGGAACCCGTGCCTCCGCGCCGCGGTCACCACCAGCAGGACCGGGATCAGGAGCAGCAGGATCGTCCAGGGGAAGGACGAGGTGCCGACCAGGCCGAGCAGGATGCCGCCGAAGACACCGCCGCCCGCCATGGCGACGTTCCACAGGGTGACGAGCATGGCCTGGGCGGCGTCCGCCGCACCGGCCGCATCGCCCGCGTCCCCCGCGGCGGTCTGCAGGAGCGTGGGAGCGCCGCCCCAGCCGAGGCCCCACAGCGTCACGGCGACGTACACGAGCGCCGGGGTGTCCGAGAAGACGGCAAGCACGGCCGCCGCCACGCCGACCAGAAGCACGCTCGCGAGCGTCAGCACGCGCAGCTTGCGGTGGATCAGCGCGCCCACGATCCAGATGCTGACCAGGGACGCGGCGCCGAAGACGAGGAGGACGAGGTCGGTCGAGCCGCCCATGCCGAGCTCGTCGAGGAACGTGGCGATGTACGTGTAGAGGACGGTGTGGGCCAGGACGAAGACCAGGGTGACGAAGAGGACCGGGGTCACGCCGGGCACGCGCAGGGTGCGCAGCATCGGGGTCCTCGCGCCGCCGGGCTCCTGCCCGGGGTAGTCGGGGACGAGCGCGGCGATCCAGGCCAGCAGGCCGACGGTGAGCCCGGTCATGACCAGGAACGCCACCTGCCAGCTGAGCACCTTGCCGAGGAACGTCCCGGCGGGCACGCCCAGCGACAGGGCGACCGGGATGCCCGCCATGGCGATGGCGATCGCCTTGCCCTGGAGGTGGGCGGGCGCCATGCGGCGGGCGTACCCGGCGAGCAGGGCCCAGGCGAGTCCCGCGGCGACACCGGCGACGAAGCGGGCGGCCATCGTCAGGGTGTAGTCGTGCGAGAGCGCGGTCACGGTGTTGGCGGCGGCGAAGCCCGCCATCGCCACGAGGAGCAGCCGCTTGCGGCGCCAGCCCGCGGTGGCCGCGGTCAGCGGTATCGCGGTGAGGGCGGTGCCGAGTGCGTAGACGGTGATCGTCTGCCCGGTCGCCGACTCGCCGACGCCGAGGTCGGCGCTCATCGCGGGGAGCAGGCCCGCGGGGAGGGTCTCGGTGAGGCTGGTGATGAAGACGGCGGTGGCCAGGGCCAGGAGGGCGAGGAGGGGGAGTTTCTGGGGCGGCGCCGGGTTCGTGGGATTCGGGGCTTCTTTGGTGCTGGTGGCTTCTTTGGTGGTGCGCAGGGTGGGCATCGCTTGGCGTCCTATCGGTGGGTCACAGGCGTACGAGGGGTTCGGGGGGTGTTGGAGGACTGCGGGGTACGAGGGGTCTGCGGAGTACGCGGAGTCAGCGCCGCCAGGCGGAGCGCGGCCTCGGCCGTCTCGTCGGCGGGGCCCCGGCAACAGACCACCGGGGAGAGGGAGTTCGCCGCCGGGTCGTCGGCCGTCGGGCCGGTGAGGACGAGCGAGCCGTCGTCCGCGAGGAGCTGGAGCAGGCCGGGCTCGGGCGGCGCGGGCAGGCCGTCGTCGGCGTGGACGAAGAGGAGGTCGACGCGGCCGAGCCGCGCCCCGACCGCGGGGGCCAGCGCCTCGACGGCCACGGGGTCCGCCGGGTCGCAGCGGACGACGTGGGCGCGGGAGCCCACCTCCACGGCGGCCTCGTCTAGGTCCGCCCCGGGGCCGCCGGTCACCAGGACCTCGGCGCCGCCCTCGACGAGCCGCTTCGCGATGGCGAGGCCGAGCCCGGTCGCCCCGCCGACCACCACCGCCTTCCTGCCTGCGTACTTGGTCATCCGCCCTGCTCCGTCCTCCGTCGGCTGCTGACGGGGACGACTCTGCTCGGGAGCGCTTCGGGGTCGCTGACGGTTCGCTGATAGTTCGCTGATGGTCCGGCGAGGCCTGGTCAGGGGCTCGCTGTGTACGGTGATCCGCATGCGTTTCGGGGTGCTCGGTCCACTGGCGGTGCGGGACGGCGAGGGGGAGCCGGTCAAGGTCCCCGAGGCGAAGGTCAGGGCGCTCCTCGCCGACCTTCTGGTGCACGAGGGGCGGCCCGTCTCCGCGGACCGGCTCATCAACGACCTGTGGGGCGACGCGCCGCCCGGCAATCCGGCCAACGCCCTGCAGTCCAAGGTCTCCCAGCTGCGCCGCGCGTTGGGCCGCGACCGCGTGGTGCACCAGCCGCCCGGCTACCGGCTGCGCCTCGACCCGGCGGCGGGCGACGAGGTGGACGCCGACCGCTTCCGCGCCCTGGTCGAGGAGGCGCGGCGCGCGCCGGACCCGCGGTCCCGGGCCGATGCGCTCGGGCAGGCGCTCGCGTTGTGGCGGGGGCCCGCGTACGCCGATCTGGCCGACGAGGAGTTCGTACGCGCGGCCGCGGACCGGCTCGCGGAGCAGCGCCTCGCCGTGGTGGAGGAGCAGGCGGAGGCGCGCCTCGCGGCGGGCGACCATACGTTGCTCACGGGGGAGTTGGCGGACCTGGTGGCCCGGCACCCCCTGCGGGAACGGTTGCGGGCGGTGCAGCTGCGTGCGCTGTACCTCGCGGGGCGGCAGAGCGAGGCGCTCGCGTCGTACGCGGGGCTGCGGAAGCAGTTGTCGGAGGAGCTGGGGCTCGATCCCGGGCCGGAACTGGCGGCCCTGCACGAGGCGATCCTGCGGCAGGATCCGTCGCTGTCGCGACGCCCTCTCGACCCGGCCCCGGGCTCGTCCGTGACCCCGGGCCCGTCCGTGACCCCGGATCCGACCCTGAGCCCGGTCCCGACCCTGGGCCCGCCCCCTGGCGCCGCCCCGCACCCCGGCACGGCCCCGAGCCCTGGCGCGGACCCGCGCCCCGGCACAAGCCCGAACCCTGGCGTCGCCCCACACCCCGGCACGGCCCCGAACCTTGGCGCGGACCCGCGCCCCGGCACAAGCCCGAACCCTGGCGTCGCCCCGCACCCCGACACGGCCCCGCACCCCGGCGCGAGCCCGAACCCGGCCGTTGGCCAGCACCCGAACACAGCCCTCGGCCCGAACCCCGGCTCGCACCCGCACCCGGTCATGGGCCCCGGCCACCCGAACCCGCACCCGCACCCGCACCCGGCCATAGGCCCCGGCCCGCACCCGAACCCGCCCCTCGGCCCGAGCCCCGCCCCGCTCCCCACCCCCCTCACCCCCCTCGTAGGCCGCACCCAAGCCGTCGCGGAAGTCGGTGAACTCCTCGCCGTCGGACGCCTCGTGACCCTCACCGGCCCCGGCGGTGTCGGCAAGACGCGCCTCGCGCTGGAAGCCGCGGCCCAGTTGTCCGCGTTGCCTGCGTACTCCCCCGACGACGTCCGGCTCGTCGAGCTGGCCGCCCTGCGCGGCAACAGCACCCTCGCCGACCTCGCCGTATCCGTCTCCACAGCCCTCGGCCTCCGCGACGACATGCCCTCGGCCTCACCCACCACCGCACGCCCCACCACCCCCCTCGACCGCCTGACCACCGCCCTCCGCGACCGCCGCACGCTCCTCGTCCTCGACAACTGCGAGCAGGTCGTCGAGGAGGCCGCCGCGCTCGCGGACACCCTGCTGCGTGCCGCGCCCGGACTCCGCGTCCTGGCCACGAGCCAGGAACCCCTGGGCCTGACCGGCGAGACCGTGTTCCTCGTGGAGCCCCTTCCCGCCGCGGACGCCGTCCAGCTCTTCGCCGCCCGTGCCGCGGCCGCGGCACCCGGTTTCTCACTGCCTCCCGGCGGGGACGACGAGGTTGCCGTGGCGGAGATCTGCCGCCGCCTCGACGGCATCCCGCTCGCGCTAGAACTCGCCGCCACGCGCGTACGGGCCTTGGGAGTAGGGGAGTTGGCCGAACGGCTCGGCGACCGGTTCCGGCTCCTCACCTCGGGGCAGCGCGGCGCCCCCGCCCGCCAGCAGACGCTCCGGGCGATGATCGACTGGAGCTGGGAGCTGCTCACCGCGCCCGAGCGCATCGTGCTGCGCCGCCTCGCCGTGCACCGCGACGGCTGCACGCTGGACGCGGCGGAGGCCGTCTGCGCGGGCGACGGCGTGACCCGCGACGAGGTGCTCGACCTGGTGACCCGGCTCGTCGACCGTTCCCTGGTCGTCATGGCGCCCGGTCCCGCCGGGACGGCGCCGCGCTACCGCCTCCTGGAGTCCGTGGCCGCGTACGCCATGGAGCGGCTGCACGCGATGGAGGACCTGACCGGCGTACGCGAACGCCACCTCCTCCACTATCTGGACCTCGCCGAACGGGCCGAGCCCCGACTGCGCGACGGCGGCCAGCGGGTCTGGCTGGCCCGCCTGGACGCGGAGGCGGCCAACCTCCGCTCAGCGCTGGACGAGACGGTCCGGCGCTCCTCGGGGGACGAGGCGGCCCGGCTCGCCACGGCGCTCACGTGGTGGTGGCTGCTACGGGGCCGCCTCACGGAGGCACGGCACGCGCTGGCGACGGTACGCGGCGCCGCTCCCCGCAGCGCCACCACCACGGCCCCCGGCGAAGCGGGCGACACCACCCCCGGCGCCGCACACGACACCACACCCACCGCCGCCGTCGCCGCCGCCCACCGCGACACGGCCGCCACCCCACCCGGCGACGGCCAACTCGCCCTCCTGCACACCGTGTTCCGCCTACTCACGGGCGACCTGCACCCCGCACCCGCCCCCAGCAGCGCCACCGCCGCTACCGCCGCCACCATCACCCCGCGGAACCCCCGCACCCGCTGGCTCCACGCCTACGCCCTCTTCAGCGCGGGCGACCCGGCCGCCAGCGAGGACGCCAACGCACAGGCCCTCGCGCTCGCCACCCGCACCGACGACCGGTGGACCACCGCCGCCGCCCTCGCCCTGCGCGCGATGCACGCGCTGATCCGCGGCGACCTCGACACCATCGGCCGCGACGGGCGGCGCGCGGCCGTACTCTTCGCCGAACTAGGCGACAGGTGGGGCGAGTTGCAGACGGTCGCGCCGCTCGCCGCGCTCGCCGAGATCCGGGGCGACTACGAGGAGGCCGTGCGCGGGCAGGAGGAAGGGCTGGCCATCGCGCGCGAGCTCGGCCTTCAGGCGGAGGTCGCGGCGCGCCTCTCCGGTCTCGGCCGTCTCGCGCTGCTCACGCACGACTGGGAACGGGCGCGTGAACTGCACGAGGAGGCAAGGCAGTTGGCGGAGCGGTACGGATACCGCTACGGCCAGATCCACGCGGAGATGGGCCTCGCGCTCGGCGCCCGCCGCTCCGGCGACCTCTCCGCGGCCGAAGCGCACCTGACGCGCATCCGGGACCGTCACGCCGACGTGTCCTCCCCCGCGGGCGACCACCTGCACCACGCCGAGCTCGGCTTCATCGCGGAGCTACGCGGCGACGGGCCGACCGCCGAGGCCCACCACCTCCTCGGCCTCAAGACCGCCCGCGCCCTCGCAGAGCCACGAGCCGTCGCCCTCTCCCTGGAAGGCCTCGCGGGCGCGGCGGCCGTGTCCGGCACGGCGGAGCGGGCCGCCGAGCTCCTCGGCGCGGCGGACGCGGCCCGCAGGAGCGTGGGGGCCCCGCTGCCGCCCGCCGAACGCGGCGACGTCGACCGGATCGCGGCGGCGGCTCGGACGGCCCTCGGCGAGAGCGCCTACGCGGAGGCGTTCGCGCGGGGCGGCGAGCTGGACCCTGAGCGACTCCCGTAGAGCGACCCCCGTACGACGACGCCTGAAGTCCCCGCAACCCCGCCACGCCCTCCCTCGCACAGACCTTCGACTGCGCTCACCCGGCCCCGTATACAGTGGCAAGCTCCCGCATTTCACGCTTCACCCGGGGTGCGGGGGCTACAGAACCATCGAGTGGGGGGCCTGTCATGGCACTGTTCGGAAACGCGCACACCGTCGACCCGGCGAAGGCGCAGAGCGAGTACGGGCGGCTGCTCGGGCACGGTGAGCAGGTGCACGCCGCGTACACGCTGATACGCGACACCATGCTGTTCACCGACCGTCGGCTGATCATGGTCGACAAGCAGGGGATCACCGGCAAGAAGGTCGAGTACCACTCGGTCCCGTACCGCAGCATCACCCACTTCGCCGTGGAGACGGCCGGGCACTTCGACCTCGACGCGGAGCTGAAGATCTGGATCTCCAGCAACCCGACGCCGATGCAGAAGACGTTCACGAAGGGCGTCGACATCTACGAGGTGCAGGCGATCCTCACGCAGTTCGTCGCCCGCTGACGAACCCGCCGACGGGCGCGGAGGGGCCGCCGGTCGAAACCTTCGGCGCCCACGCATAGACCAAAGTGCGATGAGCGCGCCGTGCGCTCATCGGCATGCTCGGGATCACCGGACGGCGGCGGCAGGGTCGCCGCCGGATCGGGATCACGGGAGGCGCTGTGCGGGACGACGTGGTGCGCAACGACGGTGGGATCAGCAGGGGCCGGTTCCTGACGGGGGCCGCCACGGTGGGGGCCGCGGTCGCCGCCGGAGGGCTGGTGGGGGCCGGTCGGGCCGGAGCCGTCGGTACGGAACGTCGTGGCACTCCCGTGCCGGTCCCCGCCGGGACGGGGGTACGGCGGGGACTGGACTACCGCGGGGTCTGTTACGAGGTCGGGGACGGGGAAGGCCCCGCCACCGCGTGGAGTGCGGGGCGCATGCGCCGCGACCTGCGCCGCATCCGGCACGAGCTGCACGCGAACTCCGTCTCGGTGTACGGGACAGGGGTCGAGCGGCTCGCCGCCACCGCCTCCGAGGCCGCCGAGCGCGGCCTGCACGTCTGGCTGCAGCCGCGCCTCGGGGACGTGCCGGAGCGGGACATCCTCGACCACCTCGCCGAGACCGGGCGGGAGGCCGAGCGGCTGCGGCGGCAAGGGGCGCGCGTGTACCTCAGCGTGGGGTGCGAGTTCGTGCTGTTCGTGCCCGGGATCGTGCCCGGCGCCGACGCGCTGGAGCGGGTCCAGAACATCCTCAAGGGGAATTACGACCCGCAGCAGATGGTCCGCAGGACGCGGCGCTTCATCAAGCTGGCCGCGAAGACCGGCCGTGCGGTCTTCCGGGGGCCGCTGACGTACGGCGCCGCGCACGACGACGAGGTCGACTGGTCGCTCTTCGACGTCGTCAGCGTGAACTATTACGCGTATTACGGGAGCGCGAAGGGTTACGTCAAGGACCTGACCCCGCACACGCGTTGGGGGAAGCCGGTGGCCATCACCGAGTGCGGGTCCTGCACGTACGAAGGGGCGCCGCAGGACGGTGGCATGGGGTGGTACGAGTCCATCGACTACACGAAGGAGCCCCCGGAGATCGCGGGCGGGCTGAAGCGGAGTGAGGGCACCCAGGCCGCGTACCTCTCGGACGTCTTCGACGTCTTCGAGTCCATGAACCTGCACGCGGCGCTGGTGTATCAGTTCGTGAGCCCCGAGCTTCCGCACCGGCCCGACTCGCCGCGCCACGACCTGGACATGGCCAGCTACGGCCTGGCCAAGGCGGTCCGGAAGCGGCCCGCGGACCCCGAGTCCCCCTGGCACTGGGAGCCGAAGGAGTCCTTCCGCGCGCTGGCCCGCCGCTTCGAGCGGGCGGAACGCGGGGCTGCCGCCCGCTGAGAGCCCGTGCGGACTTGGCAGGCGGAGCACTTCCCTCCCCGTCGCTCGTGTGTTTGCCTGAGGACCATTTCGGCTGTCTGGGGCGGGAGTTGCCGCATGCGGAAGCGGAACCTTTGGAGCGCGGGGGTACTGGCCGGGCTGCTGTTACTGGGCGCGTGCGGGGACCCGGGGTCCGGGGACGCGGCACCGGCCGACCTTCCGGAGGCCCCGAGCAGCGCGGCGCGTCCTGACCCGTCCGTGTCGCCCTCGTCGCCCTCGTCGCCTTCCGCCACGACCCGGCAGCGTGCGGCCCGGGACGCCCCGGACAAGCCCGCCCCCAAGGTTCTCTACCTCGGCGACTCCCTCGCCATGGAGAACCAGGACGTCCTGGGCCAGCAGCTGAAGGACCGCCTCGGTGCGCGGTACCGCAGCGCGCCGTACTCGGGGACGACCCTCTGCGACTACCTCGACGGCACAGGCGAGGACTCCCTCGTCCCCGACAAGGACAAGGCGGCCGCCCTGGTGCGGGCGCAGCGGCCCGACTACGTCGTCCTCCAGTTCTGGGGCAACGCGTGGGGCTACACGCCGTGCATGAAGGGCATCACGTACGACCAGCAGCGGGACAAGTACTTCGACCGGTACGCCGCGGACGCGCGTCGGCTCGCCGCGCAGATCCGGGGCGCGGGCGGTGAGCGGACCCGTGTCGTGTGGGTCCTCCAGGGACCCGACGCGATCACGCCCGACCGCGTGCGCCGCGTCAACGCCATCTACCAAGCGCAGGCCCGCGCCTCGGGCGGCCTCGTCGCCGACGCGGGGCGGTCGGTCGCTCCCGCGTCCGACCGCTATACGTGGGTCGAGTCGTTGCCCTGCACGGCGTACGAGCAGTCGCACTCGGCGTACTGCGGCTCGGGCCGCGCGGCGCTGCACCGGAGCGGGGACGACTACCTGCACTTCTGCTTGGCGCCGACCACGGCCAAGTCCCGGCCGTGCCCGGTGCGTTCGCCGGGTATCCGTCGGATGGCCTCGGTGATCACCGAGAGGGTTCGTGCAGATCTCCGTTGACGGTGGCGGTCACGAAGTGGGTGAAGGCGGCGTCCGTGACAGTGAAGGTGGGGCCTTCGGGGTTCTTGCTGTCGCGGATGGTGATGGTGGCGTTGCGGGGGGTTTGGGCGAGCTCTATGCACTCGCCGCCGGTGTTACCGCTGTACGTCGACTTCTGCCACGTGGCGCCGTTGAGGGGGGCGCACTCGATGCAGTCGCCGCCGGTGTCCGAGCTGTAGGACGACTTACGCCACGCTGTCAGCTTTTGACTTGTCCCCATAACGCTCCTTCATTACGCGGGCGATCAACGCCGCCGAGTGCTCCACGGAGAGTGCGGCGGCTCGCAGATGATCGTAACGGAGCGAACCCTCCTTGAGGGCTTGGGGATTGGCGGTCATATGGCCTTGGACGAAGTCCTCCGTGTAGACGAGATCAGGGTCGCTCTCAAAGCGCAGCAGGTTGAATGTGCCGGGTAGCCCGGCGTGTGCGCCCGCTGCAAACGGCAGCACCTGCACCCTTACCCACTCCCGCCGCTTCGGCAGGTCGAGCAAGTGCGCGAGTTGGTCGCGCATGACTTGCTTGCCGCCCACTTCCTGACACAGCACCGCCTCACTGAGCACCACCCACATCAACGGTGGGTTTTCTCCCCAAAGAATGCGCTGCCGCTCCATCCGTGCCGCAGTGCGAGCATCGAGGTGGTCATCCGTCGTGACCCCCAGTACGGCGCGTGCGTACTCCTCGGTCTGAAGAAGTCCGTATACCAATTGGGCCTGAAAAGTTGAGATGTAGGCCGCCCGCGCCTCCATCTCCGCATACGCCTGGAACCACGTCGGCAACTGGCTCCGCAGCACCAGGCCCACCAGCCGCGAGAAGTGACCGTCCGTCCCCAGCGCCGCGTCCACCCGCTCCGAGAAGTCCCTCGTCGGCACCCTCCTCGTCGTCTCGACCTGGCCGATCAGTGACGCCGTGACGAAGACGCAGGAGCCCAACTGCGGCTGACTGAGGCCCGCCGCCTCCCGGAGGCGGCGCAACTCCGAGCCGTAGTAGTCAAGGGGGGACGCGCTGGGATCGAGGTCGCGCAGTTTGACCATGTGCACAGCGTAATCAGCCGATCGCACTCAGGTGACGGAAATCACGTAACTCGTCATGTCACCCATTCGGCCCACGCCCGCTCGCTCCTCCCCACCCGCCGTCCGACGCTGTGAGTTCCCGACCAAAGAGAAGGGGCGGCGCACATGAGCAGCGCTACCGCACCCCACAAGCCGGACCGCGACCCCGAGAAGGACACCGCTCTCTGGGCGTCCGGCGGGACGATGTTCGCCGGTGTCCTGATGATGGTGAACGGCATCCTCGGCATCTTCGAGGGCATCGCGGGCATCGCCAAGGACGACGTCTACGAGCGGATCGGCGACTACGTCTACAAGTTCAACCTCACCACGTGGGGCTGGATCCACCTCGTGCTCGGCATCCTCGTGGCCGTCGTCGGCATGGGGATCCTCAAGGGCGCGAGCTGGGCCAAGGCGAGCGGCGTCGCTCTCGCGGCGCTGGCCATCGTGGCGCAGTTCCTCTGGCTGCCGTACACGCCCGTCTGGGCGCTCATCTCGATCGCGATCGGCGTCTTCGTGATCTGGGCGCTCTGCAACGACCGCTCCGACGTCGCCGGGCCCTGACCGTGCCCGGCCGGGCCGTGGGCCTGCCGCCCGCGGCCCGCGCGCTCGTTCCGCTGATCGTCCCCGCCCTGCTCGTCGGGGTGGGGGCGAGTCTGCTGCTGCTCGGGCTGAGCTGGGTCGCCGAGCGGCTGCAGGACGTGCTGTGGGAGCGGCTGCCCGACGCGTTCGGGGTGGGCGGGACGTCCGCGGGCTGGATCTTCGGGACGCTCACCGTCGTGGGTGTCGTCGTGGGGCTCGTGGTGTGGAAGGTGCCGGGGCGTGCGGGGCCCGATCCGGCGACCATGGGGCTCGTCGATCCGCCGCTGCCGTTGCGGCTGCTGCCCGGCATCGCGCTCGCCGTGGTCATCGGGCTCGCGGGCGGTGTGAGCCTCGGTCCGGAGAACCCGATCACGGCCATCAACATCGCCCTCGCGTACGCGCTCGGGATGCGGGCCATGCCCCGCTCGCGCGCCGCGGACTGGGTCGGGCTCGCGGCGGCGGGGACCGTCGGCGCGCTCTTCGGGACGCCCGTCGCCGCCGCGCTCATCCTCTCCGAGACCGCCGTGGGGGACGACCCGCGGCCGCTGTGGGACCGGCTGTTCGCGCCGCTGGTGGCGGCGGGGGCCGGGGCGCTGACCACCGTGCTCGTCGCGCATCCGACGTTCCGCATCGACGTACCGGCCTACCCAGGGGCGCGGCTGATCGACGTGGTCTCCGCCATGGTGATCAGCTCGGCCGCCGCGGCCGTCGGGCTCGCCGCCGTGTATGCGTTTCCGCTCTTCCACCGGGCCTTCCGGCAGCTCGGGCACCCCGTGGTCATGCTGACCGTCGGCGGGCTCGTCCTCGGGGCGCTCGGCGCGCTCGGCGGGCACCTCACGCTCTTCAAGGGCCTCGACGAGATGAAGGAGCTGACCTCGCACGCCGACGCGCACGGCGCCGGGAACCTGCTGCTCCTCGCCCTCGTCAAGCTCGCGGCGCTGGTCGTCGCAGGGACCTGCGGGTTCCGGGGCGGGCGGATCTTCCCCGCGGTCTTCGTGGGCGTCGCCCTCGGGATGCTCGCGCACGCCCTCGTGGCCGCCGTGCCGGTCTCCCTCGCCATCACCTGTGCCGTTCTCGGCATCCTGCTCGCCACCACCCGCCAGGGCTGGCTCAGCCTCTTCACGGCCGCCGTGGTCGTGATGGACATGGCCCTGCTGCCCGTGCTGTGCGTGGCGGCGCTGCCCGCGTGGCTCCTGGTCACCGGGCGCCCGGAGATGCTGATCGAGGAGCCGGTCCCGGCGGCCCCCCTCGGAACCCGTATGTGAACCGGGATTTCCGCTCTGCCCGATGGAGGCACCCGAGTGTGCCCTTTGGTACGTAGCCCCAACTACCGCCTGGACATAGGTTGTTCGGAGGACTGGGCGGCCCGCGACCGGGTGCAGGCCCGCGAGATGAGGAGCCATGGGCTACAAGCGAGACAGTGGGACATCGGGCCGCTCCGAGGCAGGACGTCCATCCACTCATGAACGTACGCAGCGAACTGGTCGGCCCGAACCAGGACTGATGGCTCTGCAGCGCAGCTTGGGCAACAGGGCCGTGGTGGGGATGCTCCAGGGGTCCGGGCACTTAGGGAGCGGGGAGCGGGGCGAAGGCGGGACGGCCTCCTTGTCGGTGCAGCGTACGGAGTCCGTGCAGCGCACGGACGACGGCCTGACGCTCGGCGCCAACACCAGCGGGCAGTCGCGTGCCGCCGACCCGGCGTTCGAAGCGGACGCGATGGCCTTCGAGCGCAAGCTCGCGGCCAAGGCCTCCTCGCACGCCGCCGCCAAGGGCGCCATGGCCGACATGGCGACGAAGGCCAAGGCGTACATCCGGAGCGGGGTGGGCGGCGCCTGGGACCACGCCGATCAGCAGCTGGCCGAGATCTTCAGCACCGTCGGTCAGGAAGGCGTCGAGAAGTCGGGCTTCGTCGGTACCGCGGTCGCCGATGTGATGGCCGTCTTCGACTCGGGCACGCTGAGCGAGCAGTACACCCACGTCGTGCGCTTCTTCACCGAGGTACTGGCCCGGGACCTGGCCAGTTCCGCGAAGCGGGAGGAGATCGACCAGCGCATGAAGGAGGCCAAGTTGAACATGCCCTTCCTTCAGGACCGTCGTCGCGCGATGCTGCAGGCCAACGGCACTCCGGCGAGCGTCTCCACCCTTGACATCGCGCCCATTCCCCCGGGCTCGGCGGTGGTGCACAAGGATGACGCGCGAGTCCGGCGCAACGACGTGCTGAAGGCCCTGGACCCCGACCAGGAACCCGGCGATACCGGGCGCGCCGGGCACACGGTCGCGGAGACCGGTCTTGATTTCAGTGACCGGCAGAAGGCGGTGCACACGAAGGACGACCCGAGCTGGGACGTGCAGCAGGACGCCCTGAAGTGGCTCGCGGGCGCGAAGGTCTGGATGATCAACGAGAAGAACACCTGGGTGGAGGCGCAGCGCAAGCTCAGCCTGCCGCTCGGCGGCGGACCGTCCGGCACGACCAACACGATGATGAGCGCCGCCAAGGCGCTCCAGGCGGACAAGTACGGCGCCCGGCTCGCGTCCGTCGCGTTCCTCGTCGGGGCCAGTCACCACACCCTCGTCGAGATCATGGCCGCGGCCGAGCCGTTCGGCTGTGAGTACGATCCGACGCAGGGGATATACCGGAACATCAAGCCCCTCACCGAGGACGAACTGCGGGCCTGCGGCAAGGACGGCAGGTTCCCCGGGGAACCTGCGCATACGGGGAGCGGGAACTAGAGCATGACGAAATTCTGCGGTCCCTACCCCGAGTTGGTGGGCGCGCGCTTCTGGCTGCCGACAGAGCCGTTCGAGTTCGGCTGGGCGTCCCTCGTGGGCTGCAACGCGCTGCGTTGCACGAGCTGTGGTGAACCGGTGCGGTCGGAAGTGCTGCCCGACGGAGAGCACCGGCGCTACGCCTGCGGATGCCACCGGCGGGACACGGTCTGGAGCTACCGGATCGGGTCCGAATCGGACGACCTGCACCCGGCGTTCACGGACTGGGTGTGCGGCGGGCACCCCGACTTCGAGCTCCCCTCCGTACTCGACGGGGTGCGGCTGGACGAGGCCACCGACTGGGACGCTCTGGTCGTCGAGGCGGCCCTGCGCCCACCGTTCGATCCGCCCGGTGTCGAACTGCACGTCCGGTGGATCACCCGGCTCCATCGCCTGCTCGGCGCCGAACAGCCGGTACTGAGCCGGGCCGTGGCCGGTCTGCTGAGCGCCGAGGACCCGCTCCTGGTGCGGGCGGCCTACGACTTCTTCACCAACGAGCGGCACGCCACGGGAGCCGAACTCCTCGCGGGCTCGGTGGCCGGGCGCCGCGAGTGGCTGGCCAGGACCCCGGACCCGCGCCGACCCTCGTCATCCCTGCTCGACAGCGCGGCCCTGCTGCTGCACGAGAGGCTGCTGGTGGTGGACACCGCGGGCGCCCCTGTGGACGGGGCGGCCCTCACCCTGACCAAGGAGCTCGCGCTCGCCGGTACCGGGCCAGGCGACACCCCGCTGACGTTCCGCGACTACGACCCGGGCTGGCTCTGGGCCCATGCCGGTGCCCTGACCGCCGCGAACGCGGAGTGGGTCGACACACTCGTCTACGCCTCGGCGTGGGCTCCTGCCGTGCGCAGGGGAAAGGTGCTCGCGGAGATGGCCGAGGCCGCTCCGGAGGCGGTCCGCACCGCCATCGAGCAGCACTTCGAGCAGCCCGAACGCGACGCGCTGCTGTCCTCCATCCCGTAGTGGACCGCCTCAGTGGCCGTCGCGGGCCACCGCGACCCCCAGGGACGTCAGGCCGTCCAGGACCAGGTCCACGCCGACCGCGGCGAGCAGCAACCCGAGGAGGCGGCCCAGGAGTTCGATGGTGGCGTGGTGCGTGCGCTGCAGGACGCGGGCCAGGACGACCACGCACAGCAGGTCGATGGCGATCACGGTGACGTACGCGCCGACCACCGTGGACCGCCACGTCCACGAGTCGCGCGCCGCCCCCTCGATCAGTACGGCCGTCATCGCCAGCGGGCTCACCACGTACGGCATGAGCAACTGCCGCACGCCGCTGACCAGGTCGGGCGCGTCGGTGCCCGAGCCGTCCGAGCCGAGGTGGATGCCGAGGACGAGCCCGACGGCGTAGATGAAGAAGATGACCCCGCCCGCGAGCTGCAGCGCGGGCGTCGAGATGTGGAAGAGGTCGAGGAGCCAGGGGGAGGCGATGCCGGTCACCAGGCCGACGAAGACCGCGGCCGCCGACGAGATCAGCGCGATCCGCCGCAGCTCGGCCGTGGAGTGGTTCTGCGCGAGCCCGGCGAAGGCGAGCAGCACCTTGGGCGGCCCGACCACGGAGAAGAACGTGATGAATGCGGCGGAATAGCTCAGAGCGGTCATGGGGGCATCCTGCCCGGCCCTGCGGGGCAGGTCCGAGAACCCCGCCGATGCCGCGTACGCCCTAGAACGCCGCCGGGCCGCCGTTCGCCTCGACCGTGTCCCCGACCGCCCGGACGAACGCCTCCACGCGCGCGTTCGTCCCCTCCGTGCGGTGGATCAGCGCCACCTCGGCGCGGGGCACGTCGTCCAGGGGGACGAAGGTGACGCCGGGGCGCGCGTAGTACTTCTCCACGGACGCGACGACCGGGGAGATGCCCTGGCCCGCCGCGACGAGGGTCATCAGCTCCTGGAAGGACGCGACGGCCTGCCCCCGGTGGATCTCGCGGCCGCTGGGCGTGCGCGGCGGGACGTGGAAGTCCCACCAGTACGCGGGCGCGCCGTTCACGACGCCGAAGAACGTCTCGCCCGCCAGCTCCTCCAGCGAGACGGAGGTCCGTCCGGCGAGCGGGTGGCCGAGCGGCATCGCGAGCAGGCGCGGCTCGTTGATGACGACCGGGCCCACCGTCAGGTCCGGCTCCTCGACGGGGAGACACGTGAAGAGCACGTCGAACTCGCCGCCGCGCAGCGCGCCCAGCGGATCCTGGAACTGCGTCTCCCGCATCCGCACCTCGACACCCGGGCGGCGCTCCCGGAAGAGGGCGAGGACGGGGCCGGTCAGCGTGCCCGCGCCCGCGCCGAGGAAGCCGACGTTCAGCTCGCCGCCGACGCCCCGCGCGGAGTCCTTGGCGCGGGCGACCGCCGCCTCCATCTCCTTGTGGAGCGGCGCCAGATCCTCGTACAGCTGACGGCCCAGCGGGGACATCCGCACCACGCGGCTGGTGCGCTCGAAGAGCGGGGCGCCGATCTTGCGCTCCAGCTTCTTCAGCGTCTGGCTGACCCGGGCCTGCGAGAGCAGGAGGCGCTCCGCGGTGCGGCCGAAATGCAGCTCCTCGGCCAGGGTCAAGAAGGTCTCCAGCTCTTGCCGCTCCACCGCATACCCCCTGTGACCTGCATCGATAAGCCTGAGCGTGTCGATCGTTCCACAGATCGCCATTGATGGGGGAGCGCGCTCGGCGGATCTTTGAGGAGTCAGGACGGCGGCCCGCCGGACGGACACCCTCTCTTCAACCACCAGGAGCTCACGATGATTTCGCGTGCCCGCACGTCCCTCGCCGTCACCGCCACCGCCACCGCCCTCGCCCTGACCGCGGGGCTCGCCGTGACCGGCGCCCAGGCCTCCTCCGGGCACCACGGCAAGGGGAAGGAGCCTTCGTGGAGCGCCGCCTGGGCGAGCGCCCCGCAGCGGCCAAGCACCGGCTTCAAGCCCAACTGGTCGGAGGCAGGCTTCGACGGCCAGACCCTGCGCCAGGTCGTCCGCGTCACCGAGGGCGGCGACAGAGCCCGCATCCGGCTCTCCAACGCGTACGGCAGCTCGCCGCTGCGGATCGAGAGCGCCACGATCGCCCGTACGAAGAAGGGGGCTCCGGCCTCGGCCGCGGTCGAGAAGGGGTCCGTGCGGCGGCTCACCTTCCGGGGGAAGTCCGCGGTCACCGTTCCCGCGTACGGCCAACTCTCCAGCGACGCCGCGGGCCTGGACCTCGACCCCTTCGAGTCCGTCACCGTCACCCTGCACCTCTCGGGCACGACGGGCCCCGCCACCTTCCACGCCCAGTCCTTCGCGACCAGCTACCGCGCCCAGGGCGACCACACCGCCGACGCGGGCGCCGGGGCCTTCGGCGAGTCGACGGAGTCCTGGTACTACCTCTCCGGCGTGGACGTCAGCGGCTCCGGGAGCGCCCCGAAGCGCGACGGCGTCGTCCTCTTCGGCGACTCCACCACCGACGGCTTCGCCTCCTCCACCGACCGCAACCGCCGCTGGTCCGACGCCCTCGCCGAACGCCTCGACGAGGCGGGGAAGCAGCGCCCGGTCCTGAATGCGGGCATCGGCGGCAACCTGGTCCTCAACGACTCGGCCTGGTACGGCGAGAAGAGTGCCAACCGCTTCTCGCGGGACGCCCTCGACCTGCCCGGCGTCGGCACCGTCGTCGTCCTCGAAGGCCTCAACGACATCGGCTTCAGCGAGACCGACAAGGCCACCTACAAGCCCGCCCCCGTCGTCTCCGCCCGCGAACTCATCAACGGCCACCGCACGTTGATCCGCGAGGCGCGCGCGAAGGGCGTGCGGGTCGTCGGCGCCACGCTGCTCCCCCTCGGCGGGTCCGACCACTACGGCAAGCGCGCGGCCGCGGTGAGCGACGCGTTCAACCAGTGGGTGCGGACCTCCGGCGAGTACGACGCGTACGTCGACTTCGACAAGGCCCTCGCCGACCCGAAGGACCCGGAGCGCCTCGCCCCCGCCTACGACAGCGGCGACCACCTGCACCCGAACGACGCCGGTTACCGGGCCATGGCCCACGCGGTGGACCTGGAGACCCTGTGATGACCACGAACACAGCCATGGGCGCCGCCATGAGCGGTCGTCAGAAGCTCGTCCTCGCCCTTCTCCTCGGCTCCCAGTTCATGATCGCCGTGGACTTCTCCATCCTGAACGTCGCCCTGCCCGTGGTCGGCGAAGGGCTCGGCTTCTCCCTCGCGGACCTCCAGTGGATCGCCACCTCGTTCGCGCTCGCCGCCGCCGGTTTCACGCTCCTCTTCGGCCGGATCGCCGACCTCTTCGGGCGCAAGCGGCTCTTCATCGGCGGCATGGCGCTGCTCGGCCTCTCCTCGGCCCTCGGCGGCCTCGCCACCTCGCCGGAGGTGCTGCTCACGGCACGCGTGCTGCAGGGTCTTGCCACGGCGGCCGTCACCCCGGCGGGGCTCGCCCTGCTCACCACCGCGTTCCGCGAGGGGCCGCTGCGGGACCGGGCGATCGGTCTGAACGGCGCGCTGATGTCGGCGGGCTTCACCACCGGCGCCATCCTCGGCGGGCTCCTCACCGAACTGCTCTCCTGGCGCTGGGCGTTCTTCATCAACGTGCCCGTCGCGGCCGCCGTCGTCGCCCTCGCGCCGTCCCTCCTCACCGACTCGCGGATCGTCTGCAGACACCGTCTGGACCTGCCGGGCGCGGTCACCGTCACGGGCGGACTGCTGGCCCTCGTCTACGGCCTCACGCGGGCGGGTGAGAGCGGCTGGACCGAGCCCGTCGCGCTCGGCGCGCTGCTCGCGGGCGCGGGACTGCTCGTCGCGTTCTGGTTCGTGGAACAGCGCTCGCCCGCGCCGCTCGTCCCCGTCCGCATCATGCGGCGCCGCTCGGTCGTCTGGGGCAACACGGCGGGCCTGATCGCCTTCGCCACCGAGACCTCGCTGGTCTTCCTCATGACGCTCTATCTCCAGGAAGTGCTTGGGTACTCGGCGCTCGCCACGGGGCTCGCGTTCGGTGTCCTCGGTGCGGGCACGGTGGCCGGGGGGATGCTCGGCGGGCGGGCGGTGAGCCGGTTCGGCGGCCGGGCGGCGATCCTCGGCGGGGGCGTGGTGCAGGCCGCCGCCACGCTGTCGCTGGTCGCGCTCGGGACGTCGGGCGGCTGGCTGTATCTGCTGCTGGCCGCCACGTTCGTCGGCGGTGTCGGCAACATGCTGGTCATCGTGGGCTTCATGGTGACCGCGACGTCGGGTGTCGCCGACTCCGAGCAGGGCCTGGCGACCGGTCTGGCGACCATGACCCAGCAGGTCGGCATCACCCTCGGCATCCCGGTGATGAGCGCGATCGTGGCGGCCCGGACGGGGCCGGGTACGGGTGGTGACCCGCAGGCGGTCCTGTCCGGGGTGGGCGTGGCGGTGGCCGTCAACTCGGCGCTGGTGCTTGCCGCTTCACTGCTCGTGGCGTACCGGCTGGGGCGCGGGGCGGCGAAGCCCACGGGTGAGGCGCCCGCTCACTCGGTCGTGTAGTAGCGGTAGAACGTCACCGCGAAGACGCCCGCCGCGACCACCAGCGCCATCACGGTGGACCGCAGCACGCTCGCCCCGCCCAGGCTGTAGAGATAGCCGAACGCGATGCCCGCGAACGCCGTCCAAGACAGCGCGCGCAGCTCGCGCGGGAGCGAGGGCGCGATCCGGTGCAGGGCGAACATCAGGGCGGCGAAGACCAGGCCGGTCACCACTCCGAACATGACGTTCCCGGTGGTGATCGGCCCGCCGTCGCGTCGGATCGCGCAGGCCCAGAGGCCGTAGACGACGCCCATGAGCAGGGCGAGTCCGGCCCAGCGGGACGCGGAGGTCGAGGTCGGGGTCGTCCGTGCGCCGGGCACGTAGTGGACGGGTGCGGCGTGTGCCATGACGGTTCCCTTCTCCGTACGTCTCTCTTTACGTCTCTCCGTACATCAGTCGCGCCACTGCGGGCACGGGTCCTCGGACGAGGCGCAGCCCGGCACGTGGCGGCCGCCGGTGTCGACGTACGCCGCGCTCACCCAGCCGCGTACGCCCTCCAGCCAGTACCAGTGCGGGTTGCCGTGGATGGAGGTGCCCTGTACCGCGCATCTGACGCGGTCCTGGCTGCCGTACGGCATCGTCGCCAGGATCGAGCCGTGGGTGCTGGGCTCGTCCCTGACCTTCAGGTCAGGGCCCGACACGACGGTGCCCCAGATGACGCTGTCGTCGTTGTGGGCGACGGCTGTGGCGGCGGTTCCCGCACTCAGTACGGTCACCGCGCAGACCGCCCCCACCCTCAGAGCGATTCGCATGATCGGCCTCCTCGCCCCCTCATCCAGGAAACACCCGTTCGGCCGAGCGCTCCACCGGAGGCTTTCCCAGGCTGAAATCGATGAGTTTCCGGGGCGGCCCCGGTCTGCCCTCATGACTGACGAATTCCTTACTCCTTACTCCTCGGCTCCTGTGAGAAGGCGGGCGGACATGAGCAGCATGGCCATCGAGACCGCGGGTCTGGTGAAGACCTTCGGCGACAACCGCGCGGTCGACGGCATCGACCTCTCCGTCCCGGCCGGCACGGTCTACGGCGTACTGGGACCGAACGGAGCGGGCAAGACCACGGCGGTCAAGATGCTCGCCACCCTGCTGCGGCCCGACGGGGGCGAGGCGCACGTCTTTGGTCACGACGTCGTGCGCGAGGCGGATGCCGTACGCAGCAGGGTGAGCCTGACCGGGCAGTACGCGTCGGTCGACGAGGACCTGACCGGCCTGGAGAACCTGATCCTGCTCGGCCGTCTCACCGGCCACTCCAAGCAGGCGGCCCGCGGCCGTGCCGGGCAGCTCCTGGAGGCCTTCGGGCTGACGGAGGCGGCCGCGCGGCAGGTGAAGAACTACTCAGGCGGCATGCGGCGCCGCATCGACATCGCCGCGTCCATCCTGAACACACCCGACCTGCTCTTCCTGGACGAGCCGACGACGGGCCTCGACCCGCGCAGCCGCAACCAGGTCTGGGACATCGTGCGCGCGGTCGTCGGCCACGGCACGACGGTCCTCCTCACCACCCAGTACCTCGACGAGGCCGACCAGTTGGCGGCGCGCATCGCCGTCATCGACCGGGGCAAGGTCATCGCCGAGGGCACCAAGGGTGAGCTCAAGGCGTCGGTCGGCGCGGGCTCGGTGCACGTGCGGCTGCGGGAGGCCGCACAGCGCGAGGAGGCCGCGCGGCTGCTCGGCGCGGTGCTCGACGCCCAGGTGCAGCTGGAGCCCGACCCGGTCGCGCTGACGGCCCGGGTCGGGGCGGACGGGGCCACCGGGGTCGCCGGGGCGGACGGGCGCGGAGCCGCCGAGCAGGCCTCGCGGGCGCTCGCCGAGCTGGCCCGGGCCGGGATCACCGTCGACAACTTCTCGCTGGGCCAGCCGAGCCTCGACGAGGTCTTCCTCGCCCTGACCGGCACGGACGCCGCCCACCAGTCCCCCGCAACCCCCGCGACCGGCTCGAACGACGTCAAGGAAGAGGCCACGGCATGAGCACCGCAGCCCCCGTCGAGGCCCAGGATCTCGCGCCCGTCAGGACCGAGTCCCTCGCCGAGCTCCTCATCGCCACCGAGCGGCCGCCCAGGCCCACCGCGCTGTCCGCCTGTCTGACGTTCGGCTGGCGCGCCATCCTCAAGATCAAGCACGTGCCGGAGCAGCTCTTCGACGTCACGGCGTTCCCGATCATGATGGTGCTGATGTACACGTACCTCTTCGGAGGGGCGCTGGCGGGATCTCCGCGCGAGTACATCCAGTACCTGCTGCCCGGCATCCTCGTGATGTCCGTCGTGATGATCACGATGTACACGGGCGTCTCGGTCAACACCGACATCGAGAAGGGCGTCTTCGACCGCTTCCGTACGCTGCCGATCTGGCGCCCCTCGACGATGGTCGGCTACCTCCTCGGCGACGCCCTGCGCTACGCCATCGCGTCGGTCGTCATCCTCACCGTCGGCCTCATCATGGGCTACCGCCCGGACGGCGGCTTCGTCGGTGTCGTGGGCGGCATCGCGGTGCTGCTCGTCTTCTCCTTCGCCTTCTCGTGGATCTGGACGATGTTCGGGCTGCTGCTGCGCACCGAGAAGTCGGTGATGGGCGTCAGCATGATGGTGATCTTCCCGCTGACCTTCCTCAGCGACATCTTCGTGAAGCCGGAGACGATGCCGGGCTGGCTGCAGGCCTTCGTCAACAACAACCCCATCACCCACTGCTCGTC
Organism: Streptomyces sp. NPDC042371; assembly: GCF_056437465.1. Lineage (NCBI taxonomy): Bacteria > Bacillati > Actinomycetota > Actinomycetes > Kitasatosporales > Streptomycetaceae > Streptomyces > Streptomyces sp. NPDC042371. Next base: position 263,606 of record NZ_JBWKAP010000008.1, on the reverse strand, counting down.
GGCGGTCCGCGCCCTGATGGACGGCACGTCGCCGACGACGGAGCTGGCGTGGACGCTCGGCTGGGCGCTGCTCCTGGTGGCGGTGTTCGGTCCGGTGACGATGCGTCTGTACAACCGCAAGTAGGGCCTGTTGTCCGCCCGCGGCGGACGCCGTTGCCCCATATGCAGTCGCCCCGGTCGCGCCCCGCGTGACCGGGGCCTTGCCTTGGAGGCGTGCCGAAAACCGTCCGCAGTCCGCTGTCCGCCGTCCTGCTGGTCCTCGCCTGCGTGCTGGTCCCGCTGGGCGTGCTCTCCATCTGGGCGAAGTACGAGATCGGCGACCGGGACAGTTACGTCGCCACGATGGCACCGCTCTCCTCCGACCCTTCGGTGCGCGCGGCGGTCGCGGACGAGGTCACCCGCTCCGTGATGAAGGAGATCGACGTGGGCCCGCTGCAGGGCACGGTCGAGTCGTTCGTACGCGACGCGGTGGGGTCGTTCACCGAGACGGGGTCCTACAGGACCGCCTGGAACGCGGCGAACCGGGCGGCGCACGACGCCCTGCAGTCGGCCCTGAACGACGACTCGGACGACTCGAACGGCGAGGTCACCATCGACCTCGCGCCCATCACCGAGCAGGTCAAACGGCAACTGGTCGACGAAGGCGTGCCGTTCGCGTCGAAGATCCCGGTGAAGCACACCGAGGTCACGGTCCTGCAGTCCAAGGACCTCGGCTGGCTCTGGCAGAGCTTCCACGCGCTTCAGGTGGCGGGCGTCTGGCCCGCGGTGGCGGCGGCCGTCCTGGCCGCCGCGGGCATCCTGCTCTCCGTCCGCCGCCGCAGGGCGGTCGTCCGCACGGCACTGGGCATGGCACTCGCCGCGGCGGCCCTGGTCCTCGCCGTCGCCGTCGGCCGCGCCCTCACCCTCGACGACCTACCCTCCGACGTCTCCGTCGACGCCGCGGGCGCGGTGTTCGACGCCCTGACGGAGACGCTCCGGGTGACGGCGTGGGTGATCATCGGGGTGATGCTGGTCGTCGCTCTCGCGGTGTGGCTCCTGCCGCGGCTGCGCCGCCGTACCTGACCCTCCGGTGGCCGTCGGGCAACCGCCGTCCGCCCCGTCTCGTCCTTGAGAGAGGATTCGAGCAGGCGGAATGTGGCAGTTCAGCGACGACGAGAGGGCCGGATTCTTGGACAGCGCGGACCGGGTGACCGTAGGCCCCGGCGTCGAGGAGGAGTTCGACGCGCGGGAGCCCCGGCGGCGGGTGGGGCGGGTCGCGGCGTGGGGGGCCGGGGTGCTGCTGGCCGGGGTCAGCGTCGTCCTCGGGTTCCGGGTGGCCGACTCCGACGGGTTCACGCCCGTGCCGCAGATCCTCGCCTTCCTGCCCTGGCTGCTCGTGCCCGCCGTCGCCGGACTGCTGATGGCCGTGCTCGCGCGGTGGCGCGTCGGCATGCTGTGGGGCGTCGTCGTGCTCGGTGTCGTCGCCTGGTACATGGAGCCTTACGGGAACACCGACGCGCCGAGCGGGCCTGCCGTCGCCGAGCTGCGCGTACTGACCTCGAACGTCGAGTTCGGGGGCGGTACGGAAGGGCTCGTCGACGCCGTCCGCGAGGAGAGGCCCGATCTGCTCTTCGTCGAGGAGTGCGACTTCGCCTGCTCCGCGCTGCTGCGCAAGGAGCTGCCGCGCGCCGACTACCCCTACCGCGAGTCCGTCGAGGCGTCCGGCGCCGAGGGCTCCGTCATCCTCGCCAAGGTCCCGCTGAAGGGCGCGGACGGCATCGAAGGCACCCTCGGCATGCCCGGCGCCGTCGCCGATGTGGAAGGCCACGCGGTGCGGGTGCAGCTCGCGCATCCCATGCCGCCGATGCCCCGCGAGGTCGGCCTGTGGCAGTCCGAGCTCGGCAGGATCCGGGAGTACGCCGCCGCCGGGGACGGCAGGCCCACCATCATCGCCGGGGACTTCAACGCCACGCAGGACCACGCGGCGTTCCGTTCGGTCCTGGACCAGGGGAAGCTGCGCGACGCCGCCCGCCTCGCCGGGTCCTCCCGCGCCCCGAGCTGGCCCGCCGCCGCGCCCGCCCCGCTCGGCGCACAGATCGACCACGTCCTCGCCACACCCGACTTCTCGGCCCGTGACGCCCGCTTCCTGGACATCGGAAACACCGACCACCGGGCGCTCGTCGTCACACTGACCCTGCACAAAGCCGAAACAGAGCGTTGATCCTCCGGCCAGGGCAAGCCACGTAAAGCGCCGATAATGGGCGCATGCCCCGAGAGTCCCGCCCCGCCCGTCCGGTCTCACTGAGCCCGCTCACCCCACCCGACTGGCTGGTCAGGTCCCTCAAACCGCAGTCCGCGCCCATCCCCTGGGCGGCCGTGGCCCGCGCCTCCGTGGCGATGGCGCTCCCCCTCGCCCTCGGCATCCTCGCGGGACAGCCCTCGTACGGCGCGCTCGCCTCCATGGGCGCCCTCTCCGGAGTCATCGGCGACACCGCCGACGCCTACCGCATGCGGATCTTCAACATCGCCGTCCCGCAGCTCTTCGGCGCCCTCGGCGTCACCCTCGGCTCGCTCGTCTTCGGGCACGGCTGGGTCGCGGTCGGCGCGGTCACCTTCGTCGCGCTCGTCTCCGGGATGATGTCGACGATCGGCGCCGTCGCCTCCGTGTCGGGCCTCCTCCTGCTGCTCAACTGCGTGGTCGGCGCCGGGCTCCCCATGCCCGGGGAGTGGTGGCTCGCGCCCGTCCTGATGACCGGCGGCGGGCTCCTCGTCCTCACGCTCGCCCTGCTCGCCTGGCCGCTGCGCTCCGGCGTCCCCGAACGCGCCGCCGTCGCCGCCTCCTACCGCTCGGTGGCCGCACTGCTCGACGCGGCGGGCACGGACACGTACGGCGAGGCACGCACCGCGGTGACGGCCTCCCTGAACCAGAGCTACGACCTCGTCCTCGCCCGGCGCACCCGCGACCACGGCCGCACCCCCGAACTGGTCAGGCTCGTCGCCCAGTTGAACGCCCTCACCCCGGTCATCGAGGCGGCCCCCGCCGCCGACCAGGCCGCCCGCCACGCCTGCGTACGCCTGCCGCCCGAAGTACCCGCCGCGGTCCGCGCCCTCGCGGACGCGGTGGAGCGCGGCGGAACCGCGCACGCCGACCCGGCAGGGACCCCCGCCCGCGCCGCCGCCCGCATCCCCGAACCCCAGGACCACGCCGCCCGGGCCCTCGACCACGCCGTCCTGCACGCCGCGGAGACCCTCGCCGACCCCGACCCGCTCGGCGTCATCGAGACCGACGACCGCCTCGGCCGCCCCGCGGCCCTGCGCGTCCGCGCCCGCCGCGCCGCCCGCAACGTCGTCCTGTCCGGCGCCTCCTGGCGCTACGGCCTGCGCCTCGCGCTCTGCATCGGCATCGCCCAGGCCCTGGTCTCGATCATCGACGTGCCCAGGTCGTACTGGGTGGCGCTCACCGTCACGTTCGTCCTCAAGCCCGACTTCGGCTCGGTCTTCTCCCGCGCCGTGCTGCGCGCCCTCGGCACCGCCGCCGGACTCGTGCTCGCGGCAGCAGTCCTCGCCGAAGTCCCCCACGGCTGGTGGGACGTCCCGGTGATGATGCTGCTGGCCCCGCTCATCCCCGCCCTCACCACCCGCGGCTACGGCTACCAGACGGCGGCGATCACCCCGGTCATCCTGCTGCTCTCGGACATCCTCAACCACCAGGGCCTCGGCCTCGTCGTACCGCGGCTCGTCGACAGCCTGATCGGCTGCGCCATCACGCTCGTCGCGGGCTATCTGCTCTGGCCGGAGAGCTGGGGCACCCGGATCGGCGACCGGCTCGCCGACGCGGTGGCGGACACGGCCCGGTACGTGGAGTGCGCGTTCGGCGCCGACGCGGACCCCGCCGCCCGCGCCCGCATGCGCCGCGGCCTCTACCGCGACCTGTCCGTCATCCGCTCCGAGTTCCAGCGCGCCCTGACCGAGCCACCGCCCACAGGAGCGCGCGCCGCCGCGTGGTGGCCACTGGTCGTCGCCGTGGAACGCATCCTGGACGCCACGACGGCGGCAAGGGTCCGCATCCGGCACGGCGCCAAGCCCCCGACCCCGGCCGAGGTGGCCGAAGTGGCGCACGAACTACGCGGCCTGGCAGACCGCCTGCGCGCATCGGTAGTCCTGGAGAAGGGCCACGTGGACTTCACCGCCACCCCCAAGGACAGCGTCCTGGAACCCCTACGCCAGGAAGTAGCAGCGGCTAGGGCGGTGGCATCCCCGAAGGCTGAGTAAAGGGGCGCAAGGAACTGCGCGACCAGACCGAAGGGTGAGCAGAAAGGGGCGCGGGGAACTGCGCAACCAAGCCGAAGGGTAGGGGCGCGAGGCCGCCCGACCGGGCCGGAGGGTAGCCGAAAAGGGGCGCGGGGAACTGCGCAACCGAGCCGAAGAGTGAGGCCGCGGGACGGCGCGACCGAGCCGAAGGCTAGCCGAAAAGGGGCGCGGGGAACTGCGCGGCCAGACACAACCGGCCCGCAGCTCCCCGCCAAACCTCAAAACAACCGCTCAGGCAAAGCGCCTAGCGTCAGCGTGCCGCGTTCACCTTGTGCAGCGCCTTCGCGAGCCCGTTCGCCCACAGCTGGTCGACCTGCCCCCGCTCCGTCGCGTCCGGCTGCGAGTTCGTGCAGGACGGGCCGGGGCCGCCACCCGACATCAGCTGGGTGCACGGCCCGTCGTACGTGTCCGGCAGGCCGAGCACGTGCCCGGTCTCGTGCGCGGTGACGCGCGTCGAGTCGTACTCCTGGTTCTGCTTGTAGTCCAGGAAGACGTAGCCGTTGCCGTGGCCGTCGGTGCTCGCGTACGAGCCGCGCGGGTCGTCGCCCTCGCGGTACTCGAAGCTCGCGCCCGAACTGCCCTCCTGCAGCTTGACGTTGGAGACCGCGCCGTTCCAGATGGACGTGGAGCTGGCTATCTGCTGGGCGAAGGTGGGGGCACCGGACGCGTCGTAGGTGACGGTCACGGACTTCGCGCCGGGGTTCGCCGCACGCTTCTCGGCGACCGCCTTCACGACGGCCTCGAAGAACGCCTTGTTGGCCTTGGCCTCGGCCGCCGAGCCCTGGTACTGGGAGTACGAGGAGGTGGCGGACGCCGGGGCGGGCGCGGGGGTCGACGCGGTGGCCGAGGTCGCGCCGAGACCGGCGACGGCGAGACCGAGAACGGCGGCGACAGACAGGTAACGCTTGTTCATGTGTGGGGGGGCTCCCTACTCGTTCCACGACCGCGTGGGGCGATCGATGAAAGGTGAACGGTTCGGTAGCTGTGAGTGTCGGGGAGCCTGAGGCGCGTGGGAATGATGGCAACTGGCGATAGCCCGGAGCTATCGCCGGGACCCGGCCTGCCCAGAACGGCCGGTTCTCGTGGGGTTTGAGCGTCTGGTGCGGCGGCCGTACCGCCTCTACGCTCATCGGCCATGGAGCTCGAGGTGAGGCACCTCCGCGCGCTGTGCGCCATCGCCGATACCGGCAGCCTGCACAAGGCCGCGCGGCAGCTCGGCATGAGCCAGCCGTCGCTGACGACCCAGCTGCGGCGGATCGAGCATGCGCTCGGCGGCCAGCTCTTCTCCCGCGAACGCACCGGCTGCCGTCCCACCCAGCTCGGCCGCGTGGTCCTCAGCCGCGCCCGCCCCCTCGTCACGGAGATGCGGTCGCTGGTCGCCGAGACGAAGGCGGCCGCCGCGCGCACCGCCGAGGGGCCGCAGCTGCGCATAGGCTCCACGGCGAGCCGCGCCATACCGGGCTGGCTGCGCAGGCTGCGCGCGCGCCTGCCGGGGACCGAGATGTCGCTCCAGATGGACGTGTCCGCGAACGCGCTCCTGCGCATGGTGGAGACCGGACAGCTCGACATCGCCTTCGTGCACGAGGTGGAGGGGTGCCCGCTGCGGCTGCCGGAGAGCCTTCGAAGACGGGTCCTCCTCGACCGGGAGCCGCAGTTCGTCTCCCTCGCCGCGGACCATCCGGCGGCGGACCGTCCCGTCGTACGCCTCTCCGACCTGGCGGAGGACCGCTGGATGGTGGACCCGACGGTCGACGGCGAATGGGACGGCCTGCGCCGTGTCCTGACCGCGGCCGGGCTCAACCCCCGTGTCCTGCACGGGGATTACCTCACCGCGGCGTCCCTCGTCGCCACCGGCGAGGTCGTCGCCCTCTGCCAGCCGACCTCGCACGGCAGGACCGACATGGCCGTACGCCCGCTGTACGGCGACCCCCTCGGCGTACGCCTCATCGTGGCGGCGCGCACGGAGGAGGAGATCGACGCGGTGTACGGGGAACTGGAGGCCGCCTACTGGGAGGCGGCCCGGCAGGCGCACGCCTATACGGAGTGGCTGCTTCGGTCCGGCGACACCCGGGGGACGACCGGCGGGACCTTGGTCCCCGCAAGCCGGTGACCTTCGGCAAAACCCCTTCTGACCTGCGTTTTCGCTCGATTTACGGTACTGGGTCACGTCCTGAGTCCACTTGTTACGTTCCCTACGGATGACGCACACATGGCGCCCGTAACTTCGTATCTGTCGCCACCGCAAAGGGGCACGAACACGGACAGCTCGACCCTGTATCCAACGAGGGAAGTCACCACCATGCGCGCCACCCGCCGTACCTTCCGCACCGCCGCCATCGCCACCGGAGCCATCGCCGCGCTCGCCGTCCCGACCACGGCGGCGTTCGCCGCGGACGCGCCGTCGACGCCGCACGGCCAGGTCGCGCAGGACGACCAGACCGGCACCCAGGACCAGTCCGGCAAGGACCAGGACAAGTCCAACCCGGACGAGACCGGCAAGGACACGACCGGCCAGGACAAGACGGACAAGGACACGACGGGCAAGGACACGGACAAGCCCGTCCCCGGCGGCTGGGAGTCCAAGGGCACGACGAACCTCGGCAAGGGCTGGACCGCGAACATCCAGGTCAACGCCTCCGCCCGCACCGCCAAGGCCACCATCTCCCTGAACGGCTCCGCCAAGGGCTCCCTCACCGCCTACGAGAAGTCCGCGACCACCACCATCGACGGCAACACCTTCACCCTCACCCCCGACGGCACGGCCACCGCCAAGCTGACGGACAAGGACAAGGACAAGCCGATCCCCGGCGGCTGGGAGTCCAAGGGCACGACGAACCTCGGCAAGGGCTGGACCGCGAAGGTCGACGTCAACGCCTCCGCCCGCACCGCCAAGGCCACCATCTCCCTGAACGGATCCGCCAAGGGCTCCCTCACCGCCTACGAGAAGTCCGCGACCACCAAGATCGACGGCAACACCTTCACCCTCACGCCCACCGGCACCATCACGATGCAGGGCAAGCCGACCCCGCCGAAGCCGAAGCCGGACCACAAGCGCGTCTTCGTCCGCGAGTACAGGAACCTCGGCGGCAGCGGCTTCGACGCCAAGGTCTACAAGGTCACCAACGGCTACGAGGCCGACCTGCTCGCCAAGTCGCCCGACACCGGCAAGAAGACGGTCTGGGACACGCTGAAGCAGTCCGGCAGCAAGGCGGCGTACGGCCAGCACAACGGCGCCCACTTCGTGCTCAACCCCGACGGCACCATGAAGGGCTGGGTCGAGGGCAACACCCACCACAACGGCGTCAAGCCGCAGCCCAAGAAGGACGGCACCGCGGTCGTCCCGAAGGGCGGCGTCAAGGCGGGCGCCGACGGCGTGAAGGCACAGTCCTCGGACGACGCCCCGCTGATCGCGGCGGGCGGTGGCATGGCGGCCGTCGGCGCGGCCGGTCTCGGCTTCGCGCTGTACCGCCGCAAGCAGAACGGCTGATCATCGGCAGGCAGCAGTACGTGAAGGGGCACCCCGCAAGAACGGGGTGCCCCTTTCGCATGCGTACGGGTCAGACGCCGATGTCGCAGCCGTCCTCGCGCCACACCGAGACGACCGCCGGGCGGACGATCTTGCCGGGGCCGTCGGGCCAGGCGCTCGCGGGCTTCTCCACCGAAGCCCCGTCGACCTCGCCCGGGTGCTGCACGGAGACGAGCACGCGCCGGTCCTGGACGAGCGGACCGCAGGTCTCCGCGCCGGTCGGCATCGTCAGGAACTGCTTGAGCTCACCACGCCGTTCACCGCGCGTGGCCACGCCGAACAGGCCGTCGTGCGAGCCGAGTTGGTTGCCGTCGGTGGAGATCCACAGGTTGCCGTGCGGGTCGAAGGCGACGTTGTCCGGGCAGGAGATCGGGGAGACCCGCTCCTTGGGGAAGCCCGCGAAGTACGTCGAGGGGTCGTTCGGGTCACCCGCGACGAGGAACAGCGACCAGGCGAACGTCGTCGCCTCGGCGCGGTTGCGGCGCTCGGTCAGCTCCAGGATCTGCCCGTGCTTGTTGAGGTTGCGCGGGTTGGCCTCGTCGACACCGGCCTTGCCCGCCTTGCCGCGGTCGGAGTTGTTCGTCAGCGCGACGTACACCTTGCCGGTGTGCGGCGACGGCTCGATGTCCTCGGGGCGGTCCATCTTGGTGGCCCCGACCTTGTCACCGGCGAAGCGCGTGAAGACGTACACCTCTTCGGCGGTCATGCCCTCGACGTGCGAGACGGCCTTCCCGCCGGGACCGGCGGTGGCCAGCGGAATCCACGTCCCGCTCCCGTCGAACTCGCCGTCCGCGGGGAGCGTCCCCTTGCCGTCGATCTCCTCGGCGGGGGAGTCGCCGGTCAGCTTGGCGACGTACAGAGTGCCCTCGTCGAGGAGGCTCAGGTTGTGCTCGTGGGCGGCGCGGGACGTGCCCTTGGCGACGCGCTTGCTGCTGACGAACTTGTAGAAGTAGTCGAACTTCTCGTCGTCGCCCATGTAGACCACCGGGCGGCCGTCGTGCGTGAGGCGCGGCTGCGCGGCCTCGTGCTTGAAGCGGCCGAGCGCGGTGCGCTTGCGCGGGGTCGAGTCCGGGTCGTACGGATCGAGTTCGACGACCCAGCCGAAGCGGTTGGCCTCGTTGGGCTCCTGGGCGAGGTCGAAGCGCCGGTCGAACCGCTCCCACTTGCGCTCGGAGGCCTCGCCCGTGACGCCGTACCGCTTGAGGCGGGCGGCGGTCTTCGGGTCGGTCACCTTCGCGGCGTTGGCGAAGTACTGGTTGAAGTTCTCCTCGCCGTGCAGGGTCGTGCCCCACGGGGTGGTGCCGCCCGAGCAGTTGTTGAGGGTGCCGAGGACGGTGGTGCCGCGCGGGTCGGCCTGGGTGCGGACGAGCTCGCTGCCCGCGACGGGCCCGGAGAGGCGGAACCGGCTGGTGGCGGTGAGCCGCCGGTTGAGATGGTGCCGGGAGACGGCGCGCAGCTTCCCGCTCCGCCGCTCCCCCTCGACCACGACGACGGAAAGGCCGTGGGCGGCCCAGGCGATCTCGACCTGCTCGCGGGTCGGGTTCTCGGGGTCGTACCCCTTGAACATCAGGATCTCGTCCGTGTACTCGTGGTTGGCGACGAGGACCTGACGCCCGTGCTCGCGCCGGAGCGGCAGCAGGCTCAGGAAGTCGTTGTTGTACCCGAACTGCCCGGCCTGGGCCTTGGCGGTCTGCTTCCCGGCGTCGAAGGCGGGCGCGCCGCGCAGGATGGGCTCGCCCCACCGGATGACGACGTTCTGCTCGTATCCGTCGGGCACGGTGACGGTGTCGGCGGTGTTGGGGGCGACGGGGCTGAACCGGAGCCCGCGCGCCCCCTTGTGCTTGTGGCTCCCGCCGTGGCCGCGCCCGGTGGCCGCGGGCACGGCGGCAGCCGCTTCTCCAGCCCCCGGCCCGGCCAGGACCGCGCCGCCCGCGGCGGTGGCGACCGTCACGACGGCGGCGGCGCGCATCATCGAACGGCGGCTGAGCGCACCGGCTATGACGTCGCCGACGTACGCGTTGTCGCTGGTGTTGGGCACCTCGCCGAAGCAGGCGTCACCGCAACGGAACCGGCAGGTCAGGGCGGAACGGCCGCCGCTCCCCTGATGCGAGGTGATGATCGGCAGCAGCTTGGGCACGAGTCCTCCGTCGTTGTGGCTTGATTCCGCCGTGAGGCTAGGCGCGGGGTCCGGCACGGCGGCGGCCTGCGGGTGAACGGAGGGTGAATCCGTGGCGCATGGGAGGGAGTTGCCGCGAAGGTCTCGTGGGGTGACGGGGAAGGTGGCCCGGGCGGGTGGTTCGGGTGCGTGGCACGCGCGGGTGACGGAGGGCGACCCTGCCCAAGATCGCGTACAGCGGCGGCTAACCTTACGTGTCCGCCCTGGCCAGGGATTTTCGGGAATCAACTCACGCGAAGGGTTGCGCACATGGGCATTCTGAACCGCCTGCGGAACGCGTTCGGACGGTCACGCAAGGAGAGCGTTCCGGAGGCACGGGAGCCTGAGCGTGCGACTGCGCCCGAGCCGACCCCGGAGCCTGCCGCGGAGCCGGATACGGCTTCCCCGGTCACGGTGACGGTCCCGTCCCCCTCCCCGGAACCGAATCCGGCCCCCAAGGCCACGCTCCCGTCCCCCAGCAAGGAACCCACCCCCACGGTGGACGACCTGGTGGCGGCGGCCTTCGACAACGTAACGGTCCCGCCTCCGTCCCCGGAACGGAACCCACTCACGGAGACGCCCACCTCTCCCGAGGAGGCGGATCCCGCTCCCGCGAAGGCAGAGCCCGCTCCCGCGGAGTCGGAGCCGAAGGCTGACCCCGCGGAGGCGGAGGCCGCTCCCGCGGAGGCGGAGGCGAAGGCTGACCCCGCGGAGGCGGAGCCGAAGGCTGACCCCGCAGAGGCCGCAGCCGCCACCGCCGAGCCGAAGGCTGAGACCGCTCCCGCGGAGCCCGACCCGCAGGCCGCCCCCGAGCCGCAGGCTGACCCCGCAGATGCCGCAGCCGCCACCGCCGAGCCGAAGGCTGAGACCGCTCCCGCGGAGCCCGAGCCGCAGGCCGCCCCCGAGCCGGAGGCTGACCCCGCAGAGACCGCAGCCGCCACTGCTGTGGGCAATCGTCCCGCTGGGCGGGACGGGTGGGCACAGCCCCCGGTGCAGGGTGCCGATGAAGAGGGCGCTCCCGAGGCCGACCCGGAGCCGAAGGCTGAGAGCACCCCTGAGGTCGAGCCCGAGCCGCAGGCTGAGGTCAGCCAAGAGGTCACGCCCGAGCCGGAGGCTGCCACGCCCGAGCCGGAGGCTGAGGTCAGCCAGGACGTCGAGCCCGAGCCGGAGGCTGAGGCTGAGGCTGAGGTCAGCCAGGAGGGCGAGGGGGGCCAGGGGGCCGCCCAGGGCAAGCCCGCCGTCCCCGCGGCAAAGGTGCGGTCCAAAGCCCCGGGGCTAGCAACCGCATACCGCGCCGCCGGAACCGCCCTGAAGAAGCACGACCTCACAGGAACCCGAGCCCAGGTCTACCTGGTCCTCGACCGCTCCGGCTCCATGCGCCCGTACTACAAGGACGGCTCCGCCCAGAGCCTCGGCGAGCAGGTCCTCGCCCTCGCCGCGCACACGGACCCCGAGGCCACCGTCCACGTCGTCTTCTTCTCCACGGAGATCGACGGCACCGGCACCCTCACGCTCCCCGAGCACGAGGGCCGCGTCGACGAGCTGCACGCCGCCGCGGGCCGCATGGGCCGCACCAGCTACCACCGCGCGATCGAAGAGGTCGTGGCGCTCCACGAGAAGTCGGACCGCGCGGCCGAGCCCGCCCTGGTGGTCTTCCAGACGGACGGCGCCCCGGACGCGAAGGGCGTGGCGACCCAGGCCCTGAAGGACGCCGCCGCGCACCCCCTGTTCTTCCAGTTCGTCGCGTTCGGCGAGCACGACGCGAAGGGCTTCGACTACCTCCGCAAGCTCAAGGCGGACAACGCGGCCTTCTTCCACGCGGGCCCCACCCCCCGCGAGCTCACGGACAAGGAGCTGTACGAGGGCCTCCTGGCGGCCTACCCCGAGTGGCTGGCCCGCCAGGAAGCCTGACCAAGCCCCAGAACAGGCCCCAAACCAGGCCCCACCCCCGCACCCCCGAAGGCGGGCCACCGAAGCGACGCCCTCGCCCCGGTGGCCCGCCTCCGTCGTCCCACGCCCCCTACCCATGGCATCAACTCCCCCTCGTACCTATGGTGTTGACACACGTATCGACGCGCTCAGGGGGAACCGCGATGGTGCAAGGACCGGATCGCGACGCCGCGTCGTCGGACGCGTCGCCGGAGGAGTGGCTCGACCTCGCCGACGCCCTGGACCTGCTCCGCGCCCAGATCGCCGAGTCGCAGCACCGCGCCCGCACCGCGGACATCCGTTTCGAGGTGGGCGAGATCAGCGTCGATTTCGAGCTGGAGCTGCACCGCACCCGCGCCGCGGGCGGCGGCCTCCGCTTCGCCGTGGTCCAGGCGGACGGTCGCCAGGAGAACGCCCGCAGGACCACCCAGCGCGTCAGCCTCACCCTGAAACCACGCGGCCCAGGCCCCGGCACCGGCTCCGGGGACATCGCCATCGGCGACTGGGCCGAGTAACCCGGCGTGGACGTCGACCGCGTCGTACGCATCGTCCCGCGGAGCCCCGCCCCCCGCGGCCCCTCCGGCACCGGCTACCTCATCGCGCCCCGCCTCGTCCTGACCGCCGCCCACCTCGTCCCCGACGACCCGGCCGCCGCCCCCCGCGTCACCACGGCGCAGGCCGCCCCGGCGCCGCACCAGGACCCAACCTCGTACGCCCATACGTACGCCACCACCCTGCGCTGGACCACGGCCCGCGCAGGTGCGTACGACGGCGGGCCCGACGCCGCCCTGCTGGAGATCACCGACCCCGCCTGGCAGCCGCCGCCGTCCTTCCACGGCCCCGCCGGACGGCGGCCCCAGCGCTGGGGCCGCCTCGTCACCGACACCATGGGCCAGCCCGTCTGCTGCCACGGCTTCGCCCGCATGCAGCGCGGCGCGGCCGGTGACGTCGGCCTGGAACAGCTCTCCGCCCGCATCAACCCCTTCACCGGATTCCCGGCCCGCCGGTACGAACTGACCGGCGCCACCAGCACGTTCGGCGCCGCCCACGACACCGGATCGCCGTGGGCCGGGATGTCGGGCGCCGCCGTCTTCACCGCCGACCCCACCCGCACCCCCGGCGAGCTGAGCCCCGGCGTCCTGCTGCTGGGCGTCGTCCGCGCGGACCGCGGCGCGGCGACCGGCGTACGGCTCTCGGCGACGCGGGCCGAGGACCTGCTCGGCGACCCGGAGTTCCGTGCCGTCGTCGGCGCGCACAACGGCGGACTGCCGCCCGAGCCCGAGGCCGCCGAGCTCTCCGGGCTCCTCGCCCCCGTCGCCCCACAGCGCGACCTGCGGTCGCCGCTGACGGTGTTGCGCGCGGATGTGGAGGCGGTGGCGTTCCGGGGGCGGGAGGAGAAGCTGGCGGAGCTGCGGGACTGGTGCGTGGCGGACGACTCCGCGCACCAGGTGGCGACCCTGGTGGGGCCGGGCGGCCAGGGCAAGTCGCGGCTCGCGCGTGAACTGGCCGCCGGGCTGCGGGCGGAGGGCTGGGTGGCGGGCAGGCTGCAGCACGAGACGGTGCGGCGCGGCGGGAGCCACGGCACGGCCGACACGCTGCGGCCGCTGCGCGGCGTCGTCCGCCCCCTGCTGATCATCGTCGACTACGCGGAGACCCGGCCCGACCTCGTCCGCCATCTGATCGGCCTGGCCGACAGCGCCCGCGACCGCTTCCGCGTCCTGCTGCTCGCCCGGTCCACGGGCACGTGGATGGACACCGCCCTGGGCCGCTCCGCGCTCGCCTACGGAATGCGGGACAGCACACCGGAGTTCGTGCTGCGCCCCATGTACACGGCGCCGGGGCCCGCGGCCAAGGCGTTCCGGCTCGCGCTGGCCGATCTGGCCCAGGTCCTCGGCCAGGTCAGGCCCGGCGCGCACCGCCTCGGCGACGTGGACTGGCCCGAGCTGGCCGCCCGCATCCCGACCCCGCGCCTGGACGACGGCCACGAGACCCCGCTCTCCCTGCAGATGCGGGCCCTGGAGGCGCTGCTCGGCCACGCGGCCGGAGATCCTGTGGGCGCCACGAGCCGCGGCTCCGTGGAGCCCGCCCTCCTCGACCACGAGGCGTCGTACTGGTCGAGCACCGCCGCCGCCCTCGGCTTTGACGCCGACCACGACGTCGACGACGCCCTGCTGCTGCGCCGGACGGTGGCCGCCGCCAGCCTGTGCGGGGCGGCCGACCGCGCGGAGGGCCGCGCCACGCTCGCCCGGCTGCCGCACCCCGGCACCGTCCCCGTCGACAAGCTCGACCGCTGGCTCGGCACGCTCTATCCGGCGGCGCACGACCGCCACTGGGGCACGCTCCACCCCGACCGGCTCGCGGAGTTCCAGGCGTCCGCCGAGGTCGTCGAGGACCCCGGCCTGCTCCCCGCGCTGCTCGACGGCGCGTCCGACGAGCAGTGGACGCACGCCTTCACCGTGCTGAGCCGCGCGGTCGTCGCGCACGCCAACGAGTCCCGCCCCGAAGCGGCCCACGCCGTCCTCGACCGGCTGCACCACGTCCTGGACCACATCGACGAGGCACCGGTGGGCCTCGCGTCCCTGCGGGCCTGCTCGGAGGCGCTGCCCTCCGACTCGCACGTGCTCTCCCGCCTCGCCCTGCGGATGGCCGAGGTCGTCGTGGACCGCCATGCGCGCGCCGGCGCCCACCCGCCCTCCGACGCCGAACGGGCCGGTGACCTGCACAACCTCGCCCACCATCTGCGGGTCATGGCCGACTGGGCGGGCGCCGTGCAGGCCGCGGAGACCTCGCTCAACCTGCGCAGGCGACTGGCGCTTGAGGACCCGGAGACGTACGAGCCCGATCTCGCGGCGAGCTACGAACTCTCCGCCCGCGCGGTCTCCCAGGCGGAGCTCGGCGAGGCGCGGGACCGCATCGGCCGGTCGCTCCGCATCCAGCGCCGCCTCCACCGCAACGACCCCGAGCAGCACCGGCTGCAACTGGTGCGCTGTCTGCGCACCGCCTCCTACATCGAGTGGAACTCGGGCGACCGCGAGGAGTCCGCCCGCCTCGACGACGAGGGCGCCGAGCTCAGCCGTCTCCTGGAGGAGTCCGAGCCGGGGCAGCACCTGGGGCTGCTCACCCGCATCCTGGACAACCTGAGCATCAGCCACTGGTACGCCAAGCGGTTCCCCGACGCGATCCGCATCACCACCGAGTCGCTGCGCCTCCTCGGCGAGCAGATGGCCGTCAACCCCGACGCGCACGCCCCCGCCTACGCCAGCGCCCTGGAGTCGCAGGCCCTCAACTACGACAGCACGGGCCGACTGGAGGAGGCCATTCCGCTGTGCCGCAGGTCGGCAGAGATCTACCGTCGGTACGCGGCGGAGTACCCCGAGTTGTACGAACACTCGCTGGCCCGGGTGCTGCACAACCTGGCGCTCCTGGAGCTGGACGGGGGCGACCGTGCCGTGGCCTTCGCCCACATGCTGGAGGCCACCGACATCCGCAGACGCCGCTGCTCCAGCGACCCGGGCACCGGCAGCTGGCGCGACCTCAGGTCGTCCGCCTACTGGATCGGCCGCTGGCTGATGCAGGAGAACGAGCCGCACCGGGCCGTCGACGCCTGCCAGGAGGGCGTGGCCGCCCAGCGGCGGGTGCTCGCCGCGGAGCCCCGGCCGGAGACGCACGCCGAACTCGCCGGGGACCTGGCACAGCTCGGCCGGTGCCACGAGCTCCTCGCCCTCGCCGCTCCCGACGCGCAGACCCGGCAGACCGCGCGGACCGCCTCGCTGCGGACGTACAGGGAGAGCGTGCACCACTACCGCACCGCCGCAGCCGGTTCGGACGACACCGATTCCTACGACGACGACCTGTGGGACGCCGTCCACGGCCTCGCCGACGGCTACCGTCTTTCGGGCTCCGTCAGCCTGCAGCGGGCCATCCTGCGCTCGGCCCTGCCCATGCTGCGCAGGCGCGCGGCGCAGGACCCCGGTCGGCGCCCCGCGCTCGCGGCCTGCCTCGCGGACCTCGGGGAGGCCTACCGCGACACCCGTCTCCGGCGGCGCGGCCTGCCCCTGCTCCAGGAGGCGGTCGCGCTGGAGGCAGCGGTGGCACGGGACCAGGAGCTCGCGGGGGAGGCGGAGCCGGACGCCGCCGCCCCCAACCTGCGTGCGTATCTGGTGCGGCTGCGCAATGCCCAGTACCGGTTCCGCAGGTACGCCGAGGCGGCACGCAGCGGGGAGCGGGTCGTCGCCCTCCTGCGCCGCGAGCGGGTGGCCGGCCCCGGTCAGGCGCCGCTGCTGGCCCCCGAGATCGTCGAGCTCGCCCGCGCGTACGCCCACGCCGGTCAGTGCGCGCGGGCCGAGCGGCTGGCGGCCGAGGGGGTCGCACTCGCCCGGTCCGAAGCGGCCGCGGCACAGGCCCCGCTCGACATCGGCGCCACGCTGCGCGCCCAGGCGCAGACCCTCCTGGAGTGCGCCCGCCGCACCGGCAGCATGGACACGGCGCGCAAGGCGCTCGGCCCGGCGGAAGAAGCCCTCCTCGACCGCCGCCGCCGCTGGAACACCGACCGGTCGGCCCACGCGTGGGAACTGCGGGACACCGCGTTCTGCCTCGCGGACGTGCTGGACCGTCTCGGCCGCTCCGCGGCGGCGGCGGACGTACGCAACAACCTGGCACCACCGCCGCGCCACCGCCGCGACGCCGCCCCCGACACCAGTGCCGCGACGACGGAGGAGACCCCATGACCACGGAGAACCAGAACCCCGACAACGGACAAGCCCCCCGGGACGAACAGACCCTCAAGGACGAGGAGAGGCGGGCCACGCTGATCTTCCCCTCCGTGGAGGTCTTCGTGAACGACTACCTCGTCCAGATCGTCCAGCGCCGGACCGACGACGGAAGCCATGTCTGGTGCCCGTCCTGGTGGGCACATGCCGAGGCCGTCGCCCGTATCACCGCCCTCTGGCGTGCCTTCGAGTACCTCAGCAGCGATCCGGCGCTGGGCATGTCCAACTGGTGGCTGCACCAGGCCGACCCCCACCTGGCCGTCCTGCTCAGCCCGCGCGGCCCCTTCCACGCCTGCGGATCGGAGCTGGGCCACCGGGACGGCAGGCCCATGCCGACGACGCCCGCGCCCCCCGGCCACTTCGACCACCCGGCCTTCACGGTCACGGACGACGACCTCTTCCCCGATGACCCGCTGGACCTGCCCACCTCGTGAGACCCCGCCGAAACCGATGTGAGTCGATCTTCATCAGGCCGTTAGGATTTCGACCATGGCGGCCACTGGATCCGAGAAGCAGGGGACGAGCGAAGACGCGAAGGCGTACTACGTCTCGACCCCCATCTACTACGTAAACGACGCTCCTCACCTGGGCCACGCCTACACGACCGTTGCAGGGGACGTGCTCACGCGCTGGCACCGTCAGCGCGGCGAGAAGGTGTGGTACCTCACCGGCACGGACGAGCACGGTCAGAAGATCATGCGCACGGCCGAGGCGAACGGCGTCTCCCCCCAGGAGTGGTGCGACAAGCTCGTCACCGAAGCCTGGAAGCCCCTCTGGGAGCACCTGAACATCGCGAACGACGATTTCATCCGCACGACGGAGAAGCGTCACACGGACCGCGTTCAGGAGTTCGTCCAGGATCTCCACGACAAGGGCGAGATCTACAAGGGCGGCTACGAGGGCCCGTACTGCGTGGGCTGCGAGGAGTACAAGCTCCCCGGCGACCTGATCGACGGTGAGGGCGAATTCTCCGGGCAGAAGCTCTGCCCCATCCACAAGAAGCCGGTGGAGCTCCTCAAGGAGGAGAACTACTTCTTCAAGCTCAGCGAGTACGGCGACAAGCTCCTCGCGCTGTACGAGGAGAACCCGGGCTTCATCCAGCCCGAGTCCGCGCGCAACGAGGTCGTGAACTTCGTCCGCCAGGGCCTCCAGGACCTCTCGATCTCCCGCTCGACGTTCGACTGGGGCGTCAAGGTCCCGTGGGACGACAAGCACGTCATCTACGTCTGGATCGACGCCCTCCTGAACTACGCGACGGCGGTGGGGTACGGCGCGAACGAGGAGAAGTTCGCCTCGACCTTCCCCGCCAACGTCCACCTGGTCGGCAAGGACATCCTCCGCTTCCACGCGGTGATCTGGCCCGCGATGCTGCTCGCGCAGGGCCTGCCGGTGCCGGGTCGCGTCGCCGCCAACGGCTGGCTGATGGTCGGCGGCGAGAAGATGTCGAAGTCGAACCTGACGGGCATCAAGCCGCAGGACCTGACCTCGCACTTCGGCGTGGACGCGTACCGCTGGTACTTCCTGCGGGCCATCGCGTTCGGCAGCGACGGCTCGTTCTCGTGGGAGGACTTCACGGCCCGCTACACGAGCGAGCTGGCGAACGACTACGGCAACCTCGCGTCGCGTGTCGCGGCGATGGTCGGCAAGTACTTCGGCGGCGAGCTGCCCGCGGCGACGGCTTCCGGTGACGCGGAGAAGGCGGTCCAGGACGGCCTGACCAAGGCCGTCACCGAGGCCGACCGGAAGATCGGCGATGAGCTGGACTTCCAGGGCGGCATCCTGGCGATCTTCGACTTCGTGAAGCAGGTCAACGGCTACATCACGGAGCAGGAGCCGTGGAAGGTCGCGAAGGACGACTCCGAGTCGGGCAAGGCCCGCCTGGCGACGATCCTCTACACGGCCGCGGAGTCGCTGCGCGCGGTGGCGGTCCTCCTCAACTCCGTCATGCCGGAAACGTCCCAGAAGCTCTGGGACTCCCTCGGCGCGGAGCCCACCCTCGGCGCCCTGTCCGCCCAGCCGGTCCAGAACGCCGCCACGTGGGGCCAGCTCCCCGTCGGCTCGACGGTGACGAAGGGCGCGGTGCTGTTCCCGCGCCTGGAGGAGCCGAAGAAGGACGCGTAAGCGCTGACACGCACGTACGCCCGAGGGGCCGAGAACCACACGGGTTCCCGGCCCCTCGGGTGTCGGCTACCAGAACCCCTCGCTCCGACCAGGCCTCGAAGGGGGCGGGGGTGTGCCGCACGAGGCTCCGTCCGGGCAAGTCGTGCAGGTGTCCCGGGTTGGCCTGCGTCACGAGCTCACCGTCGAGCAGCTCGACGTGCAGACCATCCGGCATCTCAATTTCGTGCCACACGTCGACGACCTGGTTCTTCTTCATCACGACGGCCTCCCGCCCGGCTCCGGCGTGCCCCGCTCCGGCAGCACGCCGTGAAACACGGTGTGCTTGCAGGGACTCACCTATGACGTGGTGTCCCGCCGCCCGCGGCAGAGCGGCGGGCAGCGCTCAAGGAGCCATTCCCGATACCAGCATGGCCGCGGATAGCAGGTGCATCTGCTGGGGTCGATCCGCTTCTCCTCAAGGTGACCGGCCATGATGGACAACGGCCTACGCAGGATCTCGCGGACCTCCCGCGACGCCTCCCTGTACGCCGCTTCCACGCCCTCCTTGTGCTCCTGTTCGCTCTCGCCCCAGCCCCAGCTCGGGTGAGGAGCTGGCCACAGGGCATGCAGAGCCTTCCGCTCCCGCTCCGTGATACCCGCGCCCTCCGGCGCGACCGTGGCGGTGACCAGGAGGGTGTCTGCCGCGCGCGGATCGTCGCCTGTCGACGGGTGCACGGTGACGTTGATGTCGACGAATCCGGCTTCGTCGAGGAGTTTCACCCAGACGTGTTCCTGGAGGACCCAGCGGCGCATGGTGGTGGTCTCGCCGCTCGGGGTTCTGGCTGAGATGTCAGCCGGTGTGGCGTCGGGTTGGGCTGGAGCTCCGTTGAGGTAGTGGGCCAGGGTGGAGAAGACGAGCCGTCCGCCCGGTGCGAGTGCGGCGGCAGCGGCTGGCAGCAGTTCGCGTGGGTCGGTGAAGTCGAGGGCCCCGAACACGCTGTAGAGGACGTCGTAGGTGTCCGGCGTCGTGTGCAGGTGCGGTACGGCGCCGGTGGGGACGATGCGCAGGCGCGGCGCGAGGTGGGCGTAGAGGCGGGTGGCCATGTCGTGCTGGGCGGGGGAGGCATCGACGGCGTGGACCTGGGCGGGCTGGTGATGGGCGACCAGGTGGGCGGCGTGCCGGGCGGCTCCCGCGCCGAGGTCCGCGACGCGCTTGCCCGTCAGATCGCCGAGGATTTCGGGGCCCGGACCATCGCGTTGGCTCCAGGTCCAGCGGAAGGTGTCGGGGACGGCGGAGTCGTGTTCGGCGCGGGTGCGGCCGTAGTGGTGCCAGAGGTCTGCGGCGGTTGTCATCCGCACCATGGTGGCGCGGGGCGGGGCGGCGGTGGGCGGAATCGTGGGAACGTCATCCGGGCGTGGGCCGGGCCCTCAGCAGACCGACCAACCGCCAACGCCTGAGCAGCTAGGCGACGCCGAGTTCGCACCAGACGAACTTGCCGGAGTCGATGGCCACGGGGTGCCAGCCCCAGCCATCCGCACAGGCCCGCACGAGGTCGAGGCCCCGGCCCTGTTCGGCACCCACAGCGGCGATGCATGGGGGTGGGGCCGGTGGCGTAGGGTCCGCGTCCCACGCTCCGATGCGGAGGACTCCGTCGGCGTAGCGGACGCGGAGGGCGGCGGGGCCCTTGGTGTGCCGCACGGCGTTGGACACGAGCTCCGTCGCCAACAGCTCTGCGATGTCCGTGAGTTGGGGCAGACAGTGGAGGGTGAGCATGAGGCGGAGGGAGCGGCGGCAGATCGTGACGGCGCGGAGGTCGTGGGGGATGTACAGGGTGTACTCCCAGGGTTCGCTTTCGCTTCCGGGCATGCGAGAACTCCTGTTGGCAGGGGAGAGTTACCGGACGCGGCGGGCTCTGGGCGGTGGCAGTGGCACCCTCGTCATGGCATGACGGGGTGGTGCGCTTCCGGGGTCCCGGTTCTCGCAGCGTGTGCGATGCGTCACTGACGGTAGGGTAGAAATTACTACCCCTGCAAGGCGGTCGCGTAATCTGACACCCGAAAGGGGTGGCACAACCACACCTGGCACCAAGGTCGTTGAGGAGATCAGGCCGATGACGATGCGGAACGAGCCCACCGCCCGCCAGGTACGTCTGGGCACGGAGTTGCGTCGACTACGCGAAGCCGCAGGCATGTCGGCCAAGGAAGTCGCGGGGCTGATCGGTTCCAGTTCGGCCCACATGAGCCAGATCGAGTCAGGCAGCTCCGGTATCAGCGAGGACCGGCTGCGCAGGCTGGCGGCACATTGCGCCTGTGGGGACGACGGACTGATCAACGCGTTGGCGACTCTCGCCACCGATCGCACACGCGGGTGGTGGGAGGAGTACCGAGGCGTATTGCCTTCGCCGTTCCTGGATCTATCCGAACTCGATCACCACGCGACGTTCCGACGCGACGTAGCGGTCATCCACATTCCGGGGCTCCTTCAGACCGAGCCCTATGCTCGCGAGCTGTTCTCGTACATGGCACCGGAACTCCCCGAAACGGAACATCAGCTGATGGTCAGCCATCGCATGAGGCGCCGAGTAGTCATCGAGAGGCCGAACCCCATCGCATACGAGGCCGTAATCCATGAGGCAGCGCTACGCATCAAGGTGGGCGACCGAAACGCGTCGGTGAAGCAACTCGCCCGCGTACTCGCGCTGTCCGAGGCAGAACACGTGACCGTACGGGTCATCCCGTTCAGCTTGAACAGCTTCGCGGGTGCTGGCAGCACGATGGTGTACGTCGGCGGGCCGGTACCGCGCCTGGACACTGTCGTACGTGACGCCCCGCACGGAACCGCCTTCATCGACGCCCCGGCCCAACTGGACCACTTTCGAACGCTCTTCCGTAAGGTGGAGGCAGTGTCACTCGACCCAACGGAGTCGCGTGACTTCATTCACCGGATGTCCAAGGAACTATGAGGTGACGTCATGACCACCCCCGTCAACTGGCAGAAGTCCTCCTTCTCCGGCGGTGGTGTCGGCAACGACTGCGTGGAACTGGCCAGTACCGGAACCGGAACCCACATCCACCTCCGCGAAAGCGACACCCCCACCGAGGAACTCCGCACCACCCCCAAAGCCCTCTCCCACCTCCTCCGCACCCTCAAAGCGAACGCCCAATGAGCTCCGCCACCTGGCAGAAGTCCTCCTTCTCCGGCAGCGGCGACGGCAACGCCTGCGTGGAACTAGCCGCCACCGGCCCACAGATCCACCTCCGCGAGAGCGAAGACCCCCACCACCGAGCTGCTCACCAGCCGGGCGGCCTTGGCCAGCCTCTTGCACGCCATCAAGGCGAGCGAGCAATGAGCGCCCCCACCTGGCAGAAGTCCACGTTCTCCGACGGCGGTGACGGCAACACCTGCGTGGAACTAGCCACCACCGGCCCACAGATCCACCTCCGCGAGAGCGAAGACCCCGCCACGGAACTGATCACCGACCCGGAAACCTTCGCGGGACTCCTGCGCGCCCTCCGGGCCGGGAAGCCGCTCGGCCAACAGCCGTAGCGTGGAGGGGAACGTTTCCTCCGTACTCGAAAGGGTGATCGCACCCTGCCGACCGGGACACCCGGGCCTTGATCCACCTAGGTTCCACGCATGGTCACATCACAACACGAGGCCTCGCACCGGATCTTCCAGGAGCAACCGGAGCTACTGAGACCGGTATTCCGCATCCTGGGCGTACCACTTCCCGAGAGACCGTCCGTCGAGGTGATCACACCGGACGTCACCGAGACCCGTCCTCTTGAACGCCGGATCGACACCCTGCTCCGTATCAATGAGCCAGATGGTGACGGATTCCTCCTGGCCATCGAGGCCCAGCGACGCCGGGATCCGGACAAGGCCGCGAGCTGGGGGTACTACCTGTCCTACCTGCACTCGAAGTACAGCATCCCGGCGCTGCTACTCGTCGTGTGCCAGGACAAGACCACATCCGACTGGGCCAAGGGCCCCTTTCGGATGGGCCTGAGCGACTGGACCGCCCTCAGCGTGCACCCCATGGTCGTCGGCCCCGACAACGTGCCGATGATCACCGACCCCGAGGAGGCCGCGCAGGACTTGGCCTTTGCCGCCTTCTCCGCCGTGACACACGGGCGCAGTCCCGGCGGCAAGGCCATACTGGAGACACTGGTCACCGCCCTGGGGGCGACCGGGGACAGGGAGACGTTCGACCACTACTGGCAACTGGTTGACGCGGGTCTGGGAGAAATCCCGGCCAGGACTGCATGGAGGGACTTGATCAAAATGGCTGCGGACATCTACTACCCCGGACAGGGAACGCTCGCCGAGGAGAAGTACCTCGAAGGCGAAGCCAAGGGAAAGGCCAAGGGAAAGGCCGAGGCCCTTCTGATCTTCCTGGAGCAGCGCCAGGTCCCGATCCCGAAAAACGCCCGCTTCCGGATCAGCGCCTGCACCGACCTGCACACCCTCGACCACTGGCTCACCCGTGCCCTCACGGTCACCCACGCCGACGAGCTCTTCACCGACGCGCCGGAGCACGGCGAGGCGTAACGCTTACGGCGACGCAACGCGCATGTGAGGGGCCCGGAACCGTGACGGCGGTTCCGGGCCCCTCATGCGTGCGTCAGCTCAGACGATGAAGTTCTCACAGGCGGTGGGAATCCAGCCCTTGGTCCCCCGGTAGTTGATGTACGACCACCGGTTGTCGTTGTGCCAGCCGCACATCGAGTAGGTCTGCCCGTACTTCACCTCGCACGCGGCCCACTTGGCCTTGGCGCCCTTCGGGTACAGCCCCACGGCCGTCGAGTTGAGCTTCCGCGTCTTGCGGATCTTGACGCTCTCCTTCGCCTTGATCGGGTTCCCCTTGCCGCACGCCTTGCTCGCCACGCTCGTGGGAGCGGCATCCGGCGTGACCGCACTGGCCGTCGCCGTTCCGGCCGCAAACGCGGCCCCCGTCATCGCCACGACACCCAGCAGAGAAGCCAACTTCCGCACTGCATAACCCCGTTCACTAGCTGCGGGGCTTCTGCACACCCCGCGGTACGCCGCACAGCCTAGGTCATCATGATCGCGTACGCGAACGGAAAGGGACACGGAAAGAAACACGGAAGGAGACGTGGAAGGAGACGCGGCGCCGACCTCCCAAAGGCTCCTGCCGGACCCGCCGTTGAGCGATCCCGCCGGAGTGGAAGACCACGTGAGCGGCAGCACTGCCGAACGCCGAGCCAACGACTTAGCGCCCGTACGACCCCACAAGCCGCCCCAACTGCCGTCCCGCCGCCCGCAAGGGCTCCTCGCTCCGGCTGACCTGGGACGTTACTTCGGCGCCCTCCAGCGCGCTGATCACCGTCGTGGACACCTCGCGGGCGTCGTCCGCGGCGAACCCGGCGTCGAGGAGCCGCTCCTCCACGATCCGCTCCCAGCCGCGCAGCGCGTCCGCGCACACCTGCTGGATCTCCGACTCCGTCCCCAGCGTCTCCAAGGCAGCCGCCGTCACCGGGCAGCCGTCGGTCCACCCCGACTCCCGCAGCAGGACGGCGAGTTGGACCGCGCAGCCCTCCACCGCCGCCCCCGGGTCCGCCTCCCGCGCCAGCGCGTCCCTCAGCACCGCCGCGAACTCCTCGTCGCTGTGCTTGATCGCGGCGACGGCGACGGCCTCCTTCCCGCCGGGAAAGAAGTGGTAGACGGAGCCGAGCGTGGCCTCCGCCTCCTTGGCGATCTGCTTGATGCCCGTACCCACATAGCCCTGCCGCTGGATGAGGCGTGCGGCGACGACGACGATCCGGTCGCGGGTGCTGAGGGCTGAGCTCTGCTGGGCCATGTCCCCCACTCTACCCACCACTAAGTAGAGCGTTCGTTCTAGAGGCGTGCTACGTTCCTTCCACGCACTGGATAGAGCGATCGTTCTAGTCACCGTCTGGAGTCACGCATGCCTTCCACCGCACAGTCCGTCACCGTGATCGGCCTCGGCCCCATGGGGCAGGCCATGGCCGCCGCCTACCTCGACCGCGGCTACCGCGTCACCCTCTGGAACCGCACCCCGTCCCGCGCCGACGCCCTCGTGGAGCGCGGGGCGATACTCGCCGAGAGTGTGGAAGGTGCCCTGCTTGCGAACGAGTTGGTGATCCTCAGCCTCACCGACTTCGACGCGATGTACGCGATCCTGGGGTCCGCCGATGGAGCCGCCGCGGGAGCCGCCGAGGGAGCCATCGCGGGCCGCACCCTCGTGAACCTCAGCTCGGACACCCCGGAGAAGGCGCGGGCGGGGGCCCGTTGGGTGACCGGGCTCGGCGGGACGCATCTGACCGGCGGCGTCCTCTACCCGCCGCCGCTCATCGGCACCCCGGACACCTCGACCTTCTACAGCGGGCCGCGCGAGGCGTACGACCGGCACCGCGCCGCCCTCGAAGTCATCACCGGCAGGTCCGACTACCGGGGCGAGGACCAGGGGCTCGCCGCGCTGATGTACCAGCTGAACATGGCGGTCTTCTGGCCCGCGATGATCGCCTTCTGGCAGGCCACCGCCATCGCGGGCGCGCACGGCCTCACCGCCCGGGAGATCGCGCCGTACGTCACGGAGAACTTCGCGGGCATGGGCCACTTCGTCGACTTCTACGCGGCCCGCATCGACGCGGGCAACCACACCGGTGACGTCGACCGCACCGCCATGGGCCTGGCCAGCATGGAGCACGTCGTCCACACCGCCTCCGACGCGGGCGTCGACACGGCGTTCCCGGCGGCCGTGCACGACATCTTCCGACGCGTCGTGGAAGCCGGGCACGGGGCGGACAGCTTCTCGCGGGCCGTCGAGCTGATGCGCGGTCACACCACCTTGGGGGCCACCCGCATCCCGATGTAGCAGCACTCCGTGCCGTCGCTCAACGTCGAGAACACCACCGGCATGTAGCCCTCGCTGAAGGACGGACCCGCGCCGGTGCCCGCGAAGGCCGTCTCCGTCACGGCGTACAGGTCAACGTCCAGCGGCGGCGAGAAGTCCTTCATCCCGTCCACGAACTCGTAGACCAGGTGGGGCGCGCCGTCGCGCTCGGAGACGGTGATGACGACGCCCGCGCGCTTGTACGTGCCCACGTACCGCGAGAAGTCCACCTCCGGCGCCTGCACGGGCGGCTCGAAGGCGTCCGGCATCCGCACGCCCGCCAGCTCGCCGAGCAGTTCGCGGAAGAGGGCGGCGTAGAGCTCGCGGGCGCCGCCGCCGTTGGTGAGGAGCACGACCGCCACGCCCGCCTCGGGGATCACGCGCAGATAGCCGTACTGGCCGATCGCCGCGCCGTCGTGGCCGTAGCCCGCGATGCCGTCCCAGTTGTAGAGGGTCCAGCCGAGGCCCCAGCCGTCCGCGCTGACCGTCCACTTGTCGGGCACGTCGGCCACGCGGCGCTGCATCTCATCGACGGTTCCCGCGGTCAGCAGCCGCGTCCCGTCGGGGGCCGTGCCGCCGTCGAGGTGCAGGCGGGCCAGGCGGGCCACGTCGCCCGCGGAGACCAGGACCCTGCCGTAGGGGCCCGCCGAGCGCGGCATCAGGTCCCAGGCGGGGGCCGGGTCCGGGTACTGGCCCGGCTCCCCGAGGTGGCTCATCGCGACGCGGTACGACAGCGCCTCCTCGGGCAGCGTCATGGAGCGCTCCAGACCGAGGGGGGTGAAGAGGCGGTCCTTGAGGGCCTGGTCCCAGGTCTGTCCGGTCAGCACCTCGATGATCCGGCCGAGGACGTTGTAGCCGAGGCTGCTGTAGGAGACGGCGGTGTCGGGGCGGCAGTCCATGGCCACGCCCCTGGCCGCCTCGACGTACCGGGCGAGGCAGTCGTCGCCGCGCCCCGCGTCGTAGGTGAAGTCGCAGGTCAACCCGCTCGTGTGGGAGAGGAGTTGGCGGGTGGTGATGGAGTGCGTCGCCTCCGGGTCGGCGGCCTCGAACTCCGGGAGTATCCCCTTCACCGGAGCGTCCAGGTCCAGTTCGCCCGCGTCGGCCAGGCGCATGATCAGCGTCGCCGTGTAGACCTTGGCGATCGAGCCGGACTGGAACACCGAGTCCGTGGTCACCGCCACGCCGGTCCCGCGGTGCAGCACGCCGCTCGCCAGCTCGTGGATCTCCCCGTCGACGAGGACGGCGAGCGCGGCGCCCGGCACGTGGTGGGCGGCGCGCAGCTCGTCGAACCGGGCCTGCCAGCGGGCGAGTTCGAACTTGATCTCCGGGGTCTCCGGGGTCTGCGAGGTCTCCGGGGTCTCCGGGGTCTCCGGGGTCTCCGACATGGCGTCCTCCACGATCATCGATGCGTACGTCGTGCTCGTCTTGCGAACACCGTACGCACAGTACGGGCAGAGACCACCGTACGCAAGATGCGTACGGCGTGCGCTACGGTGGTCGCGACCGCCCGCATCCCACCAGGAGGCCCCCATGCCCGCCGAGCAGAAGCCCGAGATCGCCTCGGTCTGGACCCGTCCGCGCCGCCGCCGCGAGCAGCTGAGCCGGGAGCAGATCGTCGCCGAGGCCGTGCTGCTGCTGGACGCGGACGGGATCGAGGCACTCAGCATGCGCAAGCTCGGCACCCGGCTCGACGCGGGCGCCACCTCGCTCTACCGGCACGTCGCCAACAAGGACGAGCTGATCGAGCTGGTCGTCGACGAGGTCTATGGAGAGCTTGCGGTGCCCACCGCGGCCGGTCCCGAGGAGTGGCGGGACGCTGCCGCCCGCAGCGCCTACAGCCTGCGGGCGATGATCCTGCGCCACCCCTGGGTCGCCTCCGTGCTCGGCCAGGTCGGCCTCGTCCACCTCGGCCCGAACGTGGCGAAGATGTCGGAGCGGATGGCCGCGGTGTACCGGACGGCAGGATTCCCCGAGAACGAAACCGAACTGGCCCTCAGCACCGTCATCTCCTATGTGATCGGGATGGCGACGAGCGAGGCCGCGTATCTCTCCCTGATCGCCCGGAGCGGCAGGACGGAGCGGGAGTTCGCGGAGAGCCTGCGGGGCGGCGGCGCGGGGGACACGGGCGCCGAGACCCCTGAGGACTCCGAGGACCCCGAGGACCCCAAGGACCCCGAGAAGGTGCGCGAGGAGACCTTCGACTACGGACTCCAGCGCGTGCTCGACGGGCTGCAGGCGCGGCTCGGCTCGACGGCACCTTGAGTTCCGCTCGGTCCGGCTGCCCACTGAAACGGGAGATACGCATCACGGTGAGCTAAGTCATGCGCAGAGGCAGCCTAAATTGACGGCGCCTTCACACCTGCGTACGTAAGCTTCACGACATGGCCACGACTCCCTCCTCCGAACGGCGCCGCACCGCCGACGAGGTCAACGAGGAAATCCGTGCGCTGTGGCTGCGCGCAGGCGGCCGCCTCCGCCCGGACGAGCGGCTCGTGTACGAGAAGCTCGTCACCGAGTGGGCCGAGGCCGATGCCTCGCACGCCTCCCCCACCCACGCCTCTCCCACCCACGCCGCCTGACGCCACAGCCGCGCACGCGCAGCAGCCGGGGTCCCGCGGCGGCGGCGAACTCCTCGAAGTCGCCCCGCATCGCTCCCCCGCCTTCGTTCCGTTCGGTCTCCCACACCCCTGGAACGCGGTGGCGCGCCGAACGGGTTGCCCCGGAACGGAAGAAGGGCCCCGGAACCGTACGGTTCCGGGGCCCTTCTCAGGCCGTGGCGGCGACTACTGCGCCGCGGGCTTGCGCAGCGAGATGTTCAGCTCGCGCAGACGCGACTCGTCCAGCTCGGTCGGCGCGCCCATCATCAGGTCCTGCGCGTTGCCGTTGAGCGGGAAGGAGATCGTCTCGCGGATGTTCGGCTCGTCGGCGAGGAGCATCACGATGCGGTCGACGCCCGGGGCGATGCCACCGTGCGGCGGGGCGCCGAGGCGGAAGGCCTTCAGCATGCCCTTGAACTCGTGCTCGACGGTCTCCGCGTCGTAACCCGCGATCTCGAAGGCCTTCAGCATGACGTCGGGCTCGTGGTTGCGGATCGCGCCGGAGGAGAGCTCGATGCCGTTGCAGACGATGTCGTACTGCCAGGCCAGGATGTCCAGCGGGTCCTTCTCCTCCAGGTCCTTCATGCCGCCCTGGGGCATCGAGAAGGGGTTGTGGGAGAAGTCGATCTTCCCGGTGTCCTCGTCCTTCTCGTACATCGGGAAGTCGACGATCCAGCAGAAGCGGAAGACGCCCTCTTCGAAGTGCCCGGCGCGCTTGGCGGCCTCGACGCGCACGGCCGACATGATCTTGGAGACCTCGTCGAACTCGCCCGCGCCGAAGAAGACGGCGTGCCCGGCTTCGAGGCCGAGGCGCTTGGTGAGCTCCTCGACGTTCGCCTCGGTCAGGAACTTGGCGATCGGGCCCGTCAGCGAACCGTCCTCGGCGACACGCACCCAGGCCAGGCCCTTCGCGCCCTGCTCGACCGCGTAGTCACCGAGGCCGTCGAAGAACTTGCGGGACTGCGACGCCGTGTCGGGCACCGGCAGGGCGCGCACGTGCTTGCCCGCGAACGCCTTGAACTCGGAGCCCTCGAAGATGTCCGTGATGTCGGTCAGTTCGAGCTTGGCGCGCAGGTCGGGCTTGTCGTTGCCGTACTTCAGCATCGACTCGCGGAACGGGATGCGCGGGAACGGCGAGGTGACCTCGCGGCCGCCGCCGAACTCCGTGAAGAGCTCGGTCATGAGCTTCTCGATGGGCTGGAAGACGTCTTCCTGCTCCACGAAGCTCATCTCGACGTCGAGCTGGTAGAACTCGCCGGGCGAGCGGTCCGCGCGGGCGTCCTCGTCGCGGAAGCACGGCGCGATCTGGAAGTAGCGGTCGAAGCCCGAGATCATCAGCAGCTGCTTGAACTGCTGCGGCGCCTGCGGGAGCGCGTAGAACTTGCCGGGGTTCAGCCGGGACGGGACGACGAAGTCGCGGGCGCCCTCGGGAGAGGTCGCGGTGAGGATCGGCGTCGCCATCTCGTTGAAGCCGAGGGCCACCATCTTCGAACGGATCGAGGCGATGACCGAGGACCGCAGCATGATGTTGCGGTGCATGCGCTCGCGGCGCAGGTCCAGGAAGCGGTACTCCAGGCGGCGCTCCTCG
This sequence comes from Streptomyces sp. NPDC042371, assembly GCF_056437465.1. Taxonomy (NCBI): domain Bacteria; kingdom Bacillati; phylum Actinomycetota; class Actinomycetes; order Kitasatosporales; family Streptomycetaceae; genus Streptomyces; species Streptomyces sp. NPDC042371. The sequence goes on along the minus strand of NZ_JBWKAP010000008.1, from coordinate 233,774 downwards.
TTCACGCCGTCCTCGGCGTTGATCGTGAAGGGGAGGGGGCCCGCGGCGCCGAGCACCTCGACCTCGCTCGCCTCGATCTCGACCTCGCCGGTCGGCAGCTCCGGGTTCACGTTGTCCGTGCCGCGCGAGACGACCTTGCCGTCGACGCGGACGACCGTCTCCTTGGACAGCTTGTCCAGGACCTCGGCGGCCTTGGTGCCCGGGCGGGCCACCAGCTGCGTGATGCCGTAGTGATCGCGGAGATCGATGAACAGAATGCCGCCCAGGTCTCGGCGATTGTGCAGCCAGCCGCTCAGCCGGACGTCGGTGCCGACGTCAGAGGCGCGGAGCTCGCCGCAGGTGTGGGACCTGTACCGATGCATCGTCGTTCATCCAGTCTTCGCGAATAGGGGAGAGAGCAGACCTCCACAAGGCTACCGTCCGGCCGAAGATCGGTTTCCGGATATTCCTGGGAGCCACCCGCCGGAGGGCCCGGAACGACGGGGCTCGGTGGCGGCTCGCCTGTACATCTTCCTAAAGTGGGTCAATGCGCACCGACGATCCCCTGCTACAGGCGGGGGACGACTCCCTGCCTCCCGTACGGGACGTCCTGGCCGCCATCGCGACCGGGCTGTGGCGCTGGGACAACACGTCCGGGACCGTCACGCTCGACGCGGAGGCGGCCCGGCTCCTCGGTCTGCCCGCCCGCGCCCAGACCCTCACCGAGGCCGGCGTGCGCTCCCGTTTTCACCCGGTCGACTGGAACGAGATCTACGGAACCGTCCAGCTCGCCGTCGCCGAGGGCACCCTCGCCGAGGCCCGGCTGCGGATCATGGACGAGACGGGGCGGCGGGTCCTGCGGATCGTGCGCAGCCGTTCCAAGCCCGTGCTGCACGGGACGACCGAGGCGTACGAGCTGATCGGCACCCTGCAAGAGGTCACGGACCCCACGCCCGGGTCCGCCGCCCGCACCCCGGTCACGGGCGACTGGCGCCGCTCCCGCGAGGCGTTCCTGCTGGACGCCGGGCGGGCGCTCGCCGAGGCGCGGTCCACGGAGGAGGTCCTCAGGGTCGCCGGGGGGCTCTCCATGCCGGGGTTCTCGCCGGACGGCCTCGCGGTCTTCGGGGTGGAGGGCGAGCGGCTGACGATCATCGGGCACCACGGCCACCAGCCCGGCGACGACGGCCCCTTCTCCGCGATGCCCCTGGACACCGACTATCCGGCCGCGGAGGTGGTGCGCACCGGCCGGGCCGTCTATCTGTCCACGCCGGAGGACTACCGCAGGCGCTATCCCGCCTCCTGGCCGCTGGCCAGCCGCTTCGAGCGGCAGTCGTGGGCGTTCCTGCCGCTGACGGTCGCGGGGCGCACGATGGGCACGTGGATGGCCGCCTTCACGTATCCGGTCTCGTTCACGCCCGACGAGCGCTCGGTCCTGACGACGGTGGCGCGGATGCTGGCGCAGGCCCTCTCGCGGGCCGGGGTCGCGGAGTCCGAGCGGGAGCTGACGGAGGGCCTGCAGCGCTCGATGCTGCCGATGCTCGGGCCGCAGATCCCCGGGATGAGCGTGGCCGCCCGCTATGTGCCGACGGGCGGCGGTCTGCAGGTCGGCGGCGACTGGTACGACATGATTCCGCTGCCCAGCGGCCGCATCGCCTTCGTCATCGGCGATGTGCAGGGGCACGACGTGCGGGCCGCGGGCCTGATGGGTCAGCTGCGGATCGCCCTGCGCGCGTACGCCTCCGAGGGGCACCGCCCCGACGCGGTCCTGTCCCGCGCCACCCGCTTCCTCTCCGGGATCACGGAGTCCATCACCTACGGGTCGAGCGGCACGGGCCCCGACGAGGCCATCGAGTACGACCCGCGCTTCGCGACCTGCCTGTACGTGGAGGCCGACCCGGCGACCGGCGTCCTGGAGATGGCCCGCGCGGGCCACCCCGAGCCCGCGATACGCATGCCCGACGGAACGGTTCTGCTGAGGCCCACCGCGGGCGGCCTCCCGCTCGGCATCGACCCGGACGCCGACTACCCCACGACCCGGCTCGTCCTGGAGGCCGGTGAGACCATGCTGATCTGCACCGACGGCCTCATCGAAACCGGCGGCCACGACCTGGACAGCGGCTGGGCGCGGATCAGGGCGACGCTGGAGGAGTACGCGGGCGAGGGCGAGCCCGACAGCCTGGAGCAGCTCGCCGACGCGCTCGTGCAGGCCGTGCACGGGCCCTCCTCGCACCACACCACGGGCCCGCTCGCGGACCGCCGCGAGGACGACATAGCGGTGCTGCTGCTGAGCAGGACGGGCCGCTCCGAGCAGCACGCGGACGCCCGCCGCACGGTCCTGACCGTCGCCCAGGCCGAGCCGGAGCGCATCGCGGGGGCCCGCAGCCACCTGCGGGACCTGCTGCACGACTGGGCGGACGACGACCAGGTCGACTCGGCGGTCCTGATGGTCTCCGAGATGCTCACGAACGTCCTCGTGCACACGGACGGCGACGCCCTGATGGTCGCCGAGGTGACCGGCGAGCCCGGGGCGCGGCGGCTGCGGGCCGAGGTCGCCGACGGCAGCGACGACCTGCCGCACCGGCGCCACCCGGGCGAGCTCGCCTCGTCGGGGCGCGGCCTGGTCCTGATGGAGCTGCTCGCCGGGGCGTGGGGCGTGGATCCGCGCGGCGACGGCAAGAGCATCTGGTTCGAGCTCTACGAGGACGCGGGGTCGCCCGGGGCGGCCGGTGGGGCCGCGGTCGTGGATGTGGACGTGGACGACCTGCCGGATCTGCCCGACGTACCGGATGTACCCGACTCGCCGGACGTACCCGCGTAACGCGACCGCAGCTCCGAGACGATGCCGAACGCGGCCGCCGTCAGCGGCACCGCGAGCAGCATGCCGAGGATTCCGGCGACCGAGGCCCCCCCGGTGATCGCCAGCATCACCACCGCCGGGTGCATCTGCACGGTCCTGCTCTGGATCATCGGCTGGAGGATGTGGCCTTCGAGGACCTGCACGGCGAGGACCACGCCGAGCGCCCAGAGCGCGATGGCGAAGCCACGGTCGGCGAGGGCGACCAGGATGGCGACCGCGCCGGACAGGAACGCGCCCAGGTAGGGGATGTAGGCGCCGACGAAGACCAGGGCGCCCAGGCCCCAGGCGCCGGGGACGCCGAGGATCAGCAGGCCGACGGTGATGCACAGGGCGTCGATGAACGCGATGATCGTGGTCCCGCGCATGAAGCCCTCGATGGCCTCGAAGGCGCGGCGGGCCATGGCCTCGATGGAGTCGGCGCTGTCGCCTGGGGCGAGCTGGCGCAGGGTGCCCATCGCGCGCTCGGAGTCGCGCAGGAAGAAGAAGACGAGCAGCAGGGCGAGGACGGCCATCGCCATCATCTCGCCGACGGTGCTGAGGCCGCTGATCACTCCGGACGCGGCGGTTCCGCCGAACTTGCCGAAGAGTTCCTTGGCGTTGGACGCCATGTCGTCGAGCGAGGTCCCGGCCGCCCCGAAGTACTTCGACAGGTCCTCGGCGGACTGCTTGAGCGAGGCGATGATCTGGTCGCCGCTGTCGATCAGCGCATTCACCACGATGTACGTGGCCCCGCCGACGACGGCGACGACGGCCGCACAGGTGAGCCCGGCCGCCAGGGAGCGCTGCACCTTCATCCTGAGCAGGCGCCGGTACAGCGGTCCGAGGAGCGCGGTGCCGAGGAGCGCGAGGAGGACCGGGGTCACGGCTGTCTTGAAAGTGACGCAGAGCCAGACCCCCACGGCGGCCACGCCGGTGACGAGGAGGGCGACGACGCACCAGGCGGCGACGCGGCGCGCGGGCTCGGGCAGGAGAGTGCTCACCTCTCCTACCCGAACACGGGGTCAGGCTCCCCGCACGTTATGTACGGCTGCCCGCCGACCCCGTACCGCCTACATGCCGTGCACGGCGGGGACCGTGCCGAGCAGGCCCTTCTGGAAGTCCTCGAAGGCCTGCTGCAGCTCGGCCTGACTGTTCATCACGAACGGGCCGTAGTGCGCCATGGGCTCCCGGATCGGCTGCCCGCCGAGCAGCACGATCTCCAGGTCGGGGGCGTGCGCGTCCTGCCGCTCGTCCGCCCGGACGGTCAACGAGGACCCGGCGCCGAAGACCGCGGTCTGCCCCATGTGCACGGGCCGCCGCTCGGTGCCGACGCTGCCGCGTCCCGCGAGGACGTACGCGAGGCCGTTGAAGTCCTCGCGCCAGGGCAGCGTCACCTCGGCGCCGGGCCGCACGGTCGCGTGGATCATCGTGATCGGCGTGTGCGTGATGCCGGGGCCCTCGTGACCGTCCAGCTCACCGGCGATGACGCGGAGCAGCGCGCCGCCGTCGGGGGTGGAGAGCAGCTGGACCTGGCCGCCGCGGATGTCCTGGTAGCGGGGGTCCATCATCTTGTCCTTGGCGGGCAGGTTCACCCACAGCTGGAGGCCGTGGAAGAGGCCGCCGGACATGACGAGGGACTCCGGCGGCGCCTCGATGTGCAGCAGGCCGCTGCCCGCCGTCATCCACTGGGTGTCGCCGTTCCTGATGGTGCCGCCGCCACCGTTGGAGTCCTGATGGACGAAGGTGCCGTCGATCAGGTACGTGACCGTCTCGAAGCCACGGTGGGGGTGCCAGGGGGTGCCCTTCGGCTCGCCCGCCTCGTACTCCACCTCGCCCATCTGATCCATCATGATGAACGGGTCGAGGTGCTTGTAGTTGATTCCCGCGAAGGCCCGGCGCACCGGGAAGCCCTCGCCCTCGAATCCGCTCGGCGCCGTGGTCACGGCGAGCACGGGGCGCGGCGTCGCATCGGCCTGCGCCACCACTCGGGGCAGGGTCAGCGGGTTCTCGACAGTCACTGCAGGCATGGTCGGTACCTCCTGTGCACTCACTTTAGTTGAACGTAGAACTTTCTGCCACCTGGAACGAGTGAAGCCCGGAGGGAATTCCCTCCGGGCTTCATGAGCGGCCAGAAACGATCTACGAACTACGAGCGGCGCCCTAGCCGTACATGCGACGCATCGCGAAGTCGACCATCTGCTCCACGGCCTTCGCGTCGAAGACCATGCGGTGCTCGCCCTCCATGTCCAGGACGAAGCCGTACCCCGTCGGGAGCAGGTCGATGACCTCCGCGCCGGTGATCACGAAGTACTTGGAGTCCTTGCCCGCGTACCGGCGCAGCTCCTTGAGGGAGGTGAACATCGGGATCACGGGCTGCTGGGTGTTGTGCAGCGCGAGGAAGCCGGGGTTGTCGCCGCGCGGGCAGTAGACCTTCGACGTGGCGAAGGCCTGCTGGAAGTCCTCGGCGGACATCGACCCCGTCGTGAAGGCGCGCACCGCGTCCGCGAGGGACGGCGGCGAGGGCTCGGGATAGAGCGGAGGCTGCTGGCCGTAGCCACCGCCGGGCATGCCCTGCATCTGCTGCGGCGGCGGCTGCGCGCCCGGCGGGGCGTACTGCTGCTGGGCGCCGGGGTTCTGGTCGTAGCCGTACATGCGCGTAAGCGTACTGAGTCACAGATGGGCGGTTAGGGGTTGCTTCTTATTACCGACGGGTAGCATCATCATGTCTACTTGCTGGTACTCATCCCTTTTCTGCTTACGGAGCCTTCGCCATGGGCCACTACAAGTCGAATCTCCGCGACATCGAGTTCAACCTCTTCGAGGTGCTCGGCCGCGACAAGCTGTACGGCACCGGCCCGTTCGCGGAGATGGACGTCGACACCGCCAAGAGCATCCTCGACGAGCTGCGCCGCCTCGCGGAGAACGAGCTCGCCGAGTCGTACGAGGACGCGGACCGCAACCCGCCGGTCTTCGACCCCGCCACCAACACCGCCCCGGTGCCCGCGACGTTCAAGAAGAGCTACCAGGCCTTCATGGACTCCGAGTACTGGCGCCTCGGCCTGCCCGAGGAGATCGGCGGCACGACCTCCCCGCGCTCCCTGATCTGGGGTTACGCGGAGCTGCTGCTCGGCGCGAACCCGGCCGTGTGGATGTACTCCTCCGGTCCCGCATTCGCGGGCATCCTCTTCGAGGAGGGCAACGAGGCGCAGAAGAAGGTCGCCTCGATCGCCGTCGAGAAGCAGTGGGGCTCGACGATGGTCCTGACCGAGCCGGACGCAGGTTCGGACGTGGGCGCGGGCCGCACCAAGGCCGTGCAGCAGGAGGACGGCTCCTGGCACATCGAGGGCGTGAAGCGCTTCATCACGTCCGGCGAGCACGACATGTCGGAGAACATCCTCCACTACGTCCTCGCCCGCCCCGAGGGCCACGGCCCCGGCACCAAGGGCCTCTCGCTCTTCCTCGTCCCGAAGTACGAGTTCGACTGGGAGACCGGCGAGCTGGGCGAGCGCAACGGCGCGTACGCCACGAACGTCGAGCACAAGATGGGCCTCAAGGCCTCCAACACCTGCGAGATGACGTTCGGCGACCAGCACCCCGCCAAGGGCTGGCTGATCGGCGACAAGCACGACGGCATCCGCCAGATGTTCCGCATCATCGAGTTCGCCCGCATGATGGTCGGCACGAAGGCCATCGCGGCGCTCTCGACGGGCTACCTGAACGCGCTGGAGTACGCCAAGGAGCGCGTCCAGGGCCCCGACCTGGCCCAGTTCATGGACAAGGCCGCGCCGAAGGTGACGATCACCCACCACCCGGACGTGCGCCGCTCCCTGATGACGCAGAAGGCGTACGCGGAGGGCATGCGCGCCCTGGTGCTGCACACCGCGGCCGTCCAGGACGACATCCAGGTCAAGGAGGCCGCGGGCGAGGACGCGTCGCAGCTGCACGCCCTCAACGACCTGCTCCTGCCCATCGTGAAGGGCTACGGCTCGGAGAAGTCGTACGAGCAGCTGGCGCAGTCGCTCCAGACGTTCGGCGGCTCGGGGTACCTCCAGGAGTACCCGATCGAGCAGTACATCCGGGACGCCAAGATCGACACCCTCTACGAGGGCACCACCGCGATCCAGGGCCAGGACTACTTCTTCCGGAAGATCGTCCGCAACCAGGGCGCCGCGCTGAACGGCCTGGCCGAGGAGATCAAGAAGTTCCTCGCGGTCGGCACGGGCGGCGAGCAGCTGGCCGGCGCCCGCGAGGAGCTGGCCAAGGCCGCGGTCGAGCTGGAGGCCATCGTCGGCGTCATGCTGACCGACCTCGCGGCCACCGAGCAGGACGTGAAGGCCATCTACAAGGTGGGCCTGAACACCACGCGCCTCCTGATGGCCTCGGGCGACGTCGTCGTCGGCTATCTGCTGCTTCGCGGTGCCGCGGTGGCAGCCGAGAAGCTGGAGACGGCCTCGGCCAAGGACGTGGCCTTCTACCAGGGCAAGATCGCGGCCGCGAAGTTCTTCGCCACGAACGTCCTGCCGGGCGTCGCGAACGAGCGGAAGCTCGCCGAGGGCGTGGAGCTTGACCTGATGGAGCTGGACGAGGCGGCGTTCTAGTTCGACCTGCTTCGACCAGATTCCTCTCGCACGTCAGCGCGATGCCGCCACCCGATCCTTTCGGGTGGCGGCATTGTCGTATGGGCTGGGTACGCTGAGTGAACGGCCGAGAATCCCGTCCATGGGAGGAACCATGACCGCCGAGCCCCACACCGACGAGCTGCAAGCGCTCCAGCCCGACGGCTCGGCGTGGCCGATGCCGCCCCAGGACGGCTACACGACGGACGACTTCTTCGCGCTCGACCTCCCGCCGCACACAGAACTGATCGACGGGAGCCTGGTTTTCGTGAGTCCGCAGCGCAAGTTCCATACGCTGGCGATGGACCTCCTGGTGAACGGCGTACGGGCCACCGTCCCCGAGCACCTGCGCGTCCGCCGCGAGATGGCCGTCGTCCTCGGCCGCAAGCAGGCACCCGAGCCTGACCTCGTGGTCGTGACCGCGGAGGCAGATGCCGACGACTGCATGACTCGCTACCAGGCTGCGGACGTCCTCCTCGCCGTCGAAGTCGTCTCCCCCGACTCCGAGGACCGCGACCAGGACACCAAGCCCCGCAAGTACGCCGCAGCCGGAATCCGGCACTACTGGCTGGTCAGGATGGACGAGAACAAGCGGCCCGCCGTCCACACCTACGAGCTCGACCCACACACCGGCGCGTACGCGTGCACCGGCATCCACCACGACCGGCTGAAGCTCTCGGTGCCGTTCACGATCGACATCGACCTCACCGAATACCACCGCCTCTGATCGCCCCGCCACTCGAACACCGGCCCCATTAGGCTGGCAGCCATGCGCACACCCTCCGGCCCCTTCGACCGCGGCCACACCGAAGACCTCATGACCTTCCTCGCGGCGAGCCCCTCGCCGTACCACGCCGTGGCGAGCGCCGCCGAGCGGCTGGAGAAGGCCGGGTTCCGGCAGGTCGAGGAGACTGACGCCTGGGACGGCACGACCGGCGGGAAGTACGTGCTGCGGGGCGGCGCCATCATCGCCTGGTACGTCCCGGAGGGCGCGTCCGCGCACACCCCCTTCCGCATCGTCGGCGCCCACACCGACTCCCCCAACCTGCGCGTGAAGCCGCAGCCCGACGCGGGCTCCCACGGCTGGCGGCAGGTCGCCGTCGAGATCTACGGCGGGCCGCTGCTCAACTCCTGGCTCGACCGCGACCTCGGCCTCGCCGGACGCCTCACGCTGCGCGACGGCACCACGCGGCTCGTGAACATCGACCGGCCGCTGCTGCGCGTGCCCCAACTGGCCATCCACATGGACCGGTCCGTGCACACCGACGGGCTCAAGCTCGACAAGCAGAAGCACATGCAGCCCATCTGGGGGCTCGGCAACGACGTCCACGAGGGCGACCTGATCGGCTTCCTGGAGGACGAGACCGGGCTCGACGAGGGCGACGTCACCGGCTGGGACCTCATGACGTACGCCATCGAGGCACCGGCCTTCCTCGGCCGCGACCGCGAACTGGTCGCGGGCCCCCGCATGGACAACCTGCTGTCCGTGCACTCCGCGACGGCGGCCCTCGCGGCCGTCTCCGCCCAGGAGAACCTCGCGTACATCCCCGTGCTCGCCGCCTTCGACCACGAGGAGAACGGCTCGCAGTCCGACACCGGCGCCGACGGCCCGCTGCTCGGCAGCGTGCTGGAGCGGTCCGTGTTCGCGCGCGGAGGGTCGTACGAGGACAAGGCGCGGGCGTTCGCGGGGACCGTCTGTCTCTCCTCCGACACCGGTCACGCCGTCCACCCCAACTACGCGGAGCGGCACGACCCGACGCACCACCCGCGCGCCAACGGCGGACCGATCCTCAAGGTCAACGTGAACAACCGTTACGCCACCGACGGTTCGGGCCGCGCGGTGTTCGCCGCCGCGTGCGAGAAGGCGGGCGTTCCCTTCCAGTCGTTCGTCTCCAACAACGCGATGCCGTGCGGCACGACGATCGGCCCGATCACCGCGGCGCGGCACGGCATCAAGACCGTCGACATCGGCGTCGCGATCCTCTCCATGCACAGCGTGCGCGAGCTGTGCGGCGCCGACGACCCGCACATGCTGGCCAACGCGCTGGTGGCGTTCCTGGAGGGCTGAGCTCCGAATGCCTGTGTGGGTACGGAGCCTCCGGGTACTCGGAGGCTCCGTAGCCACTACGCAGGGAGGCGGTCCATATGGGTCTCGGCGGATGCATCATCCTGATCGCCGTGGGTGCCATCCTCACGTTCGCGACCGACTGGGAGATGGAGGGGCTCAACCTCACGGTCGCCGGAGTCATCATGATGGCCGTGGGGCTCATCGGTGTCGCCGTCTTCACCAGCATCGCCCGTCGCAGGAAGGCAGTGGTCCCGCCGGTCGCCCAGACGACCGTCGTCGACCCGGACCAGCAGCCCCGCAACTACTGACGCCCCACAGCAGCCGACCGTGTCCGAAGTGCGGCGCTTCGGGGTAGTCATGCGCCATGAGACTTCTCGTACGCGACCGCATGCTCGGCATCGGTGACGACTACTGGATCGAGGACGACCAGGGCCGCAAGGTCTTCCTCGTCGACGGCAAGGCCATGCGCCTGCGCGACACCTTCGAGCTGAAGGACATGCAGGGCAGGGTCCTCATCGACATCCACGCCAAGATGCTCGCCCTGCGCGACACGATGGTCATCGAGCGGGAGGGCGAGCCGCTCGCCAGGGTGAAGCGCAAACGCCTGTCGCTGCTGCGCAACCACTACCGCGTCGCGCTGGTCGACGGCACCGAGCTGGACGTCAGCGGCAAGATCCTCGACCGCGAGTTCGCCATCGAGTACGACGGTGAGCTGCTCGCCGACATCTCGCGCCGCTGGTTCCACGTGCGCGAGACGTACGGCCTGCAGATCACCCGCGAGGACGCCGACCCCGCGCTCCTCCTCGCCGTCGCGGTCTGCGTGATCCGGCTGGCGGAGAAGGAGCGGGAGGGAGACGGAGACGACGACTGACGATCGCGGCGGAGCCGCGTTCAAGGGCGCGGGGGGGGGGACTGTGCCGGACCCGCCCCCGAAGATCGCGGCGGAGCCGCGTTCAAGGGGCGCGGGGAACTGCGCGACCAGCCACGACGAACCCGCAGTCGCGCACCCGCACCCGCACCCGCACCCGCACCCGCACCCGGCAGGAAAATCTCCCGCTAGGGCCTCGCGCCCCGCGGCGGCGCCTGCCCGAGGAGGCGGTCCTTCAGGGCCGGGAACTGCTCCCGGGTGGCCGCGACCTTCGCGGGGTCGAGGTCGACGGTAAGGACCTCCTCACCGTCACCCGCCTCCGCGAGCACCTCGCCCCACGGGTCGACCACGACACTGTGCCCGGCCTGCGGAACCCCCGCGTGCGAACCACCGGTCCCGCACGCCAGCACGTACACCTGGTCCTCGACCGCCCGCGCCCGCGCGAACAGCAGCCAGTGCTCCCGGCGCCGCGCGGGCCACCCCGCGGGCACCACGAACATCTCGGCGCCCGCGTCGACGAGCCCCCGGAAGAGCTCGGGGAAGCGCAGGTCGTAGCAGGTCGCGAGGCCGAACGTGGTGTCCGGCGTACGCACCGTCGCCAGCTCGGAACCGGCCGCCATCATGACGGCCTCGCCCTTGTCGAAGCCGAAGCGGTGGATCTTCCGGTAGGCGGCGGCGAGCTCACCGGCCGGGGAGAAGACGAGCGAGGTGTTGTAGAGCGGCCCCTCAGGGTCCCGCTCGGGGATCGAGCCCGCGTGCAGCCAGACGCCCGCCTCGCTCGCGGCCTTCGACATGGCCTCGTACGTCGGGCCCTCCAAGGGCTCCGCCTCGGCCGCGAAGGACTCGTACGCGAAGGCGCCCGTCGTCCACAGTTCGGGGAGAACGACCAGATCCGATCCGTCCCGCGCGCTCACTTCACGTACAAGTGAAGCAACCCGCGACCGACGGGAATTGACCGGTTCGTCCTCGTCTACGGCGATCTGGATGAGGGAGGCGCGCACACTACCACCGTCCTGGCATTCGAGCCGTCAACACGGGCCTACGATCGTCACACGAAAGCACTGCCGGGGTGCCTGCGGGCAGCGTAACTTAACGTCTCAGACACCCACCGCCCGCGCACAACCGCAAGGGGTCCCGTGAGTCTCCATCCCAGCCTGCAAACCTACGCCGATGCCTGGACACATTCCGTCGAAGCGATATCCGAGCTGGTGTCGCCGCTCGCCGAGGGGGAGTGGAACTGGGCCACCCCCTGCCCCGGCTGGTCGGTGCGCGACATCATCTCCCATGTCATAGGCCTCGACTGCGAGATGCTGGGCGACCCCCGCCCGATCCACACCCTGCCCCGCGATCTGTACCACGTGCAGAACGAGAGCCAGCGGTACATGGAGATGCAGGTCGACGTGCGGCGCCACCACACCGCGCCGGAGATGACCTCCGAGCTGGAGTACACGATCATCCGCCGCTCCCGGCAGCTGCGGAACGAGTCGCGGGAACCCTCCACCAAGATCCGCGGCCCCCTCGGCTCCGAGCAGACCCTCGAACTGGCCATGCGGCTGCGGGCCTTCGACGTGTGGGTGCATGAGCAGGACCTCCGCACGACGCTGCGCAAACCCGGCCACCTCGACTCCCCCGGGGCCTACGTCACCCGGGACCTGCTCCTCCAGGGCCTCCCGAAGGTCGTCGGCGAGAAGGCGGGCGCCCCCGCCAACTCGGCGGTCGTCTTCGACGTGAGTGGTCCCGTCGAGTTCCTGCGCACGGTCCGGATCGACGGCGACGGCAGGGGCACCGTGGACAACGCGCCCTCGCTGGGCCCGCTCGCCACCCTCGGCCTCGACTGGGAGACGTACTTCAAGCTCGCCTGCGGCCGCGTGACGTACGCGTCCGTGGCGGACCGCGTCAAGATCGAGGGCGACCACGAGCTGGCGGACGCGATCCTGCGGGACTTCGCGGTGACTCCCTGACCCTGCCGACGGATGAGGGCGCGCCCGCTTCAGGCAGGGACGTGCACGGCCTCGACGCGGCTGGCGACGAGCTGCTCCCGCTCCCTTCGCACCGCCCGTGACTTGAGCCGCAGGATCTGGACGAGCCCGACGGCCTCCAGGACGAAGACGGCGGAGAAGGCGATGCGGTAGTTGTCGCCGGTCGCGTCGAGCAGCACACCGATCGCGAGCAGCGTCGTCATGGAGGCGACGAAGCCGCCCATGTTGGTGATGCCGGACGCCGTGCCCTGCCGCTCCGGCGGGTTGGCGGGCCGCGCGAAGTCGAAGCCGATCATGGAGGCGGGCCCGCAGGCGCCGAGGACCGCACACAGGACGATCAGCAGCCACATCGGGGCGTGGTCCCCGGGATAGGCGAGCGTGGCCGCCCAGGCCGCCGCCGTCGTCCCGATGGTGCCGAGCGCCAGCGGGAGGCGGGCGGCGTGGTGCCGGGCCACGATCTGGCCGTAGACGAGGCCGATGACCATGTTGGACAGCACGACGAGCGTGAGCAGTTCACCGGCCGCCGCCCGGGACAGGCCCTGCGCCTCGACGAGGAACGGCAGCCCCCACAGCAGCAGGAACACCATCGCGGGGAACTGCGTCGTGAAGTGCACCCACAGGCCGAGCCGGGTGCCCGGCTCCCGCCAGGACAGCGCGATCTGCTTGCGCACGAAGGCCGCCCCGCTGTGCTGCGCGGGCTCCGGCTCGTGCCCCTCGGGGTGGTCCTTCAGGAACAGCGTCATGAGGACGAGTACGACGACACCGCACAGCGCGCTGCCCGCGAAGGCCGCGGTCCAGCCGACGGAGTGCAGGAGCCGGGCCAGGACGAGCGTCGAGACGAGGTTGCCCGCCATACCGACGAGGCCCGCGAGCTGGGCGACCATCGGGCCGCGCCGGGCCGGGAACCAGCGGGTGCCGAGCCGCAGGACGCTGATGAAGGTCAGCGCGTCGCCGCAGCCCAGCAGGGCGCGGGAGACGAGCGCCATTCCGTACGAGGGCGAGAACGCGAAGCCGAGCTGCCCGATCGTGAAGAGGATGACTCCGATGGTCAGCACCTTCTTGGTGCCGAGCCGGTCGACCATCAGGCCGACGGGTATCTGCATGCCCGCGTAGACGAGCAACTGGAGTATGGAGAAGGTCGAAAGCGCCGACGCGTTGACGTGGAACCGGTCCGCGGCGTCGAGCCCCGCGACGCCGAGCGAGGTCCGGAAGATGACGGCGACGAAGTAGACGGCGACGCCGATCGACCAGACGAGGACGGCCTTCTTCCCACCGGGCGGGTCGCCGGGCAGGGAGACGGGCGCCGTGGCTGAGCTCATCGGACTTCGCCCCGCGCCAGGTTCTGGAACCAGCCGACGTGCCGGGTGACCACGGCGACCGCGGCGTCGGCGTCGCCGCGGCGCAGCGCGTCGAGGATCTCCTCGTGCTCGGCGAGGGTCTTCGCGATCCGGTCGGGGTGGGAGTGCATCACGGCGACGCCCATCCGCAGCTGCCGGTCCCTGAGCTGGTCGTAGAGGCGGGAGAGGATCTCGTTGCCGCCGCTGCGCACGATCTCCGCGTGGAAGCAGCGGTCGGTGACCGCGGCCTCCGCGAGGTCCCCGGCGGCGGCCTGCGCGCGCTGCCGGTCCAGGAGCTCCTCCAGGCGGCCGATCAGGCCCGCGGGCGCGGGGACCGCCTTGCGCACCGAGTGCGTCTCGACGAGCAGCCGCGTCTCGACGACGTCCGCGATCTCCTGGGCGGAGACGGGCAGCACGAGGGCGCCCTTCTTCGGGTAGAGCCGCAGCAGCCCCTCCACCTCCAGCTTCAGGAGCGCCTCGCGCACCGGCGTGCGGGACACCCCCACGGCCTCCGCGAGCTCGCCCTCCGTGAGGAGCGTGCCGCCCTCGTAACGGCGTTCCAGGACGGCTTGCTTGACGTGCGCGTAGACGCGCTCGGCGGCGGGGGGCCGCTTGACGGCGGCGAGAGCGGTGGCTGGCATGCGCACAGCATAGATACAACAGGTATACAGAGGTACCGCTGTCCACATGGCGGGCACGGCGGGCACCTGGGGCGTGCCGCACGGGTGGAAATTCCCTGACATCACTGCGCATCCATCCGCCCCTCTCGTTCGTCTATTGAGTGAGCGGCACCCTCATGCAGCCGCAGCCCAGGGGCATTTGGAGCACTTAACTTGAATACCGGCATCAAGGGCGTACGTCGCGTATCGGCCGTCCTCATCACCGCGAGCGCGATGCTCGCCGGCGGCGCCCTCACCACTCCGGCCCACGCGGCCGCACCGCCGAAGCCGTCCATCGTCGCCAAGGGCGGCTACGTGATGAACAACGCGACGGGGAAGAGCCTCTTCACCAAGTCCGCCGACACCCGCCGTTCCACCGGCTCGACGACCAAGATCATGACGGCACGCGTGGTCCTCGGCCAGCGGAACCTCAATCTGAACTCCAAGGTCAAGGTCGACAAGGCCTACAGCGACTACATCGTCCGCAACAACTACGCCTCGTCGGCCCGCCTGATCGTCGGCGACAAGGTCACCGTCCGCCAGCTCCTTTACGGGCTGATGCTGCCGTCCGGCTGCGACGCTGCGTACGCGCTCGCGGACAAGTTCGGCAAGGGCACGACCCGCGCCAAGCGCGTGAAGAACTTCATCGGCCAGATGAACTCGACCGCCAAGACGCTCGGCATGCGGAACACGCACTTCGACTCGTTCGACGGCATCGGGCACGGCGCGAACTACTCGACGCCGCGCGACCTGACGAAGCTCGCCAGCAACGCGATGAAGTACTCCACGTTCCGCACGGTCGTGAAGACGAAGTCGACGACGCAGAAGGTCACCACGAAGTCCGGTGGCTACCGCAACATGTCGTGGACGAACACGAACACCCTCCTCGGCTCCTACCGCGGCGCCATCGGCGTGAAGACGGGCTCCGGCCCCGAGGCGAAGTACTGCCTCGTCTTCGCCGCGACCCGCAACGGCAAGACGGTCATCGGCACGGTCCTGACCTCTTCCTCGCTGAACAACCGCACCGCGGACGCGAAGAAGCTCATGGACTACGGCTTCAAGGTCGCATGACGTGACGCCCGGCTGACGCCGACAGCACGGAAGGAGGGCCCCGCCGCGTTCGCCGCGGCGGGGCCCTCCTTCCGTTCTCTGTGCTTACGCCCAGGTCATGAGCCGCTTGGGCTGCTCCAGGATGGCCGCCACATCGGCGAGCACCTTCGAGCCCAGCTCCCCGTCCACCAGGCGGTGGTCGAAGGAAAGCGCAAGCGTCGTCACCTGGCGGGGCTTGACCTTGCCCTTGTGGACCCACGGCTGGAGCTTGATCGCGCCGACCGCGAGGATCGCGGACTCGCCGGGGTTCAGGATCGGCGTGCCCGTGTCGACGCCGAAGACGCCGACGTTCGTGATCGTGACCGTGCCGCCCTGCATGGCGCCGGGCGAGGTCTTGCCCGCACGGGCCGTGGACACCAACTCGCCGAGCGCCCCGGCCAGTTCGGGCAGGGTCTTGGCGTGCGCGTCCTTGATGTTCGGCACGATGAGACCGCGCGGGGTCGCCGCGGCGATGCCCAGGTTCACGTAGTGCTTCTGGACGATCTCCTGGTTCGCCTCGTCCCAGGCCGCGTTGACGTCGGGGTTCCGCTTGATCGCCACGAGCAGGGCCTTGGAGATGAGCAGCAGCGGATTGACCCGCAGCCCGTCGAAGGCCTTGTCCTGCTTGAGCTCCTCGACCAGCTTCATCGTCCGCGTCACGTCGATCGTCACGAACTCCGTGACGTGCGGCGCCGTGAACGCCGAGTCGACCATCGCCTGTGCGGTGACCTTGCGGACGCCCTTGACCGGGATGCGGGTCTCGCGGGCGTCCGTGCTCACCACGGGGGCGGGCGCGGGCGCCGCAGGGGCGGGCGCCTCGGTCACCTGCGGGGCCGGTGCGGCGGCCGGGGCCGGGGCCACCGCCGCGTGCACGTCCTCACGGGTGATGATCCCGTCGGGACCGGACGGCGTGACCGTCGCGAGGTCCACGCCGAGGTCCTTGGCGAGCTTGCGGACCGGCGGCTTGGCGAGCGGCCGGGCGCCGTTGTGCCCGTTCAGGGACTGGGGCTGCGGGGCTACCGGCTCCGGCGCCGACTGCGGCACCGGCTGCGCGGCGGGCGCCTCCGTCGGGGCGGTCTTCCTGGCCCGTCGCTTGGTGGAGGACTCGGCCACCCCGTAACCGACGAGCACGGGCTTGCGGCCCTGGGGGGCCTCGGGCTCGGCCTCGGGAGCCGTCGCCGGTTCCGGCACCGTGACCGGCTCGGGCGCCGCCTCCGGCGAGGGCGCCGGGGCACCCGCGCTCGCACCGCCCGACACGTCCACGGCGATGATCACCTGGCCGACGTCGACCGTGGTGCCCTCCGGGAACCGGAGCTCACGCACGACGCCGTTGAACGGAATGGGCAGCTCGACGGCCGCCTTGGCCGTCTCGACCTCGCACACGACCTGGCCGTCGGTGACCGTGTCACCGGGCTGTACGTACCACTTGAGGATCTCCGCCTCGGTGAGCCCCTCGCCCACGTCCGGCATCTTGAACTCGGCAAGAGCAGTGTCTGTCATCGTCGTCACGACCCTCTCCCTCAGTACGCCAGCGAGCGGTCGACGGCGTCGAGCACCCGGTCGAGGCCCGGCAGGTACTCCTCCTCGAGGCGCGCGGGCGGGTACGGCGCGTGATAGCCGCCGACCCGCAGCACGGGCGCCTCCAGGTGGTAGAAGCACCGCTCGGTGATGCGCGCCGCGATCTCCGCGCCCGTGCCCAGGAAGACCGGGGCCTCATGGACGACGACGAGGCGCCGCGTCTTCTCGACGGAGGTCTGCACGGAGTCGAAGTCGACCGGCGACATCGAGCGCAGGTCGACGACCTCCAGGGACTTGCCCTCTTCCGCGGCGGCCGCGGCCGCCTCCAGACAGACCTTCACCATCGGGCCGTACGCGGCGAGCGTGAGGTCGCTGCCCTCGCGGGCGACGACGGCCTTGTGCAGGGGGCCGGGGATGGCCTCCTTGTCGACCTCGCCCTTGTCCCAGTAGCGCCGCTTCGGCTCGAAGAAGATCACCGGGTCGTCGCTCTGGATGGCTTGCTGCATCATCCAGTAGGCATCCGCCGCGTTCGAAGGAGAGACCACCTTGAGGCCCGCGACGTGCGCGAACAGCGTCTCGGGCGACTCGCTGTGGTGCTCTACGGCGCCGATGCCGCCGCCGTACGGAATGCGGATGACGACCGGCATCTTGATCTTGCCGAGCGCACGGGCGTGCATCTTCGCGAGCTGCGTGACGATCTGGTCGTACGCGGGGAAGACGAAGCCGTCGAACTGGATCTCCACCACGGGGCGGTACCCCCGCAGGGCGAGGCCGATGGCCGTGCCGACGATGCCCGACTCGGCGAGCGGGGTGTCGATGACCCGCTCCTCGCCGAAGTCCTTCTGCAGTCCGTCGGTTACCCGGAAGACGCCGCCGAGCTTGCCGACGTCCTCACCCATGATGAGGACCTTGGGGTCGTTCTCCAGCGCCGTGCGCAGCGATTCGTTGATCGCCTTGGCGATGGGCAGTTTCTGGACAGCCATGGTTACTTGACCTCCCCGGCGGCGGGGGCGTCCGCGAACGACGCCTGGTAGGCGGCGAACTGGGCGCGCTCCTCGTCCACGAGGGCGTGCCCGTCGGCGTAGACGTTCTCGAAGATCGCCATCAGATCCGGATCCGGCATCGCCCGCACCACCTCTCGCACTCGCTTGCCCAACGCTTCGCTCTCGTCGTCGAGTTCCGCGAAGAATCCCTCATCCGCGTGACCTTCGGACTCCAGGTAGGCCCGCAGCCGCAGGATCGGGTCCTTGACCTCCCAGGCCGCCCGCTCGTCGTCGTTGCGGTACTTGGTCGGGTCGTCGGAGGTGGTGTGCGCACCCATGCGGTACGTGAACGCCTCGATGAGCGCGGGGCCCTCGCCCGTACGCGCCCGCTCCAGCGCCCACTTGGTGACGGCGAGCACGGCGAGCACGTCGTTGCCGTCGACCCGGACGCCGGGGAAGCCGAAGCCCTGCGCGCGCTGGTAGAGCGGCACGCGGGTCTGCTTCTCGGTGGGCTCGGAGATCGCCCACTGGTTGTTCTGGCAGAAGAACACGACCGGGGCGTTGTAGACCGCGGAGAAGGTGAACGATTCGGCGACGTCGCCCTGGCTGGAGGCGCCGTCTCCGAAGTACGCGATCACGGCCGAGTCCGCGCCGTCCTTGGCCACGCCCATCGCGTAGCCGGTGGCGTGCAGGGTCTGCGAGCCGATGACGATCGTGTACAGGTGGAAGTTGTTGCTGTTCGGGTCCCAGCCGCCGTTGTTCACGCCGCGGAACATGCCGAGCAGGTTCGTCGGGTCCACCCCGCGGCACCAGGCGACGCCGTGCTCGCGGTAGGTGGGGAAGACGTAGTCGTCGTCGCGGGTGGCGCGGCCCGAGCCGATCTGAGCGGCCTCCTGGCCGAGCAGCGACGCCCACAGGCCCAGCTCGCCCTGGCGCTGCAGGGCGGTGGCCTCGGCGTCGAAGCGGCGGGTGAGGACCATGTCGCGGTAGAGGGCGCGCAGCTCCTCCGCCGTGATGTCGGCGACGTACGCGTCGTACACCGCGTTCTTCGCGTCCTTGACCCGCTTGCCCTCGGGCGTCAGCAGCTGAATGAGCTCGGGCTCGGTGCTTTTCTGCGGCGCGGGCTTCTTGGCGCTTGCGCGCTTACCGCCGCCGGTAGTGCTGCGGCGCGGTTGTTTGCGCGCGGCGGTGCTCTCCACGGTCACGTGTGCTCCTCCGTCGGTCCGGCCCCCGGGATTACCGGGAAAACCAGTACGGCTCGCCTGGTCCGTGCCCGCGCACGGGGTGGGTGCGTCTCAGCCGGGAACAGGCGTGACAGGTGCCCCGGCGAGCGCCCTGCACAAAGCACGTTACCCAGTGCTTCCCATTTCTGTGAAACCCTATCTGACCTGCGAATTTGCTTGGATTTCCAAGTAAATTACCTGTCAGTCGACTACTCGGATATCCGAGTAAATCGAGAGAACCGGGAACACTTCCTGGTCACAGCACTGATCACAGCCTGGCAGGGGGCCGGAACACCGGCACGTTATCCCGGCCACCCCGGGGACGGGAAGGGTTCCGCACGGGCACTCAAAGAGATCGTGTGTGAGACTGGCTCCGTGCGCGAAGACGGAAAAATTACGGTTTTTCTCCTCGACGACCATGAAGTGGTCCGGCGTGGAGTCCATGAGCTGCTGTCCGTGGAGTCCGACATCGAGGTGGTCGGCGAGGCCGGCACCGCGGCAGACGCCCTGGTCAGGATCCCGGCGACGCGGCCCGACGTGGCGGTGCTCGACGTGCGCCTGCCGGACGGCAGCGGTGTCGAGGTGTGCCGCGAGATCCGTTCGCAGAACGAGGACATCAAATGCCTGATGCTCACCTCGTTCGCCGACGACGAGGCCCTTTTCGACGCGATCATGGCCGGTGCCTCCGGTTATGTCCTCAAGGCCATCCGCGGCAATGAGCTGCTCTCCGCCGTGCGGGACGTGGCCGCGGGCAAGTCCCTGCTCGACCCCGTCGCCACGGCCCGGGTCCTGGAGCGGCTGCGCGACGGCAACAGCCCCAAGGGCGACGACCGACTGGCCAACCTCACCGAGCAGGAGCGGAAGATCCTCGACCTGATCGGCGAGGGCCTGACCAACCGCGTGATCGGCGAGCGACTGCACCTCGCCGAGAAGACGATCAAGAACTACGTCTCCAGCCTGCTGTCCAAGCTGGGCATGGAGCGCCGCTCCCAGGCCGCTGCGTACGTGGCGCGCATGCAGGCGGAGCGGCAGCACTGACGCGACGGCAAGGAGCCGTCACCGGTTGAGGGACTTACGTCCTCGGTTTAAGGGGGCGGGATCCCCTTTTCCGACACCCTGTCCATGAACCAAGGTGGGGTCATGCCCACCGACGAACAGCTCGCCTTCGAACTGCTCCGCCGCACCGACTACGGCCGCGTGGCGACCAGCATGCGCGCGCTGCCCTTCCTCGCTGCGGCCCGGCACATCGTGGTGGACGGCAAGGTCCTGCTGCGCATGCACAAGGGATACGGCTACCACGAGGCCTGCGTCGGCAGCGTCGTCGCGTACGGCGCGGACAACCTGAACGTGGCGAGCGCGAAGGACGGCCAGTGGACCGTCCAGTTCGTCGGCGTCTGCGACCGGGTCGAGCCGACCAATGCCGAGCTCGAACTCTTCGGACCCACCCCGCACTATGTGGACGGCGAGCTCTTCGATCCGGTCTATCTGCGGATAGAGCCGCAGTTCAGCACGGTCCACCGGCTGTACGCCGGGCATGACCGGCAGCTCCAGCACATCCTGTAGACCGTCCGGCGGCAGGACCGGCCCGGCGGCTCAGGCGCCGCTTTCGCCCTCGTTGCCGCCGTTGCCCGCGCCCTCGTCGTCGCCACCGGGATCGGTCGGGTCGCCCGTCGGCTCGGTCGGCTTGTCGGTCGGCTCGGTCGGTTCCCCGGTGGGCGTGGACGGATCCCCGGTGGGCGTCGTCGGGTCCCCGGTGGGCGTCGTCGGACGCGACGTCGGGTACGTCGGGTTGGTCGGCCGGTTCGTCGGCTCGGTGTAGTCCGTCTCGCCGCCGGTGCCCGTGTCCGGGTCCGACGTCTCGTCCGACGTCTCCTCGTCCGCGCTCTTGCTCGGCTCCTTCGACTGCGACTGCTTCGTCGCGGGAGACTTCGGCCGGTCCTTGTCGTCCTTCTTGTCGCCCGCGTTCAGCGCGAACGCCACACCCACCACGATGGCGATCACCGCGAGCACGGCGAAGATCCACATCTTGCCGCGGCCGCCCTTGCCGCCGCGGTGCCCGCCGTCGAAGCCGCCGTCGTCGCCCGGCGGACGCAGCATGGGGCCGGGGATCTGCGCGGTGCCGGAGTCCGGATGCGCCATCGCGGTGGTGCCCGCGACGCCCATGGCCGGGGTGTTGCCGCCCTCGTGCATCGCCACGGGCCCGGTGTTCCAGGTCCCCGTGTGGCTGCCCTGCTCGTTGAGCATCTGCAGCCCGTACTGGACGAGGCCGCGCATCTCCTCGGCGGTCTGGAACCGGTCGTCCGGGTCCTTGGCGAGGGAGCGCATGACGAGCCCGTCCAGCTCCGGCGGCGCCGCGTCCGAGACCTCGGACGGCGGCACGGCCTGGTCCTGGACGTGCTGGTAGACCACGGAGAGCGGCGTCTCACCGGTGAACGGGGGCCGCAGCGCGAGGAGTTCGTAGAGGAGACAGCCGGTCGCGTACAGGTCGGAGCGGTGGTCGACCGCCTTGCCGAGCGCCTGCTCGGGCGAGAGGTACTGGGGCGTGCCCATGACCATGCCGGTCTGCGTCATCGTCGACTGCGCGCCGTGCAGGGCGCGGGCGATGCCGAAGTCCATCACCTTCACCGCACCGGCGTTGGTGATGATCACGTTCGCGGGCTTGATGTCGCGGTGCACGATGCCGTGCTGGTGCGAATAGGCCAGGGCTTCGAGGACGCCCGACACGATGATGAGCGCCTGCTCCGGACCCGGTGCTTCCGCGTTGATCAGCAGATCGCGGATCGTCCGGCCCTCGACGATCTCCATGACGATGTACGGGACGACGTTCGGCCCGACGGCGTCTTCACCGGAGTCGTACACCGCGACCACAGCGTGGTGATTGAGCCCCGCCACGGACTGTGCCTCACGCGTGAAACGCGCCTTGGAGACCGGGTCCTCAGCGAGGTCGGAGCGGAGCAGCTTGACCGCGACGGTGCGGCCGAGACGTACGTCCTCGGCCGCGAAAACCTCGGCCATGCCGCCCCGGCCGAGTCTGTGGGTCAGCCGGTACCGGCCGTCACCGACGAGCCCGCCGTTGCCCCACAATTCAGGCGCGTCTGACATACCGCCGCCAGTCGCCTCGGGGTCGGACGGGCCCTGAGCGCGCTGCGTCTGTGCCATCAGTCCTCGCCGTCGTTTCTGGTCGTGGTACTTGGTGCCGAGTACGTCGCGATACGGGGTACTCAGTCGGCCACGCTACAGCCTTCGCGCCACCCGCCGGTCCGGCGTGGACCGGACATCAAAGCCGCCCGGGGGTCCCGTGCGCAAACTTGTAACGCTTCCGAGACGCTTCTTGCGCGTACGGTCACGGAACGGGCACCGAGCTTGACGCGTCATCGTCCTGGGGCAGACTTGGCCTGGAATAGCGGTAATCGATCACCAGCCGCGGAGCCGTCCGGCAACCGCGCCGATGGGGGACGCACGAGATGAGCAGCCAGGACGGCGCACAGGGGCGGTACGCGGGGCGTTCGCTGGCCGGTGGCCGCTACCAACTGCGTGATCTGCTGGGCGAGGGCGGCATGGCGTCGGTGCACCTCGCCTACGACACCGTGCTCGACCGTCACGTCGCAATCAAGACACTGCACACCGAACTCGGCCGCGAACAGTCCTTCCGCGAGCGCTTCCGCCGCGAGGCCCAGTCGGTGGCGAAGCTCACGCACACCAACATCGTGTCGGTCTTCGACACCGGCGAGGACGACCTGGACGGCGCGACGATGCCGTACATCGTCATGGAGTACGTCGAGGGCAAGCCGCTCGGCTCCGTGCTCGACGCGTCCGTCACCCAGTTCGGCGCGATGCCGAGCGACCAGGCGCTGAAGATCACCGCCGATGTGCTCGCGGCCCTGGAGATCAGCCACGAGATGGGCCTGGTCCACCGCGACATCAAGCCCGGCAACGTGATGATGACCAAGCGCAACGTCGTGAAGGTCATGGACTTCGGCATCGCCCGCGCCATGCAGTCCGGCGTCACCTCCATGACCCAGACCGGCATGGTCGTCGGCACCCCGCAGTACCTCTCCCCGGAACAGGCCCTGGGCCGCGGCGTCGACGCCCGCTCCGACCTGTACTCGGTCGGCATCATGCTGTTCCAGCTGACCACCGGACGGCTGCCGTTCGAGGCGGACTCGCCGCTCGCCATCGCGTACGCGCACGTGCAGGAGGAGCCGGTCGCTCCCTCCTCGATCAACCGTTCCCTGCCGCCCGCGGTCGACGCGATCGTCGCCCGCGCGCTGAAGAAGAACCCGAACGAGCGCTTCCCGACCGCCGAGGCCATGCGCGACGAGTGCCTGCGCGTCGCCCAGTCCTTCCAGGCCTCGGCCCCCAGCATCGTGCCGGGCGCGCAGACGACCAGCGGTGCGGGCGTCGGCGCCGCGGTCTTCCCGCCGGTAGACACCTCGATGCCGCAGAGCGGCGCCGTCCAGACGCCGTACCAGCCGGGTTCGTACGGTCCCGCCACCCCGGCCCCCACGCCCGCGCCCACGCCGGGTTACGGCTACCCGCAGCAGGGCGGCTACCAGACCCCGCCGCCCGTCAACGCGTACGCCCCGCAGCAGGGCGCGCACACCCCGCCGCCGTACAACCTCGCGCCGCAGCCCGCCACGGCGACGTCCCCGAGCAGCGCGGGCGGCGCGGGCGGCTCCGGCGGCTCTGGTGGCGGCAAGCGGAACATGCCGGTGATCGTCGGCTCGATCGTCGTCGCGCTCATCGCGATCGGCGGCCTGATCACCGCCCTGACGATGAGCGGCGGCGACGGCGACAAGGAAGCCAGCGGCGACAAGTCGAAGCAGCCGGTGGCGGGTCACAAGGGCCCCAACCGCACCATGACGATGGAAACCGAGAAGTGCACGGAGCCCGAGGTCGGGTACAACGACGAGGACAAGATCAAGGTCCCCGACTTCACCTTCAAGGACTGGAAGTCGGTCCTTTCCTGCCTGCAGTCGGCGGGCTGGAGCTTCGACAAGCGCAAGGTCAACGAGAACGCCTACGGCGAGGACACGGTCATGCGCCAGACCCCGAAGGAAGGCACGGAGGTCGACCCGAAGGGCCTTGAGCTCCAGTTCGACGTTTCGTCGGGCAATCCGGCCTAGTCCTGGCCCGCCTTCTTACGTATACGCAGAGGGGCTCGGTACGCATTCCGCGTGCCGAGCCCCTCTGCGTACAGCGGGTAAAGCCGGTTCTTGGCGGGTTACAGGTAAGGGCCTCCCGTGCGGCCCGCGATGCCGCCGCCCTCTTCCTCCTCCTCGCCGCCGCCCACGCCCGGCGGCAGCGCCCGGCGCATCTGCTCCAGCTGGGCCCGCGCCGCCATCTGCTGCGCGAACAGCGTCGTCTGGATCCCGTGGAAGAGGCCCTCCAGCCAGCCGACCAGCTGCGCCTGCGCGATCCGCAGCTCCGCGTCGCTCGGCGTCGCCTCCTCGGTGAAGGGCAGGGAGAGCCGCTCCAGCTCCTCGACCAGCTCGGGGGCGAGGCCGTCCTCGAGTTCCTTGACCGAGCTGGCGTGGATCTCCTTGAGGCGGACCCGGCTCGCCTCGTCGAGAGGAGCCGCGCGCACCTCCTCGAGCAGCTGCTTGATCATGCTGCCGATGCGCATCACCTTGGCCGGCTGTTCGACCATCTCCGTCACCGGGACCTCGCGGGATTCATCGTCTCCGCCGCCACCGAGAGCCATTCCGTCCTGGCCCACGACCAGGACCTGGGGGCTCTCCGGCGACCGTTCGTTCCTCGGCATCTCCATGCCGCCATTCTCTCGCACCCGTACTTCACACATCGGTGGTGCCCCCGATCGCTGCTGATCCACCCCCAGAGCCTGTCTCAGCCACGGCGCAGCCGCAGCCCCAGGAAGCCGAGTCCGAGGCCGATGAGGACCAGACAGCCGCCGAGCGGCAGGACGCGGAGGTTGGGGAGCACGGGGCCGACCGGCGTCCGTTCGGTGGGGTCGGATGCGGTGTCCCGGTGCACGGCGGGGGTCGGCCTCGGGTGCCGCGGGGGCGGGGTGGCCGGGGGCGGCGTGTAGGGCACGGGCGGCGGGTCCAGGATGGGCGGCTGGGCCCCGCCGGGCCGTTCGCGGCCCTCGCCCGCGGAGCTCCCGGCGCGCGAGGTCTCGTCGACGGTCGTCACGGTGGAGCCGGAAGCGGAGCCGGGGACGGAGCCAGGTGGGGAGTCGGGGGCGGCGTACGCGGCGAGGGCGGGTACGCCCGCCGCAAGGACCGCGAGGAGCGCCGCGCTCACGAGCATGATCACGACCGCGCCCACGGCAGCGACCACTCGGGTCGCGCGACGGCCCGCCCAGGAAGCCTTCACCGGACCAGCGTCACATGGGGCGACACATCCGGCATCTCGGTCAGGGAGGGGCAGGCTGGGGGCTGGCTGGGGGCTGGCTGGGGGCTGGCTGGGGGCTGGCTGGGGGCTGGCTGGGGGCTGGCTGGGGGCTGGCTGGGGGCTGGCTGGGGGCTGGCCCGCGCCCCGAGGGGCGCGGGGAACCGCCCGTCCGGCTAGCGCGTGAGCAGCACCTTGCCGATGTGGCTGCTCTCCTCCAGGACCCGGTGCGCCGCCGCCGCGTCGTGCATCGGCACCGTCCGGTCCACGACGGGCCGCACATGGCCCCCGCCGATCAGCGGCCAGACGTGCTCCCGCACCGCCGCCACGATCGACGCCTTCTCCGCGGCCGGGCGGCCACGGAGCGAGGTGGCGGTGACGGCGGCCCGCTTCGTGAGCAGCGCGCCGATGTTCAGCTCGCCCTTGGCGCCGCCCTGCATGCCGATGATCGCGAGACGGCCGTTGACGGCGAGGGCGCGCACATTGCGGTCGAGGTACTTCGCGCCCATGTTGTCGAGGATGACGTCCGCGCCGGAGCCGTCCGTCGCGCGCTCGATCTCCTCAACGAAGTCCTGCTCGCGGTAGTTGATGAGGATGTCGGCCCCCAACTCGCCGCAGAACGCCAGCTTCTCCTTGCTGCCCGCCGTGACGGCGACCTTCGCGCCGACGGCCTTGGCGAGCTGGATCGCCATGGTGCCGATGCCGCTCGAACCGCCGTGCGCGAGCAGCGTCTCGCCGGGCCTGAGGTGGGCGATCATGAAGACGTTGGACCACACGGTCGAGGTGACCTCGGGCAGCGCGGCCGCCGTGACGAGGTCGACGCCGTCGGGCACGGGCAGCAGCTGACCGGCCGGGACGACGACCTGCTCC
Organism: Streptomyces sp. NPDC042371; assembly: GCF_056437465.1. Lineage (NCBI taxonomy): Bacteria > Bacillati > Actinomycetota > Actinomycetes > Kitasatosporales > Streptomycetaceae > Streptomyces > Streptomyces sp. NPDC042371. The sequence goes on along the minus strand of NZ_JBWKAP010000008.1, from coordinate 207,398 downwards.
GCGTAGCCGCCGCCGGAGAGCAGCGCGCACACCTCGTCACCGACCGACCAGCCGGAGACGCCGGTGCCGAGCGCGGTGATCCGGCCCGAGCACTCAAGACCGGGGTACGGGGAGGCGCCGGGCGGCGGGTTGTAGAAGCCCTGCCGCTGCAGCAGATCGGCGCGGTTCACGGCGCTGGCCGCGACCTCGACCAGCACCTCGCCCTCGCCGGGCACGGGATCGGGGACCTCGGCCCAGACGAGCGCTTCGGGGCCACCGGGTTCGGGGATCGTGATCGCATACATGCTGGCGAGGCTACTCGCGTACGCCGTGAAGGGCCGGGTGCGGGAGCGGGTCCGGGCGGCGCGGGTCCGGGTGCGGGAGCGGGTCCGGGCGGCGCGGGCCCGGGTGCGGGTCCGGGCGGCGCGGGCCCGGGTGCGGGAGCGGGCGGCGCGGGTCCGGGTGCGGGTGCGGGAGCGGGCGGCGCGGGTCCGGGTCCGGCCGCAGGCCGCAGGTCCGTGCGAGGGAGCCGCCCGCGGGCCCGCGCCGTCTCAGTTCGGGCGCAGCGGCTTGATGTCCGGGGCGACCGTCGTGCCGGGGGACGCCCGGACGATCGTGATCAGACGGTCCGTCAACTCCAGCTTGCCGACGGCCGGATCGTCGTATCCGAGCACGCGGTGCCCTCGTACGACACTCACGACCAGGTCGTCCGTCTCCCGCACGTTCAGCCCCACCTCGGCCTTTATCACCGGGCGTTCGACGAGGTCGAGGCCGCTGCCCTGCTGGATCAGGTCCTCCATGACCATGCCCGCGCTCGGGCTCAGCACGGAGAGACCGAGCAGCCGTCCCGCCGCGCTGGCGCTGGTGATCACGGCGTCGGCACCGGACTGGCGCAGCAGCGGCGCGTTCTCCTCCTCGCGGACCGCGGCCACGATCTTCGCCCCGCGGTTCAGCTGCCGGGCGGTGAGGGCGACCAGGACCGCCGTGTCGTCGCGCTGCGTCGCGATGATGATCTGGCGGGCCCGCTGCACCTCGGCGCGGAGCAGCACGTCGCTGCGCGTCGCGTCGCCGATGACGCCCGCGAACCCCTCCGCCGTGGCCGCGTCGACGACCTTCGCGCTGGGGTCGACCACCACGATCTGCTCCGGCTTCAGGCCGGTCGCGCAGACCGTCTGGATCGCGGAGCGACCCTTCGTGCCGAAGCCGACGACGACAGTGTGTTCACGCAAGTTGGACCTCCAGCGGGACAGACGCCATTCCTCACGCGTCCGTTCCGTGAGCACTTCGAGGGTCGTGCCGACCAGGATGATCAGGAAGAGCACGCGCAGCGGCGTGATCATAAGGATGTTGGTGAGCCGGGCGCTGTCGCTGTACGGGACGATGTCGCCGTACCCGGTGGTGGAGAGCGTGACCGTCGCGTAGTACGCGGCGTCGAGGAAGTCGACCCCGTTGTCCGAGTTGTCGTGGTAACCCTCGCGGTCGACCCAGACGAGGAAGGTCGTCAGAGCGAGCACCAGCAGTGCCATCGCGAGACGGCGGGTGACCTGGCGCAACGGGCGCTCGACCTTGCGCTGCGGCAGTTTGATGCGGTGTGTCGTGTGCTGCTCTTCGGGGTGACGCGCGATGGCGTCATGCCCGGGAAGTTTCACGTGAAACGCTCCTCGCCGTCTACGACTGCCCCATCCCCGGGCCCAGCCCCCGCCTCGGGCCCGGCTCCGGTTCCAGCGCCGATTCCGGCTCCAGCTCCAGTTCCAGCTCCGGCCGTGAAACCTGCTTGCTCCTCGGCCTGACCCCCGTCCATCGGACCACCGTACAAAGCCGCGCCCGCGCCGGTTCCGGTGCCCACCTCAGGAACCGCCCACGGCAGGTCCAGAACCTCCAGTTCCCTGCCCTCCCGCGCCCCGCCGGGCGGCACGACGGCGAGCCCGTCGGCGGCCGCGATCCCGCGCAGCATCGCCGGGCCGTTGAAGTGCAGCGGCACGGCCCGCTCGGCGCGCAGGGCGACGGGAACGAGACGGGTGTCGTGCGGGTGCCCCTGGACGCCGTCGCGCAGGGGTGCGGTGTACGTGGCGGGCCCGCCGCAGCCTGCCGCGCGGCCCGAGAGCGTACGCAGCAGGGGCTCGGCCAGTGTGAGCAGGCCGGACACCGCGGCGAGCGGATTGCCGGGCAGGCCGACGAGGTACCGGCCGGGCCGGATGCGGGCCAGCAGCATGGGGTGCCCGGGGCGCACCGCGACGCCGTCCACGAGCAGTTCGGCGCCGATCCGGCGCAGGGTGGGGTGGACGTGGTCGACCGGGCCCGACGCGGTGCCGCCCGTCGTGACGATCAGGTCGGCGGTGGAGGCCGTGATCGCGTCGTGGAGGGCATCGGCGTCGTCACCGAGCCGCCGGACGGCGATCACCTCGGCGCCCAGCGCGTGCAGCCACGGCGGCAGCATCGGGCCGAGGGCGTCACGGATGAGCCCCTCGCGTGGGAGGCCCTCCGTCAGCAACTCGTCGCCCAGGACCAGGACTTCGGCGCGGGGCCTGCGGAACACCGGCAACGTGTCGTACCCGGCGGCCGCGGCCAGCCCGAGCACGGCAGGGGTCACCAGGGCTCCGGCGGGCAGGAGGTGGTCGCCGGACCGGCACTCCTGGCCGCGCGGACGGATGTCCTGGCCGGTGACCACGTCGCGCAGGGCGTGCAGTCTGCCCTTGTCGGTGCCCTTGCCGTCGGTCCTGCCGTGCTCGCTGCGCAGCACGGCGGTGGCGTCCTGCGGGACCCGGGCACCCGTCGCGATGCGGACCGCCTCGCCGTCGGAGAGCGCGTCCGGCCGGGCATGTCCGGCAAGGATCCCGTCGGCCCGTACGTCCCAGGGGCCTGGGCCCGCGACGACCCAGCCGTCCATCGCGGAGGTGTCGAAGGACGGCAGGTCCGTGAGGGCGGCGAGCGGCGCGGCGAGGATCAGGCCGAGGGCCCGGTGCAGCGGTACGCCGACGGGCTCGGTGCCGGGTCCGGGGGCGGCCCGCTGCGCTCGGGCGCGGGCGTCGGGCCAGGGGGTGATGTCGCGGTGCTTTTCCCTGGCGGGGGAGCCGTCGGGGGATGCGGTGGGGGGTGTGGAGGGGCGTGTTGAGGGGTGCGTCGTGGGGTGCGCGGTGGCGGAGCGGGCGGCGGGGGTGGATGCCGGGGCGGGGCCCGGGGCCGGGGCCGATGCCTGCGTGGGGGGCGGGGGCGGCGCCGAGCCCGGTGTCGGCCGGTGCGCGGGGACGTCGTGGGCGTCGCGGTGCCCGTTCACCAGGGCGAGCGCCTCGTCGAGCTCGGCGTCCGAGGCGGGCTGCCCGGTCATCCGGCGTCCGGAGGCGTACCGGCCGCGGAGCCGGGCTTCGCGTCCTGCTGGTCCTCGTCCGCCCAGCGGGCCGCGAGGGCCGCGGCCCTGCGGGTCGCCTCGGCCACCGCCTCGGCACCGCCCGCCGCTCCGCCGCGCGCCGCGGCCTGCGCCGCCGCGTACCCGACGAGGAACGTGGTCAGCGGCGCCGCGGGCCTGGCGACGCCGTGCGCGGCGTCACGAGCGAGGTCCAGGAGGGCGCCGGTGTCGACGTCGAGCTCGATGCCCAGCTCGTCCTTGACTGCGGAAATCCATTCATCCAACACGTTGCCATGCTCCCTGATCCGCGCCCTGGCGGAGGCGATGTCGTCCCAGGTGTCGCAGTCGAAAGCGGCGAGGGGGTCGGCGACCCGGGTGAGGACGAGCCGCCCGGTGAGGCGGCGCAGGGGCAGCCCGGCGAGCCCGCCGCCCCCGTGGCCGTCCCGCTCGTCGAGCACGGCGATCTCCCGCAGGAGCGCGTCGCGGCGGTAGGCGGCGACGAGTGGCTGGTCACGGCCGTCGGGGTCGGTGAGGACCGCACCCTCCACCCCGTCCGGCCCGTCCGGCCCGTCCGGCCCGTCCGGCCCGTCCGGCCCGCTCTCGGTCAGCGCGGCGAGGAGTCGGCGTACCGTCTGCTCGCCCAGGAACGGCAGGTCGGCGGAGAGCACGACCACCCGCTCCGCCGTCGTGCGCGCGAGCCCCGCGCCGAGCGCGGCCAGGGGGCCGCCGCCCGCGGGCTCCTCGCGTGCCCATACGACGGGGCGCGCGGTCGGCCGTGGCGCGGCCACCACGACGGTCGTCCCGGCGCCGGAGCAGGCCGCGAGCACACGGTCGATCAGCGTCCGGCCGCCGACCCGCACCCCCGGCTTGTCCGCGCCGCCGAGCCGGGCGGCGCCGCCCCCGGCGAGCACGACGGCGTCGTACGGGCCGCCCTCTTTCGTGGTCACACCCCGAGTATGGGCATACGAAGGATCATTGACACCCCCGCGAAGGGCCCTACAGGCAAGGGACTTACGTCACGTGCCCCGCCCCGGCTCCCGCCCGGCTTCCGACCCGCACCTCATGCCGGAACCCGTCACACGGAGCGCAGCAGCACCGCAGGCTGCTCGACGCAGTCCGCCACGTACCGCAGGAAGCCACCCGCCGTACCGCCGTCGCACACCCGGTGGTCGAAGGTGAGCGACAACTGCACGACGTGCCGCACCGCCAACTCCCCCTGGTGCACCCACGGCTTGGGCACGATCCGGCCCACTCCCAGCATGGCCGCCTCGGGGTGGTTGATGATCGGCGTGGAGCCGTCGACCCCGAACACCCCGTAGTTGTTGAGGGTGAAGGTGCCTCCGGTGAGCTCCCCCGGCGTGAGTGTTCCCGCGCGCGCGGACTCCGTGAGCCGGATCAGCTCCGCGTTGATCGAGTCGGTCGACCGTGACTGGGAGTGCCGCACCACCGGGACGACCAGGCCGCGCGGGGTCTGCGCGGCGAAGCCGAGGTGGATGTCGGCGAACTGCCGCACCTCACGCGCCTCCATGTCCACGGCGGAGTTGAGCGCCGGGAAGCGGGTGAGGGCAGCCACGCTGATGCGCGCGAGGAGCGCGAGCAGCGACACCTTCTGGCCGTCGCGTTCCGTCATCGCGTCGTTCATGGCCTTGCGGGTCGCCAGCAGCTCGGTCGCGTCGGCGTCGACCCAGCAGGTCGCCTCCGGTATCTCGCGGCGGCTGCGGGACATCTTGTCGGCGACGAGGCCGCGGAGTCCGGTCAGCGGGTGCCGGGAGTAGAGGCCTGCCTTGCGCGGCTCCTCCCCGGCCGCCACGCTCTGCCGTGCTTCGTGACGCCCCGCGCGGATCAGCTCGTCGTCCTCCCGAACGGCCGCCTTGCGCGCCCGCGTGCGTGCCTCGTCGGAGGCCCCGGCCCGCGCCGCCGCCCGGCCCGCCTCGACGGCGGACTCGACATCCGCCCGCAGGATCAGCCCGTCAGGACCGGACCCCACCAGGCTGCGCAGATCCACGTCGTTCTCCCGCGCCAGCTTGCGCACGAGGGGCGAGATCACCGGAACCGGCCCATCGGAAGCGGGCGCGGCGGGCGCAGCCGGAGCGGACGGGGCGGGCGCAGCCGGAGCGGGCGGGGCGGGCGCAGCCGGAGCGGGGGTCGCCGGGGCGGAGACCCGCACGGACCGAACCCGACGCCGCCGCGCAGGCGCCGCAGCCGTCCCGTACCCGACCAGCACGTTCCCTGAGGGCTCCTCGGCGACCTGCTCGGCGGCAGCGTGCTCCGCGGCTGTCTGCAGCGCCCGCTCGGCAGGCTCCTCGGGCGCCCCGCCCGAAACCGCACCGCCCGAAACCGCACCGCCGGGCTCCGCTCCCACCGCGACCGTCAACAGCGGTGCGCCCACCGGCAGTTCCGTGCCTTCCTCACCGAAGCGGGCCGTGACCACGCCTCCGTAGGGACACGGCACCTCGACCATCGCCTTGGCCGTCTCGACCTCGACGACCGGCTGGTCCACCGCCACGACGTCGCCGACCTCGACGAGCCAGCGGACGACTTCCGCCTCCGTCAGCCCTTCCCCGAGGTCGGGCAGCTTGAATTCGAGGACCTGAGCCATCAGCTGTCCGCCTCCCACTGCAGCCGCGCGACCGCGTCCAGGATCCGGTCGACGCCCGGGAGATGGTGCTTCTCCAGCATCGGCGGCGGATACGGGATGTCGAAGCCCGCGACCCGCAGCACCGGAGCCTCCAGATGGTGGAAGCACCGCTCGGTGACCCGCGCGGCGATCTCGCCGCCGGGGCCGCCGAAGCCGCCCGACTCATGGACGACGACGGCCCGCCCGGTCCGCCGCACGGACGCGGCGACCGTCTCGTCGTCGAACGGCACCAGGGAGCGCAGATCGACCACTTCGAGGTCCCAGCCCTCGGCGCGGGCGGCCTCGGCCGCCTCCAGGCAGACGGGCACGGACGGCCCGTACGTGATGAGCGTGGCGCTGCGCCCGGCGCGCCGCACCGCCGCGCGGCCTATCGGTTCAACGGTCGCCGGGGCGTCCGGGTTCCACTCGGCCTTCGACCAGTACAGCCGCTTCGGCTCCAGGAAGATGACGGGGTCGTCGGAGGCGATGGAGGCCCTCAGCAGGCCGTAGGCATCGGAGACCGTGGCCGGGGTGACGACGTGCAGGCCAGGCGTCGCGATGTAGTACGCCTCGGAGGAGTCGCTGTGGTGCTCGACGCCGCCGATGCCGCCGCCGTAGGGCACGCGCACGGTGATGGGGAGCGGCAGCGCGCCGCGCGTGCGGTTCCGCATCCGCGCCACGTGCGAGATCAACTGCTCGAAGGCGGGATAGGCGAAGGCGTCGAACTGCATCTCCACGACGGGCCGCAGCCCGTACATCGCCATGCCGACCGCCGCGCCGAGGATCCCGGCCTCGGCCAGCGGCGTGTCCGTGCAACGGTCCTCGCCGAACTCCTTGGCGAGCCCGTCGGTGACCCGGAAGACACCGCCGAGCGCTCCGACGTCCTCTCCGAGGACGTGGACGGACGGGTCCTCGGCCATCGAGTCCCGCAGCGCGCGCCCGAGCGCCTGCGCCATGGTGGCCGGTTTGGTGACCGGCTTCGCCGCGACCGTGGTCATCGCGCTTCCTCCTCCGCCTCTTCCGAGGCCACTTCGAGCTCGGCCCGCAACTGTGCCGCCTGCTCCCTGAGTTGGGAGGTCTGCTCGGCGTACACGTGCGTGAAGAGGTCCATGGGGTCGAGCACGGGCTCCTGGTTCATGTGCTCGCGCAGATCGGCGGCCATGGCCTCGGCGTCCTCGCCCGCCCGTCGCTTCATGTCGTCGTCCAGGAGTCCGCGCTCCGTCAGCTCCTGCTCCAGGAGCAGGATCGGGTCGTGGTCGCGCCAGGCGTCGACGTCGGTGTCCTGCCGGTAACGCGTGGCGTCGTCGGCGTTCGTGTGGGCTTCCATGCGGTACGTCACGGCTTCGACGAGGGTCGGGCCGCCGCCCTCACGCGCGCGGGCGACCGCTTCGCCCAGCACCTCGTGCATCGCCGCCGCGTCGTTGCCGTCCACCAGGCGACCCGGCATGCCGTATCCCACGGCCTTGTGGGCGAGGGAGGGGGCCGCGGTCTGCTTGGCGAGCGGCACGGAGATCGCGAAGCCGTTGTTCTGCACGAGGAAGACCACAGGGGCCTGCCACACCGCGGCGAAGTTCAGCGCCTCGTGGAAGTCGCCCTCGCTGGTGCCGCCGTCGCCGACCATGGCGAGCGCGACGACGTCGTCGCCCTTGAGCCGGGCCGCGTGCGCGAGGCCCACGGCGTGCGGGAGCTGGGTCGCAAGGGGGGTGCTCAGGGGCGCTATGCGGTGCTCGCGCGGGTCGTACCCGGTGTGCCAGTCGCCGCGCAGCAGCGTCAGCGCGCTTGCGGGGTCGAGGCCGCGGGCGACGACCGCGAGGGTGTCCCGGTAACTGGGGAAGAGCCAGTCCCGCTCCTCGAGGGCGAGCGCGGCGGCGATCTCGCACGCCTCCTGGCCGGTGCTCGAGGGATAGACCGCGAGCCTGCCCTGCTTCGTCAGTGCCGTCGCCTGCGCGTTGTACCGGCGGCCGCGCACCAGCTCTGCATAGAGCCGGCGCAGCAGCTCGGGGTCGACCTTCTCGGCGGCATCGGTGCCGAGGACGCGATAGGGCTCCGCGTCCGGCAGCAGCGGCGCGGGGTCGGTCCTGGGCTGCCAAGCGGGGGGCGGGCTGGGCCGGTAGGCGCCCCGCTGCTCCATGACCGTCATGACGGCACCTCCTGTGGGAAGCGGTCTCCTCGTGGGAGCGGCAAAAGAGGCGCGCTGACGTGATGCGCCTCACCTACCGATTGTTCGGTCGTCGGCACATTTTGGCTACAGGCACCTCCAGGCTGTGGACAAACGGTTCTGCACAGCCTGGGATAGATGCAGTACGTCCATGGTAGGGAGGCGGGGGGACATGGCATCTGAACGAATGGCCGAGGGGCCGGACGGCGACCGCCCGGAGCCGCGCGCCCCCGAGTCCCACATCCCGGAGCCACGCGTCCCGGACCCCCGGACCGCGGATCCCCGGCCGCTGGACGCCATCGACCGCGACATCCTGCAGATCCTGCACACGGACGGTCGCGCGTCGATACGCTCCGTGGCCGAACGGGTCCATGTGTCACGGGCCAACGCGTACGCACGCATCAACCGCCTCATCGACGACGGCGTCATCCGGGGCTTCGGGGCGCGCATCAACCACGAACGCGCCGGGCAGGGCGCGTCCGCGTACATCACGCTCAAGATCGTCCAGAACACCTGGCGCACGGTGCGCGAGCATCTGCGCGCACTTCCCGGTGCGTCCCACATCGCGCTGGTCAGCGGCGACTTCGACGTACTGCTCCTGGTGCACACGCCGGACAACCGGGCGCTGCGCGAACTGGTGCTGACCCGGCTGCAGTCCATCCCCGAAGTACTCAGCACGCGTACGTTGCTGGTCTTCGAGGAGGACGACATGGAGCCGGAGAACTGACCCGACGGGGTACGGCAGCCCGGCGGATCCCTGCGGCCCGGCGGGTCCACGCCCCCCGGCGCGCGGCCGAGGCCGGACTCAGCGTTCGGTGCGCAGCCCCGCGAAGGCCAGCTGCACGACCGCGTCGGCGACCTGCTCGCCATTGGCGGCCCCCCGGCTCTCGGGCCGGTACCACTCCACGATGGAGTTGATCATTCCGAAGAGCAGCCTGGTCGCCAGCCGCAGTTCGATGTCGGAGCGCAGGTCACCGTCGGCGACGGCCTCCTTGAGCAGCGCCGCCACCTGCTGGTCGAAGTCCCTGCGCCGCTCCATCGCCCAGCGCTCGGTGTCCGTGTTGCCGCGCACCCGCAGCAGCAGCGTCACATAGGGCAGCTCGGCGACCAGCACCTCGACGGTGCGGCGCGTCACGTACTCGAGACGCTCCACCGCACTGCCCACGCGCGCGTGCTCCTCGGCGAGGATCCCGAAGAGACCGTCCAGGGCCCGGCTCACGGCGCGGCGCAGCAGCTCTTCCTTGCCCGCCACGTGGTGGTAGATCGAGGACTTGGAGATGCCGGCCGCCTTGGAGAGGTGCTCCATGGACGTGCCGTCGTAGCCGCGCTCGTTGAAGACCCGCACGGCCACGCTCAGGAGCGTCTCCGGGGTGTACGTGTCGCGCCGGGCGGTGGTCATGAGTACTCCTCTCGCACGGCTTGGCGCCGCAGTGCCTGGGAGGGCGCGTATCGCCCGGTGGGGTACTCGTCGTGCAGGGCGTCGAGCGCCTCTGCCACCCGGTACGTGGTGAGACGGCGGCCCCATTCGACGGGCCCGACGGGGTAGTTGACGCCGAGCCGCATGGCGGTGTCGATGTCCTCGGCCTCCGCGACCTCGCGCCCGACGGCGTCCAGGGCGAAGTCGACGAGCATCCACACCGTGCGGGCCACGATCATCCCGGGGGTGTGCCCGATGACGCTGACCTTCTTGCCGAGTACCTGGAAGAGGCCGATCGCCTCCTTCAGGGACTGCTCGTCCACCCTGCTCGAAGGGGCGAGGGCGACCCTGGTCGCGGCACGGTAGTCCAGCGCGAGGTCGAAGTGGATGGTGGGCTCCGACGCGGCGTCGGCGGCCATGCCGTCGGCCAGGGCGAGCTGGGCGCCGCTGGGGAGCTCGATGAAGCCCGGGTAGCTGGGCACACCCTTGCCGCGGCCGACCCGGATGCCCGCCTCCCTCATGAGGCCGCTCAGCGCGTCCGCCGGGAAGAGGTCGCCGTGCACGGCGACGGACTCCGGGGCCTTCGCGGGCGGCGCGGTGTGCGGCTCCGCGCGCGGGACGTCGTCCCCGTACGCGTACCAGCCCTGCCCCGACTTCCGCCCGAGGCGGCGCGACTCGACGAGGCGGCGCTGCGCCAGCGACGGCGTGAACTTGGGGTCCTGGAAGAAGGACTCCCACACGGAGCGCGTGACGGCTTCGTTGACGTCCTGGCCGATGAGGTCGGTGAGCTCGAAGGGCCCCATCTTGAACCCGCCGCACTCGCGCAGGACGGCGTCGATCGTGGCGGGGTCGGCGACCCGCTCCTCGTACAGGCGCAGCGCCTCGGCGTAGAAGGGCCGTGCGATGCGGTTGACGATGAATCCGGGGGTGTCCGCGCAGCGCACCGGGGTCTTCCCCCAGGCCTTGGCCGTCTCGTACGCGCGCGTGGCCGCCGTCCCGTCCGTCGCGAAGCCGCTGACGACCTCGACGAGGGGGAGCAGGGGCGCCGGATTGAAGAAGTGCAGGCCGACGAAGCGTCCCGGACCGCGCAGGGCGCCCGCGATGGCGGTCACGGAGAGGGACGAGGTGTTGGTGGCCAGCAGACAGTCCTCGGCGACGACCTCTTCGAGGTCCTGGAACAGCCGCTGCTTGACCTCCAGTTGCTCAAGGATCGCTTCGACGACGAGACCGCAGTCGGCGAGCTCCGCGAGGCTTTCGGCGGGGGCGAGCCGGGCACCGGCCGCGGCGCGGTCCTCGGCCGTGAGCCTCCCCTTCTCGACGAGCCGGTCCAGGCGCACACCGATCGCGTCGGCCGCTGCCTTAGCGCGGCCGGGCGCCGCGTCGTACAGCCGCACGGGGTGGCCCGCGACCAGGGCGACCTGGGCGATGCCCTGCCCCATGGTTCCGGTACCGACCACGGCAACGGCGCTGCTGAGCTCGAGTGCTGTCATGTTCGCGATCCTCCCGCACGGCCCGTCGGCCGCAGGGTTCGGGGGTGGCCGTCAAGAAGTTGTCCACAGGTTTGACGGACCCTCTTGTCCCGACCGATCGTTCGGTTACTCTAGCCCTGTCAGAGCGTTCCTGCCCACCGTCCCTGCCCAGCTCGCCAGCTCGATGAAGAGCTGCCCGAGGAGGAGTTGGTCCCGTCATGGCCGCCGAACCCACCGCGAACCAGCTGATCGCCAAGCACCGGCCCACCCTCGACCAGGCGCTGGAGACCATCCGCACGCGTGCGTACTGGTCCCCCCACCCCGAGCACCCCAAGGCGTACGGGGAGGGCGGCAGCCTGAGCCTGCCCGAAGGAAAAGCCGCCTTCGACGCCCTCCAGGGCACCCGTTTTGACCTCGACCAGCCCGGCACGGACGACTGGGTCGGCGGCGAAGTCTCTCCGTACGGGCCGGAGTTGGGGATCACGTATCCCCACCCGGACATCGACACCCTGCTGCCCGCCATGCGCGCCGGAATGCGCGCCTGGCGCGACGCGGGCGCGGAAGTGCGCGCGGCGGTCTGTCTGGAGATCCTGTCGCGCATCAGCGCCCGCACGCACGAGTTCGCGCACGCGGTCATGCACACCAGCGGCCAGGCCTTCATGATGGCCTTCCAGGCGGGCGGCCCGCACGCCCAGGACCGCGGCCTGGAAGCGGTCGCCTATGCGTATGTGGAGCAGACCCGCACCCCCGACGCGGCCGAGTGGACCAAGCCCCAGGGCAAGCGCGACCCGATCGCGCTGACCAAGCGGTTCACGCCCGTCGCGCGCGGCATCTCGCTCATGATCGGCTGCAACACCTTCCCGACGTGGAACGGCTATCCCGGCCTGTTCGCCTCGCTCGCCACCGGCAACCCCGTCCTGGTCAAGCCCCACCCGCGCGCGGTCCTGCCCCTCGCGCTCACGGTGCGGATCGCCCGCGAGGTCCTCGCCGAAGCGGGCTTCGACGCGAACCTCGTCTGCCTGGCCGTCGAGCGGCCCGGCGAGGGCATCGCCAAGGCGCTCGCCGTCCGCCCCGAGATCAAGCTGATCGACTACACGGGATCGACGGCCTTCGGCGACTGGCTGGAGACCAACGCCCGTCAGGCGCAGGTCTACACGGAAAAGGCCGGGGTCAACACCGTCGTCGTCGAGTCGACGGACAACTACAAGGGAATGCTGGCCAACCTCGCCTTCTCCCTGTCGCTGTACAGCGGCCAGATGTGCACCACCCCGCAGAACCTGCTGATCCCGCGCGACGGCATCGAGACCGACGCAGGCGCGAAGTCGTACGACGACGTGGTCTCGGACCTCGCGGCCTCGGTGAGCGGCCTGCTCGGCGACGACGCCCGGGCGAACGGCGTCCTCGGCGCGCTGGTCAACCCCGATGTGAAGGCACGCCTCGAAGCGGCCGCAGGCCTCGGCGAAGTCGCCCTCGCCTCGCGGGAGATCGCCAACCCGGACTTCCCGGACGCCGTCGTCCGCACCCCGGTGATCATCAAGCTGGACGGCGCCAAGCCGGACGCCGAGGCCGCCTATCTGAGCGAGTGCTTCGGCCCGGTCTCCTTCGCGGTCGCCGTCGACTCGGCGGCGGACGCGGTGGAGCTGCTGCGCCGCACGGTGCGCGACAAGGGAGCGATGACCGTCGGGGCGTACACGACGTCGGAGGAGATCTCCGCCGCCGTCGAGGAGACCTGCCTCGAAGAGTGCGCCCAGCTGTCCCTGAACCTCACGGGCGGCGTCTATGTGAACCAGACGGCGGCGTTCTCGGACTTCCACGGCTCGGGCGGCAACCCCGCGGCGAACGCCGCACTGTGCGACGGCGCGTTCGTGGCCAACCGCTTCCGCGTGGTGGAGATCCGTAAGGACGCCTGACCTTCGACGTCCGCGGCGGGTTCAGGCCTCCGGTCCCGGGGGCCTGCCCGCCGACCAGTGGAAGAGCGTCATGCCGACGCTCGTCGCCAGGTTGTAGCTGGAGACCTGCGGGCGCATCGGCAGGGACACCAGGTGGTCCGCGCGGTCCCGCAGCGCGGCCGACAGACCGCTGCGCTCGGAGCCGAAGGCGAGCACGGCATCGTCCGGGAGCTTCAGCCCCCTGATGTCCTCGCCCTCCGCGTCGAGTGCGAACACCGGGCCCGGCGGGAGATCCGCCACGTCCATGCGTTCCACGGCGGTCGCGAAGTGCAGGCCCGCGCCGCCGCGCACGACCGTGGGGTGCCAGGGGTCGAGCGTGCCGGTCGTGACGACCCCGGTCGCCCCGAACCCCGCGGCGAGCCGGATCACCGCCCCTGCGTTGCCGAGGTTGCGGGGATCGTCGAGCACGACGACCGGCGCGGACCTCGATGCCCTCCGCAGTGCTTCGAGGTTGGCCGCACGAGAGGGACGTACCGCAAGGGCGGCGACGGCCGTGGGGTGCAGCCGGGGCACGAGGGCGCGCAGCCGCTCGTCCGGGACCTCCGTCAGGAGTCCGCCGAGGGCGTCCCGCACGTCCGGCGCGAGCTCGTCCGCGAGGGCCAGGACGGCGGACCGGTCATTGGTGAGCACGACCGGCACCTCCGCGCCGAAGCGCAGCGCGTGCTTGATCGCATGGAAGCCGTCGAGCAGCACGGACGTATCGGCGAGCCCGCGCCAGACGCGCACGGCGCCTTCGGCATCCGCCCCGCCCACCCCGTCCATCCCCGTCGCCCCGTCCGCCCTGTTCATGGCGTGAAGCCTACGCGCGCGGGTTCGGTGGGTTCCTCGCCCCGCTTCTCGCCCCACTTCTCGCCCCGCTGCTCCTCCCGCCGCTCTCCCAGCGTCCCGTTCACGGCGCGCTGTTCCGGCACGTCACCGCGGCGGGGGAGCGGAAGACGGGATACCGCCCCGCCACGCGCGCGTGCCGCCCAACCGCCGAGCCGCCGCAGGAAGGACGTCGGCAGGAACACCGCGTCGGCCGCGATCATCGCGAGCGAGAAGAACGGCAATCCCAGGACGACCGCGATCACGGAGTGCTCGATGATCATGGCCACGAGCAGGACGTTCTTGACCCGGCGGTTGAAGAGGGCGAAGGGGAAGGCCACCTGGACGGCGACCGTTCCGTACGTCACCAGGAGCACCATGATGCCGTGGGACGAGAGCAGTTCGGAGAGGGCGGGCCACGGGGAGAAGTAGTCGAGGTTCAGCGGGTAGTAGACGGCCGTGCCGTCCTGCCAGCGACTCCCCTGGATCTTGTACCAACCGGCGGTCGCGTAGATCAGACAGGCCTCGACCATGATCACCAGCAGGCCCGCGTTGTGGGCGAGGTTCGCCACGACGTCGAGGAGCTTGCGCAGCTCGCTCTGCGGAGCCCGCCGCCCCACGGCCCACCAGAAGCCGTGCACCAGCCACAGCCCCCAGAAGAGCAGCAGCCACCCGCCGCTGAGCTCCCCCATGAACGTCACGACGGACAGACCCAGCCCGAACACCCACCACAGAGCGGGCCCGACCGCCCCGTCCCCCACGGCCGCGACGTCGTCCTCCACGCGCGTACGCGCACGTACGCGTGCCGCGCGCCGCGCGTCCAGCGACCAGACCTGGCCGCAGCGCGTGAAGACCAGATACGTCGACATCAGGTGGAGGACGTTGTCGCCGCCGTCCCCCATGAAGATGCTGCGGTTCTGCAGCGACAGCACACCGATCATGAAGAGCACGGACATCGCGCGCGTGTGCCACCCGAGCATCAGCAGGACACTGCTGATGATCCCCACCGCATAGACGATCTCGAACCAGACGTGCCCGTCCGACCACATCAGAGCGGTGAAGGCGCCGTTGCTCGCGATGAGCTGCTGCGCCATGTCCCAGTTCCAGGGGCCGTCGGGCCCGTACATCTCGTGGCGGTGGGGGAGTTCGCGCAGCAGGAAGAACAGCCAGGTGGTGGCGAACCCGATACGGACCACCGCGGTCTGGTACGGGCCGAGGGCGAACCCCGTGACGTTGTTGATGCCTCGCACCAGCGGGCGTTCGATACGACTCACCGTGCAGCCCTCTCCGCGTCGGCGGCCACACGGCCTTCGGTGTTTGCACGGCCTTCGATATCCGTACGACCTTCGGTGTCCGCGCGGCCCTTCCCCTCGGCGAGCGGCAGGTCCTCGGGCCCCACCGACCACCAGGGGAGCACCCGGTAGATCGGCTTGGGGGAGACCTTCTCGTCGCTCCACTTCGGCGGCCGCACGTTCGTGGTCTTCGAGCGCAGCTGCACGCGCGCGATCTCGTCGCCCTTGTGTCCCGGCTCTGCCCGGTCGAGCCGCATGTACGCGATGCGGCGGACGTAGTGCTCGGAGAGCTGGCCCCGCAGACCGACGGGACGATTCTGCGAGTCGTGCGAGCCCACGTAGAAGTCCCAGGCGCGGCGGAGTTCGTTCTGCTGCGTGTGGCTGGGCAGGAGGTTTCCGTCGATGGAGGCGGCGTCGGCGGCGGAAAGGCCGTACCACTCCGTGGTCCGCACACCCCCTTCAGCGGTCCGGAGCTCCGCACGGGCCTGCACCGCGACGTTCTGCTGGAGCGGGTTGGGCGCGAAGAGCTTCCAGTTCTGCTCGAACTCGGGGTAGATCCATTCGTCGACCACGTCCCCGTGCTGCTTGGTCAGCGTGTTCGAGGGTGCGACGTGGAGGAACAGCATTCCTATGTGGACGCAGGCGGCCACGGCGACGACTGCGAGGGCGCACGCGGCGGCGATCTGATAGCCGAGTTTGAGCCCGGCGATCCCGACCCGCGCTTCCCGTTCGGCCACCGGGCCGCGGTCCTCGGGTCCTGGCTCCTCAGGTCCGGGGTCCTCGGGTGCGGGATCTTCGGGTGCGGGATCTTCGGGTGCGGGATCTTCAAGTGCGGGCGCCTGGGGTCCGGGCTCCCCGGCTGCAGGATCCCCGGGTCCGGGCTCGTCGGACCCGGCAGGATCGTCAGGCCCGACAGCCTCGTCGGACCCGGCAGGATCGTCGGCCCCTGGCGGCCCGCCGACCTCGCCAGGACCGCCGGGCCCACCACCGGAGCCCTTGTCGTTCCCGTCCATTCCGCCCCGTTCCCCGTTCCCGCACCGAACCCTGCCGCCGGAACGGTACTCAGGCCCGCCCACCGCGCACAGCGTCCGTGAAGTTATCCACAGGGTTGACACCTTATGGCCGAGGGCCGCACCATTGAATTCAACGAACCGAACGATCGGTCGGGCGGTTCGCTCAAGGTCGAGGGGGACCGAGATGGCGACAGCAGCCGCACACCGGGCGGCGGGGACGGAGCCGGACGAGGCCGCGTCCTCAGCGGAGCACCTGGCCGTCTTCGACGCGGCGGTCGCAGCCGACGAGCGCATCGAGCCACGCGACTGGATGCCGGACGCCTATCGCGCGTCCCTGGTCCGCCAGATCGCCCAGCACGCGCACTCCGAGATCATCGGCATGCAGCCGGAGGCCAACTGGATCACTCGCGCCCCCTCCCTGCGGCGCAAGGCGATCCTCATGGCCAAGGTGCAGGACGAGGCGGGCCACGGCCTGTATCTGTACAGCGCTGCGGAGACCCTCGGCACCAGCCGCGACGAGCTGCTCGACAAGCTGCACTCGGGCCGCCAGAAGTACTCGTCGATCTTCAACTACCCCACGCTGACCTGGGCGGACGTCGGCGCGATCGGCTGGCTCGTGGACGGCGCGGCGATCACCAATCAGGTCCCCCTGTGCCGCTGTTCGTACGGTCCGTATGCGCGGGCGATGGTCCGCGTCTGCAAGGAGGAGTCCTTCCACCAGCGCCAGGGGTACGAGTCGTTGCTCGCCCTGAGCCGTGGCACCCAGGCCCAGCACGATATGGCGCAGGACGCGGTGGACCGCTGGTGGTGGCCCTCCCTGATGATGTTCGGCCCGCCCGACGACGAGTCCTCGCACTCCGAGCAGTCGATGACGTGGAAGATCAAGCGCCATTCGAACGACGAGTTGCGCCAGCGCTTCGTGGACATCTGCGTCCCGCAGGCGGAGTCCCTCGGCCTGACGCTCCCCGACCCGGACCTGGTGTGGAACGAGTCCCGGGGACACCACGACTTCGGCGCGATCGACTGGACCGAGTTCTGGGACGTCCTCAAGGGCAACGGCCCGTGCAACGACCAGCGCATCACCCAGCGCCGCCGCGCCCACGAGGACGGCGCCTGGGTCCGCGAGGCCGCGGCCGCGTATGCGGAGAAGCAGCAGAAGCAGACGGCCGCCCGGCACACGGACACGCAGCACCCGGCCGCACCTGCCGGGGACGGCACACACAGCACGCAGGACGACCCCGCACAGCACGGAGAGGCGACAGCATGAGCAGCTCGACCGACTGGCCGCTGTGGGAGGTGTTCGTCCGCTCCCGCCGTGGGCTCTCCCACACCCACGCGGGCAGCCTGCACGCGCCGGACGCGGAGATGGCCTTGCGCAACGCCCGCGATCTGTACACGCGCAGGAGCGAAGGCGTCTCCATCTGGGTCGTGCCGTCCACCGAGATCACCGCCTCCTCCCCGGACGAGAAGGACTCCTTCTTCGAACCGTCCGGCGACAAGCCCTACCGCCACCCGACGTTCTACGAGATCCCGGAAGGGGTGAAGCACCTGTGACCGCCCAGGCACCCGTGACCACCCCGGCCCCGGCCTCGCCCGACGCCCCGGCCGCCTTCCCCGCCCTGGCCCTCGGCGACGACGCGCTGGTGCTCTCCCACCGGCTGGGTGAGTGGGCGGGACACGCCCCGGTCCTCGAAGAGGAGGTCGCCCTGGCGAACATCGCCCTCGACCTGCTCGGCCAGGCCCGCCTCCTGCTCTCCATGGCAGGCGACGAGGACGAGTTGGCGTACCTCCGCGAGGAGCGCGCCTTCCGCAACCTCCAGCTGGTCGAGCAGCCGAACGGCGACTTCGCCCACACCATCGCCCGCCAGCTCTACTTCTCCACCTACCAGACGCTGTTGTACGGCGAGTTGGCGTCCGGAGACAGCGAGTTCGCCCCCTTGGCCGCGAAGGCCGTCAAGGAGGTGGCCTACCACCAGGACCACGCCGAGCAGTGGACCCTGCGGCTCGGTGACGGCACGGACGAGAGCCACGCGCGGATGCAGACCGGTATCGACGCGCTGTGGCGGTTCACCGGCGAGATGTTCAAGCCGGTGCCGGGGCTGGACGCCGACTGGCAGGCGCTGCGGCAGAGTTGGACCACGTCGGTGACGGCAATCCTCGAGCGGGCGACCCTGACCGTGCCCGAGGGCCCGCAGACCGGCGCGTGGACGGCGGGCGCCGGGCGCGAGGGTCTGCACACCGAGTCGTTCGGCCGGATGCTCGCCGAGATGCAGCACCTGCACCGCAGCCACCCGGGGGCGTCATGGTGACGACCTCGCCCACCGCGCTGGAGGCGGAGCTCCTGGCCCTCGCGGGCTCGGTGCCCGACCCCGAGCTGCCCGTGCTGACACTGGCCGAGCTCGGCGTGGTGCGCGGCGTGCGGGTCCTCGCCCCGGGCAAGGTCGACGTCGAGCTCACCCCGACGTACACGGGCTGCCCGGCGATAGAGGCCATGTCCGCCGACATCGAGCAGGTCCTGCACGAGCACGGCGTGGCCGACGTCGCGGTGCGCACGGTCCTCTCCCCCGCCTGGTCGACCGACGACATCAGTGCCGAAGGCCGCCGCAAGCTGGCCGAGTTCGGCATAGCTCCCCCGCGTTCCCACTCGGCCGACGGGCCCGTTCCGCTGAGTCTGGCGATCCGCTGCCCGCACTGCGGCTCGACCGACACCGAACTGCTCAGCCGCTTCTCCTCCACGGCCTGCAAGGCGCTGCGCCGCTGCGCCTCCTGCCGTGAACCCTTCGACCACTTCAAGGAGTTGTGATGGCCCGCTTCCACCCGCTCCGGGTAGCGGCGGTCGACCGGCTCACCGACGACTCCGTGACGCTGACGTTCGACGTGCCCCCGCCGCTGCGCGAGGAGTACCGGTTCACGCCGGGCCAGCACCTCGCCATCCGCCGCTTCGCGGACGGCACGGAAATCCGGCGTACGTACTCGATCTGCTCCGCGGCCCCGCCCGTGGACGCCCCGGAGGAGCCCCGGGCCCTGCGCGTCGGGGTGCGCCTCGTCGAGGACGGCGCCTTCTCCACGTACGCCTTCAAGGAAGTCGCCGTCGGCGACGAGCTGGAGGTGATGACACCCGCCGGACGGTTCACGCTGGACCCGGCGCCGGGGCGTTATGCGGCGATCGTCGGCGGCAGCGGCATCACTCCGGTGCTCTCCATCGTCACGACGCTCCTGGAGCGCGAGCCGAAAGCGGACTTCTGCCTCATCCGAAGCGACCGTTCCGCCGCGTCGACGATGTTCCTGGAGGAGGTCGCCGATCTGAAGGACCGCTGGCCCGACCGGTTCCAGTTGGTCACCGTGCTCTCCCGGGAGGAGCAGCAGGCGGGCCTCGGCTCCGGACGGCTCGACGAGGAGCGGCTCTCCCAGCTCCTGCCCGCGCTGCTGCCGGTGTCGGAGATCGAGGGCTGGTTCCTCTGCGGCCCGTTCGGCCTGGTGCAGGGTGCGGAGCGGACGCTGCGCGGCCTCGGTGTCCCCCGCCGCCGCGTCCACGAGGAGATCTTCCACGTGGACGACGGAGGCGTCACCGTCGCCGCCGTCCCCTCGGCATCCGTGCCCGCGCACAGCACGATGACGGCGACCCTGGACGGCCGTTCGGGCACCTGGCCCGTGCGGAGCGGGGAAACCCTCCTCGAAACGGTGCTGCGCAACCGCGCCGACGCTCCGTACGCCTGCAAGGGCGGGGTATGCGGCACCTGCCGGGCCTTCTGCGTCTCGGGCGAGGTGCGGATGGACCGCAACTTCGCGTTGGAGCCGGAGGAGACGGAGGCCGGTTATGTGCTGGCGTGCCAGTCCCGTCCGGCCACGGACACCGTGGAGCTGGACTTCGACCGCTGACACCCCACCTGCCTGTTCCCTTCGCATAGAACCTGTTCTATCTTGACGCTCCGTCAGAAACGAAGAGGCGGAAAAGACGACGGACACGTCGGTCGGCCGGTGCGTGGGAGGACAGGCAGTGGACTTCACCTTCACCGAGGAACAGCAGGCCGTGGTCGAGGCGGCGCAGGCAGTCTTCGCGGGCGTGGAGCCGGACGGGGTGCCGAGCCCCGCCCTCACGCCCGGGGCCGTCGCCGAGGACTTCGACCGCGCCCTGTGGTCCCGGCTCGCCGACGCCGACCTCCTGGGCGTGCTCATCGCCCCGGAGCACGGCGGCGTGGGCCTGGACGCCATCGCCCTGTGCCTGGTGCTGCGCGAGTCCGCGAAGGTGCTCGCGCGGGTCCCTCTCCTGGAGGCCAGCGCCGCCGCGCTCGCGGTCCAGGCCCATGGCGGGGACGAGTTGAAGCGGAAGGTTCTTCCCGCGGCCGCGCGCGGCGACCTGGTCCTGACGGTCGCCGCCAACGGCCGCACCGGCCACGACCCGGCCGACCTGGCCGTCACCGCACAGCGCGACGGTGAAAGCTGGATCCTGGACGGGCTCCAGACAGGCGTCCCCTGGGTGCAGAACGCGGACCTCGTGGCCGTCCCCGCCCACACGCCCGAAGGCCACACCGTCCTCGCGCTCGTCCCCCGCGACCACGAAGGTCTGACCGTCGCCGAGCAGATCTCCACCAGCGGCGAGCGCCTCGGCGAGCTTCGCCTGGAGGGCGTGCGCATCGCCGCGACCGACGTCATCGACGCCGACGGTGCCTGGGAGCGGCTGCGCGACCTGCTCGCCACCGGGACCTGTGCGCTCGCGCTCGGGCTCGGCGAGGGCGTCCTGCGCATGACGAGTGAATACGTCAGCAAGCGGGAGCAGTTCGGCCACCCCGTGGCCACGTTCCAGGCCGTGGCCGTGCAGGCGGCCGACCGCTACATCGACCTGCGTTCGATGGAGGTCACCCTCTGGCAGGCCGTCTGGCGCGTGAGCACCGGGGCGGACGGCGCCCTGCCCGCGACGGGAGACGTGGCCGTCGCCAAGATCTGGGCATCGGAAGGCGTACGAAGGGTCGTGCAGACCGCCCAGCACCTGCACGGCGGCTTCGGCGCCGACACCGACTACCCGCTGCACCGCTATCACGCCTGGGCCAAGCAGCTGGAGCTCTCCCTCGGCCCCGCGGCGGCGCACGAGGAGGCTCTGGGCGACCTGCTGGCCGCCCACGCACTCGGCTGAGGCCGCCACCGGGGCGGCGACGAGGACTGCGGTCAGATCACGGCGCCCGGCTGACCCTTGTCGTCGACAACGGGCCGCCCGGCGGCTGCCCATGCTTCCATGCCACCGGCGACGTTGAACGCCTCGATGCCCTGCTGCCCGAGGTACATGGCGACCTGGGCGGAGCGTCCACCGGACCGGCAGATCACATTGACCTTGCCGTCCTGCGGCGCGGCCTCCGTCAACTCGCCGTACCGGGAAACGAATTCACTCATCGGGATGTGCAGCGCATCCGCGGCATGCCCCGCCTGCCACTCCTCGTCCTCCCGGACGTCCAGCAGAAAGTCACCGCTCGTGAGGTCGTCGATGCCGACCGTGGGCACCTGAGATCCGAAAACCATGCCCCCGACGCTACCCGAAGGGCCGCGCCGTCAGTCGCGCAGTCGCGCCAGCTCCGCCTCACGCTCGCCGACCTGCGCGAGCAACTGCTCGGCGATCTCGTCGAGCAGCGTGTCCGGGTCGTCGGGCGCGAGACGCAGCATGCCGCCGATCGCGCTCTCCTCCAGCTCCTTGGCGAGGACCGTGAGGAGCTCCTTGCGCTGGGCGAGCCATTCGAGCCTGGCGTACAGCTCCTCGCTGCGGGTGAGCCGCTGCTCCTCGGGGACCGGGCCCGCGGCCCACTCCTCGGACAGCTCCCGCAGCATCGCCTCGTCACCGCGGGCGTATGCGGCGTTGACCCGCGTGATGAACTCCTCGCGCCGCTGCCGCTCGCCCTCCTCCTGCGCCAGATCCGGATGCGCCTTGCGGGCCAGCTCGCGGTAGAGCTTGCGGGCCTCTTCGCCGGGGCGCACCCGCTGCGGCGGCCGCACCGACTGATCGGTCAGCATCGCGGCGGCCTCGGGGTAGAGCCCTTCACTGTCCATCCAGCCGTGGAACAGCTCCTCGACGCCGGGCATCGGCATCACCTGCGCCCGGGCCTCCTCGGCCTTGCGCCGGTCCTCCGGGTCGCCGGTGCGGGCGGCGGTGGCCTCGGCGATCTGCGCGTCCAGCTCGTCGAGCCGGGCGTACATCGGGCCGAGCTTCTGGTGGTGCAGGCGGGAGAAGTTCTCCACCTCCACGCGGAAGGTCTCCAGCGCGATCTCGTACTCGATCAACGCCTGCTCGGCAGCGCGCACGGCCCTCTCGAGCCGCTCCTCCGGGCGTTCCTTGGGCGGCTCCTCGGCGGAACGACCCTCGTCGCCCTCGCCCGACCGCGCTTCGGCCCTCTCCCTGAGCCGCGCCTTCAGCTGCTCCTTGAGCCGCCCTTCGGAACCCGACTGCTGCGCTCCCTCTCGGGGAGTCTCAGGAGTCTCGGGCTGCGTCGGCTCGGCTTCCGGGGTCGTCACTCGTCCAGCCTAGGCCACAGAAGGCCCCAGCCAGGAAACCCACCCGCGCCACGCCCGAACCCTGCACCGTCACACCCCCGACTCCGCCGCCACCCGCCCTTCCTTGACCGCCCGCACCAGCAGCGCGTGATCGGCCTCTGTACGGTCCGCGTACGCCGACGCGAACCGCGCCATCGCCTCGTCCAGCTCGTCGTTCTTCCCGCAGTACCCCGCTATGAGGCGCGGGTCCGCACTGTGCGCGTGCGCGCGGGCCAGCAGTGCGCCGGTCATGCGGCCGTAGTCGTCCAGCTGGTCCGCGGCCAGCTCGGCCGGGTCCACGCTGCCCTTGCGGTTCCTGAACTGGCGCACCTGGAAAGGCAGCCCTTCGACCGTCGTCCACCCGAGCAGGAAGTCGCTGACGACCTGCATCCGCTTCTGGCCGAGCACCACCCTGTGTCCTTCGTGCAGGGTCTCCGGCGCCTTGAAGCCCGCCACCGGCAGATGCGGCAGCAGCGCGGAGGGCCGCGCCTCCTTGACCTGGAGCACCAGCGGCTCGCCCCGGTGGTCGAGCAGCAGCACCACGTACGACCGCAGGCCGACGCTGCCCGTGCCGACGACGCGGAACGCCACGTCCTGGATCGCATACCGCGCGAGCAGCGGCAGCCGGTCCTCGGTCAGCGTGCCCACGTACTCCCCGAGGGCCGCCGCCACCGAGGCTGCCTCCGCGTCCGGCACGCGCCGCAGCACGGGCGGAGCGTCGACGAAGCGGCGCCCCTCGGCACCGTCCGCGCTCACGGCTCGCTCCGTCGACTTCGCCGCGAAACGGGCACTCGTGTTCTTTCGCGCCTTCTCCGCGACCCGCTCCAGGGTGCCGAGGAGGTCCCGCGCGTCCGCGTGCGAGACCAACTGCTCGTCCGCGATGGCGTTCCACGCGTCAAGCGCCGGAAGCTTCGCCAGCAGCCGCATCGTGCGGCGATAGGCCCCGACGGCGTCCAGGGCCGCCTCCTCGCAGGCGTCCTCGCTCGCCCCCGCCTCGCGCCCCGCGAGCACCAGGGACGCGGCCAGGCGCTTGAGGTCCCACTCCCAGGGGCCGTGCACCGTCTCGTCGAAGTCGTTCAGATCGATGACAAGACCGCCGCGCGCGTCCCCGTACAACCCGAAGTTCCCCGCGTGCGCGTCACCGCATATCTGCGCACCGATGCCGGAGAGCGGGGTGCGCGCGAGGTCGTACGCCATCAGTCCCGCGGAGCCCCGCAGGAACGCGAAAGGTGAGGCAGCCATCCTGCCGACCCGGATCGGCGTGAGCTCGGGGATCCGGCTGCGGTTGGACGCCTCCACGGCGGCCACGGAATCGGGCCGCCCACCGTCCACTTCGAACTCCGCGTGCGCGGCACGGGGCACCCGCTGCCGCAGCGCCTTGCCTTCCGCCTTGGGCGACCCCTGCGCGGGCCACCCGGCGAACCCCGACACCCGCGGAAGCCGCTCGCCCCGCTGCCCGGGAATCTTCCCGCCCTGCTCCACCATGCTCATCGCCCCCCGTCGGCCATCGGCCAACCACGAATCCGGCCTCGAAGGTACCGCCGCTCGCCGACCGCCGTCAGAGCCTGTGGATAACTTCGGTGACATACATCACCACCTCAGGCTCCACAACCGCACACGCACGCGTGCACGCAAAAAGAAGCGGCCCCCTTCCGGACTTTCGTCCGGAGGAGGACCGCTTCCTCATTGTGCGCGAGGGGGGAGTTGAACCCCCACGCCCTTTCGGGCACTGGAACCTGAATCCAGCGCGTCTGCCTATTCCGCCACCCGCGCATGGGTGCTGTCTTTGGGTCTCTCACTGTGTGGTGTGAGCGCCTGCCGACATCCAGAAGATTAGCACGCTGCAGCAGGTGGATTCACATCCGTATTCAGCGGGCACCTGGCCCAGAAGCCTTGCCCCGGCCCGGGGTGGGCCCCAGCCGCCCCACAGACCGAACCGGACCCGTCCGGCACCGCGGTCCCGTATTCACCCCTCCTCGGCCGAGCTCACCGAGGTCCACAGCCAGGTGCGGGACACTGGCTTTGAGCCCCCTCTACGATCCCTTGTAAGAGGAGGCTCGAGCGGACGTCCCGAGCAGTTGCCCGTAAGGGGCTCCGGGGCCATGGATCAGGGCTCCGTCAGGGGTCCTGGGAGGATCCCTGGACGCTGGTGCGGGCATGTCTTGTGAGAGGCGACACTCGTCGACTGGGCGGACAGGGGGAACCAGCCGATTTCCCGGCGCGTGGATACGATCAGTAAGCAGTACCAGGATGACTACGACGGAGGAGGTGCCCCATGGGAGTCCTGAAGAAGTTCGAGCAGCGACTTGAAGGTCTGGTCAACGGCACCTTCGCCAAGGTGTTCAAGTCCGAGGTCCAGCCCGTCGAGATCGCCGGCGCACTCCAGCGGGAGTGCGACAACAACGCGACGATCTGGAACCGCGAGCGGACCGTCGTCCCGAACGACTTCATCGTGGAGCTCAGCGCCCCCGACTTCGAGAGACTCAGCCCGTACTCGGGCCAGCTGGGCGACGAGCTCTCCGGCATGGTGCGTGACTACGCGAAGCAGCAGCGGTACAGCTTCATGGGCCCCATCAAGGTCCACCTGGAGAAGGCCGAGGATCTCGACACCGGCCTGTACCGCGTGCGCAGCCGCACCCTCGCCTCCAGCAGCTCCCAGGCGCCCGAGCGCGCCCCCGCGGGCCCCAGCGGCCCGGCGGCCCCCGGCCGCGGCGCAGGTGGCGGCGGAGGGGCCGGCGCCGCCGGCTATCCGCAGCCGCCCTCCGGTTCGCCCGGAGGCGCACCTCCCATGCCCGCCGCGCCGCCGCCCGGCGCGGGTCGCCCCAGCGGGCAGTCCCCGGCTCCGAACAGGCCCGCGGGCCCCGGTGCCGGACCACTTCCGGGCGCCCAGGTGCGGCGCTGGATCGAGATCAACGGCAATCGCCATCAGATCTCCCGCCCGACGCTGGTGCTGGGTCGCAGCACCGACGCCGATGTGCGGATCGACGACCCCGGCGTATCCCGTCGGCACTGTGAGATCCGGACCGGAACGCCCTCGACGATCCAGGATCTCGGGTCTACCAACGGCATCGTGGTAGACGGGCAGCACACCACCCGCGCTACGCTCCGCGACGGCTCGCGGATCGTCGTGGGCCAAACCACCATCGTTTATCGGCAAGCCGAAGGGTGAAGCGGGGGCAATGTCAGAGCTGACCCTGACGGTCATGCGGCTAGGTTTTCTGGCCGTTCTGTGGCTGTTCGTGATCGTGGCCGTCCAGGTCATCCGCAGCGACCTGTTCGGAACGCGCGTCACACAGCGCGGTTCCCGGCGTGAGCGGCCCCAGCAGGCCGCCCGCCAACAGCAGGCCGCACCTCCACAGCAGCGACAGCAGCAGGGCGGCGGTGGCCGCCAGCGGCGCGGCGCCCCCAGCAAGCTGGTCGTCTCCGAGGGCATCCTCGCCGGGACGACGGTCGCGCTGCAGGGGCAGACCATCACGCTGGGCCGTGCGCACGACTCCACGATCGTGCTGGACGACGACTACGCCTCCAGCAGGCATGCCAGGATCTACCCGGACCGTGACGGCCAGTGGATCGTCGAGGATCTCGGGTCCACCAACGGCACGTATCTCGACCGGACCCGACTCACCACCCCGACGCCCGTTCCGCTGGGCGCGCCGATCCGCATCGGCAAGACCGTCATCGAGCTGCGGAAGTAGTACTACGTCATGACAGAGCGCGAGCGGAGCGAGCGAGCCGAAACGGCGGTCCAGGCACTGGACGCCGGCGCGCTCCCGACCGGAGGGTGGGCACCGTGCGGATGTACCCGGAGCCGACGGGCGAGGTGCGCATGAGTCTGTCTTTGCGCTTCGCCGCCGGATCGCACAAAGGCATGATCCGGGAGGGGAACGAGGACTCCGGTTACGCCGGCCCACGTCTCCTCGCGATTGCCGACGGCATGGGGGGCCAGGCCGCGGGCGAGGTGGCGAGCTCCGAGGTCATCTCGACGCTCGTCACGCTCGACGACGACGTCCCCGGCTCGGACATCCTGACGTCGCTGGGCACCGCCGTGCAGCGGGCCAACGACCAGCTGCGCATGATGGTCGAGGAGGACCCCCAGCTTGAGGGCATGGGGACCACCCTGACCGCGCTCCTGTGGACGGGACAGCGCCTCGGGCTCGTGCACGTGGGCGACTCCCGCGCGTACCTCCTGCGGGACGGCGTCCTGACGCAGATCACTCAGGACCACACCTGGGTACAGCGCCTCGTCGACGAGGGCCGCATCACCGAGGAAGAGGCCACCACCCACCCGCAGAGGTCCCTCCTCATGCGCGCGCTGGGCAGCGGTGACCACGTGGAGCCCGATCTCTCGATCCGCGAAGTGCGCGCCGGCGATCGGTACTTGATCTGCTCGGACGGCCTCTCCGGAGTCGTCTCGCACCAGACCATGGAGGACGCCCTCGCGTCCTACCAGGGCCCCCAGGAGACCGTGCAGGAGCTCATTCAGCTCGCGCTGCGCGGCGGCGGCCCCGACAACATCACCGTGATCGTCGCCGACGTCCTGGACATCGACAGCGGCGACACCCTCGCAGGCCAGCTGTCCGACACCCCCGTGGTCGTCGGCGCGGTCGCCGAGAACCAGCTCCAGTCGCAGGACGACGGCGCGATGCAGACCCCCGCGGGCCGTGCGTCCGGCCTCGGCCGTCCCGTGCCGCCGCAGGCTCCTCAGGGAGGGGGCGGCTTCGGCCCGCCCGGCAGCGGCGACACCGTCGGATACGTCCCCGAGGGCAGCTTCGAGACGTACGGCGACGAGGACTTCGTGAAGCCCGGCGGCGGCCGCAAGTGGCTCAAGAGATCGCTCTACGGAGTGCTCGCTCTCGCCGTCATCGGCGGCGGCCTCTACGGCGGCTACCGCTGGACACAGACCCAGTACTACGTGGGCACGAAGGACAAGCACGTAGCCCTCTACAGGGGCATCGACCAGGACCTCGCGTGGGTCAGCCTGTCGAAGGTCGAGAAGGACCACCCCGAGGTCGAACTCAAGTACCTGCCGCCGTACCAGCGCAAGCAGGTCGAGGCCAACATCGTCGAGGACAGCCTCGACGAGGCCAAGAGCAAGATCGACGAGCTGGGACTGCAGGCCACCGCGTGCAAGAAGGACGCGGAGCGCCGCGAGGTCGAGCGCGAGAACAACGCCAAGACCGGCGAGGGCGAAGCGGGCGGCACGACCGGCCTGCGCACCGCGCCGACCGCGGACCCGACCTCGCCCGGCACGGACGCCAGGACCGACAAGAACGACAAGAACAACTCGACCGACAAGAACAAGTCCAAGACCGCACCGACTCCCACACCCGGCCCCAGCCTCTCCGAGGATGAGCAGAAGCTGGTCCCGCTGTGCGGTAAGCAGTAAGCAGCCGTTGGGGGCCTCTGCACGCCATGAGCAGTAGTACTACACACACGTCGACGATCGGCGCGATCGGGGCGCCGAGCAGGCGCAACACCGAGCTCGCGCTGCTCGCGTTCGCCGTCGTCATCCCGCTGTTCGCCTACATGAACGTGGGCCTCGCGCTCGACGGCAAGGTGCCCACGGGCATGCTCGGCTACGGCCTCGGGCTCGGCCTGCTGGCCGGCGTCGGGCATATCGTGGTGCGCAAGTTCGCCGCGTACGCCGACCCGCTGCTCCTGCCGCTCGCGACCCTGCTCAACGGCCTCGGCCTGGTGATCATCTGGCGGCTCGACCAGTCGGAGAAGCTCCAGCAGCGGGACAACTTCGTCCAGGCCGCGCCGAACCAGCTGATGTACTCGGCGATCGGCGTCGCGCTCTTCGTGGGCGTGCTGCTGCTGCTCAAGGACCACCGTGTCCTGCAGCGCTACACGTACATCTCCATGGTCGGCGCCCTGGTACTGCTGCTCCTGCCGCTCGTGCCGGGCCTCGGCATGAACGTGTTCGGCGCCAAGATCTGGATCAGCATCGGCGGATTCTCCATCCAGCCGGGCGAGTTCGCGAAGATCGTCATCGCGATCTTCTTCGCCGGGTACCTGATGGTGAAGCGCGACGCGCTCGCCCTGGCCAGCCGCCGCTTCATGGGGCTCTACCTCCCGCGCGGACGCGACCTCGGCCCGATCGTGGTGGTCTGGGCGATGTCCATCCTGATCCTGGTCTTCGAGACCGACCTCGGTACGTCGCTGCTGTTCTTCGGCATGTTCGTCGTGATGCTCTACGTCGCCACGGAGCGCACCAGCTGGATCGTGTTCGGTCTGCTGATGTCCGCGGTCGGCGCGGTCGGCGTGGCCACGTTCGAGCCCCATGTGCAGCAGCGTGTGGACGCCTGGCTGAACCCGTTCGCCCCGGAGACCATCGCCCAGACCGACCAGATCGCCCAGTCCCTGATGGCGTTCGGCTCCGGCGGCGTGCTCGGTACCGGCCTCGGCCAGGGCAACTCCGACCTGATCGGCTTCGCCGCCAACTCCGACTTCATCCTCGCCACCTTCGGTGAGGAAATGGGTCTGGCCGGTGTGATGGCGATCCTGCTCATCTACGGCCTGATCGTGGAGCGCGGCGTCCGCACGGCGCTCGCCGCCCGCGACCCGTTCGGCAAGCTCCTCGCGATCGGCCTCTCCGGAGCCTTCGCCATCCAGGTGTTCGTCGTCTCCGGCGGCGTCATGGGCCTGATCCCGCTGACGGGTATGACCATGCCCTTCCTGGCGTACGGCGGTTCCTCCGTCATCGCCAACTGGGCCCTGATCGGCATCCTGATCCGGATCAGCGACACCGCGCGCCGTCCGGCCCCCTCCCCCGCCCCGAACCCCGACGCCGAAATGACCCAGGTGGTCCGACCGTGAACAAGCCCCTGCGCCGGATCGCGATCTTCTGCGGGCTGCTCGTCCTCGCCCTGCTCGCCCGGGACAACTGGCTCCAGTACGTGCAGGCCGACTCCCTGGCCAAGCACGAGAAGAACCGCCGCGTCACCATCGAGCGCTACTCCCAGCCGCGCGGCGACATCATCGTCGACGGCAAGCCCATCACCGGCTCCAAGGCCACCCCGGGCAGCGACCTGAAGTACAAGCGCACCTGGAAGGACGGGCCCATGTGGGCCCCCGTCACCGGCTACTCCTCGCAGCGCATCGGCGCCAACCAGCTGGAGAACATCGACGACGGCATCCTCACCGGCAACGACGACCGGCTCTTCTTCCGCCGCACGCTCGACATGCTGACCGGCGAGAAGAAGGAGGGCGGCAACGTCGTCACGACCCTCAACGGCGCCGCCCAGAAGGCCGCGTACGACGGCCTGAAGGGCCGCGGCAAGGGTGCGGTGGCCGCGATCGACCCGTCGACGGGCGCGATCCTGGCGCTCGCCTCCACTCCCTCGTACGACCCCGGGGACTTCGCGGGCAACACCAACGCCGAGGCCCAGAAGTTCCTCGACCTCGACAAGAGCAAGGACAAGCCGCTGGTCAACCGCGCGCTGCGCGAGACCTACCCGCCCGGCTCCACCTTCAAGGTGGTCACGGCGGCGGCCGCCCTGGAGCACGGTCTGTACGACGGCATCGACGAGAAGACGGACTCGCCCCTTCCGTGGACGATGCCGAACACCACGCAGCCGCTGAACAACGAGGGCGACCTGCCCTGCAAGAACGCCACGCTGCGCGAGGCACTGCGCGTCTCCTGCAACACCGTCTTCGGCAAGATCGGCTCCGATCTCGGCAAGGAGAAGATGCTGGAGACGGCCAAGAAGTTCGGCTTCAACTCCGAGCAGTTCGTCCCGGTCCGCTCGAACGCCTCGAACTTCCCCGAGGACATGGACAAGCCGCAGACCGCGCTGTCCTCCATCGGCCAGTTCGAGACCGCCACGACGCCCCTGCAGATGGCCATGGTCGCCTCCGCGGTCGCCAACGACGGCACGCTCATGGAGCCGTACATGGTCAGCGAGCTGCAGGCCCGCAACCTCGACGTCGTCGAGAAGCACTCGCCCAAGGAGATGAGCGAGCCGCTCTCGAAGGAGAACGCCCAGAAGCTCCAGGAAATGATGGAGACGGTCGTCAAGTCGGGCACGGGAACCATGGCCCAGATCCCCGGCGTCACTGTCGGAGGCAAGACGGGTACGGCGCAGCACGGCGTCGCGAACAGCAAGAACCCGTACGCCTGGTTCATCTCGTACGCCAAGACGGACTCCGGCTCGCCGGTCGCCGTCGCCGTGGTGGTCGAGGACAGTGACGCCAGCCGCCAGGACATCTCCGGCGGCGGCCTCGCCGCGCCCATCGCCAAGAACGTGATGAAGGCAGTCATCGACAGCAAGAAGTGACCCCCGTCACGAGCCCTCCACATCGGTGCACGTTGCGGTACCGGTCCGGTATCGGGTGACGGTCGCGGCCGGGTCACGTAAGTGGAGCCGGGTACCGTATGCCCGGACAGCACACCGCCGGACCACACAACGGTGCGGTCGGGACCGACGGAGAGGGCTGGAATAGCTATGGAAGAGCCGCGTCGCCTCGGCGGCCGGTACGAGCTGGGCCAGGTGCTCGGCCGCGGTGGGATGGCGGAGGTCTACCTCGCGCACGACACCCGCCTCGGCCGCACCGTGGCGGTGAAGACGCTGCGTGTGGACCTCGCTCGCGACCCGTCGTTCCAGGCCCGGTTCCGCCGTGAGGCCCAGTCTGCCGCCTCGCTCAACCACCCGGCGATCGTCGCGGTCTACGACACCGGCGAGGACTACGTCGACGGGGTCTCCATCCCGTACATCGTGATGGAGTACGTCGACGGTTCCACGCTGCGCGAGCTGCTGCACTCCGGCCGCAAGCTGCTGCCGGAGCGGGCCATGGAGATGACGATCGGCATCCTCCAGGCCCTGGAGTACTCGCACCGCAACGGCATCGTGCACCGCGACATCAAGCCCGCGAACGTCATGCTGACGCGCAACGGCCAGGTCAAGGTCATGGACTTCGGCATCGCCCGCGCCATGGGCGACTCCGGCATGACGATGACGCAGACCGCCGCGGTGATCGGCACGGCGCAGTACCTCTCGCCGGAGCAGGCCAAGGGCGAGCAGGTCGACGCCCGCTCGGACCTCTACTCCACCGGCTGTCTCCTCTACGAGCTACTCA
Organism: Streptomyces sp. NPDC042371; assembly: GCF_056437465.1. NCBI lineage: Bacteria > Bacillati > Actinomycetota > Actinomycetes > Kitasatosporales > Streptomycetaceae > Streptomyces > Streptomyces sp. NPDC042371. The sequence goes on along the minus strand of NZ_JBWKAP010000008.1, from coordinate 175,766 downwards.
CGGTCCGGCCGCCCTTCGTGGGCGACTCCCCGGTCGCCGTGGCCTATCAGCACGTACGTGAGGAGCCGCAGGCCCCGAGCGTCTTCGACGGCGAGATCACGCCGGAGATGGACGCCATCGTCCTGAAGGCCCTCACCAAGGACCCGGACTACCGCTACCAGTCGGCCGACGAGATGCGCGCCGACATCGAGGCCTGCCTCGACGGCCAGCCCGTCGCGGCCACCGCCGCCATGGGCGCGGTCGGCTACGGCGGCCCGGACGACCAGCAGACCGCGATGCTCCGCCAGCAGAACGGCGGGGGCCAGACGTCCATGCTGCCGCCGGTCAACCCGGACGACGGGGGCTACGGCTACGACGAGGGCCGCGGCCGCCGTCAGAAGAAGAGCAACACGTCGACGTGGCTGCTCGTCCTCGCGGGCATCCTGGTCCTGGTGGGCGCGATCCTCATCGGGAAGTACACCTTCGGCGGCGACGGCGGGGGCGACGGGTCGATCAAGGCCCCGAAGCTCATCGGCGAGACCGAGGACGAGGCGAAGAGGTCCGCCACGAACGTCGGCCTGAAGTTTGAGGTCGGCGAGCGCAAGCGGTGCGCCAAGTTCCCGAAGGGTGAGGTCTGCGACCAGGACCCCGGTGTCGACGCCGACGTCAAGAAGGGCGACACCATCACGGTGACCGTCTCGACGGGCTCGCCGAAGATCACCGTCCCGGACGTGCAGGGCCTCAGCTACGAGGAGGCCAAGAGCCAGCTCGAGGACAAGGGCTTCACCAACATCGAGAAGGCGACCGAGGAGTCCGACCGGACCCCCGGCAAGGTCATCCGTCAGGACCCCGCGGGCGACACCAAGGCGGAGAAGAGCGAGACGATCACGCTCACCGTCGCCAAGGAGAAGAAGCAGGAGACCGTCCCGGACGTCGCCGGCCTCGACTACGAAGCCGCGGCGAAGCAGATCACGGACAACGGCTTCACTCCCGCCCGCCAGGACGTGGCCAGTGAGGACGTCGAGGAGGGCAAGGTCATCAAGACCACGCCCGCGGCCGGTACGCCCGCCGACCCCGGCTCCACGGTCAACGTCCAGGTCGCCAAGAAGGCCGCGGAGTCGACGGTTCCGCCCCTCACCGGCCAGAAGCTGAAGGACGCGCGCAAGGCCATCGAGGACGCGGGTCTGACGGTCGGCACCATCACGGGCCCGCAGGACGACGACGCCCTCGTGGTCCTGTCCACGCCCAACGCCGGCGAGAAGGCCGAGCCCGGCTCGGCGGTCAACCTGACCACCGCGGGCGGCGGCGGAGACAACGGCATCGGCGGCGGGGACGACGACGGCGGCATCGTCGGCGGTCTCTCCGAGGGCAACAACGGCCACGGGGGCGGCAACCACTGGTGGGACTGACCCCCGAGTGACCCACGTGGAGAAGCCCCGGTACCGCTGAGCGGTACCGGGGCTTCCGCGTTCGCCGTGGGGCTACTTCAGCTCCGCCGGAGGCGTCCGCTTGTTGTCGACCTTCTCGACGCGCTCCAGCTCGCCCCACACGACGTACCGGTAGCGGGAGGTGTAGACGGGCGTGCAGGTCGTCAGCGTGATGTAGCGGCCCGGCTTCTTCACACCCGATTCCTTGGGGACGGGGTTCAGGACCTTCACGTTGTACTTCGAGGTCTCGGGCAGCGTCGCGTACACCTTGTAGACGTACCACTTGTCCCGGGACTCGTAGACGATCGCGTCGCCCTTGCCGATCTTGTCGATCTTGTGGAACTTCGCGCCGTGCCCGTCGCGGTGCGCGGCCAGCGTGAAGTTGCCCTCCTTGTCCCCGGGGAGGGCCGACTTGATCGGGTCCTTGTAGTAACCGGCGACGCCGTCGTTGAGGACCTTGCTGCTGGTGCCCTCCTTGACCAGCACCTCGCCGTTGCCCATCGCGGGTACGTGCAGGAAGCCGATGCCATCCTTGGTGTCGATGGAGCCGGGGCCGCCCGCCCAGCGGTCGCGCACCCGGTCGCCCTGCTTGTGCGCCTCGCGGTCCGCTATGACGTTCGTCCACCACAGGGAGTAGACGACGAAGAGGCCGAGCACGAGGCCCGCGGTGATGAGGAGTTCACCGAAGACGCTGACCGCCGTGGCGATGGGGCCGCGGGCGCGGCGCCGTGGTGCGGGGGACGGCGCGGGCGCCTGCGCCTGCTGCTCGTCATCGGTCGTGGCTGCCACTGGTTCCGCCCCGTTCTCACCGTTCTAGTTCACGAGCGCGCTCGGTTTTCCCTTGTCGCGCGGTCGCTCCTCGACCATCTTGCCCCAGACGATCATTCGATACTTACTCGTGAATTCCGGGGTGCAGGTGGTCAGTGTGATGTACCGCCCGGGTTTGGTGAAGCCCGAACCCGGAGGAACGGGACCGATCACGCCGGTGTTGCCGGGCGAGGTCTGCGGCAGGATGCTCGCCATCTTGTAGACGAAGTACTTGTCCTGCGTCTCTACGACGATCGGGTCGCCCGGCTCCAGGCGGTTGATGTACCGGAACGGTTCGCCGTGTGTGTTGCGGTGGCCCGCGACCGCGAAGTTGCCCTTCTTGGCCTCAGGCATCGCGGTCTTGGTGGCGCCCTCGTTGTAGTGGCCGACCATGCCGCGGTCGAGGACCTGATGCTTGTCGATGCCCTCGGCGACCGGCACGACGACGTCGAGGCGCGGAATGTGCAGCATCGCGAAGCCCTGCCCCGGCTCGAAGCTGCCGGGCTTGCCCTTGCCCTTGGCCCAGCTCTCCTGGAGGTCGCGGGCGGCACCGTCGGCCTGCTGGTGGGCACGGATGTTCGTCCACCAGAGCTGGTACGTGACGAAGAGGAGCATCAGTACGCCGACCGTGATGAAGACTTCGCCGAGCCCCCGGCTGATCACCGCGCCCGGCGACGGCCTGCGGGCACGCTCGGCACGGCGGGCCTCCACGCGCGAAAGGGGGGCGGCGCCCGGCCGGGGCTCCGTGGAGGGCGTGCCGCCCTTCTTGGCGGCCTTGCGGCGGGCGGCCCGGCCCTCGGTGGGGCGATCGGGCTCCGGCTCGGCTATTCGCCGCGTGTCGTCGGTCAGCAGCCCCATCGTCTCGTCGTCCGACGCGGGCTCGTAGGCGGGAGCGGGCTGTTCGGCAACGGGCTGCGCGGGAGCGGGCTGTTCGGGGGCGTACGCACCGTACAGCTGCTCGTACGTGGGCTCGGGGGCCTGCGGCTGCTCCTGCCCGTGCGTGGGCTGCGGCTGCTCCTGCCCGTACCAGTCGCGGGCGTACCCCTCGGGGTCGTACCACTCCTGTTCCTGCGGCTCCGCCGGTGGCTGCTCCGGCTCCGCGGCGCCGCTGCGGAACCACGGCGAGGGGTGCTGCCCCGGCAGCGGATCCGTCAGGGGGTCCGCCAGGTGATCGACCGCCGCCTCGAACGCACCGGCGTCCCCGTGCGCGTCATTCGCGTCGTACGGGGCTCCGGAGGAGTCGCGCTCGGGGCGCAGGTCCGTCACGCCGTGGCCCTGCCCACCACCGGGGCCAGCCCGCTCGATCGGGCGACGGCTCCGGTGTCGCCGCACTCCACCAGCCAGTTGGCCAGCATGAGGTGGCCGTGCTCGGTCAGCACCGACTCCGGGTGGAACTGGACACCCTCGACCGCGAGTTCACGGTGGCGCAGGCCCATGATGATGCCGTCCTCCGTGCGCGCGGTGACCTCCAGGTCGGCCGGGACGGTGGCGGGCTCGGCGGCCAGCGAGTGGTAGCGGGTCGCGGTGAACGGGGACGGCAGGCCCGCGAAGACGCCCTTGCCCTCGTGGCGGACGAGCGAGGTCTTGCCGTGCAGGAGCTCCGGGGCGCGGTCCACCACGCCGCCGTACGCCACGGCCATGGACTGCATGCCGAGGCAGACGCCGAAGACGGGCACGCCGGTGGCGGCGCAGTGCCGCACCATCTCGACGCACACGCCCGCCTGTTCCGGGGTGCCGGGGCCCGGGGAGAGCAGAACGCCGTCGAAGCCGTCCTGCGCGTGCCGCAGCTCGACCTCGTCGTTGCGCAGGACCTCGCACTCGGCACCCAGCTGGTACAGGTACTGGACGAGGTTGAAGACGAAGCTGTCGTAGTTGTCGACGACGAGAATGCGACTGCGGCCGCGGCCGCCCACGGCGCTCACTGGCCGTCCACGGTGACGTCGTTGAAGGGCAGCAGCGGCTCCGCCCACGGGAAGACGTACTGGAACAGCACATAGACCACCGCGAAGACGAGCACCAGGGAAATCAGCGCCCTCACCCATGCGTTTCCCGGCAGATGCCGCCAGATCCAGCCGTACATGCCGTCCCTTCCGTCGCGTACGGCCGGGCTCCCCTCGCCGTACCGCACCAGACTAACGGCGCAGTGCCTCCGGTTTCCCTGCCTCCACAGGCTGGGTCGCGTCCAGATGTGCCCAGGCGATCAGCCGGTGACTGTGGCCCCACTCTGGTTCACAGGTCGTAAGGGTGAGGTAACGCCCCGGGCCGTCATAGCCGGATTTGCGCGGCACGGGATCAATGACGTCGATGTCGCCGGGGAGCGTCTTGTAGGGCTTCTTGTCGATGCGGTACGTGAACCAGGACGCGCCGTCGGTCAGGACGACGGGGTCGCCGGGGCGCAGCTTCGGGAAGTCCTTGAAGGGGTCGCCGTAGGTGCGGCGATGGCCCGCCACGGAGAAGTTGCCCTTCTGGCCGAGCCGGGCGGTGGAGGCGTAGTGGCCGAGACCCTTCTTGAGGATGTCGGTGCCGGTGCCCTGGAGCACGGGCTTGTTCCACGTGAAACCGAACCGCGGGATGTACATGACCGCGAAGGCCTTGCCGTCCTTGTAGGGAGCGGGTTCGTCCAACGAGTCGTCCGGCGAGGCCTCGGTCGGCTTGTCGTCCGTCCCCGCGGCGACCGCCCCCTGCGCCCACCGGTCCTGCAGCTCGTCGATCTGGCTGTCCATGGCGTTGTCGGCCTTCACGCCAGTCCAGAACAGGACGTACACGACAAAGAGCACGATCAAGGTGCCGACGGTGATGCACAGTTCGCTGAACGTCCTGACGAGCGCGCGCACCGACACAGGACGGTCCCTCCCTGGCTGCTACTCCACGGGCTTCGCGTAGTGGAGATCCACTGTGCCCGAGTAGCCGGGAAGAGTCACCGCCCCGTCGTCATCCACTTTCCATCCGAGCCCGTACGCGTTGACGTACAGCATGTAGTTCTGGATCTCGGGGGAGGCCGCGAGGGCGTTCTTGAGCTTGTCGGGGTCGCCGACGGCGGTCACCTTGTACGGCGGTGAGTAGACGCGGCCCTGAAGGATCAGGGTGTTGCCGACGCAGCGCACGGCGCTCGTGGAGATCAGTCGCTGGTCCATGACCTTGATGCCCTCGGCGCCGCCCTTCCAGAGGGCGTTGACCACGGCCTGCAGGTCCTGCTGGTGGATGACCAGGTCGTTGGGCTGGGGCTCGGGGTAGCCGGGGAGCTTGGCGGTGGCGTTGGGCGGGGCGTCGGCGAGGGTGACCGATACCGCCTTGCCGCCGAGCTTCTTGGTGCCGGCGTTCTCCTCCAGCGCCTTGAGCCGGGCGTCGTCCGCCTTGGTGCCGCCGCTGTCGCGCTGGGCGAGCGACTCGACGTCGTCGCGCAGGGTGCCGTTGGACTCGTCGAGCTCGCCGTTCTTGTGGCTACGCTCCTGAATGAGGTCCGAGAGTTTCAGCAGGGAGGCGTCGGTGCGAATGTTGGTGCCCTTGGCCGTGTTGAAACTGGTGAAGAAGATCAGCCCGGCAAGGGCGAAAACAGCACCCGTAAGCACCCGAACCGGACGCCAGCGGGGGCGCCGAACGGGACCTTTGTGGGAGTCGGCAGAATTGCTCAACGTACCCTTATCTCCTTAGGCGCCGCGGAAGCACTACGCTAACGGACGCCCGGGGGAGGGTTCAGCTCCCCGTAACGCCCCGCCCGGCGCCAGACAACAGTTACCTGCGCGGCCACGCAGCGCATCGACAGGAGAGACCCTCGTGCCGAAGTCACGTATCCGCAAGAAGGCAGACGACTACACGCCGCCGCCCTCCAAGAAGGCGACGAACATCAAGCTGACCAACCGCAGCTGGGTGGCTCCGGTGATGCTGGCGATGTTCCTCATCGGCCTCGCCTGGATCGTCGTCTTCTACGTCACGGACGGAAAGCTGCCGATCGACCCGCTGGGCAACTGGAACATCGTGGTGGGCTTCGGCTTCATCGCCGCGGGGTTCGGCGTCTCCACCCAGTGGAAGTAGGCCTCCGGCCGAACGCAAGCCTTGCCCTGAGTTATCCACAGCGCTATCCACATGGGGAAAAGGTCTGAAGATCTGTGGATAACCTTCGGCCGGTTGACGCCGGTGTGACTGGCCGACCGGAACTCTGTTCGCCGCCCGCCCCTTGTCCTTGCTGGGGAAACCCAGGTCAGGGACAGGGGGCACGGTTGTTCCCCACAGCATGCACAAGATCCGGCACACGCTGTGGACAACGTCGGTACGTCAGGTGAGCTCGGCGGTCCTCACGAGGACCATGACCACAGCCGCGACGAGCACCAGTGCACAGCTGCCGTACTGGATGAGGCTCCGCCGCTCGCGGGGCGCGTGCACCATCGCGTAACCGACGATGACACCGCCGACGAGCCCGCCGACGTGCGCCTGCCAGGCGATGTTGGGCCACCAGAAGGTGATCACCATGTTGATCGCCAGCAGCGCGATGACCGGCCGCATGTCGTAGTTCAGCCGCTTCATCAGGATCGCCGTCGCACCGAACAGGCCGAAGATGGCGCCGGACGCCCCCACGGAGGGCCTGAACGGCTCTTCGAGCAGATACGTCAGCGCGCTGCCCGCCAGACCCGAGGCCGCATAGAGCACGAGGTAGCGGGCGCGGCCGAGGGCGGCTTCGAGCGGGCCGCCGATCCACCACAGGCTGAGCATGTTGAACGCGATGTGCATATAGCTGCTGTGCAGGAACATCGCCGTCACCAGGCGGTACCACTGGCCCTCGGCGACGCCCTCGACCGAGCCGAACTCCGGGACATAGGCCCGGCCCAGCAGGTCGAACCGGTCGGTGAAGCTGTCCCCGACCGTCAGCTGCACGAGGAACAGCGCGAGGTTCATCCCGATCAGGACCTTGGTGACCAGGCGGGGGTCGGCGGCGATCGTGCCGCCCGCGACCGTGCGCGGCTGGTTGGCCGTCGGCGCGTGACCGGTGCCCGAACCGTCACGGACACACTCGGGGCACTGGAAGCCGACCGAGGCACTGATCATGCACTCGGGGCAGATGGGGCGCTCGCAGCGCGTGCAGGTGATGCCGGTCTCACGGTCCGGATGCCGATAGCAGCCGGGCACACCCGACGCCCCCTGCGGCTCCTGCGGGCTGCCTGGCGCCTGGTCCATGGGGTCCCCTCAATCTCCGTACGAAGGCACTGTGACGGCACACGTGGCAACGCGCCGCCCCGCCCTTCCTTACGGATGGGCGGGGCGGTTTGGTTCCCTCGCGATACGCGTGGGTACGCGCAGGTCAGGCGTCGCGGGTCTCGATGACCACGGACTCGATGACCACGTCGTTGACCGGGCGGTCGGTGCGCGGGTTGGTCTGCGTCGCCCCGATGGCGTCCACGACCTTCTTGCCGGCGTCGTTGGAGACCTCGCCGAAGATCGTGTGCTTGCGGGTCAGCCACGCCGTCGGCGCGACAGTCACGAAGAACTGCGAGCCGTTGGTGCCCGGACCGGCGTTGGCCATCGCCAGCAGGTAGGGCTTGTCGAAGGCGAGGTCCGGGTGGAACTCGTCCTCGAACTCGTAGCCCGGGCCACCGGTGCCGTTGCCCAGCGGGTCGCCGCCCTGGATCATGAAGCCGCTGATCACCCGGTGGAAGACGGTGCCGTCGTACAGACGGTCCGTGGTCTTCTTGCCGGTCGCGGGGTGGACCCACTCGCGCTCGCCCTGAGCGAGCTCAACAAAGTTCTTGACCGTCTTGGGCGCGTGATTCGGCAGAAGCCGGACCTCAATGTCGCCCTGGTTGGTCTTCAGGGTGGCGTAAAGCTGCTCAGCCACGATCTGCCTTCCGTTGTCTTCTGTGACACCCCGATCCTCGCACGGACCGGATTGGGACGAGTAGCCACCGAGTGGGCGCGCGCCGAAGGGATCCGTGGCATTGTCGGCCAAGAGCTCTCCGCTGCAGAGATTTTGCCTGGTTCAGAGACTGAAACGCTCAGAAAATGGAACTCAGGATGCCGGGGTCAGCTTCCATGACCCGGATGCCCGCCCTCGCATGTCATCGGAGCGATCCGAAAGGCATGATCCCTGAAAGGGTGGAAAGGTGACATACCTATACGCCACCGAGGAGGAGGATCCCGTGACCCGCATCGACAGCGTGCGCGCCGCGACCGGCTCGGCCAAGGACAGCGTGCGTCACGCCGCGGACGCGGTGGCACCTTACGCCGACACGGCCAAGGACCGGGCCACTCACTACGCCCACGAAGCGCGCGTACGGCTCGCACCCAAGGTGTCGCTGGCTGCCCAGCAGGCCGCCGATCAGGCCCGTGTCCAGTACAGCGCCCACGTAGCCCCCCGTGTCGAGCAGGCCCGCACGCACGTGCCGCCGAAGGTCGACCACGCCGCGCACGAAGCCGCGGCCCGCACCCGCAAGGCTGCCCGCCAGGCCGCCGACTACTCCAGGCCCCGCATCGAGCACGCGGTCGCCGCCGCGCAGCCCGTCCGCGAGGAGGCCACGTCCCGCGGGACGGCGGCGCTCGCCGCGCTGCGTGGGCAGGTCTCGGCGAAGGAGATCCAGCGCCTGGCCCGCAAGCACCAGCGCAGGGCCCGGGCGGGCCGCCTGGCCAAGCGCCTCGCGGTCATCGGCATCGTCGCGGGTGGCGCGGTCGCCGCGTGGAAGTGGTGGGACAAGCAGGCCAACCCCGACTGGCTGGTCGAGCCGCCGGCGGCCACGGAGGTCCCGGCCAGCACGCCGCTGACCTCCGTCGACGGCAGCGGCCAGGCCGCCCTCGACCCCGAGGTGCAGGCCAAGCAGGCGGAGGCCGAGGCCGAAGCGGTCGACCGGGACAAGCGGGGCTGACCACGCCGCGCAGACAGTGGAACGACGCCGTGGGGCGGGGGCCGATCAGGCTCCCGCCCCACGGTGTTTCACGTGAAACAACGAACCGATGGGGATGCCGTGGACGACGTGGGCGAGGACATCGGGGCTTTCACTGGGGACGTGGGCGAGGGCATCGCGGCCTTCACTGGAGACATGGGCGAGGGCATCGCGGCTTTCACCGGGCTCGCGGACTCGTCCGCGTACGTCGTCACCGTCGTGGCGGACGGGCAGCGCGCGGGCTGCCTGGTCGGCTACGCGAGCCAGTGCTCGATTCAGCCCGTGCGGTTCGCCGTGTGGCTCTCCAAGGCCAATCACACCTACCGGCTCGCCCTCGCGGCGACCACGCTCGCGGTGCATCAGCTGCCTCGGCACCGGCATGACCTCGCGGCGCGTTTTGGGTCTCTCTGCAGCGCCAGGACCGACAAGTTCTCCGGACTGGCCGTGGAAGAGGGGCCGGAGGGTGCCCTCGTGCTGTCCGACTCCCTCGCCTGGTTCGTCGGCCGCATCCACGACCGGTACGACGGAGGCGACCACGTCGCGTTCCTCCTCGACCCGGTCGCCGCCCACGCCCCGGATCAGGGATCCCCGTTGACCCTGCACGGCGTGGGTGACATCACTGCCGGGCATCCCGTGTGACGTGGTCACCGTCCAGCAGTGCCTCGGCCCGGTCCAGCTGGGCGGTGGCGACCGGGTTGCCGGTGACGATGCGCCGAGCGGCGTCGATGCGGTCCCGCGCGTCCGGATGCCCGACCAGCACGGACGCCTCCGCCCTCACCGCCACGTACCAGTGCAGCCAGACCCAGCAGACCCACTTCCACACCTCGTCCGGTTCGGGCGAGACCCGCTCCAGCGCCGCCTCGGGATCCCCGTCGTGGAGCAGGACCATCGCGTCGAAGACGGCTCCGTAGCCGTGGCGGTGGTCCAGGACGGGGCCCGCACGGTCGGCGATCGCGAGCCAGCTCGCCCGGGCGTCCTGGTCGCCGCGCAACCCGTGGACCATCGCGACCGACGCGGCGGCCGGGCCGAGCACGAACGACCGCTGCCGCCCGCTCTGCTCCCACGCGTCGAGGAACCGCACGCTGCCCGTGAGCACGGCGTCGGCGTTACCGGCGAACGCCTCACTGATCAGGAGCCAGGACGTGGCATGGTGCCCCGCTTCGGCCAGCAGCGGGTGGTCGGCGAGCTGCCTGCTCCACCGGAGGGCCTGCGGCAGGTCTCCTACGCCGAGGGCGTTCCCGGCGGCCATGGCGAGGGCGTCGATTCGTTCGTGCGTGCTGGTGGGGGCGGAGGCGGGCTTGTGGGCGTGGGCGTGGGTCCTCGGTGCCGCGGTCAGGATGTCGATGCGGCGCCGTGCCGCGGCCGCGGCGCCGAAGGAGTCACCGGCCCAGCTCCTGGCGCCGGAGAGCGCGTCGAGGGCGGCGGACTCGGCCACCGGATCGCCCGTGCGCCGGGCCAGCTCGACGGCCCGCTCGGCGTATCCGACGGTTTCCTGCGCGGTGTTGTCGGCGTCTCCCTGCACCGCGCCGTAGGCGTCCGCGGTCACCGCCGCCTCGGCCAGCGCCAAGGCGGCCTCACCGACGAGGTCGCCGCTGCTGTCGCCGATCAGCTCCCGCGCCTCCGCGAGCAGGGCGGCCACCTCGTCCGTGCCGGGGATCCGAGTGAACGTGGCGGAGAAGCGGTACGCGTTGGTGGCCGCCGCCGCCAGATCGCGCCCGGCACCGGCCGTGTCCCCGGCCCGACGGGCGGCCAGCGCGGCGGCGCGGTGCAGGCGGAACATGTCCTCGCCGATCCTGCGGCAACCGGCCACCGCGGCGGCCTCCCGCAGGGCCGTGGCGGCGGCGAGGGCTCCCGCCCCGGCAGGGGTATCGGCGAGCGCCGCGGCCTGCTCGAAGCGCTGCTGTGCCTCGCCGAGCAGGTTGCGGGTGAAGGCCAGTCCGGCCAGCGACAGGGCGAGGCGGTGGGCAGGCTCCTGCTGCTCGGGCTGGGCGGCGGCCCAGGCAAGAGCGGCGCGGAGGTCATCCGCCAGCGCGTCGAACCGGGCACGCGCGTTCACGCCTTCGCCGTCCCCGTCGCCGTCCCTGTAGCTGTCCCTGTCGCTGTCGCTGTCGTCGTCGCTGTCACCGTCGCTGTCGGCACCGAGTTCGGCCAGCTCGATCGCACCGTTCAGGCACCACTCCACGTGGCGGGACCGGACGTCCGACAGCTCGATGGCATCGGCGAGCCGTTCCGTCCCGTACTGGCGGATGGTCTCCAGCGCCCGGTACCGCATCCCGGTCGCAGAACGGGCCGCATGCCGCGTCGCTGACGGCGCCGCGGTGAGCAGGGACTGTTCGGCGAGCCTGCCCAGTCCGTCGGCCACCGCGGCCGGTTCCAGCGGGGCGAAGGCGGCCACGGCGACGGCGTCCTCGACGGTGAAGGGCATGGCGAACACGGAGATCCGACGCAGCAGCACGCGGTCCTGCGGCTCCAGAAGATCGTGACTCCAGTCCAGCGCCGCCCGCACCGACCGGTGCCGGTCCTCGGCACGGAAACCGCCCGCCAGGACACGCAGTTGGTCGGAGAGGCCCGCTGTGAGGCCGTCGAGACCGAGCGTCGGCCAGCGTGCCGCCGCCAGCTCGATCGCCAGGGCCATGCCGTCGAGCCGTTCGCAGACGGCCGCGATCCGGTCGCGCAGCGAGGGGTCCGGCGCCGCGCCCGCCGCCGACGCCCGCTCCATGAAGAGCGTCACGGCATCGGATTCGCCCCCGTCGGCCCAGGACAGCGGCGGAACCTGGTGGACCCGCTCGAAGGGCACCATCAGCCGAGCCCGGCTCGTCGCCAGCACCTTCAACCGCGGGCAGGCCACCAGGAGTCGCTCCAGGAACGGCGCCACCCCGTCGCGTATCTGCTCGCAGTTGTCCAGCACCAGCAGCGCCTGCCGGTCGGCGAGGGACGCGACCACCGCTTCGTCGACACCGCGACCGGGCTGCTCGCCCACCCCCAGGGCCGCCGCCACGGCCGCCCCGACCCGTGCCGGATCGGTGACCGGGGACAGGTCGACGAACCACACCCCGTCGGCGAAGTCGTCGGCAACCTCCGCCGCCACCGCCAGGGCGAGCCGCGTCTTGCCCACCCCGCCCGGCCCTGCCGCGGTGACCTGCCGGTGCGCCTTCACGAGCCCGGCCAGCTCCCCGCGCTCCCGCACCCGGCCGACGAACGCCGTCAGCGGTGCCGGAAGGGCCACCGGAGCCGCGAGCACCGGCTCGGCGCCGGAGACTTCGGCCGCGCGCTGAGAAGGCGCCAGCCGGGAGAGCGCCCGCCGGTCCGGTGCCTCCAGTTTGCGCAGCAGTGAGGAGATGTGGGACTCGACCGTCCGTACGGAGATGAACAGGCGCGCGGCGATCTCCGCGTTACTCAGGTGCTCACCGAGCAGCGCGAGCACATCGGATTCCCGGGCCGAGACAGCTGGAGTGGACACGGAGCCATTATCCGTGGCGGCTCCGTGCCGGTTCCGTGGTGGGTTCCGTGGTCAGCACGGAGGCGCACGCCGCCCCGTGCGGGCGAGGCTGTGACCAACAGCGACCGGGACGGCAGAACAAGCGCCCGGTCGGACATCCACGCCCAACAGGAGCAACCATGCCCAGCACCCCCGCGCCCACTTCCCCCGCCCCGGCTACTGCCACCCCGAGCACTGCCACGACGGGGCTGAAGACCGTGCTGCACCCCGTCTCCGACCTGGCGCGGGCCAAGGCCGTGCACACCGCACTGTTCGGTGTCCCGCCGCAGATCGACGAGCCCTACTACGTCGGATTCGAGGTCGCGGGCCAGCACATCGGACTGCTGCCGTCCGGCGGACCGCAGGGTCTGACCTCGTCCCTGGCCTACTGGCACGTGCCGGACATCGAGGCGAAGCTGGCCGAGCTGACCACCGCGGGCGCCACCCTGACGGAAGCCGCACACGACGTGGGCGGCGGCCGCCTGGTGGCCACCGTCACCGACCCCGACGGCAACGTCCTCGGCCTCCTGCAGGACCGATGAGCGTCGCCCCACGCCCCCGCGCCCAGCGCCGCCACGACACCGAGCACCGGCTCGCCCACGACGTCGACGTGTGGGTGGCCAGTGCCTCGGCCGAAGGCACCCCGTACCTGGTGCCGCTCTCCTTCGACTGGGACGGCGAAGCGCTGTGGGTGGCGACCCCGGCCGACAGCCCGACCGGCAGGAACCTGACCGCCACCGGCACCGCCCGGCTGGCCCTGGGGAGCACCCGGGACGTGACCATGATCGAAGGCGAGGTCCAGGTCTTCGGCATCGACGAACCACCACAGGAGCAGGGCGACCGATTCACCGCACGCACCGGCTTCGACCCCCGCAAGGAGACCGCTCCGTACCACTGGTTCCGCATCGTCCCCCGCCACATCCAGACCTGGCGTGAGTCGAACGAACTGCGCGGCCGCGACCTCATGCGCAAGTCCTGCTGGCTCGACTGACCCCTCGTGCAGAACCCCGGCCCCCGCGGCGCCATCGGCCCGCGTACGCCAAGGACGGATCTCCCCCGAGCAAGAAAAATGCCCTCCGAAACCCTGCGTTTCCGCAGGTCGGAGGGCATTTACCTTGTGGAGCCTAGGGGAGTCGAACCCCTGACATCTGCCATGCAAAGACAGCGCTCTACCAACTGAGCTAAGGCCCCGTGATGGATACGCCGAACCGGAAGAATCACGTCCCGACGTGCATCGCAGACCAGAGTACCGGGTCACCCCCCGGATCCCGCAAAAGGATTGGGGGTCCCGGTCCACGACCACTCTCCGTAAGATGCTCGACGTGGTTCGCGGCAGCGAACCGCGGTCTTAGGGGAAGCGATGGGGAGACGCAATGGACGCCGCACAGCAAGACACCACCGCGAGAGCACGAGAGCTCCAGCGGAATTGGTACGGGGAGCCGCTGGGGGCGCTCTTCCGTCGCCTCATCGATGATCTGGGCCTGAACCAGGCACGCCTCGCCGGAGTCCTCGGCCTGTCCGCGCCGATGCTGTCCCAGCTGATGAGCGGTCAGCGTGCCAAGATCGGCAACCCCGCGGTCGTCCAGCGCGTCCAGCTCCTCCAGGAACTGGCGGGCCAGGTCGCGGACGGCAGCGTCAGCGCCGCCGAGGCCACCGACCGCATGGACGAGATCAAGAAGTCCCAGGGCGGCTCCGTCCTCACCAACACCTCCCAGACGGCAACCAGTTCGGGCGCGCCCACGGTCAAGCGCGTGGTGCGCGAGATCCAGTCCCTGCTGCGCTCCGTCGCGGCAGCCGGTGACATCATCGATGCCGCTGACTCCCTCGCCCCGACCCACCCGGAACTGGCAGAGTTCCTCCGGGTGTACGGCGCCGGGCGCACCGCGGACGCGGTGGCCCACTACGAGGCGCACCAGAGCTGAGCCGTCGACCGGGCCGCGCGGCCCGGAGGGGGAGCGGAGCGCGACCATGGGTGAGGTGTTCGCCGGCCGGTACGAACTGGTCGACCCGATCGGACACGGGGGAGTCGGGGCGGTCTGGCGGTCCTGGGACCACAGGCGGCATCGGTACGTGGCCGCCAAGGTCCTCCAACAGAGCGACGCACACGCACTGTTGAGGTTCGTCCGGGAACAAGCGCTACGGATCGACCACCCCCATGTACTCGCGCCCGCCAGCTGGGCCGCCGACGACGACAAGGTCCTGTTCACCATGGACCTCGTCGGCGGCGGCTCGCTGGCGCACGTGATCGGGGACTACGGCCCGCTGCCGCCCCCGTTCGTCTGCACCCTCCTCGACCAGCTCCTCTCCGGCCTGGCCGCCGTCCACGCCGAAGGCGTCGTCCACCGTGACATCAAACCGGCCAACATCCTGCTGGAAGCCACCGGCGCCGGGCGCCCGCATCTGCGCCTCTCCGACTTCGGCATCTCGATGCGGAAGGGCGAGCCCCGGCTGACCGAGACCGACTACGTGGTCGGCACGCCCGGCTACTTCGCCCCCGAACAAATGCTGGGCGCCGAACCGGACTTCACCGCCGACCTCTTCGCCGTCGGCCTGGTCGCCCTGTACCTCCTGGAAGGCGCCAAGCCGGACGCCAAGGCCCTGATCGAACACTTCGCCGACCACGGCACGCCACGGGCCCCGCAGGGCGTTCCAGAGCCCCTCTGGCAGGTCATCGCCACCCTTCTCCAGCCGGATCCACAGACGCGCTTCCGTACCGCCACGGGTGCGCGCAAGGCGCTGGCCTCGGCCGCGGAGATGCTGCCCGAGCCGGTCCCGGACGACGAGCTCATCGAAATCTTCGATCAACTCGCCCCGCTTCCCACCGGATTCGGCCCCCATGGCCCCGACGACCTCGTCGGCCCCAACGGCCCCAACGGCCCCGACGGCGTCACTGGTCCCACCAACACCGCCGGTCGCGCCGGTCCCGCAAGCGAGGGACACTCCCTGGCCCCAGCACCGCGCCCGCGCTCCGCACCCCGCCACGCGCGTCACGCGCGCCCCGCTCCTGGGACCGAGGCATCCGGCAAGCCCTCAATGCCGCCGCCACCGCCGACGACGCCCCCGGGAACCGCCCCCACACCGAGCCCAGGTCCGGCACCGACATCAACACCGGCACCGCTGCCGCCCGTCCCGGCGCACACAGGCGGCTTCCACCTGCCCCCGCCCCTACAACCCGCGCCTCCGCAGACCTCGCAGCCCTCTCACACTCCGCACCCCCCTCACACTCCGCAGTCCGCTCACGCCCCGCAGTCCCAGCACACCCCGCCCCCGCAGCCTCCTCCCATTCAGCCTCCCCAGCCGTCCACTCCCCCCACTCCGATGCCCCTGCGGGCACCCGGACCCGACCCCACGTATGTGCCCTCCTCCCACCAAGTCGCGCCCACGCCCACACCTGCGCCCACGCCCACGCCCCATGCACCCACCCCGTACACACACCGCGCCCCCGCACAAGCCGTGACGTCCTCGGTACGCCGCCCCCATGCCGTCACCCACGCCGCCGCTCCTGCTTCTACTCATCCATACAGCGCTCAAGCCGCCCAGATTCCACCCCTGAACCAACCAATTCCCCAGGCCCACGCCACGCCCCTGCCCACCCCGCCGCGGCGTCCTGGACCCCCCGCGAAGGTGGCGGTCCCGATGCTGCTCGTGGCGCTGGCCTGCATCGCGATAGGCGTCTGGGCGCTCACACAGCTCTGACGGCCGAGCCCCCGCACCGCCCCACTCACCACCCCGGCGGCGGTCCGAACCGCGCAGCCTCAGCCTCCCTCGCGCCCTCAGCCCCGCCCCCGGGCGCCGACACCGCCGCCGCAGCCAACGCCGCCCCCGCCCTGCGCCGCGCAATCAGCGTCCACACCCCGAGAATCGCGAGCAGCACCACTCCGGTCCCGATTCCCCCGGCAGCGACCACCGCCATCAGCCCGTCGTCACGCCCGTCGCCCTGCCCATCTGCACCGCTCCCGGCCTCCGCCGTATCGCCCCTCTGCGCAGCCTCCGTATCCCGGTCCGATACGCCGAAGTCGTCCGCGGGCCGGGGCGACCCCGCATACGCGGGCCCCGGTCGCGGCGACCCGTCGACGTCCACTCGCAGCGTCAGTTCCAGTGGGGCCTCGCCGAACTTCTCCGCGACGTCGGGGCTGAGGTGGACCGACACGTAGTACCAACCGGCGAACCTCATCGCGGCCACCTCGTCGGTGAGGCCGAAGCGGTTCTCGTACGCGACCGGCGGCAGCGGGTCCATGGCCGTCGACTTCTGCTTGCCGTCGTATGCGGTGTCGGAGTCCTCGACCTGGGCGCGCACCGGGTTGTGCACCGACATGACCAACGCGGACGAGACGTACCCCGTGTCCCGGGCGGTCCTCGGCGTCCGCGCCGTCCCGCCCCCTGCCCCACCGGCACCGACCCCGCTGCCGCCAACGCTGCCGCCGCCAACGCCGCCCCCGCTCGAACTGCCGAGCTCCGCAGCGACAGAGAGCTGCTGCCCCCAATCGACCGGCACGCGGTAGAAGAGGGTCTCCCCGGGCTCTATACCGGCCCCCCAGACCCCCTTCTCCATCGCTCGCGCATCGTTGAAGCTCGTTCCTCCCTCGCGCGGCCTGCGCTCCCCCGAGGGCGGCACAGGGGTCGCGGAGTTCCACGTCCGCGGCGGTGTCGTCTCACCGTCCGCCCGCAGCGCGGGTTCTGACGCCACGTGGAGTTCCAGGTCCCAGTCCTCCTGCGCGGCCGCCGACCGGCCGGTCGCAGAGGACCTGGTCCGCTCCACGAGTACGTAGTAGGTACCGGCGCCGGTACAGCTCTTCTCATTGGGACCGGCCCTGCGCGCCGCCGTGGCCGTGATCGGACGCGGGCTCTCCGAGGAGCCGAATCGCGCCTCTTCCGCCTCCAAGGGACTGCAGTTGTTGCCGTCGGAGTCCTGTACGGACACCTCGATCCCGTCGGCGTAGGAGACCGCGGTGTCGGCCTTGGGGATGGCCGTCACCGAGACGTACGCGCTGTCCTCGGCCTTGAGCTCCAGACGGTAAAAACGCTGTCCCACGCGCGGGAGAGAGCTTTTGTACGTCCTGCCGGGGGTCAGACGGTGTCCTTCGACATTGCTCGTCGCGCCCTCGACCGTCTCGGCCCCCTCGGCGAACGCGTACGGGCCGGGCGTCCCCGCGGCACCTGCCTGCCCGGGAAGCCCTGCCACCGTGCACAGCGCGGCGGCCACCAACACCGCCGGAGCGGCTCGGCCGCGGCCCCGCCTCGCCGTCCCCCGGCACCCGTTCAGCCGCCGCCCCATCACGCGTCACCCCTCGCCGCGAACCCAGCCGTCCCACCCGTCCCGACCGTCCTGCCCGCCCGGCACCGCGCGGACACCACCACAGGCAGGTCACCGGCGCAACCGCGCCATCCACACCTTCGTATCGCCGCCGCGCCTACGCCCCCGTATTCGCATACGCAAGTGATTCATTCACGAGCGCGAACCACGCAGGATTCCGGGCGGCGCGGGCAGCACAAAGCCCCGGCCGCAAAAGCGACCGGGGCTTGTGAAGTGACTGTGTCGGTACTCACGAACCCGTGGGCACGGAGTCAGTCGCCTCCGTCCACAGATCCTGCTCGGCGCGATCCGCCTGGATCTGGCGGTACACGAGGAGCCCGCCGATGGCGGCCAGTGCGACCAGGAGAAGCTTCTTCACCGCGCGACCTCGTCTTTCCTTGACGTAGGGGACTTCTGGCGCCCGACTATACACACCGAGCGATATCGATCGGTGACCTGGTTGGGCCTCAACTCCCGCCCTGCATACAGCAGTAGAAACGGATGCAGAAGCTCCGGCCCGGAACCCATCCACTGTGACTTTCGCCGCTTTGCCCCCTTCTTGGCGCCCTTGGGGCCATCCGGGTGGTGTTCATCTGAACATCGACACGACGCGAGCGTCGGTCCCCCACTCTCGGCTCCGCATACACATCATGAGGAAAGTACGCAAATCGCCCAACCCGAATTGAGGGGCAATGACCGGCAACAAGGCCATGAAGCTCTGGACCACGATCGTCACCGCGTTCCTCGCGCTCTTCGCCGCGATGGGGCTCACCACGACGGCCACGGCCGCCACGGCGGTACAGGAGACCACGAACGCACGGAACGCCACGGTGTGCGCACCCACGCCGATGATGGCGCTCTGGTCGGCGGCGTACGAACGGTCCTTGCCCCCGACGATGAAGCAACGCATCCGCGCCGAGGCCCATGGCTCGTCCCCCAGCTGCCGGCACCTGCCCACGACGGACACCGAAGCCGAGACTGACGCCACCGCGCAGGAGCCAGGCCTCGCCCCAGAGCCGTAGCCCAGGGCTCACCCCCAGGGCCTATGCCCTCCTGAACCTCAGAAGACCCCCGGCCACCACAGGCCGGGGGTCTTCTTGCGCAAGCCCACAGGACCACCAGTTCTCGGCTCCCGGCTCACACCCGCCCCGCACCCCACACCCCGGAACCCACACCCTCACCCCCACCGCTTCCCCTCAGAAACGCCAAAACCCCCAACCGTGACCGGTTGGGGGTTCCGTACTTGTGGGGCTAACAGGATTTGAACCTGTGGCCTCATCCTTATCAGGGATGCGCTCTAACCAACTGAGCTATAGCCCCGCCGCGCTGCGGTGTCCCGCGCGCTGACCTCTGAAGATTAGCGCACCTGGGGGCCAGTCCCAAAATCGATACCCGCGCGCGGGGGAGCAGGGACTATTCGTCCTCGGCCAGGGTCAGCTCGACGCCGCCCACGAAGCCCGCGGAGAGGTTGTAGATGAACGCGCCCAGCGTCGCCAGAGCGGTCGCCAGGACGACGTCGATGACCGCGATGATCGTCGTGAACATCAGAACGCGCGGCAGCGACAGGAAGGACTGCAGGTCGAAGCCGTTGGACTCGTTCGAGCCCGTGGCCTCGGAAATCGTGCCGCCGACCGTGGAGAAGACGCCCATCGCGTCCATGACCATCCACAGGACGGCCGCGGCGACGATGGTGCAGATGCCGAGCGCGATGGAGAGCAGGAAGCTGACCTTCATCACCGACCACGGGTCGGCCTTGGCCACGCGCAGACGCGCCTTGCGGGTGCGCGGGGTCGTGCGCGCCCCCGTCCGCGGTCGGCGCACCGAGCCCGTCTGGTTGCCCTGCTGATACGCCTGCGGCGGGTGGTACGGCTGGGACGACTGCTGCTGAGGCTGCCGCTCCCCGGGCAGCGCCCCGCTTCCCTGCTTGCCCTTGCCTGCCGCGTACGAGGTGTCGTACTGGCCCGAAGCCTGACCAGAAGTCCCTGGCCCTCGGGTGTCCGTCACAGTCCCCCCCTGGGATCCATGAGACTCATCTGAGTCGTGTTCATCAGTGGCGGAGCCACGGGCACCGTCCGTGCCGGTAGTGCCGGTCCGCTTAGCCCCGGCGCCCGTGGCTCCGCTCACGATGACTCACTCCTCGCGCTACTCGGCCGAGGAGTCCGCGCCCTCGTCCGTACCGGTGGTCGGCTCCGCGGCGTCCGATTCGTCGACGATGATGTCTCCGTCGACTTCCTCGGCCTCGCGCCCGGCCTCGGCGTTACGTGCGATACCGACCACGGCATCGCGCTTGCCCAGGTTGATCAGTTGGACGCCCATGGTGTCACGGCCCGTCTCCCTGACCTCGTTGACTCGCGTACGAATCACACCGCCGGACAGCGTGATGGCGAGGATCTCGTCGGTCTCCTCGACCACCAGGGCGCCGACGAGCTCGCCGCGGTCCTCCACGATCTTGGCGGCCTTGATGCCGAGGCCACCGCGACCCTGAACGCGGTACTCGTCGACGTTGGTTCGCTTTGCGTACCCACCGTCGGTAGCGGTGAACACGAACGTACCTGGACGAACGACATTCATCGAGAGCAGTTCGTCGCCGTCGCGGAAACTCATTCCCTTGACGCCCGAAGTGGCGCGGCCCATCGGGCGCAGCGCGTCGTCCGTTGCGGTGAACCTGATCGACTGGGCCTTCTTGCTGATGAGCAGCAGGTCGTCCTCGGAGGAGACCAGCTCGGCACCGATCAGCTCGTCGTCCGAACCGGCCTCCGTCTCGCGGAGGTTGATGGCAATGACGCCGCCCGAGCGGGGCGAGTCGTAGTCCTTCAGGGGCGTCTTCTTGACGAGGCCGCCCTTGGTGGCGAGCACCAGGTAGGGCACCGCTTCGTAGTCACGGATCGCGAGGATCTCGGCGATCTGCTCGTCCGGCTGGAAGGCGAGCAGGTTCGCGACGTGCTGGCCGCGGGCCTCGCGACCGGCGTCGGGCAGCTCGTACGCCTTGGCGCGGTAGACCCGGCCCTTGTTCGTGAAGAACAGCAGCCAGTGGTGCGTCGTCGACACGAAGAAGTGGTCGACGATGTCGTCCTGCTTCAGCTTCGTGCCGCGCACGCCCTTGCCGCCGCGCTTCTGCGAGCGGTAGTCCTCGGTCTTGGTGCGCTTGATGTAGCCACCGCGCGTGATGGTGACGACGATGTCCTCTTCGGCGATCAGGTCCTCCATGGACATGTCGCCGTCGAAGGGCACCAGGGCGGAGCGGCGGTCCTCGCCGAACTTGTCGACGATCGCCGCGAGCTCGTCGCTGATGATCTGGCGCTGCTTCTCGGGCGAGGCCAGGATCGCGTTGTACTCGTTGATCTTCGTCTGGAGTTCGTCGTGCTCCGCGACGATCTTCTGGCGCTCCAGGGCCGCGAGGCGGCGCAGCTGCATCTCGAGGATGGCGTTGGCCTGGATCTCGTCGATCGAGAGGAGGCCCATCAGGCCCTCGCGCGCGATGTCGACGGTCTGGCTGCCGCGGATGAGCGCGATGACCTCGTCGATGGCGTCCAGGGCCTTGAGGAGGCCACGCAGGATGTGCGCCCGCTCCTCGGCCTTGCGCAGCCGGAACTTCGTCCGCCGGACGATGACCTCGACCTGGTGCGTCACCCAGTGCCGGATGAACGCGTCCAGCGAGAGGGTGCGCGGCACGCCGTCGACCAGGGCCAGCATGTTGGCGCTGAAGTTCGACTGCAGATCGGTGTGCTTGTAGAGGTTGTTCAGCACGACCTTGGCGACCGCGTCCCGCTTCAGGACGATGACGAGGCGCTGGCCGGTGCGCGAGGACGACTCGTCGCGGACGTCGGCGATGCCGCCGACCCTGCCGTCCTTGACCAGGTCGGCGATCTTCTGCGCGAGGTTGTCCGGGTTGGTCTGGTACGGCAGCTCGGTGACGACCAGGCACTGGCGGTTCTGGATCTCCTCGACCGCCACGACCGCGCGCATCGTGATGGAGCCACGGCCCGTGCGGTACGCCTCCTCGATGCCCTTTCGGCCCACTACTAGGGCACCGGTCGGGAAATCGGGGCCCTTAATGCGCTCGATAAGCGCGTCGAGGAGCTCCTCGTGCGAGGCGTCGGGGTGCTCGAGAGCCCACTGTGCGCCCGCCGCGACCTCGCGGAGGTTGTGCGGCGGGATGTTGGTGGCCATGCCGACCGCGATGCCCGCCGAGCCGTTGATCAGCAGGTTCGGGAAGCGCGCCGGCAGGACCGTCGGCTCCTGGTTGCGGCCGTCGTAGTTGTCCGTGAAGTCGACGGTGTCCTCGTCGATGTCACGGACCATCTCCATGGCCAGCGGCGCCATCTTGCACTCGGTGTACCGCATGGCGGCGGCCGGGTCGTTGCCCGGGGAGCCGAAGTTGCCGTTGGAGTCCACCAGCGGCATCCGCATCGACCACGGCTGGGCGAGTCGCACCAGGGCGTCGTAGATGGAGGAGTCACCGTGCGGGTGGTACGTGCCCATGACGTCGCCGACGACGCGGGCGCACTTGTAGAAGCCCTTCTCGGGGCGGTAGCCGCCGTCGTACATCGCATACAGGACGCGGCGGTGTACGGGCTTCAGGCCGTCGCGTACGTCGGGCAGCGCGCGGGACACGATGACGGACATCGCGTAGTCGAGGTAGGAGCGCTGCATCTCCGTCTCGAGCCCGACGGGCTCGACACGCATGCCCACGCCGGGAACGGCGGGTTCCTCTTCGGGCGTCACAGGGGTGTTCTCGTCGGCCATTGCTGGTCAAAGTCCTTTCGAGGTGCGGCTTGTACGGGCCGACTCAGATGTCGAGGAAGCGAACGTCCTTGGCATTGCGCTGAATGAACGAGCGCCGTGCCTCGACGTCCTCTCCCATCAGCACCGAGAAGAGGTCATCGGCCTGCGCCGCGTCGTCCAGGGTGACCTGGCCGAGCACGCGGTGTTCCTGGTCCATCGTCGTGACGCGCAGTTCCTCGGCGTTCATCTCGCCGAGACCCTTGAAGCGCTGGACCGAGTCGTCCTTGATGCGCTTGCCGGCCTGACGGCCGAGCTCCACCAGGGCGTCGCGCTCGCGGTCCGAGTACGCGTACTGGAAGTCGTCCCGCGTCCACTTGATCTTGTACAGCGGCGGGCGCGACAGGTAGACGTGCCCGGCCTCGACCAGCGGCCGCATGAAGCGGAACAGGAACGTCAGGAGCAGCGTGTTGATGTGCTGACCGTCGACGTCGGCGTCCGCCATCAGGATGATCTTGTGATAGCGGAGCTTCTCGATGTCGAAGTCCTCGTGCACACCCGTGCCGAAGGCCGAGATCAGCGCCTGGACTTCCTGGTTGTGCAGGATCTTGTCGACGCGCGCCTTCTCGACGTTCAGGATCTTGCCTCGGATGGGCAGGATCGCCTGGTACATCGGGTCGCGGCCGGACTTCGCCGAACCACCGGCGGAGTCACCCTCGACGATGAAGATCTCGCACTTCGTCGGATCGCTCGACTGGCAGTCGGAGAGCTTGCCCGGCAGGGACGCCGTCTCCAGGAGGCCCTTGCGGCGGGTCAGGTCGCGCGCCTTGCGGGCGGCGACACGGGCCGTGGCGGCCTGGATGCCCTTGCGGATGATGTCCGCGGCCTCGTTGGGGTTCCGGTCGAACCAGTCCGTGAGGTGCTCGTGCACGACCTTCTGGACGAAGGTCTTCGCCTCCGTGTTGCCCAGCTTGGTCTTGGTCTGGCCCTCGAACTGGGGCTCGCCCAGCTTCACCGAGATGATCGCGGTCAGACCCTCGCGGATGTCCTCACCCGTGAGGTTGTCGTCCTTCTCGCGGAGCAGCTTCTTGTCGCGCGCGTAGCGGTTGACCAGGCCCGTCAGCGCGGCCCTGAAACCCTCTTCGTGCGTACCGCCCTCGTGCGTGTGGATGGTGTTCGCGAAGGAATACACACCCTCGGTGTACTGCGAGTTCCACTGCATCGCGATCTCGGCCGAGAGCATGCGCTCCTTGTCCTCGGCCTCGACGTCGATGACGGTCGGGTGAATGACCTCGCCCTTGCGGGAGTTGAGGTACTTCACGAAGTCGACGATGCCGCCTTCGTAGTGGTACGTCACCGTGCGGGCCTCGGGGGCCGCGTCGTCGGTCGCCTCGGCCGAGTCCGCACCCGCCGTCGCCTTCGCCGACTCGCGCTCATCAGTGAGTTTGATGGTCAAACCCTTGTTGAGGAACGCCATCTCCTGGAAGCGCCGTGCCAGCGTCTCGAAGGAGTAGACCGTGGTCTCGAAGATCTCGGCATCGGCCCAGAAGGTCACCGAGGTGCCGGTCTCCTGGGTGGCTTCGTGCCGCTCCAGGGGCGCGGTCGGGGCGCCGCTCTTGTAGTCCTGCGTCCAGCGGTAGCCGTCGGTCTTGATCTCGACCGAGAGCTTGGTGGAGAGCGCGTTCACCACGGAGACACCGACGCCGTGCAGACCACCGGAGACCGCGTAGCCGCCGCCGCCGAACTTGCCGCCCGCGTGCAGCACGGTGAGCACGACCTCGACGGCCGGCTTCTTCTCCACGGGGTGCATGCCGACCGGGATGCCTCGGCCGTTGTCGATCACGCGTACGCCGCCGTCGGCGAGGATCGTGACGTCGATCGTGTCCGCGTACCCGGCCAGGGCCTCGTCGACGGAGTTGTCGACGACCTCTTGCACCAAGTGGTGCAGGCCACGCTCACCGGTCGAGCCGATGTACATGCCGGGTCGCTTGCGGACCGCGTCCAGACCCTCGAGGACGGTGATCGCGCTGGCGTCGTACGCCGTGGCTGAGGCCTCGGCGGTTCCTGCCAGGGCCTCGTTGGACGGAAGGTTCTCGTTGGGGTTGCCGGAATCGGCCACGAAGCGCCCTTTCTGGCACAGCACAAGCCAAGCACCCGGCGGTGGCCGGAGCGGCTGCGTCGTTCAGCGATAGTCAGCGTTGCTCGGTGCGTCCCACAAGTGGGGCGGGATTAGCTTCCAGTCTACCGGTAGCGCCGACAGTGATGGGGGTTTGCCGGTACCTGAGTCCGCATGTGCCGTCCTGAACCGGCCTCGACCGACTCCCCATATGCGGCCCGGGGCTCTAAGAGGCTCACAGCGGCACTCAGCGCTTCGAGGTGTCAACCACGAGCTACCGCCGCGGACCGCCTCAGCCGTAGGTGTCCCCGGGGCCCGTGCTGCCCGGTGCGCGCAAGGGTCCGAAGCGGCGCGCGGGACCACCGGGGCCGAGGACTTTGAGGAGACGTACGGTGCCGTGGCCCAGGTCCTCGTTGAGTCGTGCGACCAGCTGCGGGGCCATGAGGCGCAATTGGGTGGCCCAGGCCGTCGAGTCGCACTGCACGGTCAGGACGCGCTCGTCCTCGTCGTACCGCTGGGGGACGCAGTGGTTGGCCAGGTCGTCGCCGACGATCTGCGGCCAGCGCCCCATCACACCGCCCACCGCGGCGGGCGTCTCCCAGCCGCGCTCGGTGATCAGGCGGTTGATCGCGGAGCCGAGCGTCAGCGGATCGCGTCCGTCGGCGCGCGCGCCGGACCGCAGACCGCCGCGCCGGGCCTGCTTCTTCTGCTGTGCGGCATCGCCACGCGCGCGTGCCTGTTCCTTCGCGGCCCGCAGGGCGACCCTGGCGAGGTCGACGCCGGAGGGCTCGGGGGTCTTGGGAGCAGGCGTGTTCGGGGTGCCCGCGGATCCGGCCGCGGAGGCGCCCTCGGCAGGCTCTTCGGAGCTCATACGCGGTCCACCGCGCCGTCCGCCACCTTGTACCGCGTGCCGGTGAGCACGCCCGGCACGTCGTCGTCCACCGCGGCGGTGACGAGCACCTGCTCGCCGGGGGCCACCAGCTCCGCGAGCCGCTCCCTGCGGCGGGCGTCCAGCTCCGCGAAGACGTCGTCGAGGACGAGCACCGGCTCGTTGCCCTCGGCCCTGAGCAGGTCGTACGAGGCGAGGCGCAGCGCCAGG
This sequence comes from Streptomyces sp. NPDC042371, assembly GCF_056437465.1. Classification (NCBI taxonomy): domain Bacteria; kingdom Bacillati; phylum Actinomycetota; class Actinomycetes; order Kitasatosporales; family Streptomycetaceae; genus Streptomyces; species Streptomyces sp. NPDC042371. The sequence goes on along the minus strand of NZ_JBWKAP010000008.1, from coordinate 149,979 downwards.
GCGTACGACCAGGACTCGCCGTGGCTCGCGTACCCCTTCGCGGGAAGCTGGCCCAGCTTGAGCACCAGGTCGTCACGGTGCGGGCCGACCAGGGTGACGCCTCGCTCGATCTCCTGCTTGCGGGCCTCTTCGAGGGCGGCGGTCAGCTGTTCGTAGAGGTCCTCGCGCGTGTGCCCGTCGCCGGGCGCCGACGGCTTGTACTCCAGAGTGATCGGTCCGCCGCCGGGTGCCAGCTGTTCGTACGCCTTGTCGGCCAGCGGCTGCAGTGCCGAGATCAGGTCGAGCCGCTGGACGAGCAGCTCGGCCCCCACGCGCGCGAGGTGCTGGTCCCAGACGTCGAGCGTGGACAGGTCCATGGAGCGACCGCCGTGGCGCCGGGCGAGGGCGGCCGACTTCAGGAGGGTGTTGCGCTGCTTCAGGACCCGGTCGTAGTCGGAGCGGACACCGGCCATGCGCGGGGAGCGCGCCGTGATCAGCTCGTCGAGGAAGCGGCGCCGCTCACCGGGATCGCCCTTGATCAGCGCGAGGTCCTCGGGCGCGAACAGGACCGTGCGGACGATCCCCAGTACGTCACGGGGCCTGACCTGGGAGGACCTGTTGATGCGGGCGCGGTTGGCTTTGCCGGGATTGAGCTCCAGCTCGACCAGCTGCTGGCGCTCGCCCTGGCGCACCTGGGCCCTGATGACGGCGCGCTCGGCGCCCATGCGCACCAGTGGGGCGTCCGACGAGACCCGGTGGCTGCCGAGCGTGGCGAGGTAGCCGACGGCTTCGACGAGGTTGGTCTTGCCCTGTCCGTTCGGGCCCACGAACGCGGTGACGCCCGGGTCGAGAGGGACCTCGACCCGGGCGTACGAGCGGAAGTCGGCCAGCGACAGATGCGTGACGTGCATGGTGTGCGCCGACCTCCCCCGGCCTACTTCTCTTGCTGCGAGGCCTGTGCACAACGGCTGGGGTTGCGCACAGGCTGTGGATCAGTGCTCGCTCTTGGACTCCACGGCGTGGCCACCGAACTGGTTGCGCAGCGCGGCGATCATCTTCATCTGCGGGGAGTCGTCCTGGCGCGAGGCGAACCGCGCGAACAGCGAGGCCGTGATCGCGGGCAGCGGCACGGCGTTGTCGATGGCGGCCTCGACCGTCCACCGGCCCTCTCCGGAGTCCTGCGCGAAGCCGCGCAGCTTCTCCAGGTGCTCGTCGTCGTCCAGGGCGTTGACCGCGAGGTCGAGCAGCCAGGAACGGATGACCGTGCCCTCCTGCCAGGAGCGGAAGACCTCACGGACGTCCGTGACCGAGTCGACCTTCTCCAGGAGCTCCCAGCCCTCGGCGTAGGCCTGCATCATCGCGTACTCGATGCCGTTGTGGACCATCTTCGCGAAGTGGCCGGCGCCGACCTTGCCCGCGTGGACGGAGCCGAAGTCGCCCTCGGGCTTCAGCGCGTCGAAGATGGGCTGCACCTTGGCGACGTCGTCCTTGTCGCCGCCGTACATCAGCGCGTAGCCGTTCTGCAGGCCCCAGACGCCGCCGGAGACGCCGCAGTCGACGAAGCCGATGCCCTTGGCCTTCAGCTCCTCGGCGTGCTTCTCGTCGTCCGTCCAGCGGGAGTTGCCGCCGTCCACGACGATGTCGCCGGGCTGCAGCAGCTCGCCCAGCTCGTCGATGGTGGCCTGGGTCGCGGCCCCCGCCGGGACCATCACCCACACCACGCGCGGGCCCTTGAGCTTGCCCACAAGCGCTTCGAGGCTGGGGACGTCCGCGAGATCCGGGTTGCGGTCGTATCCGATGACGGTGTGACCTGCGCGGCGGATGCGCTCGCGCATGTTGCCGCCCATCTTGCCGAGGCCGACGAGACCGAGCTCCATCAGAGGTTCCTTCACTAGCGAGGTGGCGTTACGGCACTTTCGTACCTGCGTCCGAGCCTACGCCCGGACGCACGCACACACCTGTGGGCTCAGCCGCTCAGACGTACGGGCATGATCAGGTACTTGTAGGCCTCGTCCGCCTCGGCGTCCAGGGCCGGCTTGCCGCTCAGCAGAGCGGGCTTCGTCGACGTCGTGAACGACAGCTGGGCGACCGGCGAGTCGATCGCGCTGAGGCCGTCGAGCAGGAACGTCGGGTTGAAGGCGATCGAGATGTCGTCGCCGTCGAGCTGGGCGTCGACCCTTTCCACAGCCTGTGCGTCGTCGCTGGATCCCGCCTCCAGGATCAGCACGCCCTGCTCGAAGCTGAGCCGCACCGGGGTGTTGCGCTCGGCGACCAGGGCCACGCGCTTCACGGCCTCCACGAAGGGGGCGGTCTCGATCACGGCCACCGAGTTGAACTCGGTCGGGAACAGCGTGCGGTACTTCGGCAGGTCGCCCTCGAGGAGACGCGTGGTCGTACGCCGACCGGCGCCCTCGAAGCCGATCAGGCCCTCACCGGCACCCGAGCCGGACAGGGCCAGGGTGACCGTGTCGCCGCTCGTGAGCGCCTTGGCGGTGTCCAGGAGCGTCTTGGCGGGCACCAGGGCCACCGCGGACGCCTCGGGGTTCTCCGGCTTCCACAGGAACTCGCGGACCGCGAAGCGGTAGCGGTCGGTGGAGGCCAGGGTGACCGTGTCGCCCTCGATCTCGATGCGGACACCGGTCAGCACGGGCAGCGTGTCGTCGCGGCCCGCGGCGATGGCCACCTGAGAGGCGGCAGAAGCGAAGACCTCACCGGGGACGGTGCCGGTGGCGGTCGGCATCTGCGGCAGTGCGGGGTACTCCTCCACAGGGAGGGTGTGGAGTGTGAATCGCGAGGATCCGCAGACCACCGTCGCCCGTACACCGTCTGTGGAGATCTCCACCGGGCGGTTGGGGAGGGCGCGGCAGATGTCAGCGAGCAGTCGGCCCGATACGAGGACCGTGCCTTCCTCGTCGATCTCCGCGTCCACCGAGACGCGTGCCGAGACCTCGTAGTCGAAGCTCGACAGGCTCAGTGCGCCTTCCTCGGCCTTCAGCAGCAGGCCCGCGAGGACAGGCGCCGGGGGCCGGGCCGGGAGGCTGCGCGCAGCCCAGGCCACCGCCTCCGCGAGTACGTCGCGTTCAACCCGGATCTTCACCTAAGCCGCCTCCTGCTGTTGCTGGCTGCTTTCGCCCGCTGGGCCTGTGGCCCTCGTCGTCTGACTCGGTGTCTCTCAGCCATGCCGTGGGAAGGACACCGGGGACCAGTCTGACGCACCGCACTGACAGTCGGTGCCTGTCGGGGTCAAGTCGTGCCGAGCGGTGTCGGAGCTCCGGAGCGAGAGTTGTGCACAGCCCCAACTTCGAAACCATTTCCCTGGTCTCTCTAGTTGGGAGTAGTAGTAGGGGCTGTGGAAACCGTGGATAACCGCGAAAGCGCAGGTCAGGCCCGGTTTTTTATCCACTGACCCTGTGGGTGGAGCCCGTGGACAACCGGGTGTTTCTGTGGACGGGCGAAAGTTCTGCACACCCGATGCACAGGCAGGGGCGACTTCTCCCCAGCGCTGTCCCCAGCTTTACCCAGCTTCCCCACAGGCCAACCGACCACCTTGGTGTGACGCCTTTCACTCGACCCGGTGAGAGGGCGCGTTGCGTTGCCGAACAGTGGACAGCCGTGTGGAGAAGCTGGGGAAAGCTGGGGACAACGAGCCGCAGCCTGTGGGCCGCCGGTGGACAACTTCATGCACAGCCTGTGGACGAAATTTTTCTCCACAGCCTGTGGAGAGTCTTCGTCCACGAATCCACAGTCGCCTGACCTGGCCTGATGATCTCTCAGCAGCCTCCCCTGTGGACAGTGTCTGGACAACTTCCCAGTCCCCAGGGTGTGGAAGGAAAAAAGTCGCCCAATCTGTGGAGAACAGGCGCCTGAGCAGGGGAAATCGAACAGCGGCGAACCGCACGCGCGCGTGCCGACACGAAAAAAGCGCCCCAGGAGGAGTCCTGGAGCGCCTTCAACGACGTTCTACGGAGGCTGTCAGCCGTTCTTGATGCGGTTGGTGAGCTCGGTTACCTGGTTGTAGATGGAGCGACGCTCCGCCATCAGCGCGCGGATCTTGCGGTCCGCGTGCATGACGGTCGTGTGGTCGCGGCCGCCGAACTGCGCGCCGATCTTCGGCAGGGAGAGGTCGGTCAGCTCCCTGCACAGGTACATGGCGATCTGCCGGGCCGTCACCAGCACCCGGCTGCGCGAGGATCCGCACAGATCGTCCACCGTGAGACCGAAGTAGTCGGCGGTGGCCGCCATGATGGCCGGCGCGGTGATCTCCGGAGACGCGTCCTCACCGCCCGGGATCAGGTCCTTGAGGACGATCTCGGTGAGTCCCAGGTCCACAGGCTGCCGATTGAGCGACGCGAAGGCGGTGACCCGGATCAGCGCGCCCTCCAGCTCACGGATGTTCCGCGAGATGCGCGACGCGATGAACTCGAGCACCTCCGGGGGAGCGTTGAGCTGCTCCTGCACCGCCTTCTTACGAAGGATGGCGATACGCGTCTCCAGCTCGGGCGGCTGGACGTCTGTGATCAGTCCCCACTCGAAGCGGTTGCGCAGCCGGTCCTCCAGAGTGACCAGCTGCTTGGGCGGCCGGTCACTGGAGAGCACGATCTGCTTGTTCGCGTTGTGGAGCGTGTTGAAGGTGTGGAAGAACTCCTCCTGCGTCGACTCCTTGTCCGCGAGGAACTGGATGTCGTCGACGAGCAGGATGTCCATCTCGCGGTAGCGCTTGCGGAAGCTGTCGCCCTTACCGTCGCGGATGGAGTTGATGAACTCGTTGGTGAACTCCTCCGAGCTCACGTACCGCACGCGCGTGCCGGGGTAGAGGCTGCGGGCGTAGTGCCCGATCGCGTGCAGCAGGTGCGTCTTGCCGAGACCCGACTCCCCGTAGATGAAGAGCGGGTTGTACGCCTTCGCGGGCGCCTCGGCGACAGCGACCGCGGCCGCGTGGGCGAAACGGTTCGACGCGCCGATGACGAAGGTGTCGAAGAGGTACTTCGGGTTGAGGCGTGCGGTGGGCTCACCCGGGCCCGTCGCGGGCGCAGGCTGCGCGGCCAGCGGGCCGGGAGCGCCGCTCGACGAGGTGGGGCCGACCGGTCCGCCCCTGTGCACTCCGTGGCCGCCGTGCCCGCCGCCCCTGGGGCCGCCGTGCTGGTCGGACATGTCATGACGCTCGCGCCGGTCCTGCGGCTCGGAGCGCTGCTGCTCGTAGGGCGAGCGCTCCTGCGGCGGCTGCGAGCGGTAGTCGTGCTGCGGCTGCTGGACCGGGTTCGCGTACGGGTCGCGGTCGGGGAAGCCGAGCCGCTGCTGCTGCCAGCCGTAGTCGTCCTGGGGCTGCGGCCAGGCGCCGGGGCCCGGGCGCTGGTAGTCCGGGTAGGCGGGGCGTGCGGTCGGCATCTGGCCGGGCCGGGAGCCGTCCTGGTGGTCGTCCGAGGAGCGGCGTCCATAACTGTCGTACGTGTCGCGCCCCTGGCCTGAGGCGGGCGGCAGTTCGGGCTCGTCGTAGCGGTGCTGGTGGGGCGACTGCTGTGGAGCGGGCTGCTGCTGCATCGGAGGCGCAGGCGGGCCCGCGGGTTCGCCCACGGAGTCGTCGACCGTGATGGCGATGCGGATCGGGCGGCCGCACTCGCGGCTCAGGGACTCGCTGACCACCGGCGCGAGACGGCCTTCCAGTACGCCCTTGGCGAATTCGTTCGGAACGGCCAGCAGCGCGGTGTCCGCGACGAGTGCCAGGGGCTGGCAGCTCCGGAGCCACCGCTCGTCCTTCGCCTCGACACCCTGCCCGCGGCCCTCACCCAGCAGATGTTCCAGAACTCGTGGCCACACTGCGGCAAGATCGGCAGGTACGTCAGCCACAGGGCACGCTCTCTCACGGGGTCCCACGAACGTGTGGTTCATGGGACGGAATTCGGTATGGAGTGAAGGAAGGGAACGAATCGGAGTCCAGTCACGGTAGTCAGGGCGACCGGTGCGGTTCAAGTTGTTGTCCACAGGCTGTGCACAGTGTCTCTCCATGACGGCCGGTTTGACCGGATGGCGTAGCCCCGCGTACCGTGACCAGGTCGAGTTGTCGATGGCTGCTGCCGCCTGCCTCCGATGGGCAAAGATCACGATCTGTGATTGTGAAGCGGTGCACTCGGTGCGTATTCGCGAGCTTCTCGTGGGCGCACGGTGACAGCCAGGCGATGTCCCGCCACCAACGAATCATTTCTGGAGCCCCCGAGTGAGCAAGCGCACCTTCCAGCCGAACAACCGTCGTCGCGCCAAGACCCATGGCTTCCGCCTGCGGATGCGCACCCGTGCCGGCCGCGCGATTCTCGCGAACCGTCGTGGCAAGGGTCGCGCCAGCCTGTCCGCCTGATTTCAGTCAGGTCATGACGTCGTGCTGCCTACCGAGCATCGGCTGAGGCGGCGCGAAGACTTCGCGACCGCGGTACGCCGAGGACGCCGGGCCGGGCGCCCGCTTCTCGTCGTCCATCTACGTAGCGGTGCAACGGACCCGCACGTGCCTGGGGAGAGCTCTCCCCCGACACGTGCGGGTTTCGTCGTCAGCAAGGCCGTGGGTGGAGCAGTCATACGCAACACCGTGAAGCGCAGACTCCGTCACCTCATGCGCGACCGGCTGGCCCTGGTGCCCCCCGGTAGCCTGGTAGTAGTACGAGCGCTGCCCGGAGCGGGCGACGCCGACCATGCACAGCTGGCCCGAGACCTGGACGCCGCCTTGCAGCGGTTGCTGGGAGGGGGCGCGCGATGAAGTACCCGCTGCTGGCTCTGATCAAGCTCTACCAGTGGACGATCAGTCCACTCCTGGGCCCAGTGTGCAAGTACTACCCGTCGTGTTCCCGATACGGCTACCTGGCCATCGACCGGCACGGTGCGCTCAAGGGAACGGCGCTCACGGCCTGGCGCATCCTGCGGTGCAATCCGTGGTCGCTCGGTGGTGTCGACCATGTTCCGCCGCGCAAGCGTCCGCGGTGGCACGAGATGCTGCGCGCTTCCTGGCGCGAACGCAAGGGCGGGCCCTCCGCCGCAGGCGAGCCGACCGGGGATCTTCCCCCGGGCACGGCCGCCGAGACCGAGACCCCGTCCCATGCTCAAGGAGCCTGATTAGTGGACACGATTGCCAGTCTCTTCAGCTTTATCACGACACCAGTTTCGTGGGTCATCGTCCAGTTCCACTCGGTGTACGGGAAGATCTTCGGTCCCGACACGGGCTGGGCCTGGGGCCTGTCCATCGTGTCCCTGGTGATCCTCATCCGGATCTGTCTGATCCCGCTCTTCGTGAAGCAGATCAAGGCGACTCGGGCGATGCAGACGCTGCAGCCCGAGATGAAGAAGATCCAGGAGCGCTACAAGAGCGACAAGCAGCGCCAGTCCGAAGAGATGATGAAGCTGTACAAGGAGTCGGGCACCAACCCGCTCTCCTCGTGCCTTCCCATCCTGGCGCAGTCGCCGTTCTTCTTCGCTCTGTACCACGTGCTGAACGGCATCGCGACGGGCAAGACGATCGGTGTCATCGACGATCAGCTCCTGGAGAGCGCGCGTAAGGCGCACATCGTCGGTGCCCCGCTGGCCGCGAAGTTCACCGACGGTGCCGACAAGGTCGCCTCCCTCGGCGCCACCCTGACGGACGTCCGGGTCGTCACCGCGGTCATGATCGTCCTGATGTCGGCCTCGCAGTTCTTCACGCAGCGCCAGCTGATGACGAAGAACGTGGACACCACGGTCAAGACGCCCTTCATGCAGCAGCAGAAGATGCTGATGTACGTCTTCCCGGTCATGTTCGCCGTCTTCGGTATCAACTTCCCCGTCGGTGTCCTCGTCTACTGGCTGACCACCAACGTGTGGACCATGGGCCAGCAGATGTTCGTGATCCGCAGGAACCCGACTCCGGGCTCCAAGGCCCAGGCCGCGTTCCTGGAGCGCCTGCAGAAGCAGATCACGCACCACAAGAAGGTGAGCGGGCGCGGCAACACGAACGTCATCAAGGCGATCGTCGCCAAGGGCCGGGACCGCAACGAGTTCGAGCGGAAGTTCATCAACGGCCTGACCAAGGCGGGCCTCGCGGCCCAGACCGACGGCACCGTGACCGAGAGCGACACCACCGTCCTCACCGAGACCGAGGACGGCACCCCGGCGGGCGGCCCCAAGCGCCAGCAGCCCAAGCGCCAGAGCAAGGCCAAGCGTCAGTCCGGCACCGCGCAGGGAGCGGCCGGTGCCGCCCAGGGCGACGCCGACGACACCAAGGCGGGCGAGCCCTCCGACGCGAAGCCCTCGCTGGAGAAGACCGCGGCCGAGCCCGAGGACGACTCCCCCAAGACCAAGCAGGCCGGCGGCAACAAGCAGGGCAACCAGCCCAGCTCCGGTCAGCGCAGCCGAGCGAAGTCGGGACAGCGCAAGGGCCAGCAGCGGCCCAAGCACCCGTCCTCCAAGAAGTAGAAGGAGCCCATCCAGTGACGGAAGGCACCACCACCTCCGCCGCAGCTGAGGCCGGCGACACCCTGACCCGCCTCGAGCAGGAGGGGGAGATCGCAGCGGACTACCTCGAGGGTCTGCTCGACATCGCCGACCTCGACGGCGACATCGACATGGACGTCGAGGCCGACCGGGCCGCTGTCTCGATCATCAGCGACAGCGGCGGCCGCGATCTGCAGAAGCTGGTCGGCCGCGACGGCGAGGTCCTGGAGGCGCTCCAGGAGCTCACGCGCCTGGCCGTGCACCGCGAGACCGGTGACCGCAGCCGCCTGATGCTGGACATCGCGGGCTACCGCGCCAAGAAGCGCGAGGAGCTCTCGGAGCTGGGCGCCAAGGCCGCGGCCGAGGTGAAGAGCTCCGGTGAACCGGCCAAGCTCGATCCGATGACGCCGTTCGAGCGCAAGGTCGTGCACGACGCGGTCAAGGCCGCCGGTCTGCGCAGCGAGTCCGAGGGCGAGGAGCCGCAGCGCTTCGTCGTCGTACTCCCTGCCTGATCGGCACAGCGTCAACCGGCCCCGTCTGTTCGCAGGCGGGGCCGATCTTTGTCAGCCTGATAGACAGCCACCCCAGTGCGGTACGGAAGGACGGTCCCCGTGACGGAGGCAGCGGAGCTCCCCCCGGCGCCGGAAGAGGCCCGAACGGTATTCGGTGATCGCTTCTCGGACGCGGTCCGGTACGCGGAACTGCTGGCCGACGCGGGAGTCCAGCGAGGCCTGATCGGCCCTCGCGAAGTGCCGCGGCTGTGGGAGCGGCATCTGCTGAACTGCGCCGTGCTGTCCGAGGTCGTGCCCGAGAACGTCACGGTGTGCGATGTCGGCTCCGGTGCCGGGCTGCCGGGTATCCCGCTGGCGCTGGTCCGCCCGGACCTGAAGATCACGCTCCTGGAGCCGCTGCTGCGGCGCACGAACTTCCTCACCGAGGTCGTGGAGCTGCTCGGCCTCGACCATGTGACGGTCGTGCGGGGCCGTGCCGAGGAAGTCCTCGGCAAGCTGCCGCCCGTCCATGTAGTGACTGCTCGCGCCGTCGCACCGCTGGACCGCCTGGCGGCCTGGGGCGTCCCGCTGCTCCGCCCGTACGGAGAGATGCTGCTCCTCAAGGGAGACACCGCCGAGGAAGAGGTGAAGGCGGCAGGCGCCTCCCTGAGCAAGCTCGGTGCGGTGGACACGTCCGTGCTGCACGTCGGTGAGGGTGTGGTGGACCCGCTGTCCACGGTCGTGCGCGTCGAGGTCGGGGAGAGCCCCGGTGGTGTGCGCTTCGCGGCGAAGCGGGCCAAGGCCGCTCGCGCGCGTCGCCGCCGCTGAGCCGCGCGATCCGCCGACGCTGGTCCGTCCTCACTCATCCGTCCTGACGACGAGCCGTACTCCACAAAAGCAGTCAAACGTACCCATACCGGGGTGTCGCACCAGCGGCACCCCGGCTGCCGTGCATCGTGTTTCACGTGAAACGTCGCTCACTGCTGCATGGCATCATCAGTCGCGGCCGCGCTGCGGAACCTCGCGACCGCCGACCACTCGGTTCCCTCGATAAGGGCACGGAGTTGTCCACAGAGGTGGATTCGTCCACAGAAGCCCGGGCCTCGCTGGTTCACGACCCTCAAAGCATGGGAGGCTCTGTTCATTGCGAGCCTGATGTCGAGGAGAGTGAATCCTTGCGGTCCGACGCCAACATCGCGGGACCGATGACCGATCCGGTCCCCGGTCCCCGTACCGAGTCGGCGGGGGAGGATGTTTCACGTGAAACACCGACCCCGATGGACGACACACCCATCGGTCGTGCTGCCCAACTGGCGGTGGAAGCGCTCGGCCGCGCAGGCGAGGGTCTGCCTCGCCCCGAGCAGACCCGCGTCATGGTGGTCGCCAACCAGAAGGGTGGAGTGGGCAAGACGACGACGACCGTCAATCTCGCCGCTTCACTCGCGCTGCACGGCGCCCGTGTCCTGGTGATCGACCTCGACCCACAGGGCAACGCCTCCACGGCTCTCGGTATCGACCACCACGCCGAAGTCCCGTCCATCTACGACGTGCTGGTCGAGAGCAAGCCGCTCTCCGACGTGGTCCAGCCGGTCGTCGACGTCGAGGGTCTCTTCTGCGCCCCGGCCACCATCGATCTCGCCGGTGCGGAGATCGAGCTCGTGTCACTCGTGGCACGGGAGAGCCGACTGCAGCGAGCGATCCAGGCGTACGAGCAGCCGCTGGACTACATCCTCATCGACTGTCCGCCGTCGCTGGGCCTCCTGACGGTCAACGCGTTGGTGGCCGGTGCGGAGGTGCTGATCCCCATCCAGTGCGAGTACTACGCACTGGAAGGACTCGGACAGCTCCTGCGCAACGTCGATCTGGTGCGGGGCCACCTCAACCCGAACCTGCATGTGTCGACGATCCTGCTCACCATGTACGACGGCAGGACCAGGCTCGCCTCGCAGGTCGCGGACGAGGTGCGCAACCACTTCGGCGACGAGGTCCTACGCACGAGCATCCCGCGGTCGGTCCGCATCTCCGAAGCCCCGAGCTACGGTCAGACGGTCCTCACCTACGACCCGGGATCGAGCGGCGCCCTCTCCTACTTCGAAGCGGCACGTGAGATCGCGCTGCGAGGGGTCGGAGTGCACTACGACGTCCAGCACGCCCACATGGGCGCTCAGAACGACCAGCACAGCATGACGGAGGGGATGCAGTGAGCGAGCGACGCAGAGGACTGGGTCGAGGCCTCGGTGCCTTGATCCCTGCAGCCCCGACGGAGAAGCAGCCCTCGCAGAGCGTGGGAGGAGGCTCGACCTCTCCCTCGGCAGTGCCGGTGCTGACCGCCGAGCGAGGCGTGGCCGCCGCGAAGGTGACGGCGCTCCCGCAGAGCCCTGTCTCACATGAAACGGTGGAGCCGCCCCAGCAGGCCGTGGAGGCTCCGGAGAGCCAGACCGTGGCCGGCGCGTACTTCGCCGAGCTGCCGCTCGACGTCATCACGCCGAACCCGCAGCAGCCACGTGTGGTGTTCGACGAGGATGCCCTCGCCGAGCTGGTGACCTCCATCAAGGAGGTCGGCCTTCTCCAGCCGGTCGTCGTGCGTCAGTTGGGCCCCGCACGCTACGAGCTCATCATGGGTGAGCGGCGTTGGCGGGCCTGCCGTGAGGCGGGTCTTGAGCGCATCCCCGCCATCGTGCGGGCCACGGACGACGAGAAGCTCCTCCTGGACGCGCTTCTCGAGAACCTGCACCGTGCTCAGCTGAATCCCCTGGAAGAGGCCGCGGCCTACGACCAGTTGCTGAAGGACTTCAACTGCACGCACGACCAGTTGGCGGACCGCATCGGCCGGTCCCGCCCGCAGGTCTCCAACACGCTGCGACTGCTGAAGCTCTCGCCGGCAGTGCAGCGCAGGGTCGCCGCCGGAGTTCTCTCCGCCGGTCATGCTCGGGCGCTGCTCTCCGTCGAGGACTCGGAGGAGCAGGACCGGCTTGCGCACCGGATCGTGGCCGAGGGTCTCTCGGTGCGTGCTGTCGAAGAGATCGTGACCCTCATGGGCTCGCGGCCCCAGAGCGCCCCGAAGGCCAAGGGTCCGCGTGCCGGCGCCCGGCTCTCGCCCGCTCTGAGCACGCTGGCGACCCGGCTCTCGGACCGGTTCGAGACGCGGGTCAGGGTGGATCTGGGCCAGAAGAAGGGGAAGATCGTCGTTGACTTCGCCTCTCTGGAGGACCTGGAGCGCATCCTCAGCACGCTGGCCCCGGGAGAGGGACCGGTCCTGAAGAACGGGCTGGCCGAAGACACCTCGGACGACGCCTCCGAGGACGGCAAGGCCTGATTCGCACAGGTCAGCACCGCGAGAGCGGGCCGTGTCCGGTCTGTACCGGAACACGGCCCGCTCTTTGCTTTCCTACGGTATCGATGCAATCTCATCGTGGATACGATGCGTTCAGGTATGGCGCATCCACCTGACGGCACCTCATTGGGGAGGCGGGGGCCATGCGAACGATGAGCCGCACCGGATTGATGACCGCGGGCCTCGGGCTGGGAGCGGTCGGCGGCTTCGTCGGCAGCCTGCTCAGGGAACGCAGCGCGCTGACAGCCGCCCGCAGCGCGGCGGCCGACGGAAGTGAGGAACCGCCTTCATGGGGCGTCGGCTCGTACCGCTCACACTGGACAACCTCCCGGACCTCCCCACGCCTTGCCGGGCATGTGTCTTCTGGGAGCTGGACCCGGTCAGCGGCCAGGCCGCGGTAAAGGCCGGAACTCCTGAGCTGGAGAAGGAGGCGTGGATCTCCGCCGTCCTGCTGGAGTGGGGGTCCTGCGGCCGGGTCGTCTACGTGGACGACGTTCCGGTGGGCTTCGTGCTCTACGCCCCTCCGGCGTACGTTCCGCGCTCCACGGCCTTCCCCACGAGCCCCGTGTCACCGGATGCGGTCCAGCTGATGACGGCCTGGATCATGCCGGGCTATCAGGGGCAGGGGCTCGGCCGGGTGATCGTCCAGACGGTCGCGAAGGACCTGCTGCGCAGAAACTTCAAGGCGATCGAGGCCTTCGGAGACGCGAAGTGGGCGAAGCCCGCGTGTGTGCTGCCCGCGGAGCATCTTCTTGCGGTCGGCTTCAAGACGGTCCGCCCGCACCCTGCCTATCCGCGGCTGAGGCTGGAACTGCGTACGACGCTCTCCTGGAAGGAAGATGTTGAGCTGGCGCTCGACCGCCTGCTGGGAGCGGTGCAGAAGGAACCGGCGCTCCGGCCGTTGTGAGTCGGGAAGCAGACTCCTGAACGACGAATGGACCAGCCCCCGCGGGGACTGGTCCATTCGTGTTTCACGTGAAACATCGCCACTGATTACTCGGCGATGAAGTCCGCCAGGTCCTTCTCGATGGCAGCCTTCGGCTTGGCGCCGACGATGGTCTTGGCAACCTCGCCACCCTGGTAGACGTTCAGGGTCGGGATCGACATGACGCCGTACTTGGCAGCGGTGCCGGGGTTCTCGTCGATGTTGAGCTTGACGACCTGGATCTTGTCGCCGTGCTCCTTCGCGATCGCCTCGAGGGAGGGAGCGATCTGGCGGCACGGGCCGCACCAGGCAGCCCAGAAGTCCACCAGTACGGGCTTGTCGCTCTTGAGGACGACCTCCTCGAAGGAGTCGTCGGTCACGTTCTGAAGGTCGGCCACGGGAAGGCTCCTTTAACTCGGTGGTGCGGTGGGGAAGAGGTGTCAGACGGTGACGGCCGCCGTCTCGCTGTCCGTGAGGGCAGCGAGGAAGCGCTCGGCGTCGAGAGCGGCGGAGCAGCCGGTACCGGCCGCCGTGATCGCCTGGCGGTACGTGTGGTCGACGACGTCACCGGCGCCGAAGACACCGGTCAGGTTCGTCCGGGTCGAGGGCGCGTCGACCTTCAGGTAGCCCTCGTCGTCGAGCTCCAGCTGCCCCTTGAAGAGCTCCGTGCGCGGGTCGTGGCCGATCGCGATGAACAGACCCGTCACCGGAAGCTCGGACGTCTCGCCCGTCTTGAGGTTGCGCAGCGCCAGACCGGAGAGCTTCTGCTCGCCCTTGATCTCGGCGATCTCGCTGTCCCAGATGAACTTGATCTTCGGGTCGGCGAAGGCGCGCTCCTGCATCGCCTTGGAGGCGCGCAGGCTGTCGCGACGGTGCACGATGGTCACGGACTTGGCGAAGCGCGAGAGGAAGGTGGCCTCCTCCATCGCGGTGTCGCCGCCGCCGATCACGGCGATGTCCTGGTCCTTGAAGAAGAAGCCGTCGCAGGTGGCGCACCAGGAGACACCGCGTCCGGAGAGGGCGTCCTCGTTCGGCAGGCCGAGCTTGCGGTGCTGGGAGCCGGTCGTGACGATGACGGCCTTGGCGCGGTGCACGGTGCCCGCGGTGTCCGTCACGGTCTTGATCTCACCGCTGAGGTCGACGGTGACGATGTCGTCCGGCACGAGCTCAGCGCCGAAGCGCTCGGCCTGGGCGCGCATGTTGTCCATGAGGTCGGGGCCCATGACACCGTCCTGGAAGCCCGGGAAGTTCTCCACCTCGGTGGTGTTCATCAGCGCACCGCCAGCGGTGACGGCGCCCTCGAACACCAGCGGCTTCAGCGACGCGCGCGCGGTGTAGAGCGCCGCCGTGTAGCCGGCGGGCCCGGAGCCGATGATGATCACGTTACGGACGTCGGTCACGGCTTGATTCCTCGTCTCTGGGGACTGCTGCGTACTGCTGGTGGGTGCCTGTCTCATGGCTCTCACCCCACCCAACGGATCCTACGGGGCATGCATTCCCCTCAGTGTCCGAGCACACGGAAGCGTTTCGGGGTGAGGAGTGCCATGCGCCACAAGACCGCTGGCTGCAGCGTCGAGTGTCCGTGGAACGGCACGGGAAAAAGCCCGAGGAAAGAGCCCCGGAAAGAGTCTCGGGCAGAGGTCGAGGCGTCAGCTCTGCGGGTAGGCGTGCGTCATGAGGACCTTGCCTGCGGGCGGTGAGGACTTGCCCACACAGGCGGCGTCGACGACGTACGCGGACACCTTGGTGGTGTCGGAGTCGTGGGGCACCACGACGAGGTAGGCGCGCTTGCCCTCGTACGAACCCTCTTCGGCCGCGAGCGGAGTCCTGTCACCGATGCCGCGCTGAATGCAGTCCGGTACCTCTACCTGGATCGCAGTCTTCGGAGAGTTCTTCTTGGGGGACTCCGGGCTGGAGCGGGTGTCGAAGGACGGCGTCGAGGCGTCAGTCTTCCCGCCGGTCTTGTTGGGGGCGTTCTTCTGGAGGAGATCCGCGACGCGGCCCTCGATCTTTTCTCCCGAGAACGAGCTCTCGGGGCTCCGACCCGAGGCCGTTTCCGTCGTACCTCCGGAATCGCCGCCCATGGTCTGGATCAGCAGGGAGCCGAGACCGATCGCGGCTGCGGTGAAGACGGCGCCGAGCACCGCGGTGCGTCGGCGCATGCCCCGCAGACGGCTTCCGCGGCCCGGGCCGGTGGCCGCACGGGCATGGCCCGCAGGGCGGTCGGCAGCCCCGGAGGAGGCAGGGGCGGACGTTGTTTCACGTGAAACACGCGCCGCCGCGGACGAGGAGGAGGAAGCGGGAGAAGCCGAGACGGAAGAAGAAGCGGGTGAAGACGAGACGACGGACACGGGCTCGGATGCCTCGTCCTCCGCGTGAAGGCCTTCGAGCGCGGTGGAATTCAGCAGGGCTTCGGCCGCCAGCGCCGCGTCGATGCGTCCGGCGACGTCGTCCGGCATGCGCGGGGGGCCGGGCAGTGTGCCGAGCATGCCGCGGATCTCCTCGAGGGAGGCGTAGACGTCGGCGCAGAGCTCACAGCCGTCCAGGTGCCGTCGCACGTCACTCGTGCGCGACGGGGAGAGCAGGCCCTCAGTTAGATCCGAGACTTCAGCGACGTCCGGGTGCCCGGCCGAGTCGGTCGTGTCTGTCACGCTCGCCCACCTCCGCCCTTCACGGCAGCTGAATCACTTGGTCCTGTATCCCGTGGCCCTGCTGCCGGTGGGACGGATGTCCCCTGCGTCCGGTTCCTTCCTGAGCGGGGTTTCCTGCTTCCTGCGTCGCCGCCGTCCCCTCCGCCCGGAGGCGGCTCCGTACGTAGATGGGTGAGGAGCGGCAGCAGTCTGGCTCTGCCGCGGGCACAGCGGCTCTTCACCGTGCCGGTGGGTACGTCCAGGACGCGGGCGGCCTCGGCCACCGGATAGCCCTGCATGTCGACGAGGACGAGAGCGGCGCGCTGATCGTGCGGGAGGGTGCCCAGAGCCTCCACCAGCTCCCTGTGGAGGTCGCCCCGCTCGACTGGAGCGGCGGCCGACTCCTCCGGTTCCAGGAGCTGCTCGAGGCGCTCCGTGTCGTCGATGGGGGAGGTCTTGCGGGAGGCCGCCTTGCGCGCCCGGTCGAGGCAGGCGTTCACAGTGATCCGGTGCAGCCACGTCGTCACGGCGGACTGCCCGCGGAAGGTGTGTGCCGCGCGATAGGCGGAGACGAGGGCGTCCTGCACCGCGTCGGCCGCCTCCTCGCGGTCCCCGAGGGTGCGCAGCGCCACGGCCCAGAGCCGGTCGCGATGGCGCCGCACCAGCTCGCCGAAGGCGTCCGTGTCACCCGCGACATGGGCGGCGAGGAGGTCCTGATCGCTCATGTCACCGTGCGCGGTGCTGTCCACCGTCGAACCCCCTCCCCCAGTGAGCCGTGGCGGGCCGATCCCTCAGCCCTTGAGCTTCACGTCCGTGATCGCTTGCTTGAAACCCGCTCCGTAGTACCCGTCGACGGGCGAGTTAGGCACTTCGGTCATCCAGAGAAGCACGTACTGCGACTTCACGGGCTTCTTGGCCTTGATCTTCACGGTGTTGCCCGACGTGGTGCCGGTGCCGATCTTCTTCATGGACTCGATGCCCGCCGAAGGCGTCAGTGAGTCCGTGGCGTACAGGGAGATCGTGGTGCGGTCGCCGCTGTACCGGAGCGCCACCGACGCCTCGGAGACGTCCTGCTCCGAGGCGAGGTCGTAGACGATACCGACACCCGGCTTGAACGGGGCGAGCGCAGGCCCGGCCTTGAACGTCTTCGTGCGCCAGAGCGAGGTAGGGCTCTTGTCGTAGGTGCGGCCGACGTTCAGCGGGTCCTGAGGATCGCCCTTGACGACGAACTCCTGGCCGTTCGCGATACGGATCGGCTTCGCGGGCTTCGGCTGTCCCTTGTCGCCACCGTCGTTGGTGTGCGACGTACCGGAGTCCCCGGAGTTCTCCCGGTCCATCAGGGCGTCCGCGAGCTGCCAGCTGCCGAGGCCGAGCGCGGCGATGAGCAGCGCGGAGACACCCCACTTGAGGACCCTGCCGGTGCGGCTCTGCAGCGGAGGCAGCGGGGTCGGTACGGGCTGGGTGGCTCCGGGATGGGCCGCAGGGCGGCCGTACGTGCCCTGCTGGTACGTCGTGCGCTGGTACTCGGGCGGCGCGGTGAACACGGGCTCCGGCGGGCGGATGCGGGGCATCTCACCGATCGCCTTCACCAGCTCCTCCGGCGTCGTGCACGGGGGGTCCTGGCGGGAAGCGGTCGCGCCGTCGTTGACGAGCGCGCGCATGGCGAGCTCCGACAGGCCGCGGTGGACGCCCGCACGCACCTGGTCGGGTGCGATGAGGCCGACGTCCTTGGGGAGCCCTGAGAGGCCGTACGCATCGTCCTCGTACGGCCAGCGCTGGGTCAGCGAGGCGTACAGGAGAGCGCCGATCGCCTCTGTGTCCGTGCGCTGCGGGGTCTCGGAGCTGATGCCACGCAGTGCGGCGTTCACGGCGAGGCCGCGGATGCGGTACTGGCCCGTGGACGTACGCAGCACGGCGCCCGGCGTCAGGCGCAGGTGCGCGAGGCCCTCACGGTGGGCCGCGGCCATGGCCTGGGAGACCTGGCTGACCAGTTGGTAGGCGTCGTGGGCCTCAAGTGGGCTCGCGGCGAGGAGCGCGGTGAGCTCTGTGGCGTCCGGAAGCCACTCGTGCACGACGTAGACGAGGTCGTTCTCCTCGACGGCGTCCAGGACCTGCACGAAGCGCGGGTCGCCCAGCAGTGCCGAGGAACGGGCCGCGGCGAGGACCGAGCGGGCCCGCGGATGGTCGGCGGGCAGGAGATGCACGCCGACGGCACGGCGGAGCTTCTCGTCGACCGCACGCCAGCTACTGAAACCGTCCAGACGGGTGACGCACTCTTCGAGTCGATAGCGTCTGGCGAGCTTGTGGCCACTGTGCAGTTCTGGGGGTGAGGAGGCCTCGCGGCTCATGGGCTTGTCGGTCTCCGCCGCCTCTTCGTCTGCTGCCGTGTCCCGCTCCCGGGTCTGGGCCACCCCGTCGGCCGTGGCCTGCTCCGCCTTGGCGGTCAGCGGCTCGTCGCCACTGTTGTCTGCCACGTCGACGGCAGCCGTGCTCCGTTCTGCCACCGTCGTTCCTGCCTCCCCATCCATTGCGCTCCGTCAGACGCCAAAGCCAATTGTGCCCACAACCCGGCGCTATGCACGACACACGGTGGCCGACGATGGTTGTGCGGGTCCGCTCATCTCACCGGCCGAGACGGCCACGGACCATGCCGACCATGGAATTGAGCTCCGCAATCCGCATCTTTCGGGCAGCCACGAAGAAGACACCGAGAAGTGCGACACCGCCGGCCACGAGCGCCACGAAGGAGCTGATTGCGCCGGTGCCCATCGCCTGCAGAATGGCGAAGCCGACGCCGCCACCGACGACGGCCGCCGGGACCGAGGCGCCGAAGAGCCTGGTGTAGGTGCGTGCCACCTGGGCGCCGTCCAGATCGCCGCCCAGCCGCGCGCGCAGCCGCCGCCAGGCGACGCCGACGCCCACCGAGTAGGCGAGGCCGTAGGAGGCTGCCATGCCGACGACGGCCCACCGGGCGGGCAGGACGAAGAAGCACAGGGCCGAGGCCGCCGCGTTGACGGCCGCAACGATCACGGTGTTGTAGAACGGCGTGCGCGTGTCCTCGTAGGCGTAGAAGCCGCGCAGGACGACGTACTGGAACGAGTACGGAATCAGGCCGAGGCCGAACGCCATCAGGGTGTAGCCGATGTTCTGCGCACCCGCGCCCGAGCCCGCGTACAGCAGCGTGGCCATGGGGACGCCGAGGGCGAGGAAGGCGAAGGCGCACGGCACGATCGCCACGGCGGAGGTCCGCAGGCCGTACGAGATGTCGTCCCGGACGGCAGCGGGGTCGTCGTCGTTCGCGGAGCGGGAGATGCGGGGCAGGACCGCGGTCATCACGGAGACCGTGATGATGGCCTGCGGCATCTGCCACAGCAGCAGCGCGTAGTTGTACGCGGTGATGCCGGTGCCCGGGTGGCCGTGGTCCTCGGCCGTCGCACCGGCGCTGGTGGCCAGCTGGGTCACGACGATCATGCCGAGCTGGTTGGCGAGGACGAAGAAGAACGTCCACTTGGCGAGGCCCGCGGCCTTGCCGAGGCCCTGCCCGCGCCAGTCGAACCGGAGCCGCAGCTTGAAGCCCGCCTCGCGCAGGTACGGCAGCATCGAGAGCGCCTGCACGGTCAGGCCGAGCAGGGTGCCGAGACCGAGCAGCCGTACGCCGTCGGGCGTGATGCTGCCCGCGTTGACGCCGGAGTCGGTGAAGCTGCCGAAGGCCCAGATGAAAGCGCCGAACGTCGCGATGACCACGACGTTGTTGAGGACCGGGGTCCACATCATCGCGCCGAAGCGGCCGCGCGCGTTGAGGACCTGGCCGAGCACGACGTGCAGGCCCATGAAGAACATCGTGGGGATGCAGTACCGGGCGAAGGTGACCGCGACGTCCATCTTCGCGGGGTTGTCGGCGATCGTCGGCGACATCATGCGGATGAGCATGGGCGCCGCGACCACACAGATGACGGTGACGGCCGCGAGCAGGACCATCACGAGGGTCAGGAGCCGGTTGGCGTAGCCCTCGCCCTCGTCCTCGTCGTTCTTCATGGCCCGCACGAGCTGCGGGATGAAGACCGCGTTCAGGGCGCCGCCACCGACGAGGACGTAGATCATCGTCGGCAGGACGTTGGCGACCTGGTACGAGTCGTTGAGCGTGCCGACGCCGATCGCGGCGGCCATGACCAGGGTGCGCAGGAAGCCGGTGAGGCGGGAGACGATCGTCCCCGCCGCCATGAGCGCGCTCGACTTCAGCAGGCTGGACGCGCGGCCTCCGGACTTGGCGGCAGACGCCGGTGCGGCCGGGGGCGCGGGGGCGGCGACCGGGGCGGCCGCGGGACCCGGGACGACCGGCTGCTCGACCGGCGGGTATCCGCCGTTGACGGGCTGCTGGTAGTCGTTGCTCTGGGGATATCCGTTGCCCTGGGGATATCCGTTGCCGTTCCCCTGGGCGTAGCCGTCGTTCTCGGGATAACCACCCTGCTGGTACGCACCCTGCGGGTAGCCACCCTGCTGGTACCCGGCCTGTTGGGGGCCCGCCTGCTGGTATCCGGCCTGCTGATGGCCGCCCTGCTGGTATCCCTCTTGCTGGTACCCGTCCTGCGGGTAGGCGGCTTGCTGGTGACCTGCCTGCTGGTGTCCTGCTTGCTGGCCGCGGTAGCCGCCCGGCTGCTGGTCCCGGAAGAGGTGGGCGAACGCGTCGGGCTCGTGGTGCTCCTCACCGGCCTGGGTGACCAGGTCGTCGACGCCCACGAACTGGGTCGTGCGGGCGTCGTCGCCGTACGGGAGGTGGCGGGTCGGGCCCTCCGGCTCGGGAGCCGGGGTCTGCGCCCACATGCGCGGGTCGGGGGCGTGCTGCGGGGAGGGCGGCTGGGCGTAGAGCGGCGGCTGCTGCTGGTAGGTGCCGGGCGGCGGCGGAGGGTGTGCCGCGCGGTCGTAGAGAGCCTCGGCCACCGGGTCCTGGGCGGAGAGGTCCTGTGCCCGGTAGGGGTCCTGGTCGTAGGCGTCCTGGAGATACATGTCCGGCGCGGGCTGCGGGGGCACCTGCCCGTGCTCGGGGGAGCCGGGCGGCGGGCCCCCGGGCGAGGCGGAGCCGCCCGAGCCCTGGCCACGGTCACCGTCGTACGGCGCGTTCATGGTTACCCCACCTCATCGTCCCCGGGCCCACCGGCCACGACATCGCTCAACGGTCCACTCTCTCACCCGTGTCCGATGGGTCGGTGCTTTCCGGAGCGGTGTCCGGTGTCGGGTCACTCGGGTGCTCGGGGTCGTCCGTCCCGGGCTCACCGCCGGATTCGCCCTCGGGGCCGTTGTCCGGGCCTTCCTCCGCGCCCTGATCCGGCCCCTCGTCCGGTCCCTCCTGGGCGCGCTTGCGGGCCGCGCGCTTGCGCTGCGTGTACATCCGGAACCCGGCGAGGACGAGCAGCAGGAGTCCACCGGCGATGACCAGCATCACCGTGAGGGTGACCTCGGTGACGTTGACCTCGAAGCGCACGGCGTTGCCGTAGGGCTCTCCGTCCTCCGTGTACAGCTGGGCGTACACCGGGACCGGACCGTTGGCGTTGGCCGTGGTGGTGAACTTCACGGACTGGGAGTGGCCGCCCGCGATCTTGATCGGCTTCTCTTCGAACTGCCCGTCGCCGATCTTCAGTCGGGTGGGGTTCCTGGAGGACAGGCGCAGGACCAGATGGTCGACGCCCTGGACCAGGTTGTTCTGCACCGAGACCGGGATGGTCGCGCTGCGCCCGGAGAGCTTCGCGTCGGACCTCTGGATCAGGGACACCTGCCTGGTGAGGTCCTTCAGGTACGCCCAGACGCTGTCCCGATAGGCCTGACCCTCTACCTTGTGGCCGCGCCAGGACGTCGCCATTTCACGGTCTATGGCCCTCCCGAAGGGGGTGACCACGCGGTCCTTCTCGGTGAGGATCACCTGGAAGCGGTCGAGCGAGTTCTGGGTGGCCTGGATGTTCTCGAAGGCCGACCGCGGCAGCTCCTGCTTGCGCAGTGCGTTGGGGTAGGCAGCGGCCGACGGGACCCGGGTGGTGGCCTGCGGATCCGGCTTGGCCTTCGCCGCGGCGGCCAGGTCCTGCGGCTGCGACCACTTTCCGTCCGCGAGGGAGCTCAGCGCCTTCTCCATGGTCTGCGCCTGGCTCGCCGTGGGCATGCGCTGCGGAGCGACGACGATGCTCCGCCCCTTGTCGGGGTCCTGCAGGTTGATCATCAGGCTCTGGGCGAGGAACTCCTGGACGGCGAGCGTGGAGTTCTCCGCCTCGCTCATGTCCCCCTGGAAGGCCGTGGAGAGCCGTGCGTCGGTCACCACGGCGGTGGTGCCGCCGCCGATGGGCCGGGCCGCGGTCGGTGAGTACTGCAGGCCGTTGGTCTCGCGCAGGCTGTCGCTGCGGGTGATCACCGTGTGGGCGCCGGCGGAGGTGGCGACGTCGACGATCGACGGGTCGATCGCTCCGTCGGCGGGCCAGGCGAAGTCGGTGCTCGGCTTCACCTGGAGGATCGTCGTGACCGCCTTGTAGCCCGCGTCGGTGGCTTCCTTGAGGTGACCGAGGGAGCCACCGACCGCCTTGCCGGTGTGCGCGAGGGAGGCCAGGTCGGGGTCGGCGAAGGGAAGCGCGACGATCTTCTTGTCCTTGACGGCGGCCTGGAGGTCGTTGAGCCACTGATTGGCGACCGTCTGCTGCTTGCCCGCCCGGGTGGTCTTTCCGTCCGGGTTTTCGATCCGGTAGCTCTTCGTCATCGCCTCGACCGAGGCGAGCAGGTCCGGATCGATGACCCACGTGACGTTCAGCCGGCTGCCGAGGGACAGGAGCTGTTCCAGGCGCCCGCCCGGGGCGAGCTCGTCGGCGAGGTCGTCGTTCTTGAAGACGGGCGTCTGCTGGTCGTCGGACCCGGTCTTCGCCGTGAGGTGCGTGGCGGTGGTGAGCGGCCACAGGTACGTGGTCTTCGTCTTGGTGTCGGTGGCGTCGGGCTGCCAGGGCAGGAAGGTCCGCTCGATGCCCAGCACCTGGGGATAGGGCTGGGCGGCGCTCTGACCGGTGAGGGAGACCCCCAGCTGGTAGACCCCGCCGACGCCGAGGGACAGTGCCTTGACCGGCACGGAGATGCTGAAGTCCTGCCGCACGCCCGGTGCGAGCCGGGCGATCTTCTCGACGTACTTCCCGCCGACCTCCGTGCCGTCGGCTCCCGGCTGGAAGCCCGTGCGCTTGGCGGCGTTGTCGATCTCGCTGCGGCTGTTGAGGGGCGAGCCGACGCGGAGCCCGACCTGCGCCCCCGTCACCGTCTGCTTGCCGTTGTTGGTGACCGTGCCCGAGACGGTGAGCGTGTCGCCCTCACCGGGCGCGGTAGGGGTGAGCGAGTCCAGGGAGACGTCGACGGTGCGGGATCCGGTGGCGTCGGCCTTCACGCGTGACTGCGCGGCCTCCGCCTTCGTGCTGGGCACTGTGGCGTGCGCCACGGTGCCCGCCGGTGCCTGCAGCAGTCCGGCCAGCAATGGGGTACCCACCAGCAGTGCTGCGGTGCGCCGCAGCCACCGGCTGGCAGGTGAGGGGCTCGTCCCCGGAAAGTCTGCCGCCTCGGCCACGCGTTCGCCCGTCCCTCGTCGTCAGTGGTCGTCGGTTGTGCGTCCACGCATGGTAACGATGCGCGCTGTGGCGAAGTGCCGCGGACTGCTCCACGTGATCGGAAGACGCGGCAGGGGCGGCTGCACGCCCCCCTGCGGGGCGCGGCGGGAATCGGGTCGGCCGCGGGCGGCCGGGGCACGTACCCTTTTCTGTTGTGCCGAACGCCAATGAAGACAATCCCAGCGCCCTGAGCCAGGTGCAGAGCCGCGCGGTCAGTGAGCTGCTGCGTGTGTCCCCTGTCGCGGACGACCTCGCCCGCCGTTTTCAGGAGGCCGGGTTCTCTCTCGCCCTGGTCGGCGGCTCGGTCAGGGACGCCCTGCTGGGCCGGCTCGGCAATGACCTGGACTTCACGACCGACGCCCGCCCCGAGGACGTACTGAAGATCGTCCGGCCGTGGGCCGACGCGGTGTGGGAGGTCGGGATCGCCTTCGGCACGGTCGGCAGCCAGAAGGACGGCTACCAGATCGAGGTGACCACCTACCGCTCTGAGGCGTACGACAGGACCTCGCGCAAGCCCGAGGTTTCCTACGGCGACTCGATCGAGGAAGACCTCGTGCGTCGCGACTTCACCGTGAACGCGATGGCCGTGGCGCTCCCGGAGAAGGAGTTCGTGGACCCGCACGGCGGGCTCGACGACCTCGCGGAGCGTGTCCTGCGCACCCCTGGCACCCCCGAGGACTCCTTCTCCGACGACCCGCTGCGGATGCTGCGGGCCGCGCGCTTCGCCGCGCAGCTGGACTTCGAGGTGGCGCCCGACGTCGTCGCCGCGATGAAGGCGATGGCCGAGCGCATCGACATCGTCTCCGCGGAGCGCGTGCGGGACGAATTGAACAAACTGCTCCTTTCCGTACATCCGCGCAAGGGCCTCGCTCTCCTCGTCGAGACGGGCCTCGCCGATCGGGTTCTCCCCGAGCTGCCCGCGCTGCGTCTGGAGCGTGACGAGCACCATCGCCACAAGGATGTGTACGACCACTCGCTGATCGTCCTCGAGCAGGCGATGGCGCTGGAGACGGACGGCCCGGACCTGACGCTGCGGCTCGCGGCGCTGCTGCACGACATCGGTAAGCCGAAGACGCGGCGCTTCGAGAGCGACGGCCGCGTCTCCTTCCACCACCACGAGGTGGTCGGCGCCAAGATGGTCAAGAAGCGCATGACGGCGCTCAAGTACTCCAACGAGCTCGTGAAGGACGTTTCGCGCCTCGTCGAGCTCCACCTGCGCTTCCACGGCTACGGCACGGGAGAGTGGACGGACTCGGCCGTCCGTCGCTACGTACGCGACGCAGGCCCCCTCCTGGCGCGTCTGCACAAGCTGACCCGCTCCGACTGCACCACGCGCAACAAGCGCAAGGCGAACGCCCTGTCGCGTGCGTACGACGGCCTGGAGGAGCGCATCGCCCGCCTCCAGGAACAGGAGGAGCTGGACTCGATCCGCCCCGACCTGGACGGCAACGACATCATGAAGGTCCTGGACGTGGGACCGGGCCCGGTGATCGGCCAGGCCTACAAGTTCCTTCTGGAGCTGCGCCTCGAGAACGGGCCGATGGAGCGGGACGCGGCTGCCGCTGCGCTCAAGGAGTGGTGGGCCGCGCAGAACTCTGAGGCCGCGCAGAACTGAGAAGGGGCGGTGGGCGCCTCACGGTTTCACGTGAAACATCCACTGTCCTGGACGTGCCGAGGGGCGTTGTTTCACGTGAAACAACGCCCCTCGGCACGTCATGTCGGGAATCGGCCGAGGGTCAGGCTTCCTTCGTGCAGAAGAGGAAGTCCTCGCCCTTCCCTGTCTCGGCGTAGAACCCGGTGGCACCTTCGACCTTGCGGCACTCCGTCTCCGCCGTGAAGGAGGTGTAGTGGCCCTCGATCTTCTTGATGACCTTGACCTCCGCCTCGGAGGAGGAGCAGTCGACGACCTCCATGCGCTGCGAAGAGGACGAGGCCGCCTTCAAGCAGTCGCCTACGGCGGCGGTGTCGGCATCATCCCGACTGGCCCACCAGCCACCGGCGATCACGATCAGGCCCACGACGACCGCCGCTCCCCGCAGGTACGCCTTGATGGGGCGACGCTGCTGCGGAGGCGGGGGAAGCGGGGCGCCCTGGTTGAAGGGCATGTACGGCTGCTGGGGTATGCCCGGCTGCCCCGGTTGCGGCTGCCCCTGTTGTGGCGGGTACGGCGCGGCCGGAGCCGGCTGGCCGTACGGAGCGCTGCCCTGAGGCTGGCCGTAAGGGTTCTGGCCCTGGGGTGGGTATGGAGCCTGGCCTTGGGGCGGCGGAAAAGTCACTTTTGGGGTCCCCCTCGAACGAGAACGCGATGGCGCGAATAAGACCTGCGTAAGTTATCGATACGGAGGGGTGGATCTGAAGTCGGGAGGGGTTCTGTGGCGCTGATGTGACACTTACGTCGCGCCATAGCGATCCGTACCGTCAGCAATCGCCACCAGAGTGGCGCCTCTCGGCGTGAAGCCGGTCAAGCAGCCGTCGGTCAGTTGTGGCGATCGTCCCGATATCCCAAAGGGGCTGCCCTGAGTGATATGAATCTCACTTTGAGTGACGCTTCCTCTTCTGTGCTGAATCCATCGGAAGATGATCCAGACAGTGGAACGCGTGCTCCAGGAGGAACAGTTGAAGCGAATATTGGCCATGGGCGTGGCAACCATGGGCGTAGTTGCCGGCATGATCGCGATGCCCGCGACGGCCTCTGCGCAGCCTGGAAATTGCCTCACGGGCGGCGAGCGGGACGGCTACCCGATGTATGCCCACTCGGCCTGCGGTGCGGGGTCGGGGCAGTTCCGTGTCATCGCCGTCTGCGACCCGTACAGCGGTGACGCTTACACCGTGTACGGAAAGTGGGCAACGCCCAAGTTGTCCATGTCCAAGGCTTTCTGTAGAGGTAAGGACTACCTGAGCTCGTGGCGATTCGACCCCAGGTAACCGGGTCGTCGAATTGATGCTGTTCCTGGCGCTCTGGAATGACCGGGCGCCAGGAGCTCTTTCAGGATTTGGGTCGCTGGCGCACCAAGCCCGTCAGGCACTACTTGCATGCGCGCCATAGCGGGTCATGGCACCAGTAACTGCCGCGTAGAGCAAAGCCACGAACAGGACCAGCGGAACCGATCGCCCGTCGGGCGGCAGTACCAGAGCGGCCACTGCCGCCGCGCCGACGAAGGCGACGTTGAACAGCACGTCGTAGACCGAGAAGATCCGCCCTCGGTAGCCGTCGTCCACCGAGGACTGCACCACCGTGTCGGTGGCGATCTTCGCGCCCTGGGTCGTCACGCCGAGGAAGAAGGCGGCGATGAGCAGGGGCACGGGGGCGAACGGGAGGCCGAGCGCCGGTTCCAGGACTGCTGCCGCCCCTGCGCAGACGGCGATCCAGCCGGCCGCTCCCAGCCGCCCCACCGCCCACGGCGTCACCAAGGCGGCTACGAAGAACCCCGCGCCGGAGATCCCCACAGCGAGCCCGAGCAGCGCGAGCCCGTCGGATTCCGTCGACGACCAGGCGTACCGGCACAGCATCAGGACCATGACCGTCAGGGCGCCGTAGCAGAACCGCATCACCGTCATCGCGGCCAGCGTGCGGGCGGCCGCCGGGCGCTGTGCCAGGTGCCGCATGCCCGCCGTCAGCCCGCGGGCGGTTCCGGCGAGCGCGGCGCCGAGGCGTGGCCGCACCAGTTCCGGGTCGGGGCCGAGCAGTTCGCGCGCCATGCGGAGCGAGGCGAGCGCCGCGCAGAGATACAGGGCGGCGCCGCACAGGACCACGGCCGCGTCCGAGTCCGACGCCACGATGCGGATCACGAAGGCGAGGCCGCCGCCCAGTGTCGCGGCCAACGTGCCCGCGGTCGGCGAGAGGGAGTTCGCGACGACCAGACGGTCGGCGTCGACCACCCGGGGCAGCGCGGCCGAGAGACCCGCCAGGACGAAACGGTTGACGGCCGTGACACAGAGGGCGGAGGCGTAGAAGAGCCAGTCGGGGACGCTGCTCAGCATCAGTACGGCGGTCAGGGACGCCAGGGCGGCCCGCAGGAGGTTGCCGTAGAGGAAGACCTGGCGGCGCTGCCAGCGGTCGAGGAGGACGCCCGCGAACGGTCCGATCAGCGAATAGGGGAGCAGCAGCACCGCCATGGCGGAAGCGATCGCCCCCGGCGAGGCCTGCTTCTCCGGGGAGAACACGACGTACGTGGCGAGCGCGACCTGGTAGACGCCGTCCGCCCCCTGGGAGATCAGCCGTACGGCGAGCAGCCGTCGAAAGTCCCGCAGCCGCAGCAGTATCCGCAGGTCACCGACGACAGCCATGGATCACAGCCTCACATACGAGGAGGGTCCCCGGGCGGAATGCCCGGGGACCCTCGACAAGCAACAAGGAGAGAGCTGTTTAGCGCTCGACCTCGCCCTTGATGAACTTCTCGACGTTGGCGAAGGCCTCGTCGTCGAAGTACTGGACCGGCGGGGACTTCATGAAGTAGCTCGACGCGGAGAGGATCGGGCCGCCGATGCCGCGGTCCTTGGCGATCTTCGCGGCGCGCAGGGCGTCGATGATGACACCGGCCGAGTTCGGGGAGTCCCAGACCTCGAGCTTGTACTCCAGGTTCAGCGGGACGTCACCGAAGGCACGGCCCTCGAGGCGGACGTACGCCCACTTGCGGTCGTCGAGCCACGCCACGTAGTCCGACGGGCCGATGTGGACGTTCTTCTCGCCCAGCTCGCGGTCCGGGATCTGCGAGGTGACGGCCTGCGTCTTCGAGATCTTCTTGGACTCGAGGCGGTCGCGCTCGAGCATGTTCTTGAAGTCCATGTTGCCGCCGACGTTGAGCTGCATGGTGCGCTCAAGACGGACACCGCGGTCCTCGAACAGCTTCGCCATCACACGGTGCGTGATGGTGGCGCCGACCTGCGACTTGATGTCGTCGCCGACGATCGGGACACCGGCCTCGGTGAACTTGTCCGCCCACTCCTTGGTGCCGGCGATGAAGACCGGGAGGGCGTTGACGAAGGCGACCTTGGCGTCGATGGCGCACTGCGCGTAGAACTTCGCGGCAGCCTCGGAACCGACGGGCAGGTAGCAGACGAGGACGTCGACCTGGCGGTCCTTGAGGATCTGGACGACGTCGACCGGGGCCTCGGAGGACTCCTCGATGGTCTGGCGGTAGTACTTGCCCAGGCCGTCGTGGGTGTGGCCGCGCTGGACGGTCACGCCCGAGTTCGGCACGTCGCAGATCTTGATGGTGTTGTTCTCGCTGGCGCCGATTGCGTCCGAGAGGTCGAGGCCGACCTTCTTCGCGTCGACGTCGAACGCGGCGACGAACTCGACGTCACCGACGTGGTAGTCGCCGAACTGGACGTGCATCAGGCCCGGGACCTTGCTGTCCGGGTCTGCGTCCTTGTAGTACTCGACGCCCTGGACCAGCGAGGCGGCGCAGTTGCCCACGCCGACGATGGCTACGCGAACCGAACCCATTCCGGTTGCTCCCTGTGTGATCTCGGTATTCCGGATGAAACCCGGCGGAACGCTGGGTCTCACTTGGCGGGGTCATCGGACGGATCCGGCGGCGGGTCGTTCTCCCGCCGCCGGGGCAGGTCCGCCGACTCCCCAGATGTGCTGTTCTGCTGAGCGGAGCTGCCGGGGGCGGACCGTTGCTGGTCCCGCCCTGCTCGCTCGCTCTCGATGAGCTCGTTCAGCCAGCGCACTTCGCGCTCCACGGACTCCATGCCGTGCCGCTGCAGCTCAAGCGTGTAGTCGTCCAGGCGCTCCCGGGTACGGGCCAGGGAAGCGCGCATCTTCTCCAGGCGCTCTTCGAGTCGGCTGCGGCGGCCCTCGAGCACCCGCATCCGAACGTCTCGCGAGGTCTGCCCGAAGAAGGCGAAGCGGGCGGCGAAGTGCTCGTCCTCGTACGCATCGGGGCCGGTCTGCGAGAGCAGATCCTCGAAGTGCTCCTTACCTTCCGCCGTCAACCGATAGACGATCTTGGCGCGACGCCCTGTGAGTGGAGCTGCCAGGGCATCTTCGGGGGTGCTGCCCGACTCCTCGATCAACCAGCCGTTGGCGACCAGCGTCTTGAGGCAGGGGTAGAGCGTCCCGTAGCTGAAGGCGCGGAACACTCCCAGCGACGTATTGAGTCGTTTGCGCAGCTCATAGCCGTGCATCGGGGATTCGCGAAGCAGACCGAGCACGGCGAATTCCAGGATGCCGGAGCGCCTGCTCATCTTCGCCTCCCGTCTGCCACGGTCCCTCAGTACGGCCTTTATGCCGAGCTGATGTATCGACTCGATACATCGAGACGATAGAACGGCGATCCGGTTGATACAAGAGGGGGCACGGTGAACGGCGTCACATCACCGATTCGTAGGAAGTAACTTGCCTGATTTGGGGTGAACTTCGGCTCTAGGAGGGTTTTGACGGTGCGTAGTCTGTGCGCCATGCATGCCGCCGGGAACCAAGTGACGTCAGGGAGCGTCGTCGTCCCCGGTGTAGTGCGGGCGCGTTCAGGAACGGGCGCATCCGCACTTCGGGGGGACCGGAAACCAGCCGCCGTTTCCAGGCGTGGACAACTGCGCCTGCCCGAGGAGTAATCGTTCGATGAGCGAGCACCGTCGCAAACCGCCGCAGCCGCAGGGCGGCGGACGCGCCGCGGCCCGGCGCGGCACCCCAGGGGCGCCGTCGGGTCGTCGCGCGGCACCGCGGGGCGACACAGGATCACCCTCTTCCTCCTACGGGGGGCCGGGACACGATTCCGGGACCCCGGACGATGGGGACCGCCCCTATGGCGGCAGGGCCGAGGCCCGACGCGCCGCACAGCGCAGCGGCTCGGTCGGCTCCGGCGGCGGTCGCCGAAGGGCGCCCGACGGTGGTGGCCGTGCGGGCGGCGGTGGCGGAGGCCGCCGTGGTGGCGGCGGGTCCGGCGGACCGGGCGGGGCAGGCCGTGGCAGGGGCCGCGGTGCCGAGCCGCCCCGTAAGAAGCGGTTCATCGACTACCCGCGCGTGGGCAAGGACGGCGTGCGCCGCTGGGTCCCGTCGTGGCGCCTGGTCACCGGCATGTTCCTCGGTTTCATGGGCGGCCTGATGGCGGTCGCGGGCATCGCGTACGCCCTGGTGGAGGTGCCGGAGGTCGACAAGGCGGCCAAGGCCCAGAACAACGTCTACTACTGGGCTGACGGCAAGCAGATGGTCGCTACCGGTGGTGAGCGCAACCGCCAGATCATCGACTACGACGACATCCCCAAGGAGATGCGCTTCGCCGTCATGTCGGCGGAGAACAAGACGTTCGAGAAGGACAAGGGCGTCGACCCGATGGGCATCACCCGGGCCGTGGTCAACATGGCCAAGGGCGGGCAGACCCAGGGTGGCTCCACGATCACCCAGCAGTACGTGAAGAACGCGCGACTCGGCGATCAGTCGCAGACGTTCACCAGGAAGTTCAAAGAGCTCTTCATCTCCATAAAGGTCGGCCGGACGGTGTCCAAGGAGGACATCATGGCCGGTTATCTGAACACCGCCTATTACGGACGTGGGGCCTACGGCATCCAGGCGGCAGCCCGGGCGTACTTCAACAAGGAAGCCAGCGAGCTGAACCCGAGCCAGTGCGCGTTCCTCGCGACCGTGCTGAAGGGCGCCACGTACTACGACCCCGCCGGTTACCCGGAGATCGACCCCGGGGCGAACAAGCAGGACAACACCGCCCGCGCCAAGAAGCGCTGGAAGTGGATCCTCGACGAAGAGGTCAAGGACGGCCGCCTGACCGCCGAGCAGCGGGCCGAGTACCAGGAGTTCCCGAAGCTGCAGAACCCGCGGTCGAACATGGACCTGGCCGGTCAGACGGGTTACCTCGTGGACCTGGCCAAGGCGTACGTCATCAGGAACACCAACATCACCGCCGAGCAGCTCCAGCAGGGCGGCTACGAGATCCACACGACCTTCGACAGGACGAAGGTCAA
Source organism: Streptomyces sp. NPDC042371 (assembly GCF_056437465.1). Classification (NCBI taxonomy): domain Bacteria; kingdom Bacillati; phylum Actinomycetota; class Actinomycetes; order Kitasatosporales; family Streptomycetaceae; genus Streptomyces; species Streptomyces sp. NPDC042371. The sequence goes on along the minus strand of NZ_JBWKAP010000008.1, from coordinate 118,636 downwards.
GGCTCTCGAGGAGTCGGTGAACAAGGTCCGCAAGGAGAAGATCAAGCCGAAGGTGCGTCCGGAGAAGGACACGCACGTTCAGTTCGGCGGGGCCTCGGTGGATCCGAAGGACGGCGCGATCAAGGCCATCTACGGCGGCGAGGACGCGACCAAGCACTTCACGAACAACGCCGACCAGACCGGTGCCCAGGTCGGTTCGACGTACAAGCCGTTCGTGCTGGCCGCCGCGTTCAAGTACGGCGTGCGTGACCCGGACGGCCCGGAGGAGCAGACCGAGGCCGAGCGCACCATCGTCAACCCGAAGAGTCTCTACAGCGGCAAGAACGAGCTGAAGATCCAGAAGTACAACGGTGACGTCTGGACGGACCGCGATGGCAAGCAGTGGAACCAGAAGAACGACGGTAACCAGTCGTACAACCGGCCCAGCTTCCAGATCGACCTCCGCGAGGCGATGAGGGAGTCGGTCAACTCGGCCTACGTGCAGCTCGGCATGGACGTCGGACTGGAGAAGGTGAAGCAGTCCGCCATGGATGCCGGTCTCAAGGATGACAGCTCCATGGCCGGCGCCACCTATCCGTCCTTCTCACTCGGCACCTCGTCGCCGAGCGCGATCCGGATGGCCGGGGCGTACTCCACCTTCGCGGCGAGCGGCAAGCAGAACGAGCCGTACTCGGTGAAGGAGGTCGAGCACGAGGGCGACACGGTCTTCCGCCACGAGAACAAGCCCAAGCAGGCCTACAGCTCGGAGGTCGCCGACAACGTGACCGACGTCCTGCGGACCGTCGTGGACAAGGGCACGGGTACCTCCGCCCAGCTCAGCGGCCGTCAGGTCGCCGGTAAGACCGGTACGACGGACGGCAACAAGTCCGCCTGGTTCGTCGGCTACACCCCGCAGTTGTCGACGGCGGTCAGCATGTACCGGCTCGACGACGACGAGACCAACAAGAAGCGCAAGTTCCTGGAGATGTTCGGCACGGGTGGCGAGGAGAAGATCCACGGCGCCTCGTTCCCCGCGAAGATCTGGCAGGACTACATGGAGCAGGCGCTCAAGGGCAAGCCCGTCATGAACTTCCCGGTGCCCGGGCCGATCGGCAAGGTCGTCGGAGAGACGCCGCCGCCGACGACGCCGACGCCGACGAAGACCGAGGAGCCGGAGGAGACCACGTCGCCGACGCCCACGGAGACCAAGACCACGAAGCCGCCGACGCAGAGCCCCGATCCCGGCGAGAGCTGTGATCCGTTCGACTGGGACTGCAACCACAACGGCGGTCAGGAGAACGGCGGTGCCGACGGCGGCGTCGACGGTGGCCCGGGCGGGGAGTCCCCACCCGCGACCGAGGACCCGGCCGGTGGCGGAGGCAACAATGGCAATGGCAACGGAGGGGGCATCTTCGGCGGGCCGACAGGCTGAGCCGAAGATGCCGGAGAGTCCCGGCGGGCCGCCATAGAGGCGCTCCCCCACGGATGTTTCACGTGAAACGAGGGCCGTCGCACCGATGGGTGCGGCGGCCCTCTCCGCGTTCCCAGTCGCGTACGGCAGGATGTCGGGCATGCCCAGTGCAGACCCCAGCGCAGAGACGCCGCGCACGAGCGCGTACGAGCCTGTGAGCCCGCAGGAGCAGGAACAGGAGCCGGTACGGCCCACGAGGGAGGACGAGGTCGCCCGGGCCGGTAGTGAGCTGGTTGGCGGCCCGGTAGGCCGAAGAGTGCTGTTCGCCGCCTCCTGGTGGACTCCCGTGCGCGTCATCGCGCTCATCGCGCTCGGGATGTTCGCGCTCGGGATGATCCAGAAGATGCCGTGCTACAACGGTGCGTGGTTCTTCGGAGCCAGCTCGCAGTACACGCATGCGTGCTACTCCGACATCCCGCACCTCTATCAGGGACGCGGTTTCGCCGACGGCCTGGTGCCGTACTTCGACAGGCTCCCCGGTGACATGGAGTACCTCGAGTACCCCGTCCTCACCGGGGTGTTCATGGAGATGGCGTCCTGGGTGACGCCCGGCAGCGGATCCATCCAGCACCAGGAAAAGATCTACTGGATGGTCAACGCCGGGATACTGATGGCCTGCACCGCGGTCGTCGCCGTCTGTGTGACACGCACCCACCGGCGCCGCCCCTGGGACGCGCTGCTCGTCGCCCTCGCACCGGCCTTCGCACTGACGGCCACCATCAACTGGGACCTGCTCGCCGTGGCCCTCACGGCCGCCGCGATGCTGATGTGGTCACGCGCGCGCGTCGTCGCTTTCGGTGTGCTCCTCGGGCTCGCCACGGCCGCCAAGCTGTATCCCGTACTGATCCTCGGCCCGCTGCTGATCCTGTGCTGGCGCGCGGGCAGATGGCGGGAGTTCGGGACCGCGCTGCTCGGCACGGTGGGCGCCTGGCTGGTCGTGAACCTGCCGGTGATACTGCTCGCGAGCGACGGCTGGTCGAAGTTCTACACGTTCAGCCAGGAGCGCGGCGTCGACTTCGGCTCCTTCTGGCTGATCCTCTCCCAGCGGATGGACTCCCCGTTGACCACCGACACGGTCAACACCCTGGCGGCCGTGCTGATGCTCCTCGCCTGTCTGGGAGTCGGCGCCCTCGGACTCACCGCCCCGCGCCGCCCGCGCTTCGCACAACTGGCCTTCCTGGTGGTCGCCGCCTTCGTCCTCACCAACAAGGTCTACTCGCCGCAGTACGTCCTGTGGCTGATCCCCCTCGCCGCGCTCGCCCGGCCGCGCTGGCGCGACTTCCTGATCTGGCAGGCGTGCGAAGTCGCGTACTTCCTCGGGATCTGGCTCTACCTGGCGTACACGACGAGCGGAGACGCCCACAAGGGGCTGCCGACCGAGGGATACCAACTCGCCATCGTCGTGCATCTGTTGGGCACGCTGTACCTGTGTGCCGTGATCGTGCGCGACATCCTGATGCCGGAGCGGGACGTGGTGCGGATCGCAGGGGACGACGACCCGTCAGGGGGCGTCCTGGACGGCGCGCGGGACGTCTTCGTGCTGGGGAACGCGGGCCGTTCGAGGCGGACCGCACTGCACACCTCGGAGGCGCCCGCCGTGAAGTGGGGTTCGGCGGCCGATCTGCCGGGCTGAGGAGCGTTCGCACACGCGGAAGAGCCGTTCACAAACGCGGAAGGGCCGGTACGAATCGTCGTCGTACCGGCCCCTCCGCGTGCTGGATCGATCCGCCTCAGCGGTCGACGATCCGGTCGAACTGCGTGGTGGTGTGCCGCAGGTGGGCCACCAGCTCCTCGCCGACCTTCGGCTCCTGGGCGTCCGAAGGCACGAAGAGGATCGAGACCTGCATGTGCGGCGGCTCCGCGAACCAGCGCTGCTTGCCCGCCCAGACGAAGGGCGAGAGGTTGCGGTTCACGGTCGCGAGGCCCGCGCGCGCCACACCCTTGGCCCGCGGCATCATGCCGTGCAGCGCCTTCGGGGCCTCCAGGCCGACACCGTGCGAGGTGCCCCCGGCCACCACGACCAGCCAGCCGTCGGAAGCAGCCTTCTGCTGGCGGTAGCCGAAGCGGTCGCCCTTGGCGACGGCGGTGACGTCGAGGACGGCACCGCGGTACTCGGTGGCCTCGTGATCGCCCAGCCAGAGGTTCGTGCCGATGCGGGCACGGAAGCGGGTCTGCGGGAACTGCTGCTGAAGACGCGCCAGTTCACCGGCCTTGAGGTGGCTGACGAACATGGTGTGCAGCGGCAGGCGGGCCGCGCGCAGACGGTCCATCCAGCCGATGACCTCCTCGACGGCGTCCGAGCCGTCGGTGCGGTCCAGCGGCAGGTGGATCGCGAAGCCTTCGAGGCGTACGTCCTCGATGGCGGCGTGCAGCTGCGGAAGCTCCTGCTCGCTGACTCCGTGGCGCTTCATCGAGGACATGACCTCGATGACGACGCGGGCCCCCACGAGGCCGTGCACGCCGTCGAGCGACGACACGGAGCGGATGACGCGGTCGGGCAGTGGCACCGGCTCCTCGCCCCGCCGGAACGGGGTCAGGACCAGCAGGTCGCCGCTGAACCAGTCCTTGATGCGAGCGGCTTCGTAGGTGGTGCCCACGGCGAGCACGTCGGAGCCGAAGCGCGTGGCTTCCTCGGCGAGGCGCTCATGCCCGAAGCCGTAGCCGTTGCCCTTGCAGACCGGGACGATGCCCGGGAACTGCTCCAGCATGTGCTTCTGGTGTGCCCGCCAGCGCGCGGTGTCGACATAGAGCGTGAGCGCCATGGCTGGATCCCGGAACCTTTCTCGTGTCTGCGGTGTATCAGAGTTATGGAAGGAAATTGTGCGGGATCAGCGGCGCGACATGTAGATGTCCAGCGCCTTGTGCAGCAGCTTGTTGAGCGGGAAGTCCCACTCGCCGATGTACTCGGCGGCTTCGCCGCCGGTGCCGACCTTGAACTGGATCAGGCCGAAGAGGTGGTCCGTCTCGTCCAGCGAGTCGGAGATGCCGCGCAGGTCATAGACCGTGGCGCCCATGGCGTACGCATCGCGGAGCATCCGCCACTGCATCGCGTTCGAGGGCCTGACCTCGCGCCCGATGTTGTCCGATGCGCCGTAGGAGTACCAGACGTGCCCGCCGACGACGAGCATCGTCGCGGCCGACAGGTTCACGCCGTTGTGCCGCGCGAAGTACAGCCGCATGCGGTTGGGGTCCTCGGAGTTGAGGGCCTGCCACATCTGCTGGAAGTAGCCGAGCGGCCGCGGGCGGAACTTGTCGCGCACCGCGGTGATCTCGTAGAGACGCTGCCACTCGGGCAGGTCGTGGTAGCCGCCCTGGACGACCTCGACGCCGGCCTTCTCGGCCTTCTTGATGTTGCGCCGCCACAGCTGGTTGAAGCCCTTCTGGACCTCGTCCAGGGAGCGGTTGGCCAGCGGCACCTGGAAGACGAAGCGGGGCTGCACGTCGCCGAAGCCGGCGCCGCCGTCCTCGCCCTGCTGCCAGCCCATCCGGCGCAGCCGGTCGGAGACCTCGAAGGCCCGCGGCTCGATGTACGTCGCCTCGGTGTCCCGCAGCCGCTTCACGTCGGGGTTCTGGATGCCGGCCTTGATCGCCGGAGCGTCCCAGCGACGGATCACGACCGGCGGACCCATCTTCACGGAGAAGGCGCCCTGCTGCTTCAGATGCGCCAGCATCGGCTGCAGCCACTCGTCGAGGTTCGGGGCGTACCAGTTGATGACCGGGCCCTCGGGCAGGTACGCGAGATAACGCTTGAGCTTGGGCAGCTGCCGGTAGAGCACCAGGCCCGCACCGACCAGCTCACCGGTCCTGTCGTCGAACCAGCCCAGGTTCTCCGAGCGCCATTCGCTCTTCACGTCAGCCCATGCCGGGACCTGGCAATGACTCGCCGACGGCAGTGTCTGGATATATGCCAGATGCTGCTCGCGACTGATGGTCCTCAGGGTCAGACTCATTCGGGGCGCTCCTCGGGCTGGTGTGTCCCCATGGGTACAGGGGCTCCGGCTCTCGCGCCGAAGCCTACTGCGCCCTGCGAGCGACCCGTCTGGGCGTACGGGACTAAGGCCCCCGGCCGCTCGTGCGACCGGGGCCCCGCGAGGCCGTCAGCCGACGACTCCGCCGAAAAGTCCGCCGTGTGCCATGCCCAGGAAGAAGCCGACCGCCGAGGCTCCGAGACCCAGGATCAGGCCGAAGCGCTCACGCGTCGTCACCGAGATGAACTGGCCGTACGCGCCCGTGGCGATCCCGATCAGGCCTGCCCACGAGCTGATCAGATGGAGGTTGTGGAACATCGCGGTCACGAAGGCGATCGCCCCGAGCACCAGCGTCACGCCCAGCAGCGTGTCCTGGAGCGGATGAGGCTTGCCGTCCGTGGCGAAGAGGGAAGTGGCGGTGTTCGGTCGCATTACCTGTGCCATGAGAGGCACCTCCTGCGGAAGGCGGCGCATCGTAGCGCCATAGACACCCGATGTGTACAGATTCTGCCCGCCCACCGCCGGATTTCAACCGGAAGCCTCGGTGCGGGTACTGTGTACCGTCTGCACCGGTGTCTGCCCAGGCCACATCATGAGCCCCCGCTCGCGGGAGTCGATTGTCAGTGGCTGCCGATACCGTTGCGTACGCATCACGACCCTCCTGCCACGGAACGACCGTGGCCGCTGAGTCCAAAGGAGGTGGGTTCCACATGCGTCACTACGAAGTGATGGTCATCCTCGACCCCGATCTCGAGGAGCGCGCTGTCTCCCCGCTGATCGAGAACTTCCTTTCTGTCGTCCGTGAGGGCAACGGAAAGGTCGAGAAGGTCGACACCTGGGGCCGTCGTCGTCTGTCCTACGAGATCAAGAAGAAGCCCGAGGGCATCTACTCGGTCATCGACCTGCAGGCCGAGCCTGCGGTCGTCAAGGAGCTCGACCGACAGATGAACCTGAACGAGTCGGTCCTCCGGACCAAGGTCCTCCGTCCCGAGATGCACTGAGCTTCTTAGCTCAGCAGCACCCGGGAATCGAGTAGCAGCAACAAGCAGCCAGCAGCAAACCCGCCGAGAGGTTCCCCCATGGCAGGCGAGACCGTCATCACGGTCGTCGGCAATCTTGTCGACGACCCCGAGCTGCGCTTCACCCCCTCCGGTGCGGCGGTCGCGAAGTTCCGTGTCGCGTCCACCCCCCGCACCTTCGACCGCCAGACGAACGAGTGGAAGGACGGCGAAAGCCTCTTCCTCACCTGCTCGGTCTGGCGTCAGGCGGCGGAGAACGTCGCGGAGTCGCTCCAGCGAGGCATGCGCGTCGTCGTGCAGGGCCGGCTGAAGCAGCGGTCCTATGAGGACCGTGAGGGCATCAAGCGCACGGTCTACGAGCTCGACGTCGAGGAAGTCGGCGCCAGCCTGAAGAACGCCACGGCCAAGGTCACCAAGACCACCGGTCGAGGCGGCCAGGGCGGTTACGGCGGCGGCAGTGGCGGCGGCCAGCAGGGCGGTGGCTGGGGCGGTGGCTCCGGCAACGGTCAGCAGCAGGGTGGCGGCGGCGGTGCTCCCGCCGACGACCCCTGGGCGACCGGCGCTCCGGCTGGCGGCAACCAGCAGCAGGGCGGCGGCGGTGGCGGCTGGGGCGGAAGCTCCGGCGGCTCCGGTGGCGGCTACTCGGACGAGCCCCCCTTCTAAGCCTCAGGGCTCTGGCCTTCGGGCCGAGGGGTGGGCCGTACCCACACTTCTTGATCACACAGGAGAAACACCATGGCGAAGCCGCCTGTGCGCAAGCCTAAGAAGAAGGTCTGCGCTTTCTGCAAGGACAAGGTCACGTACGTGGACTACAAGGACACGAACATGCTGCGGAAGTTCATTTCCGACCGCGGCAAGATCCGTGCCCGCCGCGTGACCGGCAACTGCACGCAGCACCAGCGTGACGTCGCCACGGCCGTTAAGAACAGCCGTGAGATGGCGCTGCTGCCCTACACGTCCACCGCGCGATAAGGGAAGGGTGACCGACTAATGAAGATCATCCTCACCCACGAGGTCTCCGGCCTCGGCGCCGCCGGCGAGGTCGTAGACGTCAAGGACGGCTACGCCCGCAACTACCTGATCCCGCGGAACTTTGCGATCCGCTGGACCAAGGGTGGCGAGAAGGACGTCGCGCAGATCCGTCGTGCGCGCAAGATCCACGAGATCGCGACCATCGAGCAGGCCAACGAGATCAAGGCCCAGCTCGAGGGCGTCAAGGTCCGTCTGGCCGTTCGCTCCGGCGACGCCGGTCGTCTCTTCGGTTCCGTCACCCCGGCCGACATCGCTTCGGCGATCGAGGCTGCCGGTGGTCCGAAGGTCGACAAGCGCCGTGTCGAGCTGGGCGCGCCGATCAAGACGCTGGGCGCCCACGCGACGTCCGTGCGTCTGCACCCCGAGGTTGCCGCGAAGGTCAACGTCGAGGTCGTCTCCGCCTAAGCACTGCGCTTGGCAGAGCTGAAGCAACCGTTGGGCCGTACCCCTTGGGGTGCGGCCCAACGTGCTTTGCGGAACATCCGGCTTCGTGGAACGTCCGGCGCAGAGGGCGCGCTGTTTCACGTGAAACAGCGCGAAATGCTCAGCGCGTGGTGCTGCCAAATGCTCACCGAGTGGTGCTGCGTAGCGGTCACCGCGTGGCGCCCGTGACGATCCAGTGGCCGGAGCGGGAGCGCAGCCACAGGGTCAGCATCCGCACCGCCATCATCAGCGTCATCGCTCCCCACAGGGCGGTCAGGCCACCGCCGAAGGTCGGTACGAGCAGGGCGACGGGGGTGAAGGCGGCCAACGTGACGATCATCGCCCAGGCGAGGTACCGTCCGTCGCCCGCACCCATCAGGACGCCGTCCAGCACGAAGACGATGCCGCAGATGGGCTGGGCGAGGGCGATCACGACGAGGGCGGGCAGTGCCGCGTCCTGGACGCTGCCGTCGCTGGTGAAGAGCGGGATGAACACCGGCCGCGCGAGAACGACCAGCAGACCGAGCACGACCCCCGAGGCGACGCCCCACTGAACCATCCGGCGGCAGACGGCGCGGGCGCCCTCCGGATCGTTGGCGCCCAGGTAGCGTCCGATGATCGCCTGCCCGGCAATGGCGATGGCGTCGAGCGCGAAGGCCAGCAGACTCCACAGGGACAGAACGATCTGGTGGGCGGCCACGTCGGAGTCGCCGAGGCGAGCGGCGACAGCGGTCGCGATCATCAGGATGGCGCGCAGCGAGAGCGTGCGGACCAGGAGCGGCGCACCGGCTTGTGCGCAGGCCCGGATCCCGGCGGCATCGGGGCGCAGTGAGGCGCCGTGCCGCTTGGCGCCGCGTACGACGACGAAGAGGTACACGGTGGCCATGGCGCACTGGGCGATGACGGTGCCCCAGGCGGAGCCGGCGATGCCGAGGTCGGCGCCGTAGACCAGGCCGATGTTGAGGACGCCGTTGGCGACGAAGCCGCCGATCGCCACGTACAGCGGGGTTCTGGTGTCCTGCAGTCCGCGGAGCACGCCGGTGGAGGCGAGCACGACGAGCATGGCGGGGATGCCGAGTGAGGAGATCCGCAGATACGTGACGGCGTACGGGGCCGCGGTGTCGGAGGCGCCGAAGAGGTCCACGAGGGCGGGTGCGGTGGGCAGTACGACGGCGATGACGGCGGCACCGAGGAGAAGTGCGAGCCAGATGCCGTCCATGCCCTGCCGGATGGCGGCCTGGAGGTCACCGGCGCCCACTCGGCGGGCGACGGCGGCTGTGGTGGCGTAAGCGAGGAAGACGAAGATGCTCACCGCGGTGGTGAGGAGCGCCGAGGCGACGCCGAGACCGGCCAGCTGGGCGGTGCCGAGGTGCCCGACGATGGCGCTGTCGGCCAGCACGAAGAGGGGCTCGGCGACCAGGGCGCCGAACGCGGGGACGGCGAGGGCGATGATCTCTCGGTCGTGCCTTCGCCGGGCGGCCTTGGGCGGCGCGGGAGCCTGTGTCATGGACACCAATCTAATCTTCCACAGGTAAGAGATGCAATGTTATTGAGACCCTTACTCGATCTCCTGTCGGGCGCGCCGTCACGCGTCGTTTGCGGGGATCTTGGTCCGACTGGGAAAGTTTTTCTTCTGCACAGCCAGTGGATGGGAAAGTTGCAGGTCAGGGCGTGTTTCGCAAACTCGCTGAGGGCTTGTTCACAGGGCTGTCCACCGGGCCGTGCACAGGTTTGGCGGAGTTCTCCACAGCATCGGGCCCGTCATCCACACCGCCTGTGGATAACCAGATTGGCTGACGGTGCCCACAGGCCTACCGTGGTCCGGCGCCCGCCTCTTCGTACGACCTCGGAAAGACCGAAAAACCGACGCGTCAGAACCGGAGTTGGGCCCCCTTATTTGTCAGTGTCGTGCCGTAGGAAAGAGGGGCACGGCGAGGTCCGCACGGCGGACGGGAGGAGGTGGCCCGGTGAGTATCTCCGAGCCTTTGGACGACCCCTGGGCCGACAGCGGTCCCAGTGACCGTCTGCCCGTCTCCCGCCAGCGCCGCGAAGGTGGCCGGGGCCGTGACGAACAGCACGACCGCGGCCGCGAGGGCGGCTGGGACGGCGGAGGTTCGTCGTTCGAGCGCGTCCCCCCGCAGGATCTCGACGCGGAGCAGTCGGTGCTCGGCGGCATGCTGCTCTCCAAGGACGCCATCGCCGATGTCGTCGAGGTCCTCAAGGGCCACGACTTCTACCGGCCGGCGCACGAGACGGTCTACGCCGCGATCCTCGACCTCTACGCGAAGGGCGAGCCTGCCGACCCGATCACCGTGGCGGCCGAGCTCACCAAGCGCGGTGAGATCACCAAGGTCGGCGGCGCATCGTATCTGCACACACTGGTCCAAACGGTCCCGACCGCGGCGAACGCGGAGTATTACGCGGAGATCGTCCACGAGCGAGCGGTGCTGCGCCGCCTCGTGGAGGCCGGCACGAAGATCACGCAGATGGGATACGCGGCCGACGGCGACGTCGACGAGATCGTCAACAGCGCCCAGGCCGAGATCTACGCGGTCACCGAGCAGCGCACCACCGAGGACTACCTCCCGCTCGGCGACATCATGGAGGGCGCTCTCGACGAGATCGAGGCGATTGGCTCGCGGTCGGGGGAGATGACCGGTGTACCGACCGGCTTCACCGACCTCGACCAGCTCACCAACGGCCTGCACCCGGGCCAGATGATCATCATCGCGGCCCGTCCCGCCATGGGTAAGTCGACGCTGGCCCTCGACTTCGCGCGGGCCTGTTCGATCAAGCACAACATGCCGAGCGTGATCTTCTCGCTCGAAATGGGGCGCAACGAGATCGCCATGCGTCTGCTGTCCGCCGAGGCGCGCGTGGCCCTGCACCACATGCGCTCCGGCACCATGACCGACGAGGACTGGACGCGCCTCGCCCGGCGCATGCCGGACGTCTCCGCAGCCCCGCTCTACATCGACGACTCCCCGAACCTGTCGATGATGGAGATCCGCGCCAAGTGCCGTCGCCTCAAGCAGCGGAACGACCTGAAGCTCGTCGTCATCGACTACCTGCAGCTGATGCAGTCCGGCGGATCCAAGCGGTCCGAGAGCCGCCAGCAGGAAGTCTCGGACATGTCGCGAAACCTGAAGCTGCTGGCCAAGGAGCTGGAGCTGCCGGTCATCGCGCTCTCGCAGCTGAACCGTGGCCCCGAGCAGCGCACGGACAAGAAGCCCATGGTCTCCGACCTGCGTGAGTCCGGATCGATCGAGCAGGACGCGGACATGGTGATCCTGCTGCACCGCGAGGATGCGTACGAGAAGGAGTCACCGCGCGCGGGCGAGGCGGACATCATCGTGGGCAAGCACCGTAACGGCCCCACGGCGACGATCACCGTTGCCTTCCAGGGCCACTACTCGCGCTTCGTGGACATGGCGCAGACCTGATCCGGTCCGCTTGTGCGAATCGGCATTTCCTGCCCTCCTCCAGGTGCCGTTACGGTCCCCGATTCATGGAGCAGATTTTTCCGACGGCCGAGAAAATGACGGCTGCCTTGCGTGCCGGTGAAGTGACCTCGGCAGAACTGACCGACGAGGCGATCGCCCGCATCGAGCGGGACGACAAGCCGATCAATGCCATCTGTGTGCCGGACTTCGACGGTGCACGGGACGCCGCGCGCCGCGCCGACCAGGCGCGCGCCGACGGTGAGGACGGGCCGCTGCTCGGCATTCCGGTGACGGTCAAAGAGTCCTACAACATCGCTGGGATGCCCACGAATTGGGGCATGCCAGCACATCGGGACTTCATGCCGACCGAGGACGCGGTGCAGGTGTCGCGGCTCAAGGCCGCGGGCGCGGTGGTGCTCGGCAAGACCAACGTGCCCTTGGGGCTGCAGGACATACAGAGCTTCAACGAGATCTACGGCACCACCAACAACCCGTGGGATCACAGCCGCACATCGGGTGGATCCTCCGGCGGATCGGCGGCGGCCCTGGCGTCCGGATTCGGCGCGCTGTCCATCGGCTCCGACATCGCCGGTTCGTTGCGTACCCCCGCACATTTCTGCGGCGTCTACGCGCACAAGCCGACGCTCGGGCTGGCGGCGACCCGCGGTATGGTCCCGCCGCCCGGACCGGCGTTGCCGATCGAACCCGACCTCGCCGTCGTCGGGCCGATGGCGCGCAGCGCCCGCGACCTCACGCTCCTGCTCGACGTCATGGCCGGACCGGATCCGCTGACGCACGGTATGGCGTACGACTTGACGCTGCCGCCCGCGCGCCACGAGCGGCTCGGCGACTTCCGGGTCCTGGTCCTCGACGAGCATCCGATCATTCCGACCGGTTCCGCGGTGCGGGCGGGCGTGCGGCGCGTGGCCGACGCGCTTGCCGACGGCGGCGCCCACGTCGAACGGCACAGTCCGCTGCTGCCCGATCTGACCGAAGCCGCCATGCTCTACCGGCAGTTGCTGTTCTCGAGTTCCGTTGCACGTTTTCCCGTCGAGGAGTACGAGCAGGTGCGGGCGCAGGCCGCCGGACTGAGCGCGGACGACCAGAGTCTCGATGCGGCGCTGCTGCGCGGCATGGTGTGCAGTCACCGTGACTGGATCGAGGCGAACAACCGTCGTGAGGTCCACCGCCACGGCTGGCGGCAGCTCTTCGCGGAGTTCGACGCCGTGGTGTGCCCCATCACGCCCACTCCCGCGTTCCCGCACGACCACAACCCCGATCCGAGGGAGCGCCGGATCGACATCGACGGCGTCGAGTACCCGTACTTCGACCAGCTCGTCTGGGCCGGTCTGGCCACCATGCCCGGCCTGCCCGCCACCGCCATCCCCACGGGCCGGTCTCCCGAGGGCCTGCCCGTGGGAGTGCAGCTCATCGGCCCGATGTTCGAGGACCGCACCCCGCTGCGGCTGGCCGAACTGCTCGAGCAGGAGATCGGCGGCTTCCAGGCACCGGAGTAGGCAACCGCTCGCGAGGCCCTGCAGGCGATGACGCATGCAGGGCGCAGGCTGAGGGTTCGCACCCTGTCCGGGGTCACGCCTCCGGGGCGGCCCGGCGGTGCGAGAGGGTGATGAGTCGCCGGGTCAGGTCCACGTCGAGGATCTTGACCCGGAGGGTGGCGCCGACCTCGATGCCGGGCCGAGGGCCGTCCGAAGACGCTTCCTCCAGTTCGGAGTCGTGCACCAGCCCCTCGAAGCCGTCCGCCCGCTCCTCGATGCGTACGAAGACGCCGAACGGCACGACCTTGGTGACGGGGCCGACTACCGTCCGGCCGATCATCGCCCGGAGCTGAGGCATCGGGTCTGCGTGGAGGGCCTTGAGGGACAGGGACACGCGTTCACGCGCGAAGTCGACGTCGAGGATCTCGGCGCGGATCTGCTGGCCGACGGAGACGGCTTCGGACGGGTGGTCGAGGTGGCGCCAGGACAGCTCGGGGATGTTGATGATCGCTTTGAAGCCGGAACTGTCGGCCATGCCGGAGCGGTCGGCCATGCCGACGTTGCCGCCGATGTCCACGAAGGTGACACCGAAGTCGGCGACGTGGGCCACCGTGCCGCTGGTGATGTCACCTCGGCGGAGCGTCTTGAGGAAGGCGTACGTGCGGTCACCGGGTGCGGGGTCGGTCCGCCAGCGGGCGCGGATCACTCCGTCGCTGTCCGGCACGACGGCGGTGAACAAGGGCACGCGCTCATCGGCGTCCACGGACAAGAGCGCCGCCGCGTCGGCCCCGTACAGCCGGTCGGCCAGCTGATCGAACTCGGTCTCGTCGACGACAGCGCTGTGGATCAGGCCATCCCCGTCCTGCCAGACTCCTTCGACCAAGCCGTCCGCGGGGAGGCCGTCGAGGACCGCTGCGGTGTCGGACGACAGGCCGGGCCACACCGCGAGACGAGCGCGAGGAGCGATCCGGGAGCGGACCTCTTCGACGGCTCGGTGGGTGAGGCGGTGCCAGCGCGTCACGCCGTCGATGTACGTCTCTTCCAGGAGTCCGGCACGGCCGTTCGCGACTGCCCAGCTCACGCAGTCCCAGAACTCGTCGTCGCCAGGCCGGACCATGCCTTCGTCGTCGATCTCCATGGCGTACGGAGAGGCCTCAAGGCGCTCCGGGAACAGCCCCAGAGCGCGGGTCCGGGCCAAGGCCCCTTCGACGGGCCGACCGCTGCCGACATAGAGGTACTGGTCCCAGCCCACGTGCACGGCGAACGCGTCCTCCCACTCCAGTCGGCACCAGGCACCCGACTCGCGCAGCATGAGACGCGTCAGCTCGAGCCCCACGGCCAGCGATACTTCCGCCCCGTCGTGGAAACCTTCGTGAAAGCCGTCGTGGAAGCCATCGGAACCGGCCGGGAAGAGCGCGCCGAGCCCGAGCCCGAGGCCGCCCGAGCCGTGCCCCGCGTCGGCCGGGGGGGGGGTGCCCGGTGCCGAAGTGCGCGAGGGACGGGACCCACGGCTCGCGCACGGACAGCCGGTCGATCCCGGCCTCCTCGGCGAACGCCTGGACCGCGTGGAGGTAGGCCGCCTCCTGCACGCCGTGGTCGCTGACGCTGTCCTCGGCGCCGGTGTAGTGACCGTGGGCGTCGCGGTCGGCCGGGTCGTACTTGGTCACGCGGTAGGTGTAGGGAAGCTGCACGCGTCCATCTTCCGGCAGCGTTCGGATTTTGCTCGGGCCCAGAACCTCAGAACGCGCTGAGGCCGGTGAGTTCGCAGGAGAGGTCCCAGAGCCGGGCCGCGGCGTCGGGATCGACGGCCCAGGGCTTGACCCCGCCGATCAGCATGTCGTCGGTGGTGGCCGGTTCGGCGACGTCGCAGTCCTGGCAGTACGCCCCTCCCCGGTCGTCCAGCAGGGGCGAGGTCGCCGCCCACACCGCCGTTGCCGCGCCCTGCTCCGGGGTCTTGAAGCCGACGGCGGGCGTCCCGTCCGGAGTCACCCAGCCCTGCGCGAGCCACTCCTCGCGCGGGATGTGGCGCTGCAGCGGAGTGAGGATGCTGCCGGGGTGCACGGCGTGGGCGCGCAGGCCGTGGTCGGCGCCGAGGTGGTTCAGGTGCAGTGCGAAGAGGGCGTTGGCGGTCTTGGACTGGGCGTAGGCCAGCCACCGGTCGTAACCGGTGCGGAAGTGGAGGTCGCTCCAGCGGATGTCGGAGAGGAAATGTCCGGAGGAGGCGACGGCCACGACGCGGGCCCCGTCCGGTGCGAAGGCCGGGCGCAGACGATGGGTCAGTGCGAAGTGCCCGAGGTGGTTGACGGCGAAGTGTGCCTCCCAGCCGGGGCCGACGCGCGTCTCCGGGCAGGCCATCATGCCCGCGCCGTTGATGAGGATGCCGAGCGGGCGGCCGGTGTCGAGGAAGCGTTCGGAGAAGACGCGGACGCTCTCCAGGTCCGCGAGGTCGAGGGCGTGCACCTCGGTCCTGGGCAGGCCGCGCAGGGCGTGCTCGGCGGTCTCGGGGCGGCGGGCGGGGATGACGACGTGCGCGCCCGCGCGGACGAGGGCGCGGGTCGTCGCGAGCCCGAGGCCGGAGTATCCGCCGGTCACAAGGGCCGTGGTGCCCGCCAGTTGCATGCCTGCGAGAACGTCGTCGGCCGTGCTGTGGGCGCCGAAGCCCGTGCCGAGCTTCCGCTGTTCGGTGATCATGGCTGCGACGCTAAAACCTAGAGCGCGCGCTAGATCAAGAGAGAGCTCGACCAGCAACGTACGGTCGCGTCATGAGCGAGTATCCGGGCGCCGCGCCCGAGGGGAACACGAGTGGCCTGTCCATCGGGAAGGTCGCCGAGGCAACCGGCCTGAGCGTGCACGCCCTGCGGTTCTTCGAGCGAGAAGGGCTCTTCCTGCGCGAGATCCCGCGGACCGGCGGAGGGCGGCGCAGCTACGAACAGGCGGACGTGGACTGGCTCCTGCTGTGCGGGCGGCTGCGGGTCTCGGGCATGCCGATCGCCACGATCAGGAAGTTCGCAGCGCTCGTACGCTCCGGGCCCGGCAACGAGCGGGACCGCCTGGCGCTTCTCCAGGAGCACGAGCGCGACGTACGCGCGAAGATCGACGACCTCAACGCCTGTCTGGAGGTCGTCCACGGCAAGGTCGTCACCTACGAGCAGCACCTGCGCGACGGGACGGCCGCGGGCCTCTGGTCGCCGGGGACGCTCACATCTCCGCGTCGCGATTCGTCGGTGCAATGACGGACCACAACGACGCCACTGCGGCCAACAGCGGCGCCGGGCAGACGCTTGAGGAGAAAACTCATGCAGGCTCGTATGCAGAACCCCGCCTTGATCATCCCTGAGGCCATGACGGCCTTGCTGAGCCTGTCCCAGGTCACCAGGAAGCAGGGACTGTCCCAGGCGACGATCGAGCTGGTGCAGCTGCGCGTGAGCCAGATCAACGGAAGCAGCGTCTGCGTGGACGGAAACGTGCGCAGTGCCGCCGCGGCGGGTGCCACCGAGGAGCAGCGCTCGGCGGTCGCGGGCTGGCGGCACTCGTCCTGCTTCACGGCCGCGGAACGCTCCGCCTTCGCCCTCGCGGAGGCCGCCACCCGGCTCGCCGACCGGCCCGACCCGGTCCCGGCCGCGATCTGGGGCGAGGCCGCGCACCACTTCACCGAGCGGGAGCTCGCGGCGATCGTCCTCGCCATCGGCGTGGCCAACATGCTCAACAGGATCAACATCACCACCCGGCGGCGCGCGGGCTCACAGCCTTGGGAGTGCTGACCCGGGAGACCTGTCGGTGAGGTCCGTCGGCCCGTCGAATTCGCTCGACGCACGGGCGCCTCCCAGGTGAACTGGTCCCATGACAACACCCCGTGAAGAGCTGCTCCCTTCCACCCGCCGAGCCCTGCTGCACCGAATCGCCACCGCCCAGACGGAGGGCCGGTCCCCCTCCCTGATGGCCGCGGTGGCCCGGGACGGTGAGCTGGTGTGGGCCGGTGGCCGCAGCATGGTGGACGGGCACGAGCCGGACGAGGACGTCCAGTACCGCATCGGCTCGATCACCAAGACCTTCACCGCCGTACTGGTGATGCGGCTGCGTGACGAGGGCGTCCTTGACCTCGGCGACCCGCTGGAGAAGCACCTGCCGGGAACCGGCGCGGGGGAGGCGACGATCGCCGAACTCCTCGCGCACACCGGCGGGCTGGCGGCCGAGACGCCGGGAGAGTGGTGGGAGCGCACTCCGGGAACGACTCGCCCGGAGCTCGCGGACGTCCTTGGTGAGGAGCCCTTCAAGCACCCTGTCGGCAGGCGCCACCACTACTCCAACCCCGGCTATACGTTGCTGGGTTCGCTGGTGGAGGCGCTGCGGGGCGCTCCGTGGGAGGACGTGCTGCGCCGCGAGGTGCTCGAACCGCTGGGGCTGAACCGTACGAGTGCGCAGCCCCAGGCTCCGCATGCCGGAGGCTGGGCCGTGCACCCGTGGGCGGACGTGATGATGCCGGAGCCCGCCGAGGACCTGGGCCTGATGGCGCCGGCCGGTCAGCTGTGGTCCACGACGGCGGACCTGGTGCGCTTTGGACACTTCCTGGTCAAGGGCGACGACCGGGTCCTCGGTGCGGATTCCGTACGGGAGATGCGGACGCCGTCGGCGCCGCTGCCGACCGGAGAATGGGACAGGGCGTACGGCCTGGGAGTGGACCTGCTGCGGTGGGAGAGGGGCAGCCTGGCGGGGCACAGCGGTTCGCTGCCGGGCTTCCTGGCGGCCCTGTGGGTGAGCGAGGCGGACGGTCTGGCCGCGGTCGCGCTCGCCAACTGCACGTCAGGGCCGCCGGTGGCGGCGCTGGCCGTGGACCTGGTGAAGATCGTGGCCGATGCCGAGCCCCGGATCCCGGAGCCTTGGCGGCCGCTCCCCGAAGTCGACCAGAAGGTGCTGGAGCTGGCGGGCCCCTGGTACTGGGGGACTCAGGTGCTCGTGCTGCGTCTGACGGCCGATGGCGGGGTGGAGCTGGGGCCGTTGTCCGGGGCGGGACGCTCAGCCCGGTTCCGGCCCAACGGTGACGGCACATGGACGGGGCTCAACGGGTATTACGCGGGGGAGCTGTTGAAGGCGGTGCGGCGGCCCGACGGATCGGTGAGCCACCTCGATGTGGGTTCGTTCGTCTTCGCCCGCAAGCCGTACGACGAGGGAGCGCCGATTCCGGGCGGAGTGGACGCGCAGGGGTGGCGGGGCTTCTAGCCTTCTGGCTCTCTGGTTCCCCTGGTCTTTCGGAGGTTCCTCACGATGCATGGTGACGGGGCCTGTTTCACGTGAAACAGGCCCCGTTTCACGTGAAACGGGCGCATCTGCAGCTGCCGGTGCATCTGGCGCTGCCGCTGCCGTTGCAACCAAGGGTGGCTTCAGAGCTGCAACTTGAAGCCCAGATGCGACGCCGAGAACCCGAGCCGCTCGTAGAAGCGATGGGCGTCGATACGGGTGGCGTCGGACGTCAGCTGCACCAACTGGCAGTTCTGGCGCCGGGATTCCGCTACGGCCCATTCGATGAACCGCGTACCGAGCCCGCTGCCGCGCTCGTCGGCGTGCACGCGTACGCCCTCGATGATCGAGCGAGTGGCGCCCTTCCGGGAGAGCCCCGGAACGATCGTGAGCTGGAGCGTGCCGACGACGCGTCCCTCGCGCACGGCGACGACCAGACGCTGGTTCGGGTCACCGGCCAGCCGCTCGAACGCCGTGACGTACGGAGTGAGGTCGTCCGGCGACTCGCGTGCCGCGCCCAGGGGGTCATCGGCGAGCATGCCCACGATGGCGGGCAGATCCGCGGTGACAGCAGGGCGTATTTCAAGATCTCCCATGGACCGCAGCCTATGCGCAGGCCCCGGCCCATGGGGCTGCGCGGTTACGCGGTCACGCGCAGCGTCTCGACGGCCTTGACCAAGGGTGCGAGCTCCGGGTTCCGCGCGGCCTCGTCGAGCGCCTCGCGCAGGGCGGCGTCGTTCGTGGGACGCGCCTCGGCGAGGAGAGCGGCGCCGGTCTCGCTGACGTCGGTGTAGATGCCGCGGCGGTCCGTGGGGCACAGGTAGCGGGCCAGCAGGCCGCGCTCCTCCAGCCGGGTCACCAGGCGTGTGGTCGCGCTCTGGCTCAGTACCACGGCATCGGCGACCTGCTTCATCTGCAGGTGGCCTCCCTCGCCGTCGTGCTGGCGGTTGAGTACGTCCAGAAGGCTGTACTCCCGCACGCTCAGGCCGTGCTTGGTCTGGAGAGCGCGCTCTACGTGGGCCTCGATCTTCCCGTGGAGCAAAGAGAGGGCGCACCAGCCTTGGGCGAGCGCGGTGAGTGCGGGGTCTGTCGCTGTCATGGCTCTTGTTCCTCCGTCCCGGAGCGGCTGCACCCAGAGTAGTCCACCCAGTGCAATATCCAGCGCTTGCACATAGCCCGCGTCTGCAACTATTGTGGACGCACGTTAAGCGCACCTGCAATCGTTTGGAAGGTAGATCTATGCCTCTCGCGCTTCTGGCCCTCGCGATCGGGGCTTTCGGAATCGGAACCACCGAGTTCGTGATCATGGGGCTGCTTCCCGAGGTCGCGGGTGACTTCGGTGTCTCCATCCCGACGGCCGGCTTCCTCGTGACCGGCTACGCCCTCGGCGTCGTGCTCGGCGCCCCGCTGATGACCGCCCTCGGCACCCGCATCCCGCGCAAGCGGATGCTGATGCTGCTGATGGGCCTCTTCGTCGTCGGCAACCTGCTCTCCGCCGTGGCCCCGGTCTTCGGCGTGATGCTGGCCGGTCGTGTCGTCGCCTCTCTCGCGCACGGCGCCTTCTTCGGCATTGGCTCGGTCGTCGCGGCCGAGTTGGTCGCTCCCGAGAAGAAGGCCGGGGCGATCGCCATGATGTTCTCCGGCCTCACGGTCGCCAACGTGGTCGGCGTTCCGCTCGGCACGCTGGTGGGCCAGGCCATCGGCTGGCGGATCACCTTCGTGATCGTCGCCGCCCTCGGTGTGTTCGGCCTGTTCGGCATCGCCAAGCTCGTACCGGACCTGCCCAAGCCCGAAGGCGTACGGCTGCGCGACGAGATCGGGGCCTTCCGGAACGTACAGGTGCTGCTCGCCATGGCGATGACGGTCCTCGGCTTCGGCGGCGTCTTCGCGGCCATCACCTACATCACGCCGATGATGACGGACGTCGCCGGTTACGCGGACTCCTCCGTCACCTGGCTGCTCGTCCTCTTCGGACTCGGCATGGTCGGCGGCAACCTCGTCGCGGGACGGCTCGCGGACCGCGCGCTGATGCCGATGCTGTACGTGACGCTCGGCTCCCTCGCCCTGGTGCTCGGTCTGTTCACCTTCACCGCGCACAACAAGGTCGCGGCGGCCGTGACCGTGCTGCTGATCGGAGCGCTGGGCTTCGCGACCGTGCCGCCCCTGCAGAAGCGCGTCCTGGACTACGCCTCGGGCGCCCCGACGCTGGCCTCCGCGGTCAACATCGGCGCCTTCAACCTGGGCAACGCGCTGTCGGCCTGGCTCGGAGGGCTCGTCATCTCCGCCGGGTTCGGCTACACCGCCCCCAACTGGGTCGGCGCGGTGCTCGCCGCTTCCGCCCTCGTCCTGGCCATCGTCTCGGCCGCCCTGGAGCGTCGCTCCGGAGCACTCAGCCCGATCGTGGCGAGCGCGGGACCGGTCGAGCAGCGGACGCCTGTCCACCACTGACCCCCCATCCCCCTCCGTACCCCCAAGCACCACCCCACAAGGAGAAACCCCTCATGAGCACCACCACCCCCACCGCTGTCGCCCCGCTGACCATCGGCGACGCCGAGGCCCTCGTCACCGCGGCCCGCCGCGCCGCCGAGGAAGCCGGTGTCACGGTCAGCGTCACCGTCCTCGACGCGGGCGGCCACCTCCTCGCCTTCCGACGCGACGACCGGGCCGTCCTGATCTCCGGTGAGACCAGCACCCGCAAGGCCTACACCGCCCTTCAGCTGAACGCCCCGACCGCCGACCTCGTCGACGCGGTCCAGCCCGGCGGCCTCTTCCACACCCTGCCCACCGCGCTCGACCGCCCCCTGCTCTTCATCGCGGGCGGGGTTCCGGTCCACCGTGACGGCCGCCTGATCGGTGCGGTCGGTGTCGGCGGCGGTGCGCCCGAGCAGGACCACGGCTTCGCGACGGCGGCCGTCGAGGCCCTCGCGTAGCAGGTCAGAGGCGTACGAGAAGGCCCGCTCCCGGAGATTCCGGGGGCGGGCCCTTCTGCGATGCGGCAGCTTCCGACGGTGGTCGACGCGGCAGTTTCCGGCAGCGGCGACTGCCGGATCAGCCCGCCGCGACCGTCAGCGGGGCGAAACGGCGGGACCAGTCGCCGGGAAGCTCCGGCGTTCCGTACGCCATCACGGAGTTGAAGGCGACGGACTCCAGGCCGCTCTCCTTCACCCACGCCAGAAGCTCTTCATGCCGTACGTCGATGTCAGTGCGCAGCGGTCGGTCCGTACCGGCGCCGAGGGAGGCGATGAGCGCCTTCGCGGTCTCGGTGTCCCGTGCGACGAGCGGGCCCACGACATGGGTCTCCATGTTGGGCCAGGCGCCCGCGTAGCCGACGATCCTGCCGTCGGCCTCCGCGACCCGCAGCTGGTCCGTGAAGGCGGGGAGCCGGGTGATCACATGCATGCGGTCGTGGCCGAAGACCTCGGTGTCGAGCCGGATGATGGCGGTCAGGTCCTCCGCGGTGGCGGGCCGGGTGGCGACATCGGGCACTGCTTCCACCGGGGCGAAGCGCCCCCTGACCATCTCGGCCCGGCCGATCACCTCGAAGCCGAGCTGCTCGTAGAGGGGGCGGCCGTTCGGGGTCGCGTGGAGAGTCAGAGGGGTGGTGCCCGCTTCCTCGATGGCGTACTGCATCAGTCGGCGGCCGAGGCCCTGGCGGGCGTACCGCTCGGCTACGAGGACCATGCCGATCGCCGCGAGACCGGGGCGCTCATAAGGGCCGTACTGGGTCACTACGTAGGCGCCCATGAGGCCGTTGCCGTCAGGGGCGTCGATGCCGTAGCCCGTTCCGGCCGACAGCAGCAGGCCCCACTTGTGTTCTTCACGCGGCCAGCCCCGGTCCTCGGACAGATCGGCGCAGGCCCGCAGATCGCGGGGGGTCAGTCGGCGGATGGGCGGTGCGGAGAGGGAAGGTGTCGACACGCGGGTCAGGCTGTCTGACGTACATCCTCGGCGTCCACCCGTTTGTGGGCAGAAGCACGTAGCTTTTGGCCACGGTTCAGCTGCTCGTTTCACGTGAAACACGGCACCGAGGGAGAAGACGGGGGCTTCCGACGGCAGAAGCGGCCGTGGGCACTAGCCTCGGCGTACATGGCACGCCTACACCTCTTCGATCTGGACGGGACGCTGCTGCACGGCACGGCGGCTCCGGTGGAGATCTCGCGGCAGCTCGGCCTGGACGCGGAGATCACCGAACTCGAGCGGGACTTCGTGGCAGGGCACCTCGGCTCACCCGAGTACGCGGCGCGGGTGCACGCCCTGTGGGCGGAGCTCACGGAGGCACAAGTGACGGCGGCCTTCGACGGCGCCCCCTGGCTCGACGGCATCCAGGAGACCTGGGCCGAGATCCGGGAGGGCGGTGACTACTGCGCGGTCGTGTCCCTGTCGCCGTCGTTCTTCGTGGAGCGGCTCGTCGGGTGGGGCGCCCATGCCGCGCACGGGTCGGTCTTCCCTGCCGTGCCGTTCACCGAGCCCGTCGATCCGACGGGCATCCTCAACGCGGCGGCCAAGGTGAAGATCGCGGACCGGCTCTGTGAAGAGTTCGGGCTGGGCAGGGACGATTGCGTCGCGTACGGTGACTCGCTTTCCGACCTGGACTTGTTCGGCGCGGTGCCCGTTTCCGTGGCGGTCAATGCGGATCAACGGCTGGTGAGCCTGGCCACGCACTCCTATGTCGGGCGTGATCTGCGTAAGGCGTACGAATTGGTCCGGCACGACCGGTAATTGAGCCAATTGGCAGGCAGGCCCCTTGAATTCAAGGCGAAGGGGAGAGGGCCTTGTGCGTCCGGCGGCTGCCGGTATGGTCGATCAAGGTCCGTGCCGGGTGGGTCTCTTCGCACTCCGGGGGCGCGGCGCGCAGGTAAAAGAAGCCTAACGGGGCATAGAGATCAAGAACCCGTACTTCTTGTTATGCCGCCGACGCGGCGGCGGGGAATGGGATGCTGCGATGAGGCAGCTGCGGCCAATGTCACATTCTCGGCCTACTTGTCCGTAGGGTCCGGGGTCGAGGTTCAATGTGGCCATATCAGCCATCGAGGCGGAAAGCGCGGGGACAGAGACAGGGCGGGGACGGCACAGGGCGGGGACAGCAAGCAGCTTCCGGCAGGGAGTGCGCAGACCGACCGAGAGATGTTCGAGGCGAGGCACAGCATGGACGCTCCGACCACCACGTCGGCGGATGACAGCACTTCCGGCGACGGAGGCGGCTGGTTCACCCCGCGCAAGACGCCGAAGGGGCCGGAGGACGGGGAGCAGCACCAGCCCGACGCTTCCGCGCCGCCCGCCACGGAGGCCCTTCCCGGCGCCTTCGCGACGCCCGCCGCCGAACCGCAGGACAGCCGAATATCCGCCGCCCCTGCCGTTCCGCCGGAGCAGCGGACTGTTCCTCCTCAGGCGCAGGCCGTGTCTCCTCAGGCGCAGTCCACAGCGCCCCCGATATCCGCCCAGCAGCCGAAGGCGGCACAGAAGGCCTCCCCCGACGCCGTTCTGGTGCAGCGCACGATGGCCGAAATAGCGCCCGTCGCCGACAAGGTCACCTCGTACTTCTACGCGCTGCTCTTCACCCGCCACCCCGACCTCCGCGCCCTGTTCCCCGTGGCGATGGACACCCAGCGCGACCGCATCCTCAAGGCGCTGCTGACCGCCGCCGAGCACATCGACCACACCGACGTGCTCGTCTCTTACCTGAAGAACCTCGGGCGCGGACACCGGAAGTACGGCACCCAGCCCGAGCACTATCCGGCCGTTGGCGAGTGCCTGATCGGCGCCCTGAGCCGGTACGCGAGCGCGAGCTGGGACCAGGAGACCGAGGCAGCCTGGGTCCGGACGTACACGACGATCTCCCAGGTCATGATCGACGCGGCTGCCGAGGACGAGCTGCGCGCCCCCGCCTGGTGGTTCGCCGAGGTCGTCGCGCACGACCTCAGGACCTCTGACATCGCTGTCGTCACGGTCCGGCCCGACCAGCCGTACCCCTTCCTCGCCGGGCAGTACACCAGCCTGGAGACCCCCTGGTGGCCCCGCGTCTGGCGGCACTACTCCTTCGCGTCGGCCCCACGCCCGGACGGGCTGCTGTCCTTCCACGTCAAGGCGGTGCCCGCCGGGTGGGTCTCCAACGCCCTGGTGCACCACGCCCGTCCCGGTGACATCCTGCGGCTCGGACCGCCCACCGGTTCGATGACCGTCGACCACACCACCGACAGCGGACTGCTCTGTCTGGGGGGCGGCACGGGCATCGCGCCCATCAAGGCCCTCGTCGAGGACGTCGCGGAACACGGCAGACGGCGCCCCGTGGAGGTCTTCTACGGAGCGCGCACCGATCACGACCTGTACGACATCGACACGATGCTGCGTCTGCAGCAGTACCACCCCTGGCTCGCCGTCCGGCCGGTCGTCGACCAGCGGGCCCAACTGCCGGACGCCGTGCGCGAGTACGGCCCGTGGAACGAGTACGACGCGTACCTCTCGGGACCGCCCGGCATGATCCGCAACGGCGTGGACGCCTTGAGGGACATCGGCATCCCGGAGGGCCGGATCCGCCACGACGCCGTCGAGGAACTGGTGGCGTCGGACTAGGCAGGCCCTGTGCGGGGTCGGCGGAGGTCGCCCAGCTCGGGGCGGGGGCGTCAGCCCAGGTCAGGGGCGTGCATCGCGCGTACGCCCTCGATGTTGCCGTCCAGGTAGTGCCGCAGGGACAGCGGCACGAGATGGACCGAGGCGATGCCGACCCTCGTGAAGGGCACGTGCACGATCTCGTACTCGCCGCACGGCTCCTCGATCTCGGGGCCGTGCCGCAGGCCGGTGTCCATGGACTCCAGGCGGCAGACGAAGAAGTGCTGCACCTTCACACCGGTCGCGCCGCCGTCCTCGCCGATGTGCTCGACGGTGTCGACGAAGCAGGGCACGACATCGGTGATCTTGGCGCCCAGTTCCTCGTGGACCTCGCGATGGAGCGCGTCGACGACGGAGTCGTCCTCCGGCTCCACGCCGCCTCCCGGAGTGATCCAGTACGGATCGACGCCCGGCTTGCTGCGCTTGATCAGGATCAGGTCGTCTCCGTCCAGCAGGACGGCGCGTGCGGTGCGCTTGACCACGGGTCGGACGGTCATGGGGGAAATGTGGCCCGGACTGTTCCACGTGAAACATCGTGAACCAGTCGGGCCCCCATCAAGCCCAGTCGACCGCAGCGCGCAGCAACCACTCGTGCGCCCGCGCAATGTGCGGCATGGAGAGTGTTCCGGTGCGTACTGCCAAGAAGTACGTACGCAAGGGGGGCACCACAGGGTCGAGCAGAGCCACGATGTCGCCGCGCTCCAGGGCCGGGGCACACAGGTAGCGGGGCAGGACGGCGAGCCCCGCGCCCGCGGTCGCACATGCGAGGACGGCGCGCAGATCCGGCACGATGACGGCACCCGACGCCGTGGGGCGGGCGTCGAAGACGGCGGCCCAGTAGCGGGAGACGAACGGCAGCGACTCGTGGACCTCGACCACCGGAAGGTTCTCGAACGGCAGCGTCGCCCGGTGACGCAGCCCGTCGGCCCCCACCCGGGCCGCCCAGCGCTCCCCCGCGACCAGGACGTGCTCCTCGTCGCAGAGCGGTGTCGCGGTGAGCAGCGGGCCGCGTGGCCTGACCGTGGTGATGGCGAGGTCGTGGTGGCCTGCGGCGAGCCCTTCCAGCGTCTCCTCGGCGGTGCCGAAGGAGGCGCGCAGGGCGTGGCTGTGGCCGTCCTGGCCGGTCAGAGCGGTGAGTGCGGGCAGTGCGCGCTCCGCGGTGAACTCCGGCGGTCCCGCGAGGTGGAGGGTGCGTACCGACGAGTCCTCGTCGAGGCCGGTCTCGGCGATCTCCACCAGGGCGTCCAGATGGGGTGCGGCCTTGTGCGCGAGCTCGTCGCCGATGGTCGTGGGGGTCACCCCGCGGGCCTGACGCAGGAAGAGGGGCCGTCCCAACTGCCGCTCCAGCGTGCGGATCTGGGATGTGACGGCAGGCTGGGAGAGCCCGAGCAGAGCTGCCGCGCGGGTGAAGGAGCCGGCCCGGTGCACCGTCACGAAGGTGCGCAGCAGGGCCAGATCCATGGCGACGTGCCTCCCCTTCGTGTCCTCAGGGCGCGCCCAACTATAAATATGTCGATAGCTTTCTGTCGCTACTGTGATTGGACACTGACACAGAGTCAACTAGCCTTGTTGGCGCGGTTCTTCGCGCGCAGAACCGGAACGGTCCGAGCCACGAGGGGGGAGGCTCGGACCGTTCGTTGTACGTAGCCGGGGTGCCGGAGCGAGCGCCCGGGGCCGGTCAGTCGTCGGAAGCGGACACCTCGTCCAGCGCACGCAGCACGTCCGCCACGAGGTCGTCGGGGTCCTCGGCGCCCGCGGAGAAGCGGATGAAGCCCTCCGGAACGGCGTCGCCACCCCAGCGCCCGCGGCGCTCGGCCGTCGACCGCACGCTGCCGAAGCTGGTCGCGTCGTCGACCAGACGCAGCGCTCCGAGGAAACGCTCGGCACGGCCGCGCGTCGGCAGCGTGAACGAGAGCACGCACCCGAAGCGGCGCATCTGCCGCGAGGCGACCTTGTACGAGGGGTCGTCGGGCAGTCCGGGATAGCGCAGTCCTGCCACCTCTGCGCGGCCGCGCAGGGCCTCGGCGAGGGCCAGGGCATTCGCGTTCTGCCGGTCGGCACGCAGCTGCAGCGTGGCCAGTGAGCGATGCGCGAGCCAGGCCTCCATCGGCCCGGGGATCGCCCCGACGATCTTGCGCCAGCCCCGCACCGACGCCGTCAGCTCCGCGTCACGGCAGGCGACGTACCCCAGGAGGATGTCCCCGTGGCCGGTGAGCATCTTGGTGCCGCTGGCCACCGCGAAGTCCGCGCCGAGTTCCAGAGGGCGCTGGCCGAGCGGTGTCGCCAGGGTGTTGTCCACCGCCACCAGCACGCCACGCGCGTGTGCCGCATCGGCGAGCCGCCGCACGTCGCACACGTCGAGCCCGGGGTTGGACGGCGTCTCGATCCACAGCAGCTTGGCGCCGTCCAGGACGTCGAGCTGGGCGTCGTCGCCCGTCGGGGCGGTGCGCACCTCGATGCCGTACGCCGTGAGCTGCTCGCGGACCAGCGGAAGGACCTGATAGCCGTCGTCCGGCAGGACCACCGCGTCACCGGCGCGCAGCTGCGAGAACAGGACCGCCGAGATCGCGGCCATGCCGGAGGCGAAGACCAGAGTCTCGACGTCCGCACCCGAGTCCGGCGCCTCGAGCTCGCCGATGGCGCGCTCCAGATGCGTCCAGGTGGGGTTGTCGTCGCGCCCGTAGGCGTAGCCGCCCGTGGGGTCGCCCGGCAGGTGGAAGTGCGCGGCGAAGACAGGACCGGGCAGCGTCGGCTCGTGTTTCACCGGCTCGGGCAGTCCGACCCGGACCGCCCGCGTACCGTCGCCGATGGCGCCGTTGTTTCCTATGGGTCCCGATTCCGTCATGCCGCCCGCCTTTCCACTGCTTCACGTACTGCGTCGAGCAGGCCTTCGCTCGCCGCCGCCACCATTCTCGGGTACGCCCCGGACCGCTCGGTCAGTCGTTGTCGTCGGGCAGGACGACGTTCATGGCCCACGACACGACCGAGATGATCAGGCCACCCAGAACGGCGGTCCAGAACCCCTCGACGTGGAAGCTCACGTCGAACTTGTCGGCCAGCCACGAGGTGAGCAGCAGCATCAGGGCGTTGACCACCAGGGTGATCAGGCCGAGGGTCAGGATGAACAGGGGGAAGGTGAGGACCTTCACCACGGGTTTGACCAGGAAGTTCACCAGCCCGAAGAGCAGGGCGACGACGATGAGCGTGCCGACCTTCTTGCCCGTGCTGTCGCCGGTCAGGGTGATCTTGTCGAGCAGCCATACGGCGACGGCCAGGGCCGCGGCGTTCGCGATCGTCTTGACTACGAAATTCTTCATGTGTCTGATCGTGGCAGACACGGGCCGGGAACGGTCGGCCCACCTGGGCCCGCGAGCAGCAGGGCGCGCAGTGGCAGCACGGTCATCAGCGAGGGGTGTACGACGGCGATGAAGGCTTTCCGGCTGGACGAGCTGGAGGCGGAGCGTGCCGCTAACGACGGCGCGTATCTGCAGTTCCTGCGCGAGAAGAACATGTCGGTCGGGCTGTACGCGCTCAATGCCGGGGACACCGATCCGCAGCAGCCGCACGGGCAGGACGAGGTGTACATGGTCGTCAGCGGGCGCGCGGCGATCACCGTGGGCATGGAGACGACGCAGGTGGCGCGGGGCAGCGTGGTCTACGTGCCGGCCGGTGTCGCCCACAAGTTCCACCACATCAGCGAGGACCTGCGGGTGCTCGTAGTGTTCTCTCCTCCGGAGTCCTGATCTCCCCTCCCCGGGAGTCCTGATCTCCCTCCGCAGGTTGACCTCTTCAGGGCTCCGACCTCGGGGTTCCCTAAGGGTCGGATCAGGGGAGGACAAGGGCTCCGAGGCCCCCGCGGAGCCCTTCGGCGCCCTAGCATCGAATGCAAGAAGCCAGGAACCTGCGGAGATTCAGAAACAGAGCGGAGAGAGGTAAGGACGATGGCAACCAAGGAGATCTTTGCGGGAATGCCGTGGTGGGTGAAGTGGGTGGCCGTGCCGGTCGTCGCACTCGTCGTGTTCGGCAGCTTGATAGCGACCGTGGTCGGATTCGTGGTCGGCCTGCTCTTCAAGGCACTCCTGTTCGTAGCCTTGGTCGGCGGACTCATCTATGTCGTACGGAAGTTCATATCCGGCTCGTCCTCGTCGCGCACCGACTGGTGATTCTTGCCGAGGGTTCCCTCGGGCGGGGGAAGTTTCCCAGTGGGGCGCCGTAGGACGGTGGCCGAGGATTAGAGTCCGGAATCCGACGTGGGGGCCGATCCCCGCGGACGGGTATACGCGTACCGCTCTTCCCTCGCTACCCGGGCACGGGCGGACCCTCCACGCGCTTCGGGAGTGAACCTTGGCCGCGGTCGACACCAGCACCTCACCGGTCGACACCACCAGCTCGCCGGTCGACGCCACCACATCACCGGCCGGCACGGCCCCCGCCACCGCCACCGGCACGGACTCCGTCACGGGCACAGACTCCGCCACCGGCACAGACTCCGTCGGCGGGCCCACCCTCATCGGCTCCGTGCAGCGGGCGATGCGCCTGCTGGAAGCCGCCGCGTCGCACCAGAGCGGGGCGCCCGCAAAGCAGTTGGCGCGGGAGGCAGGAATCGCGCTCCCCACCGCGTACCACCTGCTCCGCACCCTGACCCACGAGGGCTATCTGCGCCGGGACAAGGGCGTGTTCGTGCTCGGCGAGGCAGCCGAGCGGCTGAGCAGCAGCGGAGCGCAGCAGAACCGACGCGCAAGGATCGACGAGGCCCTGGCGCACTGGCGCGACACCATCGGCGTCCCCGTGTACTTCGCCGTCTACCGGGAGGGGGAGATCGAAATCATGGCCGTCGCGGACACCCCGGGCAACCCCGCCGTCGAGGAGTGGGCGGACTTCCGGGAGACGGGACATGCCCACGCGATCGGCCAGTGCCTGCTGAGCCAGCTCGACGACAAGGCAAGACAGGACCACCTCGACCGCTATCCGGTTCAGTCGATCACGCGCTACTCGGTCCGGGACGACCGCACGTTCATCCGGCGGCTCGACGCGATGGAGCGCATGCGGCCCGTCGTGGAGCGCCAGGAGTACGCGCTCGGGACGCTCTGCGCGGCTGTCCCGATCATGGCCGGGGACACCGCGGCGACCATGGCCATTTCCGTACCCTCCTCGCAAGCCGATCGACTGCTGCCGGCGGCCGAAAAGTTGCAGCGGGAGATCGGAAAGCTACTAGGGACACTCGCCTTCTCTATCAGCATCTGAAAACTCACTCCTTGTGATCTGGTGCTCACGTTAAGCAAGATGCCAGATGTGTCAGGGAGCTGGTTCCTGGCCACTTGAGGGCCAAGTGACGGGGTAGGGCGCGATGGGCGAGACGGTGCAGGCAGAGGTCATGATGAGCTTCCTCGTTTCCGAGGAGCTGTCGTTTCGCATCCCGGTGGAGCTGCGCTACGAGCTCGCGGACCCCTATGCCGTGCGGCTGACGTTCCATCTGCCGGGGGACGCCCCGGTGACCTGGACCTTCGGCCGGGAGCTGCTGGTCGACGGGGTGGGCAGGCCGTGTGGGGACGGGGATGTGCGCGTCGAACCCACCGACTCCGCCATGCTCGACGAGGCCCTGATCAGGCTTCAGGTCGGCGCCGATCAGGCGCGGTTCAGGGTGGGCATCCCTCCGCTGCTCGCCTTCCTCGACCGTACGGACAAGCTGGTGCCGCTGGGGCAGGAGCGGGCGCTCGCCGACTTCGAGACACATCTCGACGAGGCGCTCGACCGGATCCTCGGAGAAGAGCAGAACGCAGGTTGAGCCGATGACGTCAACAGGCGGAGGCTGATGGCATTTTGATGCATTTGGAGATCTAGCGCTTGCGGCGCCGACCCTTCCCCCCGCGGGGCGCCCGGATCGCCCCGCCGCCCGTCGCACTGCCTCCGTCGCGGCTGCCCACGACTGCCCCCGTGGCGGCGCCGGAGCCGGTGGTGCGGTCCGCCGAGACGACCAGTGCGGCCAGCGCCGTCGTCACGGGTACGGAGGCGACCAGGCCGATCGAGCCGATCAGGGTGCGCACGATCTCCTCGGCGACCAACTCGCTGTTGGCCACCGTGCCCACGCTGGACTGCGCGATGGAGAAGAGCAGCAGCAGGGGCAGCGCGGCACCCGCGTAGGCGAGGACGAGGGTGTTGACGACCGAGGCGATGTGGTCGCGGCCGATGCGGATGCCCGCGCGGTACAGGCCACGCCAGCCCATCGTCGGATTGGCCTGATGCAGTTCCCAGACGGCGGAGGTCTGGGTGACCGTCACGTCGTCGAGGACACCGAGCGAGCCGATGATGACGCCCGCGAGCAGCAGGCCGCTCATGTCGATGGACGGGTACAGGCCATGAATGAGGCCGGTGTTGTCGTCCGTGTTGCCGGTCAGCGCGGCCCAGCCGATGAAGAGCGAGCCGAGCAGGCCGATGAGCAGGAGGGAGATGAGCGTGCCGAGTACCGCGACCGATGTCCGGGCTGTCAGGCCGTGGCAGAGATAGAGCGCGATCAGCATGATGGCGCTCGCCCCGATCACCGCCACGACCAGGGGGTTCGATCCCTGCAGGATCGCCGGGAGGATGAAGAACGTGAGCACCATGAAGCTGATGGCGAGTGCGACCAGGGCCATTACGCCGCGCAGTCGGCCCACGACCACGACGGCGAGCGCGAAGATGCCGGCGAGCAGCGCCATCGGCATCTTGCGGTTCACATCGATGACGGAGTACTGCAGGCCTTCGGGGGCTTTGGGCTCGTAGGCGACCACCACCTGCTGGCCCTGCTTCAGTTGGCGCGGCGAGTCCGGCTGGATGATCTCCGTGAAGGTGCGGCCCTTGTCGTCGCCGCTGGTCACCTCGACCGTCGCCTTCTTGCAGGTGCCCGTCGCCGCGGACTGTGCGGACTGGCCCTCGGCCGTGGAGGTGTCTCCGTTCGGCGGGGTCTGCGAAGGGCTGAGGTCCTTGCAGGGCAGCTCCCGCACCTTCGTGACCTTCGCCGACTGTGTCTGCCGGTCGAATCCGACGCCGGTGCGTTCATGGCTCGGCGTGCCACCCGGCCACAGCACCATCAGGCCCACGACGACCGCGGTGGCGAAGGGAATCAGTACCGCGGCGATGACCTTGCGCAGATGCTTCGAGACCGGCGCGGCCGGGCCGTGGCTGTGCGAATGCCCGTGTCCGTGCCCCTCCGGAGGCGTCGCGGAAACAGGCGGCTGCGAGGGCGGTGGGGGCGGCGGCTCTGTGGTGGTCACTGCCCGATCATCGCAAGAACGGTAGGGGCCCTCTGTTCAGCGCGCCCGACATGACGCTAGCGTGGAGCCACCTTTGCAATCGCGGGAGCTCGGAGCACCGGGCTGAGAGGGCGCTGACCTTCGTACGAATCGGCACGAGATGTGCACGAACCGTACGGAAGCCGCTGCGTCGACCGCCGAACCTGTTACCGGGTAATGCCGGCGTAGGGAGTAGGTCTCATGACCACATCGGACGCACGCACGCCTGCCTCGACGCAGAACCAGAGCGACGAGGCCGGGAAGTCCATCGGCTGGCACAAGGCGTATGTCGAGGGTTCGCGCCCCGATCTGCGTGTGCCGGTCCGCCAGGTGCACCTCACCAATGGCAAGGCCGTCACCCTGTACGACACTTCGGGCCCGTACACCGACCCGTCGGCGGAGACCGACGTTCGCCGCGGCCTGGCGCCGCTGCGGGAGAACTGGATCATCGCCCGCGGCGACACCGAGGAGTATGTGGGCCGACCGCCGCGTCCCGAGGACGACGGCATCAAGCACACCTCGCCCCGCGGCGGGCTCAAGAACCTCGACGCGGTCTTCCCCGGCCGCCCCCGCCAGCCGCGGCGTGGCCGCGACGGCCAGGCGGTGACGCAGCTCGCGTACGCCAGGCGCGGCGAGATCACGCCCGAGATGGAGTTCATCGGGATCCGCGAGGGCATGGACCCCGAGACCGTGCGGGAAGAGGTCGCCGCGGGCCGCGCGGTGATTCCCGCCAACGTCAACCACCCGGAGATCGAGCCGATGATCATCGGCAAGAAGTTCCTGGTGAAGGTGAACGCCAACATCGGCAACTCCGCGGTCACCTCCTCCATCGAGGAGGAGGTGGACAAGATGACCTGGGCGACCCAGTGGGGCGCCGACACGGTCATGGACCTCTCC
The DNA here is from genome assembly GCF_056437465.1 of Streptomyces sp. NPDC042371. Classification (NCBI taxonomy): domain Bacteria; kingdom Bacillati; phylum Actinomycetota; class Actinomycetes; order Kitasatosporales; family Streptomycetaceae; genus Streptomyces; species Streptomyces sp. NPDC042371. The sequence goes on along the minus strand of NZ_JBWKAP010000008.1, from coordinate 85,799 downwards.
ACGGGCCGCAACATCCACACCACCCGCGAGTGGGTCCTGCGCAACTCCCCCGTGCCGATCGGCACCGTCCCCCTCTACCAGGCCCTGGAGAAGGTCGACGGCAAGGCCGAGGAGCTGACCTGGGAGATCTACAAGGACACGGTCATCGAGCAGGCCGAGCAGGGCGTGGACTACATGACGGTCCACGCGGGAGTGCGCCTCCCGTACGTGCCGCTCACCGCGCGCCGCAAGACCGGCATCGTCTCGCGCGGCGGCTCGATCATGGCCGCCTGGTGTCTCGCGCACCACAAGGAGAGCTTCCTCTACGAGCACTTCGAGGAGCTCTGCGAGATCCTCGCGGCGTACGACGTGACGTACTCGCTCGGCGATGGTCTGCGGCCCGGATCGATCGCGGACGCCAACGACGAGGCGCAGTTCGCCGAGTTGCGGACGCTCGGGGAACTCAACACGATCGCCAAGCGTCACAACGTACAGACGATGATCGAGGGCCCCGGTCACGTCCCGATGCACAAGATCAAGGAGAACATCGACCTCCAGCAGGAGATCTGCGAAGAGGCGCCGTTCTACACGCTCGGCCCGCTGACCACGGACATCGCGCCCGCCTACGACCACATCACCTCCGGCATCGGCGCCGCGATGATCGGCTGGTGGGGTACGGCCATGCTCTGCTACGTCACGCCCAAGGAGCACCTGGGCCTGCCCAACCGCGACGACGTGAAGACGGGTGTCATCACGTACAAGATCGCGGCGCACGCGGCGGACCTCGCCAAGGGCCACCCGGGCGCACAGGACTGGGACGACGCGCTCTCGGACGCACGCTTCGAGTTCCGCTGGGAGGACCAGTTCAACCTGGCCCTCGACCCGGTCACGGCACGGGAGTTCCACGACGAGACCCTGCCGGCCGAGCCCGCGAAGACGGCACACTTCTGCTCGATGTGCGGGCCGAAGTTCTGCTCGATGAAGATCTCGCAGGACATCCGGCGCCAGCACGGCGGTGACCTCGGTTCCGAGGACATCGAGGCGGGGATGGAGCAGAAGTCCAAGGAGTTCGCGGCCGCGGGCAACCGGGTCTATCTGCCGATCGCCGACTGAGGCCCAGTGACTCAGGCTCCGTGGTCCCGCCCCCGGTCGGTGGCGGGGCCACGAAGCGGTGTCGCAGCCCCGAAGCGTTGCGGTTCGGCCGATCCGCTACTCCGGCTTGTGGTCGGGCCCGCCGAAGTCGGGGCTGGAGAAGTCGGGGCTCGAGTAGCTCGGCCGCGGCCCCGTCCTGCCGCCGTCCGGGCTGCTGAACCCCGGCCGGTGATAGCCGAGTTGCGGCATGCGGCCGTTGGCTCCCGAACCGCTCGGGTGCACTGACGGCGTGCGGGCGGCGGATGCACCGCCCGGCTCCGTCAGGGCCTCGCGCAGGAACGGCACGATGCCCCGATCGAGGAGCGCCTGGCCCCAGGCTTCCCTGGCGCGGGACACCGCCTCGTACCGCTCGCCGTGCAGATCTGCCTGGAGCGAGGTGGAGCCGTTGCGCAGGGCGGTCAGGAGCAGACCGCCCGCGGCGACCAGGATGCCCCCGGCGGTGAGCGCGCCGAACAGCCATCCCGCGGTGAGCAGGGTGTCCGCGAAGGCGGGCTCGGGGTTGAGCATCTTCAGGATGTAGCCGACGAGCAGGAAGATCGCGGCGGCCGTCCCCGCGAGGACGGGCGCGAGGACCGCGACGACAGCGATCGCCCCGGCTCCCGCTGCTGCCGGCTCGGCTACCTCGCCCATCGTGGTGGCGAGGCTGACGCCGCCGGAACCCGACTCCGCGGCGCTCTGTCCGCTCCCTTCGCGGATCGAAGTGGACGTCGGTCGAGGTTCGCGCAACTCCTCGCGAACCTTCACGTAGTGCGCGTACTCGGCCGCGGCAGCGGCCGTGATCAGCGCTGTCGCGTTCAGGGCCATGGTGCGCAGTTGTTCGGTGTTGAGCCGCTGGCCCACTGCGGCGAGTTCGGGACGGTCTGGTGCGGTGCGCAGCGCCTCATCGAGGATCCGCTCGTACTCGGGGCGGTCCTCATTGAGCAGGTGTGGAGCGCTGTTCATGTGCATCCCCCGATGCTCCGTAGGGCTGAGGCTCGCATGGCTACGAGCCGTTGGGCAGAAACGGAGGGGAGCCTGCTACGGATAAGCCGATGGTAGAGCCGTGACGGCACGCGGTGACAGGGGGTTTCCGGAAATTGCCCCCCTGGCCAGCGTGATCGTGTAGGGGGGCACCTGCCCAGAGAACGCTCAGATACCCAGGGGGAGTTGGCAGACCAGCAGCTTTCCGGCCATGGTCACTCCGCCGTCCATGGCGATGGCCAGACCGTCGGCGTAGACGTGCGGGCCCTCGATGACCGGGCCGCCGCCGTCCGACTCGTCCTCGGAGCCGACATCTCCCAGGAGGTAGGGGATGGGGCTGTGACCGTGGACGATGCGTGTGCCGCCGTACATGTCGAGAAGTTCGCGTACGGCCGAGGGGCCGGACTCGTCGCGGAACGCGAAGCGCTTGGTGAACTTGCGGAAGAGGTCCCAGCATTCGTCGGCGTCGTTGCGCGTGAGTGTCTCGCGGATGGTGTCGTTCACCGCCTCGATCGAGTCACCGTAATCCAGATAGGCGGTTGTGTCGGAGTGCACGAGCAGGTGGCCGTCGGCCTCCTCCATCGCGTCGAGGCGGGCCATCCACTGCAGGTGGTGGTCCTCCAGGCGCTCCATGTCGGTCTTCTGCCCGCCGTTCAGGAGCCAGGCGGCCTGGAAGGTGGCGGTGCCCGCGCCGGAGTTCACCGGGGTGTCCCCGAAGCGTTTGGCGCCGAGCAGGAGCAGCTCGTGGTTGCCCATGAGGGCCTTGCAGTAGCCGCCGGCGGCGGCGGCCTCCGCGGACAGCCGCATCACGAGGTCGATGACGCCGATGCCGTCGGGCCCACGGTCGGTGAAGTCACCGAGGAACCACAGGCGCGCGTTGCCCGCGGACCAGTTGCCCTCGGCATCGATGAGGCCCTGCTCCTGGAGGGCCGCGACGAGCTCGTCCAGATACCCGTGCACGTCCCCGACGACGAACAGGGGGCCGTGCTCCTCGCTCACCCGCGGCTGCGGGGGCTCCGGCATGACCTGCACCTGGACGGTGTCGCCACGGTTGATGACGGGCAGATCGCGCTGGGTGGGGGTGTACCCCTCATCCGGCGCCACGCCCTGAGTCCCTGGGCTCACCGGAGCGGGAACGGTCGTCTCATGGACGTACGCGGGTACGCGGAAGTCGCGAAGCGTCGCCGTCCGCACATCGGGTCCCTGACCGGCCCCCTGAGTCATCGACCCCTCCACCACCATTGCGCCGCATCTGCACCGAGATCGGACTGCTTGGTCGCAGCGGCCCGCGGTGTCGTCCGCCCATCATAGGAATGCGGCTCCCGCTGTGTGGTGCACCAGGGGTGGTGAATCGGTGCCGGACCCCGGTTCACCGCGCTTTTCTCCCGAATTGGGCAGAGGTTTCCCCGCTGGTGGCGGGGAGTATGCCGACCTCTGCCCGGGCCGGGAGTGTGGACGGGAGCGATCAGCCGGAGCCGGGCGAGCGGGGCGGGCTGACCGTCGTGCGCGGCGGACGTCGCTCGGACGAGGTGCGCACGATCAGTTCGGTCGGTATCACCTGCTCGACGGGGCGCTCCGAATCGAGACCCTCGATGGCGTCGATGAGGAGCTGGACGACGGCTGTGCCGATGCGCCGCGGCTTGAGCGAGAGCGTGGTGATGGGCGGTTCCGTGGTGGCGTACACCGTCGACTCGCTGCAGCAGACCAGCAGCAGGTCGTCGGGGACGCGCAGGCCGTACCGCCGGGCGGCGGCGAGCAGGTCGGTGCCGTTGGGGTCGAAGAGGCCGTAGACGGCGTCGGGGCGGTCGGGCCTGGCGAGCAGGCGGTCGGCGGCGACGGCGCCCGCGCAGGGGTCGTGCGCGGGATAGGACTCGTAGACCGGGTCCTGCCCGACGCGTTCGCACCAGCGCAGATAGGCCGTCGTGGACAGATGGGTGTACGTGTCCGTGGTGGTGCCGGTGAGCAGGCCGATCCGGCGTGCGCCGGCGGCGGCCAGGTGGTCGAGGATCTCAAGGACCGCGGCCTCGTGGTCGTTGTCGACCCAGGCGGTGACCGGCAGGGAACCTGCCGGGCGGCCGTCGGAGACCACCGGCAGGCCCTGTCGGACCAGCTCGCTGACCACGGGGTCGTGGTCCGAGGGATCGACGACCACGGTGCCGTCGAGTGCGACGTTGGACCACACGTCGACGGGGCTGCGACGGGAGGTGGCGGGCAGGATGACCAGGGCGTATCCCCTGGCGAGGGCGGCCGAGGTGGCGGCTCTGGCCATCTCGGCGAAGTAGGCGAACTCGGTGAAGGTGAAAGGTTCATCCCCGTACGTCGTCACGGTCAGGCCGATGAGGCCGGACTTGCCGGTACGGAGGGTGCGGGCCGCTGCGGACGGGCGATAGCCCAGCCGCTCTGCGACTTCGCGGACGTGGCGTCGGGTGGCGTCGGGCAGCCGACCCTTGCCGTTTAGGGCGTCGGAGACAGTCGTGATGGAGACACCGGCTGCGGCGGCGACGTCTCTGATGCCCGCTCGACTCTGCCGGTTACCCCGGCGTGCGGTCTCCGCTCGGCTCACCTGGTGCTTCCCTGCTGCTGTCATGGCGAGCCGATAGTAGGGCTCATGAGGGTGGGTAGCAGGGGCGCATATTCACTCGTTGACAGGCACGTTTCTGCATGGCGGAAGAGGGGCAATCGCCTTGGAATGCAAGGGAGTTGAACGGTTCAATGGGTAGCTGCCCCTGATCGTCGCGCGCGGGCCTGCCAAAGGTGCCAGGTCTCGAAGAGGTCTCAACTCACCTTCACGAGGGACGCGCGCCACGGAGCGAGCCACCGGCGCATGGGGGAGCACGGGGCGCTCCCCCCTCTGCGCGCGCCTTCGGCGGGAGCGGAGGCGGGAAGTTTCGTACGCCGATGTCGGAAGTCCGGACGCCGATGTCGGCAGCCCATTCGCAGCGGCGGCGAATCCTCATAAGGTAAGCAGTATTCGAACTGGTGTGACTGACAAGAGTGTGACTGGCCACGAGGAGGACTGCGGTGAGCGAGAAGAACCCGAGGCTGCGCGCCGAGCTGGAGGGGGTCCCCACCTACAAGCCGGGGAAGCCCGCGGCGGCGGACGGCCCGGCGGCCTACAAGCTGTCCTCCAACGAGAACCCCTATCCGCCGCTCCCCGGCGTCATGGAGAGCGCGCTCGCCGCTGCCGGGTCCTTCAACCGCTACCCCGACATGGCCTGCACGGCCCTGATGAGCGAGCTGGCCGACCGCTTCGGGGTGCCCGTCTCGCACATCGCCACCGGTACCGGCTCCGTCGGTGTCGCCCAGCAGCTGCTGCAGGCCACCTCGGGTCCGGGCGACGAGGTGATCTACGCGTGGCGCTCCTTCGAGGCGTACCCGATCATCACGCAGGTGAGCGGCGCCACGTCGGTGCGGGTGCCGCTGACGGACGGCGAGGTGCACGACCTCGACGCGATGGCTGACGCCATCACCGACCGCACCCGGCTCATCTTTGTCTGCAACCCCAACAACCCCACGGGCACCGTGGTCCGCCGGGCCGAGTTGGAGCGGTTCCTCGACCGGGTGCCGAGCGATGTCCTGGTCGTCCTGGACGAGGCGTACCGCGAGTTCATTCGTGACCCCGAGGTGCCGGACGGCATCGAGATCTACCGCGACCGTCCGAACGTCTGTGTGCTGCGTACGTTCTCGAAGGCGTACGGACTCGCGGGGCTGCGCGTCGGCTTCGCGGTCGCCCATGAGCCGGTGGCGGCCGCGCTGCGCAAGACGGCGGTGCCCTTCGGCGTGAGCCAGCTCGCGCAGGACGCGGCGGTGGCGTCGCTGCGCGCCGAGGACGAGCTGATGGGCCGGGTCGGCTCGCTGGTCGGCGAGCGCACGCGGGTGGTCGAGGCGCTGCGTGGGCAGGGCTGGACGGTGCCCGAGACGCAGGCGAACTTCGTGTGGCTGCGGCTGGGGGACCGTACGACCGACTTCGCGGCGGCGTGCGAGAAGGCAGGCGTGGTCGTGCGGCCGTTCGCGGGTGAGGGGATGCGGGCCACGATCGGCGAGACCGAGGCCAACGACATCTTCCTGCAGGCGGCGGAGGCCTTCCGCAAGGAGCTCTAGCCCGCCCTTGGGCGGTGGCGTTGTTGAAGTCCCAGGAAGGCCTCGGGTGACCCCCCGGGGCCTTCTTTCGCGTTCCCGTCGGTAAGGGACCCCCCTTTCGGGTTCCGACAGTCAGTACGACATAATGCTTGTGAATGTGAACGCGTTCACAAGCGTGTCCCGGTTAGTCCGGAGATCAGCGGGATAAAAGGGACAATCGGCCGCTGTGGGCACGGTGAGTAAGGAGAGACGCAGTGGACCTGGCTCTGGCGCCGGAAACTCTGGCGCGATGGCAGTTCGGCATCACGACCGTCTATCACTTCCTGTTCGTCCCCCTGACGATCTCGCTGGCCGCCCTCACGGCGATCCTCGAGACGGCATGGGTGCGGACGGGCAAGGAGCACTACCTCAGAGCGACGAAGTTCTGGGGAAAGCTGTTCCTGATCAATATCGCCATGGGTGTCGTCACCGGCATCGTGCAGGAGTTCCAGTTCGGCATGAACTGGTCCGACTACTCCCGCTTCGTCGGTGACGTCTTCGGGGCGCCGCTCGCCTTCGAGGCGTTGATCGCCTTCTTCTTCGAATCGACCTTCATCGGCCTGTGGATCTTCGGCTGGGACAAGCTGCCGAAGAAGCTGCACTGCGCGACCATCTGGATCGTCTCCATCGGCACGGTCCTGTCGGCGTACTTCATCATCGCCGCCAACGCCTTCATGCAGCACCCGGTCGGCTACAAGATCGTGGAGCGGGACGGCACCAAGCGCGCGGAGCTCACGGACTTCGCGAAGGTGCTCTTCCAGGAGACGACACTCGTCAACTTCTTCCACGTCATCTCGGCGGCCATCTTGGTCGGCGGCGCCTTCATGACCGGCATCGCCATCTTCCACCTGCGCAAGAAGCAGCACATCCGCACCATGCGGATGTCGATGCGGCTCGGCCTGGTCACCGCCTTCGTCGGCACCCTGCTCACCGTCGTCAGCGCCGACACCCTCGGCAAGGTGATGTACGAGCAGCAGCCGATGAAGATGTCGGCCGCCGAGGCGCTGTGGGAGACCGAGAAGCCGGCGCCGTTCTCGCTCTTCGCGTACGGAGATGTGGCCAAGGGCCACAACGACGTCGCCATAGAGGTGCCCGGCGTCCTGTCCTTCCTCGCCAAGAACAACTTCAACGCCGAGATCCCCGGCATCAACGACCTCAACAAGGAGGCACAGGAGAAGTACGGGCCCGGCGACTACCGGCCCAACATCCCCACCGCCTACTGGTCGTACCGCTGGATGATCGGCTTCGGCGGGGTCTCGATGGCGCTGTGCACCGCGGGCCTGTGGCTGACGCGGAAGAAGTTCTGGCTCGCGCCCGAGCACCGCACCGGGGCGGACGACATCCCCAAGCTGATGCTCACCAAGAACAAGGAGCTCGCGCCGAAGATCGGCAACTGGTGGTGGAAGCTCTCGCAGTGGACGTTGATCTTCCCCCTCATCGGTACCGCCTGGGGCTGGATCTTCACCGAGACGGGGCGGCAGCCCTGGGTGGTCTACGGAGTCCTGCGCACCCGGGACGCGGTCTCGCCCGGGGTCTCGCAGGGTGAGGTGCTCACCTCGCTGATCGGATTCACGCTGATCTACGCGATCCTCGCCGTGATCGAGGTGAAGCTGCTGCTCAAGTACGTCAGGAAGGGCCCGCCCGAGCTGACGGAGGCGGACCTCAACCCGCCCACCAAGATCGGCGGCCCCGGCTCGGGCAAGGACTCCGACTCGGACTCCGACTCCGATTCCGACCGGCCCATGGCCTTCTCTTACTGAAGGAAGGAGCGACGAGGACATGGAACTTCACAACGTCTGGTTCGTACTGATCGCCGTCCTGTGGATCGGCTACTTCTTCCTGGAGGGCTTCGACTTCGGGATCGGCATCCTGACCAAGCTGCTCGCCCGTGACCGGGTCGAGAAGCGGGTCCTCATCAACACCATCGGTCCCGTCTGGGACGGCAACGAAGTGTGGCTGCTCACCGCGGGCGGCGCGACCTTCGCCGCCTTCCCCGACTGGTACGCGACGCTCTTCTCCGGCTTCTACCTGCCGCTGCTGATCATCCTGATCTGCCTGATCGTGCGCGGTGTCGCCTTCGAGTACCGCGCCAAGCGGCCGGAGGAGCGCTGGCAGGCCAACTGGGAACACGCGATCTTCTGGACCTCGCTGATCCCGGCGGTGCTGTGGGGCGTCGCGTTCGGCAACATCGTGCGGGGCGTGAAGATCGACGCCCACAAGGAGTACGTGGGCAACTTCTGGGACCTGCTTAACCCGTACGCGATCCTCGGCGGGCTCGTCACCCTGACGCTGTTCACCTTCCACGGCGCGGTGTTCGCCTCGCTCAAGACGGTGGGCGACATCCGGGTGCGGGCGCGGAAGACGGCGCTGGGCCTTGGTCTGATCACCGCCGTCCTCGCGCTCGGATTCATGATCTGGACCCAGACCGACAAGGGCGACGGCAAGAGCCTGGTCGCGATGATCGTGGCAGTGGTCGCCCTGGTGGGTGCCATCGCGGCGATCAAGATCGGGCGCGAGGGCTGGTCGTTCGCGCTGTCGGGGATCACGATCGCGGCGGCCGTCGCGATGCTCTTCCTGACGCTCTTCCCGAACGTCATGCCGTCGTCGCTGAACGAGGAGTGGAGCCTCACGGTCACCAACGCCTCGTCCAGTCCGTACACGCTGAAGATCATGACCTGGTGCGCGGGCGTCGCGACACCGGTCGTGCTGCTCTACCAGTCGTGGACGTACTGGGTGTTCCGCAAGCGGATCGGCACGCAGCACATCGCTGACGCCGCGCACTGAGGCCGTTCACCAAGCCTGTTGAAGGGTGTGTTTCACGTGAAACCGATCGACCCGCGCCTGCTTCGGTACGCACGCGCCACTCGCTTCTTCCTCGTTGCGGTGGTGGTCCTCGGGCTGGCCGGGGCGGGCCTGGTCGTCGGGCAGGCGATGCTCATCGCCGAGATCGTGGTGGGGGCCTTCCAGGAAGGCCACTCCGTAGGTGACTTGGGCACGCCGCTGGTGCTGCTCGCCGTGGTGGCGGCGGGGCGAGGGCTGGTCTCCTGGCTGACCGAGCTCGCCGCTCACCGGGCGAGCGCGGCGGTCAAGTCGGAGCTGCGGGGGCGGCTCCTGGAACGGGCGGGGGAGCTCGGGCCGGGGTGGCTGACCGGTCAGCGGACCGGTTCGCTCGTCTCGCTCGCGACGCGCGGCGTGGACGCGCTCGACGACTACTTCTCGCGCTATCTGCCGCAGCTGGGGCTCGCGGTGGTGGTGCCGGTGGCGGTGCTCGCCCGCATCGTCACCGAGGACTGGGTGTCGGCGGCGATCATCGTCGTGACGCTGCCGCTCATCCCGGTCTTCATGATTCTGATCGGCTGGGCCACGCAGAACCGGATGGACCGCCAATGGCGGCTCCTCTCGCGGCTGTCGGGCCACTTCCTGGACGTGGTGGCGGGGCTCCCGACCCTGAAGGTGTTCGGCCGCGCCAAGGCGCAGGCCGAGTCGATCCGCAAGATCACCGGTGAGTACCGGCAGGCCACGATGCGGACGCTGCGCATCGCCTTCCTGTCGTCGTTCGCCCTGGAACTGCTCGCGACGATCTCGGTCGCGCTGGTCGCGGTGACCATCGGCATGCGGCTCGTGCACGGCGAGATGGAGCTGTACGACGGTCTCGTCGTCCTCGTCCTCGCGCCCGAGGCCTATCTGCCGCTGCGCCAGGTCGGTGCGCAGTACCACGCGGCGGCGGAGGGGCTCTCGGCCGCCGAGGAGATCTTCGAGGTCCTGGAGACCCCGGTGCCGGCCGCCGGGACCGGGGCGGCGCCTTCGGGTGTCCTGAGCGTGGAGGGCGTGACGGTCCGGTATCCGGGGCGGGCGTCCGACGCCGTCTCCGGGGCGTCGTTCGAGGTGGCGCCCGGGGAGACCGTGGCGCTCGTCGGGCCCAGCGGGGTGGGGAAGTCGACGCTTCTGAACGTGGTGCTCGGCTTCGTGCGGCCCGCCGAGGGGCGGGTGTGCGTCGGGGGCGTCGACCTGGCGGAGGTCTCGCCGGAGCGGTGGCGCGAGCGGGTCGCGTGGGTGCCGCAGCGGCCGCACCTGTTCGCCGGGACCATCGCGGAGAACGTGCGGCTCGCGCGGCCCGATGCGGACGGTGCACAGGTGCGGGGCGCCCTCCGGGACGCGGGCGCCCTGGAGTTCGTGGACGCGCTGCCCGCCGGGGCGGAGACCCTCCTCGGGGAGGACGGCGCCGGGCTGTCCGCCGGGCAGCGGCAACGGCTCGCGCTGGCCCGGGCGTTCCTCGCCGACCGGCCCGTGGTGCTGCTCGACGAGCCGACGGCGGCGCTGGACGGCGGCACCGAGGCGGGCGTGGTCGAGGCGGTCCGGCGGCTGGCCGTGGGGCGGACCGTGCTGCTGGTCGTGCACCGGCCCGCGCTGCTGGCTGTCGCCGATCGGGTGGTCCGGCTGGGTGCCTCCGTGGAGGGTGCTCGGCAGCGGGGGTTGCGCCCATCCGTGCCGCCCATCGGCACGGTTGCCCACAACGGGCAGGGCGCCGAGCCTGTAGCGCTGCCGGAAGATGCCCGCCCGAAGGGTGGTGTTCTGGCTCGTGTCAGGCACGCAGCGCGGGCCCGGCGGGGGCAGTTGGCTCTGGCTCTGTTGCTCGGGTCCCTCGCGCTCGCCAGCGCCGTCGGCCTCATGGCCACCTCCGGGTGGCTGATCTCGCGGGCCTCGGAGCAGCCCCCGGTGATGTACCTGATGATCGCCGTGACGGCGACCCGCGCCTTCGGCATCGGCCGCGCCGTGTTCCGGTACGCCGAGCGCCTCGTCTCGCACGACGCCGTGCTGCGGATGCTCGCCGACACCCGGGTCGCCGTCTACCGGCGCCTGGAGCGGCTCGCTCCGGCGGGCCTGCGCGGGGCCCGGCGCGGCGACCTCCTCTCCCGGCTGGTCGCCGACGTCGATGCCCTTCAGGACTACTGGCTGCGCTGGCTGCTCCCCGCCTCCGCGGCGGCCGTCGTCGGCGCCGGAGCCGTCGGGTTCACCGCCTGGCTGCTGCCCGAGGCGGGTGCCGTGCTCGCCGCCGGACTGCTCGCAGCGGGCGTCGGCGTGCCGCTGGTGAGCGGTGCCGTGGCCCGTCGCGCGGAGCGGAAGCTGGCTCCCGCGCGCGGGGTGCTCGCCACGCGCGTGGCCGATCTGCTCACGGGGACCGCGGAGTTGACCGTCGCCGGTGCGCTGAAGCGGCGTACGGCCAAGGCGGGCGAGGCCGATGCCGAGCTGACCCGCATCGCCTCCCGCGGCGCCACCGCGACCGCGCTCGGCGACGGACTCGGAGCCCTCTTCACCGGGCTCACCGTGGCCGCCGCCGCACTCGTCGGCGTGCAGGCGGTCCACGACGGACGGCTCGGCGGCGTCGCCCTCGCCGCGGTCGTCCTCACCCCGCTCGCCGCCTTCGAAGCGGTGATGGGGCTGCCGCTCGCCGTGCAGTACCGCCAGCGGGTCAGGAAGAGCGCTGAGCGCGTCTACGAGGTCCTCGACGCCCCCGTGCCGGTACCCGAGCCCGCCGAGCCCGCTCAGGCGCCGCAGACGCCCTTCCCGCTCCGTGTCGAGGGGCTGCACGCACGCCACGAGGGGCAGGACCGGGACGCCCTCGCGGGCGTCGGCCTCACGCTGGAACAGGGACGGCGGATCGCCGTGGTCGGCCCCTCCGGATCCGGCAAGACGACGCTGGCGCAGGTGCTGCTGCGGTTCCTCGGCGCGCAGGAAGGGACGTACACGCTCGGCGGCACCGACGCGGCGGCGCTGGACGGCGACACCGTGCGCGAGATGGTCGGGCTGTGCGCCCAGGACGCCCACATCTTCGACAGCTCGGTGCGCGAGAACCTGCTGCTCGCCAAGAAGGACGCCACGGACGCGGAGTTGCGCGACGCCCTGGAGCGGGCGCGGCTCGACGGCTGGGCCTACGCGCTGCCCGACGGTCTCGACACGCTCGTCGGCGAGCACGGGGCGCGGCTCTCCGGAGGGCAGCGGCAGCGTCTCGCGCTGGCCCGCGCGCTCCTCGCCGACTTCCCCGTCCTCGTACTGGACGAGCCCGCCGAACACCTCGACCTGCCGACCGCCGACGCCCTGACCGCCGACCTGCTGGCCGCGACCGAGGGGCGCACGACGCTGCTCATCACGCACCGGCTCGCCGGGCTCGACGCCGTGGACGAGGTGCTCGTCCTGGACGCGGGCCGGGTGGTGCAGCGCGGCACGTATGCGGAGCTTGCGGCGGCGGAGGGGCCGCTGCGGCGGATGCTGGACGTGGAGCGGGCGGCGGATCTGCTGGTGGCCGGGTGACGATGGTGGCCAGGCGTATGCGGTTTCGACTTTCCCCTGTAAATAGGACTTACTAGGCTCAAAGGCATGTCAGCACCCTCGGCCTCCGCCGATTCCCCGCCCCCCGACGGCTCACCGGACACGGTGGAGGCGGCGGCGCGGGCGACCCGCAGCCTCCAAGGGCTGTCGCCCGAGCTGACGTCACGGGTGCCGCAACTGCTCGAAGCCATGCGGTCGGTCGGCACCGGGCTCGAACTCCACATCACCCTGGACCGCATCTGCGAGACCGCCGCCGAGCTCGCCGACGCCCACTACGCGGCGATCGGCGTCGTCTCCGAGGACGGCGAGGGCCTCTCCGACTTCGTCTACCACGGCATCGACGGAGTGACCGCGGAACGGATCGGGCGCCTGCCGGACGGCCACAAGGGCCTGCTCGGCGCCCTCATCCACCAGCCGCGGACGCTGCGCCTCGCCGATCTCTCCGCCGACCCGCGCTCCTGCGGCTTCCCGGCCCACCACCCACCGATGCGTTCGTTCCTCGGCGTCCCCATCCGCGTCCAGGGAGAGATCTTCGGAAACCTCTATCTGACCGAGAAGCGCGACGGGGCGGAGTTCAACGACTACGACGTGCACATGGTCCGGGTGCTCGCCACGGAGGCGGGCATCGCCATCGGCAACGCACGCCTGTACGAGGCCGCCAAGCAGCGTGAACGGTGGATCGACGGCTCCGTGGCGGTCACCACCGCGCTGCTGTCCGGCAGCGACGCCGAGGAGGCCCTCTCGGTCGTCGCCGAGCAGGCCAGGCACCTCTCGGACTCGGCCGCGGGCATCGTGCTGCTGCCCGACGACGAGGGCGGCATGGAGATCGTCGCGGTCTCCTCGGACGAGCCCAACGGGGCGCTGGGCGTGATCGTCCCTCCGGAGAGCCGCATCGTCGCGGACCTCCTCGAAGGAGAGGCGGTCTTCATCGACGACGCGGCGTCCGACCCGCGCATCATGACCGAGATCGCCCGCGCCTACGGCCCCGTCATGATGCTGCCGCTGCAGAGCGACGGCCGGGTCCTCGGCACGCTGGTGACGCCCCGCGCGCGTGGGGCGCGTCCTTTCAGCGAGGCCGAGCGGACCCTCGCCACCCAGTTCGCCTCGCAGGCCGCACTCGCGCTGATGATGGCCGAGGCCCAGCGGGACCGGGAGCGGCTCGCGGTGTACGAGGACCGCGACCGGATCGCCAGGGACCTGCACGACCTCGTCATCCAGCGGCTGTTCGCGACCGGGATGATGCTGGAGAGCGCGCAGCGCAGGTCGGTCGTGCCGGAGGTGCAGGTCGGTGTCGGCAGGGCCGTCGACGAGCTGGACGTGACGATCCAGGAGATCCGCACGGCGATCTTCGCGCTGCAGCAGGGGCCCGCCGAGGCGCCGTCGGGGCTGCGCACCCGCGTCCTGCGCGAGATCAACATGGCTGCCGTCCCGCTGGGCTTCAAGCCCTCGCACCACTTCGTGGGCCCCGTCGACGCGGTGGTCGGCGAACTGACGGGCAAGAACCTCATCGCGGCGCTGCGGGAGGCGCTGTCCAACGCCTTCCGGCATGCGCAGGCCGCCCGCATCGACGTCGTGGTCGACTCGACCGTGGTCCTTCCCGACGGGCAGCACGGCGTGCGCCTGACCGTCGCCGACGACGGCGTGGGCATCGCGGAGGGTGGCCGTCGCAGCGGCCTGAAGAACCTCAAGCGGCGTGCCGAGTCGCTTGGCGGCGACAGCTGGTACGGGCCGGGCATCGGCGAGGAGGGCGGCGGTACGAAGGTGGTGTGGGAGGCGCCGTACTGAGCGTGTGCGGCGGGCAGGGCGGGGAGGCCCTGTTCGGCGGTATGCGTCTGGGCCGTACGGGGCACCGCGCCCCCCGAGTGCACGAGTCCGACGGGACCCGCACCGCCGGGGCGGGCAACGATCCGTGTCATGCCTCTGAGCCGCCGTCGTCCGCACCCGTTCGTCTGTGTGCCGGTGCTGCTGTGCGCGCTGCTCTGGCCCGCGCCTCCCGCCGCGTCCTCCGAGGGGCCGAGCGCGAGCGCCGACGTGGCACGGCTCTACGAAGAGGCGTCCGCCGCGACCGCACGCTACGTAGAGGGGCGACAGGCGGCCCGCGTCCAGAAGGTGAAGGTCCGGAAACTGGACCGGCTCCTGAAGAAGGAGCGGCACCACATGGCGGTGCTGCACGGCGACCTGGGCAGGCTGGCCCGCGACCAGTACCGCACCGGCGGCGGCCTGCCCTACACCGCGCAACTGCTCCTCGCCGACAGCCCGGACGCCCTGATGCGCGGCAAGCAGGCCATGCTGCAGGCGGACCTGGCCGTCAACAGTGCCGTCACCAAGACCCGGCGGGCGGCGGTGGGCCTGGCCGTCGCCAAGCGCAGGGCGGACCGCGCCAAAGGGTCCCTGGAACGGCACAACGCGCGTCTTGGGGAGCTCAAGCGCGGCATCGAGCGGAAGCTGGAGACGGCGCGGTGGACCCTCCAGGGCGAGGCCGACCGGTCGGTCGCCGCGGGGCAGTGCCGCGGTGCCGTGCGGCTGGACCAGCAGAGGACGCCCGTCACGCGCGCGTGGGTGACGCCGGTGGAGTCCTACGAGCTCTCGGCGGGCTTCGACAGCGCGGGTGAGCGCTGGTCCCACCGGCACACCGGGCAGGACTTCGCGGTCGGCATCGGGACGCCCGTGCGGTCGGTCGGCGCCGGGCGGGTGGAGAGCGTGTCGTGCGGCGGGGGCTTCGGCATCGAGGTCGTGGTGCGGCACAAGGGCGGGTACTTCACGCAGTACGCGCACCTCGCGGCCGTCACCGTCGACCAGGGGGACCGGGTGCGGGCGGGGCAGTGGGTCGGGCAGGCCGGTACGACCGGCAACTCGACCGGCCCGCACCTGCACTTCGAGACGCGGCTCACGCCCTACCTGGGGTCGGCGGTCGACCCGCGGAAGTGGCTGGCGGAGCGGGGCGTCACGTTGTGAAGCGCGTGCTCTGCATCGCCTGTGAAGCGTGACCTCTGAGTCGTCGAGCGCCTGCTCTAGATCAGTATCTGCTCGATCACGACCGCGACGCCGTCCTCGTTGTTGGCGACCGTGCGTCCGGAGGCCGCGGCGATGACGTCCGGGTGGGCGTTGCCCATCGCGTACGACGTACCCGCCCAGGCGAGCATCTCGATGTCGTTCGGCATGTCTCCGAAGGCGACGACTTCCGCAGGGGTGATGCCGCGCTCGGCGCAGCACAGCTCCAGGGTGCTCGCCTTGGAGACGCCGGGTCCGCTGATCTCCAGGAGGGCGCTGGGGCTCGACCGGGTGACGGTGGCGCGGTCGCCGATGGCCGCGCGGGCGAGCACCAGGAACTCGTCGGGCGCGAGACCGGGGTGGAAGGCGAGCACCTTCAGGACGGGCTGCTCGACGCCCGTGGAGTCCGCGAGGGCCTCGGCGAGGAGCTTCTCGGCGGGCGCGACGCTCTCGCCCGGCTCCATGTGGAGCGGCGGGTACGTCTCCTCGTGGTGCAGTCCCCCGGTCCGCTCGATCGCGAAGGACGTGCCAGGCGCGGCGGCGCGCAGCCTGCGGACGACGTCGAGCGCGCGCTCCCGCGCCAGCTCGCGGATCTTGACGAAGCTGTGGGTGCCGGGGCCGCCGTGCAGGTCGACGACCGCGGCGCCGTTGCCGCAGATGGCGAGGCCGTGACCGTGGACGTGGGCGCTGACGACGTCCATCCAGCGGGCCGGGCGGCCGGTCACGAAGAAGACCTCGATCCCCGCTGCCTCGGCGGCCGCGAGGGCGGCGACGGTGCGGTCCGAGACCGACTTGTCGTCGCGCAGCAACGTGCCGTCCAGGTCCGTCGCGATCAGCCGGGGCCGCGGCCGCGGTGCGGCCTGGCTGCTGGCTGCGGGGGCGGTGGAGGCCGGGGTCTGGGGCCCTGGGGTAGCTGAGGTCACGCCATCGATTGTCCCGCACATGCCTGCACGGCCGTGCGCTGGGGCGCACATTTGAGTGGGCGGGCGCACCTCGCGGCCCTCGCGCGTCGAGCCGGTCGCCGTAAGCTCTGAGACATGAGTCTGCGCCTGAGCACCGTGATTCTTCCCGTACGCCGCTGGAACGAGGGCGGCCGCGATCAGTGGCTGCGTGCCGAGGAGCTCGGCTTCCACACGGCGTACACTTACGACCACCTGGCCTGGCGCACGTTCCGTGACGGCCCGTGGTTCGGCGCGGTGCCCACGCTGACGGCCGCCGCGACGGCCACCGAGCGGCTGCGTCTGGGGACGCTCGTCACGTCGCCCAACTTCCGGCACCCGGTGACGCTCGCCAAGGAGCTCATCTCGCTGGACGACATCTCCGGTGGCCGGATCACGCTCGGCATCGGCGCGGGCGGCAACGGTTTCGACGCCACGACGCTGCTGAAGGGCGACGAGGAGCCCTGGACCCCGCGCGAGCGCGCCGACCGGTTCGGGGAGTTCGTGCCGCTGCTCGACCGGCTGCTGACCGAGGACTCGGTGACGTACGAGGGGACCTTCTACTCGGCGCGCGAGGCGCGCAACATCCCGGGCTGTGCGCAGCGGCCGAGGCTGCCCTTCGCCGTCGCGGCCACCGGCCCGCGCGGTCTGCGGCTCGCGGCCCGGCACGGGCAGGCGTGGGTGACCACGGGGGACCCGAAGCTCTTCGAGGCGGGCACGCCCGAGCAGTCCCGCGAGGCGATCCGGGGGCAGGTCGACAAGCTCGGCAAGGCGTGCGCGGAGGCCGGTCGTGACGTGGCCGAACTGGACAAGATCCTTCTGACGGGGTTCACCCCGGACCGCAACGGCCCGCTGGAGTCGCTGGACGCCTTCGTGGACTTCGCGGGACGCCACCAGGAGCTCGGCTTCACCGAGCTCGCCGTCCACTGGCCGATCCCCGGCTCCGACTTCGCCGCGGACCAGGCGGTCTTCGAGAAGATCGCCACGGAGGCCGTGGCCCAGCTCGGCTGAAGGCGCCGGACGAGGACCACTGCGGGCCCGGACCAGTGGGGGCCCGGGATCAGCGCGGGCCGGGAAACCGCAGGAAGCCGGGCGGGACGGAGGCCGTGAGCCAGACGCCGTTGGCGCTGACCTGGAAGAGGTGTCCCTCGCGGTGCATGGCGCCCGCGTCCACGGACAGGACGACGGGCCGTCCCCGGCGGGCGCCGACGCGTGTCGCGGTCTCGCGGTCGGGCGAGAGATGCACCGCGTGCCGGTTCATGGGGCGCAGGCCTTCGGCGCGGATCGCGGCCAGCCGGGCGGCGATGGTGCCGTGGTAGAGGTACGCGGGCGGGGCCGCAGGGGGCAGATCGAGGTCGACGTCGACGGAGTGGCCCTGGCTGGCGCGGATCCGGCCGTCCTCGACGGCGAAGCGCTGCTTGTCGTTGACGGCCACCACGTGGTCGAGCTCGGCCCGTGTGATGGGGAAGCGGTGGGCGGCGGCAGCGGCAAGGAGCGCGTCGATCTCCACCCAGCCGTTCGCGTCGAGGGTGAGTCCGATCCGCTCCGGGCTGTGGCGCAGATGCCTCGACAGGTATTTGGACACCTTCACGGTGCGATGTTCTTCCGCTGAGGCGGGCCCTTCTTTCATGTCTTCAGCGTCTCGGTCTTCCGTTCTCCGCGCACTCGATTTTCGTCCACCGGCATTTCATCGAGAAATGGCAGCTCAAAGGTTTGATCCACAGCCAAGTCGAGTTATCCACAGGCTAGTTGGTGATTCTGTGGACAACTCTCAAGCGGTAGGCGGTATTTGGCCAACTTGACTGTCTGTGGGTGGAATTGCCGCAAGTGCGTCCAATGTCCTTGTCTGTACCTCACGTTCGGCAGCCGCCGCGATGAACGCAGCCGCGTTCGCATCGCCAACCAGGGCCTGCACGGCCTGCATTGTGGAGGCGGGGAGTGCCACCTTCTGTGGCTCTTCAGCGAGAGGCGCCTGCCCTCCCGACTCCAGATGCTGACGGAGGTGCTGGGTGGCGAACAAGCGCATGGCGCGGGCCAGTTCCGCGTCGACCGACTGCTGGGCGAGCGGTCGCAGCTTGCGTACGAGAGACGCCGCCTCGGCCGCGTCCGCCTCCGTCGGCGGGTGGTGATCGAGATAGCGCGCGAAGACGTGCTCGGTGGTGAACTCCAGGAAACGGGAAGCTATGTGCTCGACCTGCCCCCTCAACTCGCGCAAATGCCCCGAAATTGCGGACAGCGGAACCCCGGCCGCGTACAACTCCACCGCCACGGACAATTCTTGAGGGCTCGGCACCAGGAACTCGTCCTCGCGTCCCGGCACCGGTTCGAGCACACCGAGCGCGACCGCGTCGGCCACCGCCGCCTCGTCCGGATTGCCGCCGAACGCCGCGTCGAGCTCCGCGCGGGTGATCCGGTCCGCCTTCTCGTCCGTCCACGGCCCGTCGACCTCGGCGGCGAGGCCGAGCACCCCGCCCAGGCCGCGCCCGGCGTCCCAGGCCTCCAGGAGCTCCTTGATGGAGGCCAGGGTGTACCCACGGTCAAGCAGATCCGCGATCTGCCGCAGCCGCGCCAGGTGCGCGTCCCCGTACACATTGGCCCGGCCGCGCCGCTCCGGGCGGGGCAGCAGCCCGCGGTCCTGATAGGCGCGGATCGTGCGGACCGTCGCACCGCTGTGGTGCGCCAGGTCCTCGATGCGGTACTCCACGCTGCCCGTCCTCCGTGATGACTCGTGCCGAAGCCTTGCGCCGAAGACCGGCCCGGGCCCCCGGGCCCCAAAGCCCTAGCCGGTGGCCGTCCGGCCGATCGCGCCCGCCGCCACCCGCGCCGCGGGCGACTGCGCCAGATACTCGACGGCCTTGCGCAACGAGCCTTCCTGTGAGGGATGGTACGACCGTCGCAGGTAGCGCGGTATCGCCGTGCCGAGCTCGCGCCAGGTGGGCAACAGGCCCTTCTTGACCGCCCTGTTGTGCTCCGCCAGTGAGTACCGCAAGCGGCCCGCCAGTTGGGGGTCGTTGCGGATCAGATAGGCGGTGCCCCACATCCACAGGTACAGCATCACCGGCGCCGTGACCGTCATGCCCGCGATACGGCGGGCATACCGGGGCAGGCCCCGGCGGCCGCAGTGCTGGAACATGTCGAAGGCGACCGCGCGGTGCTCGACCTCCTCCGCGCCGTGCCATCGCAGCAGGTCGAGCATCACCTCGTCGGACCCCGCGCGGTCGAGGCCCTCGGCGTGCAGGACCCAGTTGCCCAGGACCGCCGTGAACTGCTCGATGGCGGCGATGATCGACAGCCGGAAGCGCAGCCACTCCTGCGTCGGCACCGGTGCTCCCAGCGGCGGCCTCTCGCCGAGGAGCCGCTCGAAGAGGAAGTCGACGTACCGGGTGAAGTCGGCGGTGTCGAGGCGCTGGGCGGCCAGGTGGTCCAGCACGTGCGCGTGCTGCACGCTGTGCGTGGCCTCCTGGCCCATGAACCCCTTGACGTCCCCGCGCAGCACCGGGTCGGTGATCAGCGGCAGGCCTTCCTTGAAGACCTTCACGAACCACCGCTCCCCCGCAGGGAGAAGCAGATGCAGGACGTTGATGACGTGGGTGGCGGTCGGCTCGTCCGGTATCCAGTGCAGCGGTGTCCCGTCCCAGTCGAACGAGACCCGGCGCGGAACGATCGTGTAGTGCTCCTCGGCGCGTGTGTCGGGATCCTTCTCCTTGCTCACAACGGCGGCTCCAATCGGGCTATCGCACGCAGGGCCTTGGGGCTGAAGCGCGACATGAAGCGGGCACCGCGGGCCTCGGGGGTGACCGGGACCACCGCCTGGTTCTTCACGACGGCGTGCAGGATCGCGTCGGCGACCTTCTCCGGCGGGTAGTTCCGCAGGCCGTACAGCCGGGCGGACTTCTTCTGGCGGCGCTTCTCCTCGTCCGCCCCGACGCCGACGAAACGGGACGTCGTCGTGATGTTCGTGTTCACGAAGCCCGGGCAGATCGCGGAGACGCCGATGCCCTGGTCCGCGAGCTCCGCGCGCAGGCACTCGCTGAGCATCAGGACCGCCGCCTTCGAGGTGCTGTAGGCGGGCAGGGTCTTCGACGGCTGATACGCCGCCGCCGACGCGGTGTTCACGATGTGACCGCCCTGGCCGCGCTCGGCCATCTGCTTGCCGAAGAGCCTGCAGCCGTGGATCACACCCCACAGATTGACGTCGAGGACCTTCTTCCAGTCCTCGCCGGTGGTGTCGAGGAAGGAGCCCGCGAGGCCGATGCCCGCGTTGTTCACGAGGACGTCCACCACGCCGTACTCCGCGGCGACGCGGGCGGCGAGCTTCTCCATGGCCTGCTCGTCGGAGACGTCGACCGCCTCGCCCCAGGCATCAGGGGCGCCTATCAGGCGGGACATCTCCGCCGTGCGGGCCGCGCTCTCCGCGTCCCGGTCGACGGCCACCACGCGCGCGCCCGACTCGGCGAACGCGAAGGCGGTGGCCCGACCGATGCCGCTGCCCGCCCCGGTGACCAGGACGAGCTGGCCGCCGAACCGGTCGGCGTGCTTCCCGGTGGCGGCGCTGTCCTTGGTGGGCAGCCCGTCCTCGTTCGCCGTGATGAACTCGCCGATCCACGCCGACAGCTGGTCGGGCCTGGTGCGCGGCACCCAGTGCTTGGCAGGGAGGGTGCGGCGGACCAGCTGCGGGGCCCACAGCTCCAGCTCGTCGTAGAGCCGCTCGGACAGGAAGATGTCCCCGGAGGGCGTGATGAGCTGCACGGGCGCGTGGGCGTACGCATCGGGGCGCGGCTTGCGCAGCCTCGCGCGGACGTTGTCCCGGTAGAGCCAGGCGCCGTGCGCGGCGTCCTGGGGCAGCGACGCCGTCGGATAGTCGCCCGCGGGGACCTTCTCCACGCGCTGCAGGATCTTCGGCCACTGCTTGCCGAGCGGCCCGCGCCAGGCGAGCTCGGGAAGGACCGGGGTGTGCAGCATGTACACGTACCAGGACTTGGCGCCCTGGCCGAGCAGTTGGCCGACCTTGCGGGGGGTCGGCCGGGACATGCGCTGCTTGATCCAGTGACCGAAGTGGTCGAGCGAGGGCCCCGACATCGAGGTGAAGGACGCGATGCGGCCCTCCGTCCGCTTGACCGTGACGAACTCCCAGGACTGCACCGATCCCCAGTCGTGCCCGACCACGTGCACCGGCTTGTCCGGGCTGACCGTGTCGATGACCGCCACGAAGTCGTCGGTCAGCTTCTCCAGGGTGAAGCCGCCGCGCAGCGGCTGCGGGGCGGTGGACCTGCCGTGGCCCCGGACGTCGTACAGCACGACGTGGAAGTGGTCGGCGAGGCGCTCGGCGACCTCGGACCACACCTCCTTGGAGTCCGGGTAGCCGTGGACCAGCAGGACCGTGGGCCGGTCCGGGTCGCCGAGCTCGGCGACGCACAGCTCCACCCCGCCCGTCCGCACCCAGCGCTCGCGCGCGTCCCGCAGGCCCCCGCCGGTGTCCTTGCCGGTGCCCTCGGCGATGTCTCCGGTCGTGTCTCCGGTCGTCATGCGGCGGCCCTCTCCTCAGCCCAGCGCCGCACATGCGGCAGATCGTCGTCCAGCCAGAACGCGCTCTGTTCGGGATCCTTGGAGTCGGTGACGACCAGGATCTCCTCGAACTTCGCGCCCGTACCCCTGAATCCGAGGTGCGGCTCGACCGCCCAGAGCCCCTTCCGGGGCGGGTGGTCGGAGAACTTGTACGGGGACCACAGCGGCGACCAGCCGTCCCGGTGGCCGTGCAGGGCGTCGCTCGCCAGGCCCTTCAGCGACTGCGTGCCGAACCCGAAGAGGTGCGGGGTCAGGCGGCGCTCCTTGACCCGGTCGATCTTGTGCGCGATGACACCGAACGGATATGCCCTATGACGGTTCGCATAGCCCTGGCGGACCATGAGGCGGTCGACGTCCTCGTAGATCTCGCGGAGCGGGCGGCGCTCGCGGACCTCGCGCAGGAGCAGCTCGCGGTGCGCCTCCAGATCGGCGAGGAGCTTGTCGTGCACGGGGTTGAGGCCGAGACAGCCGGAATAGCCGATGTCCGCCGTGAACCCCTTGTAGACCGGGGCCATGTCGAGGATGAACGGCATCCCCGGCTCCAGCCTGCGGTTGGTGGGGAAGAACTGCAGCGGTATCCGGAAGTTCACGAACGCCGTGCGGTCCCCGAACCAGGCGAAGGGCAGGTGGAACCAGTCCCGCACGCCCCGCTCGCGCAGCCACTCGCGCTGCATCCGCGCCGCCTCGCGCTCCGTCACACCCGGCTTGAGCTGTGCCGCGACTGCTTCCGCGCATGCGTACGCAAGGGTCTGTACCTCTCTGAACCCCCGCAGTTCCGCGGAGAGTTCGCCTGCCACTGCTGAGGTCATGCCACCGTCCGTCCCGAGTCCGGTCTTCCCGTGTCCGGTCCATCGCCGTACGCGGTCGTAACTTGACACTGATGAATGTGACAATGCCCAGCGGCTACGTCAATAGTTCTGCCCAACCCTGCGGGCAAGGTCCGGAAGAACCCCCAGGGGTCGACTTCCGGACGACCCCTACGGGCCCGTAATACTCCAGAGTGAGGGCAGGGCAAGCCCCTGGTCTGACGCCCCGGTGTGGTGTGCGCCACTACGGTCGAACCGTGACTGTGATCGCGACCGAAAGCCTGAGCAAGCGGTTCCCGAGGGTGACCGCGCTTGACCGGCTCTCCATGGACATCGGGCCCGGTGTGACCGGACTCGTCGGAGCCAATGGAGCCGGCAAGTCCACACTGATCAAGATCCTGCTGGGTCTGTCCCCCGCCACGGAGGGCCGGGCCGCCGTGCTCGGACTCGACGTCGCCACCCGCGGCGGCGAGATCCGCGAGCGCGTGGGGTACATGCCGGAGCACGACTGCCTGCCCCCCGACGTCTCGGCCACCGAGTTCGTCGTCCACATGGCGCGCATGTCCGGCCTCCCGCCCACCGCGGCCCGCGAGCGCACCGCGGACACCCTGCGCCATGTCGGGCTCTACGAAGAGCGTTACCGCCCGATGGGCGGCTATTCGACCGGGATGAAGCAGCGCGTGAAGCTCGCCCAGGCGCTCGTCCACGACCCCCAGCTGGTCTTCCTGGACGAGCCGACGAACGGCCTGGACCCGGTCGGACGCGACGAGATGCTCGGCCTGATCCGCCGCGTCCACACCGACTTCGGCATCTCCGTCCTGGTCACCTCACACCTCCTCGGTGAGCTGGAGCGCACCTGCGACCACGTCGTCGTCATCGACGGCGGCAAGCTCCTGCGGTCCAGCTCCACCACCGACTTCACCCAGACCACCACGACCCTGGCCGTCGAGGTCACGGACACCGACGACCACCCCGACGGCACCCGCACGCTGCGCGACGCGCTCCAGGAGCGCGGCATCGACACGGAGACCGGGGGCGAACTCCCCGGCGCGGGCCACACGATCCTGCTCACCGCCGAGGGCGAGGAGACGTACGACCTCGTGCGCGACCTCGTCGCCGACCTCGGCCTCGGCCTGGTCAGGATGGAACAGCGCAGGCACCACATCGCGGAGGTCTTCAAGGACGAGCCGCACCAGGAGCCCGTCCAGGAGCCCGTCTCCGAACGCGCGGCCGCCTGGGCAGCCACCGCGGCCGCCGCACAGCAGACAGGAGGCCGACGCGATGAGCACTGATTCCACCCGCACCCCTGATTCGACTCGCACCCCTGAGTCCACCCGCATCCACAACATCGGGTACCGGAACTACGACGGGCAGCGGCTCGGCCGTGCCTATGCCCGCCGCTCGCTCTTCTCCCAGAGCCTGCGCGGCGCGTACGGCCTCGGGCGCTCCGCCAAGTCCAAGGTCCTGCCGATGATCCTCTTCGCGGTGATGTGCCTGCCCGCGGCGATCATGGTGGCGGTCGCCGTGGCCACCAAGGCCGACGAGCTCCCCCTCGACTACACGCGCTACGCGATCGTGATGCAGGCCGTCATCAGCCTCTTCCTGGCCGCCCAGGCCCCGCAGACCGTCTCCCGCGACCTGCGGTTCAAGACCGTCCCGCTCTACTTCTCCCGCCCCATCGAGCGCGGTGACTACGTCCTGGCGAAGTTCACCGCGATGACCTCGGCGCTCTTCGTCCTCACGGCCGCCCCGCTCCTCGTGCTCTACGTAGGGGCGCTGCTCGCCAAGCTCGACTTCGCCGACCAGAGCGCGGGATTCGCCCAGGGACTCGTCTCCGTGGCGCTGCTCTCCCTGCTCTTCTCCGGCATCGCCCTGGTCATCTCGGCGATCACACCCCGCCGAGGATTCGGCATCGCGGCCGTCATCGCCGTCCTGACCATCACCTACGGAGCGGTGTCCACGGTCCAGGCCATCGCGTACGACCAGGGCAGCACCGACGCCATCACCTGGCTCGGGCTCTTCTCGCCGATCACGCTCATCGACGGCGTACAGACCGCCTTCCTCGGCGCGACCTCGGCCTTCCCCGGAGGGGAAGGCCCCTCGTCCGGCGTGGGCGTCGTGTACGTACTCGTCGTCCTCGGCCTCATCGCGGGCTGCTACGGCGCGCTGATGCGCCGCTACCGAAAGGTCGGGCTGTGAGCACGATCAACATCGACCACACCTCCCGCTGGTTCGGGAACGTGGTGGCGGTCAACGACATCACCATGAACATCGGCCCTGGCGTCACGGGCCTCCTCGGTCCGAACGGCGCGGGCAAGTCGACCCTCATCAACATGATGGGCGGCTTCCTCGCCCCCTCCACGGGCAGCGTCACCCTCGACGACCAGCCGATCTGGCGGAACGAACAGATCTACAAGAACATCGGCATCGTCCCCGAGCGCGAGGCCATGTACGACTTCCTCACGGGCCGCGAATTCGTCGTGGCCAACGCGGAGTTGCACGGACTCGACGAGCGGGCCGCCAAGAAGGCGCTGGCCACGGTCGAGATGGAGTACGCGCAGGACCGGAAGATCTCCACGTACTCCAAGGGCATGCGCCAGCGCGTGAAGATGGCCTCCGCCCTGGTCCACGATCCGGCAGTGCTGCTGCTCGACGAGCCGTTCAACGGCATGGACCCCCGCCAGCGCATGCAGCTGATGGAGCTCCTGCGCACGATGGGGGACCAGGGCCGCACGGTCCTCTTCTCCTCGCACATCCTCGAAGAGGTCGAGCAACTGGCCTCGCACATCGAGGTGATCGTCGCCGGGCGGCACGCGGCGAGCGGTGACTTCCGCAGGATCCGCAGGCTGATGACGGACCGGCCCCACCGCTATCTGATCCGCTCCAGCGACGACCGCGCCCTGGCCGCCGCGCTGATCGCCGACCCCTCGACGGCCGGCATCGAAGTCGACCTCAAGGAGGGCGCGTTGCGCATCCAGGCGGTCGACTTCGCACGGTTTACCGCGCTGCTGCCCCGGGTCGCCCGGGAGCACGGCATCCGGCTCCTCACGGTCTCGCCCTCCGACGAGTCCCTAGAGTCGGTCTTCTCCTACCTCGTCGCGGCCTGAAGGGAGCCATCATGTACAACCCCACTGTCGCCCGGCTCACCTACCGGGCCCTGCTCGGCCGCCGCCGGGCACTCATCCTCTTCGCTCTGCCCGTCCTGCTGATCGCCATCTCCGCGGCGGTACGCGGCTTCAGCGGCGCCGACGACCAAGTGGCCGTCGACGTCCTCGGCGGCTTCGCGCTCGCCACGATGGTGCCGATCATCGGCGTCATCGCGGGCACGGGCGCCATCGGCCCGGAGATCGACGACGGCTCGGTGGTCTATCTGCTGTCCAAGCCGGTCAGGCGCCCCACGATCATCTTCACCAAGCTGATCGTCGCCATCGCCGTGACCATGGCGTTCTCCGCGATCCCCACGTTCATCGCGGGCATGATCCTCAACGGCAACGGCCAGCAGATCGCCATCGCCTACACCATCGCGGCACTCGTCGCCTCCATCACGTACGCCGCGATCTTCCTGCTCCTCGGCACGATCACCCGGCACGCCGTGGTCTTCGGGCTCGTCTACGCACTGGTGTGGGAGGCCCTCTTCGGATCGCTGGTCTCCGGAGCGCGCACGCTCAGCGTGCAGCAGTGGTCCCTCGCCGTGGCACAGAAGGTCGGCAAGGGCGACCTGATCACCTCGGACGTCGGCCTGCCGGTCGCGACGGTCCTCCTGATCGCGGTCACGGCAGCAGCCACGTGGTACGCGGGCCAGAAGCTCCGCTCGCTGACCCTGGCGGGCGAGGAGTAGCCGCCCCGCTCCGGCTCCTCGACCACGAGCCCCGGACTTTATTCGGTGGCGGTGAAGTCGGGCCGCAGGCACAGTAGTTGGTGTCACCGCGTCAGGAACGTCTGGCGCTCACCTTCTGGGAGAGGAGCCGGCGCGACCGTCAGTACGGGTCCGTCGAGTTCCCATCAGGGCAGCCCGCGGAAGGCTTCGGAGCAGTCACTCGCTCCGTGGAGTCCCGCACACGGGGGAGCTGCCCGGGGCGGCCGCTTCGAGCGCGCAGAATCCGCATCCCTGCGCGGGCCGCCCCCCCAGAGGAGGCCTCGGCCGGGCCTCAGGCCAGCAACCGCTCCAGTACGACCGCGATGCCGTCCGCCTCGTTCGACGTCGTCACCTCGTCCGCGACCGCCTTGAGCTCCTCATGGGCGTTGGCCATCGCCACGCCGTGCGCGGCCCAGGCGAACATCGGGATGTCGTTCGGCATGTCGCCGAAGGCGATCGTGTCCACGGCCTTCGCGCCGAGGCGGCGCGCCGCGAGCGAGAGGCCCGTGGCCTTGGAGAGGCCGAGCGGCAGGAGTTCGACTATGCCCTCGCCCGCCATGGTCACGCCGACCAGATCGCCCGCGACCTTGCGCGCCACGTCGGTGAGCGCGTCGTCGCCCAGGCCGGGGTGCTGGATGTACAGCTTGTTCAGCGGCGCCGCCCACAGGTCGGCGATGTCCGTGAAGGGCGTCGCGGGCAGCGGTCCTTCCTGGACCGCGTACCCCGGGCCGACCAGGACCTCGCCGTCGATGCCGTCGCGGCTCGCCGCGAGCGCCAGCGGGCCGATCTCCGCCTCGATCTTGGCGAGCGCCAGACCGGCCAGTTGGCGGTCGAGCGTCACCGAGGTGAGCAGGCGGTGCTCCCCCGCGTGGTACACCTGCGCGCCCTGGCCGCACACCGCTATGCCCTCGTAGCCGAGGTCGTCGAGGATGTGGCGGGTCCAGGGCACCGCGCGGCCGGTGACGACGATGTGCGCCGCGCCCGCGGCGGTGGCCGCGGTGAGCGCGTGGCGCGTCCGTTCGGACACCGTGTCGTCGGGGCGCAGCAGCGTCCCGTCGAGGTCGGTCGCGACCAGCTTGTACGGGAAGGAGGGCGTGACCGGAGCTGGGTGGCTCACTTGGCGATGGGCTCCAAAATCTCTCGACCCCCGAGGTACGGACGCAGGACCTCGGGCACCACCACGGAGCCGTCGGCCTGCTGGTGATTCTCCAGGATGGCCACGATCGTCCGCGGGACGGCGCACAGCGTGCCGTTCAGTGTCGAGAGCGGCTGCAGAACCTTTTTGCCGTCGCGGTTGTCGCGCATGCGCACGGAGAGGCGGCGGGCCTGGAAGCCGTCGCAGTTCGAGGCCGAGGTCAGCTCGCGGTACTTGCCCTGGGTGGGGATCCACGCCTCGCAGTCGAACTTGCGGG
This sequence comes from Streptomyces sp. NPDC042371, assembly GCF_056437465.1. NCBI lineage: Bacteria > Bacillati > Actinomycetota > Actinomycetes > Kitasatosporales > Streptomycetaceae > Streptomyces > Streptomyces sp. NPDC042371. The sequence continues at coordinate 57,694 of NZ_JBWKAP010000008.1, read as the reverse complement.
AGGCCGAGGAGCCGAGGTCGCCCGTCGCCACGTCGATCACCTGGAAGGGCAGACCGAGGCCGGTCAGCCACTGCTTCTCCCACTCCAGGAGACGCTGGTGCTCGTTCTCCGCGTCCGCCGGGTCGACGTACGAGAACATCTCGACCTTGTCGAACTGGTGGACGCGGAAGATGCCGCGGGTGTCCTTGCCGTACGTACCGGCCTCGCGGCGGTAGCAGGGCGAGAAGCCCGCGTACCGCAGGGGGAGCCTGTCGGCCTCGATGATCTCGTCCATGTGGTACGCCGCGAGCGCGACCTCGGAGGTGCCGACCAGGTAGTAGTCGTCCTTCTCCAGGTGGTACACGTTCTCCGCGGCCTGGCCGAGGAAGCCCGTGCCCTCCATGGCGCGGGGGCGGACCAGCGACGGCGTCAGCATCGGGATGAACCCGGCCTCCGTCGCCTGGGCGATCGCCGCGTTGACGAGGGCCAGCTCCAGCAGGGCGCCGACACCCGTCAGGTAGTAGAAGCGCGAGCCGGAGACCTTCGCGCCGCGCTCGACGTCGATGGCGCCGAGCGACTCGCCGAGCTCCAGGTGGTCCTTGGGCTCGAAGCCCTCGGCGGCGAAGTCGCGCGGGGTGCCGATGGTGTCGAGGACGACGAAGTCCTCCTCGCCGCCGACCGGGACGTCCGGGTGGACGAGGTTGCCCAGCTGCTGCAGGAGGCGCTTGGTCTCGTCGTCGGCCTCGCCCTGGGCGGCGTCCGCGGCCTTGACGGCGGCGGAGAGCTCGCCCGCCTTCTTCAGGAGCTCCTGCTTCTCCTCGGGCGCGGCCCTGGGGATCAGCTTGCCGAGCGCCTTCTGCTCGGCGCGGAGCTCGTCGAAGCGGAGGCCGGAGGACCTGCGCCGCTCGTCGGCGGAGAGCAGGGCGTCGACTAGCGCGACGTCCTCTCCACGGGCGCGCTGGGAGGCGCGAACACGGTCGGGGTCCTCACGGAGCAGGCGAAGGTCAATCACCCCTCAAGGCTACCGTCGCCCGCTTCCGGCCCACGACTCGATATTCCATTGTGTACCGTATGCCCGTTTTGCCGGGATATGAATTTCCGGAGTCCAGTGCTCCGAATCAAGATCGACGTGGCACCGATACGGCCGGAAAAGCCTTGCCGCACACGTCTCGGTCTTCGGTCAATAAAAAGGGCGCCATTCCCCGAAATGGGGCAGAGTGCACCCGCTTCCTTGACCCGAACCCCTTGTGCGGAGCGGGACTTGGGCCGCTTGTCCACCGCGGTTGTCCACAGGAACCAGGGGCTCCGGACGGTTATCCACAGGGTGTGCGAAAGATCTGTGGATGCCGGAACATCCCATTCCGATAGCCCTTCGTGCACCCAGGGATTCCCTCCCCAAACCACCCGCACACCCACTTTCGAGTGGAAATACCTCGCCCCAAAGAGTTGATCAATGGAAAAGAGTGGACGAGGGGTGACGTGCAGGGCTGTGGACGGAGTTGGGCCCTGTGGGCCGATTTGTCGACCATGTCGTGCTTCGTTGTCGACTTGTCCCCAGGTCGAGACGCACACCTGTGGATAACTTCTGTGGATAACGTAAATCTGCAGGTAGGACCGTAGGGCCTGGCTAGAAACGGCCGTCCTGGCAGCGCGTGAGCCAGTCCGACGCCGCCATGAACTCGCGGTCCGTCGTGCCGGGCCGCAGCGGCCGGACGTCCTCCGTCGCCACCCCCGCCCGCGGATACGACCCGAGGAACCGCACCTGCGGGCAGATCCGCTTGAGCCCCATCAGGGCCTCACCGACGCGGCGGTCCGTGATGTGCCCCTCGGTGTCCACCGAGAAGCAGTAGTTGCCGATGCCCTGGCCCGTGGGCCGCGATTCGATCCGCATGAGGTTGACGCCGCGCACGGCGAATTCCTGGAGCAGTTCGAGCAGCGCACCGGGGTGGTCGTCGCCCAGCCAGATGACGACGGAGGTCTTGTCGGCGCCCGTCGGCGCGGCGGGGCGGGCCGGGCGGCCGACCAGGACGAAGCGGGTCTCGGCGTTCGCCGCGTCGTGGATCTCGCTGACCAGCGCTTCCAGGCCGTACGTGGCCGCCGCGAACTCACCCGCGAAGGCCGCGTCGAAGCGGCCCTCCTGGACCAGCCGGGCGCCGTCCGCGTTCGAGGCGGCCGACTCCCACAGGGCGTCCGGCAGATGGGCGGACAGCCAGTTGCGGACCTGGGGCTGGGCCACCGGGTGGCCCGTCACCGTCTTGATGTCCTTGAGCTCCGTGCCGGGCCGCACGAGGAGTGCGAAGGCGATCGGCAGGACGACCTCGCGGTAGATCATCAACGGGTCGCCCTTGGCGAGCTCGTCGACGGTGGTGGTGACGCCGCCCTCGACCGAGTTCTCGATCGGCACCAGCGCGGCCGCCGCCTCACCGCTGCGGACCGCGTCCAGCGTGGCCGGTACGGAGACCATCGGGACGAGCTCCCGGGCCGCCGCCTCGGGCAGCGTACGGAGAGCCGCCTCGGTGAAAGTGCCCTCGGGGCCCAGGTACGTATAGCGCGTCGCCGACATACCGTCACCCTAATGGGCCCGACGTGGCGCGGCTCACGCGTCTCACGGAACGGCGCCCGCCCGCTGCGGGCGCCTTAGAGCCTGTGTCATAACCCCGGTCGGGTGGTCGCCGTCTGGCACGCACGCTCGCGGCGTTGCCGAAACGTCCTAGTAGCTCCGCTACGAGGACGCTCCGGCGCCTTGCGATCGCACGCACCAGACGACGCCCACTGATCCGACCGGGGTTATGACACAGGCTCTTACCCCTCCAGCAGCCGCTGCCCCACGTACTCGCCCTTCCCCGCCCCGCCCGGCACCGCGAAGAGGCCGCTCGCCTCGTGCCGGATGAACTCCGACAGGGCGTCCCCCCGGTCGAGCTTGCGCTGCACCGGCACGAAGCCGCGCATCGGGTCCGCCTGCCAGCAGACGAAGAGCAGCCCCGCGTCGGGCTCGCCCTTGTCGTCGAAGCCGTCGTGGTACGAGAACGGGCGGCGCAGCATCGCGGCGCCGCCGTTCTGGTCGGGACGGGTGATGCGGGCGTGCGCGTTGGCGGCGATGACGACCTTGCCGTCCGGGCCGGTCTTGTCGAGCTTCGGCTCGGTCGTCTCCGTGCCGCCGGTCAGCGGCGAGCCGTCCGACTTGTGCCGCCCGATCACCGCCTCCTGCGCCTTCGTACCGAGCTTCTCCCAGTCGTCGAGGAGCATCCGGATGCGGCGCACGACTACGTAGGAACCGCCCGCCATCCACGACGGGTCACCGTCGGAGGGCACGAAGAGCCGCTCGTCGAAGTCCTTCTCCGAAGGCTTCGGGTTGTTCGTGCCGTCGATCTGGCCCATCAGGTTGCGGGTCGTCATCGGCCGCGCGGTGGCGCCCGGCGAGCGGTTGAAACCGTTCATCTGCCAGCGCACCCGCGCGGTCCCCGACGCCTCTTTCTGGATCGCGCGCAGCGCGTGGAAGGCGACGAGCGGGTCGTTCGCGCCGATCTGCACCCACAGATCGCCGTTGCTGCGCGCCTTGTCGAGGTGGTCGGATGAGAAGTCGGGCAGCGGGTCCAGAGCGGTCGGGCGCTGCTTCTCCAGGCCCGTGCGGGAGAAGAAGGAAGCGCCGAATCCGAAGGTGACGGAGAGCGAGGACGGCCCCGCGTCCCGGGCGACGGCCGTGTCCCTGCCGTCGGCCTGCTCGCCCGCCATCAGCCGCTCGGCCGTCGCCGACCAGCGGCGCAGCAGGGCCGCCGCCTCCTTGCGGCCCGCGTCCGCCGACAGGTCGAAGGCGATCAGATGGCCACGGGACTGGAGCGGCGTGGTGATGCCGGGCTGATGTTTCCCGTGAAACATCACCCGATCGGCGCCCAGGGAGGCCAGCTCCGCCGTCGACGATCCCGCGGAGCCCGCGGCGGCGTCCGAGGGCGCCGCCGCGTACCCGACGGCGCCGCCCGCCGCGCCGAGCGCGAGGCCCGTCGCGCCTGCGGTACCGATCAGCCGCCGCCTGGAAATCCCGTTGTCCGCCATGGTGGTTGTTCCGTTCAGCCGATCTGCGCGTTCTTCTTCACGGTGATCTGGTCGATGTCGGAGGTCCGCACCGTCACCGCGATCTTCCAGTTGCCTGCCATCGGGATCTGCACGCCGTTCGCGCTCCAGTGTCCGGTGGCGATGTGGTCCGGGGCGACGGGCAGCGGGCCGACGTCCTTGGACTCGTTGGTGAAGGAGACCTTCACCTCGGGGACGTCGAAAGCGCTGCCGTTGGGGCGCTTCACATACATGTGCAGGGTGTTGCTGCCGCTGCGGCCGGGGTCGAGGTCCAGCTGCACGGTGCCCTTGCCGTCGGTGCCGCCCGTGTCGAAGGGCACCTTGAGCTGGAGCGGGCCCGAGCGCTGCGCGGCCGCCGCGGACGTGGCCTTGGCGGCCTCCTCCTCGGTGCGGCCCGGCTCGGTGGTGGTCAGGAACGTCGTCACGCCCAGCAGGACGACGGCGATGGATGCCTCGGCGAGCACCGAGCGGCGCAGGCCCGAGCGGTGCGGGTCGGCGTCGCGGATGCGCTTGTCGCGCGCGGTGTCCATGGCGGCCTGCTGGCGCGCCAGTTGGGCGGAGCGCTCGGTGTCGTCCGTGCCCCGGGCGGCGGCAGGCACCGTGACCGGCTTCTTCTGGGGCTTCTTCGACGTCTGCTTCGCGCGCTGCTCGACGACCACTGCGGCCTCGGACTCCGGGGCGAGACCGCTCGCCTCGGTGGCGATCCGCCCGGTCCACCGCCGCGAGACGGAGGCGACGCCCACCAGGACGGCGACCAGACCGATCTTGACGAGGAGCAGCTGCCCGTACGAGGTGCCGGTCAGCGCCGACCACGAGCCGACCTGCCGCCACGCCTGGTAGGTGCCGGTGGCGGCCAGCACGCAGACGCTGGTGAACGCCACGGTCGAGAACCGCTGCACGGCCGAGGCGTCCACCGCGGTCGTGCGGAACAGCGCGACGAGCAGCGCCGCGAGCCCGCCCAGCCAGGTGGCGACGGCCAGCAGGTGCAGCACGTCGACGGGCATCGCGATGCCGGACTGGATGCCGGTCGAGGCGTGCTCGGCCATCGCCCACGTCGCCGCGATGCCGAGGGCCACGACGGTGCCGCCGATGGCGAGCCCGAAGGTGAGGTCCTTCTTCTCGGCGGCCTGATCGGGCCCCTCACGCTTCACGTACGCCCCGAAGAGCACCGCGATGAACAGCGCGGCGGCGGCGAGCAGCAGCAGCCGGGAGACCAGGGAGGCGCCCGTCTTGGTGTTGAGGACGTCGCCGAGCTTGCCCATGTCGAAGGCGTCCGCGAGCTTTCCGGAGCCCGTGTAGGGGGCCCGCAGGAGCAGCAGGAGAAGGGTGGAGGCGGTGAGCGCGACCCAGCCCGCCGTCACGAGCCGCTGCACGGGCCGTGCCCCCGCGCCCCGCGGCCAGCAGCCCAGGACGAACGCGGCGCCGCCGACGAGCAGGATGAACCCGGCGTACGAGAAGTAGCGTGCGATGTCGTAGAGCGCGCCGACGAGGCCGCCGCCCGCCTCCTGGTCGGGCAGCGCGACCTTGGTGTCGGAGGGCGCGCCGATGGAGAACGTGAAGGCACCCGCGACCGGGTGGCTGTCGGCGGACACCACTTGGTAGGCGACGGTGAAGGTGCCGTCGGGCAGGCCGGGACGGAGCCGCACGCCGTAGGTGTTGGAGCCCAGGTCGGTGGTCTTCTTGGTGTCGACGCGCTTGCCGGACGGGTCGAGCACCCGCACCGAGCCGTCCGACATGGCGACCTTCTCCGAGAAGGTGAGCTTCACCTGGTCGGGGGCCCGGTCGACCACCGCTCCCTGCTTCGGGTCGCTGCCGGTCAGCGCGGCGTGCGCGGACGAGGGCGCGGCGCCGCCGAAGAAGACGCCGGTCGCGGCGAGGAGCACCAGAAGGAGCCGCCAGAGGCGGGGAGTGGTTCCGGTCCGGGGAACTCTCCCGGAGCCGGGGATCCTGGAGCGGGGAGCGATGGTCTGCATCAACGGTCCGTCCCTCAGTGCGACTTGTGCGACGTGTGTGAGGCGTTCGAGTCGTGCGAGGCGGTGGCGTCGCCGTGCTGCTTCGGGTTGTACGTCGCTTCCTTGACCGGCACCTCGACCGTGATCGGGTCCGACTTCTGGAAGTGCAGCGTCAGGGCGACCTTCTCGCCCTTCTTCGGCTTGTGCTTGAGCTTCTCCAGCATCAGGTGGTTGCCGCCGCTGACGAAGGCGAGCTTGCCGTTCGCCGGTACGTCGAAGGTCTTCTCCTCCTTCATCGCGCCGCCCTTGGTGCTGTGCAGCGTGATGGAGCCCGCGGCGTCGCTGGTGGCGGAGGTGAGCTTGTCGGCGCCGCCGCCGTTCGTCAGCGTGAGGAAGCCCGCCGCCATGTCGTCCATGGTGGGCTCGGGGACGTAGGCCCCGCTGACCTTGATCTCGGGCTTCTTCGCGGTGTTCCCGGAGCCGGAGTCCGAGTCGTCGTTGCAGCCCGCGAGGGTGAGGGCGGCGGCCAGCGCTATGGCCCCGCCTGCGAGTGCGCGGTGCTTGGTGGTGCGGTGGTTCACGGGGTCTGTCCCTTGAGGAGCTTGGGGAGGTCCTTGGTGTAGTCGCCGGCGGTGGCGTCCTCTCCGTAGAGGACGTATCCCGCGTCGTTCTTCGGCGAGAAGGCGAGGACCTGCGTGCCGTGCATCGAAACGATCTTGCCGTTCTTGTCCTTCTTGGACGGTTCGATGCTGATGGCGAGCTGGCGGGCGCCTGCCTGGATGGTGGCGAAGTCGCCGGTCAGACCGACGAAGTCGGCGTCCACGCCCTTGAGCCACTTGCCGAGCTCGGCGGGGGTGTCGCGCTCGGGGTCGGTGGTGACGAAAACGACCTTGAGCTTGTCCTGGTCGGCCTTGGGCAGGGCCTTCTTGGCGACCGCGATGTTGTTCATCGTCAGCGGGCAGACGTCGGGGCAGTGCGTGTAACCGAAGTAGATCAGCGTCGGCTGTCCCTTGGTCTCCTCGCGCAGGTCGTACTTCTTGCCGTGGGTGTCCTTGAGGACCAGGTTCGGCTTCTTGTACGGCTTGTCGAGGACCGTGGCGGCCTTGCCCGAGTCGGACTCCACGGAGACGTCGGCGACCGACTTCTTGTCGTCACCGCCGCCGCAGGCGGTCAGGGTGAGGGCGGCCACGGCCAGCAGGGCAGCGGCGGCGAGCTTCTTGTTCGTGCTCTTCGTGCGCATACGAAAATGTCCCAGATGTGAGGGGGCCGGGGTGCACCGGGGCGGCCGTGTGCCGCGCCGGTGCACCCCGAGGGGGCTCAGCCGACAGCTCAGCTCGTGGCGCGGCGGCGGCCGGCGACCACGCCGAACGCGAGGCCCGCGGCGCCGACGACGATGCCGACGATGCCGAGGACGCGCGCGGTGGTGTCGCTGCTGTCGGAGGAATCCGACGACGCGCTCTCGGTCTTGTCGGACTTGTCGTCCGCCTTCGCGGTGTCGGCCGTGGCGCCGTGGCCCTCCTCAGCGGCGGTCAGTTCGAGGGTGGGCGCCGGGTGCTCCGGCTCCTCCTGGCCCTTCTGCTGCGGCTCGATCCAGCGGACGACGTCCTTGTTGTCGTACGTCTGGATCGCCTTGAAGACGAGCGCGTCGGCGTCCTCGGGCAGCTGGCCCATGGAGACCGGGAACTTCTGGAAGGTGCCGGGCTGGATGCCCTTGCCGTCGGCGGTCCAGGTGACCTTGGAGACGGCCTCGTCGATCTTCTCGCCGTGGATCTCCAACGGCTTGTCGAGCTTGGTCTTGGTGACCTTCGCGGTCCAGCCGGGGACGGGCTGCGTCATGACGGAGGCGAGCGGGTGGTCGCTCGGGAAGGCGACCTCGACCTTGTTGGTCGACGCGTCGTCCTGCTCGTTGGGCACCTTGAAGTTGACCGTCGCGTAACCACCCTTGGCGGCCTGGCCCTCCGGCGAGACGCTGACGTGCGCGAACGCGGGCGCCGAGAGCACGAGAACGGCGGAGGCGGCGACGGTGCCGACGGCGGCGATACGGGACATCTTCATGACAGGGACACTCCACTTTCGTCAGTGGTGACCGGCCCGGGGTGCGGGACGCCGTGCCGGGTACGGGATTCGAAGTACGGGATAGGTGAGGTGAGCGCGGCCGTGCGGGCACGCGCGCGTGCGCGCCGAGCGACCCCTCCGTACTGCGGTGTGGAGTGCTTCTCCGTACTGCGGTGTGGAGTGTGTCGCGTCAGGCGGCGAGTTCGACGTCGCGGGCGTCGGCCGGAGGGCCGCGCCTGATCACCGCGTCTTCGAGCGCGACCGTGCGCGGCTTCCGCGGTACGAGCAGCGCGGTGCGGGGAGCCCGCGGCCCGGCTGTCTCGGGCGCGCCCGGCAGACCTGCCCGCAGGGCGTGTACGAGCGTGAGCGCCGAGCGCAGGGAACGTACGAGAGCCCCTTCGGCGACCCCGTGCGCCCCGTCGGCGAGCCGGACGAGGCGGAGCAGCGCGATGTCGCCGCGGCGGAGCAGCCAGCCCGCGGCGAGGGCCGCGAGGACGTGCGCGATGAGCATCGGCAGGGAGGGCACGAGCCCCATGTGGGCCATCGACCCCATGCCGCCGTTGCCCGGCGTGCCGGTCGTCATCGAGTCCAGCGCCGTGTCCGCGGCCGAGGCGGCGGAGCCGCCGTGCCGGTGCCCCGCGGACCGACCCGCTCCGGAACCGGCCGCTCCGCCGGGGCCGAGCCCGGCGGTGGTGAGGATCCGGTGGGCCTGCGCGGGCGTGATCGTCGCGGCGCCCGCCCCGCAGACCAGGCGCGCGGCCCGCTCCACCAGGGACGCGTCACCGCTCACGGCGGTCGTCGCCGACGCCGTGCCGTGCTGGCCGAGGCCGAACAGGGCGTGCAGGCCCAGCTGTCCGGCCGCGAGCAGCGCGGCGATGCCGGGCAGCGAGCGGGCCCGCCCGGCGAGCGGCAGCGCGACCGCGAGGACGGCGATGAAGCCCACGCCCAGCGTCCACAGCGGGACGGTGACGCAGGAAGCGAGCACATGGCCCCCGGCGGACAGCACGACACAGACCGCGGCGAACGTCGCGGCCCTCAGCAGCCGGAGGTCGGCTCCGTCGCGCGGCTGGCGCTGATGGGGGGCAGTCATGGCCGGGCCATCATCGCACTGGGCTCACCCCGGGCACACGGCAGGTCCGGAAGGTCCTGTTCCAGGTGATAGGTGGGGCATGGGCGGGCACAGTCGGATCACGCACGGCCGTCCTCGCCGCGCCGTCCTACACCGAGTGGCGGCGGGTGCGCATCCGCCGTATGGGCGGCATCACGTCCATCGGGCGCTTATTCGGGTGCGCGGGCGGCAATAGGTATCGGTATGTCGAGCCGCAGCCAGGAGGCTGGAGCATGAGCATCTGGTGGTCTCTCCATTTGCGGCGCGAAGCCGCGAGCGTCCCGCTCGCCCGCCGTCTGCTGATCGGCGCGATGGAGACCGCGGGCGTGGACCCGGACGTCTCCTACGACCTGTCGGTGGCCCTCAGCGAAGCGTGTGCCAACGCCGTCGAGCACGGCGGTGCGGGTGCGCCCGGGGGCACGCCGGGCGGATACCGGGTCACTGCCTACCTGGACGGCGAGAAGTGCCGCATCGAGGTGACCGACTCCGGGCCCGGCTTTCCCGCGACGTCGCACGGCTGTCCGGCGCCCCGGCCGGCCGCCACGGAGACGGACGAACACGGCCGGGGCCTGTGCCTGATCGAAGAACTCGCCGACCACGTCCACCTCGGCAACAAGCCGGGCAGGGGCGGCGGAGCGGTGATCAGCTTCGACAAGATCCTCAAGTGGCGCGAGGACGCGCCGTTGATGATGCCGTTGCTGACGGCATAAGGACTCAGGGGACTCATCCGGAGGTATGACCCGCACGGGTCAACGCGATCACCGGAATCGTGCGCGGGGCGCGGTCCCGGAATTCCGCGAAGTTCGGGTCGCGTTCGATCTGGCGGCGCCACAGCTCGTCGTGCTCGCCCGCGTCGACGGGCGTGGCCAGGGCCTCGTACCGCTCGCCGCCCACCTCGACGACGACCGAAGGGTCCTTGACGAGGTTGTGGTACCAGCCGGGGGCCTTCTCGGAGCCGCCGTTGGAGGCGAAGACGATCAGGCGGCCGTGCGCGGGGTCCGGGGCCGCCGCCGGGGGATCCGGCAGATAGACCGCCGGAGTCGTCCGCGGCAGTCCGCTCTTCGCGCCGCGCGTGGTCAGAAGGAGGAGGCTCACGCCCTCGAAGGGCCCGCCTACCTGGCCCCCGTTCGCGCGGAACTCCTCGATGACGCGGCGGTTGAAGGGGCTGGCGTTGTCGACCCCGTCGTCGTTGATCCTGTCGTCGCCGCGTGTCCCCGCGGTGCTGTTCGTACTGCTCACGGCCCGTTTCCCCCTGTGTCGTCCGGTACGGCAATTGCCCTCAACGATCACTGGACCGCGCTTATTTCTCAGGAGGACGGCGGCAGCGCCCGCAGCAGCGCCTCCAGAGCCGCCCCGTACGCGTGCTCCGTAGGCGTCGAATAACCGACGACGAGCCCGTCCCCCGCGGGCATCGTCGCCCGCGGATGGCGGAACGCCGCGAGGCCGTCCAGCGCGATCCCCTGCCAGGCCGCCGCCTTGACCACGGACGCCTCCGTCCCCGGCGGCAGCCTCAGCACCGCGTGCAGGCCCGCCGCGATGCCGGTGGCCGTGATGTGCGGGGCCCGCTCGGCGAGGGCGGTGACGAGGCGGTCGCGGCGGTGCCGGTAGCGCTGCCGCATCCGGCGGATGTGCCGGTCGTACTGTCCGGAGGCGATGAAGTCGGCGAGCGTGAGCTGGTCGAGGACGCTCGCCCACGCCTCCCGCTCCCCCTTGGCCGCGAGGACGCCGTCGACGAGCTGCTCGGGCAGGACCATCCAGCCGATGCGCACCGCGGGGGACAGGCTCTTGCTGACCGAGCCGAGATAGACGACCCGTTCGGGGTCCAGGCCCTGCACGGCGCCGACCGGCTCGCGGTCGTAACGGAACTCCCCGTCGTAGTCATCCTCAAGGACGAGTCCGCCGCTGCCGCGCGCCCAGTCGACGACCGCCGCGCGCCGGGTGGCGTGCAGGGGGCCGCCGGTCGGGAACTGGTGGGCGGGCGTGAGCAGGACACCACGCGCGCGTGGCGCATCGGCCAACTCCGCCACGCGCGTGCCCTGTTCGTCCAGACCCAGGGGAACGGTCCGTACGCCCGAGTCCTCCAGGATCTCGCGGTGGAACCCGAGCCCGTACGACTCCACGGCGAACGGCCCGCGCAGCACCCCGCCTCCCGCGCCGCGCGCCCCCGCGAACAGCAGCCGCAGCGCGTGCGCGAACCCGGAGCAGACCACGATGCGTTCGGGGTCGGCGCGCACCCCGCGGGCCCGCGTCAGATAGTCGGCGAGCGCCCGGCGCAGTTCCACGCGGCCGCGCGGATCGCCAGGCCCGAACGCCTCGTTGGGCGCGGCGTTCAGAGCCCGCCGCGCGGCCGCGAGCCAGGCGGCACGGGGGAAGGAGGACGCGTCCGGCGTGCCCTGGCGCAGGTTGTACGCGGGCGCCTCGGAGCGCGTGGGGGCGGGTTTCGGCTTGCGCGGGCGCTTGGGCGGCCGCACCCGCTCCGCCACCCGCGTCCCCGACCCCTGCCGGGCCGTCAGCCAGCCCTCGGCGACCAGTTCGGCATAGGCGTCGGCGACGGTGTTCCGCGCCAGGCCGAGGTCGGCGGCGAGCGAGCGGTAGGGCGGCAGACGGGTGCCGGGGGCGAGTCTGCCCTCGCGCACGGCGTCCCGCAGCGCACGGATGAGAACGGCGCGGCGGCTGCCGGGACCTGACAGGTCCACATGCAGGTCACTGCCGATGCGCTCTGCCAAATTGACCCATGATTCTGGCATGAAAATGCACCCTACCCGAGGTCTTTCAGAGGCCTAGATTCATAGTCATGACGAACAACACGAACGCCACGCAGACCGCCACCGCCGCCTCCACCACCGCCCCCGGCGCCTCGACCACTCCCACCCCCCGCCTCAACTTCGCCAAGGCCGCCCCCAAGGCCTTCAAGGCCCTCATCGGCTTCGACGCCGCCGCCCGCGACGGCCTCGACCCGGCCCTGGTGGAGCTCATCCAGATCCGCGCCTCGCTCCTCAACGGCTGCGCGTACTGCCTCCACATGCACACCTCCGACGCCCGCAAGGCGGGCGAGGACGAGGCGCGGCTGCACATGATCGGCGTGTGGCGCGAGGCCCGTAACTTCTTCACGGAGAAGGAGCAGGCCGCCCTCGCCCTGACCGAGTCGGTCACCCTCGTGTCGCAGGGCGGCATCCCGGACGACGTCTACGTAGAGGCCACTCGGCACTTCGACGAGTCCGAACTGGCCCGCGTCCTCGCCCTGATCTTCACCATCAACACCTGGAACCGCATCGCCCTGAGCACCGCCAAGGTCGCGGGCGAGGACGAGCGGGTGGCCCACTGATGGCCACCTCCATGGAGACGGCGGTCGGCCCCCGCCCGGCCGCCGTCCCGGCCCCCGCCCTCGCTCGCCGCACGGCGAGCGCCGCGACCCTCGCCCTCCTCGCCTTCGCCCAACTGATCATCTCCGTCGACTACAACATCGTGTATGTGGCGCTGCCCCAGATAGGCAGCGGCCTCGGCTTCTCCGCGCAGCACCTGCAGTGGGTGATCAGCGCGTACGCGGTCGCCTTCGGCGGCTTCCTGCTCCTCGGCGGCCGTGCCTGCGACCTGTTCGGACCGCGCCGGATGTTCGTGCTCGGCCTGAGCCTGTACGGGGTCTCGTCGCTCGCAGGCGCTCTCGCCACCGGTCCGGGTCTGCTGATCGGGGCCCGCGCGGTGCAGGGCATCGGCGGCGCGTTCCTCTTCCCCGCGACCCTCACCCTCGTCGGCACGCTCTTCGCCGAGGGCCGCGAGCGCAACCGCGCCCTCTCGGTGTGGGGCGCGGCGGGCGGCAGCGGACTCATCGTGGGCGCCCTGCTCGGCGGCGTCCTGACGGAGCTCCTCGGCTGGCGCTCGGTCCTGTACGTCAATGTGCCGCTCGCCCTGATCGCGGTGGGCGCCGCGGTCCGCCTCATCGCCCCGGACACCGCGGCCCGCGCGGGCCGCCGCATCGACCTGCCGGGCGCGCTGACCTCGACGCTCGGCGTCACCGGCCTCGTCTTCGCCCTCGTCCAGGGACCCGATTCGGGCTGGCTTTCGGCGACCGTCGTCCTCCCGGCGGTGGCGGGCGCGACCCTGCTCGCCGCGTTCCTCCTCGTCGAGGCGCGCACCCGCGACCCCCTGATGCCGCTGCGGCTGCTGCGCGGCCGTGGCCTGCGCACCGGCATGGCAGTGACGTTCCTCTTCATGGCGACGATCGGCAGCCTCGCCTACTTCCTCACGCTCTACTTCCAGAACGTGCTCGGCTACAGCGCCCTGCGCACCGGCCTCGCCTACCTCGTCCCGATGGTGGCGATCACCGCGGGCTCGCTCCTCGCGGGCCGGATCACCACGCGCCTCGGCACCCGCACCGCCATGACGGGCTCCCTGGCCCTCGGCGCGGCGGGCACGGCCCTGGTGGCCTCGGCGATGTCCGCCGAAGGCTCGTACGCCGCACTGGTCCCCGGCTTCCTGATCCTCGGACTCGGCCAGGGGGCGGGCTACACCCTGATGTTCGGCGCCGCGTCCGCGGGCATCGCGGGCCACGAGCAGGGCATCGCATCGGGCATGGCGTCCACGGCCCAGCAGATCGGCGGCGCGGTGGGGCTCGCGGTCCTGGTCGGCATCGCGGGCCTCGGCGAGGACGCCTCGGCGGCGGCCACGGCCGACGGCACGCGCGCCGCACTCCTCGTCGCCACGGCGGGCATCGCGCTGACGGCTCTGGTGGCGCTGGGATTCCCCCGCCGGGCGGCGCGGTGAGGCGATCGAACGCCGAAGGGCCGGTCCCCCTCCGGGGGGAACCGGCCCTTCGCCGTACTACGAGCCGAATTCGGTATTCGGCTCCGACTCAGCCCTTGAGCTGCGCCATCCACGCCTCGACGTCATCCGACGTACGCGGCAGCGCGGCCGACAGGTTCTTGTTGCCGTCCGCCGTCACGAGGATGTCGTCCTCGATCCGGACGCCGATGCCGCGGTACTCCTCGGGCACGGTCAGGTCGTCCGCCTGGAAGTACAGGCCGGGCTCGACCGTCAGGCACATGCCGGGCTCCAGCGTCCCGTCCACGTACGCCTCGGTGCGCGCGGCGGCGCAGTCGTGGACGTCCATGCCGAGCATGTGGCCGGTGCCGTGCAGCGTCCAGCGGCGCTGCAGGCCCAGCTCCAGGACGCGCTCGACGGGGCCCTCGACGAGACCCCACTCGACCAGCTTCTCGGCGAGCACACGCTGCGACGCGTCGTGGAAGTCGCGGAACTTGCCGCCCGGCTTCACCGCCGCGATACCGGCCTCCTGGGCCTCGTACACGGCGTCGTAGATCTTCTTCTGGAGCTCGTTGAAGCGGCCGTTGATCGGCAGCGTCCGCGTGATGTCCGCGGTGTAGTACGAGTGCGTCTCCACACCGGCGTCGAGCAGGAGCAGCTCGCCGGAGCGGACGGCGCCGTCGTTGCGCACCCAGTGCAGGGTGGTGGCGTGCGGGCCCGCGGCGCAGATCGAGCCGTAGCCGATGTCGTTGCCCTCGACGCGGGCGCGCAGGAAGAACGTGCCCTCGATGTAGCGCTCGCTGGTGGCCTCGGCCTTGTCGAGGACCTTCACGACGTCCTCGAAGCCGCGGGCGGTGGAGTCGCAGGCCTTCTGCAGCTCGCCGATCTCGAACTCGTCCTTGACCAGGCGGGCCTCGGAGAGGAAGACGCGCAGCTCCTCGTCGCGCTCGGCGGTGACCTTGTCGGTCAGGGCCGCCTCGATGCCTGCGTCGTAGCCGCGCACGACGCGGACCGGGCCGGTGGCCTCGCGCAGCTTGTCGGCGAGCTCGCGCACGTCGGAAGCGGGGATGCCGTAGTGCTTCTCGGCCTCGGTGAGGGAGTGGCGGCGGCCGACCCAGAGCTCGCCCTGGCCGTCCAGCCAGAACTCGCCGTTCTCGCGGTTGGAGCGGGGCAGCAGGTAGATCGTCGCGTCGTGACCCGTGGCGGTCGGCTCCAGGACCAGGACGCCGTCCTCGGTCTGGTTGCCGGACAGGTAGGCGTACTCGACGGAGGCGCGGAAGGCGTACTCGGTGTCGTTCGAGCGGGTCTTCAGGTTCCCGGCAGGGATCACCAGACGCTCGCCCGGGAAACGCGCGGAGAGCGCGGCACGGCGGGCTGCGGTGTGTTCGGCCTGCGCGATCGGCTGCAGGTCGTGCAGCTCGGTGTCGGCCCAGCCGGACTTCATGCTCTCGGCAAGCTCATCGGAAACGCCCGGGTACAGGCCGTTCTTGCGCTGCTTGATCGGCTCTTCTTCGGTCTCTTCCGGGTTCGCCGGGTTGAGCGCCTCCGACACGATCTGCCTCCTATGTACGACACTGGGCCGTCCTCCATCGTACGGGCGTACGGAAGGGGTCCCAGGGCCGGAAGGCCACTTACACAGCGTGCCCGGAGTCTCACCCGGAAGGCCGCCACGCGCGCGTGGACCACGCTCACTCGAAGCGGGCCGCCAGCAGCACCACGTCCTCGTCGCTGTCCACGGCGTCGAGCCCGTCCGGCAGGACGGTGTGCAGCACGTGATCGGCGATCGCGCCGGGGTCGTCCCTGATGGCCTTGGGGACGCTCGCCGCCGCCGAGTGCAGCCGCGCGAAGGCCCGGTCCATCGGGTCGCCGGTGCGGTGCAGAAGCCCGTCGGTGTAGAGAAGCACCGTTTCTCCGGGCTCCGGGCTGATCTCCACGCTCGGCGCCTCCCAGCAGGCGAGCATGCCGAGCGGCGCGGACAGGGAGGTCTCCACGAACTCCGTGCGCCGCTCCCCGACGATCAGCGGCGGGCTGTGCCCGGCACCGGCGAGGACGATCTTGCGCAGGGCGGGCTCGCAGTACGCGAAGAGTGCCGTCGCCGACCGCGCGGGCTCGGTCAGCCGCAGCAGCAGCTCCAGGTCGGAGAGGACGGCGACGGGGTCCTCGCCCTCCATCACCGCGTACGCCCGCAGGGAGGCGCGCAGGCGGCCCATCGCGGCCACGGCGCTGGGGCCCGACCCGGTGACGGAGCCGACCGCGAGGCCGAGGGCCGCGTCCGGCAGCGGCAGCGCGTCGTGCCAGTCGCCGCCGCCGCGCGGTCCGGTGCGGTGCCGGGCGGCGAGCTGCACTCCGGCGACCCGGGGCAGCCGGGAGGGCATGAGCTCCTCGCGGAGGGTGGCCTCGGTCGTGCGGGCGCGCTCCAGGACGAGCAGCTGCGCCACGTGCTCGGTGGCTTGGCGGGCGTAGAGCCCGACGAGGTGGCGACGGCGCTCGTCCGGTTCGGCGGGCTCGTCGTAGAGCCAGACGGCGGCGCCGATCCGGCCCGCCGCTTCGGTGGCGAGGGGCAGGGCGTAGCTCGCGGCGTAGCCGAGGACGGCGGCGACTTCGCGGTGGCGGGGGTCGAGGCCCTCGTCGGCGAGGAGGTCGGGCTGCGCGATCTCGTGCGGCACGGTGCCGGGCCTGCCCTCGGCGGCGTCCAGGATCCTGCCGTACGAGGTGGCGCCGCGCGGCACCGTCTCGATGTGCCCGAGTTCGGCGCGGCCGAGTCCGAGGCCGAAGGTGGTCTCGGGGCCCAGGCCGTCGGCGGGCTCGATGACCGCGAGCCCGCGCCGGGCGCCCACCAGGGACGCGCCGGCGCGCAGGAACTCGCGCACGGCCTCGTCCAGGGTGGCCGTGCGGGCGAGCCGCTCGGTGAGTTCCTGCAGCGTGGTGAGGTCGGAGACCCAGCCCGCGAGCCGGTCCTGGATCACGGCGCCGGGGGCGCTCGGAACGAAGGCGCCCGCCGCGTGTGCCGCGGCGGGTGTGGTCTGCGCGCTGGGCGCGACAGTGTGTGCCGGTGGCGGAACAGTGGAATCGATTCCGGCCACTTTCGGAAGGTGCGGGGCGTTCATGGCTGACGGCTTTCCGGCCGGTGCGTAATGCTCAAAAGCATTGCAAACCCCCATGTCATTATGCGCCGCTAGCTATGTCTCAAGATGTACACGCACTGGTGAGGGGATGTCCAGCATTGTCCTGCCGGGATTCATGGTGTTCGGGGGAATTCTGGAAACTCTAAAAGATCTTGGAAAGATGGCTGAAAACAGCGCAGGGTTAGGGCATATTAGGATCGACTGACGTTGTTCGGTAGAGCGTTGCAGTGGTCGCGCTGGGTACGTACTCAGTGATGGCCAGGGGCAGTTGGGATCGATCCGGAACCTGTCGAAGGACCCGGGCGTCCTAACTCACGACGACCGTGCCCCATCCTCCCGTGGCGGAGGCGGCAAGCAATATCGCGGGACGGCAAACGCCAGGCGCCGCCACCCCACGCCACGTCAACGCTCGGTTCAGAGTGGTTCCCCATGCCGCAGGCTGGGTGCAGATGTGCCAGCTCGTACGTACAGCGAAGTGATCCACACATGGTGTGATGTGGCCCGCAGTCTCCCCGGCTAACGCCGGCGTGCAACGGAAAGGAACGAGCGCTCATGCGCGAGATCCTCGGAAGGCGACGCAGGCTCCTGTCCTGGCGAATCGGAAGGAAGCCCGGCCGGAGTACCGGCCAGCTCGGCGCTGCTCTGACCTTCGCGACCGCATGGCGGTGGCCCGTACTGCCGGGAGTCGGTCTCGACCGACGCGACGGCAGCCGGTGCGCCTGCCCCGACCCCGACTGCGCGGTACCGGGCGCGCATCCCCTCGACCCCGGTCTCCTCGCCGCCACCACCGACGAGCGGATGGTCCGCTGGTGGTGGAACAACCGACCCGGCGCACCCATCGTGCTCGCCACCGGAGACCGCGCCCCGTGCGCCGTCAGTCTCCCCGCGGAAGCGGGCGTGCGCGCCCTCGCCGCGCTCGACGAGGCGGGCATCAGGCTCGGCCCGGTGGTCGCCACCGAAGCCAGAGTGCACATCCTCGTCGCGCCCTACTCCATGGCCCAGTTGGGCGAGCTCCTGTACGCCAAGGACTATGTCCCCGGCTCTCTGCGCTTCCACGGCGAGGGCGGCTATCTCGCGCTGCCGCCGTCCGGGACCGGGCAGGGCCAGGTCCGCTGGGAGCGCGCGCCGCTGCCCGGTTCGGCCGCTCCCTGGGTGCCGGACGTCGAGGCGGTCGTGGACGCCGTCGTCGACGCCCTCACTCGTACGGGTGTGAGCGCGCCCGAGTTGTAGGGGAATTGGGCGCGCGGCGAGCAGGCTGCGCGCCCACTGTCGTTATGTTCGGCTCATGCAACCCCGCCTGATCATGCTTCTGGGCGTCGCGGCCGTCACGGTTCTCCTGCCGCTCGCCGGGGCGTCCGCGGGGCCGGTGGGCGACGGTGACGCGAAGTCGCCCCTCCCCTCCCCCTCAGCCGCCCTTTCGAACGCCCCTTCGGAGTCGCGGGCAGGGGCGGCGTCCGGCGCCGAGTCCTCGTCGCTCGCGGATTCCGGCGCGGCCACCGCCGCCCGGTGTGGCCCCGAACTCTCCTCGCCCGACGGCATCGAGGCCCAGACCTGTGTGCTCAGACTGGGCCGTGACACCTGGGCGCGTACCTATTACCGCAATGCCACCGGCGAGGAGCTGACCGCCGTTCTGACCCTGATGGGCCCCGGTGGGCGCACCGTGCAGATGCACTGCGAGGTGGCGGCGGAGGACGAACCCGCAGCGTGCGAGACCCCGCGCGAGCGGTCGGCGGGGGACGCGGCGGCGTACTCGGCAGTGGCGGAGTACGCGGCGGGCGAGGCGGCCGGTCTGCTGCTGCGCTCGGGCAGCAACTCGGCGCCCCCACGGGACAGTTGAGGCCCGAACCGGTCCCGAGGTATAAAAGGGCCCGGTTGCTGGCGACGGGGGATGCACCAGCAACCGGGCTACCTGAACGGTAACAAGAGATCGGCTCTTGGCAAATTCGATCCCAGTTATCCGGACAGGGATTTACTTACCGCTACGGGGAGTTGTGACTGGAGTCACGGGTTCCGTTCGCTGTCGTACCGACTGACTGGTGCGTCAGTCGGTACGACACGGCACGCAGGTGGACGGTGAGGTGGCGCCGGACGGGGCGCGCCGTGCCGTCACGCGGTCAGCTGAGCGTGACCTGGCGGTTGGTGAGGCCACCGCGCGCCCGGCGCTCGTCCGCGGTCAGCGGGGCCTGCGAGGCGAGCGCCGCCGCGAGCCGCTCGGCGAACTCCGCCGCGGGCTTCTCGACGTCCGCGGCCGTGACACCGCTCGGCAGGTCCCACACCGGCACGGTCAGACCGTGCGCACGGAAGGAGCCGACCAGCCGGGTGCCCTCGCCGAGGCTCGACGTGCCGGCCGCGTGCAGCCGGGCCAGCGCGTCCAGGAGCTGCTCCTCGGGGTGCGGCATGACCCAGCGCAGGTGGTTCTTCTCCGGCGTCTCGCACCAGTACGCGGCGTCCACACCGGTCAGCTTCACGGTCGGGATGGCGGCGTCGTTCGCCCGCTCGAGGGAGGCGGACACCTCCGGCGTGGCGTTCTCCGCGTCCGGCACCCAGAACTCGAAGCCGGGGTGCACGACCGGCTCGAAACGGCCCTCGGGGTCGAGCAGGTCCTGCAGTCGCGGTCCGTCGGCCGGGGCGCGGCGGCCCTTGATCGGCGTACCCGGCTCGGCCTCCAGGGCGCGCTGCAGGGTGTCGGCAAGGTCGCGGCTGATGTCGCCGGACGAGGTGTCGTTCTGCAGGCCGAGCAGGACCGAGCCGTCGTCGCGGCGCAGCGCGGGCCAGGCCATCGGCAGCACGGTGGCGAGGGAGACCGACGGAATGCCGTCGGGCAGCCCGCCCTTGAGGGGCAGCTCGACCGTGGCGGCGGGCACCAGCTCGCGCAGCGCGATCCAGTCGCACTCGCCGGGCAGGCCTTCGAACGGGCGCTGCACCAGCTCGGTCACCGCGTGCGCGGCGGCCCGGCCGTGACACGCCTTGTAGCGGCGGCCCGAACCGCAGGGGCAGGGTTCGCGGGCGCCGACGACCGGATAGTTCTCATCAGCGCCGCCGGCGCGGGCTCCGTCCTTGACCTGCGGCTGCTGCTTGCCCTTGGACTGGGGGCGCTTCTTGGCCATCTTGGCTGTCTCCCGGCTGCGGCTCTGTTGCACTCTTCCGTACGGGCGCGAGCCTAGCCGTTTGTGGAATCACTGCCGTTCGTGGATTCAGTCCAGGTCGTCGAACGGGTCCACGAGGGCGAGCTCGGATATCGCGGCCGCCGACGGCGCGGCGACGCGCGTAGCGAAATCCTCATGGTGGTGCCCCGCTTGCACGACGGCCCACACGGTGACTTCGCCGTGCACGTCGTCGCGGACGCCCCAGGCGTCGGAGAGCGCCGTGATGATGTTGAGCCCGCGGCCGCCGTGCGCCGTCACCGACGGAGTGGCGGGCACCGGGCGGGTCGGGCCGCCGCCGTCCGTCACTTCAACCGTCAGCCGGCCCGACTTGTCGACGTGCCACGCCACGCGCACGTCACCGTCTCCGACCATTCCTCGGCCCAGTGGCCTGCCGTGCCGGCAGGCGTTGCTGAGCAATTCCGACAGGATCAGTACGGCATCGTCGACGACCGAATCGGACACCCCGCTCATGCGCAGTTGATTGCGCATGTGGTGCCTTGCTTCCCCCACGCCCGCAGGGCCATGGGGTACGGCCATGCTCGACGACGTGGGCACCTCCCGTGCCACCACCAACGCCACCCCCGAGACCTCCTTCGCCCCACGCCACGGTGTGGATGCCCCAATGGACTGGACCGGAAACCGGCCAATCCCCGTCCGGTGACGCACTCGTAACGATCGAATACGGAACGAACGCGCCGGTGCACACCCTGTGACCGGAGTTAATGGAGTCCCAGTTGGTTCAGTTGGGACAGAACTTGCTTGGGGCGGTTGGTGATGATCGCGTCGACACCCAGCTCGGCGCAGAGTTCGACGTCCTCGGGCTCGTTCACGGTCCAGACGTGCACCTGGTGTCCCGCACGCTTCAGCTTTGCCACGTACGAGGGGTGGTTGCGCACGATCCGCATGGCCGGACCAGCGATGCGTACGCCCCCGGGGAGGCGGCCGTCGCGGTGGCGCGGCGAGACGAACTGCATCAGGTAAACGGTCGGCAGCGTCGGCGAGGCGGCCCGGACACGGTGCAGTGAACGTGCCGAGAAGCTCATGACGCGTACCGGCGAGGGGCCCTCGGCCGGGGGCGCGTCCAGGCCGAAGCGCTTGAGCAGCAGGAGCAGGCGCTCCTCCACCTGACCCGCCCAGCGCGTGGGGTGTTTGGTCTCGATGGCGAGCCGCACGCGGCGGCCCGATGCATTACTTTCGGCCACGAGCTCGAGAAGTCGCTCCAGGGTCAGGACCGATGTGTCCTCTCCCGTGTACTCACCCGTGGCGGACTCCCAGTCCGGTCCTTCCTCGGCCTCGCCGTGGTGCTTCTTCCAGGAGCCGAAGTCCAGGGCGGCGAGGTCGGCCAGTTCGAGGGCGGAGACGGCTCCGCGGCCGTTCGACGTACGGTTGACGCGCCGGTCGTGGACGCAGACGAGGTGGCCGTCGGCCGTGAGCCGTACATCGCATTCGAGGGCATCGGCACCGTCCTCGACCGCCTTCTTGTAGGCGGCCAGCGTGTGCTCGGGAGCATCCTCGGAGGCTCCGCGGTGGGCGACGACCTGGATCTGGTGCTGTCGTGCGAGGGTCACCGCGTCATGGTGCCATCACCGGGTACCCGCAGGCTCGCCGGGAGACGCCCTCCCGGGGCGCCGGACACACAGCGTCGGCTTATGGTGCCCTGACAGCCCATGGGAAAAGCTGACTGCAGGCACTGATGGCAGAAGCGCTGACGGAGCACTGACAGAAGCGCCGACGGACGACAGAAGCAGAGTCTGCACGGCCGGGCCGTGACCGAGAACGCACGCAACGACAGCATGGACCGAGGAGAAGAGCTGTGAGCACCGAGAACGAGGGCAACGAGGTACCACAGGCCCCGTCCGCGCCCCCTGCGCCGGTGGACGCTCCCGCTGCTCCCGCGGACTCCGCTGCGTCCGGCCCTGCGGGTGGGGACGCCGGATCTTCCGCGCCCGCCGCGCCCGTCGCACCCGCAGGGCCCGCCGGGCAGCAGGGGCACGAGGGGGCGCACTCTGCTCCCGCGCACGCCCCCTCTCAGGCGCCTGATCATGCAGCGGGGCAGGCGCCTGCGGCTCATGCGCCTGCGGGTGCTCCGTACGGTGGCCCTCAGGGCGCGCCTCCGGCCGCGCCGGAGGGTGCTCCGTACGGCGGCGCCCCTCAAGGCACTCCACATGGCACCCCGCACGGCGCTCCGCACACCGTTCCGCATGGCACCCCGCACGCCGCTTCCGGCGCCGGGAACTGGCCGCCCCCGCAGCCGCCCGCCATGCCGTCGTACGCCACGGACGGCGGTTCCGGTTCGGGCTGGGGCGCCTCGTACCACCCGCAGGAGCCGAAGCCCGGCGGCCGGCGCGGCGGCCTGGTCGCCGCGGTGCTCGCGGCCGCCCTGCTCGCGGGCGGCATCGGCGGCGGCGTCGGGTACTGGGCGGCCGAGCGCGGCGACAGCGACACCAACTCGACGACGGTCTCCGCGCCCGACACCCCCGCCGACCTGAAGCGCGAACCCGGCTCGGTCGCCGACATCGCGAACAAGGCACTGCCCAGTGTCGTGACCATCGAGGCGCAGAGCGGCGGCGGCGAGGGCGGCACGGGCACCGGCTTCGTCTACGACACGCAGGGCCACATCCTCACCAACAACCACGTCGTGGCATCTGCTGCCGAGGGCGGCAAGCTCCAGGTGACGTTCTCGAACGGCAAGAAGTACGCCGCGGAGGTCATCGGCCGCGCCGAGGGCTACGACGTGGCGGTCATCAAGCTCAAGAACGCCCCGGACGGCCTCCAGCCGCTCAAGCTCGGCAACTCCGACCGCGTGGCCGTCGGCGACTCGACCATCGCGATCGGCGCGCCCTTCGGCCTGTCGAACACCGTCACCACCGGCATCGTCAGCGCCAAGAACCGCCCGGTGACGTCCAGCGACGGCGGGCAGAGCGGCAAGAGCTCGTACATGAGCGCCCTGCAGACCGACGCCTCCATCAACCCCGGCAACTCCGGCGGCCCCCTGCTCGACTCCCGTGGCGCGGTCATCGGCATCAACTCCGCGATCAAGCCCGCCGAGAGCGGCGGGGGCCTCGGTGGCGGCGGCCAGTCCGGCTCCATCGGCCTCGGCTTCGCGATCCCGGTCAACCAGGCCAAGCAGGTCGCCCAGCAGCTGATCAAGACCGGCCAGCCCGTCTACCCCGTCATCGGCGCCTCGGTCTCCCTGCAGCAGGAGGGCACGAACGGCGCGACGATCTCCAAGGACGGCGTGGGCGGTTCGCAGCCGGTCACCCCGAACGGCCCGGCGGCCAAGGCGGGCCTCAAGCCCGGCGACGTCATCACGAAGCTGGACGACATGGTGATCGACAGCGGCCCGACCCTGATCGGCCAGATCTGGACCCACAAGCCGGGCGACAAGGTCAAGATCACGTACGAGCGCGACGGCAAGGAGCACACGGCCGACGTGACGCTGGGCCAGCGCAAGGGCGACAGCTGACCCGCTAGTCTTGTCCCCGCGCCGTCCGGTTCCGTTTCCGGCGGAGGGCGCGGGGTGGGTTGCCCGAGCGGCCTAAGGGAACGGTCTTGAAAACCGTCGTGGTGCAAGCCACCGTGGGTTCAAATCCCACACCCACCGCTTGCAGGCTGGCGCGTGTGCTGGTCAGAAGGGTGTCTCTCATTGAGGGGCACCCTTTTTCGTGGGCGGGTGTCTCGGCTTGGTGCGGGGCTGTCGTGGCGTGGATCCGCGCGTGTGGATCGATGTGTGCTCCCTTAGCTCGGAAGCGAGGCGACTTTTCCCCTGAAAGGTGCACAAATGGCGAATGTGCGCGTGCAGCAGTTGTCCGACCAGTTGGTCGCCAAGTGGACCTCCCCGCAGGGCGTCGAGCTGATGGCCGCAGGTGCCGCAGTCGTCGGTGGCCTGCTCGAATACGGGCCCCTCACTCTCCAGAGGGCCGCAGTGCTGCTGGACTGGCCCGCGGATCAGGTGCTCGACCGCTTCCATGCCATGAAATTCGACCTGGAGACCGATCAGGGCGGCCGCATCATCGGCGCCGGTGTCTCCCTCGATGATCAGCGCCCCCACGCCATGCAGCTCCAGGGAGTTCGACGCTACGGCTGGTGCGCCATGGACGCGCTGATGTTCCCCGTCGTCTTCAAGGAGGCCGCCAGCACCGTCACCTCCCGCTGTGCCTCGACCGGCGAGCCGATCACCCTCACCGTCACGCCGACCGGCGTCCGCGACCTGAGGCCTGCCACCGCCGCCGTCACCCTCGCCCCCGCCACCGGCGCCGACATCCGCGAAGTCTTCTGCGACCGCGTGAACTTCTACGCCACCGAGCAGCTCGCCGAAGCCGCCGTGGTCCAGGATTCCGACCTCGCCGCCTGCACCGTCGACGAGGCCTGGGTCATCGGTAAGCGGCTGGCAGATCTCTTCTGAACCGAGGTCGCCGTCGGGCTGCTTCTCGGCTCTGATTTCAACCGCCTTAGTATTGCGCTTGATTGAGGGTTGTTGATCATTGTTCGGTGTCGAGTCGCTCCCGCTGAGCGCGATGTTCGTGGCGGGGTGTGTGAAGGTGAATATCCTCGGAACTGGCTGCTTGGATTAGCCGTCGCGCAAACATGTGTGTGTCTGAAATGTGAGCTATTGCGTAGTGCCGAGTGGGCGGTTTGCCGGTTTCGTGGTGGTTTCTCGTTTGCTCATGGGGGCGTTTAAGTCTTCTTGACATGCCGTTGCGGGAAACGCATGATCTCCCGGCGTCGGAAATCTGGCGCTCGTATGACGAAACGGGAGAATGAAAATGCGTAAGGCTTGCGTGGCCGTCCTGACGGCGCTGTTCAGTGCCACCCTCTTTGTTGCCCTTCCGGGTAACCAGAACGAGGCGCAGGCTATGACGTTCGACCCCAATGCGTGCCTCGATCTCTCTCAGGTGCAGGTGTGCAAGAACCACCGCATCTACAAGCACGTCCCGATGCAGGGTCCCGTGGCCAAGGGCAAGTGCCGTCCGTGGGTGCAGGTCAAGACCGCGAAGAAGTGCTGAGGCCGCTCAAGTCGAGGTCGGATCACGCGTGACCCGTGAGGCGTGCCGCTGAGGCGATCGTCGAGCGGGCCTCGTGTTCCGTGAGGCCGACGCGGATCGCGGCGTCAGTGAGCCGGGGGGACAGCGCTTCGCCCATGCCGTTCTCGTAGGCGCGGCAAGCGGCCCAGAAGAGGCGGGTGTTGCGTTGGCCCTCGTGCGCCGCGAGCACGAACTGCACCAGGCCGTGGCCCCGTTGGTGCGAGGGCTCGGAGCCGGGACGGATCGCGGTCGATGGGTCGGCGGGGTGGGGTGCGTGTCGGTGTTCGTGGTGGGGGGTGCGCCGCGAGGGCGTGAGCAGGCGTAGCAGTGCGGGTGGGCAGGGGGCGGGCGGCAGGTGGGCCGTGCCGGGCACGGTGCTGTAGACGCCGTGTTCGGTGCGGGAACCGGGGCCCACTAGGTAGCCGCCCGCGCCTCTGATGTCGATGCCGGGTGCGAGTCGGCCCGCCGAGTTGGGGACGACGGCGTCGGGCGGGCCCGCCAGCCAGACGTGACGGCCGCCGCTGGGCGTGATCACGACGACGGTGGCGGGGATCGTGAAGAGGTGGCGCAGCGCCAGTTCGCGCAGGGCCGCCGAGGCGTCCGTACCGGACTTGGTGTCCAGGTCGATGCCGATCAGGTGGTGGGGCGGCAACCCGCAGGCGATGCCGTACCCGGTGGCCCAGGGGGCCGCGGCGAAGAGCTCACGGATGCGCGGCGGGTCTGCTGACGCGTCGTACACCCCGTGCCCGAGGCGGCCGCATTCGCCGTGGCAGAGGGCGGCGGGGTGGGGGTCCTCGTGGTGGGGGGAGCGCAGGGCCGGGAGCTTGGAGCGCGAGAGCGGGATCACCGCGAGCCCGCGCTCGGCGGCCGATAAGGCGTGGGCGAGCGCGAGGGTCGTGGCATGGCGGTCGGTGGTGGCCATGACTTCATGTTCGTACACATGTTCGAAGAAGGGAAGAGGGGGCGAGTCGGAACGCTGCCGGAATGGATCGTTCCGGAGGGGCGGCGCCCCCGCGTACGACCTTTGCGGACGGGGCTGCCGAAACGCTTCGCCTCATGCGGCGCCTGGCTCGTGCTGTGGCTCGACAGCAGGTGGGAGGGGTCGCGGCGGGGCCCAAGGGGCGTGAGACGGGTTTATCGACTTGTCATCACGCTTGCGAGGGAATCGGGGCTTCCGGGGTGGTTCGCCGGGGATTCGGTGGGCAACTCTGGAGTCGCGACGTCGTGCAGCACTCCAAGGCGCTCGGCCAACTGCCTTGGGAAAAGCCGTACTTCTGGTACACCCGGTTTCGGCCGGTGCGTACCTCCTGCTCTGGAGGAATAGACATGGCAAGCATCCGTACCGCCCGCATCATCGCCGCCGCCGCTGCCCTGCCGCTGGCTGCCGCGCTCTTCTCGGGCGTCGCGCTGGCCGACAACGGTGCCTTCGCGAACAACGGATCGAACGCCGGCGTGGCGACTGTGAACGGAAGTGGCGTCGGGGACGACAACTCGGGGAACTCGTCCACGACGCAGCAGCAGGCCGTCGGCAACGGCGCCTCCAACCAGAGCAACACCGCCCAGGTGAACGGCTCCGCGTTCACGGCGATCGACCAGTCGAACGAGAACGTCGCGGTCAACTTCGCCCAGCTCTGGTGAGCCGATAGCCCCGGGAGCCGATCGGGACGGCTTCCAGGGAGCGAGTTGTGGGGTGTGACGTCTTGTGCGGCGGTGCTTCGGCGCCGCCGCACAGGTGTGTTCGGGGGCGGTGTGTGGGGGCGGGTCTCCGCGGGCCTCCACGGGCCTTCGTTCTGCCCCGCTCCGGGCGATCTCTTGACACCGACACGCTATCTGACGGACAGTCAGAAACCCTTGTCGGTACGAGCCGGAGAGGCCGCCCCCGTGCACCTCGCCCCCACCGAACGCCAACGCCGTCTCCGCGCCGACCTGCGCACCTACTTCCGGGACGTGATGCCCGAGGGGCCGCCCGACGGCGCGGACGTGCCGGGACAGCGCCGCCTGCTGCGCCGCATCGGCGCCGACGGCATGCTGGGCCTCGGCTGGCCCGTGGAGTACGGCGGCCAAGGGCGCGGCCCCGACGAGCAGTTCGTCTTCTTCGACGAGGCCTACCGCGCGGGCGCGCCCGTCTCGATGGTCACCCTGAACACCGTCGGGCCGACTCTCATGAAGTACGGGACGGCAGAGCAGAAGGCGGCCTTCCTGCCCCGCATTCTCAGCGGCGACCTCGTCTTCGCGATCGGCTACAGCGAACCGTCCGCCGGTACGGACCTCGCAGCGCTGCGGACCAGGGCCGTGCGCGACGGCGACGACTGGCTGATCGACGGCCAGAAGATCTTCACCTCGAACGCGCAGAACGCCGACTGGATCTGGCTGGCCTGCCGCACCGACCCCGACGCTCCCAAGCACCAGGGCATCTCCATCCTGCTCGTCCCGACCGACGCGCCCGGCTTCTCCTGGACTCCCATCGACACGGTGGGCGGGCTGACGACGACGGCGACGTACTACGACGGAATCCGCGTGCCCGCCGCGAACCTCGTCGGCGAGGAGAACGGAGGCTGGGGCCTCATCACCAATCAGCTCAACCACGAGCGCGTGGCGCTCGCCGCCATCGGCATGCAGGCCGAGGACTTCTACGCGGCGGTACTCGACTCTGCGCGTACACCCGATCCGGTGACGGGCGAGCGCCGGATTGACGCTCCGTGGGTGCGATCGAGGCTGGCCGAGGTGCATGCGCGGCTGGCGGCAACGCGCCTGGTCAACTGGCGTTTGGTGGGGGATGTGGGCGCGGGCCGACTGGCGCCGGGAGACGCGAGCGGCGTGAAGTTCATGGGAACTGAATCGGCGGTCGAGGCGTATCGAATGTGTCAGGAGATCGCGGGGGAAGCCGGGCTCGTGCGGGCCGGTTCGCCGGGCGGTTTCGGGGACGGCGAGCTGGAGCGGATGAACAGGGCCGCGCAGATCAATACGTTCGGGGGCGGGGTGAGCGAGGTGCAGCGCGAGATCGTCGCGACGATGCGGCTCGGCATGCGGAGGGGGCGACGGTGAAGGGCAGCGCGTACGACAAGACGGTGAAGGGCAGCGCGTACGACGGGACCGTGAAGGACATCGCCTACGAGGAGTTGCGGGCGTTCGAGGGCAGGGTCGCGGCGGAGGCGGGGCACGGCAAGGACCCGGTCAACACGCCCATGATCAGACACTGGTGCGAGGCGATGGGCGACACCAGTCCTGCCTACGCGGGGGTGGATCCGGTGGCGCCGCCGACGATGCTGCAGGCCTGGACGATGGGCGGCCTCTCCGGTCACGACGGCCGCTCGTCGGCGCACGACGAGTTGTTCGCACTGCTCGACGGCGCGGGGTACACCTCGGTGGTCGCCACGGACTGCGAGCAGGAGTACGTGCGGGCGCTGCGGCCCGGCGACGAGATCACCTTCGACGCGGTGATCGAGTCGGTGTCCGAGCGCAAGACGACCAAGCTGGGTACGGGCCACTTCGTCACGACGCGGATGGACGTCCGCGCGGGCGGCGCACTCGCGGGGACGCATCGCTTCCGCATCCTCAAGTACGCCCCGGCGAAGGGGAAAGCGAAGGGCAAGCGCCCCCGCCCGGTGGTCAACCGCGACAACGCCGGGTTCTGGGAGGGCGTGTCCGGGCACCGCCTCCTGATCCAGCGCTGCGGCGGCTGCGGCACGCTCCGCTTCCCCTGGCTGCCGGGCTGCAACGCCTGCGGTTCGCCCGAGTGGGACACGGTCGAGGCGAGCGGTGAGGGCACGGTCTATTCGTACGTGGTGATGCACCACCCGCCCTTCCCCGCCTTCGACCCTCCCTACGCCGTGGGGCTCGTCGAGCTGGCGGAGGGCGTGCGGATCGTCAGCAACATCGTCGGGGTGCCGTACGGCAAGGTGCGGATAGGGATGCCGGTCCGGCTCGAATTCCAGCGGGTGGACGCAGAGGTGGAGCTACCGGTGTTCCGAGGCGTGGCGGGAGGTGCGGGCTGACATGGACTTCACGCCCACGGAGGAGCAGGCGGCCGCGCGGGATCTCGCCGGGGAGATCTTCGGCGACCTGGCCACGCCGGAGCGGCTCGCGGCGGCGGGCACCGGGTCGGACGCCGAGCTGTGGAAGGCGTTGTGTGCGGCGGGGCTGCCGGGTGCGGTGGAGGACGTCGGGCTGCTCGGTCTCGTGCTGCTTCTGGAGGAGCAGGGGCGGGTGACGGCGCAGGTGCCGTTCGCGGCGAGCTGTGTGTACGGGGTGCTGGCGGTGGCGGCGCACGGCACGGCGGAGCAGCGGGACCGGCTGTTGCCCGCGCTCCGGCAGGGGAGCGCGGTCGCGACGGGGGCGTTCCCTGCCCGGGGCGGAGTGACGGCGTCCGCGGACGGGTCGCTGAGCGGCACGGTGGGATGGGTGCCGTGGCTGCGGGACGCGACGGTCGTCCTGGTGGCGGCGGCCGACCGCACCCTGTGGCTGGTGCGGGTCGCCGACGCGCGCGTGGAGCCGGTCGAGCTGACCGCGCCCTGGGCGGCGGGCAGGCTCGTCCTCGACCGCACGCCGGGGGAGCGGCTGGGCGGCCCCGGGGCGTACGACGACGTGCGGGCCGGGGCGCGGACGGCCTTCGCGGGGCTCCAGGCCGGGGTGTGTGCGGGATCGCTGGCCCGCGCGGTGGCCCATACGAACGAGCGGGAGCAGTTCGGCCGTCCCCTGTCCGCGAAGCAGGGCGTGCAACTCCGGGCCGCCGACGCCCATATGGATACGGAGGCGATCCGCGTCACGGCCTACGAAGCGGCCTGGCGCCGTGACACCGGCCTGCCGTACGACACACACGCGCTCACCGCCGCGTGGTGGGCGTCGGAGGCGGGCAAGCGCGTCGTCCACGCGGGCCAGCATCTGCACGGCGGCATGGGGGCCGACCTCGACCATCCCGTGCACCGGCACTTCCTGTGGGGGCGGCAGCTGGACGCGTATCTGGGGTGTGGCAGCGAAGTCCTCGAGGAGTTGGGCGAGTTGATCGCGCAGGGGGAGCCGGAGTGAAGGGGAGAGTCGGTATGAGGACGACGCCGGGTGAGGAACTGGCTCCGCTGGAGATCCCGATCACCCGCACGCTGATCGTCGCCGGGGCCCTCGCCTCCCGCGACTACCAGGACGTGCACCACGACGCGGAGCTCGCGCAGGCCAAGGGCTCCCCCGACATCTTCATGAACATCCTGACGACGAACGGCCTGGTCGGGCGGTACATCACGGACCACTTCGGCCCCACGGCCGTGCTGCGCAAGGTGGCGATACGGCTCGGTGCGCCGAACTACCCCGGGGACACGATGGTGTTGACCGGCACCGTGGAGCAGGTCGAGGCCTCGCCCGGGGGCGCGACGGCCGTGGTGAAGGTCGTCGGTGCCAACGGCATCGGCAAGCACGTCACCGGCACGGTCACGGTGACCGTGCCCGAGGGAGGCGCCGCATGAGTGTCCGATCACGCGACAGCCTCGGGGGCAGGGCCGCGATCGTCGGCATAGGAGCGACGGAGTTCTCCAAGGACTCTGGGCGCAGCGAGCTCAAGCTGGCCGTGGAGGCGGTGGGCGCCGCGCTCGATGACGCCGGGCTCACCCCTGCCGACGTCGACGGCCTGGTCACCTTCACCATGGACACGAGCCCGGAGATCACGGTCGCCCAGGCGGCCGGTATCGGGGAGCTGTCCTTCTTCTCCCGCGTCCACTACGGCGGCGGTGCGGCCTGCGCCACCGTCCAGCAGGCGGCCCTCGCGGTGGCGGCCGGGGTGGCCGAAGTGGTCGTCTGCTACCGCGCGTTCAACGAGCGTTCCGGGCGCAGATTCGGCTCCGGGGTGCAGCAGCGGGAGCCGTCCGCCGAGGGCGCCGCGCTCGGCTGGGCCCTCCCGTTCGGCCTGCTGACACCGGCCTCCTGGGTGGCGATGGCAGCCCAGCGCTATCTCCATGCGTACGGTCTGGCGCCGGAGGCCTTCGGGCACGTCGCCGTCATGGACCGGAAGTACGCGGCCACCAACCCCGCGGCGTACTTCCACGGGAAGCCGATCACGCTGGAGGACCATGCCGCGTCCCGCTGGATCGTCGAGCCCCTGCGGCTCCTGGACTGCTGTCAGGAGACGGACGGCGGTCAGGCGATCGTCGTCACCAGTGCGGAGCGGGCCCGCGACCTCCGGCATCCGCCCGCCGTGATCACGGCGGCGGCCCAGGGGGCGGGCCGGGCGCAGGAGCAGATGACCAGCTTCTACCGCGACGACCTGAGGGGGCTGCCCGAAATGGGGGTGGTGGCGAAGCAGTTGTGGCGCACCTCGGGGCTGGCGCCATCGGACATCGATGTGGGGATCCTGTACGACCACTTCACACCGTTCGTGTTGATGCAATTGGAGGAGTTCGGGTTCTGCGCGCCCGGGGAGGCCGCGGACTTCGTGGCCGAGGAGAGGCTGCCCCTGAACACGCACGGCGGGCAGCTGGGAGAGGCCTACCTGCACGGCATGAACGGCATAGCGGAAGCGGTCCGGCAGGTGCGCGGCACGTCCGTGAACCAGATACCGGGCGCCGCGCGCACCCTGGTGACCGCGGGCACGGGCGTCCCCACATCGGGGCTGATTCTGGGGTCGGACGGCTGAACGCGGCGCGTGTCCCGGCCGTGGAGCGGGGCGGTGGGCTTTCACTCGCCGTATGCGTATCCGGAAGTTGATCATTGGATTCGTCCTCGTGATGACGGCCCTGACCATGGACCTGACCGCGTCGCCACCGGGTGTCGCGTCCGACCGCCCCGCCGGCGGGGCGCCCGCCGGGACGTCGACCTTCCGCGGTTGGGCCTTCGACACCTGCGCCACCCAGTCCACCGACACCATGCGGCGCTGGCGCCGGTCCGACTACCGCGCCGTCGGCGTCTACTACGCGGGCCGCGGCCGGGCCTGCAAGCGGCAGCCGCATCTGAACCACGGCTGGATGCGCGCGGTGAAGCGGATGGGCTGGCGGGTCCTCCCGGTGTACGTCGGGTCGCAGTCGCCGTGCGTCACCGCGAAGAACAAGAAGCACGTCCGCATGGGACGGCACCCCTGGCGGCAGGGGAGGAAGGAGGGGCGCGACGCGGTCCGCGCGGCCAAGACGATCGGCGTCCGGCGGCACAGCCCGCTCTACCTGGACATGGAGGCGTACACCTATCGGAAGAAGCGGTGCGCGCACACCACGCTCTCCTTCATCAGGTCCTGGGACCGCGAGGTGCGCAGGCTCGGCTACGTTCCCGGTTTCTACAGCAGCGCCGACTCGGGGGTGCGGCACATGGAGGCGGCACGGCGGGCGGGCGTACGGGACCTGCCGTCGGTGATGTGGTTCGCGCGCTGGCACACCGACCCCCACCTGTACCGTGAGCCCGCCCTGAGCCCTGAGGCGTGGCGTCCGGCCCGGCGTATCCACCAGTACGCGGGGAACGTGAAGGAGCGGCACGGCGGGCGCACGCTGGTGATCGACCGCAATCTGATGCACGCTCCCGTGGCGCGCATTCGCTAGACCGGCCGCCGTTCGGGCGGTCGGTGCACCGGGGTGGCTCTCGGGGGTGAACCCTCAGGGGGGTACTGCGTCTCCTCCACCTGTAGGAGGTGGGGCCACCCCCACTCGTACAACCTGAGGCGGACACGGCTTCGGGACCTGCGGCCGATCCGCGGAAGTAGGGGGCGCTTCTAGCGTGGAGCCATGACCGCATCCATGGTGACCGTGTGCACCAGCGCATCGAAGGCCGCGACGCGGGGCGCGGGTCCGACGAGGGCCACCGGGCCCTCCGCGTACCCGTCGTTCGCGTCCTACGTACGGGCACGCCAGCCCGTACTGCTGCGCACCGCCCGCTCGCTGACCGCGAACCCGAGCGATGCCGAGGACCTGCTGCAGACCGCGCTCACCAAGACGTACGTGGCGTGGGACCGGATCGAGGACCACCGCGCGCTCGACGGCTATGTGCGCCGGGCCCTGCTGAACACGCGTACGTCGCAGTGGCGGAAGCGGAAGGTCGACGAGTTCGCGTGCGACGAGTTGCCGGAGCCGGAGGTGACGCCGGCGGGGGATCCGGCCGAGCAGCAGGTGCTCCGCGACGCGATGTGGCGCGCGATCATGAAGCTGCCCGCGCGGCAGCGGGCCATGGTCGTCCTCAGGTATTACGAGGACCTGAGCGAGGTCCAGACCGCCGAGGTGCTCGGGGTGTCCGTGGGCACCGTCAAGAGCGCGGTGTCGCGTGCGCTGGGCAAGCTCCGTGAGGACCCGGAGCTCACGCCGGTCCGCTGAACGGACGCGGCCGATGATCGATCATCCCCTGGACTAGTGACATACCGCGCGGTATGCGCGCAGAATCGGCGCAGCCCTTACTGCCGCGTAGGCGATGTCGCCCCAGGAGGACGCCGTGCTGAGCACGATGCAGGACGTACCGCTGACCGTCACCCGGATCCTTCGGCACGGCATGACCGTGCACGGGACGTCACAGGTCACGACCTGGACCGGCGACGGGACCCCGCAGAGTCGTAGCTTCCGCGAGATCGGCGAGCGTGCCGCTCAGCTCGCGCACGCGCTCGGGGAGCTGGGCGTCGCGGAGGGCGAAGTCGCGGGAACCCTGATGTGGAACAACGCCGAGCACGTCGAGGCGTACTTCGCGGTGCCGTCCATGGGCGCGGTCCTGCACACCCTGAACCTTCGGCTTCCGGCCGACCAGCTGGCCTACATCGCGCACCACGCGGGCGACAAGGTGATCCTGGTGAACGGCTCGCTGGTCGGGCTGTTGGTGCCGCTCCTCCAGAAGCTGCCCCGGCTCGAGCACGTGGTCGTTTCCGGGGCGATGACGGAGGAGGCCCGTTCGGCGTTGGCCGCGGCCTCCGGGGTGCGGGTGCACGAGTACGAGGAACTGATCGCGGGGCACCCCACCGCCTACGCTTGGCCCGACCTGGACGAGCGGCGGGCGGCCTCCCTCTGCTACACCTCCGGCACCACCGGCGAGCCCAAGGGAGTGGCGTACTCCCACCGGTCCATCTATCTGCACTCCATGCAGGTCAACATGACCGAGTCCATGGGCCTGACGGACGCGGACCTCTCGCTGGTCATCGTCCCGCAGTTCCACTGCAACTCCTGGGGGCTGCCGCACGCGGCGTTCATGACCGGTGTGAACATGCTGATGCCGGACCGCTTCCTCCAGCCCGCTCCGATCGCCGAGATGATCGAGAGCAGGCGGCCCACGCACGCCGCGGCCGTTCCGACGATCTGGCAGGGCCTGCTGGCCGAACTGACCGCCAAGCCGCGTGACGTCAGTTCCCTGACGCAGGTGACGATTGGCGGCTCGGCATGTCCGCCCGCCCTCATGAAGGCATTCGACGCCCTCGGAATGCGGGTGTTCCACGCATGGGGAATGACCGAGACCTCGCCCCTGGGCACGGTGGCGAGGCCGCCCGCCTCGGCGGCGCCCGGTTCCGAAGAGGAATTCGCCTACCGGGTCACGCAGGGCCGTTTCCCGGCCGGAGTCGAGGGGCGTCTCATCGGCCCGAGCGGGGAAGAGCTTTCCTGGGACGGTGAATCGGCCGGTGAGCTCGAGGTGCGCGGTCCGTGGATTGCGGGGTCTTATTTCGGCGGCCCGGACGGTGAACCGTCCCGGCCCTCGGACAAGTTCAGCGAGGACGGCTGGTTGAAGACCGGCGATGTCGGCGTCATCAGTCCGGATGGCTTCCTCACCCTGACCGACCGGGCGAAGGACGTCATCAAGTCGGGCGGCGAGTGGATTTCCTCGGTCGAGCTGGAGAACGCCCTCATGTCCCACCCCGACGTGGCCGAGGCCGCCGTCGTGGCCGTACCGGATGAGAAGTGGGGCGAGCGGCCGTTGGCCGCCGTGGTGCTCAGGGAGGGCGTCGAGGCCGACTTCCCCGTTCTCCGCGAGCACCTCGCCACCAGCGGCATTGCCAGGTGGCAGCTTCCGGAGCGGTGGACCGTGGTGGCAGAGGTGCCGAAGACGAGCGTGGGGAAGTTCGACAAGAAGGTGTTGCGGGGGCGCTTCGCGGAGGGGGCGTTGGACGTCACGCAGGTCTGAGGGCGGAGTGTCACGCGGGTCCCAAATGGGGCGCGGTCGGGCGAAGGGCAACTCAGGCCGTCAATCACTGCACATGGCCAGAAAGCCCTTCATGTCCCTGCGTGAAATGGGGCCGTGATTCAAAAGTCGTTGGATGTAAATCGCCTCGTGATGATCGTCGTGGCGGTTCCCTGTCTACGATCCCGTGCTATGCAAAGATCACTTGGCAAGCGAATCGGTGTAGTTGCCGCGGCCGTCACCACCGCGGTCCTGTTCTCCGCCTCCCCGGCTTTTGCCCTTGAGGACATCGAGATCAAGGACCCGAGTCGGCTGGGGGTCATGTGGTTCCACGATGACGGCGACACCTTCAACGTCTGCGACACCCGGGCCGACGGGTTCGGCGTCAAGGGAAAGCTGTTCTACAAGCCCATCGGGGGTGACTGGTACGTCACCGACTCCGCAACTGACGGTGGTGACGCCAACTGCGGGAAATTCGCCCACGACGTGAACAACGTCGGTGACTACCAGATGAAGCTCTACACGCTTTCCATCGGGAAAGAGATCGCGAAGAGCCGGGTCTTCAACGAATAGGGGTTGCGGGACGGCGCGGTGCCGCCGTCGTCGCCCAGCCGAGCGCGAGCCACAGGGCGGCGACCGCGCACACGCCCGTCCACCCCCAGTGGGTGAAGGCGGTGCCCGCGAGAGCGGAAGCCAGCGCGCCACCGGCGAAACCCGCCACCACATAAGCCGTGTTGGCGACCGCCGGGGTGGAAGTGGTCGTCAGCGCCAGGGTCTGGTTGGCGATGTGGTTGGCGACCAGCGCCATGTGCAGGACGATCGCCCCCGCGCACAGCGCCCAGAGCGCGCCGCCGCCCAGCCAGAACAGCGGCACGGACATCGCGGCCGTGACATACCCGGCCGAGACCACCTTGGCCGCGCCGAACCGGTCGACGAGTCCGCCCGCCAGCGGTGCCACGACCGCGGCCGCGAGACCGAAGAGGCCGAAGAGGCCCGCGGTGGCGGTCGTCATGCCATATCCCCCGTCGCCGCTGCCGGTGAGCAGCAGGGCCAGCGAGGTCCACAGCGCGCTCCACGCCCCGTACATCCCGCCCTGGCGTATGCAGGCGCGGCGCAGCTCGGCGGAGCCCCGCACCACGCCGGGCAGTTGGGCGAGCCCGGCGAAGAGCGGCCCGGTCCTGCGGCGCCGCTCTGCGGGCAGCACGGCGGCCGATGCCAGACCGAGCAGGGCGGTGAGGACGGCGGCGCCCGCGAACACGTACCGCCAGCCGAAGGCCTGCCCGACCAGGGCGCCGAGCACACGGGCCGCGACGACACCCGTGAAGAGACCGGCTATCAGGGCGGCGACATGGCTGGCCCGCCGGTGCGCGGGCGCCCGCTCGGCGACCAGCGGCACGAGCAGCTGCGGCACGACCGTCGCGGCGGACGCCACCAGAATGGCGGCGGCGAGCGTGGTGGCCCCCGGGGCGGCGGCGCCCAGGCCGAGCGCGACCGCCGCGACGACGGAGAGCCCCGCGACGAGCCTGCGGCGATTCACCCGGTCACCGAGCGGCGCGAAGAACAGCAGCCCCGCCGCATATCCGAACTGGGCCACCGAGGCGATCCACGCGATGGCCGACGGAGTCGATCCGAAGTCGCGGGCCACCAGGGGGAGCAGCGGCGCGGCGATGTAGATGTTGGCGGCCGTCACGGCGGTGCAGAGCGCGATGAGGGCGAGGAAGATCCCGGGCGGGACGGGGAGGGGGCGGGGGGTGGCTGTCCCGACCGCCGCTTCGGCGGTCGGGTCGGTTGTGGCCGTCGCGGATGAGGGCATGGGGGAGGGACTCCTTCGGCGTACTGGTAAAGCCAGGCCATCCGGTCGGCACCGAGGCAACCAACTGGTTGGTTGGAAAAAGTCTGCGTCCGCCCGAGCCGCCCTGTCAAGCAACCAACCAGTTGGTTACCCGAACGGGTTCGCCTACCCTGTGTCCATGGCAGTCAGAGACCCCGAGGCCACCAAGGCGCGGATCTTCGAGGCGGCGGTCGCCGAGTTCGCCCGGTACGGCATCGCGGGCGCCCGCATCGACCGCATCGCGAGCGAGGCGAAGGCCAACAAGCAGCTCATCTATGCCTATTTCGGCAACAAGGCGGAGCTGTTCACCCAGGTTCTAGAGAAGCGCATGCTGGAAATGGCGGTCGCCAACCCGGTCGACGCGGACGACATGGACGGCTGGATGGACCGGCTGATGGACTACCACGCCGCCCATCCCGAGCTGCTGCGCCTGCTCTTCTGGGAGGGCATCGAGTACGGCACGGACGAGCTCCCCGACGAGCGGGAGCGCCGCGACCACTACGACCGCAAGGTCGCCGTGCTCGCCGACGCGCAGGCCCGCGGCGTCATCAGCGACGAGATCCCCGCGCCCCATCTGCTCTTCATCGTGGTCGCGCTGGCGGGCTGGTCCACGGCCGTGCCGCAGATGCGGCGGATACTCGTCGGCGACGAGGACGCCGACCGCGAGCGGCTGCGCGCCTCCATCAAGGCGGCGGTCCGGCGCATCACGGCCTGAGGCCGAGGGCTCGGTCGTACCGCTCGAACCCGCTGGTTCGTACTGCCGAACCCGCTAGTTCGTGCCGATCTTCGCCAGCAGGTCCACGATCCGGCCCTGCACCTCTTCACTGGTGGAGCGCTCCGCCAGGAACAGGACGCTCTCGCCCGCGGCGAGCTTCGGCAGCTCCGTCTCGTCGACGGCCGCGGTGTAGACGACCAGCGGCGTGCGGTTCAACTGGCCGTTCGCGCGCAGCCAGTCGACGATCCCGGCCCTGCGGCGGCGGACCTGCAGCAGGTCCATCACCACGAGGTTCGGCCGCATCTGCGCCGCGAGAGTCACCGCGTCCGCATCGCTCTCGGCCCGCGCGACCTGCATGCCGCGCCGCTCCAGCGTGGCCGTCAGGGCGAGCGCGATCTCCTCGTGCTCCTCGATGAGCAGGACGCGCGAGGGGTGCTGCTCGCTGTCGCGCGGCGCAAGGGCCTTCAGGAGTACGGCGGGATCGGCGCCGTACGCCGCCTCGCGCGTCGCCTGGCCGAGCCCGGCCGTCACGAGTACGGGCACCTCGGCCGCCACGGCCGCCTGGCGCAGCGACTGCAGCGCCGTGCGCGTGATCGGCCCGGTCAGCGGGTCCACGAACAGCGCCGCGGGGAACGCCGCGATCTGTGCGTCGACCTCCTCGCGCGAGTGCACGATGACCGGTCGGTAGCCGCGGTCGCTCAGCGCCTGCTGCGTGGTGACGTCCGGCGCGGGCCACACCAGGAGACGGCGCGGGTTGTCCAGCGGCTCGGGCGGCAGTTCGTCGTCCATCGGCTGGGGCTGCGGCCGGTTCGCTACCTCCACGGCGCCGCCGGGCCCGTCGAGCGGCTCCGGGCCCTCGTCGGCGTCCTCGTCCGGCGCGCCGATCGCGTACGACCGGCCCGCGCCCTCGGTGACCGACGCGATGCGGGACTGGGGGTGCGCCGGGGTGTGCGGCTGGGGCTGCGGGTGCGGGCGCGCCGAGGTCTCGGGACGCTCGTCGGCCGCGGGGTCGGGGGGCGTGGCCAGCCTGCGCCGACGCCCGGAGCCACCGAGTGTCTGGGACTGGGGCTGCGACTGCTGCTGTCCGGGGGCGGTGCCCTCCGGTGCGGGCATCGGGCCCGCCGCGGCGGCCGGTGACGCCTGCTGCTGCGCACCGGTCTCCCCGGGCTGGGAAGCCGACGGGGACTGCGGGGACTGCGGGGACTGCGGGTTCTGCGAGGACTGCGGTGCCTGTGGGAGCAGCGGGGACTGCGGAATGCGTGCGTTCCGCGGCGGTTGCTGCTGCTGTCGACCCTGGCCCTGGCCCTGGCCCTGGCCCTGGCTCTGGCCCTGGCCCGGTGCGGCGGCGCCGCCCTGCGCGGCCTGCTGCTCGGTGATCTGCTGGCCGAACGGCACGCCCTGCCCGAGCGTACGCACGCTGATCGCGCGCCCCTGCGTCGAGTTGGGGTCACCGGGCGCGGCCTCGGCGGGCAGCGGCTGGGCCGCCCGTGCCTGCGCACCGCGCTCGGGCGGGAGCGCGGCGCCCCGGCCCGGCGTCGGGACGCCCTGAGCCGGAGTACCAGCGGAATGCTGGGTGCCCTGCGCGGGCACGCCGCCGGGCGGAGTGGTGCCATCGGGCCACGGCTGCGGCGCGGGCAGCGGGCCGGGCTCGGCGGCCGAGGGGGCAGGCGGAGCCGGGGGAGCCACCTGCTCCACCTGCTCGGCCTGATCCGCCCGCTCCCCGGCCCCAGGAACCGCCTGACGGGAACGGCGCCCCGTCGGAGCCTGCGTCGGGTGGGGCTGCGGCGGGGTGTGGTCGTCGTCCCCGCGTACGGTCGCGCCGTGGCCCTGGACGGCCGCGGCGTCCTCCGCAGGGGTGCGGTCGGCCGCGGCGGGCGGCAGCGCGAACACGCGTCCGTTGTTCGCCTCCTCCGCCTCGGCCCGCTCCTTGGCGGCGGCCAGCGCGCGCCGCGCACGCCGTCCCGCGGGCCGCGCGGCGTCACCGTGTCCGGCCTCCACCGCGGCGAGCTCGGCGCCGGGTGCGGCACCGGACGTTTCCGACGGGCCCGAAGCCAGCGCGGGCAACGCGTGCTGCTCACCGGCGCGCCGGGCACGTCGTCCCGTCGCCCCGCCGGGGGCGGGCACGCCCTGCGGCGGCACCGTCTCGCCCAACGCGGCGGATCCGGCCGCATGTTCCGCAGCCGTCATCACGGCACCTTCGGCGGCACTCGGCCGACCGCGCCGCCGCCCCGTCCCGCCACTGATGGCGCCACCCGGCGTCTCCGGAGCCGGAGCCGGAGCCTGAGCCTGAGCCGTCACACCGGGACCGCCCGCCCGCGGGCCGACCAGATCCGTGGCCACCGCACCGCCGAGGCTCTCCGGAGAAGCCTCCGCCGCACGCCGTCCCCTGCGCCGCCCCGTACCGCTCGGCGCAGCGCCCTCACCGGCACCAGAACCGGCGCTGGCACCGGCCTCGCCCGTCTCCGCGCCACCGGACACGGACGACGTACCGCCCGAAGAGTCCGCCGCTCCCGCAACAGCACTGTCCAGGAAGGAGTCCACCGAGGAACGCCGGGCCCGCCGACGCCCACCGCCCGCCGGACCAGGACCCGACGCCTGCTCGGGCACCACGACCGACCCACCGAGAGCAGGAACGGCGGAAACCGAAGGACCAGCCTCTGAAGGACCAGCCTCCGAAGCCCCCGCCCCGATCGGCACCTCAAGCACATACGCACTACCGCCCATGCCCGGCACCTCATGCGTCTGCAGCACGCCTCCGTGCGCCCGCACGATGCCCCGCACGATCGGCTCGTGCACCGGGTCTCCCCCGGCGTACGGCCCCCGCACCTCGAT
This sequence comes from Streptomyces sp. NPDC042371, assembly GCF_056437465.1. Classification (NCBI taxonomy): domain Bacteria; kingdom Bacillati; phylum Actinomycetota; class Actinomycetes; order Kitasatosporales; family Streptomycetaceae; genus Streptomyces; species Streptomyces sp. NPDC042371. Next base: position 17,054 of record NZ_JBWKAP010000008.1, on the reverse strand, counting down.
GCGGACGACCTCGCCGCGCTGGGCCGCGGCGACGACGATGGTCGAGTCCACATAGCCACCGGCGACCACCGGTTCGACACCCGCGCGCGCGTTGCCGGTCGCGTCGATGCCCGCCACGTCCGCGACGAGGTGGGCGACCGCAGTGGCGAGCCGCTCCGCGTCGACCACGAGCTCTATCGGCGGCGCGTGCACCGCGAACTGGGCGCGTCCTGGCCCGATCAGCTCGACCGCGCCCTCCACGCCCGCGGCGACGACCGCGTCGAGCATGACCGGCGTACGGGAGAGCTGTTCGTCGCCCGCGTCGAGCCGCTGGTAGCCGAGGACGTTGTCGACGAGCGTGGTCATCCGGGCGTACCCGGCCGACAGGTGGTGCAGGACCTGGTTGGCCTCGGGCCACAGCTGCCCCGCGTCGTCCGAGGCGAGCGCGGCCAGCTCGCGGCGCAGCTCGTCCAGGGGCCCGCGCAGCGACGAACCGAGGACGGCGAGCAGCTGCTCGTGCCGCGCGGCCAGCGTCTCGTACCGGGACTTCTCGCGTTCGGCGAGCTCTTCGAAGCGGTCCTTCTCGCGCTCGGCCAGCGCCGCGTACCGCTCCTGTTCGGCGGCGAGCTCCTCGGCCCGCTGCTCCTCGGCGGCCTTGATCTCGGCGGCGCGCTCCTCAGCGGCGGCGCGGATCTCCTCGGCGTGCCGCTCCAGGACGGCCTCGTACTTCTCGGCCAGCTCGTCGTAGGGCCTGCGGTCGGTGAAGGTCATCACCGCGCCGACCAGTTGGTCCCCGTCGCGCACCGGCGACGTCGTCAGGTCGACCGGCACCTTGGCGCCGCTCTTGGACCACAGGACCTGCCCGCGCACCCGATGCTTGCGCCCGGAGCGCAGGGTGTCGGCGAGCGGGGACTCCTCGTACGGGAACGGCTCGCCGTCGGCGCGCGAGTGCAGGACCAGCGGGTGCAGTTCCTGCCCGCCGAGGTCGCTCGCCCTGAAGCCCAGTATCTGGGCGGCGGCCGGGTTGACCAGGACGACGCGTCCGTCGGTGTCCGTGCCGACGACGCCCTCGGCCGCGGCCCGCAGGATCATCTCGGTCTGCCGCTGCGAACGCGCCAGCTCGGCCTCGGTGTCCACGGTGCCCGAAAGGTCGCGTACGACGAGCATCAGCAGCTCGTCGCCCGTGTATCCGTGGTGGTCGTAGGCGTCCCTGCCGTCCTCCAGCGGGGAGCTCGTGACCTCGACGGGGAACTCGAAGCCGTCCGTGCGCCGGGCGGTCATCCGCGTCGGCTTGGTGCGCCCGCGCTCGTCGATGGTGTCCGGGCGCCGCATGGACCCGGGGATGAGCCGGGAGTCGAACTCCGGCAGCAGGTCGAGCAGACCGCGCCCCACGAGCGCGGTGCCGGGCGTCTCGAACGCTTCCAGCGCGATGGCGTTGGCGTTCACGACCGTGCCGTTGGCGTTGACGAGGACCAGCGCGTCAGGGAGCGCGTCGAGTATGGCTGCGAGGCGAGCAGCGCCTCGGGATGGCCTGCTGCTCACGACGACGCTTCCTCCCTGGTTACCGCTGCTTGCCGACTCGCTCGGGCCATTTTGCCCGCCGGCCCGTGGCGTGTCACGGGAGGGAGTCTACGGGGAGTGGTTGCGGGCGCGACGCCGGATGAGAGGGAGGTCGCACGCAGAAGATGTGAGTTTTCCGTACTGCCTGGTCACGCGGAGGCCGCGGGCAGCACCGGCACGAGACCGTCCCACCGCGAGATCTCGCAGCCGTTGCTGCGGTCGTACGTCGCGTCCACGGGGCGCCCCTGCCAGGTGCCCGTGACGTGCGCGGTGGCGGGTCCGCCGTACTGCATCGTGCACATCGAGTCCCTGGGCACGGGCGCAAAAGGATCGGTTCCCCAGACGGTGACCTCATCGAGCCGCTCGCACGCCGCCGCCGCGTCCGGGTGCGACCCGCCCGTCGGGTGGCAGTTCAGTTCGTACGTCCCGTCGCCCTCGCCCCCCGAGCCGGTGACCGTCACGGTGAGGTGGTCGGTGGGGGGTGCGGTGAGCGCCGTGGCCTGGGCGGTGGCGGGCACGGCGGACAGCGCGGCGACGGAGGCGACGGCGGTGAGGGCGAAACGACGCAGCATGTGGGCTCCATGTGTACGGCGGGACGGGTGGCTCTACCCCTCTAACGCCGTTCGCCCCGCGATGTTGCGGTGCGCAGTAACGCTTTGCCCTGCGGGCCGCACGACTAGTACCGTTGGTGCCGCGATTGGTGACACACCGCCTGGCTGTGTCATCATCTGCACGCACCCCGCGCTCGCGCAGGTGTGCAAGCTGGAGGCGTCGCCTAGTCCGGTCTATGGCGCCGCACTGCTAATGCGGTTTGGGACTTAAATCCCATCGAGGGTTCAAATCCCTCCGCCTCCGCAGCTTGATCCGAAGCCCCGGTCCTTGTGGACCGGGGCTTCGGTGCGTAACGGGCACGGTGGCGCGCGGCGCGCGGCCAGAGGGGTGCTGGAGGGTGTTTCCGCAGGTCACAAGGGGTCTGACTAACGGATTTCACATGGCGGCGGCAGTCATGTAATGTTCTTCCTGTCGCCGCGAACGGGCCGAAGAGCCGGGGAGCGGAGACAGAAACACAAATAAACAAGCACTCGTAGCTTAACGGATAGAGCATCTGACTACGGATCAGAAGGTTGCAGGTTCGAATCCTGCCGAGTGCACAGCAAACCAGAAGCCCTGACGAGAAATCGTCAGGGCTTCTGGCGTTGGGGGTGACGGCAGGCGTTGACGGCAACCGTCCTAAAACGCGACGGGTGACCCGGCTGGGCCGTCATCGTCGTCCGGCCCGTTGCCGTCATCCGCCGACAGGGCATCGCCGACGCGATCGAAGGCCGCTCGCTGTGTGTCGAGCCGTACAAAGGTGTAGATGTCCATCGTCACGCGGATGGAGCTGTGTCCGAGGACTTCCATGATCGTGCGAGCGTCTGCGCCCTGTTCGTGCAGGAGCGAGGCGCAGGTGTGCCGAAGATCGTGGAAGTGGTCCTGAGTCTCAGCGTCGCGCCGCTCCCTGTGGCGGGGGGTGGCAGGCCCTCACGGCTTTAGCCACCTCTCCGGATTGGGGTCCGCGTCGGGCAGGGCCAGGGGGCCACTCGTTCACATTCCGGGCAGCTCCAAAGCATGCCCGAGTTGCCGGGAAGCGTACGGCCCCCTGACCATGCCTGACCCCGATCCGGGCAGGACACCGGCCAAAGCCGTGAGGGCCTGCCACGGGGGTCAGCGCACCTCCACTCAGGCCGAGGTGTAGGGAAACGAGCAGGTCATGAGTTCGGAATGGGAGTTGCCGCAGAGTCGGCCATGTGGGCGGTGAAGTACTGGAACGCCGACAGTTCGTAGCCGTTGTGCCCAGTGATCCCGGCGTGCTTGAGACACCACAGTTGGGCGCCCTCTGCGGTCGCCGTGTCGTCGCACCGCTCCGAGCATGCGAGGCACTTGCCGATGTGGCGCACGGCGGCCCCGGAATCGGCCTTCAGCGTCCATTCAGCGAAGCGGTAGATGCCTCGCGAGAGTCCGCCCGCGCTCATCCGAATGCCTCATCTGGAAGCTGTGGACCATCCTCGCCGTCAGGATCGTCGTCGTCCGAGTCGACAAAGCTCTGGTCGCCGTCCGGTACGGGCAGCCGTGTGCCCCTGCTGTCCGCGATCCGCTTTGTGTCGCGCAGAGACTGGCTCATGCAGGACAGCGCGAACCGGAGCTGATCAGCAGTGGCCTTACCGTCGTTGAGCAACTCGGCAACGTGGTCGAGCAGGTCGCCCGCCATGCCGAGCTGCACAGACTCGATGTTGTCCGCCACGCGAGCCGCGTAACCGCTGCCGTCGCTGGACAGGTAGCACGGCTTGCCGTCGGGGGTCGACCAAGGGAGCAGACGCGCCGTGTGCGTCGTGATCGTCACGCCATCACCCCCGTACCTCGCGGCAGGATCGGCACTTGGAGTCTGGCGGTAGCTTGAGTCATGTCGTCAACCTCCTGGGTTGATGGCCACGCCCCCGGGCCGTCCACCACGGTCGCGGGGGTCCTTCGTCAGCAAGACTTTTGCGCCGAACACCTGTTGATCCCATCCCACGGCCCTATAGACCCGTCCTATATTGAAGATATGGGAGACACTCCCGAGAACTTGTGGTCCCACCCGCAGCTAGCCACGGCGGTCACCAGTGAGGACTGGGGCGCCGTCTTTCGCACGTATCGCAAGCTCACCGGCTTGAGTCAGACGAAGCTCGGGGAACGGGTCGGCCTCGCCCAGTCCGACGTGTCCGACATCGAGCGGGAGCGTCGCCGGATCACTTCGGTCGAGGTGCGGCAACGCATCGTGGCCGGCCTCGGGATTCCGACTGAACTCCAGGCCGTAGCAGCAGAGGCAGGCCGGGCAGAGACTCCGGTTCCGGGGCTTTCGCTTACGGGAGCCGTGCCGGATGAGGATCTATTGGCCCGTGTGACGAGCGTGGTCGACTCCTCCCACCGCGTCGACGCAGCCACCCTCGATTGGCTTGACCGACTGCTCGCTGAGCATCGTCACGCCGAGGACCACATCGGGTCACGGCCGCTCGTCGAGGTGATGCGCCAGCAACTCCGGACTGTCGTCGACCTGTACGCGGGGGCGCGTGGCCCGCTTGCAGACCGCGTCGTACGACTTGCCTCCGAACACGCGCAGTTCCTCGCATGGATGGCCCAGGATCAGGCGCAGTCTGCCGCCGCCCTTGCTTGGTACGACCGCTCGCACGAGTGGGCGTTGGAGGCGGGAGACGCCAACATGGCCGCCACGACGCTCAGCATGAAGGCCCACATGGCGTGGTCCGGTGGCCGCGGCACCAGGTGTGTCCGCCTGGCGGAAGCGGCCCGCTGGTCAGCACCCGGCACTTCTCTCGGGGTGCAAGGCATGGCTGCACAGATGGCCGCCAGGGGGCATGCACTCGACGGTGAGGCCGACGAGGCTCACCGGCTGCTCGGTGAAGCGCAAGGGCTCATCCGCCGGGCGTCCGAGCACCCCGAGGGCGAGCCGGTGTGGATGTACTTCTACGACGAGACGTGGTTCACCCTGCAACGCGGCATGGCGGCACTGCACTTGCGTGACTGGCGGGAAGCCGTGGATCAGATCACGGTCGGGCTCGCAGCACTGCCGGATGAGTACCGACGCGACAAGACTTGGTACCGCGCTTGCCTCGCGCACGCACTCGCGGGGGCCGGTGAGTCTGGGCAAGCCGCGTCCGTCGCTGTGGCGAGCGTTCCTGATGCCGCCGCTGTCGGTCGGCCTCACTCGTGGAACGAACTGCACACCACAGCAGCCGTGCTGAAGCGCCGAGGGGCGAAGGAGGGATCACAGTTGGTCGCCGCCCTCCGCGAGTACGACTGACAGGCCCCGCTGGCCTGTGTCAGTGGACCTTGAGCGTGTGCCAGCGGAGTTTGAGTGACCCAGGTCTCACGTATGTAGTGGTTGTAGACCGCCTTGAGGGTGTCGAGATTCCCCTCGACTCCTGCCCTGGCCTGCACCTCTGTGCGTTCTGTCGGCACGCCGCCTCTCCAAGTGGCGGGCAGGGTACTTCATTATCAGAAAAATCAGGAGACAGGGTGGGAAATCTGTCCAAATTCCAGTCGTTGTTTCCATCGGAAGCAGATCACCTGGATAGATGAAGGCCGCCGCAGCCGATGGCGGCGCACACGGGAGGGGCCTCACCGATGAACGGTCAGACAGATCAGCGAACGGTACTGCTTGGGCTCGTTGGTTGCGGCGCGCTTTCGATGGCACACGCTCAAGGCCCGGTGAAACAGGACACCCGCCGAGCGCCGATACCTGACGGCAACGTGCACACACAGCGGCTCGTGATCGCGACCGCTGACGATCGGCCCGACAGGCCGTTGAGCCCCCTACCAGGCCCCCGCCCCAACCTACGGATCAGAAGGTTGCAGGTTCGAATCCTGCCGAGTGCACAGCACACCAGAGGCCCTGTGGAGACATTCACAGGGCCTCTGATTTTTTCTGCACCACCCCATGCGCCACGGACTCAGCGTTGGTGCCGCCTTCTCTCGGAATGGGCAAGCCGCCCCGAGCGACTCGGCAGACCCCTTCCCTTTCAAGGCGGTCGCGAGCAACGCGTACGACGTGGACCTCGGGGACATCTCCGTCTACAACGAGACCAACACGCCGCCCCGGCGCGCTGGTCGATCTCTCGAAGACATTGTCACGTGGCTGGTCCAGCCCGATCAGGAACTGGCCCTGGAAAGCCGTCAGCTGAATCGGAATTAGCGGCTGAACGGTGCCGCATCGAGGCCCCCGGATAGGATCCGGGGGCCTTGTACGTCGGCGGATACGCACCGAGGAGCCGCTCAATGGAATGGCGTTGCGCGGGGCTCGGGTGGCCGGAGGGGGCGCCCGAGCTGCGGTGGGAGGGCGGGCGGCGCAGCGTCCTCGCGTACGGACAGGACATCGGGTTCCGGGCCGTCGGGGAGCGGCGGTGCGTGGGTGCGCGGGGCAATCCGTGTCCGCTGCGGGCCGTCGTGCCGGGCCGGGCGACGCAGGCGCGCTGTCCGGAGTGCGCGCGCCTCGACCGGGCGTTCTCGGTGGCGGCGGACGGGGTGCCCGACGATCCGCGTACGTACCGGGTGTATCTCGCGTGGTTCGGGGCCGGTCTGGTCAAGGTGGGGATCACGGCGGAGCAGCGGGGTGCCGTGCGGCTCCTTGAGCAGGGGGCGGTGGCGTTCTGCTGGCTGGGGCGCGGTCCTTTGATGGCGGCGCGGCGCACGGAGGAGCTGCTGCGGGCCGCGCTCGGGGTGCCGGACCGGGTGCCGTACGCACGCAAGCGCGGGGTCCGCGGGGCGCTGCCGGTGTGGGCGGAGCGGGAGCGGGAGCTGGCGGGGCTCTACGGGCGGGCCGTGGCGCTCGACGGGTGGGCCGAGGCGCTGGAGCGGGTGCCGTTCGAGGCCGTCGACCATGCGGGGGCGTTCGGGCTCGGCGCGCTCGGCGGCCCGGTGGCGGACGGGGTGGTGCGAGAGCTGGTGGACGGCGGGGCGGTCGCGGGGCGGCTGGTCGCCGCGGCGGGGCCCGATCTGCAGCTGGCGGTCGCGGACGGGGGCGTCCTGGTGGTCGATACGCGCGTGCTCGTGGGGTGGGCGCTGGTGGCGGCCGATGCGGGGGCGGGCGTGAGCGTGCCGGTGCTCGCCGTGGAGCCCGCGGGTGGCGGCGCCGAGCAGGGCGGGCTTTTCTGACCGAATGGTCAAGTCCGCTCGACCGTTGGGCAAGAGATCGCCCCGAGGGGTGGACGCCGGTGCGGTGGGAGCCCGAGTGTGGCGACATGAGTGATCAAGCCACCGGTCCTGTCGGGCCCTTCGAACCGCCTTATTACTCCGTCATCTTCACCTCCGTGCGCACCGAGGGGGACAACGGCTACGGGGAGACCGCCGACCGCATGGACGAGCTGGTCGCGGACGTGCCGGGGTTCCTCGGCACCGAGTCGGCCCGCACGCCGGGCGGCATCGGCATCACCGTCTCGTACTTCCGGGACGAGGAGTCCATCAAGGTCTGGCGGAGCAACCTGGAGCACCGCGCGGCCCAGCGGCGCGGACGCGAGGACTGGTACGAGAAGTACGTCGTGCACGTCGCCAAGGTCGAGAGGAGCTACGGCTTTGTGCGGAAGTAGGGGGAGCAGCGGGAGTAGTGGGAGTAGTAGGGCCAACGGGGCCAGTGGGACCGGCGAAGCCGCCGCGGTGCGGGGCTTCTGGGAGCGGCTCGGGCTTCCCGGGCTCATCGACGTACACACGCACTTCATGCCGGACCGCGTGCTGCGGAAGGTGTGGGCGTACTTCGACTCCTACGGGGATTCGGGCGCGGTGGAGTGGCCCATCACCTACCGGCACGAGGAGGAGCGGAGGGTCGCGCTGCTCGGGGAGTTCGGGGTGCGGGCCTTCACCTCGATGCTCTATCCGCACAAGGCGGGCATGGCGGAGTGGCTGAACGGCTGGTCCGTCGAGTTCGCGCGGCGCACGCCCGGGTGTCTGCACACCGCGACGTTCTTCCCCGAGCCGGGAGTGGACAGGTACGTGCGGGAGGCCGTCGAGGCGGGGGCGCGGGTCTTCAAGTCCCATGTGCAGGTGGGCGGTTACGACCCCAACGATCCGTTGCTCGAACCGGTCTGGGGGCTGCTCGCCGAGGCCGGGGTGCCCGTCGTGATGCACTGCGGGTCAGGGCCAGAGCCCGGCAAGCACACCGGGCCCGAGCCGATCGAGCGGCTCCTCGCGCGGCATCCGCGGCTGCGGCTCGTGGTGGCGCACATGGGGATGCCCGAGTACGCCGAGTTCTTCGCGCTCGCGGAGCGGTACGGCGAGGTGCGCCTGGACACCACCATGGCCTTCACCGACTTCAGCGAGGGGCTCATGCCGTTCCCGGAGGCGGAGCTGGGGCGGCTCGCAGACCTGGGGGACCGGGTGCTGCTGGGGAGCGACTTCCCGAACATCCCGTACACCTACCTCCACCAGCTGGAGTCCCTGGAGCGGCTGGGGCTCGGGGACGCGTGGCTGCGCGGGGTGCTGTACGGGAACGCCTCCGGGGTGTTCGGCGTGCGGTAGGAGGACGGTCCCGCCCGCGGTTTCTCAGGGAATTCACAGGTTCGCGCAAGAGTGCTCTCAGGGGCGCCGCGCAGGGTGTGGTGCATGACCACGACCACGCCCCAGTCGCGTACCGAACTGCTCAGGCCGGACGGGAGCCCCGTCCGTGTGCTCGTCGTGGACGACGAGGTGTCGCTCACCGAGCTGTTGTCCATGGCCCTGCGCTACGAGGGCTGGCAGATCCGCAGCGCGGGCGACGGCGCGGGCGCGGTGCGGGCCGCGCGCGCGTTCCGGCCGGACGCCGTGGTGCTCGACATGATGCTGCCCGACATGGACGGGCTCTCCGTGCTCGGCAGGCTGCGCAGGGAGATGCCGGACGTGCCCGTGCTGTTCCTGACCGCGAAGGACGCGGTCGAGGACCGCATAGCCGGGCTCACCGCGGGCGGCGACGACTACGTCACCAAGCCGTTCAGCCTGGAAGAGGTGGTGGCGCGGCTGCGCGGGCTCATCCGGCGGGCCGGTGCCGCCGACAAGCGCAGTGAGTCGACGCTGGTCGTGGGCGACCTGACCCTCGACGAGGACAGCCACGAGGTGACGCGGGGCGGGGACTCCATCCACCTGACCGCCACCGAGTTCGAGCTGCTGCGCTACCTCATGCGCAATCCGCGGCGCGTGCTCAGCAAGGCGCAGATCCTGGACCGGGTGTGGAACTACGACTTCGGCGGCCAGGCCAACGTCGTCGAGCTCTACATCTCGTACCTGCGCAGGAAGCTCGACGCGGGCCGGGAGCCGATGATCCACACGCGGCGCGGGGCGGGCTACCTGATCAAGTCCGCGGTGCCCGTGCCCTCGTGAGACTCACCCTCCGTACGCGGCTCGTCCTCTCCGCCGTCGCGCTGATCGCCGTCGTGTGTGCGGTCATCGGGGTGGTGACGACCATCGCCCTCAAGTCCCATCTGTACGAGCAGTTGGACGGGGCGCTCGGCGGGGTCGCCCAGCGGGCTTCGGGACCCGTCGCCGCGCCGGGGCCCGGTCCGGGGACGCGGGACGACCCGCTGGACTTCGTCACGCACGGCCCGCAGGAGATCGGGGCCGTCGGCGCCGAGGTGGGCCGGGACGGCACGGTCGGGCGCGCCCTCGTCAGCACGGAGGACGACGGCGGCGGCACGGTGCCGGACGCGACGGAGCTGGACGCGGCGCAGCTGGCCGCGCTGGCCGACGTGCCGAGGGACGGGCAGGCGCACAGCGTCGACGTCCCGCGGCTCGGCGAGTACCGCGTAAAGTACACGAGCGGGTACAGGGGCGACTTCCTCGTCGGACTGCCGACCGCCAAGGTGCAGAACACCCTCAACACCCTGATCGTCGTCGAGGTCTGTGTCACCGCGGCGGGCCTCGTCGCCGCCTCGCTCGCCGGGGCCGCCATGGTCGGCGTCGCGCTGCGCCCGCTGCGCAGGATCGCGAGCACCGCCACCCGGGTCGCCGAGCTCCCCCTGCACAGCGGCGAGGTGGCCCTGCACGAGCGCGCCCCCGACGCCGACCCGCGCACGGAGGTCGGGCAGGTGGGCGCCGCGCTCAACCGCATGCTCGACCACGTCCACTCCGCCCTGGACGCGCGCCAGCGCAGCGAGACGCGGGTGCGCCAATTCGTCGCGGACGCCAGCCACGAGCTGCGGACCCCGCTCGCCTCCATCCGCGGATACGCCGAACTGACGCGCCGCGGCCGTGAGTCGACCGGGCCCGACACCCGGCACGCGCTCGGCAGGATCGAGTCCGAGGCCGAGCGGATGACCGGTCTCGTCGAGGATCTGCTGCTGCTCGCACGGCTCGACGCGGAGCAGCCGCTCTCGTACCGGAGCACTGATCTTGCGCCGCTCGTCGTCGACGCCGTCAGCGACGCGCGGGCCGCCGGGCCCGACCACCACTGGCGCCTCGAACTCCCCGACGAGCCCGCTCTGGTCAGCGCCGACACCGCCCGCCTGCACCAGGTCGTCGTCAACCTCCTCGCCAACGCCCGCACCCACACCCCACCCGGCACGACGGTCACGGCCCGCGTGCGCGGGGACGGCCCCGGCGTCCGCCTGGAGGTCCAGGACGACGGCCCCGGCATTCCGGCCGATCTGCTGCCCGCCGTCTTCGAACGGTTCGCCCGCGGGGACGCCTCCCGTTCGCGCCAGGCCGGTTCGACCGGCCTGGGTCTGGCGCTCGTCCGCGCCATCGTGACCGCGCACGGCGGCACGGTCACCGTCGAGAGCGTGCCGGGGCGCACGGTGTTCGTCGTCGCGCTCCCAGCCGCCGGAAGCACGCCCTCCGCCACCTCACAGCCGGACCACAGGCTCACCACACAGCCCTGACAGACCACTTGGCGAGTGTCGGTCGCATGCGAACCGACTCTTCCTCGGACGTCCTGCCGTCACGGGACCACCTCCCCGCCACCTGGCGCGACGTGCCCGTCCTGGACGTCGTGATCCCGGTCTTCAACGAGGAGAAGGACCTCGGGCCGTGCGTCCTGCGCCTGCACGACCACCTCACCCGCACCTTCCCCTACCCCTTCCGCATCACCGTCGCGGACAACGCGTCCACGGACCGCACCCCACAGGTCGCCGCCGAACTCACCGGCTCCGTCCGGGAGGTCCGGCACGTCCGGCTCGACCGGAAGGGCCGCGGCCGGGCGCTGCGCGCCGTCTGGTCCGCCTCCGACGCGCCCGTCCTCGCCTACATGGACGTCGACCTCTCCACCGACCTGAAAGCGCTGCTCCCGCTGGTCGCCCCGCTGATCTCCGGCCACTCGGACCTGGCGATCGGCTCACGCCTCGCGCGCAGCTCGCGGGTGGTGCGCGGGCCCAAGCGGGAGTTCATCAGCCGCGCGTACAACCTCATCCTGCGCGGCTCCCTGCACGCCCGCTTCTCCGACGCCCAGTGCGGGTTCAAGGCGATCCGCGGCGATGTGGCGCGGGTGCTGCTGCCGCTGGTCGAGGACACGGGGTGGTTCTTCGACACCGAGATGCTCGTCCTCGCCGAGCGGGCCGGGCTGCGCATCCACGAGGTGCCGGTCGACTGGGTCGACGACCCCGACTCCACGGTCCACCTGGTGCGGACGGCCACGGACGACCTCAAGGGCGTGTGGCGGGTGGGCCGCGCGCTCGCTGTCGGCGCGCTGCCGCTGGACCGGCTGGTCCGCCCCTTCGGCGACGACCCGCGCGACCGGCAGCTCACCGGCGTCCCCGGCGGCCTCGCCCGCCAGCTCGTCGGCTTCTGCGTGGTCGGCGCCCTCTCGACCCTGTTCTACCTCCTCCTCTACAGCGGCTTCCGTACGTTCACGGGGTCGCAGGCCGCCAACGCGCTCGCCCTCCTGGTGTCGGCGGTGGCCAACACGGCAGCGAACCGGAGGCTCACCTTCGGGGTGCGCGGCCGGGACCGCGCGGTCCGCCACCAGGCGCAGGGCCTCGTCGTCTTCGGCATCGGCCTCGCCCTGACCAGCGGCTCCCTCGCGGCGCTCGGCGCGGCATCGGGCGCCCCCGCGCACTCCACGGAGCTCGCGGTCCTGATCGCGGCGAACCTCGCGGCGACGGTGCTGCGGTTCCTGCTGCTGCGGGCGTGGGTGTTCCCGGACCGCCGTACGGACACGGTCTCCGCTCCCGCCCCTACGCCGACCCCCACTGACGACATCACGCACGCGCACGACCTCCAGAACCCCGCGTACGACCTCCAGAACCCGCCGTACGACATGACCGCACCCCACGACCCGAGGAACGCACGATGACGACCACCTCCCCCACACCGGCGCCGCTGCGGGCGGCTCCGGACGGGGCCGCGCACCGGCGTCCCGGCGCCCTGGCCGCCCGCCTGTGGCGCGGCCGCCCCGACGACCCCCGCTGGGCGCGCCCCGCGCTGCTCGGCCTGCTGCTCGCCACCGCGGTCCTCTACCTCTGGAACCTCAGCGCGTCCGGCTACGCCAACTCCTTCTACTCCGCGGCCGTCCAGGCGGGCAGCCGGAGCTGGCAGGCCCTCTTCTTCGGCTCGCTCGACGCGGGCAACGCGATCACCGTCGACAAGCCTCCGGCGTCGCTGTGGCCGATGGCGCTCTCCGTGCGCCTCTTCGGCCTCAACTCCTGGGCGGTGCTCGTTCCCCAGGTCCTGATGGGGGTCGCCACGGTCGGCGTGCTGTACGCGGCGGTGCGGCGCCGGTTCAGCGCGGCCGCGGGCCTGATCGCGGGCGCGGTCCTCGCGCTCACGCCCGTCGCCGCGCTGATGTTCCGCTTCAACAACCCGGACGCGCTGCTCGCGCTCCTGATGACGGTCACGGTGTACTGCGTCCTGCGCGCCCTGGAGCACGGCCGCACCAAGTGGCTGGTGTGGGCGGGCGTCGCGGTCGGCCTCGCCTTCCTCACCAAGACGCTGCAGGCGTTCCTGATCCTGCCGCCGCTCGCGGTCCTCTACGCGGTGTGCGCGCCGGTGCGGCTGCGCAGGCGCCTGGGCCAGCTCGCGGTGTCGGCGGGCGCGATGCTCGTCGCCGGGGGCTGGTGGGTGGCGATCGTCGAGCTGTGGCCCGCGTCCTCGCGCCCCTACATCGGCGGCTCGCAGAACAACTCCTTCCTGGAGCTGACCTTCGGCTACAACGGCCTCGGCCGCATCAACGGCGAGGAGACCGGCAGCGTGGGCGGGGGCGGCGGCCCCCGCGGCGGCGGTGGCGGTGGTCAGTGGGGCGAGACCGGCCTCGGCCGGATGTTCAACTCCGAGATCGGCAGCCAGATCTCCTGGCTGCTGCCCGCCGCGCTGATCCTCCTCGTGGCGGGCCTCGTCCTCACCCGCAAGGCGCGCCGCACGGACACCGCGCGGGCGGCGTTCGTGGCGTGGGGCGCCTCGCTCCTGATGACCGCGGGCGTCTTCAGCTTCATGGCGGGGATCTTCCACCAGTACTACACGGTGGCCCTGGCCCCCTACATCGCCGCGCTCGTCGGCATGGGCGCCACGGTCCTGTGGGAGGAACGCGCCTCGCGGTGGGCGGGGGCGACGCTCGGGGTGACGGTCGCGGGCTCGGCGGTCTGGGCGTACGTGCTGCTGGGCAGGGCCTCGGACTACCTGCCGTGGCTGCGCTGGGCGGTGCTCGTCGGGGGTCTCGTCGGGGCGGTGGGCCTGCTGGTCGTGGGCCGCCTCGGCCGCCGTCTTGCGCTGGCCACGGTCGGCCTGGGCCTCGCGGCGTCCCTGGCGGGCCCGGTGGCGTACACCCTGTCGACGGTGGACAGCGCGCACACGGGGTCGATCGTGACGGCGGGTCCGGCTTCGGCGGGCGGCATGGGCGGCATGGGCGGGCCGCGGGGCGGCGGCGGTCCGGGCGGTGGCGGCCCGGGTGGTCCGGGTGGCGACGGCGGCGGGATGCGGCAGCCGGGCGGCGGCACCGCACAGCCTCCGGGCAACGGCCCCGGCGCCACCCCTGGGCAGCAGGCGAAGGGCACCGCCCCCAAGGGCGGCGGCATGCGCGGCGGCATGGGCGGCCTCCTGAACGGCGCCCAAGTCTCCGCCAAGGCCAAGAAGCTCCTGGAGACGGACGCCGTCGACTACACCTGGGCCGCGGCGGCCATCGGCTCCCAGAACGCCGCCAGCTACCAACTGGCCACCGGTGAGCCGGTGATGGCGATCGGCGGCTTCAACGGCAGCGACCCGTCACCGACGCTCGCGCAGTTCAAGAAGTACGTGGCGGACGGCAAGGTCCACTACTTCATCGCGGGCGGCATGGGCGGCATGGGCGGCGGAGGCGGCGGCAACGGCACCTCGTCCTCGATCACGTCGTGGGTCCAGTCCACGTACAAGAAGGTGACGGTGGGCAGCGCCACGTTCTACGACCTGACACAGCCGAAGAAGTAGTTCCGCCAAAAGCCCTTGTACAGCGTACGGGAACTGCTCTACGGTGTACGTCGCACACCTGCCTCGTACACCGTAGAACAGAAACCCGGAAAGGGAGGGCTGAATGACGGCAACGACCGCCGAGACCCCCACCGCCTCGCAGAGGCACCCGCAGCGCTGGCTGATCCTCGGCGTCATCTGCCTGGCTCAGCTCACCGTGCTGCTCGACAACACCGTCCTGAGCGTCGCGATCCCCTCCCTCACCCGGGAGCTGGACGCGTCCACGTCCGACATCCAGTGGATGATCAACGCGTACTCGCTGGTCCAGTCCGGCCTGCTGCTCACCGCGGGCAGCGCCGCCGACCGCTACGGCCGCAAGAAGATGCTCGCGGCGGGCCTCGCCCTCTTCGGCATCGGCTCGCTGGCCGCGGGCCTCGCCCAGAGCTCCGGGCAGCTCATCGCCGCCCGGGCGGGCATGGGCATCGGCGGCGCGCTCCTCATGACCACCACGCTCGCGGTGGTCGTGCAGATCTTCGACGACGCGGAGCGCGTCAAGGCGATCGGCCTCTGGGCGACCATCAACTCCCTCGGGTTCGCGGCAGGGCCGCTGCTCGGCGGCTTCATGCTCGACCACTTCTGGTGGGGCTCGATCTTCCTGATCAACATCCCCGTGGCGCTGCTCGGCCTCGTCGCGGTCCTGAAGCTGGTCCCCGAGTCCAAGAATCCGCAGGGCGACCGCCCCGACCTGCTCGGCGCGCTGCTCTCGACGATCGGCATGGCCTCGGTGGTCTACGCGATCATCTCCGGCCCCGAGCACGGCTGGACGTCGGGCCAGGTCCTGGTCTCCGCGGCGATCGGCGTGCTGGTCCTCGGCGCGTTCGCGTACTGGGAGCTGCGGATCCCGTACCCCATGCTGGACATGCACTTCTTCCGCAACCAGCGCTTCGTCGGCGCCGTGGCGGGCGCCATCCTGGTCGCCTTCGGCCTGAGCGGCTCGCTCTTCCTGCTCACCCAGCACCTGCAGTTCGTGCTCGGGTACGAGCCGTTGGAGGCGGGGCTGCGCACGGCGCCGCTCGCGGTGACCATCGTGGCCCTGAATCTGGCGGGCGTCGGCGCGAAGCTGCACGGCAAGATGGGCACGCCCGTCACGATCGCGTCCGGCATGAGCCTGCTCGCGGCGGGCCTCGCGGCCATAGCGCTGCTCGGCGGCGACAACTACAACGGCCTGCTGTTCGGCCTGATCGTGATGGGCGCGGGCATCGCGCTCGCCATGCCCGCCATGGCCAACGCCATCATGAGCGCCATCCCGCCGGAGAAGGCGGGCGTGGGCGCGGGCATCAACGGCACGCTCGCGGAGTTCGGCAACGGCCTCGGCGTCGCCGTGCTCGGCGCGGTCCTCAACTCCCGCTTCGCCTCCCTCGTCGCGGTCTCCGCCGCGTCGTTCCCGGCCGCCATGGCCGCGGCGAAGTCGGCGGGCGAACGCGAACGGATCGCCGACGCGTTCTCCTCCGGCCTGGAGACGAGCCAGCTCGTGGGCGCGGCGGCGGTGTTCGTCGGAGGTGTCCTGGCAGCCGCGTTGCTGCGCAGGGCAGAGAGGGCAGACTCCGTGGGTAAGACAGCGGCATAGCATCAGGGGGAGGCGGATCATCCGGCTCCGGTTAATGATCGGTCGATGATCCACCTCCCCCACCCCCCGGAGACGAGAACCTCTCCAGGCCCGAGGACCGACGAGGAAGGTGCGCCATGGCGAAGGCAGCCGGCCGCACGAAGAACGCGGCGAAGACGAGTGTCTGGCTGCAGGACAAGGCGCCCCGCGGCGGCGGCCGCAAGGTCGACCAGCCGAGCGGCCTCGACCGCGACCGCATCACGCAGGCCACGGTCCAGCTCCTGGACGCGGAGGGCCTCGACAAGTTCTCCATGCGCAGGCTCGCCGGTGAACTGAACGTCACGGCGATGTCCGTCTATTGGTACGTGGACACCAAGGACGACCTCCTGGAGCTCGCCCTCGACTCGGTCTGCGGCGAGATGCGGCTCCCCGACACGGAGACGTCCCCGGAAGAGTGGCGCGACCAGCTCCGCGCCCTGGCGGACGAGTACCGCGCGGCACTCATCCGCCACTACTGGGTGTCGCCGCTGGTCGGCCGCTTCCTCAACATCGGCCCCAACTGGCTGGCCTTCGCCCTCGCCATCCAGAACGCGGTACGGAACACGGGGCTGCCCGCGTACACGCAGAACGGCGCGATCTCGGCGGTCTTCCAGTTCGTGTACGGCTTCGGGACCATCGAGGGCCACTTTCGCGCGCGGTGCGCGGAGGCGGGGATGTCCCAGGAGGCGTACTACCGCGAGGCGGTCGGCACGGTCCGCGAGGAGCTCGCCACGCACGGGCTGCTGGAGAGTGCGGACGAGCTGATGGCCGCGCGGGAAGGGGACACGGTCGAGGAGATGTGGGCCCGCGACTTCACGATCGCTCTGGACCTGATGATCGCGGGCATCGAGTCCCTCCTGGCCAAGAACCCCTAGGACAGACCCTAGGGTCTGTCCGATGGGTCGGCGCGGCGTCGCGGCGTCTGGCACGCACTCCCCCAAGGCCTGAAAGGCCAGGGGGGACCCCCATGCCGCGTTGCCGAAATGCCCTAGTAGCTCCGCTACGAGGG
>NZ_JBWKAP010000007.1:379166-556536 GCF_056437465.1 Streptomyces sp. NPDC042371 | reverse complement strand
GGCCTCAAGGGGGAGATCGAGGACATCCTCGTCACTCTGGGGACCCAGTACCACCTCATCCGTCCGGTGACCGGACGGTCGGGCAACGGCCTGTTCATCTACCTCGTCATCGAAAAGGCCCGGTCGAACCTCGCCATGGCGCGCCGTCTCCTCAAGCGCACCGAGGAGCAGATCGAGGTGTGAGCTCCGGCGCTTTTTCTGCGTCCGCTACTTGAAGACTTCTTCAAGCCACTACCTCTGCAACTTCCGAACTCTCGGATCGCGTGGCCCCCGGCCGGGGAAGATGGGACGTCACGCCGGGCGCGGCGGCGGCCAGGGCCGCCGCCGCGCCCATCCCAGGGCCTCATCCGCGGCAGGAAAGTGAGAGATCCCGTGCAGGCGCCTCTCTACCAGGTCAAAGCAGAGTTCTTCCGCATGCTGGGGCACCCGGTCCGCATCCGTGTCCTGGAACTCCTCCAGAACGGGCCGGTATCGGTACGGGACCTGCTCCTCGAGATCGACGTCGAGCCCTCGAACCTCTCTCAGCAACTCGCCGTACTGCGCCGCTCCGGCATCGTCGTCTCCACCCGCGAAGGCACCACCGTCACCTACGCCCTGGCCGGTGGCGACGTCGCCGAACTCCTGCGTGCGGCACGCCGCATCCTCACCGAACTCCTCGCCGGCCAGACCGCCTTGCTGGCCGAACTCCAGGACTCCGAGCGGCCCGAACAACCCACCGCACACTCGCCCCAGCCCTGACTGCGTCCGACTGCTCCCCTCTCCCACGTGACCAGGCCCCTGTACGCCGCCCATGCACGGCGCAGGCGATCGGATCGACACCTCGATGGCGCACTCGGCGCGGGTCTTCAAGACGGTCGTGCACGTCTGGGCCGCCGTGAACGTCGGTGCCCGCGCCGGTAACGCCCCGAACGTCCTCGATGTCGGCGTCGATATCGTGCACACTGGCGCGGTGACCTCCAGGTCGACTTGGAAGTCACCGACGGAACGCTCTACTCGTTGCAGGGGAGCAGCAGTTCGGACCCCGCGGACAACGTCCGCGGACAACGTCAAGGAGATCTGCACGGTCAACGCCCGCTCCGAGCTGCCAAGAGGCTCCGCCTCACCGCGGCGCATCGCCGCTGCGGCAATCAACTCTTCGGCGCGGCCGCCACGTTGCCGACTCCGACCGCCTTCGTGTTCTGTTCGCATTGCGTACGTCGACCATCGTTCAACGGACTATTTCCGGCCAACATCCAGTCAAAATGCTGACATGTACCTGGTTGAAATGACACGCTCCCCCGCAACACGCTGCACGTACAGCGACAAGCTGTACGCCCGCATCGCGTCTTTTGCTGCTCCGGGCGGCCCTCCATGCCTCCCGGGCCCCCACAGATGGAGCCCGCGTGACCTCTCACATATCCCGTAAGCGCTCGATGCTGGCGATCTCCACCGCTGTCGCGGCCGGAGCGCTGCTGGCCGCCGGACTGACCACCGGCGCCTCCGCCCAGCCGGGCAACGACACCGAGCCGTCCGGCTCGCCCGTCGCCCTCTCGGCATCGGCTCGCGCGGACCTCCTCCAGGACGCGAACGCCGAGAGATCGGCGACCGCCGAGAAGATCGGCCTGGGCGCCAAGGAGAAGCTGATCGTCCGCGACGTCGTCAAGGACGCCGACGGCACCACCCACACCCGCTACGAGCGCACTTACGAGGGCCTGCCCGTCCTCGGCGGCGACCTCGTCGTGCACACCGCCAAGAGCGGCAAGGTGAAGAGCGTCACGAAGGCCACCAAGGCCACGGTGAAGGTCGCCTCCACCGACGCGAAGCTCGGCAAGTCCTCGGTCGCCAAGTCCGCCGAGTCGACCGCCGCGAAGGCCAAGACCAGCAAGGCCGACGCGCAGTCGCCGCGCAAGGTGATCTGGGCCGCCGAGGGCAAGCCCGTCCTCGCGTTCGAGACCGTCGTGACCGGCATGCAGAAGGACGGCACGCCGAGTCGCCTGCACGTCATCACCGACGCCGCGACCGGCAAGAAGCTGTACGAGTACCAGGCCATCGAGAACGGCACCGGCAACAGCCAGTACAGCGGCAAGGTCACGGTCGGCTCCAAGAAGGGCACGAGCGGGTACGAGCTGACGGACAAGGCCCGAGGTGGCCACCGCACCTTCGACCTCAAGCACGCGGAGAGCGGCACCGGCAAGCTCTTCAAGGACGCCAACGACGTCTGGGGCAACGGCAAGCCTTCGAGCGCGCAGACCGCCGGTGTCGACGCCGCCTACGGCGCCCAGCTCACCTGGGACTACTACAAGTCCGTCCACGGCCGTAAGGGCATCAACGGCGACGGCAAGGGCGCGACGTCCCGTGTCCACTACGGCAACGGCTACGTCAACGCCTTCTGGGACGACAGCTGCTTCTGCATGACGTACGGCGACGGCGAGGGCAACAAGAAGCCCCTCACCTCGATCGACGTCGCGGCCCACGAGATGACGCACGGCGTCACCTCGGCGACCGGCAACATGGAGTACAGCGGAGAGTCCGGTGGCCTGAACGAGGCCACCTCCGACATCTTCGCGGCGGCCGTGGAGTTCAAGGCCAAGAACCCCAAGGACGTCGGCGACTACCTCATCGGCGAGAAGATCGACATCAACGGCGACGGCTCGCCGCTGCGTTACATGGACAAGCCGAGCAAGGACGGCGGCTCCCTGGACAAGTGGAGCTCCAACGCCGGGAACGTCGACGTCCACTACTCCTCGGGCATCGCCAACCACTTCTTCTACCTGCTGTCCGAGGGCAGCGGCAAGAAGCGGATCAACGGCGTCAACTACAACTCGCCGACCGCCGACGGTTCCAAGGTGCTTGGCATCGGCCGCGGCAAGGCCGAGAAGATCTGGTACAAGGCCCTGACGACGTACTTCACGTCGACCACCAACTACAAGGCGGCCCGTAAGGGCACGCTGAGCGCCGCGAAGGACCTGTACGGCGCCAATTCCACTGAGTACAAGCGCGTGGCCGCTGCCTGGACCGGCGTCAACGTCAAGTAACCCCCGGTCAGTCACGTAAGGGGCGGCGTCCGAAACGGACGCCGCCCCTGTCGCGTTCACCGCACCAGCACCCCGCGGCCACGTGTCGCGGCGGCCGCTCAGAGGTGGTCGTCCAGGAGCTTCCGTACCTCGGCGGTGGTCATGGGCCCCGTGCCGTGGGCCACCGCCTCGCCCTCCTTCAGCAGGACGTAGGACGGGGCTCCGGTGACCCCGTATCGTTCGGTCGCGGCCGGGCAGCGCGTGATGTCGGCGCGGACGGCCGTCAGGCGGCCCGTGTACTCGTCGGCGATGCCGCCCACGACGAGGTCCATCACTCGGCAGGGCTCGATTGCCTTGGGCCAGGTCCCGATGAAGTACGCGAGGACCGGCACTTTGCTCATCCCGAGGATGAAATCGAACTCCGCGTCCTCACGGGGCCGGTGAACCCGCTGCGCCATGGAAGCTCCTGATCTCACGTTCGTCATTCCATCCCCATCATCCCTTGCGCGGTGTGCCAGGTCGGCGTCAGCCGCCCCGGAGGCCGACCGCCAGGGTCAGTTCAAGGACCCGCTGTGGCGATGCGAGGTCCGGAAAAAGGTCCCGCAGCTGCGACATCCGGTACCGGACCGTCTGGGGATGGACGAACAGCGCCGCCGCCACCTCGTCCCGCCTGCCTTGGTGCAGCAGCCACGCCCGCAACGTCTCCTCCAGCCGCCGTGCGGTCGCGGCAGGCAAGGTCCGCAACGGCGCGAGGGCCCGGGCACGCAGGTCCGCGAACGCGTCCGCGTCGGCGCTCAGCACCAGCTCGGGCAGGTGGTCCTCGGTGTCGCGGATATCGGCGGAGAGGGAGCGCGCGCGTACGGCTCGTGCGTACGAGGCGGACGCACGAGTCCACGGCCGGGCCGGGCCGACCACGGCGGTGCGCTCGGTCAGCTGCCGCAGGAGACGTGATCGGTCGGCATCGGGGACAAGTAGCACACCGGTGGCGTCCGGCAGATCGTCGAGGACGAGGGTGCTCGGGTCGAGCGTGCGGTAGGCGGGCCGGGCCTGGGGGGCGGGGAGCAGGACCGCGGTCAGCGAATCCGGGGGCTGCCACCCGGCCCGTTGCGCAGCGGTCAGCAGCACGTCCGGGCTCGCGCCGGCGAGGAGGTCGCGGGCCAGGAGTTCCAGGTGGCGCTCGTGGGCCCTGCCCCGGGCGGCCAGCTCGTCGGCGTGGCCCGCGGCGCTCGCGGCGGAGAGCTCGTCGATGTACGCGAAGGTCAGCTCGGCGAACTTGGCGACCTCGGCGGCGGGCAGCCCTGCGGGTACGGCACCCGCTGCCAGGCACCGCCAGGCCACACGGGCGCCGACGCGGTAGGCGCCGAGCAGGGCGTCCATCGAACGGCCGTCGCGCACCTCGCCGCGGCCCAGCTCGTAGGCCGCGTCACCGGCGTCGCCGCCCGTGGCCTGCCCGCTCGCGAGGTCCAGGTAGTGCCCCAGGGCGGTGCGGACGGCTCGGCGGATGGTGGCGCCCATGCGGCCCGAAAGGGCGTTGGCGTAGGGAGGGACCTCGTCGATGATCGCCTGGACGATCTCGTCGGC
This sequence comes from Streptomyces sp. NPDC042371, assembly GCF_056437465.1. Taxonomy (NCBI): domain Bacteria; kingdom Bacillati; phylum Actinomycetota; class Actinomycetes; order Kitasatosporales; family Streptomycetaceae; genus Streptomyces; species Streptomyces sp. NPDC042371. The sequence continues at coordinate 551,962 of NZ_JBWKAP010000007.1, read as the reverse complement.
GGTGGTCCTCAGCGCGGCCCGAAGCACGGTGACCGTCGTCTCATCCAGGGTCAGCTCGCTGGCCCTCCGGATTGCATGGCTCACGTTTTTGTTCCCTGCGAACAATTCGGTCGACCAGATTTACGTCCTGCGGTCAGGACTTTACGCCTTGAGGCACAGCAAGCTGTAGCCATGACGAGTACAGCCCTCCGCAGCAGGGCGTGGAAACTACTGGAGATGGTCACGACGCCGCTGCTGCCGTCGGACTACCTCGACCTGGTCAGCCCGCTGCGCGCGGGCGCTGACCTGCGTGGGCGCATCGAGGCCGTGCACCCCGAGACGGGTGACGCCGCGACCATCGTGATCAGGCCCGGCCGGGGCTGGCGCGGCCACACGGCCGGTCAGTACGTGCGGATCGGGGTCGACATCGACGGGGTGCGCCTGTGGCGTGCCTACTCCCTCACCTCGCCGACACACCGCCAGGACGGCCGCGTCACGATCACCGTGAAGGCGATCCCGGACGGCAAGGTCAGCAACCACCTGGTCCGCAGGGCGAAACCGGGCACGCTGATCCAGCTCGACCAGCCGACCGGTGACTTCGTGCTGCCGCAGGCCAAGCCCGCCAAGGTGCTCTACCTGACGGCGGGCAGCGGCATCACTCCTGTGATGGGTATGCTGAGAAACACCGAGTTCGACGACGTCGTCATGATCCATTGCGCGCCACGGCCGCAGGACGTGATCTTCCGCAACGAACTGCACGACCTGGTCGCGGACAAGAAGCTGCGGCTCACCGAGGTGCACACCGACACGGACGGCATGTTCGACATCGCCCGTCTCGACGAACTCGTGCCCGACTGGACCGAGCGCGAGACCTGGGCCTGCGGGCCCGCGGGCCTGCTCGACGCCGCCGAAGAGCACTGGACCGGGCACGGCGTACTGGAGCGCCTGCACACCGAACGCTTCCGCCCCAGCATCGTTGTCGCCGGTGACGGCGGCGAGGTCACGTTCAGCGCCACCGGCAAGACCGTCGACGCGGACGGCGCCACGCCGTTGCTGGACGTCGGCGAGGAGAGCGGCGTGCTCATGCCCTCCGGGTGCCGCATGGGCATCTGCTTCGGCTGTGTCACGCCGCTCAAGGCGGGCGCCGTCCGCGACCTGCGCACCGGCGAGATCACCGAGGCCGAGCCGGGTGTCCTCATCCAGACCTGCGTGTCCGCCGCGGCGGGCCCCTGCGACATCGAACGGTAGGAGCACCTTGACCGCCATCGACCCCACCGCCCACCTGACCGCGGAGCAGATCGAGGAGCTCGGCCGCGAGCTGGACGCGATCCGCGACGAGGTGATCGCCGACCGCGGCGAGAAGGATGCCGCCTACATCCGCAAGGTCATCTCGGCGCAGCGCAAGCTCGAGCTGGCCAGCCGGGGCGTGCTGCTGTTCTCGATCTTCCCGCCCGCCTGGCTGATCGGCACCGCCGGTCTGTCCGTGGCGAAGATCATGGACAACATGGAGATCGGCCACAACATCCTGCACGGCCAGTGGGACTGGATGCGGGACCCGAAGATCCACTCCACCACCTGGGAGTGGGACCACGTCTCGCCGTCCGAGCAGTGGAAGCACTCGCACAACGAGCTGCACCACACGTACACCAACGTGATCGGCAAGGACAACGACCTCGGCTACGGCATCATGCGCGTCGACGAGGACCAGAAGTGGCACCCGCTCCACCTCGGCCAGCCGCTGTGGAACTTCATCAACGCCTGCTTCTTCGAGTACGGCATCGCGGCGTACGACCTGGAGCTCGGCAAGAACCTGGACAAGCGCCGCCGCAAGAGCCCGGAGTTCCGCGCGCGGGCCAAGGCCGTGGGCCGCAAGATCCGCAAGCAGGTGCTCAAGGACTACGTGATCCACCCGCTCCTCTCGGGCCCGTCGTTCCTCCCCACGCTCGGCGCGACGTTCACCGCGAACCTGGTCCGCAACATCTGGACCCACTCGGTGATCATGTGCGGGCACTTCCCCGAGGGCGTGCAGGTCTTCGAGCGCCGGTCGATCAGGGGCGAGACGCGCGGCCAGTGGTACCTGCGCCAGATGATGGGCTCGGCGAACATCAGCGGCAGCAAGGCCATGCACTTCATGACCGGCAACCTGTCGCACCAGATCGAGCACCACCTGTTCCCGGACCTGCCCAGCAACCGGTACGCCGAGGTCGCGGTGAAGGTGCGCGCGCTCTTCGAGAAGTACGAGCTGGAGTACGTCACCGGGCCGCTGCCCAAGCAGGTGTTCTCCGCGTGGCACAAGGTCTTCCGGCTCTCGCTGCCGAACAAGAAGCCCAAGGTCAATGGCAAGGCCAAGACGCCGGACCGCGAGCGGGAGCTGGTCGCGGTCTGATTCCCGGTATCGGTTCCGATCTTTCGGCCGTAGCGGCACGGTCGGAACCGCCGGGTTCGGCGAGACCCGTGCGGTCGGAAAATCCGGTCGCGCGGTGGCGGTGATGGGATAGCCTGTCCGGGATTTCGCGCGGCAGGTCCTCTGCCGCCCCGTTCGGCGCGCTCGGCGTCGACACGCACCGCGTGCCCTGCCCGGAAGGAGGCGAGAGACATGGACCGTGCTGAATGCGTTGCGGCCATAGTTGCCTCCGGCCGTGTGCCCTCCCTCCTCTGCGGCGCGCGGTAACTCTTCCCCCTTCCTGTTTCTTGTCTTCGGCATCTTCCTGAGATGCCGCGTCACGAGACGTCCTGGCCTGCGCGGTTCGTCGCCGCGCGGGTGGCGGGGGCGCGTGCCCGAAGACGGGCCCTTCTCTTGCTGGTCACCGTGATCTCGGCACTCTCCGCCGCACGACCGGCAAGAGCGCCGCCATGCCGTGTCCCCGTGCTGCGTACACCGGCCCGTCGTCACCACTGCGACCGTCCCCGGCCGGCTGTCTCGACAGCACTTCGACACGAAACATGCGTGATCTCCATGAGCAAGAAACGTCCCGGAGGGGAATCACTCCCGTCCGCCCCTTCCACGGCCACCGACCGTTCGGCATCGGCACCGGCACCAGATCCGAAGCGCTGGTGGGCGCTGGCCGTCATCTCCCTCGCCCAGCTGATGGTGATCCTTGACGGCACCATCGTGAACATCGCGCTGCCCTCCGCCCAGCACGCCCTCGGCATGTCGGACGCCGACCGGCAGTGGGTGATCACCGCCTACACGCTGGCCTTCGGCGGGCTGCTGCTGCTCGGCGGCCGGATCGCCGATCTGGTGGGCCGCAAGCGCACCTTCGTCATCGGCCTGGCCGGGTTCGCCGCGGCCTCCGCACTGGGCGGTGCGGCGGCCGGTCCCGGGATGCTGTTCGCGGCACGGGCCCTGCAAGGCGCGTTCGCGGCGCTCCTTGCGCCCTCGGCCCTGTCGCTGCTGACGACGACGTTCACCGACCCCAAGGAGCGGGCCAGGGCGTTCGGGGTCTACGGCGCGCTGGCCGGCGGCGGCAGCGCGGTCGGGCTGATCGTGGGCGGTCTGCTGACCGAGTACCTGAACTGGCGCTGGTCCCTGTACGTCAACGTGCCCATCGCGCTGGCCGCCCTGCTCGGCGCACCGGCCTTCCTGCGCGACCGCTCAGGCCGCCGGGGCGGGCACCTGGACATGCCGGGCGCGCTCCTTGGCTGCGGCGGGCTCGTCGCCCTCGTGTACGGCTTCAGCGAGGCCGAACCTCGCGGCTGGACCAGCCCGTCGGTGCTCACGCTGCTCGTGGCCGGGGTGATCCTGCTCGCCGCCTTCGTGGGGTGGCAGAGCCGCGCGGCGAGCCCGCTGCTGCCGCTGCGCATCGTCAAGGACCGCGTCCGGGCCGGATCGCTCGCGACGATGGGCCTGGCCACCATCGGCATGTTCGGCGTCTTCCTGTTCCTGACGTACTACCTGCAGGTCGTCCTCGGCTACCCGCCGGTGCGGACGGGCCTGGCCTTCGTGCCGATTTCGGCCGGGATCGTCATCGGCGCGACCCAGATCGCGGCCCGTCTGCTGCCACGCACGGCGCCGCGCGTCTTGATGTCGTCCGGCATGGTGCTTGCCGCCGTCGGCATGGTGCTGCTCAGCCGCCTGACCGTGCATGCGCAGTACGTCCCGCACGTGCTGCCCGCCCTGCTGCTGCTCGGTCTGGGCATGGGCCTGACCTTCATGCCCGTCTACGCGACGGCCACCGCGGGCGTGCCCGCGCAGGACGCCGGTGTGGCCTCGGCCGTCCTCAACACCGTTCAGCAGATGGGCGCTTCGCTGGGCACCGTACTGCTCAACACCATCGCCACCGGCGCCACCAGCCGTTACGTCCACGCGCACGCGCACGATCCGGCCCACGGCGACGCGACCCTCGACGAAGGCATGGTGCACGGCTTCTCCGTCGCCTACTGGTGCTCGGCGGGCGTCCTGCTGCTCGCCGCCCTGGTGGCGGGCCTCACCGTGCGGCACAAGACGCCGAAGCTCGCCGGAAACGACGCACCGGCCTAGCGAGCCGGGCTCGTGCCCCGCCACCGTCCACCTCACCCCTCGAAGGATCCTTCATGAAGCCCCTGACCGAGCACGACATCCGTACCTCGTTCGTCAACTGCTCCAAAGGCGAGGCCAAACGCCTCCCCCTGCCCAAGAACCTGGCGGACCTCGACCACTGGGACGACCTGGACTTCCTGGGCTGGTTCGATCTCTCCGCGGCCGATCGGAAGTATCTCGTCGTCGAACGCGCCGGTGAACTTGTCGGCCTGTCCCTGCGCTCCGCCTCCGGCAACCGCGGCTTCCTGCGCCGCAGCCTCTGCTCGCTGTGCCTGACCACGCATCCCGGCAGCGGCGTCTCCCTCATGACCGCCCCCAAGGCAGGCCCGGCCGGTCGCCAAGGCAACTCGGTGGGCCTCTACATCTGCTCCGACCTGGACTGCTCGCTGTACGTGCGGGGGAAGAAGAAGGCGGCACCGGGCGGGCGCATGGAGGAGTCCCTCACCGTCGAGCAGCAGATCGAGCGCCTGTGCGGCAACCTCGACGCGTTCGTGGAGCGGGTCTTCCAGTGAGGCCGACAGGCGATGACCAATAGCTGATCAGGTGGAGGTGTCGGTCAGAACGTCGAACGTGAGGCCGCTGGAACGCTCGCCGTGGCCGGTGCCGCGCTGCGCCGAGAGCCAGACGACGACACGGCCGTCCCGCCACCGGGTCCTGTTGAAGGCGACGGTGACCCGCGTGCCGGTGCGTGCGACCTCCTCCTCGTTGACGAAGTACGGCCGCCCCGCGTCCAGCCCCTCGCGCAGCAGAGCCGTGCGTGGCCGGACCGGGGTGCCGTCCACCTCGCTGGGCATCGCGGCGCGCTGGAGCTGCACGCTCCGGGTGTCCCCGGGCACGTGTACGGGGATGAAGGGGATCCAGTTCTCCGGGACGGGGCTCGCGATCTTGTAGGCGACGTCGGCGTGCGGTTCGTCGACGGGACCCGGCGGGTGCAGCCTGCGCCGCTGGGCGAGGTGCTCGGCGGCTGCCTCGTCGCCGTTGCGCCGTCCGCCGTCCGCCAGTTGGACCGTCTGCTCGATGCCCCAGACGAGGTTGGCGTTCTCGTCCCGTACGAGCGCCACGTCCTGCAGCGCGGGGCCCGTGGCGACCTTCGGGGTGCCGGGCGGCAGGAGCAGGCCGGTCCCGCCGTCGGCGCCGAGCGTGAACATCGACCAGCGCTGCCAGTCCTGCCGCTCGCCCGTGCCCGCCGGGGTGATCCAGCGGCGCTGTCCGAAGACGTCGGTGACCGCGAGCCCCTGGATGGTGGCGAGCGTTCCGGCGGGCACGTCGCAGGGGAGCTGGTACCAGTCGTTGCTGAAGACGAGTGCGAACTCCAGGAAGATCAGCCGGGCGAGGTCGGTGCTGTCCGGGGTGACGGCGGCGAAGTTCGTGTTCCCGTCCTCCAGCGCCCACCAGCGCGGCAGGGGCATCCCGGCGTAGGTGACGGGTGCCGGGAACACGGTGCGTCCCGCCGGTACGGGCGTCGGGCCCGTACCGCCTAGCGAGCCGCCGGGATCGGTGGAGAAGGCGTACCAGTCGAGCTCACCGCCCGGGTACTCGGCGGCCGTGAGGACCTGCTCGCCGCCGCCGGGGGCGGGTGCGGAGACGGCGAAGGAGTGTTCGAGGCGCCTGGCGTTCCAGGTGGCGTCGCCGTCGGGCCGCTCCGTGGTCGCTCCGGTCGGCTGGTCGATCAACTGGTCGAACCAGGACGTCAGCCGGGGCGCGAGCGCGTCGAGGGCCGCGCGGTGCGGGCCGGGCAGATCGATGCCGTCCGAGGCGCGTCCGCCCGCCTTGAGGTGCTGGTAGAGCAGGTAGCCGTCCATGCGGCGCCCGGCGAGCGCCTGCATCGTCGCCCAGACCTCCGGGTGCGCGACCAGCGCGCTGTCGGCCTCGTCGGCGGGGTCGGGCAGCGCCACCGGGTAGCGCGCGGTGAACTGCTCCGGTACGTCGTGCGCGCGGAAGACCGGCGGGTCGGACACCAGCTTGCGCCAGCGGCGGCCCAGCGCCAGACGCAGATCGAAGGAGGTCCGCTCGGCGCCGGACACGAAGGGCAGCGGACGGCGTTCGGCGACCGTCTCCAGGGGCCGGTCGGCGGGCAGCGGCTCGGACGGCCCGCCCTCCGGACGGAACCGGCCCGGCGCGCTGGTCGTCACGGCGTACCGCGCGGTCACGGGCGAGCCCGCGTCGGCGCCCTGGAACTCGCCGAGCTGCCACTGCCGGGTCAGCAGCCACAGCGCGTCCCGTACCTCCGCCCGCAGCGCGCGGTCGAAGTCGGTGGTGCGCGGCCTGCCTTCGAGCCGGTTCCAGACGCCGACGGCGGGGTGCGCGCGGTCCCGGAGCGCTCCGGCCAGATCCGCGATGCGTGGCTCAGTCATGGTCGGCCTTCCAGCGCACGTTGGCGATCGAGAGATCGGTGCTGATGGTGATCGGCTGCGTGGTCGCCGACATGAGCGTGGCGGGCAGCAGGTGCCCGTACGCGCTGTCCTCCAGATGTACGGGCTCCACGGCGCGGGACCTTGCCATGTCGAAGGTCTCGTGGACCGCTGCCACCAGGTCGGAGGTGTCCCAGGTGCCGGTCCGTACGGGCGGTACGACGAGCAGCATCGCCTGGGGCGGTTCGGAGTCGGGACGGTCCACGTCGGCGGTGATCGCGGTGGTCTCCAGATCGGCGGGAATCACCTCGGTCCACTCGTCGAGCAGCAGTCCGCAGTGCGGCTCGTCCTCGTCCGCGCCGCGGGCGTAGTGCGCCGTGAACAGCAGCCTGTCCTCGGTGATCGCGGCGCCGGGGGCGAACTCCATGCCGAGCCAGTGGTCGTTCTGGCGGAACGGGAGCTGGACGGGGGTCAGCTCGGGCTCCTCCTCGTCGTCGCGCAGCGCGGAGCTGAGCAGCACGGCACGCTCCCACAGCCGCGGCATCTCGCGGACCCGGGCGAGCCCGTGGATCCAGTCGTCCAGCGGGAAGTCCCGCTTCACGGGCGCCCGGGTCAGGTGCTCGACGAGCTTGTCGCTGTCCCTGCGCGCCTTGGTCCACTCGGCGATGAGCGCGTCGGGCGGCGTGAACTCGGGCACGGCGAGGACTTCGGGGCCGAGCATCGCCCGGAGCGCCTCGGTGGCCGCCGCGACCCGGTCGGGGCCGGTGATCGCCTGGTCGTACTCGGCGAGCGCGGCATCGGCCGAGGCGAGCCGGACGGCGATGTCGGCGCGCAACGCGCGTGCCCGGTCCAGGAGTTGCCTGCCGAAGGCGACGACCCGGTCCTCGACGGGCGTCAGGTCGAGCCCGCCGGGGTCGAAGCCGGTGAGCGGCAGCAGGTCGCTGACATCGTCGAGCAGCGCGCCGAGCGTGCTCCGCGTCGTCCGCGCCTGCTGGTTCAGTGCCTGGAGGCGGTTGCGGAAGCTGGTGCGGCGGTTGCCGACGATGCTGCGCAGTTGCCCGGGACTGTTGGGGAGAGTGACCGTCGGTGTGGTGGTGAGGAGCCGTTCGGCCTGCTGGAGCACGCGGAAGCGCTCGCTGACGGGGGTGTTGGAGGGCAGCGTGTCGTACTGGGCGAGCAGCGCGTCGGCATCGGCCAGTGCCCTCGTCATGCGTGCCGCGGTGGCGGCGACGGCGGCAAGCACGTCGGCGTACGCGCTGCCGCGCCACTGGACGAGTTCGCCCCAGCCGCTGCGCACCATCCCGAACCCGCTTGCTGTGGTGGCGAGTTCGGCATAACGGGTGAGGAATCCGTCGATGGCGGCGAGCACCGCGGCCCGTGACGGCTGCGCGGGTGGGTCCGGGTAGAGGGGGGAGAGGTCGTGGACGAAGTCGGCGGCCTCGTCGTCGAGGTCGGTGAGGGAGTCACGGACGGCGGCGGGCCGTGCGCGGGACAGGGACACCGCGTCGTCGGCGGCGCGGTCCACGGTCGCGGTGCCCGCGGCGGGCATGAGGTCGCTGGTGCGCAGGGGACGCGAGGTGGTCAGCAGGGTGCGCAACGCGCCGATGAGCGGGGAGAGTTCGAAGAAGGTGACCTTGCCGGGGACACGGACGGTGTGGCCGATGGTGAGGGCGACGTCGGGGCGCGGATGGTCCTTGTCGAGCACGGCGCCGATGATCCGGTCCTCCAGGTCGGTCATCGCCTCGGCGCCCGTCGAACGGACCGTCCACAGCAGGCCGATCGGGTCGAGTCCGAGGTCGTCGAGGGCGACGACGCGGCTTCGGGCCTGCCCGTTCACCGGGTCGGTCCAGGTGACGCGCGCGACGACGTCGTCGGTGTCGGGAAGCAGCCCCTCCAGCCAGTCGTCGACGGCGGGTTCGGCCTGTGCCCTCGGCGTGGCGTGGCTGTCCGGGCGCAGCCCGGGCCGCAGCCGCAGTCCGAAGCGGTGGGTGAGGGTGGTGCCGCTGCGCGGCGTCTCGATCACGGAGGGCTCAGGCGGGAAGCCTGCCTTGGCGTAGGCGTCGAGAGTCGCGGAGGCGCGCTCGGTGTTCCCGGCCAGTGCCTGGTGGGCGCTCTCGGCCACGGCGAGGTCGGCGAGCGCGTCGTGCACGTCGAGCAGCGCGTGGACCTCGGCGGTGATGGCCGCGGCCTGGCCAGGAGTGGCGGGCGGCAGCACGTCACCGAGGCCGAACGGGTAGGTGTCCGGCACTCCGGAGCGGGTCACGTGCCGGACCAGGGCGAGGCCGTCGACGACGTTGCGTGCCTCGACCTGCTCGATGGGGACGGCATCGGAGGGGTCGGTGGCCGTCTGCGCGATCTTCCCCGCGCGCAGCGGGAACCGTTCGCGCAGCGCGGTGATGAACCGGTCGACCTCCGCCTCTTCGTGCCGGTCGTGCAGGCCGCGCTCCAGGCGGTAGCCGAGCAGCGCGCCCAGCGGCTGGCCCTGTCGAAGCCCGTCGAGGAGGCTCAGCGCGATCCGCACCCGCTGCGAGCTGAGGTCCACGGCGAAGGTGCTGGGGCTTTCGGGGGCCGCGTTGGCCGTGTATCCGGCGCGCAGGACGGCGGCGGTCCTGGCGTGGCCTGGCGAGGGGGCGTGGACGAAGCCTGCATTGTCCGGGTCGTGCAGGAGCGGCGCGCCGCCGCTGAAGATCTCCGCGAGCTTGCCGGTCAGCTCGACCGGGGTGAGCTGGGCCGCCCGGGGCCGGACGTCCTCCAGCCAGCCGTACGCGCCGAGGTGCAGGCCCGGACGGGGCACCGTGCCGCCGTTCGCGCCGAACCGCAGCTCTTCCAGGCGTGCGGTGGCCAGGCCGGTGCGCCAGGCGTCGAGCCGGTAGGTGGCCAGGTCGAGGTGTTCTGCGAGCAGCCGCTCGAGGCGGGCCGTGGGCAGGTCGGCGAGGATGCCGAGTGCCGTGATCTGTTCGGCGAGTTCGGCGGTGGCGGGGGTGCTGCCGATCGTGCCCGGGATGAAGTCGGCCAGGAGCTGGTCGGGGCTGCCCGTCACGGCGCGCTCCGGCGAGTACAGCCTGCGGAAGCGGCTTTCGCTGGGCAGGGCCTGCCCGGGTTCCGGTAGGCGTACGTGTACGAACGGCGGGTCGGCCGTGAGCTCGTCGGGGGCGGCCACCCCGGCGGCGACGGCGAGGTTGCGGGCGGCGTCGGCCCAGCCGACGAGCACCGCGTGCCGCAGCAGCAGGTACAGCAGCGCGGAGGGCGGGGTGTCGTCGGTGAAGCCGAGTTCGAGTCGGACCGTGTCCAGGCCGTGGGCCGCTTCCTGGGCGAGCCAGCGCAGGTAGTTGCGGCCGTCGGGGGTGCTGGCGTGCACGGGGTCGGTCTCCGACAGGGGCCGGTCGTCGACCAGCGGTGCGAGGAGCGGCTGTTGGAAGTCGGTGAACAGTTTGCGCAGCAGGTCGGGGTCGTGGTCCGGGCTGCCGTTGTGGTGCCCGAGCCTGGCAAGGAGCGCGCGCAGCGGTCCCGGCATGTTCAGCCGGTCCAGGGCAGGCAGCACGGCGGCGCCCCGGCCGCCGAGGTTCTCGCGGTTGAAGATGTCCTCGACGCTCTGCGCGTACCGCTGGTGGTACTCGGCCGAGGTGGGGTGCAGGGCGAGGATGTCCAGGAGGAGCTGGTGCGGGTCCTCGGCATCCGCACCGGATAGAGAGGTCCTGCCGAGACGGGCGACCTTGTCGGACGCTGCCCGCCAGTCCTGCGCCGCCGCGCTCAACAGCTGGTTCAGGCCGCGCAGGTGGACGGCCGATTCGGGCCAGGTGAGGCGGGAGAACGCGGTGGTGGGCAGGATGCCGTAGGGCTGGCTGCCGACCCGGACGGCCGGGACGGGGCCACGCCCGGAGACGTAGCGCAGGAAGAAGTCCCTGGTTTTGCGAACGGTCTCGGCGTCGAGGACCGGGTGCAGGGCGGTCGGGAGGAAGGAACCCCAAGTCACCGGCCACAGCGCGGTGTTGGCGGCGCGTGCCTCGCGCTGGTCGGTGCCGTCCGCGTGCGGCATTCCGTCGACGACGGCGGGCGGCAGGCCGAGCAGGTCGGCGAAGCGCCGCCCATCGGTCCCGGTGGTCCAGTCGGTGGCCTGTGCGGCCTGTGCCGCCCGGGGGCGCAGGGCCGATTCCGCCTCGTCGGTGTCGCTCTGTCCCGCGGGCAGCCGTTCGGTGTTGTTGGTCGGGGTGCCCTGCGGCAGCAGCGCATAGCCGTCGGGGCCGCGCAGTTGCTGCGTGATCAGGGCGGAGAACTGCTGTGCGGACTTGACCGGGTCGGGCTGTGCGCGCAGGCCGAGGACGAGCAGCTGGTCGAGGCCACCGCGCGTACGGTCGTCCAGCGGGACGCGCAGTCCCATTCCGACGGCGACGGCGCGGTCGAAGTCCGTGAGCCAGCGCAGTTCGTCGGGGACGTGCAGGGCCCCGGTGACCGGGTCCACGGAGACCTGGTCGGTCGCGGCGGGGTCGGGGCTCACGGGCAGCGTCTCGGGCACGGCCGCACCGGTCGCGGACAGCACCTGAGTTCCACCGACGTAGCCCAGTGCCTGGAAGCGGTCGGGCAGCAGTCGGGCGCGCGCGGCACGGGTCCAGGAGTCGGGGTCCGTGGCACCGGCCGCGGGCGGCGGAAGCACCAGGAAGGCCACTTGTACGGCGTCGCCCGTGGCGACGGGCGCTCCTTCGACACCGGCGGGGCGCAGGGCCCGGATGGCGGCCGCCCGGGTGGTGCCGGTCGCGGTCTGCAGCGCGGCGTCGGCCTGCCGGAGGAGGCGACGGTCACCGTGCGCGCGCCAGACGGCGGTCCAGTACGTCACCGTCGGCAGGCGGTCCGCGGCGGCCACCGGCTTGGGGCCGACGGCCACGAGCACCGTCGTGCCCGCGGGGACGGCGACCGGCTCGTCGGCCGGGTTGGCAGGAACCCGCTGGCCGAGGAGCCAAGCGGCGCGTCCCGGGGCGATCCGACCGGCCAGTTCCTGCCGGGCGGCACGGAGCGCCGCGGGGTCCCGCGCCGCGGCCCAGCGCGCCGTCCAGTAGGCGTCGAGGGCGGCGATCTCGGCCGGTGTGGGCCGGGGTTCGAACTTGTCGACGGCCCATTCGTCGGGGAACACCCGGATCAGGAGCTCGGTCGGGGTGAAGCGGGTCTCGATCCGTAAGGGAGCGAGGAGGACGGGAAAGTCGTCGCTGAGCTGCGTCGTGGCCAGCGGGGCCGACGTGGCCGGGGGCGTTGTCGAGTGCGTCATCGCGGCAGCATTTCCTGTGCGTGGACGGCCACCAGGACCGGCACCTGGAAGAGGATGTAGGCGAGGTCGGCGGAGCTGAGCCCCGCGTGCCAGAGCGGCAGGTTCTCGTCCTCGGCGCGCTGTTCCCGCTTCTCCTGGTCGTCCTCGGAGCCGTCGAAGCCGACCAGGGGAACGGTGACTTGGGGATCGAGTTCGAGGAACCCGCGTGCGTGCGGGTCCACGTCGGTCCACGACAGGTCGTTCCACACCTCCACCGGGGTGGGCGCCGCGTCGTCGACCCCGAACCTCGGATCTCCGGGGCGTTCCTTGAGGACGAAGAACCAGCCCGCGTCGGCGGGCGGATCACCGCGCGCCTCGTCGGCGTCGAGGTCGAACCCCAGGAGCGTGATGTCGGGGTCGATCTTCGCCTCGTACAGCGGAAGCCGCACCAGTGAGTGGGGTGGCCTGTCCTCGTCGGGGAGGGTGACCGGCACCCGTTCCTGGGTGCGGTCGGGCAGCCCGTCGGCGCCGGTCGGCCACTCGGCCCGCTGCGCGTAGACGGCGGCCGTCGGATACCGCTTGAGCAGCTCGCCCCGCACGACCAGGACCAGGTCCTCCTTCTGAGGGCCCGCGCCGACGGGGTGGTTGGCGTTCTGGCCGAGCCGTGCGGTGGTCGGCCAGGTGTGCAGCGGCGGGATGTCGTAGCACCGCTCGCGTCGGCGTTCGGCGCTCTCGCCCGGCCTGAGCTGCGCGGTCCTGGGGTCCCAGAACTGCCGGAAGGGGCTGCCCCGCTGGTCGGTGGGGTACTCCCGCCAGAGCAGCTCGCGCGCCATCTCGTGGTTGAGTCCTGCGAGGTAGGACTCGATGAACTCGCGGTTGTTGGCGAGCAGGGTGATCGAGTTCTGTGGAAGGAGGCCGAGGTTCGGGACGAACGCGTCCACCGACTGGTCGAGGATCGCCTGATAGGTGGGCAGGTCGAAGACCGGGTACGCCATCGCCTCGATGAAGTCGTCGGCGAACGGGCGCAGCCGCTCGGGCAGTCCGACCGACCCCAGCAGCGTCCTGGGCACCGTCGTGTCGGCGCGCAGCGCGGTCAGCACCGACCCGGTGGCGAGGGCGACTTCGAGCCGCGCGCGTGGCGGGGTCCTTCCGACGGACGTGGCGATGTTCAAGCCCTGGTACAGCTCGCGCAGCGCACCCTTGAAGCGGGCCGCCTCGGGGCTGTCGGTGGTGCCCTGCCTGGGCACCACCGGGTCGCCCAGCTCCCGCAGCCGGAAGTCGGGGCTGTGCGGCAGGCTGTCGACCGGGTCCGCGGCGGGAGCCCCGGGGTGCAGCTCTTCGGCGAGCCGTTCCACCGTGACGATCCCGACCGGGGTGGCCTTGGCGGGCGCGGCCGTCACCGCCGCCGAAGGGTCGTCCATCCGGGGCACGAGCGCATCCGGCGGCCGCTCCGCGGTGAAGGGCAGCGTCCGCATCAGCCGCGATCCGGGCCGGGTGATCCGCCGCATCGCCGGGGAGAGCGGCGCACCCGCCACCTGGCTGGCGGCCACCCGGAACCCGATCGCGACCTTCTCCGCCTGACCGTTGAGCGCGGCGACCGCCTCGGCGGGGGCCCCGGCCACGGCGGCCGTCACCCGCGAGTGCGCGGGCGCCGTCAGCCGGAGCGAGCGCCCCGACGGCGCGGCGGCCAACTGTGCCACGGAGGTGCCGCCCGCCGGATCCAGGTGCTTGGTCTGCAGTACGTGTCCGACCTCGCGGGCCAGTTGCGCGGCGCGGATCCGCGCGTTGGCGGCCAGCACGTCGCCGACCTGCGCCCAGGCCGCGGCCATCAGCTCTTCCTGACGTGCCCGGACGGCCTGCGTGCCCAGCTGTGCGGCGACGCGGAAGCGCGGGTCGAGGTTGAGCCTGTGGACCCAGTTGCGGTTCTCCGGCGAGGGGACGGGTGTGCCGTCCTGACGGGTCAGCAGCCTCGGCGTGAGCGCGTGCCACCTGCCGTACAGCGAGGGCGTGAGGAGGGGGTCGGACGCCGCTGCAAGGGGCAGGGCGGCGATCGGCGGCGTTTCGAGCGTGGCGTGCGCCGCGGCCGGTGTGTGGCGCTGGTAGTCGTCCGCCAGGTTGATCAGCGCGGCCAGGGCGCTCTGGAAGGGGTGTGGGTACGGGGCCGCGGGCGGTGGCCGGTCGTGGAAGTTGTCCCAGTTCTCCGCGTCGTCGGGCGGCGCGCCCGGCGGCTGCGGCACCTTGAGGGCGCCTCCCATCGGCAGGACGCCGCCGAGTGCGGCCGGTGTCAGGATCCCGGGCAGGCCGAGGCCGGGCGAGCGGTGTACGTCGATGTCCCTGCGCCCCACGCGCGGGTCGGGCCGCTGGGGACGCAGCAGGCGCACGAGGGCCTCGAAGTCGCCGGAGCTGCCCGTGGTGAACTGCCAGCGGTGGTAGTACGGCAGGTGCCCCGAGGCCGGTCGGCCCGCGTAGGGCGGGCCCCACGCCAGGTACACGGCGCCGGGCGAGCCCGTGGGATCGAGGCCGAGCCCGGCAAGACGGCCGGTCTCAAACGCCGGTACGAGGAAGGCCTCGTACGCCGTGTCCGGGCGCAGCCTGCGCGGACACATCAGCCGAGAGCAGGCATTGTCCGCGTTGGCGCGGAGCACATCGGCGAGCGCGGCAAGGGCGGGCGCCGTGCTGTCGGAGGCGACCGGCCCCGTCAGCGAGCCGTTGACGTGCACGTGCGCCCAGGCGCCGAGCTGTTCGGGCCGGGGCAGGGTCGCGGCGGTGTCCCGTACGGCGATCACGGGCAGCGGCCCGCTGCCCTGCGGGCTCTCGGTGAACTCCGGGGCCGCGCCGTTCGCCGCACCGGTTCCGGCGGTGAGCACGACGAGGGCGAGCCAGGGGGCAAGGCGTTTGGTGGCGTCGTCGGGCGGGGCCGGGCTGTAGCGCCAGGGGAAGTCCTCGTCGCAGAACTCGATGTGGGCGAGGTAGTTCGGCTCGTAGTTGGTGGTGGCGGGCCGCGGTTCCGTACGGGAGACGGCACGCGGGTCGATGCCGGTGACGTCCCCGGGGCCGTACAGCTGCACGTCCCGTTCGATCTCCTGCACCAGCGGCCCGCCCTTGAGGGGCTCGCCCGAGACGCGGAGCCGGACCGGGACGGCGGCGCGCGCCGAGGTGCCGGGGTCACCCGTGATGCGGGTGGCGATCCCGGCACGCAGCCAGGGCAGGAACGAGTACGCGTTCGCGGTCACGAGGCGCCACCCGCGGTGAAGATCTCCGTGCTCGCCGTCAGTTCGGGCAGGTCGGGGTCGGCGGCCGCCGACCCGGTGCGGGCCGTGCCGCCCGTGACGAGGACTTTCCCGCCGGGCAGCGGGGCGGCGGCGAAGGCCCACCGGCCCTCGGTGAGGCCAGCGGCCGGGGTCCAGGCGTCCGCGTCGGCGTCGTAGAGGACCGCGCTGCGGTAGCCGGTCTCGTCCTTGTCATCGGCGGCGCCTCCGATGACGAGGACTCCGTGCTGGCCGAACGGGAGCGCGCGGTGCAGGGCCCGCCCCGACGGCATGTCGGTCGCCGGGCTCCACGTCCCGGAGGTGAGGTCGTACAGCTCGGCGGTGCGCTGGCTGAACGGGTCGAACGGGCCGCCGCCCGGTGCTCCGAGCGCGGTGCCGCCGGTGACCAGGACCTTGGTGTCCGAGAGCTTCGTGGCCTGGTGGTGGCTGCGGGGCGCGCGCAGGCTGCCGGTCGGTGCCCATTTCTTCGTGCCGGAGTCGTACAGCTCGCAGAAGGCGAGGGACGGGTCGTCGGCGCCGCCGACCGGCGCGGTTCCGCCGCAGACCAGCACCGCACCGCCCGCGAGGGGCACGGCGGTGTGTCCCGTACGGGCCTCCGTCATGTCGCCCGCCGCCGACCACGTGCCCGCCGCCGGGTCGTACAACTCGGCCGTGTGCAGGGCCTTGGTGGTCTGCGCCGACCGGACGGTGGTGCCCCCGGCGACGAGTACCTTGCCGTCGGCGAGCAGGACCGCGCTGTGGCCCGCGCGGGGCCCCGCCATGCTGCCGCTGGGGGCCCAGGCGTGCGTCGCCGGGTCGTACAGCTCGGTCGTCGCGAGCGAGGGCGCGCCCCGCGAGGCGCCGCTTGTGCCCCCGGTGGCGAGGACCTTCCCGTTGGCGAGAAGGGTCAGGGTGTGCAGCCTCCGGGGGGTGTTCAGGGCTCCGACCAGGGCCCACGTCCCGGCGGTGGCGTCGCGGACGGCGGTCTGGCTGACGGCTGCACCGGTGCTGTCGGCACCTCCCGCGACCAGCAGGGCGCCTGCGTTGGAGAGGGGGACGGCGTTGTCGTGCTGCCCGTACCAGGTGACGGCCTCGGGCAGGCCCGGCGCGGACGTCCAGGACCGGGTGGCCCGGGTGGAGATGGTGGTCATCGAAGCTCCTCGGGTACGCCGTCCGTCGTACGGGTGGTGGTGTCTGCGGGGGCGGGGCGCTCCCCGGGCCGGATCCGGGAGGTCATGGGATCAGCGCCTCCCCGGTGGCTGCGAGCTGGAGCGGCCCAGGTCCTGCCGCCGCAGCGCCTGCCGCCGCGATGCCGCCGGTCACCAGCACGCGGTCGTCGGCGAGTTCGGCCACCGCGATGGACCACCGGCCCTGGGAGAGGCCCGCGAGCCTGGTCCAGGTGCCCGCTGCCGGGTCGTACGCGAGCACGCTCCGGAAACCCGCCGTGAAGCCGGGGCCCGTGGTGCCGCCGATGACCAGGACGTCCCCCGCGCGGGTGAGCAGCGCACGGTGCCGGGCGCGACCGCCGGGCATCGGGGCCGCGGGAGTCCAGGTGCCGGAGAGCGGGTCGTACAGCTCGGCGGAGGCCAGGGCGCGCGGACTGAACGTGCCGTCCGCCGCGGTGACCGCCTCGCCGCCCGTCACCAGCACCCGGCCGTCGGGCAGCAGCGTCGCCTGGTGGCCCTTGCGGGCCGTGTGCAGGCTTCCGGTGGGGCTCCAGGCGCCACTGGCCGGGTCGTACAGCTCGCAGTACGCGAGCGCCGCGTCGCCAGGGGCGCCCGTGGGCAGCGCGCCGCCCACGACCAGGACCCGGCCGTCGCGCAGGAGAACGGCCTGATGGCCGGTACGGGCGTCGTTCATCGGAGCCGTGGCCGTCCAGGCGCGGGTCGAGGGGTCGAACAGCTCGGCGGAGCGGAGCGCGCCGAAGCCCTGCCCGCCCCGGGCGGCACTGCCACCGGCCGCAAGCACCCGGCCGCCGGGCAGCGGCGTCGCGGAGTGCGCGAACCTGGCCGTGCCCATCGGCCCCGACTGCGTCCACGTCACGGCGGGCGCGTCGAACACCTCGGTGGAGGCCAGGGGAGTGCCGTCCGCGCCCCGCCCTCCTGCGGCGAGGACCCTGCCGTCGGAGAGCCGCGTGGTGGTGTGCAGACGGCGGGCCGCCGCCATCGCGACCGACGCGGTCCACACACCGGCCGTGGGGTCGAAGAGCGCCGTCGCGGCAACTGCCGTACCCGTGGCGCCGGTTCCCCCGGCGATCAGCGCCTTGCCCGTGGCGAGGAGCACCGAGTCCACCTGCGCCACCGGGGTGGGCAGCGTCCCCGTGTCCGCCCAGGTGCCGGGGACGAAGGGCGCGACCGCCGCCTCGGAGGCGGGGATGACGTGCAGCAGCCCGTCAAGGCTCGGGTCGGCGGCGACGAAGTCGGCGAGCGCGTCGGCGGCCGTGGCCTGGTTCCGGAAGTCCACCGGGGCGCCCGCGGGCCCCCGGCCGAGCGTGCGCGGCGGCAGCGCGGGCACGTTGCTGCGTACGTACGCGACGACGAACCGCTGGTCGGCGACGCGCACGGTGTCGGCCGTCGCGAACGGCTGGCGCAGCAGCGCCTCCCGCCGGGACAGCGGTGACCTGCTCGTACTGCTGCCCTGGAGCAGCCCGTCGAAGACGGCGGGGCTGACGCTGTGGAACCGCTTGGTGCGCCCGGCGGACAGCCGCGCGGGCGGCTGGGCGCTCTGGCTTTCGGCGCGGTCCGCCCCCCGCACACCGCTCGCGGCGGGCGCGCTGTCGAGGACGTGCAGCTCGTAGCGGGCGCTGCGGCGCACGACGCGCGCGGACGCCAACGTGCCCGCGGCGGCGGTGAGTTCGAGACCGGTGTCCTGGGTCTCGTACGCGGGGCTCGACAGCTTCGCCGCGTCGCTCATGTCCTGGTACTGGGCCATGGCGAACTTGTCGCCGGTGTCGGAGACGCGCACGAGCCCGCTGCCGGGCGCGGGCGCGACGGTGAACCGCCTGCCGTCGGCCGTGCGCCGCGTACCGACCTTGTCGAGGCGGACGTTGAGCGGCAGCGCCCGTTGCTGGACGGACAGCGTGCCCAGCGGATGCAGCACGAGGTCGTCGGACGGGGGGAGTTGGCGGAGGCTGACCAGGGGCTTGCCGCTGCCGGTGGGCAGACGGGTCTGCCAGCCCTCGGTCTTGCGCAGCTCGTCGGCGAGCAGCGGCAGGACCAGGACGGGCGGGAGCGTGGTGGTGAGGCTCTCGCCCCAGGTGATGTCGAAGTTGGCGGAGATGGAGAAGAACAGGAACCCGATGGATCCCCTTCCGTGCGCCCGCCAGGGTGCTGGGCCTTCGAGCTGGAACCGCAGGTCGATGCTGAACACGCCGACCCCGAATGCCTTGAGCGAGACCGAGGCGCTGATGGCGATGTCGAACCGGAACGGGTTGAACTGGAACAGCGCGTCGAAGCTGAGGTGACCCTCGATGCCGAAACTGCCGAAGCCGAGACGGAGTTCCGCCTTCGAGCCGAACTGGACGGTGTTGCTGGTGATGGCGAAGTAGCCCGAGATCCTGATCAGTTGCTTGTCACGGTGCAGGATGTCGACGGACACCCGCTCGGGTATGGCGAAGGGCAGTGGCGGTGCCTTGTACGAGGGGTGGAAGCCACCGACCGTCAGCACCAGGTCGGGGTTGTCGCCCCACGCGACCAGGATGCCCATGCCGCCGTCGAGAGGCATGGTCAGTACGTGCGAGTCCACGAGCCGTGCCTCGAACCACAGCCGGTTCTTGCCCGGTTCGAGGGCGCCGAAGAAGTCGACGCGGAGGTCGAGGAGGGGCAGCTTCAGGTTCGGCAGTGTGGCGCGCAGGGTGCCGAGGACGGCGATGTTGCCGGGGATCTCGATGATCAGCCCGAGGGAGATGCTCACCAGCGTCGGGGTGGCCCAGCCGATCTTGGCCATGGGGCCGATGAGGAACGTGCCCTGCTCGGGCGGGAAGAACGCGTTGAGGTCCGACAGGATGCGGGGCGCGTTGGCGATCACGTCGCGCGGGAACATCACGGACTCGATCGAGCCCGTCCGGATGCCCTCCGCGAGTGCCTGGAGGTTCATGCCCCGGTTCAGCCCGATCAGGCCGCCGACCGCGAGCAGGGTGAAGCCGTAGCCGAGCTGGATGCCCTCGCCGAAGTCGGCGGTGAGCACGACGAGGAGCGAGAACCCCTTCGAGCCGTCCGGCATCCTGGTGCTGACCAGGCCGATCGCCTTCAGCGCCAGGAAGTCGGCGAACTCCAGCTCCATCGCGCCCGCGTACTCGCCGCGCGCGGAGTCGAAGGCGAGGAAGCCGCCACCGCGCACCACGCCCGCGTCGATCGAGAGGCCCGCGCCGCCGGGCGGTTTGAAGCCGAGCGAGACGTCGAGCGGGCCGAGGTTCCCGTCCTGCGCCGGGCGCCCCTCGAACAGGGCAGTGAGGCCGACCTTGTCCACCACGGCCGTGACGGGGCCGAGTTGTGCCTTGAACGTCGCGCCGAGACTGACCGGCACGGCACCGCCCGAGGGCGACACGGAGATGCTCAGGCTCTGGACCTCGACAGGACCGATCCGTTGCCCCACCGGGATCTGGAGCTCCAGATTCGAGGTGCCGCGGAAGTACAGGCCGTCGCGGTGCGAGACGCCGAGGGTCAGGTCGCCGCCGATGCGGAACCCGTCGGCGGGCAGGACGGCGGTGAGGAATCCGTCCGCGTCCTGACCCGCCTTGAACACGAACTCAAGGCCTTGCAGGTCGAATTCGGCGAAGACGTCCACCGGGTCGCCCTGACCGGCGTCGATCCGGACGCCGCCCGTGCCGGAGAGCGCACGGAACTGGAGCCGCGTGCCGTCCGGCGTGCCCAGGAGCAGCACGGGCTGCCCGTCGGCGGCCATGCTCTCGGCCGTGACCTCGATCGCGCCCTTCGCGTGCACGGGAGCGCCGCCCGACTCGAAGCCGGTGAGCACGTCCACACCCTCGCCGGGCCTGGCGAGGAGCGCCACGCCACCCTGGAGGTCGAGCCCGCTGCGGACCGTGACGGCGATGCCGCACGCCAGCTCGAAGCGGAGCCCGAGCGAGCCGGTCAGCGAGGGGAGCAGAGCGAGCCCCGGCGCCCCGCCCGCAACGGCGGGCGGCACCCGTACGAGCCGGACCGCGCCGCGCGCCCGCCCCTCGCCCTCGTCGCCTCCCACGGACTGGTCGAAGGCGGCGAAGGTGAGCGCGGTC
Source organism: Streptomyces sp. NPDC042371 (assembly GCF_056437465.1). Taxonomy (NCBI): domain Bacteria; kingdom Bacillati; phylum Actinomycetota; class Actinomycetes; order Kitasatosporales; family Streptomycetaceae; genus Streptomyces; species Streptomyces sp. NPDC042371. The sequence goes on along the minus strand of NZ_JBWKAP010000007.1, from coordinate 531,396 downwards.
GCCGTGGGGCCCAGCGGGTCCTGGCGCGGCCCCTGCACCGCGGTCTCCGCGCCGTCGGACAGCGCCGCGATGCGCACGTCGAAGCCCATGGCCAGGAAGAGGTTGTCGAGCTGGGAGGCCAGCTCGTCGAAGTCGAGGTCGGGCCCGCCCCAACCGTACGCGTTCTTCAGCACGAGCGACGGATCGTCGAGCACCTTGGGCACGTCGGTCACATCGAGCGTCATGCGGGTGTGGGAAGGGCGGCTGCCCGTGGGCGGCACGTAGGCCGCCTTGATGACCCCGAACGCGCGCAGCCCGAAGCCCACGGAGGGGTGGAAGCGCTGGAGGTAGGTGATGACCAGATGGTCGAGGAGCTGCCGCGGGAACTTCTCACGGAACCCGTCGGCCCGCAGATGGGCCGGGATGGCCGAGTCGGGGGCGTCGGCGATGGCGCGGATGGCGGTCACCAGGCCCTGGACGGCGGCGAGTACGCGGGCCGCGTCGTCGGCGGAGACATCGGCGTCGCTCTCCGGCTTGGCGGGCGCCGAGGCGCGGAGTCCGGGCGCGCCCTCGTTGAGCCCGCCGTCGCCGAGGAGTCGGCGCAGGCCGTCGAAGAGCGTGTCCACGCTGGTGCCGAGCGCGCGCAGCGGGGCCGGGGGTTCGGCTGCCGTCCAGCCGAGTTCGCTGAGGAGGCCCACGAAGGCCTGGGGGGAGGCGACCGCCTCGCGCAGGGGCAGCAGTGCCTGCCCGACCTCGGCGACGAGCTTGTCGAAGGTGCCCTGTTCAGCCATGTCACGCCCTCGGGTACTGGTGAGCGTCGAGCGGGGCGTGCTGGGCGGGATCGATGAGGTTGACGATCAGCCACTTGCAGAGGAAGCAGAACATGCCCCGGAGGTCCGCGTCGTTGGTCGTGCCCTTGTCCTGGCCGCGCATCTTGCACTCGCCCGACGCCCGGTAGAAGCCGCCTGCGAAGTGGTTGCCGCCTTCAAAGATCCCCACCATCTGGTACGCGAACTTCGGTGGCACGAAGCCCGGTACGCCGATGGGCAGGTCCGTCTCCTCCTCCCGCTTCCCGAACGGCTTCGTGGTGTCCCGGTTCCTGTTCAGCGGGCCGTGGCTGCGCTGGTTCGCGGGGGAGGGGTCGGCGACGAAGTCCCGTACCGCCTTGTCCACCACGAAGACCGGAAGCCCCGAGAGGTCGGTCCGCTGGACGAAGACCACCGAGCCCTTCTTGAAGACCGGGAGCTGCGGGACGGCTCCCGGGGTCTGCAGGAAGAGGGTGCCCAGCTTCTCGTCGGGCCTGGTGGCGATGGTCAGGTTGGTCAGCACATCACTGGGTGTCGTCTTCAGCGGAAGCTGCCGGTTGTCGGCACCCGTCGAGAAGCCGCGCACGGTCACCTTGGCGTTGTCCTTCCACGCCTGGACCCATTTCGCGATGTCGGCGGTGCCGACCGTGACTTCGAAGATGTCGGACACCAGCGGCACCGAGGGCACCAGGAGTTTCCCGGACACGCGCGCCCGCGGCACGCCGAACCATTTGATCTTGTCGGGGTTGAGCTTGCGGTCCTGCGGGGGCGCTCCCTGGTGCAGGAAGCTGAGCTTCGCCAGATTGTCGAACGGCAGGTCGTGAGTGGGGTCGTTGTCCCCCTGCCGGTCGCCCCCGAAGTCCTCGTACTCGTCTCCCAGGTTGAAGGAGTGGGCGAACTCATGGGCCACCTTGTTGACGAGGTGGTCGATGTCGGTGACGCCCAGGGGATTCTTCGGCAGGGCGGGCGGCGGCGGGGTCCTTGTCCGCACCGGCCTGGCCCCCGGCACGGCGGAAAACTCGACTTTCCCCTGCCGACCCACCGTTGAGGCCGTCAGAGTGCCCTGGTTGAAGGCCGTACCGCCCAGGAGCGGGTCGTACGTGATGATCGCGACCATCCCACGGCTCTTGCGGAATTTGGTGTCGTCGGGTGTCCAGTTCTTCCCGATGGGAAGGTTCGGCGGCTCGGAAAGACGGAGACCGTCCAGATATCCGAGAATCAAGTTTCCCGGGTTCGTCGCGTTGCTGTTCGCGTACACCTCGGGAGCGTGCCTGCGCGGATCGAGTTCCAGTGTCTGATGCCCGTCGACCCGGTAGAACTCATAGACCCGGTCGATGAATTGCTTCAGGTTCGGCGCGTTCGGCGTATCGCTCGCGGGAGGCTGGACCGCGGGCTCTCCCTGGCCGTTGAACCTGCTCCGGTCGGCCCGGCGGCGTCCCAGATACAGTCCGTAGAAGGTGTCCGACGCCTCGATGAATCCCTCCGCCTGGTGCTCCTTCCAGGTCGCGATCACCAGGTCGCTCGCCTTGCCCTCGACGAAGTCGGTCAGGCCCTGGCCCTTCCAGAGGTCCCTCAACTGCTGTGGATTCCGGCTCTCTCCACGCTGGGGAAGGCCCACGCGCTCGACCAGTTGCTGGACGCTGTAGCTGTTCTCCGGAAATCCGCTCGTATCCGACTCGGGAATACGTCGGCCGATGAAGTCGCGTCCCGCCTGTCCGGCCTTGTCCACGACGCGGGGGCCGCAGGTGACGAGCTGCTGCTCGGACGCCTCGAACGCGGTGAACACGTTGAAGCTCTTGCTCAGCAGCCCGTACGGCTGGTGCCGCGGCTTCTCGAACATGTCGCGCACGGTGCGCTGGACGATGTTGTCGAACAGCTGGGCGTCCTTGGCCTCGAACCCCTCCGCGACGAAGACCATGTTGACCTGGTCCTCGTGGTTCACCACGTCCGTGGCCCTGACCCGGGTGAGCGTGGTCCGCGACTTCGCGTGGTCCACCACGCGCACCGGCAGGGTGTTGCTGATGGCCGTGCCCTTGAGCGTTCCGGAGACGACCACGGGAGCCGCCGTCTCCGCCGTGCCCTGCAGCCTTCCCCGCGGAGCGATCACGACGCTCGGACTCGGCGACGTCAGATCGATGTATTCGTGGCCCGTGATGTCGCCGACCGCGTCGGTGCCTGCGGCCGGGTGTTCGCTGAACCGGGCGTACAGCGAAGGCTGTGCGTGTGCGAAATTACTGTCCTTCGTCGTCGTGATGGATTTGTTTCCGAACCACCAGTCCTCGATCTTCTCGTGCACCTGGAGCCTGCCCACCACCACCCCGAATCCGCCGCTGACGGTGAGCTGGAAGAGATAGACACCGGGCTCCGTGGCTGTCACGATTCCGGAATTGCTGACCGAAGGAAGATTCGCGAGCCGACTCCCCGTCGCGTGATACGGCGCGAAGAAATGGAAGACGCTGCCGTTGGTTCGGTCCGTCAGCACGAACGGCTTGGGTGCGGCCTCGGTGAAAGTGCGGCTGAACACCTGAATCTTGAGCGGGAGATTGCCGGTAAGCACGAGATGCAGATCAAGGTGCGGAAACACCGGAAGATCCGCAGTGATGGGAACCGTACTCGCCATGATCGCTCCCGTCGATCGATCTTCCGGACGGCGAAGGATTCCGATCCTCCCACCGCCCCCAGATCAACAGAAGAGCGAATGCGACACGGTTTGAATAGTTCCATGGTGAGGCCGGTGCGGCTTTGCCTGGAATTTATCGCTCCAGTCGGAACGGGGCACTCATTCGCCACCGGCAGTCGGGCACCGGCTCCTCACATCCGGGATTTGAGCACGTCGACCTCACAGCCCGGCGCGAACGCGTCGAAGCCGTGCTCGACCAGCCAGCGGACTCCCAGCAGGCTTCGAAGGGACCACCATGCGTGGATCACGTCGAGGTCGACGTCTGCGCCGTAGCCTGCGATGACGTCGCCGAGGTGCTTCTCGTGTCCGAGGGTGAAGGTGGCGAGGTCGTACAGGGCGTCCCCCTGTCCCGCTTCGGACCAGTCGATGATGCCCGTGATCTCGTCGCCGTCGGCGAAGACGTGGGCGATCTGCAGGTCGCCGTGTGTGAACGCCGGGGTCCAGGGACGGAACGCGGCCTCGGCGACCTGGCGGTTGCGGGTGACCAGGTCGGCGGGGAGGGCACCGCTCGTCACGAGCCACTCGCACTCGCCGTCGAGTTCCGCCGCCAACTCGTCGAGGCTCCGTCCGGCCCTGCCGGGGCGGGACGGCAGCGGCGCGTCGTGCAACTTCCGGAGGGCGGCGCCCGCCGCGGCCCACGCGGCCGGTGACGCGGTCGACGGCTCGCCGAGTCGGCCGAGCGTCGCCCCCGGCACCGCGGCGATCGCAAGCACGGGCGGCTTGCGCCACAGGACCTCCGGGGTCGGGACCGGCGCCATGGCCATCGCCTCGACCTCGACGTCGATGCGCGCCTGATCGGCGTCGACCTTCAGAAACACGTCGCCGACGCGCAGGGTCGCCCGCTCGGAATGGGCGACTACGACCTTGACCTCATCCATGGCGACCAGCATCCCGGACGATCGTCGACGGCGCCGGGAATTATCTCCGTCAGGAGTCCGAGGGCTTCGACTCCAGCGCCGCAGCCACGAACGAAGCGACCAGCGGCCGCCGTTCCTGCTCGTTCCAGGCGAGCACCAGGCGGCTGGGCGGCGCGTCGGTCACCGGTATGCAGACCAGGCCCTCCGGGACCGGTTCGACCAGCGAACGGGGCAGCACCCCGACCATCCGGCTCACCGTGATCATGTGAAGCATCTGGGTAACGCCCGCGACCTCCGGGCCGGTGCCGTCGCCCCCGGGCACCCCTTTCCAACGGGGCAGCGCCTCACCCGCCAGGTCGGCCATGCGCACGGAGGCGCGCCCGGCCAGCCGGTGCCCGGACGGGACGATCGCCACGCGGTCCTCGGCGTGCAGCGTCTCGTGGGCCAGCCCTTCGAGGTCGTCGAACGGCGCGTAGAGCAGGCCGACGTCGGCCCGGCCGTCGTGCAGGAAGTCGGCGCGGTCGGCCGGACCGCTGAACAGGATGTCCACCCGGCGGGCGTCGGGCCGCCGGGCGTACTCGGCGAGGATCCCGGACAGCAGCCCGGCGTCGCCGCCCGGTTTGAGCACCAGCCGCAGGTGGTCGTGGGTGTCTCCGGCGCGCCTCGCGTGCCGGACGGCGGCGCCGACGGCGTTGAGCGCATGCCGCCCGTGTTCGCGCAACGCCTCCCCGGCGGGGGTGAGCTCGACGTGCCGACTGGAGCGGACGAACAGGGGCACCCCGAGCCGGGTCTCCATCCGCCTGATCGCCTTCGAGAGCGCGGGCTGGGCGATCGAGAGCCGGACGGCGGCCCGGCCGAAGTGCAGCTCGTCGGCGAGTGCGATGAAGTACTCGAGCTCGCGTGTTTCCAGTTCGACCATGCCTTCAGGTTATCGCCGGATGCCGAACGGGTCTTGGACGCGAAGGGCGGTCTCCTTCGAGAATTGCCGCATGATTCACCACACGATGATCGTCTCCTTCGACCAGCCCCTGCCCGCCGGAGAGCTCGACCAATACCGCAAAGACATCGAACGGGTCATGCTCGACTCCGACGCGGTGCAGTCGGTCGCGGTCCGGCACCACATCCCCGTCCCCGGCGAGGAGGCCATTCCGGCGCTCATCGCGACCGCGGTCGTCCAGGTCGCCGTGGCCGACACCGACGCACTGGCGAAGGCGTTCGACGCACCCGGACTGCACGAGGTCATCGACCACTGGCAGGCGCGGCACCCGTACAAGGTCGGCTGGGCGAACCACGAGCCGCTGGCGTGAACCGGAGTGGAGCGGCGTGAAGTGGCATGAACGCCGTTGGCCCGACCGGAAGCACTGACTAGGATCCCCAGAAGGCCAGTTGTCACGGGGGGACACATGTCGGCGGGGCTGGACGAGGGCCGGATGCGGCATCTGGAGCTGATCCAGACGATCGTGACCCGGATGGGCAACAACTCCTTCCTGATAAAGGGATGGTCGCTGACGGTCACGGGCGCCCTGCTCGCCTACGCCGTCGGGAACGACAAGAGCGCGATCGCGGTGGTGGGGTTCGTACCGGTGCTGGCCTTCTGGGCCCTGGACGGCTACTTCCTTTACCAGGAGCGGCTGTTCAGGCGCCTCTACGATCGGGTGCGCCGGGCCACTCCCGCGACCGCGATCGAACCGTTCGCCATGGACGTGGCACCGGGCCGAGAGAAGGCAGGCGTACTGAAAGCCGCCGCCTCCTTCACCGTGTCCGGCTTCTACGGAGGCCTCGCCCTGGCCCAGGCGTTCGCACTGCTATTCGTGCTGTGACTCCAGTGCCGTACGCAGGCGCCGTACCGAGTCGTCGAGGAGATCCGCGTCCGTCTCGGCCGCCTCGGGCCACAGCCGCGGCATCCTGTCGCCCGTGTAGCGCGGCACGACGTGGACGTGCAGGTGGAACACGGACTGGGTGGCGACCGCGCCGGACGACTGGATGACGTTCAGTCCCTCGGGGCGGTGGGCCGCCCGGACCGCGTGGGCGGCCCTGAGCACCGCCGTCCCGACGGCCGCCGCCGTCGCCTCGTCCAGTTCCCAGATGTCCGCGACATGACGCCGGGGCACGACCAGGACGTGCCCGGGGTGGACCGGATTGAGGGGCAGGAAGGTCACGGTGTCCGCGGTCCCGGCGACGATGCGGGCCGGTCGGGCCCCTGCGTCGACCCCGCAGAAGACGCAGTCGGGATCGTGGTGTTCGGCACTCATGGGGCGAACGATAGGCGCGCGGGGCGGTCTCTCCCTCAGGCGCCGCGGTCGTTGACGTCGCGGAATGCCAGCGGGAGCCGCTTCACCAGGTCCCTGTCGAGGTGGGGCAGGTGCGTGCGGTACTCGGCGACCATGGACTGGGCGAGCGTGGACACGTAGTTGTTGAGCTCGGTCTCCTTGTTGTCCGCCACCAGGTCGTAGACGTCCCCGTCGTACTGCGGCTTGCCCTCCGAGTGCACCGAGTGCTGGTACGGCCCGAAGTCGTCCGGCATCGCCCAGCCCTGGAGGGGCCTGACCCAGAACACGGGCAGGATGGCGATGGGCTCCTGGCCCGGGGCGGCGTTGAGGTCCGCCATGCGCCGGACCATGACGGCCCACTCGCGCCTGCACCACTCCCGCTGGAAGTACCCCTCCGTGATCAGGGGCACCATCAGACGCGTGGTGCGGATCGCCTCGATCAGCTTGGGCTCCCACGTCGCCCCGTGCTGCATCATCTTGTCGAAGAAGCCGGACTTCGTCACTCGCCCCCCGAGCTTGGCGGTCACCCGCCGCTCGAGCAGGGTGTGGAACTTGAGCGCCTCGTCGAAGTCGACCTCGCGGTTGTGCCAGCTGGTGAAGAAGAAGCAGGAAGGCGCCTCGGCCGCTTCCGTCGGCGGCGCCTGCGGGGCTGCTCGCTGCCAGCGCCCGGCCAGCTCCTCGGCGATCCCTCGTACGCTGTCCGCCATTTGACGACCGGTCCCTGCCGCATCTGTCTCCGCCGCCACCGAGCCGGCCAGCGCCCGCACGAATTCGGGATCCTCCTGCTCGAACACGGTGTCGAGCAGCAGGTCGACGCGCTCCGCCATGGTCAGGTGCACGGTCGCGGCTTCGGGCAGCACGGTCGCTGCATGCCGCAACCGCAGCGCCGCCATCCAGCGCCGGTAACTGCCGGAGTCCCTGCACACCGTCGAACGCAGCAGACTGGACCGCAGAGTCGTGCGCGCCCTGTCGGGCACGTCGACCCGGGACTGCGCGGGGAGCGCGGGCGACGGCGCGGGCCGCTCGGGCGGCGGAGGCGCCATGCGGGCTATCTCCGTCACGGTGGCGACCTGTTCCACGGTGACCCTGCCCGCCAGGACGGCTTCGCCGGCGCGCACGATCTGATGCGGATGCCCGTCGAAGGTGTCCGCGAGCCGTGCGGCCTGTCGCTGGTCGAGGCCCATGTTCTCCATGAGGAGCCCGACCGCGTCAGGGCGGGCCAACGGGCCGACACGGACCCGGGCGTTCGCCTCCCACCCACCGGTCCTGCGCGACGTGACCAGAATGCGGGCGTTGCCCTCCGGGAAGTGCCGCCGGAGGCCGTCAGGATCCTCCGCATTGTCGAAGACATAGAGCCAGTTGGCCGCCGTAGGTCCCTCCAACGGCCGCCCCAGTGCCTGCTGAAACGCCTCGCGCAGCCGCTCCGTCTCCTCCGCGACGCGGTCCGCGAGCGGGTCCGGGGCCGGGGCCTTGCCGCAGTCGAAGACCCACATCAGTTCGTAGTGCTGGGTGTAGAGATGGCCGTAGGAGATGGCCAACTGCGATGTCCCGTACCCGTACCGACGGTCCTCCGGGTCGTGCACGAGCACGGCGCGGTGGTCCATGAGCAGCCGGTGGGCCTCCGCGATCTCCTCGTCCCTGCCGACGAAGGGTGCCGGCAGCGGAGGGAGGTTGTTTATCGGCGGCAGGTCCCGGGGCGGGCGCCGTGAAGGACTCACCGGCCGCTCCCACGATCCGCCGACTGCTGCGGGGTCTCGGGCAGTACCTGTTCGATCAGGTGCTCGGCCTCCGCCGGGTCCGCCCCGGCCAGTACGACGACGTTCGCGTCACGGACGAGCAGGGGCCGAGGGGCCGCGTCGATCTGCACCAGGACGGCCTGGGACGGTCGGCCGGGGGAGCCGACGAACGTGTCCGCCCACTCGGTGGGGTCGGTGTTCCCGGCGGCGAAGTAGTTGCGGGAGAAGATGACGAGCATGCGCTCGGCCGCGGCCCGCGCCTGGGCGACCGCGTCCTGGAGGCTCTCGCGGCTGGCCCGCCAGCGGCGCAACCGCACGTCGTGCCCCCGCTGACCCAGCACCTCCGACATCCAGTCGGCCCAGGGCTGGTCGGCGCCGACGTAACTGATGGCGACCGAGCCGGGCTCGCGCTGCAGTGGCTCGGTGTCCAGGATCTCGCGCCGCCGCGACCAGCTCTCCCCGCCGACGTCGGCGGACTGCCCGGTCGGCGCCGCGCTCGCGCTGCCGAACGCCGGAGCCAACTCCCGGGCGTCGGCCAGGTCCAGTCGTTCCAGCTCCGTACGCCCCGCCTCGGCAATGGTTTTGGCCAATTGTTCGAGCAGCGCGTAGTACCGTACTTTGTCCTCCGCACGCGGCGAGGCCGCCAGGGACTCCAGTCCGTACTGCCGCAGCCAGTCGAAGGCTCCGGGGCCCTCCACCGATGTGCGTACGTCCTCCGGCGCCTGGCCGTCGGCCACCGGCTTCCAGCACAGCGGGACGAGACAGCCACGCGCCGGGACGCCCCGGATGTCCTCGTGGTGTCTCATCCGGGCGTCGAAGACCGCCCATTCGAGCCCCGCACCGCGGTCGGCGAAGTACCTGGGGGAGTACAGCGCGATCATGACTCCGGCCCTGGTCACGCCGCCCTCGCGGGCCGACTCGGGCTCCGTCGTCGCACCGAGTACGCCGCTGACGCCGAACCCTTCCTGGATCCGCAGCTGGTACTCCAGGTGGGTGTGGAAACGCGTCAGCGCAGGCCAGCCATCAGCACGTACACAACTCGTATAGAAGAAAGCGGCTGGATCCACGCGCCCCTCACAAACTTCCGCCAACGGTCCGGCGTGATGGACATTCGCGCAGACTCGGTGAGAACGGATGGCCGGTCGGTCAGCGGCGGCTCCTCCGAGGCCGGTTCATACTCCCTCAATACCCCAGAGGATAGGCTTACTTGGCCCCGGTCGATATACTCACAGGCATCTGGTGGGAGCGCTCGGTGAGCGCACCGACGCATTCACGAGCGGGGGGACGACCGGTCCGAGGATGCACGAGCCCCGGACTGTAGCAGGAGCCGCACGATCCCCCTCGGCACCACATCTGTTCGACCGTGGCATGTTGGTCGGCCTCCGCGCGTCGCGGAGCCGAAGCAGTCGGGGGGAGCCTGCGTTATGGGACGTGACGCGGCACAGCACACGGCACATGGAGTCGAGTTGTCCGCGGACCACTCGCCCCACGGCCCACCCGACTCCCTCGCCCTGAGCCGACTCCCACGCAGCGCGCTCGTCGAGGCCCTGCTGCGCAACGCCGGCCGAGCCGCAGGACCCGTGCGGCCGAGGTGGGAAAGTGCGGTGTGAGACCGCACCCCGCGCCGCATCGCCACCCGACGAACCCGCGGCGACGTTCACGCAGTTCGTCGTAAAGCTCTACAGCCGATGCAACTTCGGGTGCCCCGACTGCTACATCTACGAGCACCGCGACCGCGGCTGGGCCGATCAGCCCCTGGTCATGGGCCCCGCGGTGATGAGACGGCTGTCCGGCAGAATCACCGAACACCTGCGCCGCCACCGCCCGGAGCGGGCCCAAGTCGTCCTGCACGGCGGCGAACCCCTGCTGGCCGGGCCCGCGATCCTGGAGCGCTTCGCCCGCAGCCTGCGCGCCGACTGCAAGGACCTCGCCACCCAGGTCGAACTGCTCGTCCAGACGAACGCCTCCCGGCTCGACCGGGCCTTCCTGGAGATCTTCCGCCGGTACGGCGTCACGGTCGGCGTCAGTCTCGACGGCACCGCCCGATCGCACGACCGACGGCGCCCCGACCGGGGCGGCCGGGGCACGTACACCGAAGTGGCCCGCGCGCTGTCCCTGCTGCGCATGCCGCGCTACCGGGCGCTGTACGGCGGCCTGTTGTGCGTCGTGGACATCGAGGCCGACCCCGTCGAGACGTACGAGGCGCTGCTCGCACACGAGCCGCCCACCGTCGACCTGCTGCTCCCGCACGCCACCTGGCAGTTTCCGCCTCCCCGGCCCCCGGACGCGGACGGTGCGCCGTACGGCCGCTGGCTGGCCGCCGTGTTCGACCGCTGGTTCGACGCCCCCCGGCGGGAGACCTCACTGCGGCTGTTCGACTCGCTGCTCGACCTGCACCTGGGCGGCACGAGCACCAGTGAGATGTGGGGCCCCTACGGCTCGGACGTCGTGGTGATCCAGCCGTCCGGACTCATCGAGTACAACGACATCCTCAAGACGGTGAGTGCGCGGGCCGCCCGGTCCGTACTCCACATCGGGGCCCATGACTTCGACCGTGCGGCCGCCGACCCGGGATTCGCCGCCGAGCGAGCCGGGCTGAACGGGCTCTGCGCGCAGTGCCGGTCCTGCCCGGTCGTCGACATCTGCGGTGGCGGTCTGCGCGCCCACCGCCACCGCCCGGACAACGGCTTCGACAATCCGTCGTGCTTCTGCGCCGACCTCCGGTTCCTGATCGACCACGTACGGGAGCGGCTGACGCACGGGGTCAGCGCGTTGCGGACGCGCCCTGACCGAGAGGGGTGGAGCGCATGACCGCGCACCGCAGTCCAGACGCTCCCTACTACTACATAAGCCACGCCCTGCCGGTGCCGTCGGATCCCTGGCTGCGGTCGTTCCACAACGACGTCCAGGCCGAGATGCACCGCCGCCTGGGCCCCGGCCCCGGCCACGCGGGCCTGCTGTCGGAGCCCTGCCGCGACCCCGCGGGCGCGGAAGGCCCGGACTGGACGCCCGCGATGCGCTGCCGCACGCTGCTCGTCCTGCTCACCGAGCGCTACTACAAGGAGCCCCGCACCCTGCGCGATCTGGAGGTGTTCCGACGGCGGCTGCTGTGGGGACAGCACCAGACCGGGGAGCGGTCGACCGCCCTGGTGCTGGTGCCGTGGAACACCCAGGGGCTGCCGTCGCGCAGGGAACCCGACACCCTGGCCGTGCCGGTCGGCGACTACACGAGGTCCGGCCTCGGGGGACTCGTAAGGGCTCCGCACGCCCGCGGCGGCTATCTGAAGGTGCTGCGGGCGGTGGTCGAACGAATCCTCACCGGCGCACGTCACTCGCCTCCCGTCATGACGCCTGAAGACCTGTACTTCACTGTTTCCTCAGGTGTTTCTGGAATGCCGAGAATTCCGCTCTCGGCCAGGAAATTCCTAGATAGGCAGTTCGCGCCGGTGCGGGTACCGTGGGCGCCAACGCACGCCGCACCACCGTCCCGCCCTGCCGAAGCATGGTGGGAGGCAGCCCCTCACCGTTCGTGGTTCTCCACTCCGGAGAGCGACGAGCGGCCCATCCTCCGGGGGCCTCACAGCTGACGCACCCACGCTGGAGCGACATCGATGAGCAGTGCCGAGCCGTCCGGTTCCGTACGTGGTGGAAACCAGGCGACCGTCGTCACCTTCTACTCGTACAAGGGCGGAGTCGGCCGCTCCATGGCGCTGGCCAACGTCGCCTGGCTGCTGGCCGACGCGGGACACCGCGTCCTCGTCATCGACTGGGACCTGGAATCACCCGGGCTGCACCGGTACCTGCGCCCCTTCCTCAGGGACCCCGAACTGGCCGACTCCACCGGTGTGGTGGAGATGGTCCAGGACTACGGCCGCGCCGTCGAGGCGCTGGCGGCCGAGGACCTCCCCGACGCCGAGAAGGAGGCCAGACTGGCGGAGCTCCTCGAACGGCACACGCAGGTGGGCATCCACACCGACTCGCTCGCCTACCGCTTCACGAGCCCCGCGGGCAGGATCGACTTCCTCGGCCCCGGCTGCCAGGACGGCCTCTACGGCCGACGCGTCGCGACCTTCGACTGGGCCCGGTTCTACCTGGAGCAGAGCGGACGGCTCTTCGCGGAGGCGCTGCGGGAGAGCCTGCGCGCCGATGACTACGACTACGTGCTCATCGACAGCCGCACCGGACACTCGGACAACGCGAGCCTGTGCACGCTGCTCCTGCCCGACGTGGTCGTCGTCGGCTTCAACTTCAGCAACCAGTCCATCGAGGGATCCGCCGCCGTCGCCCGCCAGGTGCGGGAGCAGTCCGGTGGCCGGATCAGGGTCCTGCCGGTCCCGATGCGCGTGGACCGCTCCCATCCTGAGCAGGCCGAGCGCCGCCTGTCCCGCGCCAGGGACCAGTTCGCGGGCGCGGCCAGCCCGATCCTGCTCACCAGCGAGGAGCAGTACTGGCGCGAGGTCGAGGTGGCCCACCTGCCGAACATCGCGTACGAGGAAGTCCTCATCCCCTTCGCGCTGCAGAACTACGAACCCTCGCTCCAGAAGCAGGCCTACGAGCGACTCGGCCAGGAGATCAGCGGCGACGCCGAACTGCGCTTCGCCTCCGTCGCGGCCCACGTCCGCGAGACCTATGCCGAGGTGTTCGCAGGGGTACCGGCGGCCGCCCGTGTCGTACGGCTCGTGTTTGAGCCGCAGGAGCGCCGGTGGGCGGACTGGATCCGTGCCGAGCTCTTCGCGAACGGCGTGATGTGCGAGTTCGACCGCGGATCCGGCGAGCGGGCCGCCCGGGGCGACACGACGGTCACCTACCTGGTCCTGATGTCCTCCGTCATGGTCGGCTCCCCCCGCCTCGCCGGTCTGACGGCACACCTGAATCCGGACGGGCTCGTCGGTCAGCCGAAGGTCGACGTGGCGTGGCTCGAGGACGTCGAGGTGCATCCGCCGTTCCGGGACCGGCCAGGGCCCCGGCTGTACACGCTGGAGGAGGAACCGGCGCGCAACGCCCTCCTGGCGCACTTCCTCCCGGGGGACCGCCGCGGTGTCCCGTGGGCGGACCGGTCCGCCCACGGGCCGCGCTTCCCCGGCCGGCACCCCCGGATCTCGCACGTCCCACCGCTGCGCCAGGGCGAGTTCCTCGGCAGGGAGGACTGTCTGCAGGAGGTGCGGAACGCGCTGCCCCCCGGCCAGGCGGCGAGGAAGCCGGTCGTGCTGTACGGCCCGCCAGGGGTGGGCAAGCGGACCTACGCCCTGGAGTATCTGAACCGGTTCCGTGCCGACTACGACATCGTGTGGTGGATGCCCGCAGACAGCTCCGAGAGCGTCGTGCGCGAACTGGTGCTTCTGAGCGAGGAAGTGGGGGCCTCCCGGCGCGCGTCGCCCCGGGCCGTGGACGCGCTCCGCGAGCTCCTTGAGGGCAGGCGCGGCGGACCCGAGCGGCTCCTTCTCGTCTACGAGGACGCCCGGCACCCCGATGAGATCGAGAGCCTGCTCTTCGCCAGCAACCAGGTGCACGTACTGATCACGTCCGAGAACCCGGACTGGGGCACGCTGGCCCACCCCATCTGCATCGAGCCGCCCTCCGCCGAGGAAGCCGTGCGGTACCTGCGGCGCAAGGCACCCCAGCTGACCCGTGAACTCGCCGAACAGCTGGTGGAGTTGGGGGATCCCCTGCCGCAACTCCTCGACCAGATGGCCGCGTACCTGCAGAGCACCGCGCGCCCGCCGGAGGCCGCGGTGGCCGAGTTCGTGCAAGAGGTCGGCAACCGGCAGGCCCTGGGTCTCGAGCTCCCCTCGGCGGTGTGGCAGAGCGTCGTCGAGGACCTCGGCAAGGAGCGCCCGGCCTCGCTCGATCTCCTGAGGATGCTGACGGCCCTGTCGCCGGAAGGCGTGGGCTGGGACCTGCTGGAGTCGCAGGCCTCCCTGGAGTTCCTCGGGCTGCCCCCGGGCGTGGAGGGGCGGCGACAGCTCGGCTATGCGGCCCGCGGACTGCTCAGCAGGTCCCAGGCGCGCCGCGGTCAGGACGGCAGGCAGCTGACGGCGTCCCGGATGATCCTCGCGGCGCAGCTCAGGGAGCTGGAGCCGACGGAGGCGGCGGAGATCGCCGCCGGGGTCCGCCGCGTCCTTGCCGCGTTCGCGCCCCCGGACGACCGGGTCGACGACCAGGACATGTACCCGCGCTACGCGGAGCTGGACCTCCACGTCGAGTCCTCGGGAGCGATGCGGGACGACAGTCCGGAGGTGCGCCGCTGGCTGGTCAACCAGGTGCGCTACCGGCGCCGCACCCAGTGCCTGGAAGCCGCGTTCACCCTGGCCCAGCGGCTGGAGCAGGCGTGGACCGCAGGGGCGGCCACCGACGACGAGCGCCAGCTCCTCCTGCTGCGCCTGAGGGTGGAACTGGCCAACATCCACACCGACGCCGGACGGTACCCGGAGGCCAACCGGGTCAACGGCGCGGCGCTGGGGGAGCTGCGCAGGCTGCAGGATCTGGACGGTGAGTTCGCGTTGCGCAGCGCGCTCGGGCGCGGCGGAGAGCTGCGGGCCCTGGGTCGTCCTCAGGACGCGCTCGCCGAGGACCAGTCCACCCGGGACATCCTGCGCTCCAAGTACGGCCCGGAGAACCACTTCACCCTCATGGCGGGCAGCAACCTCGGGCTCTCGCTGGACATGGTCGGTCTGCCGAACGACTCCCTGGAGCAGCACCAGGAGGTGCACGAGCGGCGGGTGCGGGTGCTCGGCGAGCATCACGAGCTGACCCTGCGCAGCTCGGTGCACGTGGCCAGCAGGCTGCGCGAGATCGGCCGCTACGACGACTCGCTGACCCGGCTGCAGGAGATCTACCGGCACACCCAGGGGAGCGACGGGCTCGGCCGGGCCCATATGACGACCCTCCTCGCGGCCTGCTCGCTGGCCTCGACGCTGCGGCACATCGCCACGCTGTCCCCGGGGCTGTCCCTGCAGACGCGGCGGGCGAAGGCGGACTCCGCCCGCATGCTGAACGCACGGGCGAGGGACGCCTTCGTGGTGTACGGCGGTCCCCGGCACCCCGAAGCCCTCGTCTCGGGCGTGGGACTCGCGGCCGACCTGCGCTTCCTGGGCCGGATCGACGGGCCCCAAGGGGCGAGGGCGCTGGCCGAGGAGCACCTGGCGGCGTTCCGTGAGTGGGGGGAGGACCATCTCTTCACCCGGATCTGTGAGGTGAACCTCGCCCTGGTGCTTCGCGACATGGAGGACGAGACCGCCGCCGAACTCAGCGAGAGGGGCCTGCGCGGCCTCAAGGAGAACCTCTACGTGGACCCGCACCATCCGCTGATCCTGACCGCGTCCCTGTGCCACGCCAACATGCTCGTCTTCGCGGGCGATTCACGGGCGGCACGGGAGCTCGACGAGGTGACGCACCAGGGTCTGTTGGAGAAGTTCGGCCCCGACCACCCCCTCACGCTGACCGTGGCCGCGCATCTGGGGCTGCGGGGCGACGCCGGGGACCACGCGAGTCCGGACCACCGGATCAGCATCGAACTGGACGTACCGAAGATCTGAGCGAACAGCACGGAGCAAGGAGGATCCGATGGCGTATCCGTGGACGGGGTCGATCGGCGTCCCGCACGCGGTGGCGGTGCTCTCCACGGCACGCGGCTGCGGCGCGACGCTGCTGACGGCCGCGGCCGGTCTGATCGTCGACAACGAGGTCGGCCGCGTCGGGCAGACCGTGGTCCTGATGGACGCCGACACCGACGGCGGCGGGCTGACCGACCTGACCCGGTACTGGAACGCCACCTCCGAGGCCGGGGTCGACGGCCTCCTCGGGTTCGCCACGGACCCCATCGAGCTGGCCAACCGCTCCGTGCACGGCTATCTGCGGCACGTGCACACCGGAGACGCGCGGCGCCAGGACATGGCCGTGTTCCCCCTCGGCCCCGGGGACAAGCCCGGCGAGCACCTGCCGACCAACGGGACGCTCCAGGAGACCGTCGGTGCCGCGGTCGAGCGGCTGATGGAACTTCAGGGCTGTCTGTTCGTCGACTGCGGTGTCGTCCGTACTCCGGTCACACTCGAGGTGTGCCGACGGGTCCAGCACATCATTCTGGTCGGGCAGTCGGAGCCGACGAGCGATGTGGAGACCGCCGAGTTCATGACGTGGCTGACGGAGCGGGACCTGAGCGAGAAGGTCCTTGGCTGGGTGTGCAACGCCCCGAACGGAGCGCGGTCCGGGGCGGCCGAACCCACGGGGGTCCCTCCCGCGCTGATGCGACTGCCGTACGACCGGGGCGGCGCGGCCACGATCGCCCTGGGACGACTGCCGGGCCCCGGCAGTCCGCTGGTCCGGGCACTGTGCGAGCAGATGCTGGCGCTGTGGCCGGACGTCCTCAACGACGGGGCCATGGGGGCGAGATGAGCGATGACAGGACCGTGCTACCCGACCGGCCGCCGGAGGTGCGCCGCGCCACACACGTGACGGACGACAGCGACGCGTTCGTGGACCTGTGCGCGAACGCGCTCAGCGAGACCGGGCTCCATCACGTGGCCCAGTACCGCTGGGGCGTCTTCGGCTACTCGGCGGACATCCTGGACCGGCTTCCCGAGGCCCAGGGCGGCGGGTTCGGCGGGGCCGGCGGCAAGGAACAGGAGGCCAGGCGCGAACGGTTCGTGCGCCTCGGACGTCAACTCCACTACGTCCTGGGCCGGATGGACCACGTGCTGCGCTCGGTCGACAGCGGCAAGCTGATCCGCAGCGTGCTCCAGGTCGGCGACGGCGCCGTCTTCCACTACTACTTCCGCACGGACGACTGCCTCACCGGGGTCTCCCTGGGCGCCGACACGGTGGACGCGGGCGACCGCGCCATGGCCGAACTGGTGGGGGCGTTCCGCCGTGAGATCGGCCTGCCCCTGATGAATCCGGGCGGCTTCGAATCGGAATCGTCGCTGCCGGTGGTGGAGCGGTCGAGTGGGAAGGAGCCCCACCGCGTCGTGGAGGGGCACTGGGGGACGACGGAACCCGAGCTTCTCGAACGCTGCGCCGAGGCGGTCTCGCCGCACGGGCTGCACTACGCCGGATACGTCGCTCCGGGCACCGGACGGCTCAGCGCGGACGTCTTCAACGACCCGGAACTGTCCCGCTTCTTCGGCGGCGGCCTCACCCGGGACGAGCGGCGCACCCGCTACACCGAGCTCGGTGAGCGTCTGCACTACGTCGTGGCACGGCTCAATCAGTCCTTGCGCGCGGTGATGCCGGGCCGACTCTCACGGGTGGTCCTTGACGTCGAGGAAGGCGCCCTGTTCTATGTCGACCGGCCCGAGGACCACTTCCTGCTCGGCGTCACCCTCGACCAGAGCCAAGTGGCCCGGGCCGACCGGCGGATGAACCAACTGGTGCACCTCGTCTCCGCCGCGACAGGCGGGTGACCATTCACTCACACGGGTACAGCGCAGGTACGAACCGCGGGCATTCGGTCCCGGCGCGCGCTCCACTGCTGGGATGCTCGTCGGCGTAGGCAGTCGGCCGGACGGGAGCGGGTCATGGCAAGGACGCTGAGAGCGGCGTGTCACTTATGGATCATGCTGGCCGTCCTGGGTTTCGGCTGGGCGCTCTCGACCCTCACGGGCACCGACCTCCTGACCGACTCCGCGGCCTACCCGGTGATCGTGTCGCTGCTCCTCGCCGTCGGACTGTACGGCTCGACCTCAGGCATCGACCTCGCCGAGGCGCGCGGCGATCTGCGCACGCTGCTCCTCGCGGTCACCGTCGGGGTGCTCGCCAAGGCCGCACTGATCGTGCCGGTGCTGTGGCTCGCGGTCCGGGAACCGGCGTATCTGATTCTGGCGATCGCGGTCGCCCAGATCGACCCGCTCTCGGTGGCGGCCCTGCGCTCGCGCAGTCGTATGTCGGAGCGCGGCAAGACCGTGCTGTCCGTCTGGTCGTCCTTCGACGACCCGGTCACCGTCCTGCTCACGGCCTATCTGGCCCCGGTGGCGCTGAGCGCGCTGAACGGCGCGGCGGACTCCTCCGCACTGCCCGTCACCCCGGACGCGTACGTCCTCACGATGCTGGGGAACGTGGTCCTGGTCGCCGTGGCCGCGCTCGCCTGGCTCCTGCTGCGGCCGCGGCCGCATGCGCAGCGGTGGGAGGGCGGGGGAGCGGAACTGCTGCGTGCCGTCGTCTGCCTGCTGGTGCTCGGCGGTGTCCTCGCCGCGGCCACCGCGTACGGCCTGATGCTCGGTGTGGCGATCGTCGGCCTGTTCTACCGGCCGCCCCTGCTGCTGCCGCTGCTCGGCCCGGCCCTTGCCACCGCGTACTACCTGGCGCTGGTCGCGTTGGGGCTGCTGCTCGTCGACGGTGTCGAGCTCGGGCCCGGGATCGCCCTGGGGGCGGCCGCCTTCGGCGCGCAGATGGTCGTCGGATGGTTCATCGCCCGGAACCTGGACCGCTCCGACCGGGTGTCCTTGGCGCTGGGTCAGCAGAACGGCGTGACGGCGGTGGTCCTCGCGCTCTCCCTCCAACCGGCCTTCCCGCGCACGGTGGCGATCGTCGCGCCCGCCGTCGTCACCGTCAACGTCCTGCACTTCCTGACGAACGAGGTGTGGAACCGTCGGCAGGCGGCCCGGCCCGCCCCGCCCACCCTGCCCCCGGCCGGTGCTCGTGTCCTCCTGGTGGCCGCCGACGAGCCCGTCGCCGTCGGACGTCCCGTGGTCAGGCCCGCTCTTCGCCGTCGTGTGTGATCAGGTCCCCCGGCTGGCATCCAAGGATCTCGCAGATCCGTGACAGGGTCGAGAAGCGGATGGCCTTGGCCCGCCCGTTCTTGAGCACGGACAGATTGACGACGGTGATCCCCACCTTCTCCGACAGCTCGGTGAGCGTCATGCCGCGCTCGGCCAGGAGCCGGTCGAGGTGGATCCGGATCGAGTGAAGTTCCTCTTCGGGCATCAGATGGTCCCTTCGAGATCCTCTCGCATGCGTACGCCCTCACGCATGATCTTCCCCATGATCACCGCGGCGAGACCGGCGAGGATGAGCGCCTGCGGCCCGGAGACCGTCGGCCCCGAACCCACGATCGGCGCCATGCTCGAGACGAGCCAGGAGTGCGACCAGCCGACGACGAGACCGGCGAGCGGTGTGCCCACGGTGACGAACCAGCCGAGGGTGGTGAGCCGTCGCGACACCGCGTCGGTGAAGGGCCCCTGCAGTACGACGGCATTGAGCAGCCGGGAGAAGAGCAGCAGGGCGAGGGCGCCGAACAGCAGCCAGGGCAGTCCGCCGCCGAGGTCGGCGGCGCGCTGTGCCACGGAGGGGCTGTCCTGGCAGAGGCGCGCGGCGCTGCTGGAGACGTCCACGCTCTTGCTGTTCAGCAGGGGGTCCGCCAGCGAGGCGTTGCTCCAGAAGCCCGTCTCCGCACAGACCGCCCCGTCGTCGAGCATGTGCGTGACCGCCTTACCGGCGAAGGCGAGCCCGCAGAGCAAGGCCAGAGCGGAGGTCACTGTCGCCAAGGTCCTCGTAAGTCGCGTGTTCACTGCATCCCTTCCCATCGATTATCGATATGCCTCACACTAGGGGGCCATATCGATAATCGACAAGTTCATGGGTGGGGCGGGATGCGCCGGTGTGCTCGGGCGGTCAGGGCAGGAGGTTGCGGCCCGCGTCGTAGAGGTACTGCGCGAGGCTGTCGGTGGCATGCCGCTCCAGGGTCCCCATCAGCCCTTCCAGGGCCCGCCGCACCCGGCCGGGTTCGGCGGCGGGGCTGGTGCTCTCCGCTTCGAGCGAGGAGGCGTCGCGGACGATCTGGTCCCGGAGCTCATCGGTGGTGCCGACCCGGGGTGCGGCCGCGAGGACCTGGCGGGCGAAGTCCGTGAACTGGGCGGGATCGAAGCCGAAGGTGTTGTTCTGCGTGTTGCCGGAGCCGACCTGGGCCGTGCCGCCGTGGATGTTCGTGGTGTACGTCGGGTGATGGCCGTTCTGCATGAGGAAGTCCTTCACGGAGAGTGAACTGCCGGCGCACTGGATTCCCACCTGAGTCAGCGTCAGGAGGGCTTGGAGCGGATGCTGTGCATCCCCTTCATGGAGGGTGGCGAGACCCTGTTCCGCCAAGTAGACCGCCGCCGCCCGCACTTCGTCGAGAGTGAGAGGGGAGCCGTACGTGAACGACTGGGGCATCGCGAGGAACGCTTCCAGGACGACCGTGGGGCTGAACGACGCCTGGGCGGCCGTGGCCACCAGGCCGTTGCGGGCGTGCTGCTGGCGCCCATCGGTATCGCGTCGCAGGTGCAGGAGCCGCTGCGCTTCCAGCTCGCCTGCGTGCGTGAGGCAGTACAAGTGGCCCTTGCCGAAGGCGAATACCCGCTTCAGCTGGTCCCGGCGGACCAGCTCGTTCAGGTCGCTGCGGAGTCTGAAGCGGGCGCTGTGTCTCCATTCCTCAGGGAAGTCGTTCGGGCTGACCGGATCACCATGCCCCTGCCGACCGCGCTCATACATCCACACGAGTAAGTAGGCGTCCGCCCCGGGGTTCCTCATGGGCCGATGCTAGGGGCATGTGTCGACGGGGAGGGGAGATCCGCCGGAACGCTTCGCCTTCGGGGGCATCGGACAGGCGGCGGTGGTGGCGTGCGGCTGCCTGCCTCCGGCCCGCAGGGCGAGCAGGCCGGTCGGTGTCCAACTGCTGACGAGCAGTACGTCGTCCCGCTCGATGCCTCACCTGGGTGAGGTGGTAGGCGAGGGTGCCGGATCGTCCGCCCTACCGGCACGTCTCCACCGGCACCACCCGCCTACAACTTCAGCTACCCGTGCTCACCGTGTCGTGCCGGTCCCCGTCGTCGGCAGGTAGCGCGGGGCTCGCCAGGCCTTCAGCCGCTGCTCCACCGAGGCCCCCAGGGACAGCAGCTGGGCGTCCTCGTGGTTACCGGCCATCAGGAGCAGGCCGACGGGCAGCTCGCCCACGGAGCCTGCGGGAACCGAGAGAGAGGGGTATCCGGCGACCGCCGCGGGGGTGGAGGAGGGGATGACGTCGTTGTCGCCGCGTGCGCAGTCCGTCGTCCAGGCGGGCGGGTTCGTCGGCGCGGCGATGGCGTCCAGGTGGTGGGTGGCCATCGTCTCGTCCAGGGAACGCTGGGAGAGGTCCTTCAACTCGGCCCGCATCGCTCGGTACTTGGGGTCAGTGGTGGGCGGCGCGGCGAGCGCCTGCTCGAAGAGCTCCTGACCGGCGAAGCAGCTCTGCTCCTCGGGGTGGGTACGGTTGAACTCGATCAGTTCGGCGAGGTTCCGCGGACCCTTGCGCGTCGCGAGGTACGCGTCGATGTCCCGGTGGAACTCGCTGAGCAGCGCCGGGAATTCGAGCTCGGCGAGCCGCGCCTGATATGGGGGAGTCACTTCGACGACTTCGGCTCCGGCCTTACGGAGCTTAGCGGCCGTGCGCGTCATCAGTGCGTCCACGTCGGTTCCGAGCGAGGGCAGTCGCCACAGGCCGATCCGCTTGCCGTGCAGCCCGGAGGGGCGGTCGCCCGGCTGGGTACCGGCGTTGCGCGAGCCCGTACTGCCGTAGCCGAGGCCGTTGCTCTCGCTCCTTCCCTCGCTCAGCACGGACAGCGTGAGCGCGGTGTCGGTCACGTTGCGGGCCATGGGCCCGGCGGTGTCCTGCTCGGCGGAGATCGGGACCACGCCCGACTGGCTGACCAGACCGAGGCTGGGCTTGTGGCCGACGACGCCGTTCATCCCGGCCGGGCACACGATGGAGCCGTCCGTCTCGGTGCCGACCGCCACCTGCGCCAGCGAGGCGGCCAGCGCGGCCGCGGATCCGGACGACGATCCGCACGGATTCCGGTCGAGGACGTAGGGGTTGTTGGTCTGGCCGCCCACCGCCGACCATCCCGAAGTGGGCTTCGCCGAACGGAAGTTGGCCCACTCGGACAGGTTGGTCTTGCCGAGGATCACCGCCCCCGCCCTGCGCAGGCGAGTCACCAGCGCGGCGTCGGTGTCGGGCGGGCTCCCTGCGAGCGCGAGCGACCCGCCCGTCGTCGGCATGTCACGGGTGTTCACGTTGTCCTTGAGTAGGACGGGAATGCCGTCCAACGGCCCGAGAGTCTTCCCTTGCCGGTGTCTGGCATCACTGGCGGCCGCCTCGCGCAGGGCCGTCGGACTGGTGCGCAGGACCGCGTGGATCTTGGGGTCCACCTTCTCGATCCGCCGGAGGTAGGTCCGGGTCAGCGCCTCTGAGGTCAGCGCCCCCTTGGCCATGCGTGCCTGTAACTGCGGAATGGTCACGGTGTCGAGGTCGACCCCGGGCAGACGAATCGACCCGGGCGGCGACGCGTTGTCGGCGCCGCGGTCGGCGCCTTGCGCACCCGCACTCGGTACGCCCGTCAGAAGGGACCCCGCGACAAGGGCGGCGGTCATCGTGGCAATGCTTCTCTTCCCCATGCGGATCAGCGCACTACATGGGCACCATCCGACGCAAGGGGGGTGAGGTGACCGCGACGTGAATCGCCATGGGCGGCGGCCCCGTTCGCGCGATCGGCTTGCCCCCTCGTGCCCGCGGAGCGCCGGGGCGGCGCATCGAACCGGTCAGAGTGCGCGAATGAGGGAAGAGCTCGCAGCGCACCCGCGAAAGCACAGCTCAAAGTGCACACGCGAAGACTCGGACGAATGGCGAGCCCAGAGGCCTGACCTGCGGCGAGAACCTTTCATACGCAGGGACACGTGTCTGTGCGCAGCGGAATGCAAGGAATCTTGCGCTCTCGGGTCGGGTTCAGTGAGGTCCGGAGGGGCAGTATTCCTTGCCTCCCGGGTCACCTCGCACTGCGCACATAGAGCATCGAGAGCTGATGACCGACACAAAGCGGGTCATAGTGTGACACCCGGTAATGGCCGAAGGCGCCCCCTGCGCAGCCGCGGCCGCCGAGTCCCGTGTTTGCATATGTCCATGATCGTTAATGCGCAGCAAACATCCGAGCCGCGGACGTACGTGGACCGCATCCTGGAGCAGTGGCACAAGGACGAGGACGCCGAGGCGCTCGTCCAGGGTGCGCAGCGACTGACCCGGGGAGAGGCTCGGCGACGGCTGTTCGGTCTGGGGCAGGCACTGCGTCGGCAAGGGCTCGAACCCGGCGACGGAGTCGGACTGTTCCTGGCCAACCGCGTGGACTCCGTGCTGGTGCAGCTCGCGGTCCACCTCATCGGCTGCCGCGTGGTGTTCCTGCCGCCGGAGCCGGGGCCCGGCGAACTCGCCGCGCTGGTCGAGCAGTCGAAGGCGCGTGCCGTGGTCACCGACCCGCTCTTCGCGGAGCGGGCCGCCGACGCGGCCGGGCGCAGCGTCCATGCCCCCGTGCTGCTCAGCCTCGGGCCCTGCGAGGAGCACTGCGCCGACCTGCTGGCCCTGGAGGCCGAGTGCCCGACGGTACGCCCCGAAGGCATCCGCGCCCCGGCAGCGGACGAGGCCGTCACCGTCCTCTACACCGGCGGCACCCTGGGCCGCCCCAAGCTCGCCGCGCACAGCAACCGGCTCTACGACGCGCTGGTGGGCCTGGTGGACGACGACCCGCTGGACCCCAACCGAGGGCTCTTCCCGGCGATGGCCCCGAGCGCGGACCGGGTGCTCGTCTCCACACTGCTCACCCACGGCAGCGGCCACCTCGTCTCGATCCAGGCCTTGGTGACCGGGGCACCCCTCGTCGTACTGCCCGAGTTTGAGGCGGGCGCGGCGCTGAAGGTGCTGCGCGAGGAGCGGATCACCGCCACCATGTTCGTACCGCCCATGCTGTACGCGCTTCTCGACCACCCCGAGTGCGTGCCCGGCGCCCTCCCCGAGCTGAGGCGTGTCGTCGTGGGCGGCGCGGCCTCGTCGCCCAGTCGGCTGCAGCAGACGGTCGATGTCCTCGGGCCCGTGCTCAGCCAGGGCTACGGCCAGTCGGAGGCGCTCGGCATCGCCGCGTTCGGCGCGGACGACCTCGCGTCGGAGGGGACCCGGCGGCCGGAGCTCTGGCGCAGCTGCGGTCGCGCGATTACCGACACCGAGATCGAGATCCGCGGCGAGGACAGCACGGTGGCACTGCCCGCCAGGCAGGTCGGCGAGGTGTGCGTCCGCGGCGAGACGGTGATGCTCGGCTACTACGAGGACCCGGAGCGCACCGCGGAGGCGCTGCAGGACGGCTGGCTGCGCACCGGTGACGTGGGCTACCTCGACGCCGAGGGCTACCTCTATCTCGTCGACCGGGCCAAGGACATCATCGTCACCGGCAGCACCAGCGACAACGTCTACTCACGCGTCCTGGAGGACTTCCTGCTCACGCTGCCCGGCGTGCGCAACGCGGCGGCACTCGGCATGCCGGACGAGGAGTTCGGGGAGGCCGTACAGATCTTCCTGGCCACCGCCGAGGGCGCGGACGTCGACCCGGCCGCGGTGGGCGCGGCGGTCACCGCCGAGCTGGGAGACCTGTACACGCCCCGGAAGACGATCCTGCTCGAACAGCTGCCGACGACGAAGGTCGGCAAGGTGGACAAGAAGGCGCTGCGCGCCGCGTGGTCGAGCTGATCGGGCGCTTGGGGGACGGTCGTCGACCGTGATCGGGGTGGGCATGGCAGCTCGAAGGAGAGGGGCTGCCGTGCTCATCTACGACGAGGGCCGTCGATGCCCGGGGCCGTCGACGGTCGCTGCGACGCGTTCAGCAGCCTCCCCGCTCGGTCTCCGAGTAACGCGTCTTCCACACGCCCTGTGACGTCTTGTCGAGCCGATTGCGGTACTGGACGCGCGCCTTGGAGTCCTGGGGCGTGCGCTCGACCTCGCCGGTCTTGGTGTTCTTGGTGGAGCCCTTGCTCTCGTCGACGCAGTAGGACAACACGCCGCTGCCGTCATCGGCGATGCTCACCTGCGGCTTCGACACGGTGGTGCTGCCGATCAGAACCAGGTCGTCGTCGACGAAGCCCTTGATCCACTTGCGGGCGGATTGTCCGGCGGGCTCACGGGTGTAGAAGGCGACTGCCTTGGAGCCCGGGTTGCCCTCGATGATCGCGGCGTACTCGGCCAGCAGCTCCTGCCTGCCGTCACTCATGATCGCCTGCTTCTCGGGGTCAGAGTCCGTCCACCCCTGGAAGTCGGCGTGGAAGTGCTTGGGCAGAGTGATCTCGGGGCGGCCCGCTCCGGTGTCGGGGTGGCGAGGCGGAGGCCGACGGGCTGGTACTCGGTCGTGTGTCCGCCCCGGCGGTCTTCTTGTCGTCCTTGTCGTCGTCCGAGCCGCCGCAGGCGGTCGACAACAGGGCGGCGGAGGTCGCGAGCGCGGCCGCCGCGAGCCGGGTCGGGCGGTTCACAGAGGTCTCCGGTGAGGTGAGGGTTAACACGAGCGAAGCAACGCTATCGGTCACCTCGGCCATGCGGCGCCCGAACGAGGCTGGCGGCATCAACGGCGCAGGTACGCGGCGATGAACCTCCGTGCCTCCACTTCGAGTTCCCGGTCCTCCGGAGCCTGCCCGAAGCCACCGTGCGGCATCGCCTCTCCCACGTGCAGTTCGGCAGGCACACCGGCGGCGCGCAGTCGGCGGTGCATCCGTACCGTGCTGGAGAGAGACATGTCCCGCGTCCCCGACTGCGGGTAGGTGGGCGGGAAGTACCTCAGATCGGCGAACAGCCGTGACAGGTAAGGCTCGTCCAGCGGGCGGCCCGCCGCGTAGAGCAGCGTGTCGCCGGACTCGGGGAGGCCGACCTCCGGAGTGAGCAGTGCGGCTGCGGCGGGCATCGGCAGACCCTCGTCGAGGAGGCGGCGGTAGACGGTGATCGCGTCGTCGAGGGCGGCGGGGAAGGGGTGCTCGGGCGGCATCCGGTAGTCGACGGCGTAGGTCCGAAGTCCGCTGCTCGTGGCGGCGATGGCGCCTGCGAAGCGGCACATCTCGCCCGAACCGAAGATCAGCGCCCCGCCGTGGAAGTACAGCTGGACCGCTCTGCCGCCATCGTCGTCCGCGGTGGAGTCACGCGCGACGTACACGCGCACCCCGTCGACGTCGATCTCCGAGGATTCGACCGGCAGTTCGCTCCCCATCCCGGCCATATGGGTCACGGCTTCGCTCTCGCCATCGCGAGGGTGGGTCGGTACGTGGTTGCTCATGGGATCTCCTCACGGCGGTGACGGGACAACAGGGGTGACGGGACGGGTGATGCGGCGCGGCCGGTTCTCGGTCAGGCGTGGGTCGCCGGGGTCTCGGCGGGCACGGGGTCGGGCTGGTCGCCCCGGACAGCCGCGGCAGGGCGGGTGCGGCGCATCGCCCAGCCGACCAAAGCCGCGGATACGAGGGTGAGGACTGCCCCCGAGATGGTGACCGCCTCCCGGAACTGCCCGGTCTGCTGCGCGCTCCAGTGGCCCGCGGCGACGTTCCCGACGAACACGGCGGCGAGCACGGTGCCGACCACGGCGACCCCGACCGCGGCGGTGACCTCGGTGGCGGTGTCGACCAGTGCCGCGCCGGTGGAGGTGCGGTTGCGGGGCAGGCCGTTGAGCACGTTGACCGCGGCGGCGGCACCGACGACCCGCATCCCGGCGGCCACGAACACCAGCGCCACCGCCACCCACGGATAGCCGAGGTTGCCGAACAGGGTGTAGACCGCGAGCCCGGCCACGACCGAGCCTGCGCTGATCCAGGCGGCACGGTCGATGCCGACCCACTCGACGAACCGGTGGACGAACGGGCCACCCGCGATCAGCACGACGACCTGGGGCAGCATGCCGACGGACGCGAGCGTGGCCGACCAGCCCCAGTCCAGCTGCAGTTGCAGCGTCACCAGGTAGGCGAGCCCGGCGTTCGCAAGGCCCGCTGCCGCCTTGTAGGCCAGACCGCCGGACACCTGGGGCCGGGCGACGAGCGCGAGGTCGAGCAGCGGGTGCCGAATCGATCGCTCGCGTACGACGAACAGGGCCGCCGCCACGACGACCCCGGCGACAGCGGCCCACGGTGCCCACGATCCGGCGCCCAGGTCCTCGAACAGGGTGGGTGCGACGAGAGCGAGCACGATCGTCGCGGTGCCCAGCACGCCGCCGGTCAGATCCGCGGGCGCCCGGTGCAGGTCGGCGGGGTCATCGGCCGGGACGCCGCTCCGTATACCGACGATCGCGAGCGCCACGATCGGCACGTTGACCAGCAGCAGGACCTGCCACGGGGCGAAGGAGAGCACGAAGCCGCCCACGGTCGGGCCGATCGCGAGACCGGCCATGCCCACGGTGGAGATCAAGGTGATCGCCCGGACCCGCAGGCCCTCCTCCTCGAACAGCCGGTAGGCCATGGCCATCGTCCCCGGTGTGGTCATCGCGGCCGCGAAACCCATCACCGCGCGGACGGCGATCAGCTCGCTCGTGTCGGTGACGGCCACCGCCGCCAGGCTCGCGACGCCGAGCAGGGCCAGCCCGGCGAGCATCACGCGGCGGCGACCGAGCCGGTCGGCGACCACGCCGAACACCAGCATCAGTGCGCCGAACACGACTGAGTAGCTGTTCGTGACCCATTGCAGGGCGACCGTCGGGGCCGCGAGCTCGCGGCCGATGGTCGGCAGGGCGACGTTGAGGACGGTGGTGCTCATCATCTCGAACAGGAAGATCGCCGAAAGGCCGGTCAGGGCCACCCACGCCTCGCGCAGGGAACGGAACGATCCGGATGGCCCGGCTGCTGCAGGGCGCTCCTGGGTCACGCGTGGGGGCGGCATGGAGTTCCTCTCGGAGAGCGACACGAACACCGTTCGCTGAACGAACACTGTTCTACCTAGGAACAGTGTTCGGGTCAAGCTATGCTTGTCGCCATGGGCAACAGGCGGGCTTCGGATCGAGCCGGGATGCGTGACGAGTGGGCCGCGAAGGTTGCGGCTCTGAGCGGCGAGCCGGGCAGGGGTGACCGGTCCGGCAAGGCCCCCATCACGGTCGCGCGGATCATGGACGCGGCGTTCGGGCTCGTCGAGACCGAGGGCTTCGAGGCCCTGACGATGCGCCGGGTCGCCGCCGCGCTCCAGACCGGTCCGGCGTCGCTGTACGCGCACGTACGCAACAAAGCCGAGCTGGACGAGCTGCTGATCAGCGACCTGTGCGCCAGGGTGCCGGTGCCGGAGCCGGACCCGGCGCAGTGGACGGAGCAGATGCTGGCGATCTGCCGCGCGCTGCGCGACGAGTACCTGCGCTACCCCGGCATCTCACGCGCCGCACTGGCCGCCGCCCCGAACAGCCTGGACGCGCTGCGGCTGAGCGAGGGCATGCTGACGATCCTGCTGGCGGCCGGGGTGCCGCCGCAGTCCGCCGCGTGGGCGATCGACGCGGCGTTCCTCTACGTATCGGCGTACTGCTTCGAGGTGTCGTTGCGGCACGACCCCGGCAGTGGAGTCGACCAGCGTGTCCTGGACCGGGACGCTCTCGTGGAGCGGTACCGGATGTTGCCCGGCGACACGTTCCCGAGCACGGTCGCCCACATTCGCGAGCTGACCTCCGGCGAGGGGCACGAGCGATTCGAGTTCACGCTCACGGCACTGCTCGGCGGACTGGCACCTGGCCCGTCGCGCACGCCGTCGGCAGGATGACGGACCAGGACTTCGCTCTCCCGACGTCCCCTCACGCGAGCGGACTGCCCGATCATCAGGGACTGCCGGACCCCAGCACCCCGGAGGCCGTCCTTCGGCACCGCCACGACCGCTGGACGCCCAAGAGCTGGTGCGGATCGTTGCGCACAGCCCGCTCAAGTTCCCTCCCGGCGCCCAGCAGGAGCGCCGCGGCATCAACTACGCACTACTCGTTCTGGCGAGGGGGGGGGGGGGGCAGGACATGATCAACCGTGTCGTCACCCAACCGCGTTCACCGACTGGCGGCCAGTACTGCCGCGAGCCCCTCTTGCAGATCTTTGACGAAATACTCGGGACACTCCAGCGACGGGAAATGTCCCCCGGCCTCGGGCGACCTCCAGCGGACGATCTGCCGGTACCGCTCCTGTGCCCAGGGGCGCGGGCTCTTCTCGATGTCGCGGGGATACATGCTGATTGCCGACGGCACGTCGACGCGAAGTTCCGGGTCGAGAGAATTGTGGCTTTCGTAGTAGATGCGGGCCGCCGACGCGCCGGTCCGCGTCAGCCAGTACAGGGTGACGTCGTCAAGAATCCTGTCGATGGAAATCGTCTCGAACGGGCTGTCCTCGGTGTCTGACCACTCGGCGAACTTGTCGAGGATCCAGGCAAGAAGCCCGACAGGCGAGTCGACGAGCGCGTAGCCGATGGTCTGCGGTCGGGTCGCCTGCTGCTTCGCGTACGCCGCGCGATGGCGCCAGAAGTCGCGGGTTTCCTCGGTCCACTTGCGTTCGACCGCCGTCAGCCCGTCCGTCGTCAGCCCGGGCGGCGCCTCCGCGAACAGGGTGTGGACGCCGAGAACGTGTGCCGGGAACCTGCCGCCGAGGACCGTGGTGATGTTGCCTCCCCAGTCGCCGCCGTGGGCTACGAACTTGCTGTAGCCGAGCCTTCCCATCAGCTCGACCCATGCGGCCGCGATCTTTTCGGTTCCCCACCCGGTGGCGGTCGGCTTGTCGCTGTAACCGAAGCCTGGCAGCGACGGGACCACGACGTGGAACGCGGGCGCGTCGGCATCTTTCGGATCTGCCAGCTCGTCCACCACATCGATGAACTCGGCAATGCTGCCGGGCCAGCCGTGCGTCATGACCAGAGGAGTGGCATCCGCACGCGCGGACCGGCGGTGCAGGAAGTGGATTCCCAGATCGTCGATGGTCGTGCGGAACTGGCCGATGCGATTGAGGCGCTCCTCGAACGACCGCCAGTCGTACCCGGTACGCCAGTAGTTCACGACATCGACGAGGTCGGCGAGCGGAACGCCCTGTTCCCATCGGCGAGGACCGGGCGCGGCGCGATGGACCGTCTCGGCCTCCGGCAGTCGCGCCGCGGCCAGCCGCGCGCGCAGATCGTCGAGGTCGGCGTCGGTTGCGCGGGCTTCAAACGCTTGTACGTCGCTGGGCGGACGGGACATGAGACCTCCTGGCCGTCGTGGAACCGGCTACGATCCATCGTGAACCGGCTAAGGCGGTTCTAGCAGTCCTTCGAGTCGCGCCGCAACCCGCTAAGGTGGTTCCATGCGTGCTGCGTTCCCTGACTTCCGCCTCGGCAATGTGCTGGCGACCAGCTTCACGGGGACTCTGTCGGAGCGTCTTGGCGATGCCGTGGAGCGCATTCCCGTGCCGCACCGACTGGTCGACTGGCTGGCAGTGAACGGCCTCGCCGTGGACTCCTGCACCGTTGCCCAGCTCGACCTCGCCCGGGAACTGAGGGAGTCGATTCATGCCGCCGCGACAGCGGCCGCAATCCAGGACGCTCTCCCCACGTCTGCCGTCCAAGTCATCAATGACCGCAGCGCTCAGGGGCGGGCCGCGGCGATCCTGACGCCCGAGGGCGAGCGGCGATGGCAGCTCGGCTCCGCTTCCTGCGTGGAAGACGCCCTCAGCGTGATCGCCGCCGACGCGGTCAGCATCATCGCGGGCGAACGCGACGGAAAACTGGCCCTGTGCGCATCACCGACGTGCCAAGCCGCCTTCTTCGACACCAGCCAGAGCCGCACCCGCAAATGGTGCGACATGAACACGTGCGGGAACCGTCAGAAGAAGGCGCGCTTCAATGCCAACCAGCGCAAAAACCTCAGATCGCCGGAGTGACCGTTCCCTCGGTACATCCGAGTGAGCCCGTTCTTATGACGCACGGGTCACCGCGCTGCCTTGCTCAGGCGAAGGTCACGCGAAAGGCCTCACGACGTTCAGAGGGTGAGGACGAGTTTGCCCTGGAGGTGACCGCTCTCGAGAAGCCGGTGTGCGTCGGCGACGCGCTCGAAGGGGAGCGTCTCCTGCACGTGGACCCGGAGCCTGCCCTGTTCGACGAGTTCGACGAGACCTCGCAGGCCGACAGGATCGGGGTCGACCGCGATGCCGCTGAAGCGCATGCCAGCAGCCTCGAACTTCGCGATGAGCTCCAGATCCTCCTCGGCGACCGCCGTCACCAAGTGACCGCCCGGGCGGAGCACTTCGAGCGACCGCTCGACGGTGTCGCCGCCGATCGTGTCCAGCACGACGTCGATGTCGCGGACCGCCGCAGTGAAGTCGCCCGCCGTGTAGTCGATCACCTCGTCGGCGCCGAGCTCTTCGACGAACTCCCGCTTGCTCCCGCTGGCGGTCGCGATCACGTGCGCGCCGAACGCTTTCGCGATCTGGATCGCGACGTGGCCGACCCCGCCACCACCGCCATGGACCAGGACACGGTCGCCCTCGCCCACACCACCGAGGTCGACGAGACCCTGCCACGCCGTCAGCCCGACGAGCGGCAGCGCCGACGCCTCGACGTGCGAGAGTGACGCAGGCTTGCGCGCCAGATGCAACGCGGGCGCCGACACGACCTCGGCGTACGCGCTCGCCGCCCGCGGGAACAGCGGCATCCCGAACACCTCGTCCCCGGGCCTGAACCGCCACGTCTGCGGCCCTTCCTCGACCACGCCGCTGATGTCCCAGCCGAGGACGAACGGCGGCGGGCCGAGCAGCGGGAACTCGCCGGCACGCAGGCGCGCCTCCAGCGGGTTCAGCCCGATCGCCTTGACGCGGACGAGCACCTCGGTCGGGAGGGGCCGGGGCTCGGGCGCGTTCACGATGGTGAGCACTTCGGGACCGCCGAACGTCTGCTGCGTAACAACTCGCATGACTCTCCTGGCTTCGGACATGACTCTCCTGGCTTTGGCAGGGGGGAGAGAACCCAGGCTAGGTTTCCGATAGGAACCAGCAGGTACCTGCAGCGCGGGTACGTTGGGTGCCATGAGCGGTTTCGGTCCCGGCGATCCCTTTCTTGCCGACTGTCCAGCGCGTCTGGCGGTCGATCTGATCGCCGACAAGTGGACGGTCGTCGTGCTCTACGGCCTCAGCAAGGGCCCGGTGCGCCATGGCGAACTGATCGAGCTGATCGGCGGTATCTCCCGCAAGATGCTCACCCAGACGCTCCGACGGCTCCAGGCGCACGGACTCGTCCGGCGCCACGCCTACGTCACGGTGCCGCCCCGCGTCGAGTACGAGCTCACGCCGCTCGGGGAGACCCTGATCGATCCGATCCACATGCTGACCGAGTGGGCGAGGACGAACGGCGACGCAGTACTCGATGCGCTCGACGCCCATCGCGAGCCGGTCGCCCATAAGGACTGAGGCTCATGGGGATCTCTGGTTTCGAGCCGTGCTTCCTGAGCGGCATCGGCGCGATTCGGCAGGCGCACGGACCACGCCTGGCGGCGCTCGCCGGTAGGCGGTTGACGGGGCTCGCACTCGTGCGTTTCGCCGAAGACGGGGACTGGTACGCCGACTGCCCGGTGGTGCTGGACTTCGACGGTGTTCAGGTGGAGGTCTGCCATTGGAAGTTCGACGAACTCTCCATCGGCTGGGACACGATCGACACCGCGGCGACCCTCACCGGGTGGGAGGAGTCCGAGTTCACGCCCGAGTGGTCTCACAGTGACGAACGCCTGGAACCGTTCGTCGGTGTGGAGTTGCGCGAGGTCGCACTCCTCGAATGGCGGCCGTCAGATCGCGACCTGGCGGCTGGAACGGTGGCGGTGGAGTTCGTCTTCGCCAGCGGCTGCCTGCGGATCGTCAATGGCCTCGACGAGAACAGCATCGAGGTCGGCACGGCCCATCAGGATTATGTCCGACATGGGCTGGTCCGCTAACTGGCTCTAACAAGAGCGGTTGATCATGTGACTGTTGGCTTGTTGGCTTGTTGGTCTGATTGTGGCGAGCCGTTAGCCGCGACCATGGATCGTGTCGGACGAACTGTGGTCGCTCATCGAGCCGTTACTGCCCAAGCCCGCTCCGAAGCAGGTCGAGGGCAGACCGCGGGTGCCGGACCGGCAAGCCCTGTGCGGGATCCTCTTCGTCCTGCACAGACTCCCCGGAGCGCAGACAGCGGCTTCGAGACCGGCGTCACCAAGGTCCAGAGCCCTCTGTCGCCTCCGGCATATCCCAATGACAAGTGGCGACACCTTCCGGTCTTGATCTGTCATTTCGCGGCATCTGCGGCCAACGCCCGCGGCAACGGGGGCGATCAGGGCTACTGTCCCGCTCACAGCACGCGAAAGGGCGAGGGGGGCGGAAGCTATCGCGGCTCGGCGGAAAGGGTTAAGGGGGCGATGGGCTCCGCAGGTTCGGGTGTTCCCTGTCGTCGGAGCCCTGGCGACCGGCGGAGTCCTGACGGCTCACGTCGCCGTCAACGAGTGGCGGCTGACGCCCGGTGTGCTGCTCATCGGCCCCGTTCTGGTCAGTGCCCGCAAGGGGCCAAGGGTCACCGCGGGTGTCGTGATCTGGTCCGTCGCGCTGTCCGTCACGTGGTCCGTAGCCCTGTCCGTCGCGGACAGGCACAGCAGCGAACTCTCCCCGGCCGCCGTCGTCTTCGACTGCCTCGTCCTGGTCATCGGTGGAGGCGCGGCCGCCTACGGTGCCCGCCGCCGCGTCGAACGGGAAGCCGAGCTGCGCCGTGTCGCACAACGCTCGCGCGACGCGGTACTGCGCCCCCTGGCAGCGGAGGTCGACGGGGTCGTCTTCTCCTCCCTTTACCGCTCCGCCTCGGAATTCGGCCTCGGCGGTGATCTGTACGACCTGGCCCACACTCCTCACGGGCCACGACTGTTGATCGGAGACGTGCGAGGTCACGGGCCGGAAGCCGCCATGCTGTGCGCGGCGACGGTGGGCGCGTTCCGTGAGGGCGCCTGCCGCTCACCCGCACTGGTGGACCTGGCCGCCCATCTCGACGCCCGGATCAGCGGGGATCTCGGGCCGGAGGACTTCGTCACCGTGTTGCTCGCCGAGTTCGCGCCGGGCGAGGTGAGGCTGGTGAACTGCGGGCATCCGGCACCGCTGCGCGTCGGCCTGCGAGCCGAGCCGCTGGCGCCGAGTCGGCCATCGGCTCCGCTGGGGCTCGACCCCCGCCCCCAGCTGCAGCGGGCCCGGCTGGGCGTGGGCGAGCGGCTACTGCTCTACACCGACGGTCTGAGCGAGGCACGTGACGCGCAAGGGACGATGCTTCCCCTGGACGACCGGGTCAGGGAGGCCGCGTGCCTGCCCCTTCTGCGGGAGTGTCTCGACGCCCTGCTCTCCCTGGCGACCGCCCACGCCGGCGGCGCGCTCCAGGACGACCTCGCCCTGATCATGTGTGAACCGCGCTGCGCGACGCCCACGGGCGACGGGACAGGACTCACGATCCCTCTGTCGTCCGGGGCCGATGCCGGTGACCGTCACCGTGAGCAGGTCACGTCCTCGCGGCCAGAAAGGCACATCGATGGAGCCCAGTGAGCGGCGGCCGGGAAACCTGACGCCGGAGACCACCAGCATGGTCGGCCGCGGCCTCGAACTGCGGGAGCTGGAACGGCTGTGCGGCCGGTCCCGGCTGGTCACGGTGACCGGAGTGGGCGGCGTGGGCAAGAGCCGACTCGCCCGGCGGGCGGCCGCCTGTCTGCGGCGCCGGTTCGCGGACGGTGTGTGGTGGGTGGAGCTGACCGGGCTGAACGAGGGCGCGCTGCTGGCCCACTCGATCGCGGAGGCGCTGCCCCTGGCCGATCAGTCCACCCGGCCCATGCTCGACGTGGTGGCCGACTATCTGGCCGACCGGGAACTGTTGCTGGTTCTCGACACCTGCGAGCACCTGACCGACGCGTGCGCGATGGTCGCCGAGGCACTGCTGCGGGCTGCGCCGGGACTGCGGATCATGGCCACCAGCCGCCGCCGCCTCGGGCTCATGGCGGAGGAGGTGCTCACCCTGGAGCCGCTGCCGGTGCCGCGGGGCCGAGAGGACATGGACGACTCGGAGGCCGTGGCGCTGCTGGTCGAACGGGCCTCCGAGACGGTGCCCGGCTTCACCGTGTCCGCTGCCGACACGGCCGATGTCGTACGCCTTTCCCAGCTCCTCGAAGGGTTGCCCCTGGCCATCGAACTCGCTGCGGCCCGGCTGGGCGAGATCCCCGTCGGTGAACTGGTCAAGCGGCTGCCGGACCGCTTCGACGTCCTCCACGACACGGAAGCGGCGCCGGACGGCGGCTCACGCGCGGCCTCCCGGTCGCGCCCGGACAGGGAGGCCCCACCCTGGCATCGGGCGCTGCGCACCACGATCGGCTGGAGTCACGAACTGTGCACGCCGACCGAGCGGCTGCTGTGGGCACGGCTTTCGGTCTTCGCGGGTTCCTTCGACACCGAGGCGGCTGTAGCGGTCTGCGCCGACGAGCACCTGCCCGAGGAGGACATCCCCCGGCTGCTCGGTGTGCTCGTGGACAACTCCATCGTCAACTGGCTGCCCAGTTCCGAGGGTGCGGAGCGGTTCCGGATGCTGGACACCCTTCGGGAGTACGGCGCGCACTGGCTGCGCGCACTGGGCGAGGAGGAGTGCCTGGGCCGTCGGCATCTGGCCTACTACCGCGCGTTCGCCCACCGGGCGGACGCCGGGTGGCTCGGCCCGGAGCAGCTTGCCTGGTACGCGCGTACGGCCGCGGAGTACACCAACCTGCGCGCTGCCCTGGACCTGAGCCTGCGGCGGCCCGAGGGACACGCCGCACTGGAACTCGTCGGCAATCTCTGGTTCTTCTGGCACGCCTGCGGGTTCCCGAGGGAGGGCCAGTACTACCTGGCCCAGGCCCTCGCCACGGACCGCGTGCTGTGCCCGGAGCGGGGCAAGGCGCTGTGGGCCGAGGGCATGGTGCTGGTGACGCTGGGAGACCCGGAGG
The DNA here is from genome assembly GCF_056437465.1 of Streptomyces sp. NPDC042371. NCBI lineage: Bacteria > Bacillati > Actinomycetota > Actinomycetes > Kitasatosporales > Streptomycetaceae > Streptomyces > Streptomyces sp. NPDC042371. The sequence continues at coordinate 495,352 of NZ_JBWKAP010000007.1, read as the reverse complement.
CGCTCGGGGTACGGGTCACCGAGATTGCTTCGGCGGCCGCCCGGTTCGGCTGCGACGCGGCGGCCGACCGTGCCGACGCCCTCGCGTCGATCGAGGCGGTGATGCTCGGCGACCACGCACGCGCCGCCACCCTGTCCCAGGCGGTCCTGGACAGGCACCGGTGCAGCCCGATGGCTCAACCCACCCAGTCGGCCGCGTGTGTGCGCAGCCTGGTGTACATCGGGGAGGGCCGCATCGACGAGGCCGTCGCCGTACTGAACCACGTCATGGCCGACTGCGATCGGCACGGCGAGCAGTGGTCGCGCGCCTTCGCCGACTACATGTGCGCGCGGGCCGAGCTGGCCCGCGGCCGGGTGGAGGCCGCGTTCGAACACGGCCGGGCCTCGTGGCTCACCAAGCGTCGCCTCGACGACTCGCTCGGGATGGCCGTCGCCCTGGACGTCCTCGCCGCCGCCGCGTCCGCGGCCGAGGACGCCCGGCGGACCGCCCATCTGCTCGGCCTCGCCCAGCAGATGTGGGACACCCTCGGCGCACCACAGATCGGCGTCTCGGAGTGGATCGCCACCCGAAAGAGCTGCGAGGAGCAGGCCCGTCGGGCTCTGGGCGACGACGTCTACACCATCGTCTTCCACAACGGCTACCGCACACGTCAGGACGACCCCGACGCACTGACCCCCGAAGGGGCGGCGTCCGAGCCCCGTCCGGGTCAGTGAAGGCAGGACAGGAGTACCGTACGCAGCCGCTCGTACGTCCGGGCGAGCCGCCGGAGGGGAGGCGTCACCGGCGACTGCCGCGGCAGATACCGCGCCCGGTGAGGGGGCGCGCCGCTCACCCCCACGGCTCGCCCGTCTTGCGCGCAGCACGGCAGCGGGCAGACGGGCGCCAAGCGCGAGGACGAAGCCACCGCAGTCGCGGAGGCCAGCGCTGATCTGCTCGCCATCGGCAACCTTGCGTCCAACAAAGGAATGCCCGATGTCAGGGCTGGCAAGGCAGCCGAGGATGCCTACCGCGCCCTCTTTAAGAAGCACCGCCCGAGCAAGCTGCCAATCCTGGACAAGGCCGTCATGCAGTTCGAGGAGTAGCAGAGGCCCGGGCACAGGTACCTGCTTCCGTGAAGCGGTGCTCGGCGGCGCACGGCCGCGAACTGTGACAGTGGTCAGCCCGTGCCGCCGACGAGGTTGCCGTACCCCCCCCGGTGCCACCCGTCCCGGCGGGTGACACAGGTGACTGCCGGGGTACCACTGCGGAGCCACCTCCGGCCTGGCACTCGAAGTCGTACAGCAGGCAACTCGCCTCCGTAGTCGGCTCGGCGCTCGCGCCGTCCTTCGGCTTGCTGGCGGGGCTGGTCGGCTGGGCCGTGGGCGGACGGGACGACTCGGGGTCAGGCGTGGCGCTGCCCCCTAACACGGAGATCGAAGCGAGAATGGCGACCACAATGACGAGGACCGCACCGACTACGAGACCTACGGTGCGGCGGGATGGCGCTGGAGCGTTCATGGCGTTCCTTCCGAGCGGGATTGGGACGCCGGACCATGGCCTCGGAGCGTGCTTGTGTCGCCCCGCGGCCGTGGGTCAAGGATGGCGGGCGCGGGCGCGGCTGCGCCACCATGCTGCGATGCACGAGGAGTTGTTGGAGGACTGGGCGCGCAGGCGCGAGGAGCGCTGGGCCGCCTTGAAGGGGGAGTTGCGGGCGGTGCCGCTCACCCAGGGGCCGCACCGCAGGCCCCGCGGGTGATCCAGAAGCGCCCGGCGCCCAGTGGGAGACGGTCGACGTCGTCGCTGATCCTCCCGTCACGCAGGCGCTGCTGCATCCGCCCCAGCCGGTCGAGGAGAAACCTGTCCAGTAGGACCGCCCGCCGGGGCTGGGGCGGGGCCGCGGTCGGCACCGGAAGCCGACGGCGGCGGCCCAGCGGGACAAGCAGGTCCGTGCAGCCAGGAGATCGTGCGCGCGATGGCATGCGGAAGATGCCCAGGCCGGTGCCGTGCGGCTGGCCCCGATCCGCGATCTCCGGTCGAATCCCGTGCTGCCAGAGCAGGCGTCGGTATGTGTCGTGGTCGTAGCCACGGTTTGCCAGGAGCGCGTCAGGGTCACTGCGAGTGGGATGCCTTGGCCGTCGACGATGAGGTGGTGCTTGCTGCCCGGCCGTGCGCGGTCGACCGGGCTGGGCCCGCTTTTGGGCCTTGCGAGCGGCCCGGACGTGGGAGGAGTCGATCACCGCCCGCGGCCAGCCCGGCTGGTTCTTTGACCGCAGCTCTTTGAGCAGCGCTCCGTGCAGCCGATCCCAGACGTCGGCCTGGTTCCAGGCGGCCGTCGGCCGCGACCATGGATCGTGTCGGACGAACTGTGGTCGCTCGTCGAGCCGTTGCTGCCCAAGCCCGCTCCGAAGCAGGTCGAGGGCAGACCGCGGGTGCCGGACCGGCAAGCCCTGTGCGGGATCCTCTTCGTCCTGCACACCGGCATCGTTCGCCACAATCAGACCACCGAGCCAACAAGCCCACAGCCGCATGATCAACCGCTTTTGTAAGAGCCAGTAAGTCCCCGGCGTCCTGCTCTACCGGCTGAGCTGCTGGAATGGCATCTACACCAGGTACACCAACCACACCGCCTGCGGCCGAGCCGTCACCGGTCGGCCGCAGGCTGCTGGTTGTCACCTGCGGGACAGTTCAGCTGGCGGAGGTCTCTGGCTGTGGTGAAGCGGACTGTTCTGCTGGGGCTGCTGCGGTGTAGAAGACCGAGGAACCTTGCTTGGTTCGCTGGACTCGGCCCTTGGCGACCAGGCCTTCCACCGTGGTGCGCACGACGGTGGTCTTGATGGTGCGGTCGGGGACAGCCTGGGCGAGTGCGGTGGTGATCTCGGCGGCGGAACGCGGTTCGTTGTGCTGGCCGAGGTGGTTGTCGATCAGCTCGACCAGCGTCGGCACGGCAGGTTGCTTTCCGGAGGCCTTGGGCGCAGCCGTGGTTGCCTTGTCCTTGGCCGCTACGGGCTTCTTCGATCGGCTCGTACGGGCATTGGCCCCACGGGCATTGTTGGCACTTGCCCGTGGGGCTGGCACTGCCTTCTTGCGAAGGGCTGCTTTCCTGGCGGCGGTTGCCGGGCTACCGGGGGAGCCCAGTGCCTGCTGCATGCTCAGCAGTACCGCGTGGTCGTTCTCCAATGCCTGCAACTGCTCCTGCAGCGCTGCGACCTCAGCTCCGACGCGCTCCTGTTCCTTGCGGTTGATCTCCAGATCCGCGGCGACTCGGGCCGCGTACTGAGCCTGCACTCCGGCAGTTTCCGGCTGAACGTCTGACATGGCGATGACCTCATCGTGAGTGCACGCGTTTGTGCGGGTGGCGGGTAGTGCTCGGAACGGAGCACTTTGGTGAGGGCGCACCTGAGAGCATCCCTGAATGCTGACTGCCCAACTGCAACGGCAGTAACTCATGCGCGGTCAGTGGAGACTACGGGCTTATGTCCACCGGCGGATGCGCTGCGTAAAGACTCACCCTCACCCGCTAGCGCGGATGCACGTCGGGATTGTTGGTCGCCTGCTCGTTCCAAGGCGGTCTCGTAGGGCTGACGGTTGTCGGGTCCACCTCCAGTCGGGCAGCCAGCTCGTTGACGCCGGTGGGGCCGTCGCATTCCAAGTGGGCAAGGAGTGCGAGGTGGCGCGGCGCCAGGTTCAGGTCCTGGAGCGCCGCGGGGATGGGCAGACCTTTGGCGCGGCCGACGAGCCGTGGCAGGAGCAACAGCAGGGTGCGGACGGCCTCGTCGACGGCTGGACCGTCCGACGTCGACGTGTACGGCGAGTGGGCCCGCGACCTCGTGAGTGTCCGCCTGGCCGGAGTGCCCGCAGGCCGTTATGCGCAGGGCGGCAAGGCGGTGGACGAACGCGTCAGTGGTCCTGGGCGTCCGCGCCGGTGTCTTCGACCGCCCCGAAGTCGCCGAGATCACCGCGCGCCTCGGCACGGGGCTCGCTGACGCGATCACGCGCGTGGTGGGCGATGACCTCCGCGCGGGCACCATGGTCGAACTCGTGGCGTCACTGCCAGAACGGACGTTCGTCGGCGGCGCCCTCACCGTTGGCTGAGATGCGCGGGTCCCCGGTACTCTCCACGGCGCTGCGGGCGGCGAGATAGCCCGCGACTTTGAACGCCAGTTCGTGGGAGCCGAACGTATCGGCGCGGGCGCGCCGCAGCACCACCCGCGTGGCGATCACGAACTCATGCTCGGACGAGCGCAGCAGTTCTTCGATTCCCGCGGACGCGGCCGCGAAGAAGCATGGCAGGTCCTCGGCGGGTTCGTACTCCACCGTCAGCCCTTTGGCCACATCGAAGGTGAAGCCCTCGGCCGCGGGCTCGAAGTCCACCTCGATCTCCGCGAAGTGCGGCGCGCAGTTCTGCTTCTGGTGCAGCACGCGGACGCCACGGATCGGATAGGGAGGGAACCGGGGCAGCGCTGGCGTCATAACGAAACGCTACTCCCAGGTCCGGCACCGCGTCCCCGCCGCCGACCTCGGCACCAGGAACGTGCCTTCGTCGCGCCAAAGCGAAACAGGGGCACAGGACGGCGTGTAGTCGGTCATGCAGACCAGTGCAACGTGATGCTGCCGTCGGCGTTGGCCTCCTCACGTACCGTCGCGACGTAGTGCTTCCAGGCCGCTTCGTCGGCAGGTGTCAACAACGCTCGTGATCAATACACCTGGCCCGCGTACGCGGTCACGTCATCCACCGAGGCGTTGCCGCCGCAGATCACCAGGCCGAGCCGCGTCTCGTCCCCGGTCTTGGCGAGGACGCGGCGGGCGGCCGGGAGGAGGCAACCGGCCGCGGGCTCGGCCCACACCTTGGCGTGTTCGGCCAGCTCCCGGACTCCGGCAAAGGCATCTGCCTCGGGTACGACCAGTACCTCGTCGACCAGGTCGCGCACCATGGTGTACGTCAGCGGTGACACGGTGGGCGCACCGAGCGTGGTGATCCGGGAGTCCACTTCCACCTGTACCGGCCCGCCGTGGGTCAGTGCCTGTGACATCGCGTCGGCGCCGGTGGTCTCCACACCCCACACCCGCACATCCGGTCGCCGCGCCCGCAGTGCCGCCGCCACACCGGCGATCAGCCCACCACCGCCGATGGAGACCAGCACATCCGTCAGCTCACCCGCGTCCGCGGCGAGTTCGAGTCCGACGGTGCCCTGCCCCGCGATCACCACCGGGTCGGCGAAGGGATGCAGGAGCGTGAGTCCGTCGGCCTCCAGCCGCTCCATGAGGGCGAACGCCTCGGCCATGGTGGGGGTCAGTCGGACGTCGGCTCCGGCAGCACGGGCCTTTGCCACGGAGTCTGCCGGTGCGGCTTGCGGCATGACCACCGTGGCTCGCACGCCCAGCGCGGCCGACATCTCCGCCACGGCGATGCCGTGATTGCCGCCGGACACCGCCACCACGCCCGCCGCGCGCTGTTCGCCGGTCAGCGTGAGCAGCTTGTGGACGGCACCTCGCGCCTTGAACGAGCCACTGCGCTGCAGCAGTTCGAGCTTGACCGTGACCGGCACACCGAGCAGCGCGGTCAGGCCCGGACTGGGCAGTGTGGGAGTACGCACCACATGACCGGTGATCTTGGCCGCTGCGGCCTCCAGCTCCTCGATACCGATCATGGCGGTCCCTCCGAGTCGTGTCGCGTAAGCCGTCTTCGTCTGCACGATACGTGGGTGTTCTCCGGAGCCGACCACGAGCTTGTCGTACCGCGTGGCTACAGCCCGGTGGCGCTTGAGGCGGTTGATCCCGCACTCGCCCGTGTCTGCGCAGGTAGACGCCATTGCTGCGGGAGCCGTACGCCTTGTCGGCCTGGACCCGGTCCGGCCGTTTGCGCGGCCTGCCGACTCCGAGCCGGGGTGCCCAGACCGCTTCCAGGACCGACTCGAACCGAGGCGAATCACCCCGCTGGCCGTGCGTCGGATCCTCACGTCCCGCAGGGCATGATCATCAACAATCAAGATCAACTTTCGCAAGCAGACCTCAGGCGGCCTACGCGGTTGTGGCGATGCCGCCGTCGACGGGGATCACGGTGCCTGTCAGGTATGCGCCTGCCCGGCTTGCGAGGAACACGGCGACACCCGCCATGTCGTCGTCGCGGCCGATCCGGCGTAGTGGGGCCGACGCCGCGATCGCCTCGCCGAACTCATCCAGGGTTGCAGCCATCATCATCGACGGGAACGGTCCCGGCGCCACGGCGTTCACGGTGACGTGCTGCGGTCCTAGTTCCTTGGCGAGCACTCTGGTGAGTTGATGCAGTGCGGCCTTGCTGCTGGAGTACGAGTAGTTGGGCCGCTGGGGGATATGGATGGCGGCGATGCTGCCGATGTTGATGATCCGCGCGGGATCGTCGGCGGTGCCCGCCCTGCGAAGTGTGGGCAGCAGCGCCTGGACCAGCCAGAACGGCGACTTCAGGTTGAGGTCGACGACCGTGTCCCAGGCCGCGTCCGGGAACGACGCCAGCGGCTCGTCCCACATGGCGCCCGCGTTGTTGACGAGGATGTCGAGACGTTCCGAGTCGGCGGTGACGAGGTCGGACAGTCGCCGACACTCGTCGTGGCGGGACAGGTCGGCGGGTATGGCCCGCACCTCACCGAATTCGGACAGCTGTTCCTGCGCCTGAGCGCACGCTTCTGAGTTGCGCGAGCTGATGACCACGCGGGCGCCCGCCTGGAGAAGGCCACGCGCGATCATCATTCCGATGCCTCGGGTGCCACCGGTGACGAGTGCGCGCTTTCCCCGCAGATCGAAAAGTTCTGCATGCGTGGTGAATTGGTTGTCTGCCACTTGCCGCCACTCTCGTTGGTTGTGCGGGACGATGCGTCGACGCGTCGGGTGTTCGGTTCAGCTGTCTCAACGCTATGACCTTGGAGTGCACTCCAAGCAAGTGGACCCCGGTCCCGACGGACCGCGTTCGCAACCGCCTATAGCGCCACCGGGCTGTAGCCACGCGGTATGACAGGCTCGCGGTCCGCTACGAGGCGACCGTGCTGGTCGCGGTCCTCAACGAACGGCAGCGACCGGCACTTTCGCAACAGGTCCTGGACGGCTGGATCGATATTGGATCGCGTGAGGTGGTCGGGCGCTGGCACTGTGCCCCCATGGATCATGCGGAAGTACTGCTCATCGGGGGACGTGCCGGTGTCGGCAAGACGACGGTGGGGTGGGAGGTTTCGGCGCTGCTGCGGTCCGAGTCGGTCGCTCACGCGATCATCGACGGTGACTTCATGGGGCAGGTGCATCCAGCACCCGTGGGGGACCCTCACCGCGCGGAGATCACCGAGAGCAATCTGACCGCCGTGTGGGCGAACTTCGCCCAGCTCGGCTACCGACGCCTGATCTATACGAACACCGTGAGTGTGCTGCCGGAGGCGGCAGGCATGTTCGAGCGTGCGTTGGGGGCCGGAGCGGGGATCGTACGAGTCCTGCTCACCGCTTCCGACGCCACAGCCCGCGAGCGGCTGGTGGGACGAGAACTCGGCTCGGAGCTGGAGCATGAGCTGGAAGGAAGTGCCCGCAAGGCACGACTTCTGGACCAGCGGGCCCCTGCGGAGACGGTGCGTGTGGCTACCGACGGGCGGTTCGTAGTTGACATCGCGCGGGAGGTGGTGGCCGCCACCGGGTGGGCCGGGCCGCACTTCGCCCGCAATTCTTGATCGTGTCGGCGGGCCGGTCCGGGAACCGCCACGGAACCGGCACGGCCGCCACCTGCCGCGCGATGGCTGCTGGGCCAGCTGACGAACAAGCTCTCCAGCTTCCGGGGCGGATCAAGGCTGTGGGATCGTGCTCACTATCGTGTCGTCGATGACGACACCACCGACCTCCGCCCTCGGTTCTGATTTCAACACCCCAGTCCAAGAACGCTACTTCGAGGACTACGCGCCAGGTTCCACGTACACCTACGGCAGCGTCACCCTCACCGAGGAGGACATCCTCAGGTTCGCCGGTGAGTTCGACCCGCAGGGCATCCATACCGACCCGGCCGCGGCCGCGGAAGGCCCGTTCAAGGGGCTCATCGCGAGCGGTTGGCACACCGCGTCCGTCATGATGCGGCTGTACGCCGATCACTACGTCAGCAAGGTCGCCAGCCTGGCCTCGCCGGGCGTCGACGAGCTGCGCTGGGTTCAGCCGGTGCGTCCCGGCGACAGCCTCTCCATCCGGACGACGACCCGGGCCGCCCGTCTTTCGCGTTCGAAGCCGGATCGCGGCCTGGTGCACACCGACATCGAGGTCCTCAACCAGCGCGGCGAGGTCGTGCTCACGCTCACCGCGATGAACCTGTTGCGTCGGCGGGACGCGGACTGAGAGCCGGGGGATTGCCTCGGGCGCGCTGAACTCCGCACGGCGGATGGGGCAGTCTTGGGCGTGGTGGCCATGGGCACCGTGGCGGGACGGTCGCCGCGAAGTGAGGCCCGGCGCTCTCAGCCCCGGCGTTCTCGTTCCGGGTTCCGGATCGAGTCGAGAGCTGTATCGACGGTGCGGTTCAGGGAGCGTGCGTCGCCGCCCGCCCGCGACCGCATGTTCACCCCGTACGCGAGCAGCGCGAGCAGCTCGGCCACCGAGGACGGATCGGTGGAAGCTGCCAACTGCCCTTCCCGTTGCGCCGTTTCGAGCGCGGAGCGCATCGCGTCGCAGAGCTCCTGGTGGTGCCGGTCCAGGACGGCCCGCACTTCCGGGTCGTCGCTCTGCGCGCCCGTGTGCGCGTTGGCCACCAGGCAGCCCCAGCGCGCGTGTTCTCCCGATGTACGCACGCGGATCAGGCCGTGGAAGAAGTCCGCGGCCGCGGGCAGCCCTCGCTCGTCCTCGGCGATCTGCCGGAAGGCGGGCTGAGAGCGGGTCGCCACATAGCGGTTCAACGCGGCGAGGTAGAGCTGCTGCTTGCCGCCGTACGTGGAGTACAGGCTGGATCGGTTGAGCCCTGTGGCATTCACGATGTCCTGCACGCCGGTGGCCGCCACGCCCTGCTTCCAGAACAGGCGAAGCGCCGTCTCCAGGGTCGCGTCCGGATCGAAGTGCTTGATGTCCGCCATGCCTCACCTCACCACCATCTTGGAACAGTGGTTTCAAGATACCGCTCCTTCCACTATCTTGAAACGAGCGTTCCAAGTTCCTGGGGTGGGTCCTTCACGCCTGCCCCCATACGGGAAGGGCACCAACCTCATGACCCTCAACGCAGAACTGCGCGCCTTCTACGAAGCCCGCCGTCATCAGATCCCCGCCGAGATACGGGAGATCATGCAGCGGGCCGACGCCGAACTCGCCGCGTCCGGCCAGGTCGACCGCGCCCTCGCCGTCGGCGCGCAGGCGCCGCGCTTCGCGCTGCCCTCCGCGACCGGTGAGACCGTCGCCCTCGACCGGCTCCTCGCCCAGGGCCCGGTCGTGCTCACCTTCTATCGCGGCGCGTGGTGCCCGTTCTGCAACCTTGCGCTGCGCTCCCTCCAGCAGCACCAGGCCGCCATCACCGACCGCGGCGCCCAACTCGTCGCCATCTCCCCGCAGATCCCCGACGAATCACTGTCCCTGACCGAGAAGCACGACCTGGACTTCGCCGTCCTCAGCGACGTCGGTTCCGACACCGCCAAGGCGTACGGTCTCGCCTTCGACCTGCCGGACGACCTCGCCGCCGCCTACGACAAGCTGGGTTTCGACCTCCACCGCGTCAACGGCGGCCACCGGCGCACCCTCCCGCTCCCCGCGACGTACGTCATCGACCGGACCGGCACCGTCCGCTGGGCGTTCGCCGACACCGACTACATCAAGCGTGCCGAGCCCGCCGACATCATCGCCGCGCTCGACGCCCTGCGCTGACGTCTGGGAGGTGGCCCACTCCAGCAGGTGCCAGTGACTCGTCCGTCCTCGCAGGGTGAGCTGTGCGGCGTACTGGAATCGGCTGCCCTCCCGGTGCGGGGCAGGACCATGGTGCCCGCCTCTACGGCTCATGGCAGGAATGTACTCCCAGGTGTCTTTTCGGACTCTCGGCAGGGAGATCGACCCCGGCCACAGTGGTCTCATGAGTGAAAGCACCGAATCGACAGCGGTCAGGCGCGCAGTCCAGGTCGACGGCGAGGTCGCCAGCTACCTGACCGCCGGGAGGGCGGACGGGTGCCCCGTACTGCTGCTGCACGGAACGTACTGGAGCCGGGTCTGGCTCCCGGTACTGGACCACCTCGCTGACGCGGGGCTGCGGCCGATCGCGGTCGATCTCCCCGGACTGGGGCGCTCAGGAGGTGAGCTCACGCCGGAGACCGCCACGGTTCCGGCCCTCGCGGACTGGGTGACGCGTTTCGCGTCCGCGCTGGAGCTCTCCGGACCGATCGCCTTGGCGGGCCATGACATCGGCGGCGCCATCGCCCAGCATCTCCTCGCGCACGACCGCTTCGCCCACAACCGCTGCGGGATCTCCCGCCTCGCCTTGGTCAACTCCGTCCTCTACGACTCCTGGCCCGCGCCCCACGTAGCCAGCTTCCGGGGTGCGAGCACGGCTGAGGGCGTGCTCGACAGCCGTCGGCAGGCGGTGGCAAGAGTGCTGGCCGGTGTCGCCAGCGAGCCGTTGATCGCGGACTACGTGGACCCGTGGACCGATGCGCGGGTTCGCCGCTCCTGGGTGGCCCTGGCCGGTGCGGCCGACAACCGCTACACCCTCGACCTCGTCCCCGTGCTGCAGCGGTCCACCACACCCAAGCTGCTCATCTGGGGCGAGGACGACCTCCACGAGACGGTGGAGTTCGCCGAGCGGTTCGCCTCGGAGATCCCGAACACCACGCTCATCCGCATCCCCGATGCGGATCACATCCCCACGGAGAATGCGCCTGACCGGATCGGTCGCGCGCTCGGCGATTTCTTCGCGGAGTAGAGACGGTTACGGCCCGCCCGGTTTCCGCCACTGCCTGCGGATGCTGCGCAAGCGCGGAGACCCGTACCTCCGTATCCCCGGACCGCCGCACCCCCGCACCCCCGCACCACGAGAACCTTCCCCAGGCATGACAGGCTGCAGGTGCTGACACATCAGGTCCGGCTCACACGATGGTCGGACGGTGGCGCAGAGATTCGGTACAAGGGGAGGGATGACGCGTGCACCGCGCTCGCGAGAAGGACACGGACCGCCATGTCTTCCGGCGTCACATCGGACCGCCCCATGACTTCAACGGCGACCTGATCTGCTGGAAATGTACGGCCCCCTTCGGACCGGTACGAGCCCACTCGCCCAAGGGCAATCCGGTGCGGGCGCAGTACCGGCTCCTCGGGGCCGAGCACGACGAGACGTGTCCGCTCAATCCGGACACGGTCACCACACACATCGCCCACGGATCCCACGGCATGGCCGACGTGGATTCGAGCGGGGCGCTGCGGCTCAACCTGCCCCACCGACTGGACGAAGTGCCGTCCCCCGGGCCTGACGCCGAAGTCGGCATCCGGGACGACGGTGTGGGCCATTCCGTCACCGCGGTCCGGCCCAATCCGCCGCCCGCGGTCGGCACCGCAGCGAAGATCGCCCAATTCCTGCAACTGCACGACTACGACCCGGAGATCGCCTCTCGGTTCCGCGTCCGAACGCGCGACGGTCGGCTCATTCCGTGGGCGGACTTCTGTTACGGCCCCCAGCACGACTCCTACGCGCGGCTCTTCGCCCGCCTTCGGGCCACCCCCGTCCTCACCCACCCGATCGCTGTCGTGGGCACGGTCGAGAGCGTCAGCCGGGACAGCAACTACAGTCCCTTCGCTCTGCTCGCCGTCGACGTTCCGTCCCAGGGCGGACAGTTCCACGTGACGATCCGCTCCGGCTTCGCGAGCCTCATGGAACCCCTGACCGTCGGCACCCACGTGCTGGCAGTCGGCGGATGGGATATCTACGCCCGCGGCTCCACGCCCGCCCTGCGCCTATGGGCCGACGCCCACTGGCAGCTGGCGTTCTGGCAGGACGACGAAGCGGGTACCACCACTCCGCCCAGCTGCCCTGCACCAGTGAAATCCCAGGAGCAGGCCTTGGACCGCTGGCGGAAACCGGCCCCGCGCACGGCCCGCCCCGAAGCCCCCCAAGCGCCGCCCCGGCCTGAGCCTCCCCACCGGACAACAGCGCTCCCCGACCCTGCGCCGGAGCCAGCCCCGAAGCCAGCAACGACGCCAGCGCCCAAGCAAGCACCTGTGCCAGCCCCGGACGCCCTCGCCCCGCCTGCCGAGGCCACGTCCCCGGCGCCCTCGACCCCTCCGGCCCCCACCCTGACCCCGCCGCCCGACGACGAGCCCCAAGAACAGCACTCCCCAGTCGAAGAAGAAGAGGAACGGCCTTCTCCACACGTACCGCCGATGCCCAGCCCAGCGCCTGCACCTCTCCCCGCTGAACCGGCCGCGGGCGGTGCGGGCGCCGCGGGCGCTACGGACGGTGCCCCGCAGCCGAGCCGAGGCTTCCTGCCGTGGCTCCGCCGCCGACGACACCACACCTGACCCGTAACGGGGTATGGGCCCCACAGGCCGTCGTCGTGCCTACCCGTGCCTGCTCACAGCGAGCTCGGCACGACGAACAGCCCCCAGGTGACGAGAGGGCCGACCAGGCTGATGCCGAGCCCCCAGACCATGAGGCGGCGGAAGACGAAGTCGCGTTGTTCCGCCGGGGTGTTGGCGGTCACGAGCGCCCCGCTGGTGGAGAACGGGGAGGCGTCCACCACCGACGCGGAGATGGCCAGTGCGGTGATGAGTCCGACGGCCCCCACCTCGCCCGCGAGCAGGAAGGGCACGGCCAGCGGGATCAGCGCGCCGAGCATTCCGGTGGTCGAGGCGAAGGCGGAGACCAGGGCGCCGATGAGGCAGATCAGGAGGGCGCCGACGAGCGGTGCGTGGATGGATGCGACCTGCTTACCGAGGTAGTCGATGGTGCCGATGCGCTCCATCTGGCTCACGTACGTGACGATGCCGCAGACCAGCAGGACGGTGGACCACGCGCACCGGTCCACGGCACCGGTGACCGATTTCGGGGAGACCAGGGACAGGACGACGGTGATGGTGAGTGCCATCAGGCCGACGTCGAGGTCGAAGAAGAGCGCTCCGGCGACGAGGCTGAGCAGGCCGATGAGGGTGAGCGTGCGCGGGCCGTCGAGCTTCAGGGGTTCTTCCTGCGCCATGGGTGCGGCGGTCGCGGTCCCGGTGGCGGCGAGAGTACGACGGGGCGCTGCGCCCGCCTCGATCAGTTGACCGTCGGGCGGCGCCGGGGCGTCCGGGCGCGTGCCCTCGGCGTAACCGTCGCCACCGCCTTTGTGGTGCCCCGCACGTTGCCCGAGCAATTGTCGGCCGCCGAAGGTGAGGAAGACGATGACGCACAGCGCCACGTTGAACAGGAACGAGGCGGTGAACAGGAGGGTCGGATTGCCGGGCAGGTCGTTCCGCTCGACGACGTTGTTGGTGATGCTGCCGAACACGCCGATCGGCGAGAAGCCGCCCGCACTGGCCCCGTTGGCGATGAGCAGGCCCATGAGCACGGGGTTGATGCCGTACGCGACGGCGAAGCCGAGGCCGATGGGGGCCACTATGCCGACCGCGGCCGGGGTGACCGCGCCGACCGCGGTGAGTCCTGCGGTGACGAGGAACATGACCCAGGGGATCAGGGCGATCCGGCCTCTGACCGCCTTCACGGCCGCGTTGACGAGCCAGTCGACCGTGCCGTTGTTCTTCGCTATGGCGAAGAGGAGTGTGACGCCTACCAGGACCACGAACAAGTCGCCGGGGAAGCCGGAGAACAGGTCGTCCGTCGACTCGTCCGCCACGGTGGCGCCGACGATGAATGCCGCCACGAGCGCGAGGACGCCCAGGTGGACGGCGGAGAAGGTGGCGATGGCGAAGACGAGGACCAGGGCGATGATGGAGATGACTTGATCTGACACGAGGGCTCCCTTGCCGTCGGCCGATGGTCATTCGCGGAGCGCCGTGGCACATGACGAAGGGTGCGCGTGGCGCGGGGGAGTGCGCGGCGGGTGGCGGCGCGCACGGACGTCCGCCCATGGACCGAAGGAGCCCAGGCAGATGGGTGATTCCGTCTGGCGGAATCTAACTTTCGCAATGGGGAGTATTGGAGCGGGCTTCCGGGGGCGTCAAGAGGGACGTCCGAATGCGTTGCGGAGGGCGGAGGTTGCTAGAGCCCCGCCTCGGGGCCGCCCGCGCCACCCGGCCGCGTGTGCCTCGGGGTAGGTCTCGGGGTAGGGCTCGCGGTGTGCTCCAGAGCCGCGCTGACCTGGCGCGCCGTCTCGCTCACCAGCGCGCCGTACGTGGCGCTCGCCTCCGGCGTCATCCGGCTCGTCGGCATGTTGACGCTGATGCTGGCGACCGGCGTGCCCGACTCGTCCCGCACGGCGGCCGCGACCGCGGACACGTCGTCCCGCCACTCGCCGCCGTTGGTGGCGTACCCCCGCTCCCTGATCCGTGCGAGCTCGGCGAGCAGTCGGTCCTTGTCGGTGATGGTCGAATCCGTGAACCCCTCGAGGCCCGAGTCCAGGTGACGGCCGATCACTTCCGGTGGGCTGGCCGCGAGGACCGCCTTGCCGTTCGCGGAGGCGTGGATGGGCAGTTGGGTGCCGAGGGCCAGGATGATCCGCACCGGCTTTGAGGTCTCCAGGCGCTCGATCAGCACCACCTTGTCGCCGTCCGGCACGGTCAGATGGACCGTCTCGTCGATGCGCCGCCGCAGCTCCTCCATGAGCGGCAGGGCGACGTCACGCAGGCTCAACTCGCCCGTGGCGCGGCGCCCGACCTGCAACGCCTTGGTCGTCACGACCCAGCGGGTGACCTCGCCGGCGGCCGGGCGGATCCAGCCCGCCTCGTGCAGCGTGCGCAGGGCGCGCTGCGCCGAACTCTTGGGCAGCTCAAGGCTTCTGGCCAGGTCGGCGACGCCGATCGGCTGCCGCGCGGCGACCTCTTCCAGTACGCGAAGTGCGTTGAGAACGCTCTGCATCCGTTGACTCCCCACCGGGTCGGCCCTACGCTCCCCGTGCCACCTTACGACACACCGTGCCACCATGTGGCACGAATTTCAAGGGAGTTGGCCACTGTGACCTCTCGACCCGGGCGGCACTTCCTGCAGATACCAGGCCCCACCAACGTCCCCGACCAGGTGCTCCGCGCCATGGCGGCGCCGACCATCGACCACCGCGGTCCCGATTTCGCCGCGCTCACCACGGATTTGCTCGCCTCGCTGAAGCCGGTCTTCGGCACCTCGGGCCCGGTCGTGGTCTTCCCCGGCTCCGGCACCGGCGCCTGGGAGGCGGCCCTGGTCAACACGCTCAGCACCGGGGACCGGGTGCTCCACGTGGAGACCGGCCACTTCGCCACGCTCTGGCAGCAGATGGCGGTCGCTCTCGGTCTCTACGTCGATTTCCTGCCTGGCGACTGGCGCCACGGAGTGTCCCCCGAGGCCGTCGCCGAACGCCTGGCAGCCGACACCGCTCGTACGATCAAGGCCGTCTGCGTGGTGCACAACGAGACGTCGACCGGCGTGACGAGCAGAGTGCCCGAGATCAGGCAGGCGATGGACACGACCGGCCATCCCGCGCTGTTGCTCGTGGACACGATCTCCTCGCTGGGTTCGATCGACTACCGGCACGACGAGTGGGGCGTGGACGTCACCGTCGCCGGGTCCCAGAAGGGGCTGATGCTCCCGCCGGGGCTCGGCTTCAACGCGGTGAGCGAGAAGGCCCTCGCCGCCTCCCGCACGGCACGGCTGCGCAAGTCCTACTGGGACTGGCAGCCGATCATCGAGGCGAACCGGCGCGGGTTCTTCCCGTACACCCCCGCCACCAACCTCCTCTACGGCCTCGCCGAAGCGCTGCGGATGCTCCGGGCGGAAGGACTTCCCGCCGTCTTCGCCCGGCACGACCGGCATGCGGCGGCGACCCGGAATGCCGTGCACGGATGGGGACTTGAGGTGCTCTGCGCCGACGACCGCGAGTACTCGTCCTCGCTGACCGCGGTGCTGATGCCCGAGGACCAGGACGCCGACAAGGTGCGCGAGATCGTCCTCGAACGGTTCGACATGTCTCTGGGCGCGGGCCTCGGCAGGCTCGCCGGACGGATCTTCCGCATCGGCCACCTCGGCCACTTCAACGACCTGACGCTCGCGGGCACGCTCGCCGGGGTGCAGATGGGTCTGCAGCTGGCGGGCGTACGCATCGATCCAGGCGGTCTCGCCGCCGCCCTGGACGTCCTGCGCGCCGAGTGACGGCGGCCGCGCGCCCGCCGAACTCCCCATCCCGCCGAGGAGGCCCCCGAACATGACCGTCACCGAGGGCGACAGCCCCACGCACGACAACCGTGCGAATGAAAGCGCCGAGTCCGGGGACCAGGCCCGTGGGCTCCGGCAGGACCTGGTCCGGGACCTCGACGGAGAGGTCCAATTCGACGCGTACACACGGCATTTGTTCGCCAGGGACGCGAGCATGTACGCCATCACGCCGATGGGCGTGGTCTTCCCCCGGCACGCCGACGACGTCGCCGCGGCGGTCGCCGCCGCAGCGGCCCACCAGGTGCCCGTCGTGCCACGCGGCGCCGGGACCAGCCTGGCGGGCCAGACCGTCGGCCCCGGCCTCGTCCTCGATCTCTCCCGCCACATGAACCGCATCGTGGAGCTCGACCCGGGAAGCGGAACGGCCCTGGTCGAGACGGGCGTCGTACAGGATCAGCTCAACCGCGCCGCGGACCCGTGGGGCCTGACGTTCGGCCCGGACACCTCGACCAGCAATCGCGCCACCATCGGCGGGATGATCGGCAACAACTCGGCAGGCAGCGGGTCGGTGCGTTACGGCATGACCATCGACCACGTCCGCGAACTCGACGTCGTGCTCGCGGACGCCAGCCGGGTGCCCCTCGGCCGGGTCGAGGAGGCCGAACGCGTCCACCGCGCCGAACAGCCGACCCTGGAGGGCGCCCTCTACAGGGAGCTGCCCAAGATCGTGCGGGCCAACGCCACGGCCATCGCCGAGGGGTTCCCGGAGCACTGGCGGCGCGCCTGCGGCTACCGCCTCGACCGGCTGGCCCGCGAGGACGCCCCCTTCGACCTCGCCAAGTTCGTCGTCGGCTCGGAGGGGACCCTCGCCGTCGCGACGAGCGCCCTCGTCGACCTGGTGCCCAAGCCCCGCCGCACGGTGATCGCCGTCGGCCACTTCACCTCGGTGGCGGGAGCCATCGCGGGTACGCAGGACGCGCTGGCCTGCGATCCGGCCGCCGTGGAGCTGATGGACCGTACGATCCTCGAGCTGTCCCGGCGCAAGATCGAGTACGCGGCGCTCGGCGACATCCTGGAAGGGAAACCCGAAGCCCTCCTCTTCGTGTCCTTCACCGGCGACGAGGAGGGCGAACTCCTGGACCGGATGCGCCGCCTCACGAAGCTCTGGGCCCGGCACGGGCACGGCTATCACACCCTTCAGGCGGTCACCCCGGCCCAGCAGTCGTCCCTGCTGAAGGTCCGCAAGGCAGGACTCGGGCTGCTCATGGCGGCCAGTGAGGGCACCCGGCGCCCGCTCGCCTTCGTCGAGGACACCGCAGTCGACCCGGTGCATCTCGCCGACTACACCCGGAGGTTCAAGGACGTCCTCGACCGGCACGACATGACGGCGGGCTTCTACGGCCACTGTTCGGTCGGCTGTCTGCACATCCGGCCCTACCTCGACCTCACCGACCCGGCCGACATCGGCCGGATGCGGGCCGTCGCGGAGGAGATCAAGGATCTGGTCGCCGAGTACGGAGGGGTGAACTCCAGCGAGCACGGCGACGGACTCGCACGGAGCGAGTTCAACCGGGAGATCTTCGGCGAGCAGCTGTACGAGGCGATGCGCCAGGTCAAGCGCCTCTTCGACCCCGACGGCATGCTCAACCCGGGCAAGATCGTGGACGCGGCGCCGATGACGGAGAGCCTCCGCGACGCGGCCCTGCCGCCTGCCGAGCCCCTGCGCACCCGACTGTCCTTCGAGGTCGTGGGCGGGGGCGGTGCTGGTGGTGGCATGCGCGCGGCGGCCGACCGGTGCATGAACATCGGCCTGTGCCGCAAGTCGGGCAGCGGCGCCATGTGCCCCTCGTACATGGCCACCCGCAAGGAGGAGGACTCCACCCGCGGACGGGCGGGAGCCCTGGTCAAGGCCCTCTCCGAGCCCGACCCGAAGGCCGCGCTCGGGGACGAGCGGCTGCACGAGATCCTCGACCTGTGTCTGATGTGCAAGGCGTGCAAGAGCGAGTGCCCGCTCGGAGTCGACATGGCCACCCTCAAGAGCGAGACCCTCTCGCACTACCACGACACCCACGGAGTGCCGCTGCGCACCCGCCTGTTCGGAGCGATCCGGCTCCTCAACCGCCTGGGGTCGGCGACGGCACCGCTGTCCAACCTCCCGGGCCGCATCGCACCGGTCCGTCGGCTCATGGACCGCGTCCTCGGCATCGCTCCCCAGCGCCCGCTGCCGGTGTTCGCGCGCCGCAACCTGCTGCGCTGGCACAAGCGTCGGCGCCGGACGTCCGCCCCGCGCCTGGTCACCCAGGGCACGGTCACGTACCTCGCCGACTCCTTCACCACGTTCACCGAGCCCGGCATTGGCCGCGCGGCCATCCAGCTCCTGGAACGGGCGGGGTGGCAGGTGCGCCTGGAGAGCGGCGGCTGCTGCGGCAGGTCCAGCCTCTCCAAGGGCTTGGTCGACGACGCGAAGAACAAGGCGCGCCAACTCGCCCATACCCTGGCGCAGTCGACGGGGTCCGGCTCGCCGATCGTGGGCTGCGAACCCTCATGCCTGATGACACTGCGGGACGAGCACCGGTCGCTGCTGCCCGACGACGCCGCCGTCAAGGACATCGCGGGCAGGGTGCGCCAGGTCGAGGAACTCCTCGTGGAGGCCATCGACGAGGGACGGCTGCGACTGCGCGCCGACTCATGGCTGGCCGGGCGCAAGCTGCTCTACCACGGTCACTGTCACCAGAAGGCGGAGGTGGGCACGGCCGCGACCGTCACGCTCCTGAACCGCATCCCGGGCGTGACGGTGTCCGAACTCGACGCCGGGTGCTGCGGGATGGCGGGTTCCTTCGGCTTCGAGTCCGAGCACTACGAGGTGTCGATGACGGTCGGCGAGGACCGGCTGTTCCCCGCGATCGAGGCGGAGGCGGCCGACACGGTCGTGGTCGCCACGGGCGTCTCCTGCCGCCAGCAGATCTTCCACGGGACCGAGCGGAACGCGTGGCATCCGGTGGAGCTGTTGTGGGAGGCGGTGGAGGGGGCGGGGCTGCGGTGAAATGGTGGAGCCCGCCTACGCGGCGAGAGGCAGGGCCGTTTCGTCAGCCTGGAATCCTGCGCAGGAACTGGGTGAGGGTCCGGCCAGGAATCGACCCGGAGGGAACGCGGCTCACGGTGACGCCCCCCATGGCTTCATAGAAGGGCTCAGCGTTCGGGTCCGCGTCAATGGTGAACCGGGTGAACCCCAGCGCCTCAGCAGTCTCGACGACATGAGCGAACAACAGACGGCCGATGCCCTCCCCGATTGCACGTGGGTCGACGAACATCATGCCCAGCACGCCCTGCGGTGGCACACCCTCCAACGTCGCGAAGCCCACGACGCTGCCGTCCCGCTCGGCCACCGCCGTTCGGCGCCCGGCAAGTTCCGCATCTCTGAGTGTGAGTTCGTCGCGGCACGACTCAAGAAACTCCGCGTCATACCCCCAGTGCCCCTTGGAGCGCAACGCCAGATCGGACAGGAGGCCTGCTTCGCCGGGCCGAGCCGGTCGGATCGAGACTGTCACCCATGGCCTCCACAGAGCGAGCCTTCACCGTCACGTCACGCCATGATCCTTGCAGGGGCGGCTGAACGACAAGGCGATATTTTCGAGGCGTCCGCAGCAGATAGAGGAGTCTGCATGAGTGCAGGGAGACTGCCCTCATGCAGATCCCCGTCGAAGCCGTGGCCGCCACCGCGCTGATCGAGGTCGTACGGATCTCCGGCTTTCCGGTCTCCGGCCTTTCCGCCGAACCGGGCGAGCCGTATCCCGGCAGGGTGGTCGGCCACTGGGCTGGGGACGAGGCTGCCGATGCCCTGGCCCTGATCGGGAAACTGCCCGGCGGCGAACAGCACCGCTGCGGCTTCTCGCCGGGCTGGGGCATTCGCGCGTACGAGGACTCCCTCGATCTTGTCCTCTTCGAGGCGGCGTTCTGCTTCAGCTGCCACGAGATGCGCATGCATGGAGCGACCGTCCCGCCCTCGCTGACCACGCAGCACTTCGACGCGGACACTCCGCAGTCCCAGGCCCTCCTCGCCCTCTTCCGGGCGACGACGCCGTAACCCGCTGTCGGCGGCTCGAAAGCTCGAAAGCTTTGGGGACGAGCGGGAACAACCGATCCTGCCGGCACTGTTGATCGACCGGGGGACCGGCGCGGCAGCGGGGGAACATGGAGGCCTCAGGATGGTCACTCCCCCCGACAGGGTCCGAGCACGGGCCCTCGGGACCGCGGTGCTCCCCGCCGCACACCAATATCGAACCTTTGTTCACTACATTGTCCGCAGGAGGACTGTTTCATGGCTGACCGGCCTTTGACGCTCATGGCAGTGCACGCCCACCCCGACGACGAGGCCACCAGCACCGGAGGGATCCTCGCCCAATATGCGGCGGAAGGCATTCGCACGGTTCTCGTGACGTGTACCGACGGCGGTTGCGGCGACGGGCCGGGGGGTGTCAAGCCCGAAGATCCCGGTCACGACCCGGCGGCCGTCGCCTCGATGCGCCGTCAGGAACTGGAGGCGAGCTGCGAGGTCCTGAAGATCAGCGACCTGGAGATGTTGGACTACGCCGACTCCGGGATGATGGGCTGGCCGAGCAATGACGCCCCCGGATCCTTCTGGCAGACCCCCGTGGAGGAAGGCGCCGCCCGACTCGCGGAGCTGATGCGGCACTACCAGCCGGATGTGGTCGTCACCTATGACGAGAACGGCTTCTACGGCCACCCGGACCACATCCAGGCCAACCGCATCACGATGAGGGCGCTGGAGATGACAGGGCTGACGCCCAAGGTCTACTGGACGACGATGCCCCGCTCGATGATGGAGCAGTTCGGGCAGATCATGCGCGAGCTCCACGAGGACATGCCGGAGCCGGACCCTGCCGAGACCGCCGCCATGGCCGAGATCGGCCTCCCCGACGACGAGATCACCACGTGGGTGGACACCACCGCGTTCAGCGGCCAGAAGTTCGACTCACTGGCCGCGCACGCCAGTCAGGGTGAGAACATCTTCTTCCTCAAGATGGGCAAGGAGCGGTTCGGCGAGCTGATGGGCATGGAGACGTTCGTACGTGTCCAGGACGCCACGGGTGCGCCCGTACCCGAGAGTGATCTCTTCGCCGGACTGCGCTGATCCGTCCCACCCGAGCATGCGGATTCGATCCTGCGCGGTGACGTTCACCGGCTAGATTCGTACGGTGATCCAGGGAGCAGGGAACGTGGATCACGAGGCGAAGGGGGACGCCGTGTTGCGTGTGCCGCTGACCCGGGATTTCCGGTTCATCCATGAGCCGCTGCCCGTCGGCGACACCTCAATACCGGTGCTCGGGAACGAGGAACTCGTCGGGGCGTTGCACGAGCGCCTGATGTACTCGCACGGCGGCACCTTCTTGGTCACCGGATTCCGGGGCGTCGGGAAGACGACCCTGGTGATGCGTGCGCTTGCGCTGGCGGCGTCCCGAACGGGCAGTGTTGGCAGGGCCGGTAGTCCAGGCAGCCCAGGCAGTCCTGGCAGTCCTGGCAAGGACGGCGAGCGTGTCGCGCTGCTCGCCGTGCATCTGAGCGTCGCCCGCAGGATGGATCCTGACCAGCTGCTCTTCGCCATCGTGCGCCGCATCTTCGAGGCGCTGGATGACGAAGGGCTCTTCGGGCAACTGCCGCCCGACGTACAGGAATCACTGCTCCTGTCCTACACCCGAACCTCGCTGTCCTTCACTCAGACGCAGTCCGAGGGCAGCGAGCGCGGTGCCACCCTGGGCGTGGCTCCGCAGGGGCCCCTCGCGTCGGCCGCCCCCACGCTGGGCCTGACCGGCAGGCGCACACGGACCCGTACGACCGAGGCCGCGTTCCTGGCCTACTCGGAGACGGACGTCGAGCACGACCTCATGCGCATCGTCCAGCTGCTCGGCGGCCGCCGTCCCCGGCCCACCCGGGGCCGCCTGTTTCGCAGTCGCCCGCGGTTGAGGGTCCATCCGGTCATCGTGCTCGACGAGGTCGACAAGCTGACCGACAACGACGAGGAAGCGATCGCGGACCTGGAGCGGCTGCTCGGTTCGCTCAAGAACGTGCTCACCACGCGTGGAGCCCACTTCATCCTGGTCGCGGGACCCGATCTGCACGACCGGGCGCTGACGGACGTGGACCGGGGCAATGGCCTGTACGAGAGCGTATTCGCCTGGCGTATGTACGTGCCCTGCCTCTGGGCGGCGCCGAGGCGGCTGGTCCGGGAACTGTCCGAACGGGGGAGGACGGAACTCGGGCTGCCGCCGGAGCCGACCCGGGTCGTGGGCCTGGCCCCGGACCTCGGCCCGGACGCGGACCTTGACCGGGGCGCGGACCTCACCGTCGACTTGAACGGCCCCGAAAGTAAAACGCTCCAACTCGCCACCTTGATCGCCCACTTGAACTTCAAGTCGCGCGGTGTCCCGAGGCGGCTGCTGCAGGAGTTCAACTCCCTGGTGACGTGGGACGACACAGGGCTTCCCTGGTTGCACATAGGTGAGCGGGACTGGCAACGGGTCCAGTTCTACGACCACTTGAATGCGCTCCTCTCGGAAACCATCTCCTCCGACACGACGAATCCGCTGTCTCCCGTGCCCATCAACGAGGACCGGTGGCGGCTGGGCGCCTATCACGTGGCGGACTGGGCATTACGCAGCCGCGGCCGCGTCTTCGCGACCCAGGACATCACTGCGGATGGCCAACTCGACCCGCTGTTGAAGGTGGACGGACCCACGGCGGAGCGGCTGCTGCGCGATCTCGTACGGGGCGGTGTCCTCGAGGTGGTGAGTGAGCCCGGCCGGGCGGATGCCACCCTGTACGGAAACGCGGCGGACGCGGCGATCACGTACTACCGCCTCACCGACACCTACTCCCGGAAGATCGCCGGACTGGCTCTCCACAATGAGGACGAGAGAGCCGACCTGGGCCTTTCATCGCCCGCGTCGCCGAGCGGATGGAGCGCCCCGACCACCGTGCTCCTGCGCGCGCGGCCGAACGGCGAGGCCGTCTTGGTCCCGCAGCAGTCCGCCCGCCCCACGGACCCTCAATCGTCCCTCCCTCCGGTCACCCGGCTCAACGATCGGTACGAGGTGCAGAGGATGATCGGGGCCGGAGGCATGGGCGCGGTCTATCGCGGCCGTGACCTGCGCACCGGGGGAGCCGTGGCGATCAAGCTGCTGCACGCCTGGTTGGCCGACGACGAGGCCGCCGTGCTGCGCTTCCGGCGGGAATGCGAGATCGGTCCCCGCGTGCGCCATCCCAACGTCGTACGGTCCTTTGAGGCCATCGAGTCCCCAGAACCGGCACTCGTCATGGAATTGATCGAGGGACAGTCGCTCAGCCAGTTGCTGGAGAGGGGGCACCTGTCCCTGGCGGATGTCGCCGGGGTGGCGCGCGGCGTCGGTGAAGCACTGGACTATCTGCACTCCATGGGCATCTCCCGCATCGACCTCAAACCGTCCAACATCATCGCCCACCCGACCCGCGGCCCGGTGATCATCGACCTCGGCCTCGCTCACCCCCAGGCCCCGTACGACCGCAGGACGCAGTCCGGGGATGTCGTGGGCACGGTGTTCTACATGGCACCCGAGCAGATCCGCTCCGCACTTGCTGCGGACATCAGGTCGGACCTGTATTCCCTGGGCACGGTCCTCCACGAGTGCGTCACAGGGCAGCGGCTCCGCACCGGCACCAACGCCCTGGACGTGGCCTTTTCCATCTTCCACGATCCCGTGTACGTCACCGACCTGCCCGTCTCCCCAGCCATGCGCGAAGTCATCGGCACCTGCCTGGCCCACGACCCGGCGGACCGCTACCAGGTACCCGGCGACTTCCTGCGGGCTCTGGCCTCCACACCGGAAGCACAGGAGGCACCGGCATGGCAGAGGCGCGGTCGTGAGGGCGGGTGAAGGTGTGGCCGGATCTCCCCGCGCCCGACCTCGAACGTCACGTAAGACAAGCCCCGCCCCGCCGTGTCCGGATAACCCGCTCTGGGTGCTACTGCTCAGACCGGCTGAGTAGCAGAGCTCTGCCTCGCATTCCGGCCGGCGGCTTTGATCTACAGCATGAAGTCGAAGATCGTGGTCCCTGTGCTCGGTGTCGCCCTCGTGGCTCTCATCGGGCTGACGGCCAAGGCGTGCGAGAACATACAAGGCGGGCCCGTTCACAGCACCGAGGAGTTCCGCGCCCATGTCCGGGCCACCGCCCGGGCCGGTGAGGATACCTACCGCGCGCTGTCTCCGGCACCGGCCAAGGAGCCGTACGCCTCCCGGCAGGGCAGTTCCTCGTGCGTGGACGACTTCGGCTTCGACGACACCGGCGTCAGCCGGGACGAGCCCATCCTCACCTGGGACCTGGACTTCGCCGGCGACGACGACTACCGCGCGGCGTTGGCATCTCTCCGGGCCACCTGGCGCAAGGACGGCCGCACCGTCGAGAAGGTCGACAACGGCATCGCCACCACCCTCGACGACGGCATCCGGGTCACCCTCCACCTCGACTACTACGACGGCGAGCCCGAACTGCGCGCCGAGGGCACGTGTATGCGCTATCGGCACAACTACGGCGATGCCTACGACTACATGTACGACGACAACGGAGACGGGACGATCGACGAATACGAGCGGCCGAACTGAGCGCGCGGGAGCACACGTGCGGCAGTGAGCGACGTGCGCGACCTCATCTCGCACATGTGCGCCAGGAAGGTGTCAGCGATGAGTGACGAACGTCGGCCAGATGATGATGAGCATGAGCCGACATGGGGTTCCTTCAGCACCGGAGGAAAGGTCCTTGCCGCGGTCGGGTTCACCGGGCTGGGTCTCGGTGTCGCAGCCCTCGTCACGCTCTTCCTCCTGCTTGTGGTCCTGGTGGTCACGGCGCTGTTCAGCGACCTGATCGAGTTCGATGGATTGAGCGCGCTGTTCTGGGCCGTACTGCTGTCTCTCCCTTGCGGGATCCTCGCCGGTCTCTTCACCACTCCGGTGCGACTGCTCCTGGGGCTCGGCGACTTTGCAGGGCGGACCAAGCGGGCAGCCGGAGCGGCCACTTCGTGCCTGACGACGTTCCTGGCCGCCCTCTTCGTCCTCGAGTTCACCGGTCGGCGCCAGATGGGAAGGAACAACGCTCGTCTTCCCCCGACCCGATGACGCCGAGGTCGCCCTGGCGGGCCACGGGGTGGTGCTTCTGCCGTCCGTCCTGTGGCCCAGGCCGATGGTGGCTCTGCACGACGACGCGCCCAGCATCCTGGTCTACCCCGGCGTCACCGCGCCTCCGTTGCTGGAAGAGGTCCCTGCCGATCCCCTGGGCGTCCTGCAGCGGATCCGCAGCGCCATCGCGGACACAGTTGCCCCCGAGGATCTCGCCGCGCTCGACCGGCTCCTCGACACCAGCAGCTCCCACAGCATCCTGCGCCGCGACGATCTGACGGTACGCACCGAGCGCACCGTCTGGGCCGCCCGCCGCACTTGATGCCACGAGCCACATCGATGCTTCGCCCAGCTCCCACTCGGCTCTCACTCAGCTCTCGCCCAGTTCCCGCCGGGCCCTCGCGCGGGTCAGCCGGATTCCCGGACACCGTGATCCAGGACCACCACAATGGCAACACGGTCCGCTGTCGCCACGGTGGCTGCGGACTGCGGACCAGGACATCGTGTGGGCGCGTGGAAAGGGGAAGACGTGAGTGCAAGACAGCACCCGTCAGATGTGTCCGGCAGACTGAACACCCGGCTCGCGCACAACGCACGGGTGTGGAACTACTGGATCGGCGGAAAAGACCACTACGAGGTCGACCAGCAGGTCGGTGACCAGGTCTCCACGATGTTCCCGGTGATCCGAGACGTGGCCCGCGCAGACCGCGGCTTCCTGGGCCGCACGGTCCGGTTCCTGACCGCCGACTGCGGAGTGCGGCAATTCCTGGACATCGGCACCGGATTGCCGACCCTGGACAACACCCACGAAATCGCCCAGCGGATCGCGCCCGACTCCCGGATCGTCTACGTCGACAACGACCCCATCGTGCTCGTCCACGCCCGCAGCCTGCTGGTCGGCACCCCTCAGGGAGCCACCGACTACATCGACGCCGACATCCACCATCCCGACCGCGTCATAGAGGGCGCCTCGGCAACTCTCGACTTCGAGCGGCCCGTTGGCGTCATGATGCTGGGCATCCTCAACTTCATCCTCGACACGGAACGGGCCCAGGAAATCGTGCGCGAGGTCATGGCCTCGGTCCCCTCCGGCAGCTATCTCGTGGTGACGCACCCGACCACCGACGCCGACCTCGGCGGCGAGGGCAACGTCGAGGCCATGAAGTTCTGGAACGAGAACGCCACGCCACCGATCACCGCCCGAAGCCGTGCAGAGATCAGTGCGTTCTTCGAGGGGATGGACCTCCTCCCGCCCGGACTGGTGTCGTGCTCGCAGTGGCGCGTCGAGACGGAATCCGCGGACGTAACTCCCCAGTTCGGCGCAGTAGCGGTGAAGCCCTGACTGGACGCTGCCTACGGAGCAGTCGCGGCTTATCCTCGGCCGGGGGGGGAGGGGGGAGTGTCAGCCGGAGATCAACTCTCCCTAACCGCGTCGGGATGGCGCGCCCCCGTCAGTGCCTGGTTCTGCCCGGTGTCGCCGAGGAGGTAGCGGCGGAAGAAGGCACCGAGGTACATGGTGGCGACATGGCGCTGCTGCGGCTCGGTCAGCTGCCTGAGCGGCGCCGAGCCCTCACGGTCGGTGCACTGCCCGGGGTGCTTCTTCACCGGCGTGGCGTCGTCGAAGGCCGCGACCTGACCGCTCTGAGGCGACCATTGCGTGTTGAAGTAGTTGTGGTTCGCCCCGCGGATCGCGAACCGGTGGAAGTCGCTCCGGTTCCCCTTGGCCGCGTCGGCCGCGAACGAGAGTGCCTCACCGCCGACCTGTCCGTCGCATGTTCCCCGGAAGACGGCGAAGGGGGTGTTGGTGATCGCGTAGTTCGACATGTCCTCCGTCATCACGTTGTAGGCGGGCGCCAACGCCGCCACCGCCTTGACGTCGACGCCCTTGGGCCACTGCCCTCGATGCTTGTCGGCCGCCTGCCACGTGACCCCGGCCCCTGCCCTGGAATGCCCCATCACCCCGACGTTGCCCATGTCCACGTGGTGGGCGAAGCCGACGCGTCGCGCCCCTCCGGTCGCCGGGTCGGTGAACTTCCCTGCGAGCTCACCCGTTCCCTTGGAGCTGAGCTTCTGCCACATGCGCAGATGCCGGTTGATGAGATCCGCCCGCGCGGCGGCATTGTCATCGCCCATCACGGAGGAAGCGTTGATGCCGTTGGCTCCGGCCGAGACCACGACGAACCCCTGAGCGGCCAACTTGCGGCCCAGGTAGTCATATCCGCGCTCGCTCGGCAGGGCGGGCGTTCCCAGCGCACACGGCCAGGCGGAGAGCTTGGCATTGGCGGCTTCGTACGCGGCATCGTCCCCACTGGCTTCGGCGGCGGTGCGTGCCGCCGCTGCCTTCCGGTCGGCGCAGGTGTCGTGCAAGCCGTGCAGCATCACGATCAGCGGATGCCGCCCCGTGCCCAGGTCGGTGGGGTAGTGCACCACTCCGGTCAGCTCGCTCGGTTCGCCCGTCTGTGGCAGGTGCCAGGCCTTGTTGCCCAGGTCGTAGCGGACCGTCCTGGTGGCCCCGGACGAAGGCGCCGCGCTCTGTCCCGTCGCCTCGTTCGGTGCCGCGGCGCCGGTTGCGGCCGTATACGTGAAGGCTGCCGCCGCGGCGGACAGCACCGCCGCCGACAGGCCCAGCAGACGAGCCGAAGTCCTCGTGCGTTTGTGTCGCTTCATCAACATGTCTCTCTTGGTGAGTTCGGTATAGATACAGGGGTGGCCCGGAGCGTGGGTTCGCGCTCGTGGCTGCCTCGGGGTGGAGGGACGTCCTCAGCGGGCGGCGGCGTAGGAATCCACCACGAACTTGATGACCCGGTCCTGCAATGCGGCCCCCGACGCACCCGCCCGCTTGATCATGCTCGTTCCGTGCCATTCGCCCTTCTGGATGACCAGTTCCTTCTTGCGGGCAACGGAGGCCGCGTAGACCTCACGGACCTGCTTCTCCGCGTTGCCTTGCATGTCACCGGGCGACACCACGAGAAGCGTCGGAACGTTCAGCTTCTTGACCGCCGCCACACCGTCCACCCCGCCGCACCGGGCAGGCGAGGACATCATCAACAGGCCCACCACCCGCAAGGGCGTATCGACCCCGGCGACCGACGCCGTCGTGCCCCCGCACGACGCCCCCGCTAGAAACACCCTCTTCGCGCCGACGCGTCGCAGCTCCGCCAGCCCGGCACGGGCATCCCGGTCGATGTGCTCGTTCTCGGCCACTTCCTCAGACGCGCCGTGATTGCGGTACTCGGGGATCACCACGTGGTAGCCACGCTTGGCCAGCTGCCGCCCGATGTCTACGAACGAGCAGATGCTGTAGCCCTGCTCGTGATCCAGAAGAACACCGTCGGGTCCGTCCCCCAGGACCAGCGCCGACAGATGCACCTTGTCGCTGGTCGTCAGCGTGGTCGCTCTGTTCCTCAGGTCCTGGGGCACGCACCTGTTGACGCGGTGCCCCCGTGCCGTGCGCACCGTGGTGTCGGGCCAACTCGGCTTGTACGAGACCGGCTCATGATCCGGCGGCGCCGCGGGAGCGCTGCTTTGCGCCCCTCGCGCCCCTCGCGCCCCTCGCACCTCTCGTGCCCCGGAGGGCACCGGCGCGGTGGACGTCGCGGCTTCCGCTTCCGAGTCATGCCCGGACTCGTCGGCCGAGCTCGCACAACCCGACACCAGGCCCAGACACACCAGCACGGCGGCAGCGGCAACTCTGACTTTCAGCACAGTCTTCCTCAGGTCTCACATCCGACCGCGACGTGGCCCGCGCACGCCGGACACGCACGTCGTCCGCACCAGGGCGGAACATCCCTTACGCCTTGACAGACGTGCGGCCCTACCCGAGGTTGCAGGCCGCGACGATCAATGTTCCGGAGGCGGAAGCGGCAGTTGAAGCGGAAGCGGGCGACGGACAGGCCCACGCCACAGCCGCAAGCACGCACGCCCACCTGCC
Source organism: Streptomyces sp. NPDC042371 (assembly GCF_056437465.1). Classification (NCBI taxonomy): domain Bacteria; kingdom Bacillati; phylum Actinomycetota; class Actinomycetes; order Kitasatosporales; family Streptomycetaceae; genus Streptomyces; species Streptomyces sp. NPDC042371. Next base: position 466,050 of record NZ_JBWKAP010000007.1, on the reverse strand, counting down.
CGCCCGCCCGCACCGCGCAGTGAACTGCAACCTGTCGACGTCCCACACGTCCTCCCTAGTAGAGGACACCCCTTGAAAGCCCTGAACCGCTCGATTCACGCAACAGGTTGACGCATATGCCAGAAATGACCCGCTGGGAAACCATCCGCGGCAGCATCCAGCCCGTGGGGGAAAGGCGCTGATGGCTGCCGTTTCCCCCTGTGAAGGTGCCTTCCCGCGCAGCCGGTGGCGATGGCTACTGGCCCGCCTCTTCCAGGACCGCAACAGATCGGACCTCAAGGGCCATCTGTCCGGCACGGCGTCGGAAGAAGTCGACAGGCTGTACCGCCACCGCAGGCTCGACCTCGTGCGCCTGGCCGTCCTCCTGGTCGACGACATCCCCACAGCCGAGGACGTCGTCCAGGAAGCCTTCGCAGCCCTGTACCGACGGCACGGCGAATCGCTCGACACCATTGCCGACCCCGAGGCCTACATACGGCGCAGCGTGGTCAATGCCTCCAGGGACGTGCTGCGCAGGAGGCGCACCGTGCGCGCCTACATCCCCCCGCGCATCCTGCCCGTACCGCCACCGGAAGAAGAGCTCCTCCTCAAGGAAGAGCATCAGGAAGTGCTACGAGCACTGAGGCTGCTCACCGTGCGCCAGCGGGAGGTCCTCGTCCTCAGGTACTGGTCGAACATGTCCGAAGCGGACATCGCAGCAACCTTGGGCCTCTCCCGGGGTGCAGTGAAGTCCACCGCGAGCCGGGGACTCACGGCGCTGGCCAGAAGACTGAAGGAGACGCCATGACAGCCATCGAGGACCGCCTTCGCGCCACACTTGATGCCAGGGCCAGCCAAGTCACCGCCCTCCGCCCGGACTTCGCACCATCGGCCCGCGCACGGACGGACATCCACCCCCGACTGCGCAAGGCCGCGGTGGTCCTTCTGGCCGCGGCAGTGACAGTCATCCTCCTCATGCTGCCGCGGCTCCTCTCGCAGGACACCCCATCGGCCCCCGCCGACACTCCACCACCCGCCAGCCCGAGCAACAGCACGTCGTCGCCTGCACCCGCCCCTTCCCCATCCGAAGAGGCACCTGGACCGGTCACACCGTAGAGCGGCGGGCGTGCGCTAGGTTTCCCGCCATGGCTGAACTCGGATCCGTCGCCTGGCCGCCCGCCCCGATGAGGACCGAACGGCTCGTGCTCCGCGAGTCCCGGGCCGGGGACCGTGCGGCGTTCATCGAGCTGTTCGCATCGCCGGAGGTGCGTACGTATCTCGGTGGGCCTCGACCGCGTGCTGAGCTGGAAGGCGCGGTGCCGGAGGTGCCCGGGCGCCGACCCGGCGTTTTCGTGATCGAGCTCGACGGCGCGTTGATCGGCACGGTCATGCTCGATCGGCGCGCCGCGGAGCGCCCGGGGCACCTCCGTCCGGATGTCGAAGAGGCCGAGCTCGGCTACATGTTCCTGCCGAACGCATGGGGACGTGGGTATGCCGTCGAGGCGTGCTCGGCGGCCCTCGACTGGTTCGCCGACGTGCTTCCCGGCGAGCCGGTGGTGCTCTGCACCCAGACCGCCAACGACCGCTCGATGCGCCTCGCGGCGAAGCTGGGGTTCGCCGAGGTGGAACGGTTCGAGGAGTTCGGCGCCGAGCAGTGGTTCGGCGTGTGGTCCTCGACCGCGCCGTCCGATCGAGTCTGAGCTCGTGCCTGCGCTCGTGCTCGACAGCGTGGATCCACGAGGAAAGGTGCGTAGCCGACCACGAATCGGTCGCCGGCTTCGGCCACGCTCATGGCCAAGCCGGAGCACCAGCATCCCTATCCGGTGACGGACTGTGGACGCCCGTCACGTGGACCGAACGTCGCGAGAGCATCGCATCGGTTGCCTGTGCCCGGAGGAAGTAGTCGGCCCAACAGGTGATTTCGGGATAGGAGGAGTCCAGGGTTACTTGGGCGATTGCGGCCTCGATGTCGAAGGTCGTGGTCCGCAGTTCGACGCCGGGGCCCAGGAGCGCCCAGTGGGCTCCGACGCGTCCGTAGGGCCGACGCTGCCGGGGTTGATGACGAGTCGGCCGTGGGCGAGGCGGATCCGGATGCGTGGGCCCCGATCACGCGATCGGGGCCCACATGGACCTTACCGCCGCCCGTCGCTCACGCCCGGCGCAGCGCGGAGCGGCCCGCGTACCGCGCCGAGTCGCCCAACTCCTCCTCGATGCGGATCAGTTGGTTGTACTTTGCCGTGCGGTCGGAGCGGGAGAGTGAGCCGGTCTTGATCTGGCCGCAGCCCGTCGCCACCGCCAGGTCCGCGATCGTGGTGTCCTCCGTCTCGCCCGAGCGGTGCGACATGACGGCCGTCCAGCCCGCATCGTGGGCCGTGGTCACCGCGGTCAGTGCCTCGGTCAGGGTGCCGATCTGGTTGACCTTGACCAGGACCGAGTTGCCGACGCCCGTGCGGATGCCCTCGCGCAGCAGCGTCTCGTTGGTGCAGAACACGTCGTCGCCGGTGAGCTGGCAGCGGTCGCCGACGCGGGTGGTGAGCTCGCGCCAGCCGTCCAGGTCGTTCTCCGCCATCGGGTCCTCGATGGAGACGACGGGATAGGCGTCGATGAGCTTGGTCAGGTAGTCGGCGTTCTCGGAGGGGGTGCGGCGCACTCCCTCGCCCGCGTAGTCGTACACCCCGTCGCGGAAGAACTCCGACGAGGCAGGGTCCATGACCAGGGCGATGTCCGCGCCGGGCCGGTAGCCGGTGCGCTCGATGGCGGTCATCACGAAGTCGAGCGCCTCCTCGGCGGTACGCAGCGCGGGCGCGAAGCCGCCCTCGTCGCCGACGCCCGTGGAGTGCCCGGCGGCCAGCAGGTCGCGCCGCAGGGTGTGGAAGACCTCGCTGCCCATGCGGACCGCTTCGGCGAAGGTGTCCGCGCCCACGGGCACGATCATGAACTCCTGGAAGTCCAGCGGATTGTCGGCGTGGGCGCCGCCGTTGACGATGTTCATCATCGGCAGTGGCAGGAGGTGGGCGTCGGCGCCGCCGAGGTAGCGGTAGAGGGGCTGGCGGTGGGCGGCCGCGGCGGCCTTGGCGGTGGCTAGGGAAACGCCCAGGATCGCGTTGGCGCCGAGCCGGGACTTCGTGGCGGTGCCGTCGAGGGCGACCAGCGAGGCGTCGAGCCCCGCCTGGTCCGTCGCGTCCCGGCCGCGTACGGACGCCGCGATCTCCCCGTTGACGTGGGCCACCGCGCGGTCGACGCCCTTGCCGTGCCAGCGCGCGGAGTCTCCGTCGCGCAGCTCCACGGCCTCCCGGGCGCCGGTGGAGGCGCCGGAGGGGACCGCCGCGCGGCCCAGGGATCCGTCCGCCAGGACGACATCGACCTCGACCGTGGGGTTGCCCCGGCTGTCAATGATCCGGCGGGCGGTGACGGTCTCGATGGTGGCGTCGATGGTGTCGACTGCCTTTGCGGACATGGGAGGTCCTTCCCTTTGTCGTATGCCGTGGCCCCGGCTGCGACAACGCTGGCGCTGGCCCCGACAGCAGCAAACCCTACAGCAATGCTGATCAGTTTGGCTGTGCAGTGTTGCTGCGCACCATTGCTGTGTAGTGGTGCGGTGCGGGAACGCTTTCCCGGGATGGGGTACAGGGGTTTTGTGCGGGGATGTCGTGCGGGGCGTCGTGCAGCGCAGGTACGCGGCTCTGCTGGTCAGCGGGGTAAAGTGCCCTATGCCCACCTCGGAAGCCGCCGTCATCGCCGCCGAACTGCGCACCGCGATGGGCAAGCTCACTCGACGCGTCAAGCACGAGGACAGCATCCCGCTGGGGCAGGTCGCCGTGCTCGGTGCGCTCGACCGCGACGGCGCCATGACCACCAGCGACCTCGCCGCCGATCAGCGCGTACGCCCCCAGTCGATGGCCCGTGCGGTGGGGCTGCTCATGGAGCAGAACCTGATCACGCGCCGGGCGCATCCCACCGATGGCCGCAAGTCGCTGGTCGAGCTGTCGGACGACGGGCGCGCCGCGCTGGAAGCGGAGCGCGGCCGCAGGGTCGGCTGGCTCGCGCAGGCCATCGAGGACGAACTCACCGATGAGGAGCGGGCGTTGCTGGCGCGCAGCGCCGCCCTCCTTGAGCGGCTCGCCGCCCGCTGAGCGGGGCTGTCTGCCCCAGGGGCAGGGGCGCAAGGCCGGTGAACGAAGGGGCCTGATCGGCCCCTCGTCATCAATGGATCCGAGGCCCGGCCTCCCACGCCGCCTCGATCATCAGGAAGATCTCGTCCACCGCCGCCTGCGGATCAGGTGCCTCGCGCGCCAGTGAGAACGCGTCGATCGCGAACCTAGCGATCGTGCGGCAAGCCGTCGTGGTCCGGGGCGGGTCCGAATCGGGATTGGGATCCGAGCCGGAGCCGGAGTCGCGGGTGTAGTCCGCGGCGATCGCCGTTGCCAGTGACTCCGCGTGCCGCAGCCTCATCGACACCTCGTACTGCCGCAGGGCAGGTGACGTGTCGATCATGTGCCAGGTCGGGGCCGCGCCGTCCGCCGTGCAGTGGCGCACCAGCGCGTGGATCTCGCGGCGCAGCGCGGGGATGAGTGGTTCCTGCGGCGCCCTGTCCGTGACCGCCCGCACGAGGCGTTGCTCGAAGTCTTCGTCCAGTTCGAACACCAGGGCCTCTTTCGAGGCGAAGTGGGCGAAGAGCGTGGTCACGGCGACGTCGGCCTCGGCGGCCACGTCACGGATGCCGACCGCGTCGTACCCGCGTTCCTGGAAGAGCCGCATGGCGGTGTCGGCGATCTTCTGGCGGGTCGCGGCCTTCTTGCGCTCGCGGCGGCCGGGCTGCACGGCGGTCATGCGCTGACGCTATCAAATACGAAGGTGTAGCCGTTCTGAAAAGCTAACGGATACAAAACGCTAACCGTTAGTGTTACGGTCGGTCGCATGAAGAGAGTGAGCTTCGCCGAGTTCGGCGGTCCCGATGTTCTGCAACTCCTGGATGCCGAGGAGCCCCATGCGGGTCCCGGCCAGATACGCATCGCAGTACGGGCGGCGGGTGTGAACCCCGTCGACTGGAGGATCCGTGAGGGTCAGAAGCTGGGGGCCCATCCGACCGAGCTCCCCGCCGGGGTCGGGCTGGACGCCGCCGGGATCGTGGACGAGGTCGGCGACGGCGTCGAAGGGGTAGAGGTCGGCGAGCACGTGTTCGGTGAGGGCTTGGACACCTACGCCGAGTTCGCCGTGTTGTCGGCCTGGGGCCGTATGCCCGCAGGCCTGACGTTCGAAGAGGCGGCCGGGTACCCGTCCGTGGTGGAGACCGCGCTGCGCATCATCCGCGAGGTCGGCGTGCAGCCCGGGCAGACGCTGCTGGTCAGCGGCGCCTCCGGGGGAGTCGGATCAGCGGTGCTGCAGATCGCCCGCGGCCGTGGCATCGCGGTGATCGGCACGGCCGGGGCCGCGAACCAGGACTACCTGCGGGGCCTTGGTGCCCTCGCCACGACGTACGGCGAGGGGTGGGTCGAGCGGGTGCGCGAGCTCGGTCATGTCGACGCGGCTCTCGATCTGGCGGGCTCGGGCGTGATCCGCGAACTCGTCGAGCTGACCGGTGATCCGCAGAAGGTGGTCTCCATCGCCGATCTGGGTGCGCCGGAGCTCGGAGTCCGCTTCTCCGGCGTGGCCGGGAGCGTGCCGGACGCGCTCGCCGAGGCCGCCGACCTCATCTCCCGGGGGAAGCTGCACATCCCCGTCGAGAAGTCGTACACGCTCGCCGAGGCCGCGGCGGCGCACATCGACAGCCAGGCCGGTCACACCCGCGGGCGCCGGGTCATCGTCGTCTGAGGGGTGGTCAGTCAGTCGCTGGGGTGGTCGGTGCGGGTACCGTCGAGGAGGCTCTGGCCCGGGCCCTGCGCCCGTTCGCCCACCGCCTTCATCAGCGCCCACGCCGTGGCCTGGTTGGCGCTGATGACGGGCTTCCCCAAGCGTTGTTCGAGGCGGGGGAGTGCGTCGTACGTAGGCAGGGCCGTGCAGCTGATGAAGAGGGCGTCGGCCTCGGGACGGTCTCCGGCGAGGACGGTGTCCAGTACGTCCTGCTCGGCCACCTCGTAGACGTCCTCGACCGCGTCCAGGTCCAGTGGCGTGAGCGCGACGACGTCGAAGCCTGACGCCGTGAGGTATGCGGACAGCAGTCGGTCGACCGGTTCCTGGTAGGGGTGTACGACGGCGACGCGGGAGGCGCCGACGGCTCGGAGCGCGTCGATGGCGGCGCCGCTGGTCGTCAGCGCCTGCCTTGCGCCGTGTTCCATCATCGCTTCCCGCAACGCCCGCTCACCGGTCACGCCGTCGACGAAGCTGCACGCCGTGCACAGATACGCCACCGCTTCGGCCCCGCGTTCCACCAGGTCGTGGGTCGGCTCTGCCAGCAGCGCAGGCTTGCCCAGGCGGGTGACGAGATCCAGATTGTCCGCGTACGGCGGGACCTTCGCGGTGAACGTCAGCGTGCACTCCACGCTCGGCGGGAACCAGCGGCGCAGTTCCGTCTCGCGTGTGAAGTCGTACGAGGCGATCACGCCGATGTGTGCCGTCAAGTCAAGAACTCCGGAGTCGCTTGCAGTCTGGTGTCCGGGCCGGGGACCTTCTCCAGTTGCCGGACCTCGTCCGGGTCGGGATCGGACGCGAGGATCTTCTCCGCACGTTGGTCGATCGTCCGGGTGAGGGCGATCTGGGCCAGTCCGAACACTACGGCGTAGGCCATGACGCTGCGCCAGGAGTCGGGTGCCTTGATCATCGGAAGCCACTCGGTGTCCACCAGGAGCAATCCGATCACGGCCGTCAGCGCTCCGATCGGCAGCTTGATGAGCTCCTGGTAGAAGGGGAGGTTGTACGGGTTCCAGCTGCCGCCCATCTTCTGCAGCCGCCCCACCACGTGCGCGGTCGCACCGAGCATCCCCAGCAGCATGACAAGGCCGACTTCGCGCAGCCCCGGTTCCGCCGGGCCGGGGCAACCGTCCGTGCAGACCGGGAGTGCCCCCGCGCTGCGCCAGGCCACCAGGGCTGTCACCAGGAGCAGCACCGTCAGCACGCTGCCGGAGCGGATGAGCCGGTTACGGAAGTTGCGGCTGCGTACGCCTCGTTCCTCCTGGACCGCGTAGGCGGCCTCCAAGAGGGCCGCGACGGCCCAGGGCACCCGCTCGTCGTCCGGCGAGTCCTTCAGTTTCAGCTCGTCGACCAGCGCGAGGCGCGGGTCCTTCTGGCAGAGCGGCCCCGCCAGGGCGAGCACGCGTCGATCCGGGTCCACGCCCTGGCGGGCTGCGACAGGGCGATGATCGCGACCTCGGCCGCGTGCAGGCACGACAGCGTGCCCTCGTATGCCAGCCCGTTCCACCAACTGCCCACCCTCCAGCGGAGGTTACGACTGCCTGCGGCCTGCCGCATGTAGTCCTCTGCCTTGTCGAGGAGTTCCTCCGCCCCCACCCGCGACTGCCCTGTCGTGTCGGCGAGTTGGTGTCGCAGTACGTACATGCGGGTCTGCGTGCGATGCAGCCACGTGGTGGACCTGGTGGGCCTGGTGGATGGCGGTGATGTGTCCTGTGCGGCGGGGCCTGGTCCCGGTGGGCGTCCGGTGCGGTCTTTGAACAACCAGGCCTTGCGGCTCTGTGCCTTCATGCTTTCCCCCGTTGCGTCCGCGGGGGTCACGGTGGTGGGCCGACCCCCGCGTCGCGCGCGGGATCAGCCGGTCCCCCTCCCGGCGCCCCCGTGTCGGGTGGGCGAGTCGTTCTGTACGTCTCGCGCCACCACTCCCTCCGAAGCATGCTCTCGTACGCGGACAACGTCCACCACGAGGACACGAGCGTTGGACGGCACGCGGCGGTCGCAGGCCCGGGGCGACCGCCGCCGCACACCGACCTCAGCTCTCCCGCGAGGCGGCTGGTGCCCGGCCCGCCTTGTCGACCACCGCGTGGTCGATCACCGCCCGGGCGGACATGAGCGTCCCGGCCTTGCCGTACCGGGTGTCCTTGAAGAGATAGCTGCGCGACCCGAGGAAGGTGAGGTCCTTCGCGTCGAAGACCCATTCGGTACGGGCACCGAACTGCTTGTCGTCACGGGCGATGGCGACGCCGGTCCTGCCGGTCAGATCCTTGGCCGTGGGCAACTTGGTGACGCCGGGGATCTTGGCCGCGGCCCGGTAGAGGGCAGCTGCCGTCTTGGGCGGCATCACCCCGCCGACCATGCTCCCGATGTGGTCGAAGACGGCTTGGTCGCGCTCGGACTCGTCGGACTTGGGCGTCATGGCGTACAGCTCTGCCAACAGCTTGTCGGGGTCGGTGGGCAGGGAGGACAGCCAGTGGTAGGTGGCCCGGTGGGGGCCCTCCGGCGTGCCGTCGGTGTCACCCAGTACGGCATTGATCGGCAGGGTTTCCCCGTTCTCGCGAGTGAGCCCGAGCTTGCGCAGCGGGCCCGGCTCCTGCGAGGCCCATGACTCGACGTCCCTGACCGGGCTCACCACCGCTTTGCCGCTGGTGAGGTCCGCGTCGCGGACCTTCTCCCTGGTGTACAGGAACTGGTCGTCCCTGATCTTCAGGGCGTCGCCCTTGCCTGCGGCGGTGGAGATCTGGTCGAGGAGCGCCGCCGCGGGCTGCATGTCCCGCGCGTCGTGCTGCCCGGTCGCCGCGGTGGCGGGCGCGCCGTCGTCCGTGGTGATGACGATGCCCGCGGTGAGGATGGCGCCCAGGGCGAGTGCCGCGACGGGCATCAGGACGGCGGGGCGCAGCAGCCGTCGGGCGGGGCGGGGGCCGGAGCGGGCTAGGTCGGTCCCGTTGGCCCGGTCGGTCCTGTCGGTACTGGCGGTCCGGGCGGCCTGGTCGCGGTCGATCCGTTGCATCAGTCGTTCCTTGTGGTGGAGGTGCTGCTCGTGCGGGAGGACCCGATGGGCCGGGGGCGGCAGCAGCCGGGCGATCTCCTCGACGTCGGCGTCCGAACGCCGAGCCTCATTCGAGGAGTTCGAGGAGTTCGAGGAGTTCGAGGAGTTCGAGGAGTTCGAGGAGTTCGAAGCGGTGTCCCTGTTGTTCATGCTGTTTCCTCCCGCACGGGCAGGGCCGCGAGTGCGGCTTCACCAGTCATCTCTCCGCGAGCGGTGCGCGGTTCCCTGTTTCTTGCGGCTTCCGCTTCGTCGGCGAACCGGGCGAGCTTCGCCCGCGCCCGGGACAGCCGCGAGCGCACGGTACCGACGGGCACGCCGAGCGCCTCGGCCGTCTGCTGGTAGTCGAGACCCGACCACACGCACAGCGTCAGTACTTCCCGCTCGTGGCGCTTCAGTCGGCCGAGCGCCGCCTGGACGGCGTGCAGCCGCTGTGCGTCGTCGATGCGTCCGACGACCTCGGGGGCGAAGTCGGCGACCACGGTCGGCTGCCGCTGGCGGGCCAGGAACGCCAGGCGGCGGCGGAGGCCGCGCCGGGTGTTCTCCGCCTTGTGGGTGGCGATGCCCAGCAGCCACGGGCGCAGGGAGCCCTCGTCCGCGTGGAGCCGCTCTCGTGCCCGCCACGCGGCCAGGAAGGTCTCCGACATGATGTCCTCGGCGGTCGTCCAGTCGCCGGTGAGCCACAGCGCATGCCGGTGGACGTGCCCGGCGTACTGGTCGTACAGCTCGGCGAACGCGTCACGTTCGCCTGCTCTCACGCGTTTGCGCAGATCGTTCTCTGAGTCCCTCACAGTCATTCCCTCTCCGCCGCACCGGCGGAGTTCCTGTGACCTGCGCCATATGAAATGGGACTCGGCGTGCGTCGCCTGCCCGAGCCTCATTGTGCGTCAGCCGTCCGCTACGACGGGCAGGCGTCCTCCACGGGCTGGTCGGGGAGCAGTTGGGCCCAATGCTGGTCCTTGATGAGGCCGCAGACGCGTCGGGCGACGAAGTCGACGTCGATGCTCCAGGCGCGGGCGGTCCCGTGGGAGTCGACCGCTGCGAGCGCCCGGCCGTCGGGGGAGAACCGCACCGTGTCGATGTTCTCCGCGACAGGGCCGGTCAGGGTGGTGTGGGCGTCTGATCGGGCGCCGCGCATGCGCCACAGCCGTACGCTCCGGTCCGTGCTCGTCGTGGCCAGGGTGGAGCCGTCGGGGCTGAAGTCCACCCCGATGACGACGCCGGTGTGCCCGGTGAGGTTGGTGGTTCTGCGTCGTTTGGCGGCGTCCCAGACCCTGATGGTGCCGTCGTTGCCGCCGACCGCGAGGGTGCGGCCGTCGGGGCTGAAGGCCAGGACCAGGCTGGCGTCCGGGGGGCCGGGCAGGGCCCTGGCGGCCTGTCCGGGGCGGGTGTTCCACAGGCGCGTGATGCCGTCGTCGCTGACGAAGGCCACGGCGTGGCCGTCGGGCCTGAGCGCCAGTGCGGTCACCGGACGGGCGTTGCGCAGGACGGCCGTGGGGCGGCCGGTGGCGACGTCCCACATCCGGACCGTGCCGTCGCGCCCGCCTGCGGCCAGGGTGCGTCCGTCGGGGGTGATGCCCACTTGCCGCAGGGTCCAGGTGGCCTTTCGGAGCGTAATGATCCGCTTGCCGGTCACGAGGTTCCACACGCGAACGGTCCGGTCGCGATCGGTCGTGGCCAGTACACGGCCGTCGCTGCTGGCCGAGGAGTAGACGACGCGTTCCGGGAAGCGGACCGGGAGCGGGCGACGGCGTGGGGGTGTGGTGGACCAGCGGGCCGTCAGGGCCTCGTGGTCGACCGTGAGGTGGGCCCGACGGTCCGCGAAGGGCGCCCGTCGGGTGATCGACCCTGAGAGGTCGGGCAGGCGGGCCGTCGTGCGGTGCGATGCCACGTCCCACAGGCGGACGGTGGGCTCCTGGCCCCCGGTGGCCAGCGTGCGGCTGTCGGGGGAGAACGCCACTGCGTACAGGGGCTTCTTCAGGGTCAGCGTGGCCAGGGCCCGGTGCGATTGCGGGTGCCAGAGGCGGACGGTGCCGTCGGCGCTCGCGCTGGCCAGGGTGTCTCCGTTCGGCGAGAACGCCACCCCTTGCACAGCGCTCGTGTGACCGGTCAGGGTCGCCCGCAGGCGATAGGAGCGTGCGTCCCACAGCTTCACGGCGTGTTCCCCGCCCGCGGTGGCCAGCGTGCGGCCGTCGGGGGAGAACGCCACCGTGGTGACGGCGGCGCCCGTGGCACCGGCCAGAACGGCGCGCGTCTTGTGGGACGACACGTCCCACAAGCGGGTCGTGCGGCCCGCACCGGCGAGCGTGCGGCCGTCAGGCGAGAACGCCACTCGGTACACCGCATCCTTGGGCCCGGTCAGCACGGCACGCTCCCGCTGGGTGCGTACGTCCCACAGGCGCACCGTGCGATCGCTGGAGGCGCTGGCCAGGGTGCGGCTGTCGGGTGCGAACGCGACTGCCTCGACCATGTCGGTGTGGCCTGTCAGAGTGGCGAGGAGACGGTGGGAGCGTGCGTCCCACAGCTTCACGCTGCGGTCGTTGCTCGACGTGGCCAGGGTGTCGCCGTCGGGAGAGAACGCCACCCCGTTGACGGCATCGGTGTGGCCGGTGAGGGTGGCCAGGAGACGGTGGGAGCGTACGTCCCACAGCTTGACGCTGTGGTCGAAGCTCGCCGTGGCCAGGGTTCTGCCGTCGGGTGCGAAGGCCGTGCTCTCCACCGTGTCGGTGTGCCCGGTGAACTGGTTGGCGTAGAAGCGGGCCTGCGCGCTCAGCAGGCTGTTGCGCGCTTCCTTGGTGGGAGCCTGCCGGTAGCCCCGCAGGGCGAGGACCATCGCGGCCTCGGGGCGGTTCTGCCTCAACTGGTCGGCGCGGGCGGCATTTTCACGGGAGACCGCCAGGCGCCGCTGCGCATCGGCCGCGTTCGTCTTCCGCACGGCGACGGCGGTCGCGACGAGCGCCAGGGCCAGCAGCACACTGAGGGCCGCGATGACCTGACGGGTCAGGCTGGTGCGTCGTCGTTTCGCGCGGGTGGACTGGTTGAGGAAATCCCTTTCCAGCGCGGTCAGTTCGTCGCGTCGTTCGGGGGTGGGGAACGCGTCCTGGGCTTCGCCGAGTTCGGTGCCGCGCAGCAGAGCCCCGCTGTCCCGGCTCCGCTCGTGCCAGTTGCGGGACGCGGAGGTCAGGCGCCGGTGGCGGCGCAGGTGCTCGCGGTTGTCCTCGATCCACCGGCGCAGCCGGGGCCACGAGGTGATCAGCGCCTCGTGGGCGAGATCGACGGTGTCGTCGTCCAGCGTGACCAGACGGGCACGGGCCAGCTCCTGCAGCACGGCCTCCGGGTCCGAGTCCGGGGTCGCGCAGCGGGCGGTGGCGAGCTCGCCCCGGCCGATGGGGCGACGGGTGTCGGGGGCGCCGTCGCCGGGGGTGATCAGCCGCAGCAGGATGCGCCGGGCCGCCTCCGCCCGGTCCGGGGCGAGGCGGGTGTAGAAGTCCTCCGCGGTCTGGGCGATGGCGCCGTGGACACCGCCCGAGGCCTCGTAGCCCTGCACGGTCAGGGTGCGGCCGCGGCGCCGGTGCCAGGTCTCCAGGAGGGTGTGCGACAGCAGCGGCAGGCCCCCTGGTTCACCGCGTATCTCCTCGATGAGGCGGGCGGTCAGGGCCCGTTCCACGATCAGCCCCGCGGCCGCCGCCGGTTTGACTATCACGTCACGCAACTCGTCCGGTGTCATCGGACCGACGGGCAGGCTCGCCTCCCCGAGGACCCGGGCCAGCCCCTCGTGTTCGAGACAACGCGCGTAGAAATCGGCGCGCATTCCGACCACCACCCGCAGCCGACTCCCGGGTTCCTGGGCCGACAGCACGAGCCCCACGAAATCCCGCTGCTGCGCCGCGTCGCGGCAGAGCGTGAAGATCTCCTCGAACTGGTCCACCACCAGCCAGGTGTCGCCGGGACCCGCGGCAGGGACGAACAGTTTCCGGTGGTCACGCACCGGCTGGGGGCCGGGAGTGAGGATGCGGATCGCCGCCGGACGCAGCCCCGGGTCCTCGGCGTTCTGCAGCCAGGGCACGAGTCCGGCCCGCAAGAGGGAGGACTTGCCGCTGCCGGACGGGCCAAGGACCATGACGCACCGGTGCGCCTCGGTCAGGGCGGTGAGGCTGTCCGTGAGACGGGTCCGGCCGAAGAACCGCGCGTGATCGCCGGGTTCGAAACGGGCCAGTCCGCGGTACGGCGAATCCGTCGGCTCCTCGGCGTCGGCCGTGGGCTGAGCGGCCTCCTCCTCCTGCACCTCGTGCCAGCGCTGCTCCCACTCCGCCGCGTCCCCGCCGCACGCCCGCACATACGACAGCGCCAACGCCAGGGACGGCAGCGCCTCACCCGCCGCCGCACGCGCCAGAGCGGCGGCCGAGTACGCCGCCCCCTCGGCCATCGTCCGGTACGTCGGAGTTCCCGCCTCGATCCGCAACTTGCGCAGCTCGTAGGCGAAACTCTGTACCGGCCCGGCCCCGGGATCGATCGGCTTCTCTCGGCGCCCCACAGCTGTTCAGCCTCCCCCGTCGACGTACAACATCCCAGCTGAACACATTCACCACGGCACCGAGAAGGCACCCACGAGCCAACCCCTGTCCGGGAGCACGGCCCGTGCACGGACGCGGGAGCCGGGGCAGGGTGGGGACATGACCATGACGCTCGGTGCCTTCGTCCTCGGCACGCCCGATCCGCCCGCCCTGGCCGACTTCTACCGCGCCCTGCTGGGCTGGCGGGAAGTCGAACGCGATCCGGAGTGGGTCCGCCTGCGGCCGCCGGAACAGGAACGCCCCGGCCTCAGCTTCCAGCTGGAGACCGGCCACACGCCCCCGACCTGGCCGCAACGCCCCGGTACCCAGCAGATGCAGGCGCACCTGGACCTGGCGGTCGACGACCTGGCAGCGGAGACCGAGCGTGCCTGCGCCCTGGGCGCGACGCTGGAGGAGCACCAGCCCCAGAAGGACGTACGAGTCCTCCGCGACCCGCACGGCCACCCGTTCTGCCTCTTCCTTCCGGGCGCTTGACCCTGACCCTGCGTCAGGGTTGGAGGCTGGCCGCATGACGAACAACGGCACAGCCTCGACTCGGCTCGCCTGCCGGTCGGAGGGTTCCAGGAGATCGACGACCGCAATGTCCTCGCCCATCGCGCCGAGCGGCGCCGGGAGTCGCTCAGCCGATCAGCGCCTCGGTGATCTGCCGGGTGGTCTGCGCGGCGACCCGGGGGCTGACGGCGGCGTACGAGGTGTAGGCGTTCAGCCCGGTGGCCAGGGCCCAGCCGCGGCCCCGGAGCCAGGTGGCGTCGTCGACGCCGAGCGCGGCACGGAAGACGGCCCGGCTCCCCGCGGACATCAGCGTGTAGGCGATGGTGAGGTCACAGGCCGGGTCGCCGATGCCGAGCCCGCCGAAGTCGATGACCGCGCTGAGCCGTCCGCCGACGGTCAGCAGGTTGCCGGTGTGGAAGTCGCCGTGGAACCAGACCGGCGGACGGTCCCATCCGGGTGCGTCGAGCGCGGCGTCCCACAGCTCGGTCATCGCCGCGGTGTCGAACACGCCGTCGAGCTCCGCGATGGCGGCCCGTGTCGCGTGGTCCCGGTCGGCCAGCGGCTCACCGGTCAGGTCCTCGCGGTCGCCTTCGACCGGGAAGTCCTCGGGTACGGAGGTCTGCAGTGCGGTGAGGAAATCGGCCAGTTGGACGGCGGCCCGGGACGAGTCGGCCAAGGACTCGGTGGTCGCCACCTCGCCGCCCAGCCAGCGGGACACCGCCCACGACCACGGATAGCCGAAGTCGGGCTCGCCCACTCCCACCGGTACCGGAACGGCCAGCGGCAGGCGCGGCGCGAGCCGGGGGAGCCACTCGGCCTCCTTCGCGGCCTGCCCGATGGCCCCCTCGTGGCGGGGCAGCCGGACGGCCAGGTCCGCGCCCAGACGGTAGATCACATGGTCAGAACCTGCCGGGTCGAGCAGGTCGAGAGGCAGCGCGGCCCACTGCGGGAACTGCGCGTCGACCAGGCGTCTGGCCAGTGCGGCGTCGATCGCGGGGCGGGGGTCCGAGGTCACGGGGCGGGGGCCCAAGACTGCGGGGCGGGGGTCCGAGGTTCTTCCGGTCGCCAAGAACAACTCCTGCGGTGGGCCAGCTCGATGCGGCGGGCGGTCACGGCCATCACAGCGTCGACCGGGCTCGCCTGTCGATCGATTTTCCCGGCCTCGGGCTGCTGCGGCTCAGTCGACGACCGGCAGCGTCTCCGTTCCCCACCCGTCGGAGTCCAGCCAGGTGTAGGTGGGGCGCCCTTCCAAGCCGCTGGTACGGAACGGCTTGCCCTGGTCGTCGATGCGCAGCACGCCGTGCCGTTTGCCGCTGGACCACTCCAGTTCCAGGTACCACCGCACGTTGTGCAGCTTGGTGCCCGCGGTGATGAGGAAGACCTGAGGGTCGCGCTCGCTGACCCGGTACGGGAAGTCGGGCTGTCCCATCATGGGCGTGGCACGCGGCGCCGCCTCGTCGAGGTCGACGTCGAAGGACTTGGCGTACACCTCCTCCTCGCAGCGCGTCCGGATCTGGAAGTTGTTCCAGGCCAGTGGGGCGCCGCTGCTCTGCACGCGAACGTGCATGGCGCGCAGGACGATGTTGTCCCTGCCCGTGCCCTGCAAGGTGACCTCGATGTCCTGGCGGCGGGCCGATACCGCGTCGAGTTGCCCCACCCAGGCGGGCACGTCCTGATCCGCGGGCGGCTCCGGCATCTCGCCCGGCTCCCGGTCGACCAGGAAGCTCTGCAGACAGCCGTCGTAGAGGTACGGCCTGACGCGCGCGGTCAGCGGCCTCCCGGGGGCCTTGCCCGGCGCGCCACTGGGCGCGGTTCCCTTGCTCCGAGGGGCACCCGGTGCCGTGCCGCCCTTCCCGCTCCGGGAGGGCGAAGCGGAGGCGTCGCCCCTGCTGCCTTCGGCTCCGGCGTCGGACCGGTCCTTGGCGTCGGACCGGTCCTTGCCGTCGGGACGGTCCTTGTCGGAGCCCTTCCCGGGGCGGTCGGACGGTGAGGCGCTCGGGGCACTCCGGTTCGCCGGGGCGGTGGGCCCGGCAACGTGCTGCTGCGTCTGCTTGTCGCTGTCACCGTCGCTGTGCAGGGCAAGTGCGACGGACCCGACTGCGACGACCGTGGCGAGGACGGCCGCGAGGGCGATGAGGACGACGGGGGTACGGCGCCGGTGCGACGGGGGCCCGGGCTCCGAGGCGGCCCCGAACTCCGGCGCGGGATCGGGCACGGCAGAAGGAGCGGAAGCGGCAGAGGTACGGGGAGTACCGGGCGTACCGGAAGCATCGAGCTGCGAGCCCCTCGGCCCCCGCTCCGCGTCCGCCAGCACCCACCGCCGATGTGCTTCCAGCAGTTCCTGGGGCGACGCCTTGCAGAGCCGGGCGAACCGCTCCACCGTCGTGAACTCCGGAGGCACGGCGTCCCCGCTGCAGTACCGGTGCACCGCCGACGTACTCATGTGGAGCCGTTGGGCCAGTACTCCGTAACTGAGCCCGGACCGATCCTTGAGCTCCCGAAGCAACTCCGCGAGCGACCCCATCCCCATGAGCCCCACCAGTCCCCACCAGCCCGTCCCGTCACATGTTCCGGAACCGAGACGCTCAGAGCTCCGAACACGGTTCCGAAGGCGGCTTCGGAGGCGACTCCGAAGACTGCGTCACCACTGGCGGTTGACGGTCGCCTTGCTTCCGGTCACCAGGCTTGCCGGTGGGACGTCGTCGGCCACGACCGCGCCCGCGGCGACCACGGCATCGCGGCCGATGCTGACGCCGGGCAGGATCGTGGCACCGGCGCCGATCCAGACGTTCTCCGCCACGTCGATGGGGCCGCCGCTCAGCCATTCCCGTCGTTCCACGGGGTCGACCGGATGGCCGACGGTGATGAACGTGACCTTGGGGCCGACCATCACGCGCTCGCCGAGCCGGATGCCTGCGTAGTCAAGGAACGTGCAGTTCTGGTTGATGAACACGCGCTCCGCGAGGTCCAAGTGGAGACCGTGGTCCGTGTAGAAGGGCGGATAGATGGTGACTCTGGGCGGCAGCGGCTTGCCAAGGATTTGTTGGAACAATTCCG
This sequence comes from Streptomyces sp. NPDC042371, assembly GCF_056437465.1. Taxonomy (NCBI): domain Bacteria; kingdom Bacillati; phylum Actinomycetota; class Actinomycetes; order Kitasatosporales; family Streptomycetaceae; genus Streptomyces; species Streptomyces sp. NPDC042371. The sequence goes on along the minus strand of NZ_JBWKAP010000007.1, from coordinate 449,061 downwards.
CCTTGCCCTCTTCGTTTTCGAAGGGCAGGACGTTCAGGCGGGAGGTGAGCTCGGTGGCCCGCAGGACCCTTTCGGCCATGGCCTGGAAATCGTCGCTGTGAATGCGCAGGAGGCGGTCGCCGGACAATGTCACGATCCTTTCGCGTGGTGCGGTGACGGGGTTGCCCAGGACGGGAGCCAGACCGTCCCGGGGAGCTTCGGCAGGCTTCCGAAGTGGGCGATGATTCCACGGAGTCCTGGGTGCGGATTCGTGCGGGGGAGGACGAGGGAGAGCGGGTACGCGAGGGTCGGATTCACGAGGGGGATGCGGCGCAGGTCGTAGTGCGCCGGAAAGACGTACCGGTCCCGGGCCCCGACGAGCGTGGCCACTTCCGCGGAGTCCGCGAGCGTTTCCAGGAGCACTTCGTCGCCGAAATGCGGGCCCGCCGCGTCGATACGCAGATCGAATGCGGTGGCGAGCTGGTCGTAGAACTCGGCCCATTCGCTGCCGGGCGCGATGCCCGGCACCCAGATCCGGTGCTTGCGCAGCTGCTGAGGCGTCAGGATCGGTGCGGAGGCGAGCGGATGCCCCGGCCCGACGACGAATTCCAGTGGATTACAGAAGGCGTGGATCATCTGCACGTCGGGCGGCAGCGCGCCCGGATCGGTGACGGCACGGAACGAGGCGTCGACATCGCCCGCTTCGACGGCGGCGACCGCCACCCGGGGGTCGTCGACCCTGAGGGTCACCACATCGAGCTTGAGCTCAGGATGCGACCGCCAGTACTCGTGCAGCACGACGGCCTGCGCGCTCCGCAGTCCGAGTACGTCGATCCGCAGGGCCCGGGAGCCAGGCCCGACCGCGGCGAGGGCGCGATCGACACCCGCGACGATGCTCCGCGCATGGGGGAGGAGCGCCCGGCCGTCGGGCGTCAGCTCGACCCCTCGGGCGGTGCGGGTGAACAGCCGGACCGCCAGCTCGCGCTCCAGCGCGGCGATCCTCTTGGAGACCGCCTGCTGCGTCACGCCCAGCTCAGCGGCCGCATGGTGCAGTCGTCCGAGCGCGGCAGCCCGGACGAACGATCGCAATGCCTCGGTGTCCACCGGATCACCCTAGGCGTGCACAACCGGACGTTGTGGCTCGGCGATGAGCGGTTGTTTGATCACACTCCCCACCGTCTTCCGACCCCGTCCCATAATCTCGTGCAGGGATATGCCGGATCGAGGAGGCTTGGTGCTCCGTAAGGGCACGCGGTTGCTGGCGGGCGCCGTGTTCGCGGTCTTCATGCTGCTCGTCGGCCCCAGTGCGCCAGGTGGTGCCCTTTTCGTGCGGTCGCTGCCCGTGGACGCCGCCAAGGAAATCGTCCCGAACCGGGTCATGACGTGGAACATCTGCAATCCCTGCGACGTGAGCAACATCGACCGGGCGGCGGAGATCGCCACGTACGCGCCTCAGGTCATCGGTCTGCAAGAGGCGTGTGCGCGTGACGTCGAGCGGATCCGGGATTATCTGGAGTTTTTCTACGGACTGGATTATCACGTGCAATACGGGACGGTTCTCCAGGACTGGGGCCGCTGCGGGGGAGTGCCGTGGAGTCCGGGCGGCTTCGGCCAGGCGATCCTTTCGGCCGCGCCGATGACGGACCGGGTGAATGTGGAATATCCCGACGGCGGATCCGAGGACCGTGGGTACATGGCGGTCACCACCACCGTGGGCGGCCGGTCCGTCCGGGTCTTCAACACGCACCTCGCCCAGCGGCAGCAGGAGTCGTTCCGGGCGGGACAGACCCGCGTGCTTGCCGCGGCCGTCGCCCGGCACGACCGCGCCATCGTCCTCGGCGACTTCAACGCCGTGCCGGAGGCCCCCGAACTCTCCCGCATCTGGGCGCTGGCCGAGGACACGGACGCCGAGTGCCGCCCCGTGCCCACCGGTCCTTGCGAGCCGACGACCGACTGGCACAGCAAGTTCGACTACGTGTTCCTACGAGGCTTCGCCCCGCGCGAGCACCGTGTGCGGCCGACCGCGTACTCGGACCACCACATGCTGTACACCGACGTGGACCCGAAGTAGCACGCGTGCCCGGCGCGGAGGCTTGTCGCCAGGCTGTACGTCGCCCGGCTGCCCGGCGCCCGGCCGTCGTCCGGTCAGGCGTTGACGTCGAAGGGCACGCCGGACGGCAGCGCCGCAGCCAGGTGGCTCGGGAAGCTCGTGTCCTTCAGGCCGAAGTTGGCGCTGCCGAAGTCATGGGAGCTCAGCTTGTCGCGCAGGCCCGCCGGATAGCCGTTCCAGCCGATGAGGGCCGGGAACTGCCAGGCGCCGCGGTGGTTCTCGGGAGGCTCGTCGCCCGCGGTCGCCGCGCGGAAGCAGTGGGTGCCGATGCCGTCCTTGTGGTAGACGACCTTCGGGTGGGTGCCGTCCCAGCGCATCTGGTCACGCGGGTGGATGCGGAACTTGCCGTGGGCCGAGGTGGCGACGTACTCGGCACGCCCGTCCTTCACCCACACCACCACGTGCTCCCAGTCGTGCCGGTGTCCGCCGAGTCCGCTGCCGGCCACGGCCTGGTCCTTTTCGAAGTAGAGGCCGTACATGACGGCGCACCATCCGTTGTTGCACTTGGTGCGGGCGTAGCCGTTGGTGTTGGCGAGGTCGCTCGCGTCACGGCACTGGCCGTTGACGGCACCGCTGGGATTGAGGCCGCCGTTCACCGTTCCGTCGGGGCCGATGGCGGGCGTCGGATAGCAGCCGTCGCCGTCGTAGTCGTACGCCGGTTGGAACGTCTGCTCGGTGCCGTCGGCGTTCGCGGGCAGGGCCTGCGGCGGGGCGGCGACGGCCGAACCCGCGAAGGCCACCACCAGTGTGAGGGCGCCGCCGACGGTCAGGGACGTTCTACGGATCGCTCGGCTCGGCTTCAAGGGATTTCCTCCGGCGCTTCGGGGTCACGGGCAGGGCGGGCAGGGTTGTCATGCCCGCAACATTCCCGCATCACGCGTACGGGGAAGGTGCTGTTCCGGCCGTGTACACAGAGAGGATTCGTCCACGTGTTCGAGATCGGTTGTGGCCACAGGATGCGGATCGGGCGTTGCGCCCTGAATCTGGAGAGGGGGCGGAACGCAGAGAGGCGAGAGGCAGGTACAGCCCATGACGGTCATGGACAAGCTGAAGCAAATGCTCAAGGGACACGAGGACAAGGCCGGACAGGGCATCGACAAGGCGGGCGACTTCGTCGACGACAAGACCCAGAGCAAGTACTCCAGCCAGGTCGACACCGCCCAGGACAAGCTCAAGGATCAGTTCGGCTCGGACAAGTCCCAGCAGGACCCGCCGCAGGGCTAGGAAGCAGGCGGTTGATCCGGGCACGGCAGAGGCCCCCGCTCCTCCGAGGACACGGAGAGGCGGGGGCCTGATGCGCACAACCACGCGCCGTATGCGCTTCGACGGATGGATCGCGGGGCTGGGCACCGACAGCGGCGTGCGCCTGGTCGTCGGCCACTGGCCGGTCTCCCCGCTGGGCGCGTTCGCCGACGTCATGGTCGAACGGTCCAACGGCCACCGCGTGCTGTTCGCGCCGTCGGAACGGGTCGCGGAGTTCGTCGCCGCCACGTACCGCTTCGACGAGATCGTCATCTGCCCCGTCGCCGTCGAGCCCGCGCGCGAACAATGGACCGTGGCCGCGGGACCGCTGCGGCTCACCTTCGAACCCGGGCGGTCCACCGTACTGGGCCGACTGTTGCGCCTGGTCCCGGACCGCCTGGCGAGCAGCCCCGGCTGGGCAGGGTTGTGCGACGTACCGGCGCGCCTGCTGATGCCGGGCGTGCGGACGCGCGGCAGCGCGGGCAGGGGACGCCGGGAGTGGTACGCGGCCAGGGACCTGCGCACGATCACGGCGGCGCGGGCGACGTGGGACGGGCGGGAGCTGGGAGCGCTGACGGCGGTGGATCCCCCGGTCCGTTTCGGCTTCGGCTCCGTGCCCCGACGGCCGTCCCTGACCCGCGTCGTCACCACGGTGGAACTCGCGACCACCGAACTCCACTGACCAGTCCGGTTCATGGCTTGTGCGGTACGGGCTCCGCGACGGAGTTTGGCCTCGGCCCCCGGAAGGCACGGGCCCGTACGAGCGGCCTGGGCGTCCGGCGCCGCGGTCCCGCCTGGAAGGTCGTGGTCATGAAGGCACGGGGCAGGGAGTCCGGCGGAGGCAGCCGTGCGGTGGTCCTGGGGGCGGGCATGGCGGGGATGCTGGCCGCCGGGGTCCTGTCCGGCCACGTGGACGAGGTGGTGCTCGTCGACCGGGACCGCATGCCGGAGACGGCGGCGCCGCGCCGGGGGCTGCCGCAGGCCCGCCACGCGCACATGGTGATGTCGGGCGGCGCGAGCGTCATCGATGACCTGCTGCCGGGCACCGTCGACGCATGGGTGGCGGCCGGGGCGCGGAAGCTGGGAGTGACGGACGGAATCGTCGTGCTTGGGCCCCAGGGCTGGTTCCCGCGTCGGCCCGACACGAAATTCCTCGTCTCCTGCACCCGGGACCTCCTCGACGCGGTGGTGCGCGAGCGCGTCCTGGCCCTTGGACCGGTGGTCCTGCGCGACGGCGCCGAAACGGTTCAACTCCTCGGCGACCAGCGCCGGGTCACCGGAGTGGCCGTCCGGGACACCGGAAGCGGCACGGTCGAGAACCTGGAGGCGGACCTGGTGGTCGATGCCTCGGGCCGCGGCTCGCAGGCCGCCCGGCACCTCGCCAGGCTCGGACTGCCCGCCGTCCAGGAGGAGACCGTGGACGCCGGTCAGGTCTACGCCACCCGGCTGTTCCGCGCGCCGCCGGGCGCGGAGGACTTCCCGCTCGTCAGCATCCAGGCCGACCCCCGATCCGGGACCCCCGGCTGCGGCGCCACCCTGCTGCCCGTCGAGGGCGGCCGCTGGCTGGTCACCGTCGCGGGCACCCGCGGCGGCGAACCCACCAGGAACGCGGCCGACTTCGAGCCGTTCGCCCGGAGCCTGCGCGACCCGCTCGTGGCCGACCTGATCTCCCGCGCCGAGCCCCTGACCGACGTCCACTTCACCCGCGGCACCGCCAACCGGCGCCGCCGCTTCGACAGGCTGCCCGCCGCGCCGGACGGGTTCGTCGCCCTGGGCGACGCGGTCGCCACCTTCAATCCCGTCTACGGCCAGGGCCTCTCGGTGGCCGCCCACAGCGCGGCCGCGCTCGACCGCGCCCTCGGCGAGCGCCGGGCCCGCGCCAAGGGCTTCGCCCGGCACGTCCAGCGGTCGGTGGCCCGCACGACGAGCGGCCCCTGGGACCTGGCCACCGGCGAGGACCTCAACTACCCCGCCACCACGGGCAAGCGGCTGCCGCCCGCGGCCCGACTGCTGAGCGGGTACACCCAGCGGATGATGCGGACCGCCACCGTCAACCCCGCGGTCCTGCGGGCACTGACCGATCTGATGACCCTCTCCGCGCCCCTGACCTGCCTGGCCAGGCCACAGGTCCTGCTCGGCGTCGCCCGAGGGCCGGGCCGTGGCGCACAGCAGGGCCCGGCCCTCACGCCCGAAGAACTCGCGGTGTGCGGACTGAGCAGCACGCGACGCTGAACGCGGCGCGCCGCACCCGTACGGCTCAGGCCCGAAACTCCGCCGCGCCACCTCACCCGCGTACCGTCACCCTTCGTCCATGTCTTGCATGTCTTCGAGTCTTGACTGATAACGCGCATCTATTGACGTGACTCGTTCAGGAAATTTATGGTCCCTGGACCCTCGCAGGTGAACCAGAGTGACGGAGAACAATGACGTACTCCCTCGGTGCGCGGCCACGCGCCGCCCGACTGACCGCGGTGCTGCTGGCCGGAACCCTCGTCGCCTCGGTGCCGTCGGTCGCGGCCCGAACGGCGCCGGACGGCGACACCACCCCTGCCGCGCACTGCCGCACCGGTGACGGCTGGACGCTCGGCACCACCACCCGGGCCGAGGCGAAAGACACCACCCACGCCTTCGTCGGCAACGGCTACCTGGGGCAACGCGTGCCGCCCAACGGTGCCGGGTACGCCGACAGCGAGGCCAAGACGGGGTGGCCGTTGTTCACCCCGCGCTACGACGGCTCCTTCGTTTCGGGCCTGTACGCGCACAACAAGAAGACTGCCGAAAACCGCCAGGCCGTCGCCGCGCTGCCCAACTGGACCGCCCTCACGGTCAGTACGGGCGGAGACAAGGGCGATACCTTCAACTCTTCGACGCCGTCCGGCCGCATCTCCCACTACCGCCAGTCGCTCCTGCTGCACTGCGGTGTCGTCCGTACGTCGCTGACCTGGACCGCCACCGACGGGCGCCGCACCGACCTCACGTACGAGGTGCTCGCCGACCGCACCAACCCGCACGTCGGCGCCGTCCGCATGAGCATGACGCCGCACTGGAGCGGCAGGGCGACCGTCACCGACATGCTGGACGGCCGCGGAGCGCGCCGCATCCAGCAGACCGGCGGCGGCGACCGGACAGGAACGGGTGGCGGGGGCGACGGGCACGGCGCCGACAGCAGGACCGCGCCGAGCATGGACGTGGCCTTCCGCACGGACGGCACCAAGGTCGACGGAGCCGTCGCCTCCACGCTGCGCGCCGACCGCGGAGCGCATGGAGCCAAGGCCCAACAGGCACGCGGCGCCAGGAAACTGACTGCCCGCCAGGCCCTGGCGCTGCCGGTCAGGCGCGGTCAGTCGTACGACTTCACGAAGTACGTCGGGGTCGACACGGCCCTCACCTCGCGCGCACCGCGCCGGGACGCCACCGCCACCTCGCAGCGGGCCGCCGAGCGCGGCTGGCAGGCCATGCTCCGTTCCCACACCTCCGCCTGGGCCCGGTTGTGGCGCAGCGACATCGAGGTGCGCGGGCGGCGCGAGATGCAGTCATGGGTGCGGTCCGCGCAGTACGGGCTGCTCTCCAACACCCGTGAGGGCGCCGCCAACAGCATCGCTCCGGCGGGCCTGACCAGTGACAACTACGCGGGCCTCGTCTTCTGGGACGCCGAGACGTGGATGTACCCGGGCCTGCTCGCCACCCGGCCCGAGCTCGCCAAGTCCGTGGTCGACTACCGCTACCGGACCCGAGCGGGAGCCCGCGAGAACGCCCGAAAGCTCGGCTACGAGGGGCTCTTCTACCCCTGGAACAGCGGGAGTTCGGGCAACCTAGCCAAGGAGTGCCACAGCGTCGACCCGCCGCACTGCCGCACCCAGGTCCACCTCCAGTCGGACATCTCCCTGGCCACCTGGCAGTACTACCTGGCCACCAAGGACACGGACTGGCTGCGCGAGCGCGGCTACCCGGTGATGAAGGGCATCGCCGAGTACTGGGCGGACCGCGTCAGCCGCAACAAGGACGGCAGCTACTCGATCAAGGACACGGCCGGGCCCGACGAGTACAGCAACGGCGTCGACGACGCGGTCTTCACCAACGCGGGCGCCGTCACCGCACTGCGCCACGCCACCCGCGCCGCCGAACTGCTCGGCGAGCGGGCCCCCGCCAAGTGGCAGACCGTCGCCGACGGCATCCGCATCCCGTACGACGAGAAGCGCAAGGTCTTCCAGCAGTACGACGGCTACAAGGGCAGCACCATCAAGCAGGCAGACACGGTCCTCCTGATGTATCCGCTGGAGTGGAAGATGCCCAAGGGCGCGGCGGCCGCGACCCTCGACTACTACGCGGCGCGCACCGACCCGGACGGCCCGGCCATGACGGACTCGGTGCACGCCATCGACGCCGCCGGAATCGGTGAGCCGGGCTGCTCCACGTACACCTATCTGGAGCGTTCCATCAAGCCGTTCGTGCGTGGCCCGTTCGCGCAGTTCTCGGAGGCCCGTGGCGAGAAGGCGGGTGCCGAGGACCCGCTGTCGGGCTCGCCCGCGCACGACTTCCTCACCGGCAAGGGCGGCTTCCTGCAGACCTTCACCAACGGTCTGACCGGCATGCGGATGCGTGAGAACAGCCTCCACCTCGACCCGATGCTGCCGCCGCAGCTCGACCGCGGCGTCACCCTGCGCGGCCTGGCCTGGCAGGGGCGTACGTACGACATCGAGATCGGTGCCCGCCGCACGACCGTGCGCCTCACCGACGGCGCGCCGATGACGCTCGACACGCCACAGGGCAAGCGGACCGTCACCAAGGACGCTCCCGCCGTCCTCGACACCCGCCGCCCCGATCTGATCCCCACCACCAACGCGGCCCGCTGCACCACGGCCAAGGCCTCCTCGGAGCAGCCCGGCATGTACGCGGGCGCCGCGTTCGACGGCAACTCGGCCACGGCCTGGGTCCCGGACGGCGCCCGCGGCACCCTGACGACGGACCTCACCAAGCCGGTCCGCGTCAAGAAGGTCACCCCCACCTGGAGCGACACCAAGCCCGCCGCCCACACCGTCGAGGTCTCCCTCGACGGCCGGAACTGGCACCGGGCGGACGCGGACGACCCGCAGCTCGCGCGGTACGTGCGGGTGACGGTGCGCGGTGAGGCGGGGGCGAAGAAGCACCCGGGGGTGGCGGAACTGACGGTGAAGTAGGGCCCGTCCCCCTCGGAAGTGGGGCGCGCTCGCCGCTCTGGCGAGCGCGGCCCGCTCTCCTCTCCCAGGGCAGCCGACGCGTCACTTCCACGGGTCGGTGAACGACCGGCCCGGCACCGGCTTGGCGATGAGCGCCACGGCGATGAAGAAGTTGACCTGGCCGATCGCGAACATCAGCGTGGCGAGCGCCTTGGGCGCATAGTGTTCGGCTGCCTGCGCATACAGCGTGTCGGAGACCCGCTCGCCGTCCACGGACGGTTGGAGCACCGCTTCCACAAGTGCGAGCGCGGCCCGCTCGGCGCCAGTGAAGTACGGGGAGTCCTGCCAGGACACCACCGACGTGATCCGCTCATCGGACTCCCCGGCCTTCCGCAGGAAGCCCGTGTGCAGAACGGTGAGATAGGTGCTGCCGACGAGCTGGCCCGCACGCAGCTGCACCAAGCTGATGGTGGAGCGCGGCACGGAACCGTTGCCTGTGACCTTGAACAGGGCCGCCGACACCTCCGCCAGCTCGGGAACGAGCTCCGCGGGGTCCTCGGACATCCGCGGAACCATCGGGGTCTCCGCCGTGATCGAACGTGTTTCCATCACCATCTCCTCAGGGCTTTCAGCTTGCCGTCACTGCCATGACGGAACGCGGCAGAAGAAGGTCACAGGAGGAGTAGAAAGGACACATGGTCGAACCCGGGAACTGCCAAGAAGGCGCGGACGATGTCGACGCGGTGACCCGAGCGGTCCTGACGGCATCGAGGCTGCTGGTCGCCGTGTCGGCGCGTTCCCTCGCGGAGGTCGAGGACCGTGTGACCCTGCCGCAATTGCGGATGCTCGTCGTCCTGTCGACGCGGGGCGTCACGAAACTGGTGACCCTCGCCGACCATCTGCAGGTCGCGCCCTCGACCGCCATGCGCATGGTGGACCGGCTCATCGCGACGGGCCTGGCCGACCGGCGGGTCAATCCCGGCAACCGGCGTGAGACGTTGCTTCAGGTCACCGAGGAGGGGCGGCGGACCGTCGCGACCGTCACCGCCCGGCGCCGCGAGGAGATCACGGCCATCGTGCAACGGCTCGCCCCGGAGCAACGCGGGGCTCTGGTGGCGGCGTTGACCGCGTTCAACGAAGCGGGCGGTGAGCCTCAGGTGCCCGACGCGGAGGCCCGGGAGCCGCATCCGTTCGGCTGTGCGGAGGCAACGGCCGATTGTGGCGTCTGAGCCCGCCCGTCAACGCTGATGTCCCAGCGGGCACAGCGTCGTCCCCTGGGCGGCCGCCTCCTCGTTGCGCCAGTGCCGAGCGCAGTAGGGGACGTCGCACGCCGCACAGAAACCCGCGTCGCCTTCGAGGCCTGCCGTGTGGATACGGGCGAAGGCGCGCGGACAGCGGAAGGCCCCGAGATGGCGATCCGCGTCATCGGCCGAAATCTGATCAGGCCGCTCGCCTCGTACGCGGGGCCGGACCAGCGGGCCATGCCGACACCGGTCGGCTAGCGCCGCGGGAGCGGTTCCCCGGACTTCAGGCCACGAGGAGGCAGGTCACGAGGAGGCAGGCCACAAGGAGGACGGGAAGGCGGCACACTCCGCACTCCCCGTCCGTCCTTGGCGGGCGGCCACCGCCCCCTCGGCGGGCGGCCGCCTCCGGGCCCCTCAGCCCAGGTCTTCGTAGCGATGGAATCCCCGGCCGGTCTTGCGGCCCAGCAGGCCCGCCTCGACCATGCGTTGGAGCAGCGGGGGCGGGGCGTAGAGGGGTTCCTTGAACTCGTCGTAGAGGGACTCCGCGATCGAGGCGACGGTGTCGAGGCCGATGAGGTCCGCGAGCTTCAGCGGCCCCATGGGGTGGGCGCACCCGAGCTCCATGCCCGCGTCGACGTCGGTGGGGGAGGCGAAGCCGGACTCCGCCATCCGGATCGCCGACAGCAGGTAGGGGACGAGGAGCGCGTTGACGACGAAGCCCGCACGGTCCTGCGAGCGGATCACGGTCTTGCCCAGCGTGCGGGCCGCGAAGTCCTCGACCGTCCCGACGGTCTCCGCCGAGGTGTGCAGGGAGGGCACGACCTCGACCAGCGGCAGCACCGGAACCGGATTGAAGAAGTGCAGGCCCACGACCCGGTCCGTGCGGCCGGTCGCCATGCCGAGCCGCATGACGGGCAGCGAGGACGTGTTGGTGGCGAGGACCGCCCCGGGGTCGGCCACGATCTTGTCGAGGGCCGCGAAGACCTCCGTCTTCGCTTCCGGGTTCTCCACCACGGCCTCGACGACCAGCTGCCGGTCGGCCAGGTCGTCCAGGCTGCCGGTGAAGGCCATGCGGGCGAGGGCGTCCCCCGCGGCGACCGGATCCAGCTTGCCGCGGCGCACCGCCCGGTCGAAGGAGGCGGTCACCCGGTCCCGCGCCGCGCGGGCGGCCACCGCGTCCGCCTCACAGACCACGGTGTCGACACCGGCCCGCGCACACACCTCGGCGATGCCCGCGCCCATCTGCCCGCCGCCGACCACGCCGACGCGCCGGATGTGCCCGCTCACGACCGTGCCCCGGCGTGCCGGACGAGGTGGCGCGAGTAGGCGTACGGCGTGAAGAACTGCGGCAGTTCGACGGCGAGCGTGGTCCGTTCGAAGAGCTCGCGCACCGACTCGATGTCCACCCAGGGATAGTCGGCGCCGAGCGATGCGAGCTCGTCGTCCAGCAGCCGCAGGACGGTCTCGCGGTCGACGACCCGGTGCCTGAGCCACTGCCAGATCTGCACCCGGGCGATCTCGGCGGTCGCCGCGTCCTCCATCAGCCCGTTGAGGGCGACGGCTCCCTGGCCGCGCAGCCAGGCGGCGAAGTAGCCGAGTGCCACCGCGAGGTTCGTGCGGACGCCCTCGGGAGTGGGCGGGCCGCCGACCCGGCGCGTGGACAGCAGGTCGGCGGCCGTCACCTCGACGTCGTCGCGCGTGCGGTCGAGCTGGTGCGGCCTGTCTTCGAGGACCGCGTCGAACACCTCGCGGCAGAGCGGCACCAGCGCGGGATGGGCGACCCAGGAACCGTCGAAGCCGTCCTCCGCCTCCCGTTCCTTGTCCAGCCGGACCGAGGCGAACGCGGCCTCGTCCGCGGCGGGGTCCTTCGAGGGCACCTGGGCGGCCATGCCCCCGATGGCATGGGCGCCACGCCGGTGGCAGGTGCGCACGAGGAGTTCGGTGTAGGCGCGCATGAAGGGCGCGGTCATGGTGACCTTCGCGCGGTCGGGGAGCAGGAAGTCCGTGCGGTGCCCGAAGGTCTTGATCAGGCTGAACAGGTAGTCCCAGCGACCGGCGTTGAGCCCCGAGCTGTGCTCGCGCAGTTCGTAGAGGATCTCCTCCATCTGCACGGCGGCCGTGATCGTCTCGATGAGGACGGTGGCGCGGACCGTGCCTCGCGGGATGCCGAGGAGGTCCTGCGCCGCGACGAAGACGTCGTTCCACAGGCGTGCCTCGTACCGGTTCTCCAGCTTGGGCAGATAGAAGTACGGGCCGTGACCGGCGTCGATCTGGCGCTGCGCGCAGTGGAAGAAGTACAGGCCGAAGTCGACGAGGGAGGCGGGCACGGGCTCGCCGTCGAACTCCAGGTGCTCCTCGGACAGGTGCCAGCCGCGCGGGCGGACCACGATCGTGGCGAGCCGGTCGCGGTCGGCGAGGCGGTACTCCTTGCCCCCGGAGGCGGTGAAGTCGATGCGCCGCTCGATGGCATCGAGCAGGTTCAGCTGCCCGCCGATGACGTTGTCCCAGGTGGGGGAGGTGGCGTCCTCGAAGTCGGCCATCCAGACCCGCGCCCCGGAGTTGAGCGCGTTGACCGTCATACGGCGGTCCGGCGGGCCGGTGATCTCCACGCGGCGGTCGGTGAGGCCGGGGGCCGGTGGGGCCACGCGCCAGGTCGGGTCGTCGCGCACGGCGGAGGTGACCATGGGGAAGTCGAGCGGGGAGCCCGCCGCGAGCCGCAGTGCCTGGCGGCGGCGCTCCTTGAGCAGCTCCCTGCGGCGCTCACCGAACACGGCGGCCAGGTGACCGACGAAGTCCAGGGCGGCCGGGGTGAGGATCTCGTCGTGCCGGTGCCCCGGCGAGGCGAGGACGTGGACGCGGCGCGTCAGTGCGCTGGTGGCCATCGGGGTCTCCTGATGGGGGTGGCAGGGAGGGAAGGGGACGGGGACGCGTCCTTCGAGGCGCGTGGGGGGCCTGCGCGGCAGGCTCCCCACGCGCCCGCGGACGCACGGCGTTCCCCCGGGCGGAGCGCCTAGTGGAACTGCTCCGCCTCCGTGGAGCCCGCCAGCGCGGTGGTGGAGGAGGCGGGGTTGACCGCGGTCGACACGAGGTCGAAGTAGCCCGTGCCGACCTCGCGCTGGTGCTTGACCGCGGTGAAGCCGTGCTCCTGCGCCGCGAACTCCCGCTCCTGCAGATCGACGTACGCGGTCATGCCGTGCTCCGCATAGCCGCGCGCCAGGTCGAACATGCCGTGGTTGAGGGAGTGGAAGCCCGCCAGGGTGATGAACTGGAACCTGTAGCCCATCGCCCCGAGCTCCCGCTGGAACTTGGCGATCTGGTCGTCGTCCAGCGCGGCCCGCCAGTTGAAGGACGGCGAGCAGTTGTAGGCCAGCATCTGGTCCGGGTGCTCGGCGTGGATCGCCTCGGCGAACTCGCGGGCCTGCGCCAGGTCCGGGGTGCCGGTCTCCACCCAGATGAGGTCGGCGTAGGGGGCGTAGGCGAGTCCGCGCGCGATCACCGGGGCCATGCCGCCCCGCACCCGGTAGAAGCCCTCCGCCGTCCGCTCGCCGGTCACGAACTCGGCGTCGCGCTCATCGACGTCGCTGGTGAGGAGGTTGGCGGCGAGCGCGTCCGTGCGGGCCACGATCAGCGTCGGCACGTCGGCGATGTCCGCGGCGAGCCGGGCCGCGTTGAGCGTACGGATGTGCTGGGCGGTCGGCACCAGCACCTTGCCGCCGAGGTGGCCGCACTTCTTCTCGGAGGCGAGTTGGTCCTCGTAGTGGATGCCCGCCGCGCCCGCCGCGATCATGGCCTTGGTCAGCTCGAAGGCGTTCAGCGGGCCGCCGAAACCGGCCTCCGCGTCGGCGACGACCGGCGCGAGCCAGTCCACCGAACCGTCGCCCTCGCTCGTGGCGATCTGGTCGGCGCGCAGCAGCGCGTTGTTGATCCGGCGCACCACCTGCGGAACGGAGTTGGCCGGGTACAGGCTCTGGTCCGGGTAGGTGTGCCCCGCCTGGTTGGCGTCGGCCGCGACCTGCCAGCCGGACAGATAGATGGCCTGGAGACCGGCCTTGACCTGCTGGACCGCCTGGCCGCCGGTCAGCGCGCCGAGTGCGTGGACGTAGTCCAGGTCGTGCAGTTGCCGCCAAAGCCGCTCGGCTCCGCGGCGCGCCAGGGTGTGCTCCTCGCGGACGCTGCCGGAGAGCCGTACGACGTCGTCGGCGCTGTACGTGCGCTCGATGCCTTGCCACCGGGGATCGGTGGCCCAACGCCGTGCGAGCTCTTCGGCCGCGGGCTTCCTCGCGTCTGCCATTGCTGTCACCGTCTCCTTGACCGAGTCGTACGTGTGTCGTCTGCCAATGCCCCACGGCCTCGCGGATTGTGGTGGCACGGCGTGTCTCTGATGCCTCCGGTGTTGCTCGGAGATGCGGCCCACCGTCTCCCGCAGAATGGCGAAGGCGAGCAATGCCAGGGGAGTTCGGTGGGCCGCACTCAGACTCTGGCATTGGCACGCAGTGCCATCAATCGTGGACGTATGCCAACTTCTGCGAATCTTCGAGCCAGGAATTGCCAACCTTGCGAAGGCGATTCGGCGCCCCCGATTCCCGTACGCTGACGCTCACCTGGCCCCACGCCGGATCACGGAGGACCACACGGTGAGCAAGACGTACGCGGGCGCGCGACTGCGGCGGCTGCGCGAGGAGCGCCGGATGAGCCAGGCCGAGCTGGCCCGCACCCTGGCCATCTCACCGAGCTACCTCAACCAGATGGAACACGACTCCCGCCCCCTCACCGTGCCCGTCCTGCTCCGGCTGACGGAGACCTTCGGCGTGGACCCGGGCTTCTTCTCCGAGCGGGACGAGACACGGCTCGTGGCGGACCTGCGGGAGGCACTGGTCGGCGAGCTCGCCGAAGCCCGCGTCTCGACCTCCGACCTCGCCGAGCTCGCCTCACGCATGCCCGCGGTCGCACAGGTCCTGCTGGACCTCGGCCGCCGCGGCCAACTCCTGTCCGAACGGCTCGCGGAAGCCGCCGACGGCCGTGGCGGCGCCGCCCCCGACCTGCCCCGCTCGCCCCACGAGGAGATCCGCGACTTCTTCTACCGCCGCAGGAACTACCTCCACGACACCGACCTCGCCGCCGAGCACCTGGCCGAGGAACTGGGCATCCGCCCCGGCGAGGTGACCCGCGCCCTGACCGCACGGCTCACCGACGCCCACGGCGTCCGCCTGACGGCCGAGACCGGCGACCGCCTCCACCACTACGACGAGGCGACCCGCACCCTCCACCTGTCCAGCCGACTGCGCCCAGGCCAGCGCGCCTTCCGCATGGCCACCCAGCTCGCGCTCCTCGAACACGGCGACGTCCTCGACCGCCAGGCCGCCGACGACTTCACGCCCGGCACGCCGACCCACGCCCTCGCCCGCATCGGCATCGCCCACTACTTCGCCGCCGCGCTCGTCCTGCCGTACCGCGCCTTCCACACGGCGGCCGAAGAGGTCCGCTACGACATCGAACGCCTCACCGACCGCTACGGCCTCGGCTACGAGACCGTCTGCCACCGGCTGAGCACCCTGCAACGCCCCCGCCTGCGCGGCGTGCCCTTCTCCTTCGTCCGAGTCGACCGGGCGGGCAACCTCTCCAAGCGGCAGTCCGCCACCGGCTTCCACTTCTCACGGACCGGCGGCACCTGCCCGCTGTGGAACGTGTACGAGGCCTTCGCCGCGCCGGGCCGCATTCACGTACAGATCGCCGAAATGCCCGACGGGCAGCGCTACTTGTGGACCGCACGCGCCATCACCCGGCACCGCGGCGGCTGGGGAGAGCCCGGCAAGACCTTCGCCATCGGGCTCGGCTGCGAGATCCGCCACGCCCACCGGATCGTCTACTCCGACGGACTCGACCTCTCCAGCGCGTCGGCCGCCACACCCATCGGCATGGGCTGCCGCGTCTGCGAACGCCTCGACTGCCCGCAGCGAGCCGCACCGCCGCTCGGCCGCCCCCTGCGCATCGACCAGAACAGCAGCACGTTCGTGCCCTACCCGGTGGCCGACGGGGTGGCCGACGGGCCAAAATGAGTGGCAGGCCCGGCCGCGGCACGGCAAGGTACGGAGATGTGAACGACGATCGCCGCGACGACGTGCCACCTCTGGAGCAGGCCGACCGGGCCGACCTGCTCGACCGGATGGAACGGAACCTGGCCGAGCACGCCTGCCACCTCCACCGGGACCTGCCGGGCGCGACCGTCGTGGAGGCCGAGGACCTCCTGATCGCCGACAGCGGCCTCGACGACGACACCTTCAACATCGTCGCCATGGCCCGCTGCACCGCCGAGACCGCCCCGGCGCGCATCGCCGTGACCGTACGGGCGCTGGCCGCGACGGGCCGCCCCTTCTCCTGGTGGGTCGGTCCCGCGTCGACACCGCACGACCTGTCCGAGCGGCTCGCGGCCGCCGGGCTGCCGACCTCGGAGCACGAGACGGCGATGTGGGCGGAGCTCGACGAGCTCCCACCGCGGACCTCCGTGCGCGGACTCGACATCCAGCGCGTGACCACGGCCCGGCAACTCGCCGACTATGCCACGATTCTCGCCGCGAACTGGACCCCGCCCGCCGAAACCGTCCGCCACTTCCACGACCTGACCACAGCCCAGGCACTCGCCCCGGACTGCCCGGCCCACTACCTCGTCGGCTACGTGGACGGCCTCGCGGTCTGCTCCGCAGAGGTGTTCGCGCACGCGGGAGTCGCCGGGATCTACAACATCAGCACGCTCGCCGCACACCGAGGACGCGGCTACGGCGGGGCCGTCACCCTCGCCGCGCTCCACACCGCCCGCGACCAGGGCCACTCCCTGGCGGTCCTCCAGGCGTCGGCCGAGGGCGAGCCCGTCTACCGCCGTCTCGGCTTCCGCGCCTGCGGCCGGTTCACCGAACACGCCCTGCTCGCCCCCGATTTGCCGCTCAACGCTGCCGGTTGAGCGTGTCGACGGCGCCCAAGGCGTCGCCGATGGTGGCGAAGTCGACGGCGACGAAGTTGACTGGCCGTCCGCGGTCCTTCTCGCAGCGGCGGGCCCGCTCCAGGATGAAGTCGCGCTTGTTGACGACGGCGGCGTCGAGCCTGCTGCCGCCCATGTCGGTGATGAAGTGGTTCAGCAGGAACAGACGCTTGCCGGTGCCGCCGCGATGCGGGACGCAGTTCATCTGCTCGGGCGCGGTGTACGCGAACGGGGTCTCCATGCCGTACCGGTAGAAGTTGCGGTACCAGGGCGCGGGCCCGTCGGCCTGTTCGGCGAAGACCACCAGACGTCGCCCCGAACCGATCATCTCGCCCAGGGTGGGCCAGGGCCTGTCCGGGTCGGCGTGCGGCGTGAACACCAGCCGCTCAAGACCCGCCCGACGGAACGCCTCCCGCGTCTGCTCGCCGTCGATGGCGTCCTGGACGACCAGGGTGACCACCTCACCGGGGTGCTCGTCCAGCCAGGTGCCGATCTTGCGCAACGTCTCCACCAGGGGGATCGCCCCGGCCCGGCACACCGCGTGACACAGCCACATACCGGGGTGCGGCGGGTTGGCCCGTTCGACCAGCCGGGTGATCTGCTGCTTAATGTCGGGCGGGAAATCCGCCTCCCGGAGCCGTTCCGACACCTCCGCGGGGGTCTCCCACGTCTGGGTGTCGATCAGGAGGCCGCGGGCCCCGGCATCCAGCTGCGCGACGATGTCCGGGTCCTGGAGCGGGCCGATGAACCTGTCGGCCGTCGTCGACATGGAGTTGTGCGTGGCCAGATAGGCGACCTGGTCGTACCGCCGGTCGCAGAGCGACTCCGAGCCCAGGCACAGCTCTCGGGCCTCCTTGCCCGCCGCCATCGGGGCAAGCACCGCACCCACCACCGCGACGGCCACCAGGACCCCGCCCGCCGTGCCGAAGACCGCGGTCCGCCGCCGCCCCGTCAGCCGCGCCCCGCGCCGCGCCACCACCCTCTCGTACGCCCATGCCGCCCCAGTCAGTGCCAGCCCGGCCAGCAGCGGGAGCGCCGCCGTGATCAGCCCCACCGAGGTGAGGGCGTCGGCGCCGCCGTGCTGCACGTCGTCGAGGAGGGCGCGGACCGACGGCGGCCAGCTCGCGGGCGGGCGGACCAGCAGGTCCCCGACCTGCCACCGCGCAAGGGCGAGCACCACGGCGGCCAGCGCGCCTCCCGCGGCCAGCGCCGTGCCGACGCGGCGCAGTCGCACCGGCCAGGACGCGGAGCCGGTGAAGGCCAGCACACCGCCCGACGCGAGGGCGAGTACGCAGGCGATGCCCTGGACCCACCCCAGCGCGAGCTTGGTGAAGTGCCGGGCCTGTTCGGCCGCTCCCAGGTCGACGCCCGCGGCCGCCAGGTCCGGCACGACGTTCCAGTGGCCGTCGTCCGTGAGGACCGACAGATCGGAGGCGGCGCCGCTCACCCGGTCGCCCAGCGCGTACGGCCCCACGGCCGCGAGGGCCGAGGCCACGTCGCCGGTCCCCAGCGACGCCTCCACCTGAGGACGCAGGGCCGCCCGCCGGTCCTCCGGGACGGGTCCCATCAGCCAGTCCGCCGCCTGCCGCGCGGTGGCGGGTTCGAGGCGCAGCTCGGGGAGGTTCTCGGGGCGGCGGCCGCGGGAGATGTCGTCCAGAGCGGCCGTCAGCTCCCGTGCGAAGGCGGCGAAGTCGGGGGACTGCCGCCCCTGGGCGGAGGCGACCAGGTCGCCCAGGTAGATCTCGGCGAAGCTGCCGATGTTCGTCAGGACGGGGCGCAGGTCGACGGAGAGACGAAGGTGTGGCTCCTCCCCGCGCAGGTAGCCCACCGCGTGACCGATCTGCTCGTCCACCAGGGTGCGCAGGGTGGCGGGCGGCAGCACGTTCTTCAGGTTCGCGGTCACCTGTGCCTCGGGCACCGGCAGCCTGCCGAGGAGGTCACGGGTGACCCGCGCCGTCGCCGGATCCACGAGCACCTCGTCGTACAGCCGCTCGTAGGCGCCCTGTTCATCCAGTACGGCCTGGTAGAAGGCGCGGTTCAGCACCGTCGCGCGGGCACACCCGGCGAGGACCAGCACGAACGTCGCCAGGGCCAGCACACCCCAGGCCACGGGCCGTACCCAGGACCGCCGTCGTCCCGCTGCCGTGGCGCACCGGTCCTCCGTGTCGCTGCCACTCACGGAACGATCATCCGCCGGGCCGGGACGCGGCGCCACACCGCCCCCTCAGCCCCGGCACTCCCCGGCCCGACGGCTCGCCCCGCTGAGCAGGTCGACCCGCTGCCCCGCCCCCTCCTTGAGGACGTAGAGGGTGCCGTCGTCGGGCGTCCAGTCGCGCGGCACGAGGAAGACGCGGTCTCCGGAGACGTGGAACAGCCGCAGCCCCCCGTACTCGTACGCGAACTGGCTCCCCTTGTCGGTGACCCGCTGGAAACAGCTGCCGCCGCCCCGGATCATCAGGTCCTTCTCGCTGAAGACGACGACGGCGGGGAACTCGCTGCGGAGGGTCCGCTCGGTCAGCTCCGCGCGGCCCCGGCCCGCGATCGCCGCGTACGCCGACACGGCCCAGAACAGCGACAGCACGCAGACGAAGAGGGTGAGCCCCCACAGCCGCAGGTCCCGACGGGCGCGCGTGCGGGCGTACGCGTTGAGCGCGAGGCCGCCGATCGCGGTGAGCGGCAGCACCAGGTCGAACAGCCAGGGGCTGAGCGGATACAGCGGTACGAGGGCGAGCGGGACGGCCCAGGCGAAACGCAGGACACGCACCGCGCGCGCCAGCCTTTCCGGTTCGCCCGCCGTCCAGCGCAGCAGCCCCAGCGTGCCCAGTGCGACACCCGCCGCGAGCCAGGCCGGGAGGTAGAGGGCCCCGACGCTGCGCAACAGGTAGTCGCTGGTGGAGAGGTGGAAGACGGTGTCGCGCAGCCCGAGCGCCTTGGTCTCGGCGTCGGTGCTCGCCCAGCCGAAGTAGAAGAGGACGGCGGTGAGGAGGGTGACGAGGGACCCGACGGCACCGAGGACCTCCACCCAGCCGACGTGGGGGTCGGAGGGGGTGGGGGATGAGGGTGGGGTTGGGGTTGGGGTTGGGGGTGGGGCTGGGGCTGGGGCCGGGGTGGGCGTGGGTGCAGGTGCAGGTGCAGGTGCAGGTGCAGGTGCAGGCGCAGGTGCAGGGACAGGGGCAGGGGTGGGGCTGGGGCCGTGGGGTGGGACGAGGGTGGGGCGGGGGCTCGGGTCAGGTTCCGGGTGTGGGGGTGGGTGCGGGGCGGGTTGGGGTGCGGGGGGCGGGTCCGGATTTGATCGTGGTGCTGGTGCTGGTGCTGGTGCTGGTGCTGGTGCTGGTGCTGGCGCCGGGTCCGGGTTCGGGTTCGGTTGTCGTGTCAGGTCAGGTTCCGGGTACGGGGCCGGGCGCGTGGGCGGGTCCGGGTCCGGGTTCGGTCGTGGTGTCAGGTCCGGGTCAGGTTCCGGGTGTGGGGCCGGGCGCTGGGGCGGGTTTGGTGCCGGTGCTGGTGTCGGTGTCAGGTCGGGGTCCGGTGTGGGCGCGGGTGTCAGGTCGGGGTCCGGAGCGGGTGTCAGGTTCGGGTCCGGTGTGGGTGCCGGAGGTGGCTCGGGGGGCGAGGGGCGGGGGTCGCTCATCGGGTGAGGGAGTCGCTCGGCTCGGGCGGGGAGGGCGAACGTGACGAGAGCGAGGGCGCGGGGGACCGGGGGAATCCGCTCCAGTCCAGGGTGAACGCCGCCTGCTTGGTCACCCTCACGCCGCTCCTCGTCACGAGCGTCACGTCGATGGACGTCGGGCGTCGGCCGCCGAAGCCGTCGGGGCCCGGGAGGTCCACGGAGACCGCCGCGTCCTTGCAGCACTTCTCCCTCTCGTTCTCGTCGCCGAAGGGCCTGAGGACCAGCAGTTCCGGCATCTCGGCGGCGCGGAGTTCCACGGCGCGGGGGACGTCGGGCCAGGTGCCCTGGAGACCGAGCGTCGAGCCGGGCGCGACGCTCGCCTCGGTGGAGGCGATCTTGTTGTCGCAGGCCGCGGCCCCCGTCGCGGAGGACCGCAGCACCACCTGATTGCCGGGATGCCGCTGGTAGTAGGCGACGAAGCGCTGCAGGACCGCGAAGGCGTCGCCGTCCTTGCAGAGGTATTCGGTGGCCCCGGGCCGATAGCCCGCCGCGCGCAGCCCCGCTTCGGCCCGCGTGGCGATGCCCAGCCCGCCCGGCTCGCCGTGTGCGGCCTTGCAGATCCCGGCAAGCCCTTCGATGACCTTCCAGGCCTGCAGGGTCCCCGAGTTCTCGGGGCGTTGCCCGGGGTCGGTCGCGCTGTTGTAGGGCTGCTGGCAATCGCCCTGCTGGAGCAGGTCGTACATGCTGTCCGGCTCGGGCGCGTCGTCCGTGTTGGGGGACTTGGGCCCCCAGGGCAGCCAGCCGGGCGGAGTCCCGCCCCCGCGGCCCCCGCCGCCGCTGTTGCCGCCCCGGCCCTTGCCCCCGTCGCCGCCACCGGTGTGCCAGGAGCCTCCCGTGGACCCGTTCGTTCCCCCGCCGGTCGCGTCGCCCCCGCCCGAGCCGCCGCTCCCGCCCGTGATGTCGGAGCCACCGCCGCCGGTACTCGTCCCCGTACTGGTGCCACCGCCCGAGGAGTCACCACCCGTGGAACCACCGCCTCCGCGCACCCCGCCGTCGTGCGACGCGACTCCCCGTATCCCGAAGAACAGCCCCACCACCAGGACGAATCCCATGATGGCAAAGGCCCAGACAGGCACCCGATCGGCGCCCGAACCAGAGCGAACACCCATGACGGAACCCCCGTTTCGCCTCCTCCCCATGATGCTGCGGAGGGACGGCGCCCGGAATCCTTTCGGCCGACTCGGCCCGCGGGGCTCACCGATGTGCTGGACGCCAGTACAGTGCGGGATCCGGGTGGTCGTCGAAGCCCAGGTCCCGGTAGAGCGGCTCGCCCTCGTGGGAGGCGTACAGGTCGACCCGGGAGGCGTCCTGCGCGCGGAACCAGTCGAGCAGCGTCCGCATGATCGCCCGGCTGTGGCCGCGCCGCCGGTACGCGGGGTCGGTGACCACGCCGATGACGTGGCCGACCCGGCCGGTGAGGTTGTGCGGGCCGGGGAACCACTGTTCGACGGTGCCGATGCCGCAGGCCGCGAGTCCGTCTTCGCCGTCCACGACGAGGATGTGGGCGGCATCCGCCGTCAGCTGTGCCTTCAGCACGGAGGCGAGGTTGTGACGCCAGTCGGTCCGGTCCGGCTCGTCCGGCGCGGGGGTGAAGTACTCGCCGCCGCGGGTCGCGAAGAGCAGTGCCCGCAGGCGTACGAGTTCGGGAAGGTCGGCCTCCACCGCCCGGCGAACGGCGGTGCGGGGCATGGTGAGTTGTCCGGTGGGCTGGTTCATGACGATCACCTTTCAGTAAGGGTCTTGTACACCACAACCCTTACTAGATGGCACCGCGCCCCTTACTGGACGTAGGTGCCGAATCTCTGTTGATCGCGGGCGAGGGTGCGGGATAGGAAGGCGCCATGACGACTCTTGGTGTGGTGTTCCGTCCGCAACTTCCCCCCGAGCGCCTGCGCGCGATGGTGCGCACGGCTGAAGACGCCGGACTCGCGGAGCTGTGGCTCTGGGAGGACTGCTTCCTGGAGAGCGGCATCGCGGCCGCGGCCGCCGCCCTCGCCTGGTCCGAGCGGCTGCGCGTGGGGGTCGGGCTGCTGCCCGTGCCGCTGCGGAACGTCGCCCTCGCCACCATGGAGGCGGCCACGCTGCACCGGCTGTTCCCGGACCGCGTCATGCTCGGCGTCGGGCACGGCGTGCAGGACTGGATGGGGCAGGTGGGAGCGCGGGCGGAGTCGCCGGTCACGCTCCTGCGCGAACACCTCGACGCGATGCGGGCCCTGCTGGCGGGCGAGCGCGTCACGACGCAGGGGCGGTACGTCCGGCTCGACGGCGTCGCGCTCGACTGGCCGCCCGCCTCGGCCCCCGCGGTGTACGCGGGCGCGCGGGGGCCGCGCTCGCTGCGGCTCACCGGAGAGTCCGCGGACGGCACCATCCTGGACGCGAGCACGACGCCGGACGGAGTGCGCAGGGCCCGCCAACTCATCGACGAGGGACGGGAGTCGGCCGGGCGTACGGGCGCCCACCGCGTGGTGGTCTACCTGCTCGCCGCGACCGGACCCGACGCGGAGGCCCGGCTGCGGGCCGAGCTCCGGAGCGAGGGCAAGGAAGACGTCGCCGGGCTCGGCGTCGCCGGGGACGCCGAGGACGTGGCGAAGGCCGTCCAGCGGCTCGCCGAGGCGGGGGCCGACACGGTCGTCCTGCAGCCCACCGCCGACGAGCCGGACCCGGAGGGGTTCATCCGCTTCGTCACGGACGGGGTGCGCCCGCTGATGTCGTGACGGGGCGCATCAGCGACCGGCCGCTCCTGGCGGCAGGTCGCCCACCCCATCGGCACCCTTTAGGCTCCTGAGCATGGGACATAAGGATGCCGATGGGGCCGCCGACGCCGACGGAGCGCCCGGGGAGGCACTCGGCGGCGGGCACGGCACGGGCGGTACGACCGGTGCCGCCTCGCTGGACCTCAACCAGCTCCGCACCTTCCTCGCGGTCTACCGCTCCGGATCCTTCACCGCGGCCGCCCGCCTCCTGAGCCTGTCCCAGCCCACGGTCACCGCTCAGATCCGCTCCCTGGAGCGCAGGCTCGACCGGGAACTGTTCGACCGGCTGCCGCGCGGCGCGGCCCCCGCGCCCTTCGCCGACGAGCTGGCGTCCCGGATCGTGGCGCCCCTGGACGCCCTCGCCGAGGTCGCGGGGCACGGCGGTGACAGTTCCGCCGAGCCGGTCCACGTGGCGGGCCCGGCGGAGCTCCTCTCCCACTGCGTGCTGCCCCGGATCGCTCCGCTGGTGGAGAAGGGCGTGGTGCTGCGGATCGCGACCGGCCTGACGGACGACCTCCTGGAGGAGATGCGCGCGGGACGGCACGACCTGCTGATCGCCACGGCTCGCCCCCGCGGCCGGGCGCTGGCCGCCGTGCCCCTGGCCGACGAGGAGTTCGTCCTGGTCACGACGGCGGCCTGGGGGGAGCGGATCGGCGGGACCGCGCGGATCGCCGCCGACGGCCCCGCGGCGCTGCACGGCGTCCCGCTGGTGGCGTACGCAGAGGACCTGCCCATCGTCCGCCGCTACTGGCGCCATGTCTTCGGCAAGCGCCTGGTCTGCAAGCCCGCCGTCACCATGCCCGATCTGCGCGCGGTCAAGGCTGCCGTCGTGGGCGGCGCGGGATTCAGCGTGCTGCCCCGCTACCTGTGCCTCGACGAGCTGGCGTCGGGCGCGCTGCTCCTCCTCAACGACCCGGACGACCCGCCCATCAACACCGGCTACCTCGTCCAGCGGCCCGGCTCCGCGGACAACCCGCACGTCGCCCTGGTCAGGGACCACCTGCTGGAGTCCGCGCGCGGCTGGTAGCGGGCGCGCCCGGGGAGCCGTCGGCCGAGCTTCGGGGGAGCCGCCGGTGTCAGGCCCCGGGCGACGGGTCCCGCAGCTGCAGCCCGTTCTCCCAGATCGTGTTGAGCGTCGTGACGAGCCGCTCGTACGGGATGCGCTGCCCGAGCACGAACACCATGTAGGCCATGCGGCTCACCATCACGGACAGGGCGTGCGCGGTGACGAGGGGGTCCAGGCTCGTGTCGGCCTGGCCGTTCTCCTGGAGGGTCCGGATCAGCTTGGCGTTGCGGCGGGCGAACGCGTTGCCGCGCTCGATGCGCAGCGCCATGAACTGCTCGTCGACCTGGGCCACTTGCTCGAACAGTGCCATGAGGCGGGCGTTCTTCTTGTACGCACGCAGGTACTCGCGGTTCGACGCGTCGATGAGCTCGCGGGGGTCGGTGATGCCGGTGCGCTCGCGCAGGTGCGGGTGGAGCATCTCCTCCTGCACCTGCTCGACCAGCGCCTGGAAGATCTCTTCCTTGCTGTTGAAGTACGTGTAGAACGACCCGGAGGCGACGTGCGCCGCCTTGGAGATGTCCGTGATGCGGGCGTCCAGATATCCGTCGCGCTCGAACACCTCGCGGGCGGCGGCGATCAGCGCGTTGCGCGTCCTGACGCCACGGGCGCTGCGGGGCGTGATCGGTTGCTTCTGACCGCCGTCTGCGGCCGGGGCCTGGGCAGCCACTGCGATCCATTCACTGTCGGTCGAACCTGTACGTATCGGAGGCAGCGGATGTTATCAGCCGACCGTGGAGAGGAACTCGAGGAGAGCGGCGTTCACCTCGTCGGGTCGCTGCTGCTGGACCCAGTGGCCCGCGCCGTCGAGCACGAGGTGGCCCCGCTGGTCCGTGAGCATCAGCTCGTGGTCCTTCGTCGGCATGAACTGCCCGACGGGGTCCTTGGACCCGGTGATGAACAGCGAGGGCTGCGTGATCCGGCGGTCGGCCAGGTGCTCGGTGAGCTCCCAGTTGCGGTCGAGGTTCCGGTAGTAGTTGAGCCCGCCGGTGAATCCGGTGTGCTCGAACGTGTCGACGTAGTAGGCGAGTTCCTCGTCGTCGAGCCACGGCGGGGGCGATGCCGGCGCCTCGTCCCGCCCGGCCCACCGGGCCGACCAGATCTCCTTCGCGGTGAGCGTCCTGCGCACGTTCCGGCTCAGGGCGGCGTCCGCGACGCCGGGCTCCTGGAACCACACCATGTAGAAGTCGTCGCCGAGGCGCTTGCGGAGGATCGGGATCGGGGGCGCCGGGGCCCGCCGCGCCACCGGCACGCTCATCCCTGCCACCGCACGCACCCGCTCCGGATGGGCCAGCGCGAGCTGCCACACCACGGCGGCGCCCCAGTCGTGCCCCACGAAGACGGCGTCGTCCGCGCCCACGTCGTCCAGGACCGCGGTCAGGTCGCCGCAGAGCGTGAGGATGTCGTACGCGTCGGGGTCGGCCGGGCGCGAGCTTCCGCCGAATCCCCGCATGTCGGGGACGAGGACGCGGTACCCCGCACTCGCCAGCGCGAAGAGCTGGTGACGCCAGGAGAACGCCAGCTCGGGAAAGCCGTGGCACAGGACCACCGGGGGCCTGCCCGGCCGTCCGTCGCCGTGGTCGAAGACGCGGAGCGTGACGTCGCCCGAGGTGACCTCGCGCGTCGCGACGCTCTCCCACTCGGCGATGGTGACGTGTGTCGACATGTGCAGAACCTCCGTGGTCCGCAGGTGGCCGCGCGACCGACTCGCGGCGGCCGGGGTCGCGTTCAGCGCAATGAACTTGACGTTGGATTCAAATGTACAGGCGACCGGGGCGCCCGGGGTGCCCCGGTCGCGGCGCGATCCGTCGGCGGTTCCCGGACCCTTGAACTTGAACCCGGATTCAAATACGTTGGCAGGACCCGAGACGAGTGAAGGTGCGGTGCGATGAGTGACGTGGGGAGTGCGGAGCGGACGCGCTGTGCGGTCCTGTTCGACTTCGGCGGGGTCCTGACCACCAGCGTCGTCGCCGCCTTCGAGGAGCTCGGCACGGAACTGGCCGACGATCCAAGGCTGTTGCTCCGGCTCCTGACCCGGGACGAGGAGAGCCGCACGCTGCTCGTGGCACACGAGGAGGGCCGCATCGGCGAGCGCGAGTTCGAGAACGGGTTCGCGGCGCGGCTGCGGGCCCACGGAGCGGCGGCGGAGGGGCCGGGCCTGGTGCGCCGCATCCAGTCCCTGCTGCACCCCGACCCCGGCATGATCGCCCTGGTGGCGAAGGTCCGGGCCGACGGGCACCGCGTGGGACTGCTCTCGAACTCGCTCGGCGACCACTGCTACGACGGCTTCGACCTGCCCGCGATGTTCGACGCCGTGACGGTGTCCGGGGACATCGGGGTGCGCAAGCCGTCGCGCCGCGCGTACGCCGTCGCGTGTGAGCGTCTCGGCGTACGGCCCGAGGACACCGTGATGGTGGACGACCTGCCGCAGAACATCGTGGCGGCGGAGCGGGTCGGCATCGCCGGGGTCGTGCACCGCGACGCGCCCACGACGGCGGCGCGGCTGGCGCGGCTGCTCGCGTCGGCCACCGGCGCGTGAGGCGTCCCGACGGCTCGACGCCCCGCCCGCCCGGCGGTGTATCCAGAGGGCGGGCCCGGGGCTCAGACTCGGCTCCGGGCCATGATTGCCGGACTCGGGACTGCCCGATCCAGGGCTGCCCGACCTGAGACCGCCGACTTAAGACTGCCGGACCCAAGACTGCCGGACCCAAGACCGTTGGAGGACGACCCGTGTTCGACGTGACCGACAGGGCCAAGGAGTACCAGGAGCGGCTGCTCGCCTTCATGGACGAGCACGTCTACCCCGCCGAGGCGGTGTACGACGCGCAGATGGCGGAGTCGGGCGATCCGCACTTCCACCCGCCGGTCCTCGAAGAGCTCAAGGCCGAGGCGAGGAAGCAGGGCCTGTGGAACCTCTTCCACCCCCACCCGGAGTGGGGCCCCGGCCTGACCAACCTGGAGTACGCCACGCTGGCCGAGATCATGGGCCGCAGCGCGCACCTCGCCCCCGAGGCCACCAACTGCAACGCGCCGGACACCGGCAACATGGAGGTCCTCACGGTCTTCGGCACCGAGGAGCACAAGGAGAAGTGGCTGAAGCCGCTGCTCGCCGGTGAGATCGCCTCCGCGTTCGCCATGACCGAGCCCGCCGTCGCCAGCTCCGACGCCCGCAACATCGAGATGCGGATGGTCCGCGACGGCGACGACTACGTACTCAACGGCCGCAAATGGTGGACCTCCAACGCCCTGCACAGGAACTGCCGGGTGCTCATCGTCATGGGCAAGACCGACCCGGAAGGGCCGAGCCACCGCCAGCAGAGCATGATGGTCGTCCCGCTCGACACCCCCGGCGTCACGGTCCTGCGCAACCTCCCCGTCTTCGGCTACCAGGACCGCGAGGGTCACGCGGAGGTGCTCTTCGAGGACGTACGCGTCCCCGCCACCGCCCTGCTCGCGGGCGAGGGCGACGGCTTCATGATCAGCCAGGCGCGGCTCGGACCCGGCCGCATCCACCACTGCATGCGCACGATCGGCATGGCGGAGCGCGCCCTGGACCTGATGATCGACCGCGCCCAGTCGCGCACGACGTTCGGCGCGCCGCTCGCCGACCGGGCCAACATCCAGGACTGGATCGCCGAGTCCCGCGTCGAGATCGACATGGCACGACTGCTGACCCTCAGGGCCGCGTATCTGATGGACACCGTCGGCAACAAGGAAGCCCGCACGGAGATCGCCGCCATCAAGGTCGCCGCCCCCGAGGTCGCCCTCAAGGTCGTCGACCGGGCGATCCAGGTGCACGGCGGCGGCGGTGTCAGCGACGACTTCCCGCTCGCCAGCATGTACGCCCATCTGCGCACCCTGCGGCTCGCGGACGGCCCCGACGAGGTGCACAAGCGCGCGATCGCGCTGCGGGAGCTGCGCCGCCGCGAGAACGAGCGGAGCGGTCGATGAGCGTTCCGAGCAGCCCGAGCAGCCCGAGCAGCCCGAGCAGCCCGAGTGGCGCCGGCGGGTCGCTCGCCGGGAAGGTCGCCATCGTCACGGGAGCTTCGCGGGGCATCGGCCTCGCGGCCGCCGCCGCTCTGCGTGACCGCGGGGCGCAGGTCGTGGTCACCTCGCGCAGCGAGGAGCGCGCCAAGGAGGCGGCGGCCCAACTGGGCGGCGACGTCGTGGGGTTCGGCGCCCACGCCACCGACGAGGACGCCGCGCGCGCCTGCGTCGACCACACCGTCGCGACGTACGGCAGCCTGGACATCCTCGTCAACAATGCCGGTACGAACCCCGCGTACGGACCGGTCATCGACCAGGACCACGGACGCTTCGCCAAGACGATGGACGTCAACCTGTGGGCGCCCATCCTGTGGACGTCGCTCGCGGTGAAGGCGTGGATGGGTGAGCACGGCGGGTCCGTCGTCAACACCGCCTCCATCGGCGGCCTTTCGGTCGCCCAGGACGTCGGCATCTACCACGTCTCCAAGGCCGCACTCATCCACCTCACCAAGCAACTCGCCCTGGAACTCGCCCCGAAGGTCCGCGTGAACGCCATCGCCCCCGGCGTCGTCCGCACCAAGCTCGCCGAGGCGCTGTGGGAGGAGAACGAGGCGCGGGTCGCCGCGGCCACCCCGCTGGGCCGGATCGGCGAACCGGAGGACCTGGGGGAGGCCGTGGCGTTCCTCGCCGGGGACGGCGCCCGCTGGATCACGGGGGAGACCCTCGTCGTGGACGGAGGTCAGCTCCTTGGGGGCGGGCCGCTGTGACGGCCGCCCGCCGGGTGGGTGGGTAGGTACCGGGAGGCCCGGGGGACTGCACCAGTGCGTCGTGGCGCGGAAGACATGAGGCTGAACTCGCTGCTGATGAGCGACGTTTGGAGAAACTTGTGGTCACCTCCGCCTCACCTGCCATGCCCGCCTCACCCGCCACACCTGCCTCGCACAGATCGAGGGGCAACGCTGGTTCAGCGAGTTGCGCCGACAGTGACTCGCACAGTGACTCGCGCGTGGATCACATCTTCTTCGCACCCGCCCTGATGGCGTCGCGGATGCGGTTGTACGTGCCGCAGCGGCAGATGTTGCGGATCTCGTCGAGGTCGCGGTCCTCTATCTCACGGCCCTCGGCGGCGGCCTGGCGGACCTTGGCGACGGCGGTCATGATCTGGCCGGGCTGGCAGTAGCCGCACTGCGCGACGTCGAGGTCCAGCCAGGCCTCCTGCATCGGATGGAGGTCCTTGCCGACGGTGGCGGGCAGCCCCTCGATCGTGGTGATCTCGTCGTCCGGTGCGACCTTGGAGACGGGGACCGAACACGGGTTGAAGGCCTTGCCGTTGATGTGCGACGTACAGGCCTGACAGACGCCGAGACCGCAGCCGTACTTGGGTCCTGTGACGCCCAGCAGGTCGCGGAGCACCCAGAGGAGGCGTACGTCGTCCTCGGCCTCGACGGTGATCTGCTCGCCGTTGAGCTTGAAGGTGTGGCTTGCCATGGAGGGGATCAGGGCTCCTCAGAAGGCGCGGTCGAGACCGTCGGTAGGAGACTGGGGCGTGGAGGGCTCGCGGGGGAGCGGGTCGAAGCTGATCGTGCCGTGGTTGATCGGGAAGCTCGTGGGCAGCGTGTCCGTCGCGCGCGCGTACGCACAGGCGATGGCGGCGAACGCGGGCGCGACGCCCAACTCGCCTGCCCCCGCGGGCTTGTCGCCCGTGCTGGGCATGATGACGACCCGCAGTTCCAGCGGGGTGTTCCACTGCCTCGTATAGAAGTAGTTGTCCCAACTGCCCTCCAGCGGCAGGCCGTTCTCGATGTGCAGGCTGGAAGTGAGGGCCATGGCGAGCGCGTCGTTGAAGCCGCCCATCATCTGGGCCTCAAGCCCACGGGGGTTGATGGCGAACCCCGCGTCGACGACGATCAGCGCCTTCGTGACGCGCGGCCCCGTCACCGCGTCCCGGATCTTCCTGTTGACGGTCCCGGGTCGGCAGTCGATCTCGACGAGCGTGGCGACCGCGCCCCGGTACTCCGCGTGCAGGCCGATGCCCTGCGCCATCCCCGCGGGCAGCTTCCTGCCCCAGTCGCCCTCCTCGACCGCCCGGTCAAGGACGGCGCGCAGCCGCTCGTCCTTGACGAAGGTGCGGCGGAACTCCACCGGATCCTTGCCCATCTTCGCGGCGAGCTGATCGACGACCAGCTCACGGGCACAGGCCACATTGGGCGAGTAGATGTTGCGCATGCTGCCCGTGTTGAACTTCAGCGGCACCTCGTTGAGGAGCTGGGTGGTGGCTCCGAAGTGGTACGGCGTGGACTGCGTCAGCTGGAAGATCGTCTCGGCGAACGTCAGATTGCCCGCGACGGGCAGCTTCGCCGCCGCCGACGTGATCATCTCGCCGAGGCCGTGCCCGAAGTCGGTCTGCGAACCGGTGTGCCGCTGCTCGTAGCTGAGCACGCTGCCGAGGGCGTACGTCGCCCGCACACGGGAGACGCACATCGGATGCGTGCGGCCCTGCCGGAAGTTGTCCGTGCGGGACCAGGACAGCTTGACCGGCTTGCCCATCTTCTGGGAGATCTCCGCGGCCTCGGCGGCCACGTCGTGGAAGAGGTGCCGACCGAAGGACCCGCCGCCCTCCACCACGTGCACGGTGACCGCCTTCTGCGGCAGTCCCAGGCGGGCCGCGATGTCCTGCTGCGCCACGATCGGCACCTTGAGGCTCGCCCAGATCTCGGCGCGGTCGGCGCGGACGTCGGCGATCGCGTTGTCCGGCTCCAGCGGGCTGTTGCTGGCGAACGCGAAGGTGAACTCGGCGTCGATCTTCTTGGTGAGCAGGGGCGGCACGATCATCGGCAGCGCGGCCGCCTTGATCTTGCGCAGGACGGTGTCGTCCGACTCCCCGTCCACGGTGCCCCGCCCCCAGGTCACTTCCAGGGCCCGCAGCGCGTCGATGCACTGTCCGAACGTCGCGCCGCGCACGGCCACACCGTGCTTGACCGTGGCGACGTCGGTGATTCCGGGCATGCGCAGGACCGCGTCGGCGTTGTGCACGGCCTGCACCGTGCCGTTGATGGTCGGCGGCCTGCGCACCATGGTCGGCTTGGCGTCGGGCACGTCGTGGTCCATGCCGAACTTCTTGCGTCCGGTGACGATCTCCAGCGCGTCGATGCGGTTGCGCGGCGTGCCGAGGACCGTGAAGTCGTCCTGGGACTTGAGGGGCGCGGACGCCGTACGGACCTTGGCGCTCGCGGCCTTCTCGGCGAGGGAGCCGTACGTGGCGCTGCGCGTCGACCCGTGCCTGATCACCCCGTCCTCCGTGGTGAGTTCGGAGGCCGCGACTCCCCATTGGGCGGCCGCGGTGGCGACGAGCCGGTGCCGGGCGACGGCCGCCGCGGTGCGGACCGGCAGATACATGCTGCGCATCGAGTTGGAGCCGCCGGTGAACTGGTTCATCAGCAGCTCGGGCCGCGCGTCGGCGAGGGCGACCCGCACCTTCTCCAGGGGCAGGTCCATCTCCTCGGCGATCATCATCGCGATGGCGGTGGTCATGCCCTGGCCGACCTCGGCGCGGGGCACCGCGAACGAGGCGGTGCCGTCCGTGTGCACCTGGATCGTGATCATTCCGGCGGTCGGGGCGGCCACCAGGTTCTGCAGATCGCCGAGGTCGAAGAGGTTCTCGGGCTGCGGAAGCGACGGTATGACCGCCTCCGTGACGCCCGCGGCGCCGGTGGCGCTCGTGGCTCCGGCGGCCCCGACGGCCTCGGCGGGCTGTCCGGCGAGCCCGTCGGCCCCCAGGCGCACGCCCACGGCGAGGGTCGGGGCGGCGAGGAGGTAGGCGAGCACTCTGCGTCGGTCCGGCAGATGGCTGGGGTCGGCCATGTGGGGTCGGATCCTTTCGTGGCGTGAGCGGGGTGTGGTGATCGGGGTGAGGTAAGCGGGGTGACGTGAATGACTGACTGACGTGCATGAGCTGATGTGAACGAGGTGACAAGTGTGGCGTGCGGTACGTCCCGTGGCGGCCGGGTGGCCGGTAAAGACCCATGTCAGCCCGGCAAGGTCCGCCCGAGGCGCGCCAGCGGGGACAGCGCCATGCACACCGGCGACAGCGTCATGCTCACGGCGGCCGCCAACAGCCCCGCGCGCAGCCCCAACTCATCGGCCAGGAAGCCGCCGAGCAGCGAACCGAGCGGGGTCAGACCCATGCCGACGAAGTTGATCGTCGCGACGACGCGCCCCTGCAGCCCGACGGGCGTGACGGCCTGCCGCACGGCCATGACCGTCACGTTGACCAATTGGCTGAAAACACCGAAGACCAGGTTGATGCCCATCAGCAGACACACCGTCACGATGCCGGAGCCGTGCAGCGCGGGTACGCAGAGCAGTACGCCGTCGCCGAGCAGCGCGGAAGCCACCAGCACCCGGCCGTAACCGAACCGCCCGGGAAGCCGGGCGGCGAGCAGTGACCCCACGACCGCGCCCGGGCCGGTGGCGGCGAGCGCCAGCCCGACCGCGGCGCCCGACAGCTGCAGACCGCGGGGAAGGTAGAGCAGGTACAAGGTCATCAGGGCCGCGAAGCAGAACTGGAACGCGGCGGAGGCGAGCCCCACGGCCCGCAACGCGGGGTGCCTGGCGACAAGCCGCAGCCCTTCGACTATCTGCCACCAGAGCCCCACGGGCCGCTTCCGCGATGCGGCGCTCGACACGATCGGCGGCGCCTCATGCCGCCGGACACGCCGGATCGACACCGCGGACACCGCGAAGAAGAACGCACTCGCCAGAGCGGCGACCGGCGCCGAGAGGAACGACACCAGCGCGCCGCCGAGCGCGGGCCCGCCGATCTGCGCGGCGGACCTGCTGCCTTCCAGCGCGCTGTTGCCCCGCGCCAACTGGTCGCGCGTCACCAGACGTACCAGGCACGCCTGGTAGGCCACGTCGAAGAACACCCCGAGAACACCGAAGACGAACGCCACGACGAACAGCGCGGGCAGCCCAAGGACGCCCAGCGGATGCGCGAGGGCGACGGCCGCCAGCGCAAGCACCCGCCCGAGATCGGACAGCACCATCACATCCCGGGCCCGCCGACGGTCCACCCACGCGCCGACGAACAGCGAGAACAACAGAATCGGCGCCTGCTCCACCGCACGCAGCGCACCGAGGCGGCCGGTGGAGGCGTCGAGAGTGACGACGGCGATGAGCGGCAGGACGACCAGACCGGCCTGCGCCCCGAACTGGGATGCGGCCTGGCCGACCCAGAGCAGACGGAAGTCACGGTCGCGGAGCACGCTGCCGGAGGCAGGCGAAAGGGACGGCACAACAACCCCTGGAGAGAGCCGAGAAGCGAGAGAGGGCTCGCTGTGCCGCGGCACGGGGGCAGGCGCGTGGTCGGCACGTGCGGTCACGTGCGGTTACGTCGACTACCTGTGGTGCGGGCAGCACGCGATGACGGGTCGAACGACCTGAACGTCAGCGCGTGCCAGTGCGACCGGGCATCTCAACTCCTGGCAGGTGCGGGGCGATGGCGACAATACCCGGTGGCGCCCCCAACCCGCACCGGGCCGCAGAGTCCCGAAGTCCGTTGAGATCGAAGGCACTTGTCGCCCGATTACCTAGCGTAGCCGCGAGGACGGGCCTACCGTTGCTGCCCTGGGAGTGCCTCCACACCTGAAGGCGACCAGTGGGAACGGGGGAGGCGCTATGGCGCGACTCAAGCATCTGGTCGTCGTGGTGCCCGGCATCGGGGGCAGCGTGCTGCAGACGCCCGACGCGGCCAAGCGGTGGGACGAGCACCGCCGACGCTTCGTCGCGGCGGCCACCCGGCCGCACCGGCTCGGCCTGGACGCGCACCCGGACCTGGTTCCCGTCGGCCTGATGCCGGACATCACACTGATCGGCCCCTTCGTCGTCCCCGGCTACGACGACCTGGTGCGCAGGATCCGCAACCGCTTCGACCACGTACAGGTCGACGTGTCCCGGCCGGGGCGCGACCCGGACGACCGCGCCGACGTGGTCCTCTTCCCGTACGACTTCCGGCACAGCATCCAGCACGCGGCCGAGCGGCTCGCCGCCGACGTGTCGGCGCGGCTGAGCGGTGAGCACGCGGGAGCGCGCCGCAGGCGCGTGATCGTGGTCGCGCACTCCATGGGCGGCCTGGTGGCCCGCTACTGGCTGGGACCCCTGGGCGGCGCCGCGGACTGCGCGGCACTGATCACCCTCGGCACCCCGCACCGCGGCGCCCCCAAGGCGCTGGGGGTCCTGACGAACGGGGTGAAGGTGGGGCCCAAGCGGCTGGCAGGACTCTCCGAAGTGCTGCGTCAGTGGCCCTCCGCGTACGAACTCCTGCCGCGCTACCCGGCGGTGGGGCGGCCGAACGGTGCGGCACCGCTCAGGCCCCATGAGCTGGCGGAGGGCGGCCCTGTCTTCGCGGCGTTCGCGCCGCGGGCGAAGGCGGCCTTCGCGGTGCATCAGGACATCGAAGCGGCCTGGAACGAGCTGCCCGGCAGGCCCGAATCGCCGGAGGTGACCGCGCTGTTCGGCCGGGGGCACGCCACGCTGCAGCAGGCCATGCTCCTGCCCTCCGGGCTCTCGGTGGCGAAGGGGGCACCGGACTGGCTGCCCAACCGCGACTGGCTCGGCGACGGCACGGTCCCGGCGATCTCCGCCATCCCCATCGAGCAGCAGGACATGCGGGCCCGCAGGGCCGTCGCGGAGCGCCACATGGCGCTCGCCTCCTCGTCCGCGGTCGTCGACGTACTGGGCGAGTACGCCGGTGAATCGCTCGCGGCGGTACGAGGTGACGCCCCCGAACACCCGTGGCTCGGACTCGACTTGGAGGAAACGGCTCCCGTCGGCACCCCGGTGCCGGTCGGCGTGACCCTGCACGGTGTGCGGGCGGACGAGCGGACGCAGGTACGGGTCCGGCTTCGCGCGCGGGACGGCCAGGGGAGTGCGGGCGACGGCGGGGACAGGGCGGGGGCGTCCTGGCTGCCGTGCGTCAGGTCCGGTGACGACCGGTGGCAGACGGAACTCCTGCCGCCGGGCAGCGGGACCTACACGGTGGAGATCGCGGCGACCGGCGTACCGGCAGTGGACCGCCTTCGCGCCGGGGACGTCCTGGGCGTGGTCGACACCGAGCACTTGGGAGCGGAGGGGTGAGCACGGCGTGGCGCCGGTGGGCGGGCGGCGATCCCAGGGCCCTGATCGAGTACGTCCAGCGCGGGCACCGGGGCGACAGCGCGCGCGGGGCGCCGGGCGACCTCCTCGGTACCAGGATGCCCGCGCCGGGCGAGGGGCCACGAGCCGCCCGCGCACGCGCTCTGTACGAGGCCTTCGCCGACCTCCACATCCAGTACGCGGACGAACCGACCACCAGCGACCCCGGCCGCCAGACCATCCGGCCGCCGGACCAGGTGCTCGGCCGACCACGCCACGGCACGTGCCTCGACCTCGCGGTCACCTTCGCCGGAGCCTGTCTGGACGCCGGACTGCACCCCCTGATCATCGTCCTGGCAGGTGCGGGGGCGGGTGACCCGGCCCATGCGCTGGTCGCCGTCTGGCTCGACGGCAACTGGTCCAATCGCGCCCACCGCGACTACCGCTGGGACGAGCAGGACCCCGACTGGCAGACCCTCCCACCGGACTTCATCGACCAGCTCGCCGAGACCGAGGACTCTCCCGGCGCGTTCCTCGCCATCGACGTCACAGGCGTCTCCTCCCGCGTCGACACGACGGACCCCCGACGCCGGGAACAGCAGCCCTGGGACCGGTCCGTGGCCCATGGCGCCGCGCTCCTGCGGGAAGCCTCCGAGGACCGCTGGAGCGTGACGGTCGACGTCGGTCTGGGGTACGAGCACTGCGAGCCGCATCCTCTGCCCTACCGGCCGAGTACCGATGTTCTGGCGGCGCCCTACCTGCCGGTGCCGGAACCTATGGGGGAGCTGGCGGGGGAACCCTTGGGGGTAGTCACAGGAAGCAACAGGCCGCTCCCGTCCCTGTGGGCCCGCCACGACGCCATCCGTTTCCACCCCCGGGATGAACTCGACTTCCTCCAGGGCTGGTTCCAGGCGCCGGACGCCCGGGGGCCGCGTACGAGGATCGTGCTGCTGCACGGCGTCGGCGGCGCGGGGAAGACCCGCCTGGCCGCGGAGCTCGCCCACCGCCTCTCCACCACCGGCTGGTACGCGGGTTTCCTCGTCCGCGAACCCGACCCCCGGGACCGGGCCTGGCTCGGCGACGTCGCCTCCCCGCTGCTGGTCGTCGTCGACTACGCCGAGGACCGCAAGTCCGCGGACGTCATCAACGTGCTGCGCACCCTGCGCCACCGCGAGGCGCCCACCTGCCTCCTACTGACCGCGCGGACGATCAGCAGCTGGTGGGACGAGGAGATCGCGGTGGCCCTCAAGGAGGACGGCCACCCCTATGACCTGCACGACAGCCCTCTGGCGGCCCGCCACCCACGCCACACGGGCGTCTACCGGGCGGCGTTGCGCTCCTTCGGCGGGTCGGAGGCCACGGCCATGGGCAGCAGCCCGCCTCCCGACCCGGCCTCCGGCCGGTGGACCACCCTGGACCTGGTCATGCTCGCCTGGCTCGCCGCCCGCGCGGACGGCACCGAGGGAGTGCCGGGTTCGGAGGACGAGCTGTACGAGAAGGTCCTCGACCACGAACTGGGCTACTGGGTACGGGCGTACAGAACCCAGATCGGCAAGCCTTCGAGGAGGACGAGGGAGGTACTGCGCGAGGCAGGCGCCTGCCTCAGCCTCCTGGCACCCCGGGAGGCCCGGCTCGACCACACCCTGAAGGCCATCAACGAACTGGCGGACGACGCCGGGCGCCGCGACGAGATGGCGGCCCTGCTCACCGACCTGCTGCCCGCCGCACCCGAGGACGGCACGCTGGCGGTGCGGCCGGACCCACTCGGTGCGCATCTTGCGGCCGGAGTGTTCGGGACCGATCGGGTACTGCTCGCAGGGTGCCTGAAGGAGGCGGACCGGGACGAGCGGCTCAACGCCTGCGTGAGCATCTCGCGGTTCGCCGCTTCGGCGGGTGAGGAATCCCCGGCGGGCGACGTCGCACAGGCCGCGCTGGCCGCGGCTCCCGACCTGTGGCGGACCGCGCTGACGGTGGCGGCGTCTCAGGGAGGCATCTTCCTCGAAGCCCTTGAGCGACTCGCCGCTACCGACGATTCGCCGCTGCCCCTGGCCCGACTCGCCGCCACGGTCCCTGCCGGACACAGCACCTTGCGCAACCTCGCATTGATCGCCACCAGGCGCTCCGAACCCGACGACGTCGACGCCACGTCCGAGGAAGCACGGGCGGCGCGGGCGTCGTGGCTGAACAACCTGTCGGTCCGGCTGAGTGAGGTGGGGGAACGCGAGGACGCTCTCCGTGCCATTTCCGGAGCCGTCGCTCTCCACCGCGTGCTCGCTGAAGCCGACCCTGCCGCGTTTCTTCCCAACCTCGCCATGTCCCTCAACAACCAGTCCAACCGGTTGAGTGACACCGGAGACCATGCGGCGGCGTTCGCTTCGGTCACGGAGGCCGTCGAGCTCTACCGGACCCTCGTTGAGACCAATTCCAGCGCGTTCCTTCCCAGCCTCGCCACCTGTCTGAACAACCTGTCCAATCGGCTTTCCGAGACTGGGGACCGCGCCGCCGCCCTCGCGTCCATCACCGAGGCGGTCGAGATCCGCCGTGCTCTTGTTGAAGGGGACCGCGCCGCCCATCTCCCCGACCTCGCAGGGTCCCTCAACAACCTTTCCAACCAGCAGGGCGATGCCGGAGACCGTGCGGCGGCGCTCGCTTCGATCACCGAAGCTGTCACCCTCTATCGCACCCTCGCCGAAGCCGACCCGGCAGTTTTTCTCCCCAACCTGGCTTCCTCTCTGAACAACTTGTGCAATCAGCAGAGAGATGTCGGAGACCGTGCGGCGGCCCTTGCGTCCATCACCGAGGCGGTCGAGATCCGCCGTGCCCTCGTGGGCACAAATCGAGCCGCCTTCCTCCCTGATCTCGCCGGATCCCTGAGCAACCTCTCGGTCCAGCAGAGCGAGACCGGCCGGCGTGGCGAGGCCCTTGCAGCGAGTACTGAGGCCGTCGATTTCTTTCGCGACCTTGCCCGGGCCGATCCCATCGTCTTCTGCGCCGGGCTTGCCACGGCCCTCAACAATCACTCCAATCGGTTGAGCGAAAGCGGGGACCGCGTGGGGGCGCTTGCTGCGATCACCGAGGCGGTCGAGATCCGTCGTGGTCTCGCCCGGGCCAACCCTGCTGCCTTTCTGCCCGACCTCGCCATGGTGCTCAACAACCTCTCCAACCAGCAGGGCGACATGGGCGACAGCGAGGCTGCTCTTGCCTCGGTCACCGAGGCGGTGGAGATCCGACGATCTCTCGCCCGGGCCAATCCGGGTGCCTTTCTTCCCGACCTCGCAGGCTCCCTCAGCAATCTCTCCAA
Organism: Streptomyces sp. NPDC042371; assembly: GCF_056437465.1. Classification (NCBI taxonomy): domain Bacteria; kingdom Bacillati; phylum Actinomycetota; class Actinomycetes; order Kitasatosporales; family Streptomycetaceae; genus Streptomyces; species Streptomyces sp. NPDC042371. The sequence continues at coordinate 410,455 of NZ_JBWKAP010000007.1, read as the reverse complement.
CTGGTTGAGTGATACCGGGGACCGCGAAGGGGCGCTTGCTGCGATCACCGAGGCGGTCGACTTCTATCGGGCCCTCGCCCGGGCCAACCCCGCTGCGTTTCTGCCCGACGTCGCCATGGTGCTCAACAATCTCTCCAACCGGCAGGGCGAAATGGGTGTCCGCGAGGCTGCCCTCACCTCTGCGATGGAGGCGGTAGAGATCCGTCGTGCTCTTGTGGCGACAAATCGAGCCGCCTTCCTCCCCGATCTGGCCGGGTCCCTCAGCAACCTCTCGGGGCGGCTGAGCGCGGTCGGAGACCGTGAGGCCGCGCTTGCCGCGGCCACCGAGGCAGCGGACGCCTTCCGCTCCCTCGCCCGGACCGACCCGGGCGCCTTCCTTCCCGACCTCGCCACGTCCCTCAACAACCTCTCGGTCGAGCAGGGGGAGGCCGGGCTCCCCGACGCGGCGCTGGCTTCGATCAGCGAGGCGGTGGCGATCCGCCGCGCCCTCGCCGAGGCCAACCCCGCCGCGTTTCTCGACGGTCTGGCCGGTTCGCTCAACAACCTCTCGGTCCAACAGGGCGAGGTCGGCGAAGGAGAGGCGGCGCTTGCGTCGATCACCGAAGCCGTCGACCTGTATCGCACCCTCGCCGAGGCCAACCCCGCCGGGGTTCTCCCGGACCTGGCCTCGGCTCTCAGCAACCGCTCCAACCGGCTGAGCACGATCGGCGACCACGAGGCCGCCCTTGTCTCCATCAACGAGGCGTTACAGATCCGTCGTGGTCTCGCCCGGACCAACCCGGCAGCCTTCCTCCCTGACCTTCCCGGAACCCTCAACAACCTGTCGGGTCGACTGAGCGCCACCGGAGACCCTGCGGGCGCCCTCGCGGCCATCAGCGAGGCCGTCAGCCTGTACCGAACCCTCGCCCGGAGCAGCCCGGGAGCCTTCCTCCCCGACCTTGCCAAGGCCCTCGCCAATCTCTCCGTCCTGCAGCACGAGGCGACCGATCATGAGGCTGCCCACGCCTCCATCACCGAGTCGGTCGAGATCCGTCGTGGTCTCGCCCGGAGCAATCCGGCAGCCTTCCTCGCCGACCTCGCCGTGTCCCTGAACGATCTCTTTCACCAGGGGCACGAGCGTCAGAGCCTCGGCGAAGCACGGCACACCTCCGATCAAGTGATCTCGGAGTTTCCCTCCGGACCGCAAGCCGAACTCCTCGCCTCGCGCGCATGGTGGCTCCACCAGCACGACGATCACGCAGGAGCGGTGTCGGTCCTGCTCGCTGCCGCTCAGTGCGCTGATACGACCTCCGATCCCGCCTGGGCCGGACGTTCCCGTCGCGCCGTCCGAGGCGTTGTCGAGGAGCTGGGCCGGAGCGAACCGGCGCGCCCCCACCTGGATTCAGCTCTCCCCGACTTCCCCGCATGGGCGAACACCCCGCTCTCCTCCGAGCTCCGCGACCGCTTCGACCAGTGGTTTTCCCTGCGGAGTTGGTCCGACCGGGAAACCTTCCTCCGCGAGGCACATCCGCTTCTCTCAGCGCCGGAAGGGCAGGCCGCTCTGGCCGCCGCCCGCACGCTGTACCCGGAAGACGAAAGGCTCGAAGCGCTCGCGGAGTTTCTGTACGCAGCCCGCGAGCACGGACTTGCGGAGGTGCTGGACGCACTCGGCGAGAGCAACTCCCGAGTCGATCTGGTCGAGCAGTGGCTCGCCACCCCCACGTGGCCGGAAGACCTGGACTTCCTGGAGCGTCACCAGCAACTGACCGCGGATCCCCTGATCCGCGAAGTACTCGCCGCCCGGAGGGACGACCCGGCCGCCCTCCAACACCTGGGCATCCTCCAACTCGTCGGCCGACTTCCCGCCACCGACGTCTACGACGCGATCACCGACCCCACGACGGCGGTCGACACCGCCATGGCGTTCGTGGGGGAGGGGCGGCCGGAGGCGCTCGTCCCCCTGATCCTCGTCGCCCCGGTCCTGACAGAGACACCGTTCGTCACTCCATATCTGTTCGCCGTACGTGCGGTGTTCTCCGCGGCGAGTGCGGCTAGTGCCGACGCGGATGCCCCGACTCCCGCCGATCTCATCGCGGAAGCCGCAGAGCAGGGTTCCGAAGTACAGCGCGGCGCCGGTGCGGTTCGTCTCCGCAGGATGGCCCAGCACTGTCCGGAGCAGGCCACTGAGCTGCTGGAGCTGGCGGCCGCCCTGGCTGCAGCGGCGCCGACGCCGCAACAGTGAAACCCTGCCTCCGCCCCACCGCCGTACAGCAGGAAGTCGTCCGATGTTCGCCCCGGTGTTACCCGCCGACGTCGTGGATGGGCCAGCATCTGAGGTCCGGTCGAGTTCCACTTCGCGGTACCCCGAGGGGACAACGTTGCAACACCCACGTCCAGGACGTACGCACCACCAATCAGGGGGAGCACGCGGCGCGGTCGTCGTCTCCCTCACGGCTCTGCTGTCGCTGGCACTGACTGGGTGCGGTGTCGCGGGGATAGGTGACGACGGGGGCGGGGACGCGCGGTCGTCCGTCGATGCCGCTTCCGTCGCCGGGATCGACTGTGCCGACGCGGGCAAGGTCCAGGGGACCGGGTCCAGCGCGCAGCAGAACGCGATGCAGTACTGGATCAAGCACTACCAGAGTGCCTGCCCGGGGGTGCGGATCGCGTACAACCCGATCGGGTCCGGGGCGGGCGGCGCGCAGTTCCTGCGGGGTGCGACCGCGTTCGGCGGTTCCGACAGCGCGCTCAAGCCCGATGAGGTCGAGCACTCGAAGGACGTCTGCCGGGGCGGGCGGGCCATAGACCTGCCCATGGTCGGCGGCCCCATCGCGATCGGCTACGACGTGCCGGGCGTCGAGGACCTGACGCTGGACGCCGAGACCCTCGCCAAGATCTTCGACCGGAAGATCACTGATTGGGACGACCCGGAGATCCGGCGGCTCAACCCCGGCGCCGACCTGCCGTCCATGCCCGTCCGCCCCGTGCACAGGTCGGACGACTCCGGCACCACACAGAACTTCCAGGCCTATCTGGCGGGCGCGGCCCCCGAGGTCTGGACCCACCCGCTGGCCAAGGCCTGGCAGGGGACGGGCGGCGCGTCCGCGAGCGGGTCCAGCGGCGTCGCCTCGGAAGTGACCTCCGGAGTCGGGGCGATCGGGTACTTCGAGCTGTCCTTCGCGCGGGCCCGCCAGATCAAGACCGTGAGCATCGACACGGGCGCGCCCGCCCCGGTCGCACCGACTCCCGCCACGGCGTCGGCAGGCATCGCCGCCGCCCGGGTCGCGGGCCAGGGCAGCGACATGAAGCTGAAGTTCCGTTACGACGCATCGACCCCGGGCGCGTATCCGATCGTCCAGGTCACCTACGAGATCGTCTGCGACAAGGGGAACCAGAAGGCGACCCTGCCCGGGCTCAAGTCGTTCCTGACCTACACCGCGAGCAAGGTGGGGCAGAAGGACCTGTCCAGGCTCAACTACGCGCCGCTGCCGGAATCCGTCGCCGGTCAGGTGCGCGACGTGGTCGGCACGCTCTCCTGAGGAGGCCGCCTCACGCGACGGCCGTGCCCTCCAGCTCGACCAGCTGGCCGGGTATCGCCAGCCGCGTCACCCCGAGCATCGTGGTGGTCGGCGCGACCCCTGCGGCGCCCAACTGCCCGGCCAGCACGCCGAAGTGCTGGAAGAGCAGGTCGACGTCGGTCGTGTAGACGTTGAGCCGGACGAGATCCGAGAGGGACATGTCGGCCTCGGCGAGCACGGCCTTGACGTTGTCGATGCTCAGCGCCAGCTGCGCCGCCATGTCACCGTCGTGCTCGGGCTTGCCTTCGCTGCTCATCGCGGTCTGCCCCGAGATGTACAAGGTGCGCGTGTGCCCGGACACGACCTCACCCTGGTTGAAGCCCAGCTCCGTCGACCAGGACACCGGGTTGACTGCCATTCGTTCCATCGCCGCTTTGGCTCCGTTCGGTTCAGTGGGTTCGCTGACGGTACGTACGTCCATCGGCCCGGCAATCGCCGCGCGCTGACGTCGTGTGAAGGAGCCTTCCAGCAATACATGACATCTCCAGTCATGTATTTCGCTAGTGTTTTCGCATGCGCGCCGACCGGTTGGTTTCCTTGGTGCTGCTTCTGCGCCAGCGCGGTCGGATGACGGCGGACACGCTGGCCCGCGAGCTGGAGGTGTCCACCCGCACGGTGCTTCGCGACATCGAGGCGCTGTCCGCGGCGGGCGTGCCGGTCTACGCGGAACGCGGCCGACACGGCGGTTTCTCGTTGCTGCCCGATTTCCAGACGGCGCTGACCGGACTGAACCACGACGAGGCGCTCGCCCTGCTGGTCGCCGGATCACGGCGCGGCGCGCAGCTGTTCGGCCTCGGCTCGGCGCTCGCCTCGGCCATGCTCAAGGTGTTCGACGCGCTGCCCGAAGACCTCCGCGGCACTGCGGCAGGCGCGGCCCAGCGACTGCTCATCGACCCGGAGTTGGACCTCCTCGCGCGTCGCGTGGACGCCGAGGAGGTGCCCGACGCGACCGTGGCGGAGGTCCGGCGCGCGGTCTTCGCCGGACAGAAGCTGCGCATCCACTACGCGCCTCCGGGGCGGCCCCCGGAATGGCGCACGGTGGACCCGATCGGCCTGGTCACCGTCCGCAACCAGGGCTACTTGCTGGCCACGCGCGCCGGTGCCGACCGCACCTACCGGCTGTCCCGGGTGCTGGGCGCCGAGGCGCTCGGCGAACCCGCGCAGCGACCGGCCACGGTCGACCTGGACCGGGCCTGGCAGGAGCGCAACACACGGTTCCGGAACGGTGGCGACGACCAAGTCACCGTGCGGGTACGGGTGGACCCGGCGGGACGGAAGGACCTGGTGGGCACCGCGCTGGCGGTCTTCGACGAAGGAGATGAAGAAGCCGAAGGGGCCGAAGCGGACGGCCGGTTGCGGCTGAGCGTGGTCTTCCAGGATGCCCGGCACGCCACCTGGGCCCTCTGGCAGCTCTCCACGCTCGCGGAAGTCCTGGCCCCGCAGTGGCTGCGTACCTCCCTGCACGACCGCGCCGCCGGGATCGCCGCACTCTACGGACCGTCATCCGAGCGACGAGGAACTCCCCGAGGGCAACGAACCGACCCGCGTCAGTGAGGCGCGGCCGCGCGCCCAGACCTCGGTGACCAGCTCATCGACCACTACGTCATCGGGGTGTCCAACGGGCGTGATCAAGTAGGGCGCACAGGCCGTCTGAGTACTCGTACTCATGATCCGCACCCCACCGCTCGCGCAAGCTGGACGCACAGGTCGATGAGAGGAAGAGGACTGTGCGCAGCAGCATCCGAGTTCGCCCGGCGTCCCGTGTCTCCGGTAGGCGGTCGGCGCGGTCCCTCGTGGGGCTCGCGCTGGCGGGCGCGGCGGCGGCCGCGGCGCTGACCGGCTGTTCCATGGAGGACGCGATCTGCGGCGGCGGCGAGTATCCCGTTCTGCAGGTGGGCAGCAGTGGGTCCGCGTGCCAGCCCGACGGGGAAGAGCCGCCGAAGGGCTACGCCCGCTACCCGGAGGGGAAGGTCCCCGAGCACGTCGGGGACAAGTGGGACACGTACTGGAGCGATCACACGCTCGACGAGAACGGGAAGATCATCAAGCTGAAGGACGGTCAGTGACCGCCGCGTAGGCCGCCCGCGCGACGAAACCGCCGCCGTCGCCGAAAGGTGGGGGTGGACTTACTAGGACGTCCAACTATATCTTCGTGACCAGAGCCCGCGGTGCAGGGAAGCCGGTGTGAATCCGGCGCGGTCCCGCCACTGTGACCGGGGAGTGCGTTCTCGCCGAGCGATACGCCACTGACGGAGAAGTTCCGTCGGGAAGGCGGGAGAACGCGCGCTGATCCGGGAGTCAGGATACCGGCCGTGGGGTGTTCCGTGTTGTCCACGAGGATGGAGCAGACACGCATGGCACCGGTCCGTACCCACGACCCAGGTGAACCGGCGAAGCGAGCGACGGCCCCGGTCGGCGCTCGACTCCACGACGGCTCTTAGGCCTTCGCGTCCCACGACAGAACCGCCCGCCCACCTCACCCGGTGGCGCCGTCGGCCTGCCGTGCCATCCCCGGACTCACCTGACGAGAGCAGGCTCTCATGGTCCGTGAACTGACACATTTCATCGGCGGCAAGCACGTCCCCGGGACGTCGGGGCTCTTCGCCGACGTGTACGACCCCAACTCCGGCTCCGTACAAGCGCAGGTGCCGCTGGCCGGGCGGGCGGAGACGGCCGCGGCGATCGCCGACGCCGAGTCCGCCCAGCGTGAATGGGGCGAGTGGAATCCGCAGCGGCGCGCTCGCGTGATGCTGCGCTTCCTGCAACTCGTCGAAGGGGAGCGGGAGTCGCTGGCGCGGACGCTCTCCGGCGAGCACGGGAAGACCGTCGCCGACGCCCACGGTGACCTGCAACGCGGCCTTGAGGTAGTGGAGTTCGCCGCGGGCATCCCGCACCTGCAGAAGGGGGAGTTCACCGACAACGCAGGCACCGGCATCGACGTGCACTCCCTGCGGGTGCCGCTCGGCGTCACCGCGGGCATCACCCCGTTCAACTTCCCCGCGATGATCCCGCTGTGGAAGGCGGCTCCCGCGCTGGCCTGCGGCAACTCCTTCATCCTCAAGCCGTCCGAACGCGCGCCCTCCGTGCCGCTCCGGCTCGCCGAGCTGTTCCTGGAGGCGGGCCTGCCGCCCGGTGTCCTGAACGTCGTCAACGGCGGCAAGGAAGCGGTGGACACCCTCCTGGAGGACCCGCGCGTCCAGGCGCTCGGCTTCGTCGGGTCCACCCAGATCGCCGCGCACATCTACGCCACCGCCGCCGCGCACGGCAAGCGCGCCCAGTGCTTCGGCGGCGCCAAGAACCACATGATCGTGATGCCGGACGCCGACCTCGACCAGGCCGTGGACGCCCTCATCGGCGCCGGGTACGGCTCGGCGGGGGAGCGCTGCATGGCCATCGCGGTCGCCGTCCCCGTCGGCGAGGAGACCGCCGACGCGCTCGTCACCCGGCTCAAGGAACGCGTCGCCGAGCTGCGCATCGGGCGGTCCGACGATCCGGAGGCCGACTTCGGGCCGCTGGTGAGCCGGGACGCCCTCGACCGGGTCCGCCGCTACGTGGACATCGGCGTCAACGAAGGCGCCGAACTCGTCGTGGACGGACGCGACTTCACCCTGCCCGGACACGAGAACGGCTTCTTCGCCGGAGCCACCCTCTTCGACCGCGTCTCGCCGCGCATGCGGATCTACCGCGAGGAGATCTTCGGCCCGGTGCTGTGCGTGGCCCGCGCCGCGGACTACGAGGCGGCCCTGCGCCTGCCCAGCGAACACCCCTACGGCAACGGCGTCGCGATCTTCACCAGGGACGGCGACACCGCCCGCGACTTCACGCGCCGCGTCGGCGCCGGCATGGTCGGCGTCAACGTGCCGATCCCCGTCCCGGTGGCGTACCACACCTTCGGCGGCTGGAAGCGGTCCGGCTTCGGCGACCTGAACCAGCACGGCCCCGACGCCGTCCGCTTCTACACCCGCACCAAGACCGTCACCTCGCGCTGGCCCTCCGGAGCCAGGGAAGGCGCGAACTTCACCATCCCGACGATGGGATGACGGCGATGACCACGATGGCCACGGCCCTCACCAAGGACCAGCTCGCACTGGCCGAGGTGACGCTCGACTTCGCCGAGGAACACCTCTCACCGCACGCCGTCGCCTGGGACCGCGACAAGCACTTCCCCGTGGACGTGCTCCGCAAGGCCGCCGAACTGGGCCTCGGCGGTGTCTACGTACGCGAGGAGCACGGCGGTTCGGGCCTCAGTCGCACCGACGGAACCCTCGTCTTCGAGGCCCTCGCCACCGGCTGCCCCTCCATCGCCGGATACCTCTCCATCCACAACATGGTCGCCTGGATGATCGACCGGTACGGCGACGAGAACCAGCGCGCCCGCTGGCTGCCGGAGCTGTGCACCGCCGCGTCCCTGGGCAGCTACTGCCTCACCGAGCCGGGTGCAGGATCGGACGCCGCGGCCCTGACGACCCGCGCCGAGCGCGACGGTGACGCGTACGTCCTGACCGGCGTCAAGCAGTTCATCTCCGGAGCGGGCACCTCGAACGTGTACGTCGTCATGGCGCGCACCGGCGAGGAGGGGCCCGGCGGCATCTCCGCGTTCGTCGTCGAACGGGACGACCCCGGCCTCACCTTCGGCCCCGACGAACGGAAGATGGGCTGGAACGCCCAGCCCACCCGCCAAGTGCTCCTCGACGGCGTGCGCGTACCGGCCGACCGCCGCCTCGGGGACGAGGGCGAGGGGTTCCGCATCGCCATGACCGGCCTCAACGGCGGACGGCTCGGCATCGCGGCCTGCTCCCTGGGCGGCGCCCAGAGCGCACTGCACCGCAGCGTGTCCTACCTCGCCGACCGTGAGGCGTTCGGCGCGTCCCTTCTGGACGCCCAGGCGCTGCGGTTCCGGCTCGCCGACATGGCCACCGAGCTGTCCGCCGCCCGCGCGCTGGTGCGCCAGGCCGCCGACGCGCTCGACCGGGGCGACCCGCGCGCCCCGCAGCTGTGCGCCATGGCCAAGCGCTTCGCCACCGACACCGGCTACTCCGTGGCCGATCGCGCCCTCCAACTGCACGGCGGATACGGCTATTTGAGCGAGTACGGCATCGAGAAGATCGTCCGGGACCTGCGGGTCCACCAGATCCTGGAAGGAACCAACGAGATCATGCGCCTGATCGTGGCCCGCGGACTGACCGAGGCCGTCCGATGACGGCGGCCGAGGGCGCCGTCGACTCCGTGCTGCTGCGCGTCGAGGGCTGCGCGGGCCATCTGATCCTCAACCGCCCCAAGGCCCTCAACGCCCTCACCCACGCGATGGTGCTCCGCATCGACGAGGCGCTGACCGCCTGGGAGCAGGACCCCGCCATCGAGACCGTCGTCCTCACGGGTGCGGGGGAGCGGGGCCTGTGCGCGGGCGGCGACATCCGTTCCATCCACCAGGACGTCACGGCGGGCGACGGCGCGGCAACGCGGGAGTTCTGGCGCGACGAGTACCGCCTCGACGCCCGCATCGCGCGCTACCCCAAGCCGTTCGTCGCCGTCATGGACGGCATCGTGATGGGCGGCGGTGTCGGCATCTCGGCGCATGCGGGCGTGCGCGTGGTCACCGAACGCTCCCGGGTCGCGATGCCCGAGACCGGCATCGGGTTCGTGCCCGACGTCGGCGGCACCTACCTGCTTGGCCTCGCGCCCGGCGGTCTCGGCGCCCATCTCGCCCTCACCGGGGCGCAGGTGGCGGCGGGCGACGCGCTCAGGTGCGGCCTCGCCGACCACTTCGTACCATCGTCGTCCCTGCCCGGCCTGCTCGCCGACATCTCCCATGTGCCGGTACGAGAGGTCCTCGCGCGGTACGTCCAGGACGCGCCGCCCGGCCGACTCGCGGACGAGCGGGAGTGGATCGACCACTGCTACGCCGCCGGAACCGTCGAGGAGATCGTCGACCGACTCCAGGCGGACGGCTCGCGCGCGGCGAAGGAGGCCGCCGAGACACTGCTCGGCCGGTCGCCCACGGCCCTCAAAGTGACGCTGGAGGCGCTGCGGCGGGCGCGTGAACTCGGCTCGCTCGAAGCGGTGTTGGGCCAGGACTACCGCGTCTCGTCCGCTGCCCTCACCTCGCCCGACCTGGCGGAGGGCATCCGCGCCCAGGTCATCGACAAGGACCGCTCGCCGCGCTGGCACCCCGGCACGCTCGCCGAGGTGGGCGCGGACGACGTCGTACGTTTCTTCGCGCCGCCCGGAGACGGGGAACTCGCCCTGGACGGCGGCGCCGTGACACAGGAGGTGGCGTGGTGAGCGGGACCGCGGGCGCGGGGGCGCAGGAGGCGAGGACCATCGCCTTCATCGGCCTCGGCAACATGGGCGGGCCGATGGCCGCGAACCTGGTCGCGGCGGGGCACCGCGTCGTCGGACACGACCTGTCGGCCGACGCCCTCGCCGCCGCGGCGGAGCGGGGGGTCGTGCCCGCCGCCTCGGCCGTCGAGGCGGTGCCGGACGCCGACGTGGTGATCACCATGCTTCCGGCCGGGCGGCACGTCCTCGCGCTCTACCAGGACGAGGGGCTGCTCGCCGCGGCCGCGCCGGGCACGCTGTTCGTCGACTGCTCCACGATCGACGTCGCGGATGCCCGCGCCGCGCACGAGGCCGCGGCCGCCACGGGCCACCGTGCCCTCGACGCACCGGTCTCCGGCGGGGTGGTCGGGGCCGAGGCCGCCACGCTGACCTTCATGGCGGGCGGCGGCACGGGGGAGTTCACCGATGCGGAGCCCTTGCTGGCCGCCATGGGAAAGCGCGCCGTGCACTGCGGGGACGCCGGTGCCGGGCAGGCGGCGAAGATCTGCAACAACATGATCCTCGGCATCTCGATGGTCGCCGTCAGCGAGGCCTTCGTACTCGGCGAGAGCCTGGGCCTGACCTCGCAGGCACTCTTCGACGTGGCCTCCACCGCCTCCGGCCAGTGCTGGGCGCTCACTGCCAACTGCCCGGTGCCGGGGCCGGTCCCCGCGAGCCCGGCCAACCGCGACTACCGGCCGGGCTTCGCCGCCGCTCTCATGGCGAAGGACCTCGGCCTGGCCGCCGGGGCGGCGCGCGCGACGGGCGTGGACGCCGCACTCGGCCTGCGCGCCGCCGAACTGTACGAGGAGTTCGCCAAGGAGGGAGGGGCCGACCGCGACTTCTCCGCGATCGTGCAGACGATCAGGCAGCGGTCCGGTGAGCACGCGACCTGAATCGAGCAGAGCTGACCGCAAGGCCGCCGTGGCCTTGCGGTCAGTGTGAGCGGGTCGCTATGGAGTGGCGACGGTGCTCATGATTCCGCCGAGATGAACTGACTGTCGGGAGCGTCGGGGGCGGGCGCGGCCATGACACCTGCTGCCTCGGTCGCGTCTTCCCGCACGCTTTCGGTGCCCGAAGCGGGCGAAGCGCCTTGGCCGGAGGTGGCTTCGCCGTCTCCACTGCCCGTGCGCTCCAGCCACGGAATGGCGTACACGTTGGTGCGCGTCGGCTGCCGGGCCGCCGCCAGGGCCAACTGCTCCGCCCTGGCCGAAGGCGGACCGTCGGTCGGCGGCGAGTAGGGAACCAGACTGCTCAGCCAGGCGACGATCTGCATGCCGGGGACCGTGAGTGTCGTGCCGTCGAAGGACGACGCGAATCGACGGGTCGACGAGCTGTTCTGGTAACTGCCCGAAAGGGAGAAGGGACCTATTCCGACGCTGCTGCGTATCGACGTGGCCTGTGTGGCACGCTGCAGGTCCGTGGTTCCCCAGTCCGCGCTTATCTTGATGTCCCTGGCCACGATGAAGGCGGTCGGCAGCAGGGAGAAGACTCCCTCGTTCTTGTCGCTGATCTCGCCGGTCGAATAGTCGCCCGGGCGACGGCCTGCCGTGCTCCAGCCGCGCAAGGACGTCAGTGATGAGTCCAGCCAGCGGCGGCGTATTTCGATCCGGCCGAAACGGAAGGAGATGTTCATGTTCGATGTCTCGGTGTGGAGGCTGTACTGCGTCCTTTCCGTGGATCCGGCGGCACCGACCCGCCACAGACCGAGATTGATCCCGCCGCCCGCGCCATAGCGGGAGAATCGCGACTCCTCGTTGATGCGGAGCCTGTTGGACGTCAGCGTCAAGGCCGAGAAGTTCGTGGCTCCCGATTCGGTGAACCAGTTGCCGGGGAACGCCTCGCACAGGTGCCAGAAGATGTTGGCGTCGACGAGGCTTCCGCGCCTGGTCTGCAGATACGTCTGGCGGGCCCGGGAGAAGATTCCCGCGAGACTCGACTGCTGGAACTGCCCGAGGGTGGCGAGGGCACTCTCCACCACACCGGGGCTGGCCGCCTGAAGGTCCTGGTAGGCGAGGTCCACGGGCGCCCTGAGCACCGGCGCCAGGATGGCCCACTTCCGCTGGTCCTCCGGTTTGCTCAGGTCGTACTGGAGGAAGTTCGTCGTGTAGCTGAGCAGGGCGGCGGTGTACAGCTGCATCTTGTTCTTGTAGTTGCGATACAGCGGAGAGTCGACTTTCACCGTGACGGGAAGACCGTCCTGGTCGAAGTCCTGGCCGTCCACGAACAGCAGCTTGAACGCCTTCTCGTACGCCTTCTGCCCCTCGGGGTCCGCGGGTGGCGGATTCACGTTCGCGCGGACGATCTCGCCGTAGACGTTGTCGGTGCTGACGCCGCCGACCGCGTAGGCCGGTGTCAGGAGGGGGACGGGGTCCACCAGGGTCGCGAAGTTCTCGCTTGCCGCGACGGAACCGGTCGGATTGTTCGGGGACCACGGGTTCGCGAACTGCGCCGCGTCCACGGGGTTTCCGGGTAGTTGCAGCGACATGTAAGTCTGTGCCCGCCGCAAAATTGGCTGCCCGCCACCGATTCCGGAAGGAGTGGTGGTGAGTGCGTCGAAGATCGCGTCGTAAATTCCTTGGAGCAGCTGTTTCTGATCGATGGCCATGGGCTACCCCCTAATATTGACCACCGCCGGATGGGCCCGGGATGTTACTGGATTCCTACTCCCGCAGCACAACAGCGTCAATGAGCCAAGAGGCGTGCGGGAAGGGCGACCCACATTCGTCTGAATCGTGGCCAGAAAGGCTTTGCAAGTACGAGTTCGCAGGGGCTTTCTGACCCGACGGGGGTGCGTGCGTGCGAGTGAGGCCGTGCGGTCGGGACGCCTGGAGGGGTGCGTGGGCGTGAACTTGCCACGGGTGGATGCGACGGCCCGGTGACGGGGGCCCGGCGCGGGGCGTTGGTCGGCGCGCTCGAAAATCGATACGACACGTGGGTGTGAGGGTCTTCTCAGCGGGCACTCGATGGGTGGGCCCCGCCGTGTCTCCCCCGTCGCGGCGGGGCCCACCTGCGTACCCCGGTCCTTTTCAGTCGTGTTCGCGGTAGGCGACGGCTGTCGCGGCGACGGTCAGCGTGCTCAGCAGCAGGGGCCAGCCGATCCCGTGGTGGAGGACGAGCCAGGCGCCCAGGATCGCGCCCGCGGTCATCGCCGTCACGGCGACGACCCGGCGGACGGCGCGCCGGTCGGTGCCTCCCGCGATGCGTGAATCGGCGGCCAGTGCCGCCAGGGTGCCGGTGAGGACCGTCGTGGTCATGGCGGGCACGGCCAGTCTGCCCACGGTGCCGTTGCGCATCCCCATCGCGAGGGCCACCAGGACGATCACCGGGTAGGGCGGCTCGCCCCCCGACGCGAACGCGAGGGCGGTGGCGATGCCGAGGAGCGCGGCCTCGACCCACACCGCGGTGCGGACCCACGGCACACGGTGCCGGTCGCGGAAGGCGCCCGCGAGCCTGCCCGCCGCCACGGCACCGACCAGGAAGGCCGAGAGCGACACGAGCGAGCCGGTCACGGAGAACCCCGGCGCCCCCGCCAGCGCGAAGCCGATGACGACGACGTTTCCCGTCATGTTGGCCGTGAAGACACGGCCGAGACCGAGGTAGCAGATGGCGTCGACGAGGCCGCTGACGGCGGTGAGGGTGACGAGGACCAGTGACAGCGGATGACGGTCACCGATCTCCGAGGTCGGCACGGAACGGCTTCCGGAGTGAGTCGTCATGCCGCTCGTTCTACCTCGGTGGGAGCCGTGGACGAGGACGGCGCGGGCGACCGGTTTGGCCCGCCCCGCCGCGGCTACCCGTCCGGGATCCGAAGGGAGGGCCCCGTGAGAACCGCGTACGACACGACCACGACCGCGTCCGCCACCCCGTTGAAGAGAGGGCCCCAGGAACTGAACCAGCAGGATCTCGTCCGCTACTTGGAGGACCGCTTCGCGTGCGCGCAGGCCTGCGACGAGTGCGTACACGTGTGTGCCAGGCGACCGGGCCCGGCCGAGCCCGGCGGGGTGGCCCGCCTCAACACCGCCTGCGCGGACGTCTGCGACGCGACCTCCCGCGTCCTCGCCGAACAGAGCGACCAGGACGAGCAGCGGGTCCGGATGCAGGTCGAGTGGTGCCGTGCCGTCTGCCTCCAGTGCGCCTCCTTGTGCGACCCGTACCCCGCCTCGGCCCGCTGCGCGGAGGCGTGCCGTCGTTGCGCGAAGGCGTGCGACACCTTCTTGACGACGCTGGGCTGAGGGCTGGGCGGGGTGGTCGGCCGGTAGCCGTGGTTCACGGCCCTGCGCGGTGAAGGCGACGGTCTCGAAGGAGTCGGGGAACGTCTTCGCGATCACCGGCTCACCGTCCCGCGTCGGCCTGCGTGCGGAAGCGGCGGCGGTATGCCACCGGTGTGGTGGCGAGCCTGCGCCGGAACGCCCGGTGCAGGGTCTCCACCGAGCCGAGCCCGGCCGCGGCCGCGACCCGGTCGAGCGGATGATCGGTGGTCTCCAGGAGACGACGGGCGACCTCGATGCGCGCGGCCTCCACGTAGGACGCCGGGCTCGCGCCCGTCTCCTGCGTGAAGACACGGGCGAAGTGCCGCTCGCTCAGACACATCCGGGCGGCCAGGGCTCCCGTGGACAGATCGGCGTCGAGGTGGTCGGTGATCCACAGACATAGCTCGTCGATGTCACGACGCGTGGTGGCCGAGCGGCTCGGCGGTACCGAGAACTGACTCTGGCCGCCCTGCCTTTTCAGATAGAGAACCAGCTGCCTGGCCACGGTCAGCGCGGTCTGCTCGCCCTGGTCCTCGGCGACCAGGGCCAGCGCGAGATCCAGGCAGGCGCTGATCCCGGCCCCGGTCCACAGCCGCCCCCGGTCGGTGCGGACGAAGATCGGGTCGGGGTCGACGGTGACCCCCGGATGGTCGGCGGCGAGCTGGGCGGCGGTCGACCAGTGGGTGGTCGCCGTCTTCCCGTCCAGCAGCCCCGCCGCGGCCAGCACATGCGCGCCCACGCACACCGACGCCACGCGCCGGGCGTGCGGGGCCGTCTCCTTCACCCACGCCACCACGGTGGGATCGACACGCGCCACCGGCCCCTCGTCGGTCATGTCGACCGCGCCCGGTACCAACAAGGTGTCCACGTCCGCGCCGACCTCCTCGAAGGAGAGGTCCGCGAGGAGCCGGACACCTGCCGACGTGCGGACCGCACCGGCGGTGGGTCCCGCAAGCCGGACCTCGTAGCCCGCGCGGCCCGCCGTCTCGCGGTTGGCCAGCGCGAAGACCTCGGCGGGCCCGGTGACGTCGAGGAGGTCGACATCGGGGAAGACCGTGATGACCACCCGGTGGGTGAGGGGCATGCCCCCATCCTCACCGCCCCGCCCGATGGCCGCAATGACGATTCCCTGTCACATCCGGACACGGCCGCCACCGGCCGGGAACCAGAACGGATCTCCGTCCGACCACTGCACCAGAGCCCCCTGCGCAGCCCCGCGCAGCACGCACCGGAACGAGGTAGCAGCCGCATGAACTGGTACGAGGACGACGAATTCTGGTCGGACTTCGCCGAGACCATGTTCTCCGAGCGCAGGCGCACGGAGGTCGAGAGCCTCGTCGCCGAGTCGTCGCTGCTCCGCTTCCCGGCCGGGAGCCGGGTCCTCGACCTGTGCTGCGGGCCCGCCCTGTACCTCGTGCCGCTGGCCCGCGGCGGCTGCGCGGTGACCGGGGTCGACCTCAGCCCGGTCATGCTGAAGCGGGCCGACGCCGCGTGCGAGGCGGCCGGGGTGGACGTCCGGCTGGTGCGGGGCGACATGCTGACCCACGTCGAGCCGGAGACGTACGACGTGGTGCTCAACCTCTTCACCTCGTTCGGCTACTTCGACGACCCGCGGGACAACGAGCGCGTGCTGCGCAACGCCCACGACTCGCTCGTGCCGGGCGGACGACTGCTCATCGACGTGATGGGCAAGGAGGTCCTCGCGGGCTGGATCGGCCGCCCTCAGGTCGTCGAGCTCGACGGCGGCGCGTACGTGCTGCAGCGCGACACCGTCCTGGACAGCTGGACCCGGCTGCGCACCGACTGGACGCTGGTGCGGGACGGCGAGGCGCGCGAGGCGTCGATCACCTCATTCCTCTACAGCGCGGCCGAGCTGCGCGCGCTCTTCGAGGCGGCCGGTTTCACCGACGTGCGCTGTTACGGGGACTTCGACGGCGGCCCGTACGACAACCACTCGAAGCGGCTGATCGTGAGCGGCACCCGTCCGGAACTCTCCTTGGGCGGCACCGGGCACGGCCCGCACGCCAACGCGCAGGTGAACGAGGGGACTTCATGACCGAGGCCGCGTCCGCGACGCCGCCCACGCGTCGCGCCGCCCGCTCGCGCGGCGAACCCGGGCAAGGGGTAGAGGGAGAGCGCCCTACGGGCCGCGGGCGGCTGCTGACCACGCTGGTGGCGCTCTCCGTGACCCTGGTGCTCTCCGTCCTGGCGGGCGTCGCGCTGGGACCGACCGTCGTACCACTCGGCGACGTCGTGCACTTCCTCACCGCGGCCCTCACCGGCGGCACCATCGGCGCGGACGACGCGACGGGGTACTCCATCGTCTGGCAGGTGCGCACCCCGCGGGTCCTGCTGGCCGCGGTCGTGGGAGCCGGGCTCTCCGTCGTGGGCGTCGCCATCCAGGCGCTGGTGCGCAACGCCCTCGCGGATCCGTTCGTCCTCGGCATCTCGTCCGGCGCCTCCGTGGGCGCGACCGCAGTCGTCGTGTTCGGGATCTTCGCCGGTCTCGGGGTGTACGCCCTGTCGGCCGCCGCGTTCCTCGGCGCCCTCGGCGCGACCGTGCTGGTGTACCTGGCCGCGCGCGGACCGCTGGGGCTGACGCCGCTGCGCCTCGTGCTGACCGGGGTGGCGCTCGCGTACGGCTTCCAGGCGCTCATGAGCGTCCTGGTCTTCCTCGCGCCGAACGGGCAGGCCGCGCGGACCGTGCTGTTCTGGCTGCTCGGCAGCCTCGGCTCGGCGACCTGGGAGTCCCTGCCGCTGGTGACGGCGGCGGTGCTGGTCGCGATCGTCGTACTGCTGCGGCACAGCCGGTCCCTCGACGTGCTGTCGCTCGGCGACGAGACCGCGGCCAGCCTGGGCGTGGACGCGGACGCGCTGCGCCGTGGACTGTTCGTGCTCACCGCGGCCGTCACCGGGCTGATTGTCGCGGTCAGCGGCGCGATCGGCTTCGTCGGTCTCGTGCTGCCGCACGTGGTGCGGATCTGGGTCGGCTCCACGCACCGACGGGTCCTGGCGGTCGCGCCACTGGCCGGAGCCTGCTTCATGGTGTGGGTCGACCTCGTGGCCCGTACCGCCTTCGCGCCCGAGGAACTGCCGCTCGGGGTCATCACGGCGCTGATCGGGGTGCCGGTGTTCGTCGTCCTGATGCGCCGCCGCGGCTATCTCTTCGGAGGCCGGTAAATGGTCCTCTCCCTCCGTGACCTGACGGTCGAGGCGGCCGGGCGCGCCCTCGTCGACCGGCTCAACATCGATGTGGCCGCCGGTTCGATCGTCGGGCTCGTCGGCCCCAACGGCAGCGGCAAGTCGACCGCGCTGCGCTGCGTCTACCGGGCACTGAAGCCGACGTCAGGGGCCGTGCTGCTCGACGGCACCGACCTGACGGCGCTGAAACTGCGCGACAGCGCCCGCTCCGTGGCCGCCCTGACCCAGGAGAGCCACACCGAACTCGACTTCACCGTCGAGGAAGTGGTCGCCCTGGGACGCGCCCCGCACGCGCAGGGCAACCACCCCCTGACCGCTCGCGAAAGGGAGCTCTGCGAGGAGGCGATGGACCGCCTCGACGTGTCGCACCTCGTGGACCGCAGTGTGCTGAGCCTGTCCGGCGGGGAGCGGCAGCGCGTGCTCGTCGCGCGTGCCCTCGCCCAGGAGCCCCGCCTCCTGGTCCTCGACGAACCCACCAACCACCTCGACGTACGCCACCAGGTGGAGCTGCTGTCCTTCCTGCGCGGCTCGGGGTTGACCGTGTTCACGGCCCTGCACGACCTCAATCTGGCGGCACAGGTCTGCGACCGGATCGCCGTGCTCGGCGCGGGCTGTCTGGTCGCCGCCGGTGATCCGGCCGAGGTCCTGACCCCCGAGCTGGTCCGCAAGGTGTTCGGCGTCGACGCCGTCGTCGTACCGCATCCGCGCACCGGCATCCCCCAACTCCTCTACGACCTCGCCCCGGCCACCGCCGACGGCCCGTCCCCCGCAGAAGCTTCCCCGGAAGGACCCCACTCGTGACCAGACCACCGTTCCCCCGAGCCCTCGCCGCCGGGGTGCTGGCCACCGGGCTCCTGCTCACCGGCTGCGGCGCCGAGGTCGAGTCGACGGCGGACAGCAAGTCCGACCCCCGTACCGTCACCGTCTCCAACTGCGGCAAGGACGTCACGTACACCCGCCCCGAGCGCGCGGTCGCCTACGACGTGAGCGGCGCGGAGAAGATGTTCGCCCTCGGCCTAGCCGACCGCATGCGCGGCTACGTCATGAACAAGCTCGGCGACCCGTCCATCAAGGGCTCGCCCTGGCGCAAGAAGTACTCCGAGGTCGACCGCCTCGGCAGCGAGCGCATCACCCGGGAGATCGTCGTCGACGCCAAGGCCGACTGGGTCCTCGCGGGCTGGAACTCCGGCTTCAGCGAGGAACGCGGCATCACCCCGGCCCTGCTGGACAAGGTCGGCGTCGACAGCTATCTGCACACCGAGACCTGCTGGGACTACGGCAACAAGAACGTCGACGTGTCACCGCTCCAGGCGCTCTACACGGACCTGGACAACCTGGGCAAGATCTTCGGTGTGGAGAAGCGGGCGGACAAGCTCGTCGGCGACCTCAAGGAACGGGTCGCCGCGCTGAAGAAGACCTGGCCCGACAAGGCCGACCAGGACCCGGCCAAGGTCTTCGTCTACGACTCGGGCACCGACCAGCCGTTCACCGCGGGACGGCATGCCGCGCCGGACGACATCATCACCGCTGCCGGGGGCACCAACGTCTTCGGCGACCTCGACAAGGGCTGGACGACGGTGGGCTGGGAGCCGGTCATCAAGGCCAAGCCCGAGGTCATCGTGATCGTCGACTACGCGGACCAGCCCGCGAAGGAAAAGATCGCCTACTTGAAGAAGCTGCCCGCCCTGAAGTCCGTACCGGCGGTCAAGAACAACCGCTTCCACATCATGTCGTACGGCGATGTCGTCAGCGGCCCGCGCAATGTCGCGGGCGCCGAGGACCTGGGCCGCTACCTGCGTTCGGTCGGGCGGTGACGGCGACCGTGACCCCCACGCACACGGCGCACGCCGCCGACGCCGCGCCGCTCGACGAGCGCCTCCTCGAACCGGACTTCGCACCCGAAACCGCCCCGGTCCACGACCACATCACCGACGCGATAAAGGCCCCGGACCTGCTCCGGCTGTCCGGCAACGTCGTACTCGCGCGCTTCGAGACCCTCAAGGTCTACGCCGCCCTCGGCGCGGTCCGCACCCTGCTGGAGCGGGGGACGGTGAAACAGGGGCAGACCCTCGTCGACAGTTCGAGCGGCATCTACGCCCTCGCCCTCGCCATGGCCTGTCACCGCTACGGACTGCACTGCCACATCGTCGCCTCCACCACCGTCGACGCGACGATGCGCGCCCAACTGGAGGTGCTCGGCGCCACCGTGGACCAGATGCCGCCCTCCGATGACCTGCGGCTCGACCAGGAGGGCCGGGTCCGGCGCGTCCGTCGGCTGCTGGCCGAGCGGCCCGGCATGCACTGGATGCGGCAGTACCACGACGCCGTCCACTACACCGGCTACCGGGAGTTCGCCGCCCTCGTCGACCGCGCGCTGCCCGACGTACCGCTGACCGTGGTGGGGGCCGTGGGGACCGGCTCCTCCAGCGGCGGCCTCGTCCAGGCGCTGCGCGGGCGCGACCGCGACGTCCGGCTGCTGGGCGTGCAGCCCTTCGGCAGTGTCACCTTCGGCAGCGAGGGGTTCAGCGACCCGGACGCGATCATCGCGGGGATCGGCAGCTCGATCCCCTTCGACAACGTGCACCACGACCTCTACGACACCCTGCACTGGCTCGACTTCCGGCACGCCATGGCCGGTGCGGTTGGTCTGCTGCGCGAGCACGCCGTGTTCGCCGGGCTGTCCACCGGCGCCGCCCACCTCGTCGCGGGCTGGGAGGCCGCCCGCGACCCCGGCCGCACCCATCTGGTCATCGGCGCCGACACCGGACACCGCTACACCGACCGCGTCTTCGCCCGCCACCGCGAGGCGCTCGACCCGCGCACCCTCAAACCGCACCAGATCACCGGCCTGGCCGACCTCACCCCGCCGTGGTCGGCGATGGAGTGGAACCGGCGGTCGTATGACGTACGACGCGGCGGTGCGGCAGCCGCACCGACATCGGCACCCGCATCCGGATCCGCACCCGCATCGGCGAAGGCCCAGCTCGGCCGGGCGACAGACTCACCACTCACACACGCGAGCGGCCCGCTCGGCGTACCGGACCGGGAGAACCAGACACCGTGACCATCGCCGCACTGGAAGCACTCACCTTCGGGCTTGCCCGCCTCGTCGAGGCGGCGGACAACGCCGGGCACCGCCTGTGCCTGCTCACCGGCGACCGCGACGTCTACCGTCACGAACTCGCCCACCTCGACCCCGGGGCACTCGACATCGTCGACATCGACACCACCGATGCCGGGGCCTGCGCGGCCGCCCTGTCGGCCCTGCCCGACCTCAGCGGGCTCATCAACTCGACCGACACCTGGAGCGTGCCCGGCGCCGACCTCGCCGCCAAGTTCGGCCTGCCCGGCCCGGATCCGAGCGCGGTACGGATCCTGCGCGACAAGGGCCGGGTGCGCGCCCTTCTCCACGAGCGGGGCCTGAGCGGCAGCCGTGCGCTGGCCGTGCCCGCCGATGTCTCCTCGGCCGACGAGATCCTCCGCGAGGTCGGCCTGCCCGCCATCCTGAAGGACTCCGCGGGCACCTCCTCCCGCAACGTCTGGCCGGTGCGCGACGAGCGGCAGCTCCGCACCGCGCTCGCCGAGGCGTCCCAACGCCCCTTCAACGGGAAGCTGTTCGCCGAGCGCTTCTTCTCCGGACCCGTCTACAGCGCGGAAACCCTCGGCTGGGAGGGTGAGACGAAGCTGCTCGGTGTCCTCAGCCGCCAGATGTCACCCGAGCCGTCCGTCCGCGAAGAGGCCGCGGCCTTCCCCGTCGCCTTCCCCCTCCCCGAACTCGGCCTCATCGAGGACTGGGCGGGCCGCGTGCTGGCCGCCGCGGGACACGACAGCGGCTTCGCACACGTGGAGTTCGTCCTCACCGCGGACGGCCCGGAACTGGTGGAGATCAACCGTCGCATCGGCGGCGCGCTCGTCGGCGAGGCCCTGTGCCGCGCCTTGGGCACCAACGTCTACGACGCGATGGTCGACACGGCACTCGGTAGGCGCCCCGCCCTGCTGGACGCCGTGTCTGCCGGTTCCGCCCCCGGCCCGGCGACGGCCTTCGTGCTCGTCTACCCCGACCGCCCCGGCACCCTCACCGGCTGGACCGGCATCGACGGCCTGTCCGCGTTCCCGGGCTCGCCCGAGTGGTACCCCACGGCTGTCCCCGGGCGGCGCCTGGAACACCTGAGCGATCAGCGCGGCTGCACGGGAATCGTGCTGACCGAGGCCGCGACCGCGGAGTTGGCGCTGCACAGGGCGCTCAGTGCGGCCGGGAGCGTACGGCCGACTGTCGCGGGCGACGACGACGGCGACGACGACCGGGAATGACGGGAACGACACGACTGCAGCCCCGTTCGCGTTCGCGCCTCACACCGTTCACCGAGTTCACGGGCCCTCAGTACTTCCTCCTCGCCGGATCGTTCCTCATACCCCTGGGCAGCTTCGCCGTGCTGCCCTTCATGGCGGTGCTGCTGCACGAACGGCTGGGCATGGGGCTCGGTGCCGTCGGCGTCGTACTGGCGGTCGCCTCGTTCGTGCAGTTCTCGGGCGGGGTGGTGGGAGCGGCCCTGGCGGAGCGGATCGGCCTGCAGCGCACCATGCTGCTGGCCCTGGTGATCCGCACGGCTGGGTTCGCCACCTTCCTGCCGGGGCTGAACCGTCCGACGTGGGCCGTCGCCGCGCTGTTCCTCGTCTCCTGCGGGGCCGCGCTCTATCTGCCCGCGAACAAGGCGTACCTGGTCACGGGCGTGGAGGAGGACCGCCGCGCCCCGCTCCTCTCCGCGAGCAGCTCGGCATTCAACGCGGGCATCGCGCTGGGCCCGATCGCCGCCGCGCCGTTCGTGCTCACGGCGTCGGCGGGGCTCTTCGCCGCGGTGACCGTGCTGTTCGGGTTGATCACGGCGGGGCATGCGGTGCTGCCGAGGGCGAGTCCGGTGGGGGAGGTGGGAGAGGGAGACCGGCCCGGGAGTCGGCGTCCCGGCGACGAGGGGGTGGGCGCGGGCTCCGGCGACGTGCGGACAGGTGCGGCCTCCGGCGACGTACGGGCGGGTGCGGCTCCCGGCGGCGTACGGGCAGGCGCCGACCCTGGTGACATGCGGGCAGGCGCCGACCTCGGGGACGAGCGGCCGGACGGTGCACGTGGGGGTGAGCGCCGGGGTGGCGCACCTGGGGATGAGCAGGCGGGCGGCGCCCATGGAGGTGAGCAGGCGGGCGGCGGCCATGGAGGCAAGCAGGCGGGCGGCGACCGCGGAGACGCACCGCCGGGCGGCCCCCGTGAAGACGAACCGCCGCTCACCACGCTGCCCCTCCTCCCCTTCGCCATCACCGCGCTGAGCGTGTACGTCTTCATGTTCTTCCAGCACTACCTCGCGCTCTACGTCGTGGGCAGGACCTCGACGCTCTTCTACGGCCTCGTCCTCGCGCTCTACGCCCTGCTCCTCGTGGTCACCCAGCCCCTCCTCTCGGACTGGATCGCCCACCTGCCCTACCCCCGCGCCCTCCGCATCGGCTTCACCGCGCTGGCCACCGGCATGGCCGCGCTGGCCCTCGGCCACCCCGCCGCAATCCTCGGCGGCGCCCTGCTCATCTGCCTCGGCGAGGTAGTCCTCTTCCTGAAGAACGACCTCGAAGCCCTGTCCCGGTCCGACCGCTCGCCCGCCGTCGTCTTCGGCCGCCAGCGACTGGCGGCGGGAATCGGCGCGTTCGCCAGCGGCATCGCGGGAGGCGAGGGCTATGCCTGGGCCGAGGGCTCCGGCCACGCGGGCCTCTTCTGGGTGGGGGTCGCGGCACAATGCGCGCTGTTGCCACCGCTGTTGCTGCGCGCTCTGCGCAGGAGCCGGAGCCGAACCTAGAGAGCCAGAGCCAGAGCCAGAGCCAGAGCCAGAGCCAGAGCTCAGGGCCGTAGCCAGTCAGCCAGACAGTCGGAGCCAGAGCCAGGCGCTGCCCATTCCTTATTTCTGAAACGGGTTCTACTCTGTGCGCCGTCAGGTCCGGGACCGAGCGAGCCGAGTGGCGAGCCAAGCAGTGAGCCAGTGGAGCCAGTAGAGCCTGGAGGGGCCGTGCACCTCGAATACACGCCCGAGCAGCAGCAGTTGCGCACCGAGCTGCGTGCGTACTTCGCCGAGCTGGTGCCGGACAACGCCTATGCGCGGTACGGCGAACCCGCCGCTCAGAAGCGGTTCTACCGTGAGACCGTGCGTCGCCTGGGCTCGGACGGATGGCTGGGAGTCGGCTGGCCCAAGGAGTACGGCGGGCGCGGGCTCTCGCCCATGGAGCAGTTCATCTTCTTCGACGAAGCCGCGCAGGCGGGCGTACCGCTGCCGCTCATGGCCCTGAACACCGTCGGCCCGACGATCATGCAGTTCGGCACGGACGAGCAGAAGGCCTACTTCCTGCCCCGGATCCTCTCCGGTGAGCTCGACTTCGCCATCGGCTACAGCGAACCCGACGCCGGTACGGACCTCGCGTCGCTGAAGACGAAGGCGGTACGGGAGGGCGACGAGGAGACCGGCCACTACACGGTCAACGGGCAGAAGATCTGGACCACCAACGGCGACACGGCGGACTGGGTCTGGCTCGCCGTCCGCACCGCCACCCCCGAAGAGGGAGTCCCGCTCCACAAGGGCATCACCATGCTCTTGGTCCCCACGAGCGACCCCGGCTACTCCTGCACCCTCATCAACACCCTCGCCTCGCACGACACGACCGCCAGTTACTACGAGAACGTCCGCGTCCCCGTCTCCCGCCGCGTCGGCGAGGAGAACAAGGGCTGGCGTCTGATCACGAACCAGCTCAACCACGAGCGCGTCACGCTCGCCGCCCACGGCACGATGGCGATTCGCGCCTTCCACAACGTGCAGCGCTGGGCGATGGACACCAAGCTGGCCGACGGCCGCCGCGTCATCGACCTCGGCTGGGTCCGGCAACGCCTGGCGAAGACGCACACCAGGCTCGACGCGATGAAACTCCTCAACTGGCAGATGGTGAACGCCGTCCAGGAAGGCACCCTCACCCCGCAGGACGCCTCCGCGGTGAAGGTCTACGGCTCGGAAGCACGCCGCGACGCGTACGCCTGGCTGATGGAGGTCGTCGGCGCGGCAGGCGCCCTGAAGGAGGGCTCGGCGGGCACGGTCCTCCACGGCGAACTCGAACGCGGCTACCGCTCGGCGGTCATCTTCACGTTCGGCGGCGGGAACAACGAGATCCAGCGCGAGATCATCTCCTGGATCGGACTGGGGATGCCGCGAGTGCGCCGTTAGCGCTTCGTGACGGTAATTCATATTCGAGCATGGTGAGAAAGTGGGTGGCCTTTGAGGCTGCCCACTTTCTTTCTGCTGGATCCGATCTATAGGAACGGCTGTCCGTCCCAGATACGGAGCCTCTTCAGCGTTGCCGCTCCAGTGTGAGGACGGCTTTGGTGATTGACGTCATGCGGTGGGGGCTGCAGCGGGATCTACGGAAGATGCGCCAGGACTTCAGACGCGCGACGCCGCGTTCGACCGGTGCCCGTGCCGCCGCCAGGGTCTGGGTAAGAGTTTTTTCGGTGAGAGTGGGTTCCTGCAGGGGCTTGCGTTTGATGCCGGTGGTCAGCCAGGGGCCGCCGCCCTGGTAGGCGAGTTCGGCCAGGATGGGAACGCCTTGGCGCTCTCAGATCCGGATGATCCTGTAAGTCGCTCGGGTACGGCTCTCGCTCCATGCCGAGCATCTCGGCATGGACATGCCTGGCAGACAGCCTGCGTGACGCGCAGTACCACGATCGAGCGATCACGAACCGAGGAAGATCGGACTCAACGTCCCCTTAGACCGTGTAGGAAACGGCCTAAGGGACACGAGCGGTGCCCTAATCGCTCGCCAGGAATGGCCTGTTACAGGGGTGGGTGATCCCGCTAGGGCGAACCAGTCTTGTTGGAATGGGACTTGGTGTTCGTGGGATCGCGGTCCGGATGCTCGTGGTGGTCGGACTCGTGGTTGCTCTGGTCGCTCCCGGGATGGCTGCCGAGTCCGTTCCGGCGGCTCGACAGGCTGACCTGCCGTCCTGGCGCTTCACGCCGACCGCCACGAGTAACGCGTTGATCACGCTCGACGTGGTGGACCGGGAAGTGGTGTGGGCCGCGGGTGGCGGATTCCGAGGCGCCACCAACGACGGGACCGTGGTGCGGACGGTGGACGGTGGACGTTCCTGGCGGAACGTCACTCCGCCGGGCGGGGCCGTCGACAGGTTCCGGGACGTCGAGGCGTTCGACCGTGATCACGCCCTCGTCCTGACACTTCCCAACGGGGATGAACCCTCGCGGATCTATCGCACCGCTGACGGTGGGATCACATGGCAACTGGTGTTCCGCAACTCGGTTCCGGACGCCTTCTACGACTGCATGGCGTTCTTCGACGACCGCCACGGCCCTGCGGTCAGTGACCCCGTCGGCGGCAAGTTCCCCATTCTGGCCACAGAGGACGGCGGCCGGACGTGGCGCCCGGCACCCGCCGACGGAATGCCTGCCGCGACACCCGACGACGGTGCCCTGGCTACTGGCACGTGCATGGTCGCGCACGGCCGGCGCAACGCCTGGTTCGGGACGACCGGGACCCGCGGAGGAGCCAGCCACAACCCTCAGGTGTTCCATACCAGCGACGGCGGAAAGACCTGGAGTGCTGCCGACACCCCGATTCCCGGCGAGACAGCGAGCATCGCCTCGCTGTCCTTCCGGGACCCCCGGCACGGCGTGGCCGTCGGTGGCGATTTCGACCCGGATAGCGGGATCGATTCGGGTGCGGCGGCCTCCACTGCCGACGGCGGCTCGTCCTGGTCGCTCGGTGACGCTCCCAGCGGGTTCCGCAACAGCGTGGCCTGGGTTCCCGGCGGCGGGCACACCGCTGTCGCGGTCGGCCCCAACGGCAGCGACGTGAGCAACGACAGCGGAATATCCTGGACGCTCTTCGACCGCACCCGCCTCCTTGGAGTCAACTGTCTGCCCAGCGCGGGGTGCTGGGCCGTCGGGGATCGTGGCACGGCGGCTCAACTCGTCATCAGTCACCCTTGATGGACTGTTGTGGATAAGGGCTCTCAGGAGATCGGCTTAGAACGGCTAACACAATGAGGTGGGTTGGTCCTGATGGCCGTGTGCCTGAGTGTCGAGTTGGCCGTTCTAGGTCGCTCGGGTACGGCTTTCGCTCCATGCCGGGCATCTCAACATGGACATGCCCGCCAGGCGGCCTGCGTGACGCGCAGTACCGCGATCGAGCGATCACGAACCGAGGAAGATCGGACATAACGTCCGCTAAGAAGTCCGGGGCCGAATCCTGTCGACCGGGGCAAGTACGGCTCGAAGATACACCTGAGCGCGGAACGGTCGGGTCGGTGTTTCCGGGGCCAGCCTGCACGACAGCCTTGGTCCCGCTCGTGAAGGGCATCCCGCCGATCCGTTCGCGCCGTGGCAGGCGACGGCGCAAGCCCGGCAAGCTCCACGCCGACAAGGGCTACCACTACGCCCACCTGCGGCGATGGTTACGCGAGCGCGGCATCACCCACCGCATCGCCCGCAAGGGAGTCGAGTCCCCGCAGCGGCTGGACCGTTGAACGCACCATGCCCTGGCTCGTCGGATGTCGGCGACTCCATCGCCGCTACGAGCGTAAAGCCGAACACTTCCTCACCTTTACGAGCATCGCCTGCACTCTCATCTGCTACCGCAGGCTCACCAAATGAGATGACTTCTAAGAAATCACGTGGTTCCGGACGACTTATGTGACTCATGCCGGTTGGTCGAGTGTTGGTTGCGCTTGACGCGCTCCGACCTGCACACCCGCATGATCATCGGGACTGCGGATCGGCCTGGCGGCGGATCGCGGCACTTCTCATTGGCTGGTGGTCAGCGCTGTAATCTGCTGCATCGAGTTGATGGCACTCTTTTTGTTGGCCTGAATTGGATGATCCTCTCCAGGCAACCTCAAATTGCTGGTAGACCGACAGTTGTCGAGGTAAATCGCCTTGCCGTACGACTACTCCCGGAGAGCTTCGTGAAAAGGTCCACTCTTTCCATCTTGAGTGCCGCCGCACTGATCACGGGAGCGTCCGTGGTCGGCGTGGGTGCCGCGCAGGCAGCACCTGAATCGACCGCCACGTCTGTGCTGGCGAGTTTCGAAGGGAGAACGATAGACCTGTCGAAAGACTGGAGTGCCGCCAAATCCTGCATAGTGTGGAAGAGTCAGGGTGGCGTGTCATGCTTCCGTACTGCCGCGGAACGCGACGTCGCTGCGGCCAGACTCGAAGCGAAGGCAACTCCCCGGGTGGCCGCCGCATCGTGCTCCACGCCGCTTGACGTATATGAGCACTCAAACCGAACTGGCCGAGACCTCAAGTTCTATGACCGGGGATACTGGCAGAACCTCTCGGCTTACGGATTTGACAACAAGACGTCTTCCTATTGGACGGGCGCGTGCAGTGCGCATCTGGCTGAGAACGCCGGTGGCGGTGGGTACTGGTATCCAGGCAACACCGGGCCGAACCACTGGGAGAATGTCACCATTCCCTGGAACGACCGCATCAGTTCCATTTACATCGTGTGAGCACTGCAGTTCCCATGCACACACAGACGCGAGGGCGAGCCTCGCTGAGTCGGCCACCGATCCGGTGACGGATCGTGAAGCGCATTGAGCGGGCTCCCGGATTGCTGAGCGAGATGCCTGACATCTCCATCACGCCATTCGGGGGCCTCGTTGGTCATCCATCCTGCCGCCCCCGACCTTCCGCATGCACTCGTGGAGTGGGTCACCATGCTGATCGTCACCCGCGAGGGCAACCGGCGCTGCAAGCTCCGCCCGTTTCAGCGCGCGATGGTGGCACTGGTGTACCTGCGCGAACACACCACCCTGGCGAAGATCGCTGCCGGGTTCGGGATCTGCGAGTCCACCGCCCACGCCTACACCAGTGCGGTCGTCCACCTGCTCGCCGAACGAGCACCGGGTCTGCTGAAGGTCCCGCGCGAGCACGAACCCGACTTCGTCCTGCTCGACGGGACCCTCGCCGAGTGCGACCGGGTCGGCGACTACTCCCACAAACACCGGCGCCACGGCGTGAACGTGCAGGTGACCACCGACCCCGGCGGCCGGTTCCTGTGGCTCTCGCCCGCCCTGCCGGGCCGCACCCACGACCTGACCGCCGCTCGCACCCACCGGATCATCCGGATCTGAGAGCGCCAAGGCGTTCCCATCCTGGCCGATCTCGCCTACCAGCGCGGCGGCCCCTGGCTGACCACCGGCATCAAACGCAAGCCCCTGCAGGAACCCACTCTCACCGAAAAGACTCTTAACCAGACCCTGGCGGCGGCACGGGCACCGGTCGAACGCGGCGTCGCGCGTCTGAAGTCCTGGCGCATCTTCCGTAGATCCCGCTGCAGCCCCCACCGCATGACGTCAATCACCAAAGCCGTCCTCACACTGGAGCGGCAACGCTGAAAAAGTTCACCGTTGACCTCCGCGACCAGTCGGCATGTTTCGTCGTGGTCCATGGTGGCGTCGATGCCGAACGCGGCGATCAGGACACGGTGGAGCGTGTGCTGCCCGTACGCGGCTAGCAGGGCCGGTTAGGCCAACGCCCGCACCACGCGACGGTGTTGACCTCGGAACCACCCCGCACGGGGGCGCAGCGAATCGGCGGGCACAAGACCCCCGTGATCCACCCACCAAGTGTCTGGCCGGCAGCCACCGTTCACAGTGGCACCGGGCAGTCTCACTGCGACTGAGTGCCGCAGTTGGTTCTGACCGCTCGTCCGTGACGGCTACGCCAGAGAGACGGCGTGTGTCCAGGTCAGGAAGCCGCCTCAATCGTCTGAGCATTGCCGGACTTCGTCGCTGAAGGCACTCGCGGGGGCGGTGACAGGCTGAACCTCTGTGGAAGGGCGGTCAGAACCCGTCTCGATCCCTCCGAATCCGCCTTCCCAACGGCGGGAGCTGTGCGTGGCGCAGGTGGGCTTGCGGCCTTGGCCCTACGGCTGGGTCTGCAACCGCGGGTCTGTCTGCCGAGTCTCCCTCTCCATGACAGGCAAGAAGAGGCCTCGCTCCGGCCCGGGTGATCGTGAATTGCGGCTGTGGAAGGTCGGCCGGGCCTTGATGGTCGCCTTCGTCATTGCGGTTCTGGCCGCGGGCGGTGTCTTCTACGGGCTGGTGGAACTGCTGGACTTCCAGGAGATCGACCGCAGCACGAAGCTCGACGCGAAGACGCTCTTCGACCTCGTGAAGCTCTCCTTCGGAGTGGTCGCCGGGGCCGGTGCGCTCGTCGCCCTGGTCGTCGCCTACCGCCGCCAGCGTGTCGACGAGGCCGGAGCCCACCGCGAGGCCACCCGTCTGCACACCGAACGCTTCTCCCAGGCCGTCGACAAACTCGGCTCCGACTCCCCGGCCGTCAGGCTGGGCGGCGTCCACGCCCTGGCCGGCCTCGCCGATGACGCCCCGGACGACAGCCTGCGCCAGACATGCATCGACGTCCTGTGCGCCTACCTCCAGCTCCCCTACACTCCTGACCCCGGCGCCGACCCCGACCACCAGGAGGAACACCACCGCTACCTGGCCCTGCGCAAAGTCCGGCACACCATCCTGCGCCTCATCGGCGACCACTACCGACGCCCCAAGGAAACCCACCGCTCCTGGCAGGGCTGCGATCTCGACCTCACTGGCATCACCATCGACGGCAACATGGACTTCCGCGGGGCGGTGTTCCCCGGCGGCACAGTGTCCTTCCGCGGGGCGGTGTTCTCCGGCGGCACTGTGTCCTTCGACGAGGCGGTGTTCTCCGGCGGCACTGTGTCCTTCGACGAGGCGAAGTTCTCCGGCGGCACCGTGTCTTTCCGCTGGGCGAAGTTCTCTGGCGCCACCGTGTCCTTCCGGGGGGCGCATTTCCCTGGCGGCGCCGTGTCCTTCACCGGGGCGAAGTTCCACGACGGTGCCGTGTACTTCCACGGTGCGCAGTTCGCCGGTGCCACCGTGTCCTTCGACAAGGCGAAGTTCCCCGGCGTCGTGTCCTTCCGCGGGGCGCAGTTCGCCGACGGCGCCGTGTCCTTTACAGAGGCGGAGTTTCCCGGCCGCTCCGTGTACTTCACCGAGGCGGAGTTCTCCGGCGCCACCGTGCCCTTCCACGGCGTGACAGGCCAGGTTCCCCAGGGGCTCCTCGCTGCCCTCGGCAGTCCTGTTCCCGAAACGGTTGTCCTGCCTTCCGTCTGGCTCCCTCATGCGGGCTAGCAGGCCGTTTCATGGACGGACGCTTGAAAGAAGGCGACGAGCACCTTCAATTCGGGTCGGGGTATCAAGACGGGCTCTCAGAACTCACCTGGCTGTGACCGCCCTTCCGAGTGGCTTCAGGTTGGGTAGGCATCGCCGCGTCGGCCCCTGCGTCGTATCCATTGCTGAGAGACGGACGGAACCAACGCGTTCGCTTTCAGTCAGTGGGCTGGGCTTCGTCGAGTGGGGAGCGCCAGCGGTTGCCGGTGTGGTCGTAGTGCAGTGGGCCGAGGCGGTACCGGGTCAGGTCAAGGGACAGGAGCTGCTGGTAGGCGCCGGTGGTCAGGTCGGGATCCAGGACGATGCGCAAGCCGGTGGCCGGATCTTGGAGCACTACGGGGCTTGACGGCTCCGGTGGTGCGGCTGCGATAGCAGTAGCGGAGGAGGTGCGTAGGTTGCGGACGGCGTCTTGAAGGCGGTGGTAGGCGGCCTCAGCCGCCTTGGTTCCCACAGTGGTCAGGAAGGCGTGCAGTGGCAGAGAGACAAGGATCAGCAAGGAAAGCGGCTCAACCACCCGGCGTGGTGGCAGTACCCGAACGCTGGGGGCGAAGCCGAGGGCGGTCAGTGCGTCGGTCAGTAGTTGTTCCTGTTCGCGTGTGATCCGGTGGTCAACGACGAGGTCTGCGCGCATGCGGTCCGGCTCAGCCATCGTCGCCCTCCTCTAGTTGCCATACCCGCGCCGTCTTCCCACTGGCGGTGGCGAGTCGGCGG
>NZ_JBWKAP010000007.1:0-379068 GCF_056437465.1 Streptomyces sp. NPDC042371 | reverse complement strand
GGCCGTCTGGGCTGAACGCCACCCCGGACACCGACTTGCGGTGGGTGAGGGTCAGGAGTTGTGTGCCGGACTCTGCGTCCCACACCCGCGCCGTCTTGTCCTCGCTGGCGGTGGCGAGTCGGCGGCCGTCTGGGCTGAACGCCACCCCGGACACCGACTTGCGGTGGGTGAGGGTCAGGAGTTGTGTGCCGGACTCTGCGTCCCACACCCGCGCCGTCTCATCCCGACAGGCGGTGGCCAGACGGCGACCGTCCGGACTGAACGCCACCCCGTGCACCGAGCTGTCGTGGGTGAGGGTCAGGAGTTGTGTGCCGGACTCTGCGTCCCACACCCGCGCCGTATCGTCGTCGCTGGCAGTGGCGAGACGGTGACCGTCCGGACTGAACGCCACCCCGAACACGAAGCTGTCGGGGGTGAAGGTTCGGGGATTGTCCGCACCGAACGCCGCCCTGTACAAGAAGCTGTTGTGGGTGAGGGTCAGGAGTTGGGCGCTGGTCTCGGTGTCCCACACTCCCGCCACCGTCTCCCCGCTGGCGGTGACGAGTCGGTGACCGTCCGGACTGAACGCCACCCCAGTGATCCAGCCTCCGAACCAGCGTTTCCGATTCGTATGCAAAAGGGTGAGGCGCTTCTGCCCGTGGCCGTCAACGATTAGCGCGGTCCTGTTAGTACATGCGAGGGCAAGGCGTTCACCGCTAGGGCTAAACGCGACCGCTCTGACCGCGCCGGGCCCTTCAATGAGGGTCAGAGACGTGGTTTTGAGAGTGCGGTTGATCTTCTGACGGGCTTTGGAGGTGAGTTGTGCAGTGGCGCGAAAGGCAGGGTCTATCTCCCGGACTTTGTCCAGTGCCTGCAGGGCCTCATGCCACCGGCCCGCTTCGATGTGATCGAGGGCCTGACGGTAGTGGCCTTTGAGGGCCTGCTCACGCTTGCTGGTCTCCGCAGCTTCCCGGGCGGCTTTGACGATCGCCGCCAGCTCTGGGTCGGGAACCGGTGCCGTGTTCTGGGGGGTGTGCTGGTTGAGCTGTTCGGCTGCGGCCAGGACGGCCTGCCACTGCCCCGCACGATGCAAGGTGGTGATCTCCTCGCGCAGCCTGGCACGGAGCTGTTCGGTGCGGGCTTGGCCCAGCAGGGATCGGGCGTCGCGGTAGTCGGCTTCGGTGGCGACGACCGCTTCGAGGTGCTCGACGGCCTCGCCCCAATGACGGGCGGCTGCTGCGTTCATGGCTGCCTCATACAGTGCGTTGAGGCGCTGGCTGTGGCGTGCCTGGGTCAGTTTGGCCGGGCTGTCGCGGTAGCTGCGGTCGACGGCGATGATTGTGCGGAACGCCTCGACTGCCTCGTCCCACCGTTCGGTGTGGAAGGCGGCGAGCCCCTCGGTATACAGCTCATCCAGGTCTGCTTGCCCCTCCTCGTGGCGTTGCTTCATCAGCCGACTACCCGCCTGCTGAAGACCGGTGCCCGGGTGGTTGGAGGGCTGTGTGGCGGGGCCGGGGGTGTCGGTGAGGTCGAAGAGGTGGCCGTGGCCGTCGGGGGAGCGCATGTACAGCACCGGCGTGCCCCACTCCAAAGAGCCGGGGCGGGCCAGCATCATGGCCTGGCGGGCTTCCATGACTGCCACGTCGATCGGCAGTTGCCGGGCTAAGGCCGAGTAGAAAGCGTGCGCGCACTCCAGCGCGGCCTCGTCGCTTACCTCATACTGCATCGCCAGTACCGCGGGCAGAGCCTTGTGCATCAGTGCACCCGCCACGCTGGAGAACGGGTTGAGTCCGCCCGCGCGCCCAGTTTCGCAGGCGTTGAGCACCGCCAGCCGCAGCGAGGGGTGGCCGGCCACCAGCATCGCCAGCTGCCCGGCACCCAGCAGGTAGGTTCCTCCCTGCTCGCCGGCCAGTGCCAGGGCGCCTTCCTGCGCGCGGGTGTCGTACCCTCCGTGCCCGATGAAGTGCAACACATGCCACTCACGCCGGGCCCCGCCCGGTTGCAAGACACCCTGCGCAGAAGCACTGCGGGCATCTCGGCGCAGCGCCTCACGCAAATCACGCCAGGTCTGCCCTTCCGTCCAGTCCAGCTCCACCCGGCCCTCCGCCACCAGGTCGGACAGAGCTTCGTGCAGAAGCTGCTGTTCGGCCTGGACCGCCAGCGGATCTTGATCCTCCGGACGGGCGACCATGCCCAGGACCCGCAGCGGCGGCATCACCCGCAGCGGCGCCACCGGCCGCGCCACCTGCGGATGGCGCACCAGGGGGACCTCCAGGCACAGATAGTCGCCCTCGCTGGCGTCGTAGAGGAACTCCCATGGCAGCCGCGCCAGCTCGGGAGCCTGTACGCGCAGCACCAGACGGACTTGGCCGCCCTGCAGTGCGGCATGGTTGCGCGCAGCCCGCAGCAACCCCGCTCCGGGCCCGCCCAGCAGGGCGTCAAACAGTGTGCGCCCCAGCTCCCGCACCGGTGCCTCGCCGTCGGCCAGGGCGCGGCGCACCAGGGCCGAGGAAGCCACCACCGCATCCGGTATCCGTGCTGCCTGAGTCTCCAGTTCGTGCGCCGGCGGCAGCCGCATCACCCCCGGCGTTTCATCTCCGCCCGTCGTCCGGAACACCACCGGGTAGCCGTCGCTGCCACCCGGCCCGACCTCAACCTGAAGATCGACATCCACCACAGCGCCCCCCACGTCCTGCCGGTCAACCAGACCTGTCAGTGACCGGCACCGCCGTTCCCTCCACGCTACGGCCATTGCCCCGGCCCGTCCCCACAACGGCACCAGGTCAGCACGCGGGAACTCCCGTCAACTCAAACGCTCAGCCCTGCCAGCGAACAGCAGGCCACGTGAGGGAGATCCCCCTTGGCGAAACGGTCCTGGAGTCCGGGGTGGTGCTTCTGTGAGAGCTACGGCTGGAGGAAGATGCGTGCTCTGAGCAGGGTGAAAGAGGCGCGGCCGTGCATCTGCCGCTTGATCGTCTTGACCCTGTTGACGTGTCCTTCGACGATGCCCGAGCTGTAGGGCAGGGTGAGCCCGGCCGCGACTGCTTGGACGTCTTGGCGGATGGAGTCGGCAAAAACGCCGATGGCTTCAGGTCCGTTCAGTTCAGCTTTCTGGATCCAGTCCCGAAGCCGATGGTCGTGGTGGTGGCGGAGCAAATCGGTGAACTTTCGCGCGAGGTCGCAGGCGGCGGCAACCTCAGGGCAGGCGTTTCGTAGGTCATCTAACTCTGCTGCCCCCGAGGGGCGCAGTGCCTCCTGCGGACGCATGATCCATGCGGTGATGGCACGAGGACTGGGTGTCGCTGTCTGGGCGGGGATCGCCGCGCCTTTTCTGATGTTCGCCACGTAGCGGTTCACGACGTGGTAGCCGCCGGTGTAGCCGAGGGCGCACATCTCGCGGTAGAGCTGCATCGAACTCGTGCAGCCCACGCGAAAGCGGTGCTGGACGTATGCGGTGAACGGGTCGAGGACGCCGACGCCCCGGCCCCGTGCCGAAGCGAGGAGGTCCTCAAGGTCTTGGCCCCGATAGCGCCGAACCGTCTTGCGGTCCAGGTGCAGGCGATGCCCGATGGCGTTGAGAGAGAGCCCCGCAGCGGCCAACTCGGTGATCTCCCGGTGGCGTTGGCACACGCGCTCCAGAGGAGGAGTCGCTGGCACAGCAGAGGGCGATCCGCTGGCTGGGGCGACAGGTGGGCGCAGGTATGCACGATGGCGGCGGCACGTCTTCTCCACAGCCGTTGAGAGGTTCTGGAGGAGGTGCCAGCGATCAGCCACTTCCCGGGCGTTGGGGGCCGCCTGCTGGATGGCCTTGGTGAAGGCCATCAGGCGGTCGCGGCACACGATCTCCGTGCCGGGGTGCTCGCGAAGCCAGGTCGCGACCGAGGCGGTCTCCCGGTCCGGTAGAACGTCTACGGGGCTGGGGGTCTCGACGTCGATGCCGCCCGAAGAAGCCCAATGATGCCCTGTCAAAACTCGTACGCTGTGCGCCACTTGGCGTAGACACTGCTGGAAACAGGCCCTTGCATGGAGTCGCCGGGGTGCTCGTAGCCCCTGCTCGAGCACAGGAGGACTGCCGTGGTGTCGTCGGATCCGCACAGCTATTGGATTGTGCTGCTGGACATCGAAGGTTTCAGCCTGCGCCCGGAGGTATCTCAGGCGACGCTGCACGGCGAGTTGTACGAGGTGGTCGAATTCGCTCTCGCCCGGGCCGGGCTCAAACTTGCGGAATGCCGGGTCCAGGACCGAGGTGACGGAATGTTGATCCTGGCGCCCGTGGGGACCAGCCCGACCAGGCTGCTGCGCGAGCTGACGCGGGGGCTGGAGGACGCGTTGCGGGCGCACCAGGAAAAGTACAACGAGATCCATCGCATGCGGCTGCGGGTCGGTCTCAATCAGGGACTCGTGATCCGGCAGGGCAAGCGCTGGACCGGGACCGCGATCAATGACCTTGCCCGGCTCGTGGACGCAGGCCCGGTCAAGGGCGTACTCGAGCAGGCGCGGCGGGCCCACCTGGTGCTGGTCCTCTCGGAGAGCGTGCACGCGATGGTGGTGGGCGGCAACTACCCCGGGATCGACCCGGCGGCCTATCTGCCCGCCGACTTCGTCACCAAGCACGGTGAGCGGCGCCGGGGCTGGGTCACTGTGCCCGGCTATCCGGCGCCCCCAGGGCTTCCCGCGGAACCACGGGGGGCGTCCGGCGGAGCAGGGGGAGCTTCGCTTCCGGGCGTCGACGCGGGAGGAGAGGACGGTGGGGCCGGTGCGGTGACCCCGGCCCCACCGTCCGAGTCCGCATTCACCTTCAACAACGTGACGAACAGTCCGATAGCCGCGGGCACCAATCCGGTGAGCATCGGCAGGGTCGGCAGGGACTACGTGCAGGGAGACAAGTACGAGCACAACGAATACGGCTCCAAGAACGAAGACGGCACCGAGGACGAGTCATGAGCGCGCCGGGCGGCTCGCCGCCCCCACCGCATTCGCCCGGCCCCCAACCGCCATCGCCCTCCCCGCCACCCGCACCGCCCGGCAACGCGGCCGGTCCGGGGAAGGCGGATGCCGGGGCGGGTGCGCCCCCGCCGGGCGGAGGCGGCGGGGACGCGCGTCCCCCGGCGGGTGACGCCGGGGCGCAGCAGCCTGCGGGTCCGGGCAGCGGTGGCGACAACGTCGGAGCGGGTGCGAGCGCTCAGAAGGCCACTGCTCGCACCGGGCAGGGAAGTCTGCGAGCCGGTCTGCTCCGCGAGGCGTGGACCCACATCGGTCGCGACTGGGTCCAGGGCAACAAGATCGTTGTCCAGGCCCCCGGGGAACGCGGCGTCGTACTGCGGGCCATCTCCGCAAGTACGGTGGAAACGGTCCGGCATGCGTTCCAGAAGCCGCCCCGCTGGGACGACGTGCAGGACAACGCGTGGCAGCGCCGCTCCGTCGTGCTGCGCGGGGCCGGTGGCTCGGGCAAGACCGCGGCGGCCCTGCGGCTGCTGATGGCCGTCAATGTGAAGGCCTGGTACCGGCTCGACTCCGTCGACGACCTGGCTCGGCTGACGGAGCTGAAGGAGCTCGGCAGCGGCTCGGGCCTGGTCCTCGACCGGCCCCCCGACCTGAGTGAGCTGCGCGGCCCGCTGCTCGAAAGCCTGGAGGAGCTGCTGCGCCTGGCGGACGCCCGCCTGGTCCTGATCGCCGGGCCCGATGACGAACTGGGCCCCGGCGTCGGTGAGTACGTGCAGCGCATCGTCCGGCCGACCGGGCTGCTCGCCGTCTTCCGAGCCCACCTGGAGCACCGTCTGGGTGAGGCGCAGGCCGAGAGAGCGCTCGCTGCGGCAGGTGTCGCCGCACTGGCCGAAGAGCTCCTGAACGACGCCGCCTGCCGTGACGCCGCCCGGCTCGCGGAGGTCCTGGCGCACGAATACGGCCCGGCGGCCGGTGATCCGCAGCAGGAACCGGACCTCGACCTGGACCGTGTCCGGACCCGGATGGACCAGACCGTGGGCGAAGGGCCCGAGGAGTGGTTCGAGGGGCTCGGCGACACCGTGCTCCGCACCCAGGCCGTAGCCCTCGCCGTGCTCGGCGGACTGCCGCAGGAGGAGGTGGCACTCGCCTCGACCACCCTGCTGGCGCGCTTCCGCAGCGAGCGCGGTGTGCTGACGCCCAGTGTCGAACAGGGCTCCGTCCCGCTGCGCCAGGACCCATTCGCGCAGCCACGCCGCCTGTTCGCCGAGAAGCTCCGCGCCCGCACCGTCAGGTCGGTGACCCAGGGCGACTACGGCTGGCTGCCGTGCACCGTCGCCGAGTACCGCGACGCCGAATACCCGGCCCGGATCATCCGGCACGTCTGGTCTGAGTACCGCATCCAGCAGGAGCTGGTGGGCTGGCTTGCCGAGCTGGTCGACTCGTCCTCGCTGCCGGTGCGCAGTTTCGCCGGGACTGCGCTCGGGCTCATAGCAGCCGAGTCCTTCGAGTTCATCGCCAACCGGGTCTTCGCCCACTGGGCGCAGCACGAGGAGTGCGGCTGGCAGCGGAGAGAGGCCATTGCCTACGCCCTGAAGATCTGCGCCCGTGACCCGGCGCTGTGGGCGGGCGTCCACAACCTGGTCAACGGCTGGTACTTGAGCGGTACGTGGGAGCTGCAGGCCGCTGCCGCCCGCGCCTACGGCCTGTGCCTGGGCGGCGTCGATCTCGGCACCGCCGTCGCTGCCCTCACCCGGCTCGGCACGATCGACCACATCCAGGTGGCCATCGCCATCGGTGACGGCTTCGTCGACCTGCTGGCGCAGGACGTGGCGGCGCACGCCCCGGTCGTGATGCGGGCCGTGGCCGAGATGGTGCACGAACCGGAGAGCCGTGCCTGCGGACACCTCGTCTTCCTGATCCTCGCCGACGGACTGGTCACCGAGGAGCTGGTGGCCGGAAGTACGCAGCCGCGCAGCCGCCCCACTCTGCTGAACCTGGCCGTGCGGGACCAGCGCGGGGGTTCTCTGCGGCGGCTCTTCGGTTACCTGTGGGCCGAGGTGATCGGTGGCGAGCTGTTCGGCGACGAGGCCGACGTGGTGCTCCAGCGATGGGCCGCGCAGGCCGAGACCGATCCGCTGCTCCTGGACGACCTGGTCAGCATGCTGGTCGAGGACGTCGCCGTGCGCAGCCCTCGCGTGCGCCTGCTCCTGCAACGACACGTCACGCGCTGGACCGGACGCGACTGCTTCCGTCCCCTGCCCCGCTCCGCGGCGGTCCTCGGCAGCGCTCTGCGCTCGGGTCCGTCCGGATTTGCCGCTCAGCCAGGAGGTGCCCGGTGAACCAGCCGGTCTCGTTGATCGTCAGCCAGTCGCCGGTGCCCCGGTGGGGGACGGGCCCGACCAAGGCGAGGGAGCCGCATCTGGCCGTCGTCTACGCCACTGCCGCAGGTGAGGTGGTGTGCTTCGACGGCCGCCCGCTGCGGGCCGGGCAGCAGTTCCTCTCCAAGTACCGCACGCGGTACGAGGTCGACATGCGGCCGCAGCATCGCACGGCCGTGCTCGAGAACAATCCGCTGGTCTCCCGGGACGGGGTGCACGTCTTCCAGGTGACCGTCTCCTTCTCCTTCCGCGTCGACGGCTGGACGGGCGCCGAGGACTGGGTGCGCTCAGGTCTGACGGACCCCCTCCCCGTGGTGCACGGGCATCTGGTGAGCCGGTTCCACTCGGCCGGGCAGGGCTTCGGCATCGAGCAGGCCGTCGCTCTCCAGAACCACCTGAGCGGACTCTGTGCGGCACCGGCGTCCCTTTCGCCTGGCCTTGTGATGGAAGGCTGCCGTGTCTCGGTCCGGCCCGACGCCAAGTCCCTGGCCTACCTGGAGACGCTGATCGAGGCAGGGCGGACGGAGAGCATCGGCATCGCCGAACACGTGCCGAACGTCGGTGCCGCCCATCGGGCGGGCGATCTCGCGGCGGTGCAGCAGGCGTACGAGATCGACGCGACCAAGCGCCATGACGCGGCCTTCTCCGGGATGCTCATGAACAGCGAGGGGCTCATCCGGCAGTACCTGAACACCCACCCGCACGACGCCGCGGGGGCGTTCGCCATGAGTCGGCAGCTGGAGGAGGCTCGGGCCGCCACCGCCGAACTGCAGAACCAGCGGGCACTGGGCCTGTTCCAGGTGATGGCGGAGAAGGGCCTGATCCAGGCCGGTGACCTGGACCTGCTGCGACAGCACCTGACAGGACAGGTCGGCCAGGCCACCGGCGGGCACGTCCAGCTCTCTGCCGCCGCCCCACCGCAACTGCCCGGCGCGCGGCCATGGGACACACCGGACCCGGGCGCTGCCGTGCCGCCCCGGCAGACCGACCCACCGGTGCCCGAGCCCTTACCCGACAACCCCGTACCTGACAAAGCCGTGCCGACCACGGCCGCCGCGACCGCCACGCCGACCGCACAGGACACCGCCGCCACGTCGTCGGCCGTGCCCGTCCCCTTCTCCGGGGCAGCGCTCATCTACCTGGTCATCGACGAGTCGCTGAACCGTGACTGCCTGGACGAACTCAACCGGGGCCTCGCCGCCCTGCACTCCGCGCTCTCCGGCGCACCCGCAGTCTCCGCCGCGCTGCGGCTGTGCCTGCTGGGCATGGCCGCAGGAACGGAACTGCGGCTGCCGCTGGAAACGGTGCTGCCAAGCACCCGGACGCCGATCCTCACCGGGCGCCAGGGGCTCTCGTACGAGCACGCCTTCCGCACCCTTCAGGCACTGCTGCGGCAGGACGTCGCCCTGGTCAAGACCCAGCGCACACAGGTCCTGCGGCCGATCGTCTTCGTCCTCACCGGAGGTGTGCCCGACGAGGGCTCCGGCTGGGACGCCGCCTACCGCGAACTCGTCGACCAGGGAGGCAACTCGGTCGTACCCCATCTGATCGTGCTCGGCATCGGCGGAGCCGAGGCGCGAGCGGTCCGGACCATGGCGACCCGCCCCGAGTTCGGATTCATGGCCGCGCCGAACCAGGACGCGGCCTCCGCGGCGCACAGCTGCGCCGCCTTCCTGCGGGACACGATCGTCGCCTACGGGCAGCGCCTGAGCTCCGGCGACCCACAGTTCTCGCTCGCCGCGCCGGACGGTTTCCGCGCGGCCGAGGACGCGCTCTGACAGACGGACAACAGACGGACCACTGAAGACAGCAACCACGAACGGGACAAGGACAAGAGACGATGGTGGACAGCAACCGGGGGCACTTGCTCCCCATCTACGTCCTCGCCGACGAGTCGGACTCGATGATGCACCACATCGACGACCTGAACGACGGACTGAGGTCTCTGCACCAGGCGCTGCTCGGCGAGCCCATGGCGGCCGCCAAGGTGCGCTTCTCCGTACTGGGCTTCTCGGACGACGTG
This sequence comes from Streptomyces sp. NPDC042371, assembly GCF_056437465.1. Taxonomy (NCBI): domain Bacteria; kingdom Bacillati; phylum Actinomycetota; class Actinomycetes; order Kitasatosporales; family Streptomycetaceae; genus Streptomyces; species Streptomyces sp. NPDC042371. The sequence goes on along the minus strand of NZ_JBWKAP010000007.1, from coordinate 369,744 downwards.
GTCGAGCGGGTCCATCTGGTGGATCTGCGCAGCGCGGAGGAGTTCCCGCGCCTGAGCACGCGGGGCATGACGAGCTACGCGGCGGCCTTCGAGGACCTGATCCAGCGCATCCCCGCCGAGGTGCAGAGCCTCAAGAACGACGGGTACCAGGTGCACCGGCCCGCCGTGTTCTTCCTCAGCGACGGCATGCCGAACGGCGGCGAGGACTGGCGGGGCCCGCACAGCAGGCTCACCGACCGCGGCCTGACCCTGGGGGCACCGAACATCATCGCCTGCGGGATAGCGACCGCCGACGCGGAAACCATCAGCCAGGTCGCCACACAGCCGGAATTCGGCTTCGTCGCCGACAAGGGCGTGGACGTCGGCCCGGCGATCGCCAAGTTCTGCACCGCGCTCACCAAGAGCGTGATCGCCTCCGGCCGTTCACTCGCATCGGCCTCTCCGCAACTGATGGTCGACAAGCCGGAAGGCTTCACCGTCGCGATCGATGTGATCTGACGTGGAGTGGTCCAACTGGCGCCACTCCGAGAAGCGACAGAAGCGACAGAAGCGGCCGGAGCAGGGGACGGCGCCGGAAGAGCCGCGCGAGCAGGATCCCGCACGGCAGCCACCGGGACCGGACCCGACGACCGATGACCGGCCGCAGCACCGCCCTGACGATGCCGTGGACGGCTCGACTCCGCATCCCGCTGTTTCCTCATCCGCCGCCGCCCCGGCTCCGGAGCCCGCCTCCGAGCCCGGGCCGCTGACTGCGCCGCACGATCTGGCTCAGCTGTGGGCGCCCCTGAAGGTGGGCGAACCGACGGTGGCGCTGGAACCGACGCCGCCCTCAGGCCTGTCCTACCGGCCCGACATCGTGTGCGACGGCTGGTCCACTCCGGCACTACATGTACGGCTGGCCTCCGTGCGCGGCTACCAGCACCGGTTCGACGGTCGCCCCCGCGAGGACGACGCGGCGGTCGCCTGCGACAGGAACACCGGGACGGTGGCGTTCGCCGTCGCCGACGGGGTCTCCGACGCACAGCAGCCGCACATCGGCTCGCAGTTGGCGTGCCGCAGTGCGATCGACGAGATGCTGTCCCAGGTACGCGGGGACGGCGCGGGCTACGTGGAGAACTGGGACCGGCTCCTGTACACGGTGCACTGGCAGTTGGTGGAGCAGACCCGTCGCATCCTGCATCGCCCGAAGGCGGGGCCACAGGAGACGGCCGGGCTGCTGGCCACCACCCTGGTGGCCGGGACGGCGACGCCCACCGAAAGCGGGGTGTTCATCCATGTGATCTCGGTCGGGGACTCCGGGGCCTGGCAGATCAAGCACGAGAACGTCCACCGGCTGGTGGGCGGGAAGCCGGACGGGGCGGACGGACTGGTCTCCTCCGCGGTGGAACCCATGCCGTACCTGCCGAGCGTGATCCGCCCGCTCACCTTCGCCCTGGAGCAGGGCACGGTCCTGCTGGTCGGCACGGACGGCTTCGGCGACCCCCTGGGAGACGGAACGGGGGCCGTGGCGCGCCTGTTCCGCATGCGGCTGCGCCGCCCCGTACCGCCACTGGGCTTCGCGCATCTGCTGGACTTCTCACGGGAGACCTTCGACGACGACCGCACACTGATCGCGCTGTGGCCGAGGGACAAGGAGGAGGGAGAGCGGTTATGACGGTCCCGGTTTCCTATGCCCGTCCCGAGCAGTTGGGCGACTACGCGGCGCACCGGCTGGGTGCCGGGGGACAGGGCGTCGTGTACGGCGTGCCCGAGCCGCCGGGCAGGTTCAGCGGAGAGTTCCTTGCCTACAAGGAGTACCTGGCCACGGTGCGGAGCGACAGCGACGTGCTCTACTCCATGGTCGTCTTCCTCGAGGAGCTCGGCCGGTCCGACCGGCACGACCGTGCCTTCCTGAGCGAGCGGCTCACCTGGCCGCTCGCGATGATCTACACGGGCGACCGGCCGACCCAACTGCGGCCTTCGCTCAACTCCGGCACGCTGGTGGTCGGCTTCCTGATGCAACGACTGCTGGCGGAGTTCGAGCTCAACAACTCCCAGCTGGGCGGAGCGAAGCCCGCGGGCATGGAATTCCTGCTCAACGAAGACACCTACACCGTGCGGATCGGGCTGTATGTCGACGATCAGAAGCGGCTCCGGCTGCTCGCCGACCTGGCGGCGACGGTCACCCGGCTGCACCGGCAGGGCGTGATCGTCGGTGATCTCTCACCGAAGAACGTCCTGTTCAGGCTGGCGCCGACGCCCAGATGCCTGCTGATCGACTGCGACTCGATGCGGCTCAGGGGCAAGGACGTACTGCCTCAGGTGGAGACGGAGGGCTGGGAGGTGCCGGAGGCGGCCAAGGCCACGACCGCCTCGGACGTCTTCAAGTTCGGTCTGATCGCCACCAGGCTCTTCAACCGGGACCAGCACAGTACGGATCTCAGCGGACTCCGGAGCATCTCGACCGACCTGGCGACTCTCGCGGACAGCAGCAGGAGGACGGATCCACGAGGGCGGCCCGAACTGGCGGACTGGCACCGGGCGCTGGAACGGGCGCGCAGCGGAATGCAGGGGTCGCAGTCACGCCCGCAGTCCGTACCGCCGCGGCAGCCTCAGGCTCCGCAGCCCGTGCCCCCACCGCAGCCGACTCAGGTGCCGGCCGTGCCCGCGCCGACGCCGTCCTTCGCGTGGGGCGGGTGTGTGGCCGCCACGGTGGTGGTGTTGGTGGTGATCGTGGCCATAGCCGTGCTCGTTGCCCTGAGGTCGCCGGGGGCCGACAGCGGCCCGTCGGTGGATGCCGAAACCCCGGAGCGGGCCGAGGCTTCGGGGGCGACCGTCGACTACTCACGTGTCGTCGACGAGCCGGAGGCGAACGAGGTGGCCGACATGTTCGCCCGCTTCTACGGAGCCATCAACACGCGGCACTACAAGAGGGCCATGACGCACTACGACCCGGGGTCGGGGGTCGTCGACCTCAATTCCGCCGCCAGCCGCAGGGAATGGACGCGTGCCATAAGCACCACGAAGGACACCCGCATCGTCCTCGAAGCCCTCTCCACCTCGGGCCCCCGCACGCTCGCCACCGTCAGTTTCCGCAGCCGTCAGGACGTCGGCTACGGACCGGCCTCGAACCCCGACGACACCTGTGACGACTGGAAGGTGACCTACGAACTGACCCACACGAAGGGCTACCGCATCTACAAGGCGCCCAAGGACGGGGTGAGCCACAGTCCGTGCTGAGCGCCTGTGTCATAACCCCGGCCGAGCCGGACGATGCCGGGCACTCAGCCGCCGAAGGCCTGCCTCTTCAGCTGGTCCACGGAGCGGATCAGCAGCGCCTGTCGGCCCGTCACGATCCAGCCCTGGCCCCGCCATTGCTCCAGTACGCGGCTGACCGTCCGACGGGAGCTCAGGAGCAGCCCGGCCAGGTCGTCCTGCGAGAGCGGCAGGCCGATGTGCAGCCCGGTGCCGTCGGGATCGGTGTGGCCGCAGCGCTCGGCCAGGTCGAGGAGGAGCGCGGCGAGGCGGGCCGGGACCGGTTCGGTGAGGCCGGTGCGCTGGGCGTCGGCCTCGCGCAGGCGCTGGGACAGCGTCTGCTCCAGGGCCACGGCGACGGAGTTGTTGGTGCGGGCGATGGCGTGGAAGCGGACGGCGGCCAGGTACAGCAGGTCAACCGGGGTCGCGGTCTGCAGCGACGCGGAGCGGCGGCGCCGCTCCAGCCCCGCCTGCTCGCCGAGGAGTTCGCCGGGGCCGCGCAGGGCGAGCAGAGCGCGGTAACCGGCGTGGGACTGGGCGACGACCTTGACCCAGCCGCTCACGAGGACCACCAGATGGTCGGAGTCCTCTCCCTGGGCCAGGAACTGCTGGTCCGCAGGGAGGGAAACCTGGACCGCCGCCCGGCGCAGCTCGGCCCGTTCCGCGGGGCCGAGTGCCTCCCAGAAGGTGGCGGAGCGGTGGCCCGGCACGGTCACCCCAGTAACCATGCGATGACTACGAACGCCCAGCCCACGACGGCGAGTGCGAGCGACTGCTGTACCCGTCGGCTCTTGATCCACAAGATCTGGCTCATGACCACCAGCTGATGGGTCAAGGCGTCCAGCGGGGAGGTCTCGCCCAGTTTCTCGGCGAGGCGCTCCGGAGCCCAGTGCCGCAGGTCACCGTAGTAGAGGAAGTGGTTCTCCCGGTGGGGCCCGGCTCTGCGCCCGAGGCGTGGGCTGATCACGGACATAGAGGCGATGGCCGAAAGACCTAGCAGGGCGGCACCCAGCCAGAACAGGATCAGCGAGAGCACGCCGTCCAGCTCCGCCAAGCGGTCGTCGGAGCCGGAGAACGCGATGACCGCGACCGCCGACTCCAAGGCGAGGGCGAAACCCGCCTTCGCGTCCACCTTGCCCGTCCAGTCGATGAGGACCGCGTGTATCCGCCAGGCGGTCTCCACCGGATCCGTCTCTGCCATGGCGCCCCCGGCTCCTGATCGTCGACCGGACAAGGGTTCAGGCGGCCAGTGTGGCACTGAGGGGCTCAACTGGCCCTGCCTCGGCAGCGGGCCGGTCGCCGACCTGGCGCCCCTGAGCCCGGAGCCAGGAGGCGCAGCAGCCCGGAGTGGAGGGCGGTCGTGGCGTCGGTGAGCGACATGCGGTCGGCGCTCACCTCCTCTCCCGTCGCGTGGCTGAGCGCGATCACGGCCGACACCTGCCACGGAAGCGGGGCGAGCGGGTCGAAGGAGCCCTCGTCGCGTCCGCGGCGGAGTACGTGCGCGATGCGGTCGGCAATCGGCCGGTGGCGGGCCCGGTCCGCTTCGGGCGGGGCCGGACGGGGTTCGAGCCGGATCAGGGCCGGATGCGTACGGGAGACGTGCCAGGCCGCGTCGAGGAGACGGAGCAGGGCCTCCGGCGCCGGGCCCTCGTCGGGGCCCGAGGCATCCATCGCCGTGGTGACCAGGTCGGTCATGTGGTCGACGACGGCGGTGAGCAGGTCGTCCCGTGAGGAGAAGTGGGCGTAGACGGTCTGGCGTGTGACGCCGGCCGCGGTCGCGACGGCGGCCATCCCCGCGTCGGGGCGCTCGCCGAGGAGTTGGACGGCCGCGTCGAGGATGGCCGTGCGGCTGCGCTCGGCATCGGCCCGCCGTCGGGGAGCGGGGCTTGAAGGGCTCAAGTCTTACACCTTGTCAAAGTTGTGCGGTCGCTTTAGTTTACAGGCTGTAAGAGTTCCTGGGGGTGGTCCCGCGAGGACCGCTCCGCCTTGCCACGTCCGGACGGGAGCCCCATGAAGCCACTGGCACAGAGCCTGACGGAGAGCCTGACGCAGAGCACCCCCGCGCAGTTCGTCGCCGACTTCCTGACCGCGTTCCACGACGAGGTCGTGCGCGGCGACCACGACCCGGCCCCCGCCATGGCCCGCTTCTACACCCCGGACATCGTGATGGTCAGCGACGGCGTACGGCTGCAGTGGGACAAGCTCCTCGCCCACATCCGTCCCGTCCGCAAGAACCTGGCAGCGGACGACGAAGCCCGCTTCGAGGTGCACGAGGCGCTCGCGGACGGCAACAGGATCGCGGCGAGGCTCACCATCCACGCCGCCATGCGCAAGAGGCGGGTGTCCACAGACGTCCTGACCATCTACACCTTCGCTCCCGACGGCCGACTGCACCGGTCCCACGGATTCACCCGGCCCGTCGACGCCCCTTCGCGGCAGGCGGGTTGAGCGAAGCAGCGAGGCAGGGCCCGTCGGCCGGTGAGAGATACCTCCTGGCGTCCGGGCAGCATCCTGGCCACACTTGGCGGTCAGGTCGTCACCCGGCAGGAGATGGTCGCACCATGCCCGAGCACACACAGGCACGCACACCCGACCCCGGGCTCTTCGGCCCGGCCTCCGTGACCTGGCAGGCGCACTCCGACCCGATGATGTGGGTCGCCGGGATCCGGGCCCTCTACCTCCAGGCCCTGCACCCCCGCGCGGTCCGCGGCGTCATGGAGAACTCCGACTTCCGCAAGGACGCCTGGGGCCGCCTCATGCGCACCGCCAACTTCGTGGGCACGACCACCTACGGGACGACCGCGGTGGCCGAGAAGGCGGGCGCCCGGGTGCGGAAGATCCACACGATGCTGCGGGCCACCGACCCGGAGACGGGGGAGCGGTACGGCGTCGACGAGCCCGAGCTGCTGCTCTGGGTGCACTGCGCGGAAATCGACTCCTATCTCCATGTCGTACGCCGCTCAGGGCTCCCCCTCACCGACGCGCTGGCCGACCGGTACGTCGACGAGCACCGGCAGAGCGCCCGTCTCGTGGGCCTCGACCCCGCGGACGTACCCGCGTCGACGGGTGAACTCGCCGCCTACTTCGAGGAGGTGCGGCCGCGGCTCGCCGCCGGGGCCGACGCCCGCGCCGTCGACGACTTCCTGCAGCGCCCCCCGACGCACGCCCTGCTCGTTCCGGCGCGCGACCTGCTGTGGCGGCGCGTGGCGAACCTGGCATACGCCTCCCTGCCGCCGTACGCCCACGAGCTGTACGGCAGAGCGGCCCCGCCGCCCGCCACGGTGACCCGCCGCCTCGTCCTCACCGGCACCGTCCTGCGCCGCATCCCCTCCCGTGTGCGCTGGCAACTCCCGCCCAAGCACATCCTGCGCGCCGTGGCCCGTCTCGGCCCCGGCAGCCGCCCGGCCCCGTACAAACTCGACAGACGGGACGCCATACTGGACGGGCCGGGGAGGGCGCAGCGAGGCAACGGGGGCGACAACACGAGATGGCGGACACCAGGCTGATCCAGAGCCGCTACCGGCTCCTGGATCTGATCGGGCGCGGCGGCATGGGCGAGGTGTGGCGGGCACGCGACGAGTCGCTTGGCCGCCAGGTCGCCGTCAAGTGCCTCAAGCCGATGGGGCCTCAGCACGACCAGGCCTTCACCCGGGTGCTGCGCGAGCGCTTCCGGCGCGAGGCGCGCGTCGCGGCCGCGCTCCAGCACCGTGGTGTCACCGTCGTCCACGACTTCGGCGAGCACGACGGCGTGCTGTACCTGGTGATGGAACTCCTCGAAGGGCGCAACCTCAGCCAGCTCCTGGAGGACAACAAGCAGCACCCGCTGCCCGTCGCGGACGTCGTGGACATCGCCGACCAGGTCGCGGGCGCCCTCGCCTACACCCACGAACAGGGCATCGTGCACCGGGACCTGAAGCCCGCGAACATCATGCGACTCGCCGACGGCACGGTGAAGATCTGCGACTTCGGCATCGCCCGCCTCGGCGCCGACATCGGCTTCACCTCCCGCCTGACCGGCACGGGCATCGCGATGGGCACACCGCACTACATGTCGCCCGAGCAGATCGGCGGCGACCCCGTCGACCAGCGCAGCGACCTCTACTCCTTCGGCTGCGTGCTGTACGAGATCGCCACCGGCGCCCCGCCGTTCGACATGGAGGACGCCTGGGCCGTCCTGGTCGGACACCGCGACACCACACCCGCGCCGCCCCGCAGACACCGCGGCGAGCTGCCCGCGTACTTCGACCGCATCGTCCTGGACCTGCTCGCCAAGGAGCCCGCGGCCCGGCCGCACGACGCGCGGGAGCTGGGCCGCCGCATCGCCGCGGGGCGCACGTCGATCACGTACGCCCCCACCGTCGCCACGCCGCCCGTCCGCCGCCCCGAACCGCTGCCCTCCCACGAGGCGCGCCTGCCCTCCTGGACCCGCGGCATGACCACCGGGCACAAGGCCAGCGGCGCGTCCGTGCTGCGCACCACCCCGCCCGACGCGGCCGCGGGCCTGACCGGCGAATGGATTCCGCGCGTCGACGCGCGTCGCGCGGCGGCCCCCCGGCCGACCGAACGCCCCAAGCCTGCGCCGGAAGTGGTGGCAACGCTCACCAACCGCCACAACGCCGGACTGAGCCTCGGGCGGCTCGGCCGCTGGGCGGAGGCGGGAGAGGTGCACCGCGCGGTCGCCGCCGAACGCGAGCACGCGCTCGGCCCCGACCACCCCGACACGCTCGCCAGCCGTTACGAGGTCGGCTTCACGCTCAGCCGCACCGGCCGCGCCTCCGACGCCCTGCGCGAGTACGGCCGCGTCGCACAGGGGCGGGAGCGCGCGCTCGGCCCCGAGCATCCGGACACGCTCGCCGCCCGCCAGGAGATGGCGTACGTACTGGGGCAGCTCGGGCGGCACTTCGAGGCGCACCAGACGTACACCTCGGTGCTCGCCGTCCGCGAGCGCATCGCAGGGACCGACCATCCCGACACGCTGCGCTGCCGCCACAACCTCGCGTACAACCTGAGCCGCCTCGGCCGCCTGGAGGACTCCTACCGGCTGGCCGAAGAAGTGGCGGCGGCCCGCGCGCGCGTCCTCGGGGCGGCGCATCCCGACACGCTCGTCACGCGGTACGAAGTCGCTTACGCGCTCGGGCAGTTGGGGCGCTGGCCGGAGGCCCTGCAGACCTATCGGGAAGTCGCCGACGCCCGGGTGCGGGCGCTCGGCGCGGACCACCCCGACACGCTCACCGCCCGCTACGAGGTCGGCATCAGCCTCGGCAGGCTCGGCCGCAGCGTGGAGGCCCTCGAGCTGTACCGGCAGCTGATCGACGACCGCACCCGTGTCAACGGCCCCGCCGACCCCGAGACGCTCCGGGCCCGCCACGGGCTCGGTGTGAACCTCGGACGGCTCGGCCGCTGGGAGGAGGCGCTCGCGGAGGCCCGGGACGTGTGCGCCGTCCGCGAGCGGGTCCTCGGCCCGGACCATCCCGACACCCTCGTGAGCCGCCGCGAGGTCGCCGTCGGCCTGGGCTGGCTCGGCCGCTGGGCCGACGCGCTCACCGAGTACCGCAGGGTGGCCGCGGCCCGCGAACAGGTCCTCGGCCCCGACCATCCCGACGCGCTCGCCAGCCGCAACGACGAGGCCCACTGCCTGGAACAGCTCGGCCGCGGCACGGAGGCAGTCGAGCTCTACCGGCGGGTCGCGGCGCTGCGGCAGCGGCGAGCCGCCGGGGAGCACTGAGCTCCGTCCCGTCGGTCCCGAGGGCTCTCAGACCCCGGGACCGCCCATGTTCTGATTCCTGGCGTTCGACCCGCTCAGCCCCTGCGCGAATCCCTGCTCCGCCGCCCCGCGCTCGACGGCGCCGCGCTCTCCCGAGCCCCCTCGGCGCCGCAGTACGGCCCAGCACGCGCCGATCACTACCGCGGCCACGACCAGTATCGAAACAATGACGATCATGCGTTCTCCAGTCCCCGTGTGCACGGCGGCCCCCCTGTGCGGCCCGCCCTGACCGGCATTCTCTCCTCCGGCCCGGCGATGGGGCCAGGGCGGATCGCCGCCCGGCAAAATCACGTGCGCCGATTGATCGATCCGGGACACACTGCGGCATGGATCCGGCAGCTTCCCAGACCTCGCACGCACGAGCCCTGCGCCACATCGCGGAACTGGCCTCGGGCCCTCCGATGGACAAGTCGCTGCGCGTGACCCTCAACTTCCATCCGGACCGCCCGCTGCACGGCAGGCCGATCCTGGACGCCATCGCCGAAGACGGCGTCTACCGCTCGCAGTTCGTCACGGGGACCAGCAACGGCGGACTGACCGCGCACCCCGGTGGTGACCGGTGGCGCTGGGAGAGCCGGATCTTCCACGGTGCGTACGACGAAGCGCCTGCCAGTGAACGGCCCGTCTACGGGGCATTGAACTTCCGCCGCAAGCCGGTCGGCGGCGCGCCGCGGTTCGGCTCCGCCCACTTCCGGCTGACCGCCGGGACGCTGGCGCGGACCACCTTCTGCTATCCGGACAGCTTCCTCGAACCCGCGGACTTCGGCGTCGCGGACCGCATGGGGCTGATCGAGCTCGCCCTCGCCGACCGGCAGGACGACCTCGACGACTACATCGAGGCACAGGTCCACGGACCGGTGCGGCCGGACCGCGACGTGGAGGCGCTGGTCCTGGACCCCTGCTACCGGGGCACGCCCGTCGAGGCGTCGGCCCGGCGGCTCGGCTGCCCGGTGGAGTGGCACCCCGGATTCCGGCTCGGGGTCGATGAACTCCACCGCCATCCCGGCTACCGCGGTCCGGAGTACGTCGACCTGGGCACGCGGGTGGCCGTCGACGGCGTCCTCGACCCGCACCTCGTCGGCGCCGCGGCGCGCTCCGGCCACCACGATCCGCAAGCGGTCAAGAAGGTGTGGCACTACCTGGCCCGGTTCGGGGCGCCACGGACGGCGGACGGCCCGCAGAGCCGTGCACCCCGTGCTAGGAAGAGCCATGCCCGATCGTGAGTACGACGCCGTCATCGTCGGCGGTGGCCACAACGGTCTTGTCGCCGCCGCCTATCTCGCCCGCGCCGGACGATCCGTGCTGCTCCTGGAGCGGCTCTCCGAAACCGGTGGCGCGGCCGTCTCCAGCCGTCCCTTCGCCGGGGTCGACGCGCGGCTCTCCCGCTACTCGTACCTCGTCAGCCTCCTGCCCAAGAAGATCGTCCGGGACCTCGACCTGAACTTCAGGGTGCGCACCCGCACCGTGTCCTCGTACACCCCGGCCGAGCGCGAGGGCCGCCCCACCGGCCTGCTCGTCGGCGGCGGCGAAGCCCGCACCCGGCAGGCCTTCGCGCGGCTCACCGGCGGACAGCGCGAGTACGACGCCTGGCGCGACTTCTACGCCATGACGGGCGAGGTCGCCCGCCGCGTCTTCCCGACCCTCACCGAGCCGCTGCCCACCCGCGCCGAGCTGCGCGCCCGCGTCGACGACGACACCGCGTGGCGCACCCTCTTCGAAGAGCCCATCGGCACCGCGATCGAGGACCGCTTCGGCGACGACCTGGTCCGCGGCGTCGTCCTCACCGACGCCCTCATCGGCACGTTCGCCGACGCCCACGACCCGTCCCTGCGGCAGAACCGCTGCTTCCTCTACCACGTCATCGGCGGCGGCACCGGCGACTGGAACGTGCCCGTCGGCGGCATGGGCGCCCTCACCGCCGCCATCGCCGACTCGGCGCGGACGTCGGGAGCGCTGCTGCGCACGGGGTGCGAGGTCACGCGGATCGACACGGACGGCAGGCGCGCCGAGGTCACCTACCGGGCCGACGACGCCGAGCACACCGCCACCGCACGCCACGTCCTGGTCAACGCGTCACCGGAGGCCCTCGCCGGACTCCTCGGCGACGAGCCGCCCCCGCCCGCCGAAGGCGCCCAGCTCAAGGTCAACATGCTCCTTGAGCGGCTGCCGCGGCTGCGCGACACGTCCGTCGACCCGCGCGAGGCCTTCGCCGGAACCTTCCACATCTCCGAGGGGTACGAGGAGCTGGCGACCGCGTACGCCCAGGCGGCCGCCGGTGCACTGCCCACGGCGCCGCCGTCCGAGATCTACTGCCACTCGCTCACCGACCCCACGATCCTCGCGCCCGAGCTCGTCGAGCGCGGCTGCCACACCCTCACCCTGTTCGGCCTGCACACCCCGGCACGGCTCTTCGCCCGCGACAACGACACCGCGCGCGCCGAACTCCTGAAGTCCACCCTCGCCCAGCTCGACGCGCATCTCGCCGAGCCGATCGCCGACTGCCTGGCCCTCGACGTGGAGGGCCGCCCCTGCATCGAGGCGAAGACCCCACTGGACCTGGAACGGGACCTCCGGCTGCCCGGCGGCAACATCTTCCACCGCGACCTCGCCTTCCCCTACGCCCAGGAAGGCGCAGGACGCTGGGGCGTGGCGACCCGGCACGCGAACGTCCTGCTGTGCGGCGCGGGCGCGGTGCGCGGCGGCGGTGTCAGCGGCGTCCCCGGGCACAACGCCGCGATGGCGGCGCTGGAGTCGGAGCCGGATGCCGGTCAGACCGGTCGGAAGTAGCGAGTGAACGGGGTCGCGTCCACGGCGAGCAAGCCGTCGAAGGGGGTGTCGAGCTGGTAGATGAGGAGGACGGTGAAGGCGATCAGGCCGGACAGGCCCATCACCATCACGACGTGGGTGAAGCTGCGCTGCACGCCGAACATGAACATGAAGGCGATGGTGAGAACGCCGCCGACGACCAGGCCGACCCAGATCACCGGGGACAGCTGTTCCGTGGAGTCGGCCTCACGCCCGCGGCGCGCCTCGTCCAGGGTGCTCAGCTGCACCAGCGTCTCCTGGCCTGTCGCCTGTTGGGCCGGTGTGGCGTCGGCCGGTACCTGACTCGTCTCGCGCACCTTGTCGAGCAGCTGCCAGCCCGTCGTGCCGAGCGGTGCGCGCTCGGCCATGGCGGGCCACTCGGTGTCGGCGACGTGCCGGATGTACGACTCGATCTCGCCGCGCATCCGGTCGGCCTGTCCGGCGGGCAGACCCGCCGCGAGGAGGTGGATCTGGTGCGCGGCACTGGCCTCGGTGGCGGCGTGGTCCTCGGCTCCCGAGTGGGCGTCCCACACCGACACCAGGGCGAGGCCGAGGACGAGGGCGTACAGAACGCCGACCATCATCGAGATGTACTCGGCGACGTCCTCGCGGGGAGCCTCGTCCGGTCCCAGCGGCCAGAACCTGTGTTTGAGCAGGACGATCGCTGCGGAAAGCAGGGCGACGCCCAGGACGATGGCGAAACTCTCGATCATCGGCGGTCCCGATTCGTTGCGGACGGTCAGAGTCTGCGCGAGCCGAACACGGCGGCCGCGATCGCTGCGGGAAGCAGGATCAGGAACAGCGCGGCGAGCATGCCGAGTCCGGTGGGGGTGCGGTCCCTGCGGATGAAGCGGCCAGCCAGGGAGCGCCGTGGTTCGGTACGTGGTCCGATCTTCTTCGGTGGCTGCGCCTGCTCGCGGGCCGCGCCCGGTGGCAGGCCGCCCGGTGGCACGGCGCCCGGCGGGACCACTCCCGGAGCCAGACCCGCTCCGGGCGGCGGGGCGGGGCCGACGGGGCCGATCACCGGTGCCGCGATGCCAGGCGGAGGCGGTGGCAGGGGGAAGCGGGCGATGACCGGAGGTCCGGGGAGCGGTGGCGCGGCGGGCGGGCGCCGCGGTGCCCGCCCGCCGGGCCGCGGCACGCGAGCGACGGGCGGCGGCGCGCGGAGCGTGAACCGTGCCGAGGAACGTGCCGTCAGCCGCGGGGGCGCCACCGCACCGCCGCGGGCGTCGAGCGTGCGGAGCAGGTCGCTGCCGTCGGCCTGACCTCGGCTCCCGTACGTACCGGGTGCGCGCCGTACCACGGCGACACACGTGGCCCGCGCGCCGGGGGGAAGGTGCGCGACGACCGGCTGCGCGCTCCCCGCACAGCCGATCCGCTCCGCGGGGAGCGCCGGGTCCGTGACACGCACGCCGTGGATGGGCTTGTTGCCGTGGTTGGCCACCACATACCGGACCTCGGCCCGGTCGGCCCCCGTGGGGCGCGCCGTCTCCGTCAGGCCCAGGGCCGCGCCGACCCCGGCGTACCCGGAGCGTGCCGTCGCCTGCACCATCGCGCGCAGGTAGGGCTGCTGTCCGACCGCCCGTACGTCGCCGACCCGGGGCCCGGGGCGTGCGGCCGCGGTCGCCGTGCAGTACGCCGAGCGAAGTCCCGCCAGCATCGGGACGCGGTCGAGACCGCCGGGGCAGCGGATCGCGGCGCCGGGCATGGCGGGGTCGTGCACCCGTACGTCGTGCAGGTCGGCGCCACCGCGGTTGATCAGGCGGTACGACTTCACGACCGTGCCACCGGTCCGGATGCCGGGATCGAGGGCGCCGAGGCCTGGGCGGGTGTTGACCGTGACCTCCAGGGCGAGCCCGTTGGCGGTGGGGCCGTCGGCGGCGGAGGGCCCGGCGGCCGACCAGCAGCCCCCGGTCAGGAGGAGACCGACCAGCAGCCATCGCGCCCGCACCGATACCGCGCCCACTCTTGCGATGATCACATCGGGATGCTGGTACGGGACGTGGCAGCCGTCGACCCCGGCACGCGCGCACGCTCGGTGATTCACCTGACCGGCGGCAGCGGTCCTGCCGACGGGCACGGGGGCAGGTCTACTGCTGGGAGTGGCCCTCAGGGAAAAGGTGGCGGGGATGACAGCCCAGGCAGCCGACGCGGTCGACGAGGCGACGCCCGTACGGGGAGAAGACCCCGTGCGGCAGGAGCACCTCGTACGGAAGCAGCACCCCGTACCGCAGGACCGGGTGGAGCAGACCGATCCCGAGCTGCTCATCGCCGCCTCGATCCTGCTCGCGGACGCCGCACTCGCCGCGCGCAGGACCGGCGCCGAGCTCACCGTGGCGGGCGCGAGCTGGCGGGTCGGCCTGCAGGCGCTGCGGCGCCCCGCGTGGGCCCTCGGCACCGCGCTGTCCGCGGCCCGAGCGATGACGAACCCCGCCGGGCTCGGTCTCGCCGCCAACGGCGGCCTGATCGGTGAGACCGTCCGGTCCCTGGGAGCCGTGGCGCGCCGGCGGCCCGCCTGCGTCGCCATGGCCGTGGACGCCTTCGCGATGCGCATCGAGGCCGCGGCCCTTGAACACCCGAGCCTGGCGGCGCCGCTCGCGAAGCGGCTCACCAACGCCGTCGTCGCGGGGCGCAGGATCGAAGCGCTGCGCGCCGCGCGGGAGTTGGTGGAACTCCTCGGCATCACCCGCACCCTGACCACCATCAGCCCGGTGGTCATGGAACTGCTCGCGCTGACCGGGCTGCTCGACGAGAACCCGACCAACGACAGCTTCGCCTGGGTCACCCTGACCGGCGGAGTACCCACCACCGACCCGCTGCTCGGCCTGCCCTCTGTACTGATCAGGCATCTCAACCCGGGCCCCGGGCGGGCCGAGCGCTGCGACGCGGACGCGATGCTGGCCCGCGTCCTGGCCCGGTCCGGCAACGACATCGTCCGCTACATCGACGACATCTCCGCCCTCGGCAACCACGGTCTCGCCCTCCTGCGGAGAATCGACTGCACGGACGGCGCCACCCGGTACGTACTGCTGCTGCCCGGCACCAGCTTCGGGCGGCTGAACAACGGCACTCCGCAGGACCTCGTCGGGGCGTTCGACGCGCTGCTGCGCACCGACACCACGTACAGCCGCTCCGCGCGGCAGGTGATGGTGCGCGCGGGCGTGCCCGAGGGCGCCGAGGTGATGATCGTCGGGCACAGCCTCGGCGGCATCACCGCCATGAACCTGGCCAGCGACCTCGACTTCGTGTCCACGTACCGGCTCACCCACGTGGTCGCCGTCGGTTCGCCCATCGACACCAAACGACCCGTCGACCCCACCACGCAGGTGGTCAGCCTCGTCAACGAACACGACGTGATCCCCGGCCTCGACGGGCGCGGACCGGCCTCCGCGAACGACACCCCGGCCGACTGGATCGAGTGCGCCTGGCTGGACGAGACGTACGACTATCCGCTCTCGCACGCCCCGCAGGCGTACGCCGACACCCTGCGCAGGGGCGAGGTGCCGCACCGCGCCCGTGTCAACGAGCTCATCAACCGCTACGACGGCGAGATCGTCGGCAACCAGCCCTACCTGGTGCGCGACAAGTGACGCCGCGGCCCAGCAGACCCCAGAGGGAGACCGGCGATGAACGCCAGTGACACCACGACCGCTTCCCGCCGCCCGCCAAAGGCCTGGCCCCTGGAGAGCGCCCTGATCAGTGCCGCGCTTGCGGCCCAGCGCGTGTCCTGGATCGATGCCCCGGCCCGCGCCCTTGGACTCAAACCGTTCACCCGGCAGCACCTGACCCGGCAGGTCCTTGCCCAGTTGCGGCGCACCGCGGGCGGGCGGCCGACCCGGCTGCGCACCGCTTTCGGCACCTTCCTGATGCCGCTGAACGTCGACGACGCCAGGGGCCTGATCGACCGGGCCGAGGAAGTCGGCGCCCGGGGCACCGTCACCGCCCTCACCGCGGAGGGGCGCCGCCTGCGGGTGACGCCCCATATGGCGCTGCCCGTCGCTCTGGGCGCCGTGCGCTCCCAGGTGCGGGAGGCCGCCGCTCAGGAGGCCGCCGAGATCTACGCGGCGCGCCGCAGGGACGGCAGCGTCGCCCGCGACGACTGGTGTGCGCTCACGGCGCGCCTCGCGCGGCGGATCGTCCTCGGGGACGCCGCCACCGACGACAGCCTGATCAGCGCGATCCTCGACGCCGTGGTCCAGGCGGAGGACAGCACCGAGTACGCGGCCCGCGCCGCCGCGCTGCGCAGGCGTCTCGACGCGTACGTCCATGCCGTGCAGCCGGGCGGACTCGCCGGTTCGGTCCGCGACGACGTCGCCGACGACACGGGGCACGGCGTCGCCGAGGACACGAGGGACGCCGTGGTCGAGCACGTGCTGGAGACCCTCACCAGAGCCCTCGCCGACACCGTGCCGCAGGCCCTCGCGCTCCTTACGGTGCAGCCTCTGATGCCCGCCACCGACCGTACCGAGCGGGCCGTGGGCGAGGCCCTGCGCCGCTATCCGCCGCTGGCCGCCAGCCTGCACGAGGTCCGCGCCCCGTTCACCTGGCACGGCATGGAGGTCGACGCGGGCACCGAGATCCTGTGCGCCACCGCATGGCTGCGCGACCTGGACGAGACGCAGGGGCACGGCAGCCACGACCCGTCGGCCTCCCTGTGCGCGGCGCCTGGGCCGTGTGCCGCCGCCGAGCTCGCCGTCGCCACTGCCACGGAACTCGTCCGCGCCCTCACCCGGCACGCCGAACCGGTCCTACTCGCCCCGCACCTCACCCCCGACGCGCTGCCGGCCGACCTGCCCGCCGCGTCCCTCCGCCTCGCCCTCGCGGACGACGCGCACGCGGCAGCCGACAGGGACGCCCGCCCTGCGGCCGACGGGTACGTGGCACCCGCGGCCGGACAGGGCCCCGCCCACTACGCCGCGGTGGCCGAGGCGGGCGCCTGCAGCCTGGAGGAGCACGCCAGGAGACTCACCGACTGCGCACGGCAGTCCGGCTGGAACCACGACGCGTTCGGTGAACAGTGCCGGATGACGCTCCTCGCCCACGCTGAACGCTGTAGCCAGGCGGCGGCCGATGCCCGCCGGGCCGCCGAATGGCTGGCGAACTGACCCCTACCGGAACGGCGTCGCCCTGCGGCGCCGGTCCCGGTCGACCATCCCCTGGACCGTGAACCACACCTCGTCGCACAGCTGCCGCGCAGCCGCCGCACGGTCGGCGAAGGACGTGGCGCAGGCCGGGGCAGGGATCGGTTCGCCGATGCTGATCCGCCACTTGAAAGGCAGCGGCAGCGGTGTGGTGACGGGGAAGTACGGCAGGCCGAACCGGCGGGCCAGCGACCGGATCTCACCGAGTTTCGGCAACGTCTCCTCGGCGCCCACGATCGACACCGGCACCACCGGTACGCCGGCCCGCACCGCGGTCACCGCGAAAGCGGGGCTGAAGGGACGCAGTCGGTAGCGCTGCGAGAAGGGCTTGCCGACCCCGTCGAGCCCTTCGGGGAACAGGGCGACGAGGTGCCCCGCCGCCAACCGGTCCCGGCCCAGCGTCGGATCGTCGCTGAAAACGGAGTACCTGCGGGCGTACGCGGCCACGGCCGGCAGCCGGAAGACCACGGGGGAGGCGTAGACGTGCACCGGTCTGCGCAGCTCCCGGTGCAGGAGCTTGTGCAGGACGAACGCATCGAGGCCCCAGGCGCCGGAGTGGTTGGCGACGATGAGCGCGGGTCCCGAGGGCTGGATGTTCTCCAGGCCCGACACCTCGACGCGGAGGTAGTCGTCGGCCAGCCACCCCAGCACGACGTCCAGCAGATCGATGCCGATGTCGTCCAGCAGGCCCGTCGGGGCGTCGGTCCGCGGCCCCTCATTCGCTTCGGTCACAAGATCCCACTTTCAGCTGAAAATGGGTCAGCGCAAGACTAAAGGTGCCATTGAGGTGGTCTCTCTCTTTCTAGCGTCCGAATTACGGGCGGCGTTCGAGAAAGGCCCGCCATGAGTTCCTCTGCGTCATCCGCGACCGCGGATCTGATCACCGGCCTGCTCGTCGACAGGTTCGACGTCGACCCGGCCGCCGTGCGCCCCGACGCGCGGATGACCGAGCTGCTCGTCGACTCGCTGATGGTCGTCGAGATGGCCATCACGCTCAAGGACGAACTGCGTGTCGACGCCACCGAGGACGAGCTGCGGGAGCTCACCTTCGCCGAGTTCGCCGCCCGTGTCGATGAGCGCCGCCTCGACGAGCGCTGCGCCGGATGACGCGGGACGCCACCGCCGCGGTGACCGGCATCGGCATGGTCACCGCGGCAGGGCACGACACGGAGAGCACCTGGGCCGCGGTCCGGGCCAGGCGGACGACCGCCCGCCCCGACCCGGAACTGCGGGACCTGCCGGTCTCCCTGAGCTGCCGCGTCGACGGCGTGGACGCGCTCCGCCCCCGACAGCCAGGTGCCGCGCATCTCGACCCCGGGGCCCGTATGGGACTTGCGGCCGCCACCCAGGCCCTGGACGCCGCCAAGCTCGATCCCACAGAGTGGGATCCGGCCCGCGTCGCCGTCGTCACCGGCTGCTCCCTCGGCGGGGTGCACACCCAGCGGACCGCCGCGTCGCGCCTGGCGTCGGACGGCCCGGAGCGCGTCTCCCCGTACTTCCTGACCGGCTACCTGCCCAACATGGTGTGCGGCGCCATCGCCCTGCACCTCGGCGTGACCGGGCCGACCCTGAACGTGGCGACCGCGTGCGCCTCCGGTGCCACCGCCCTCGGCACGGCCCGCGACCTGCTCGCCTCGGGCCAGTGCGACATCGCCGTGGTCGTCGGCGCCGACGCGGCCGTGACCCCCCTGATCGTGACCGGCTTCGCCCAGCTCCGCGCGCTGTCCGACCAGTGCTCGCGCCCGTTCGACCGGGCCCGCGACGGCTTCGTCATCGCCGAGGGAGCGGGCGCGCTGATCCTGGAGCGCCCCGAGCACGCTGCCGCCCGGTCGGCGCCCCGGCTCGCCCGGCTCATCGGCTACGGGGCGAGCAGCGACGCCCACCACCTCGTGGCCCCGCACCCCGAGGGGCACCACGCCGAGCGGGCCCTGCGCGCAGCGCTCGCCGAGGCGGGCGTCGCCCCCGGCGACGTCGGCCACGTCAACGCGCACGGCACGTCGACACCGCGCGGCGACGCGATGGAGGCGGCGCTCCTGGCCCGGGTCCTCCCGCACCGGCCGCCCGTCACCTCCGCCAAGGGCAGCCTGGGCCACACGCTCGGCGCGGCCGGCGCGATCGAGGCCGCGCTGACGGTCCTCGCACTCCGCGAGGACCTCGTCCCACCCATCGCAGGCTTGACGGACCTGGACCCGACGCTCGACATCGACGTGGTCGCCGACAGGGCCCGGCCCCCGTCCTCGGACATCGCCGTCAGCAACTCGTTCGGCTTCGGCGGGCACAACGCGGTCGTGGTGCTCGCCCGGGAATGAGCGCCTGGCTGTGAACCCCTATGGTGCGCCCCCGAAGCCGATCTCGTTCCCGTCGGGATCGCGGTACGTCGTCTTGCGGACGCCGTTCGCGTACGTGTCCCGCTGGGCGGGGGCGAGGCCGCGGTCGGTGATCTGCGCGACGCGCTCGTCGAAGTCGCCGACGAAGAGGGTGTGCCGGGCGTGGCCCGCGTGCTCGGGGAGGTGCTCGATGTACAGATAGCGGTGCTCCGCCAGTTCCCAGACGGCTTCGACGTCGTTCGGGTAGAACGCCGGAGGACCGCCGAGCAGGCGTTCGTACCAGGTGAGTGCTGATGCGTAGTCGCTGACCGGGATGCCGCAGAACAGATCGAGGGCCATGCGGCCATCGTAGGAACAGCGGCGCCGCGCCGCGTGTCGAACGGGCGGCTGCCGCGGCTCACCCGGCCGTCTCGTCGATGGCGGGCATGGGCGGCCCGCCCGGATGCCAGGCCTGGAGGAAGCTTTCCTGGCGGGCGGCATCGACGAGCTCGACGCGGGCCCCGATGCTGTCCATCCGGTGGTAGGCGAACGGGCGGCCGTGGGGACAGCCCGAGAAGTCCACCGGGAAGCCCTCCTGTTCCAGGCGCCGGGAGCCCTCCCGGACATCGCTCGACCAGAACCCGATGTGATCGAACCTGGCTTCGCCCTCCGTATCCCAAGGGCTGCCGGGAGCACCCTCGATGAGCTCGATGAAGGGGGCTCCACCGGCGGTGAAGACGATCCGGTAGTCCCACGCCCCGAGCCGGTCGGAGACGGGCTCGCTCCACTCGACACCGGCGGAGCGCTGGAAGTCCCGCATCGCCCGTTCGAGATCGGGGACGGCGAAGCACACGTGGTAGAAGGCAGCCATCCACCCATGATCGGCTGTGGGGCGTCGCAGGGCCACCGGATTGACGGCTGAATCCGACTGGATCTGACACTGCATCAGAAAATCTCTTCCCTCGGCCGGGCCGCTGCGGCATTCTGCGCCCATGCAGACGGAGTTGAGCAAGAAACTGGGAGTCGAGCACGCCATCTTCGGTTTCACGCCCTTCCCCGCGGTGGCCGCCGCCATCAGCAGGGCGGGCGGGTTCGGGGTGCTCGGCGCGGTCCGCTACACGGCGCCCGACGAACTGGCCAGGGATCTCGACTGGATCGAGGAGCACGTCGACGGCAAGCCCTACGGGCTCGACGTCGTGATGCCCGCAACGAAGGTCGACGGCGTCACGGAGGCCGACGTAGAGGCGATGATTCCGGAGGGGCACCGGCAGTTCGTCAGAGACACCCTCGCCAAGCACGGCGTGCCCGAGCTCGCCGAAGGAGAGGCGTCGGGCTGGCGCATCACCGGCTGGATGGAGCAGGTCGCCCGCAATCAGCTCGACGTCGCCTTCGACTACCCGATCAGACTCCTCGCCAACGCCCTCGGTTCGCCCCCGGCCGACGTGATCCGGCGCGCCCACGACCACGACGTCCTCGTCGCCGCCCTCGCGGGCAGCGCCCGGCACGCCCGCAAGCACGCGGACGCGGGCATCGACATCGTGGTCGCCCAGGGGTACGAGGCGGGTGGGCACACCGGTGAGATCGCCTCCATGGTGCTCACCCCCGAGGCGGTCGACGCGGTCGCGCCGCTGCCGGTGCTCGCCGCAGGGGGCATCGGCAGCGGGCAGCAGATCGCGGCCGCGCTCGCGCTCGGCGCGCAGGGCGTGTGGCTCGGGTCCCTGTGGCTCACCACCACCGAGGCCGACCTGCACTCGCCCGCGCTGACCAGGAAGCTGTTGGCGGCCGGTTCCGGCGACACGGTCCGCTCACGCGCCCTGACCGGCAAGCCCGCACGACAGTTGCGCACGCAGTGGACCGATGCCTGGGACGACCCGGAGGGCCCCGGCACGCTGCCGATGCCGCTGCAGGGGCTGCTGGTCGCCGAGGCCGTCTCGCGCATCCAGAAGTACGAGGTGCAGGAGCTGCTCGGCACCCCGGTCGGACAGATCGTCGGCCGGATGAACAGCGAACGCAGCGTCCAGGCCGTCTTCGACGAGCTGACGCGCGGCTTCGAGCGGGCCGTCGACCGTGTCATCCGTATCGCGGGAAGGGGAAGTCAGTCGTGAGCACACCCCCGAATGGATTCTGGGCGCAGGCCGCCGCAGACCCGGGCCGCACCGTCCTCGTGGCGCCCGACGGCGAGGAGTGGACGGCGGGCCGCCTGCACGGCGCCGTCAACCGCCTGGTGCACGGACTGCGGGCCGCGGGCCTGGAACGCGGGGACGCGTTCGCCGTCGTGCTGCCCAACGGCGTGGAGTTCTTCACCGCGTACCTGGCCGCGTCCCAGGCGGGCTTCTACCTCGTCCCCGTCAACCACCACCTGGTCGGTCCCGAGATCGCCTGGATCGTCTCCGACTCCGGCGCCAAGGTGCTGATCGCCCACGAGAGGTTCGCGGACGCGGCGGTGGCTGCGGCCGACGAGGCGGGCCTCCCGGCGAGCCACCGCTACGCCGTCGGGGACGTGCCGGGATTCCGTGCCTACGCCCAACTCCTCGACGGGCGGCCCGAATCGGTCCCGGCCGACCGCACGCTCGGCTGGGTCATGAACTACACCTCGGGCACGACGGGCCGCCCGCGCGGCATCCGCCGCCCCCTGCCGGGCAAGCTCCCCGAGGAGTCGTACCTCGGCGGCTTCCTCGGCATCTTCGGGATCAAGCCCTTCGACGGCAACGTCCACCTGGTCTGCTCACCGCTCTACCACACGGCCGTCCTCCAGTTCGCGGGCGCCGCCCTGCACATCGGCCACCCGCTGGTCGTCATGGACAAGTGGACGCCCGAGGAGATGCTCCGCCTCATCGACGCGCACAAGTGCACGCACACGCACATGGTGCCGACCCAGTTCCACCGCCTGCTCGCGCTGCCGGACGCGACACGCGCCGCGTACGACGTGTCCTCGATGCGGCACGCCATCCACGGCGCCGCGCCCTGCCCCGATCACGTGAAGCGCGCCATGATCGACTGGTGGGGCGAGTGCGTCGAGGAGTACTACGCGGCGAGCGAGGGAGGCGGCGCCTTCGCGACCGCGCAGGACTGGCTGAAGAAGCCGGGAACGGTCGGAAAGGCCTGGCCCATCAGCGAGTTGGCGGTCTTCGGCGACGACGGCAACCGGCTGGGCCCCGGCGAGCTCGGCACCGTCTACATGAAGATGTCCACCGGCGGATTCTCGTACCACAAGGACGAGTCGAAGACGAAGAAGAACCGCATCGGCGACTTCTTCACCGTCGGCGACCTCGGCCTCCTCGACGAGGACGGCTACCTCTTCCTGCGCGACCGGAAGATCGACATGATCATCTCGGGCGGGGTCAACATCTATCCGGCCGAGATCGAGTCGGCGCTGCTCACCCACCCCGCCGTCGCGGACGCCGCCGCCTTCGGCATCCCGCACGACGACTGGGGCGAGGAGGTGAAGGCCGTCGTCGAGGTGACCGAGGAGCGGACCGCCGACGACGCCCTCGCCGCCGAGATCCTCGCCCACTGCGAGCACCATCTCGCCGGTTACAAACGCCCCAAGAGTGTCGACTTCATCGAGACGATGCCCCGCGATCCCAACGGCAAGCTGTACAAGCGGCGTCTGCGCGAGCCGTACTGGGAGGGGCGGGAGCGCGCCATGTAGGGCCGGGGCGCGGGTGGCGCGGGGGTGTCCTGCCCCCGCGCCACTCTGCCTCCTGGACGCGGGAAGGTCAGCGGCGCTCGCGCGCCCGCACCACCTCCAGCGCCGGGTCGCCGAGGATGTCCTTCTCGCAGAAGCGGGACGTCACCCAGCGCTCCTTCCCGTACAGGCTCGTCTGGTCGCTGTAGTGCGGGGAGTTGGGGTTGGAGGACTGGGAGTACGACAGGAGCGTGCGGGCCTCGGGGCAGCGGCCCGAGTTCCAGCCCACCGCCTGGATGTGGCTCGAACCGTGCACGACCTCCGTGTAGCCCTTCATCTTGTCCCAGTCGGCCTCGATCTTGTTCCAGACGCCGAGGGACTCCGTGCCGCCGGAGACCGGGATGCGCTTGCCGTTGCGCACGACGTACTGGTTCGCGCCCAGGGGTGCGTCCACGGCGATGCCCGCCGCCGTCAGCTCGGTCACCGCGTCGGCCAGCGCGGTCCGGAAGCCGGGCAGCGCGGTGTCGAGCGTGTTCGGCGTGCGCACCGGGTCGGCCGCCGTGAACGGCACCTTCCAGAGCTGCGCGTTCGGCACGGCCGCCGTCAGCTTGCGCCAGAAGCGGTCGAAGAGCAGGGCGCCGCGGCTGTCGCTGTCCATCCTGTGGTCCCAGCGGGCCAGCGCCTTGCACGCCTTGCTTACGTCAACGGCCGTGCCGTCACTGCCCGTTGCCGTGCCGCCCGGCAGCGCGGCGCAGGCCTTCGCCGTGTCGGCCGCCGCGAGATCGGCCGCGGGCACACGGTTCGCGAACTGCTGGCGCTGCAGGTCACGGACGGTGAGATCGCCCTTCTTCGCCATCGCCGCCACGTCCTCGACGGCGCCGCGGGTACGCATCGAGCGCTGGGTGCCGATCGTCCCGAAGATCCGCTCGTAGCCGGTGATCGGCCGGTCCGCGTTGGTCAGCCACGCGCTGTCGTTGGAGTTCTCCGCGTACGGAGCGTCCTTGAGGGTCGGCATCCTCGACGGGCCGAAGATGCCGGGCTGCACCGCGTCCTCGTCCGAGCCGAGCGCGCACGCGCCGCGCGAGCCGTCGAGGACGGCGACGCCCGAGGCCGGGTAGGTGACCTTGCCGAGCGGCGTGCTGCAGCGCTGGGCGAGGTCGTCGGTGATGCGGGGGAGCACCTGGGACTGGCTGAGCAGCGAGTGGCCGTGGCGGTCGGCGGCGACGGTGTTCACCCAGGGCAGCCCCTGGGTGTCGCGCAGGGACTTGAGGATCCCCGCGGTGGAGCGTGCCGTGCCGAAGCCCAGGTCGGCGTCGCTGCCGCGCAGGTTCACGGCGTTGGGGTCGTTCAGGGCGTACGCCGTCGTCGAGGACCAGGGCAGCGGGAGCTGGGGGCCGAGGCCGGTGACGACGGGGCCGTAGCGGGTCCACCACTGGGTGCGGGTCACCGGAGCGCCGTCCTTGACCGGCACCGTGACCGTGCGCTTCGTCATCTTCCGGGGCTTGCCGTCCACCAGATAGGTGGTCGGGTCGGCCGGGTCCAGCGTGAGCTGGTGCAGGTTCAGGGTGACGCCGGTCGCGACCGTGTGGCTCCACGCCACGTCCTTGTTGAAGCCGATGTTGACCACGCTCGTGCCGAGCAACGAGCTTCCGGAGACGTTGAGTTCGCCGGGTATGGTCTGCTGCGACTGCCAGAAGCGGCGGCCGCCCTGCCAGGGGTAGTGCGGGTTGCCGAGCAACAGGCCCTTCCCGTTCGCGGTGGTCTGCCCGCCGAACGCGACCGCGTTGGACCCCATGTCGGCGTTCTGTGCGGAGAACAGCTCACGGGCCGCCTTCGCCGTGCGCCGCGGGTCCGGGGCGGCGTCCCGGGTGGTGGCGCCCGACGGCGGGGCGGTCGGCGGTGCGGCCGACGTGATGCCGTCGATCCCGCGGCCCTGCCCGCCGAGCACCTGCACGGCGAAGCCCTGCCGCGCCACGTCCAGCGCGGTGATCGGGCGCACCCAGTCGGCCTTCGCGCAGGCCGGATCGGTGATGCGGTTCTGCTTCAGCCAGGCGTTGTAGCCCGCCGCGAAGCCACGCATGAGCTCCTTCGTGCGGCGGCTCGGCCCCGCGGGGGCGGGTTGGGCGAGGAGCTTCTCCACGGTCCCGGCCTCCCGCACGCCGCGGAAGTACAGGTCGCTGCCCAGGTTGGTGGACGCCGACGACAGCGCGGAGCCGGGCGCGGCGTCGGGTCCCAAGTGCCGGGAGCGCTCGCCGCGTACGGTCAGATAGCCGTCGGCGAGCGTGCACACCTGGTCGGCGGCCTGCGCCCAGCCGGTGCCGAAGCCGAGGTTCGGGTAGTCCTCGGCGAGGATGTGCGGAATGCCGTACTCGGTGTAGCGGATGGTCGCGTGCAGGCCGCCGCCGGACGGGCGGGCGTCCTGGGGCGCGGCCCCCGCGCCCGACGACGGCAGCAGGGCCAACGCCGTCAGCAGGATGATTCCCACGGCCGCCGAGCGTCTTGTGCGAATGCGCATCGTGCCTCCCAACTGGGTTTCGGGAAGAAGCGGTTGAGCGTACCAAGCGGTATGTCAGGGAGGGCATCGCTTGACGCGACCCGTGTTGCGGACCTTGACCGGGGTGGCGCGCGGCCCGGAGGATCACGCCATGACGGGTGCACGCGACAACACGGTCGACGGAGTCCTCAGGCGTAGCGCGCGCCGCACGCCCCGGCGCACGGCGCTGCGCTACGGCGAGCGTGCGTGGACGTACGAGGAGCTCGACGACGCCGTCTCGCGCGCGGCCGGAGCGCTGCGCGACAGCGGTCTGACCCACGGAGACCGCGTCGGGGCCTACGCCCACAACTCCGACGCCTATCTCATCGGCTTCCTCGCCTGCGCGCGGGCGGGCCTGGTCCACGTGCCGGTCAACCAGAACCTGACCGGCGACGACCTCGCGTACATCGTCCGGCAGTCCGGCAGCTCCCTCGTCCTCGCCGACCCGGACATCGCGGGGCGCCTGCCCTCGGGCGTACCGGTGCTGGCCCTGCGGGACGCGGACGACTCACTCCTCGCGCGGCTCGCCGACTCGTCGGCATACGAAGGAGAGGGGCCCCGCGGCGAGGACCTGGCGCAGCTGCTCTACACCTCGGGAACCACCGCACTCCCCAAGGGCGCCATGCTCACCCACCGGGCGCTGGTCCACGAATACGTCAGTGCCATCACCGCGCTGGACCTCAAGGAGTCGGACCGGCCCGTCCATTCACTGCCGCTTTACCACTCGGCGCAGATGCACGTCTTCCTCATGCCGTACCTGGCGGTCGGGGCCGAGAGCACGATCCTCGACGGGCCCGACGCCGAGCGGATCTTCGACCTCGTCGAGGCGGGCCGCGCCGACAGCCTCTTCGCGCCGCCCACCGTGTGGATCGGCCTCTCGCGGCACCCCGGCTTTGCGACCCGTGACCTCCGGGCGCTGCGCAAGGCCTACTACGGGGCGTCGATCATGCCCGTGCCGGTCCTGGAGCGACTGCGTGCCCGACTTCCGGGGCTCGGCTTCTACAACTGCTTCGGGCAGAGCGAGATCGGCCCGCTCGCCACCGTCCTCGGGCCCGACGAGCACGAGGGGCGGATGGACTCGTGCGGGCGGCCCGTCCTGTTCGTCGAGGCGCGTGTCGTCGGCGAGGACGGCCGCGAGGTGCCTGACGGCACCCAGGGCGAAGTCGTCTACCGCTCACCGCAGTTGTGCGAGGGCTACTGGGACAAGCCGGAGGAGACCGCGGAGGCGTTCCGCGACGGCTGGTTCCACTCCGGCGACCTCGCGGTGCGGGACGCCGACGGCTACTTCACCGTCGTCGACCGGGTGAAGGACGTCATCAACTCGGGGGGAGTCCTGGTCGCGTCGCGACAGGTCGAGGACGCGTTGTACGAACATGCGGGGGTCGCGGAGGCGGCGGTGATCGGACTGCCGGACGAGCGCTGGATCGAGGCGGTCACCGCCGTTGTCGTACGCGGCGACAAGGACCTCACCGAGGCCGAACTCATCGACCACGCACGGGAGAAGCTCGCCCACTTCAAGGCGCCCAAGAGGGTCCTCTTCGTGGACGAGCTGCCGCGCAACGCCAGCGGGAAGATCCTCAAGCGGGAGCTCCGGGACCGTTTCGCCGCCGGTTGAGCGGTGCCGTCCGCCGCCCTAAGTGGACTGTGTGGACTGCGTGGACTTCGTCGGGCCCGACCGGTCGGCTTCGTCGTGGGCGAGCAGGGAGAGCAGGGAGGCGACGGCCAGTCCGGACTCCGCAGGGTGCCGCAGCACCTTGCCGGGATCGATCTGGTACGTGTTGGTCCTTCCCTCCCGGGTGTGGGAGAGATATCCGTCCTGCTCCAGGTCGGCGATGATCTTCTGGACGGCTCGGTCGGTGAGCCGACAGTGTGCGGCAATGTCACGGATGCGGGCGTTGTGGTTGTCGGCGATGGCGGCCAGCACGCGTGCGTGGTTGGTGAGAAACGTCCATCCGGTATGTGGCTCGGGCACTCCATCCATGCATCAACACTAGTGCCTGACATTCACGCTTTCAAAAACACGTACTAGAGTTCCGGTATTGGTTGACGTGTGTACGCGGGCCGGGCAGCCTAGGACCAGCGGTAGGCAGCGATGTGAGGAGAGGCCATGCCGGAGCCCGCGTACTCTCAGCAGTCCTTCGAAACAGAGGGCGGCAGGAGGAGCCTGGTCCTGCGGGGGGAACTCGACCTCGACACCGGACAACGTCTCCGGATCGAGCTCTACCGCGCCCTCAGCCATGCGGCCGACGGCATAGAGCTGGATCTGCGCGACGTGACGTTCTGCGACTGCTCCGGCCTGAACCTGCTGCTCAACGTACGTCAATATGCGGTGAAGCAAGGCAAGACCGTCGTCATCCGGCACGGCAGCCCCGTGGTGGAACGGCTGCTGGAGCTGACCGGAACCCTGAGCCTGTTCTCGCCGCCCGCCGAGGAGGACGAGGACGCGTCCTGCCCGGTCGTGCACGAGGCGAATCCGCCCGAGGGGTCCGACGAGGATCTGAGCGTCGTCGTGGCCCAGTTGCGCCGGGCCATGAAGACCCGGCCGACCATCGACATCGCCCGGGGCATCCTGATGTCCACCTTCAGCCTGAGCCCCGAAGCGGCCTGGGACGTCCTGGTCACGGCCTCACAGAACACCAACACCAAACTGCACGTGCTGGCCGGGGACGTGGTGA
Organism: Streptomyces sp. NPDC042371; assembly: GCF_056437465.1. Taxonomy (NCBI): domain Bacteria; kingdom Bacillati; phylum Actinomycetota; class Actinomycetes; order Kitasatosporales; family Streptomycetaceae; genus Streptomyces; species Streptomyces sp. NPDC042371. The sequence goes on along the minus strand of NZ_JBWKAP010000007.1, from coordinate 341,658 downwards.
ACACCGTCCAGGGAGCCGCCCTGCCCGTCGCCGTGCGCAAGCAGCTCGACGCCGCGATCACCAAGGCGAACGCGGAGAGCAGGGCCGAGGCGGAGGGCAGGGCCGACACGGAGAGCCGGGCGTGCGTGGCCAACTCGGCGGACGGCGGCGCGGGCGGCGGCGTCAGTCGCGCAGATCCACGATCCGCTTGAACTTGCCCACCGACCGCTCCAGCGTCTCCGGACCGACGATCTCCACGCCGACCGAGACACCGACACCGTCCTTCACCGCCGCCGCGATCTCCCGGGCCGCGGCCTCGCGCCGCTCCTTCGGCGTGTCCGCGCGCGCCTCGGCCCGCACCGTCAGGGCGTCCATGCGGCCCTCGCGCGTCAGACGCAGCTGGAAGTGCGGTGCGATGCCCGCCGTGCGCAGCACGATCTCCTCGATCTGCGTGGGGAAGAGATTGACGCCCCGCAGGATCACCATGTCGTCGCTGCGGCCCGTCACCTTCTCCATGCGCCGGAAGATCCGTGCCGTACCGGGCAGCAGCCGCGTCAGGTCCCGTGTCCGGTAACGGATCACGGGCATGGCCTCCTTGGTGAGCGACGTGAACACCAGCTCGCCGCGCTCGCCGTCCGGCAGCACCTCGCCCGTGATCGGATCCACGACCTCCGGGTAGAAGTGGTCCTCCCAGATGTGCAGCCCGTCCTTGGTCTCCACACACTCCTGCGCGACACCCGGGCCGATCACCTCCGACAGGCCGTAGATGTCCACCGCGTCGATGGCGAAGCGCTCCTCGATCTCGCGCCGCATCTCCTCCGTCCACGGCTCCGCGCCGAAGATGCCGACCCTGAGGGAGGTCGTACGGGGATCGACGCCCTGCCGCTCGAACTCCTCCAGGAGAGTGAGCATGTACGAAGGGGTCACCATGATGATCTCGGGGCGGAAGTCCTGGATCAGCCGGACCTGGCGCGCCGTCATGCCGCCCGAGGCGGGGATCACCGTGCAGCCCAGCCGCTCCGCGCCGTAGTGCGCGCCAAGGCCGCCCGTGAACAGGCCGTACCCGTACGCCACATGCACCTTGTCCCCGGGGCGCCCGCCCGCGGCACGTATCGAACGCGCCACCACGTCCGCCCACATGGAGAGGTCCTGCTCCGTGTACCCGACGACCGTCGGAAGGCCCGTCGTGCCGCTCGACGCGTGCAGCCTGCGCACCTCGGACTGCTCCACCGCGAACATCCCGAACGGATAGTTGGCCCGCAGGTCGTCCTTGGTGGTGAAGGGGAACCGCGCGAGGTCGGCCAGCGAGCGGCAGTCGTCGGGGCGCAGCCCCGCCTTGTCGAACGCCGCCCGGTAGAACGGGACGTTCTCGTACGCATGCAGCAGGGTGTCCTGGAGGCGCTCCAGTTGCAGGGCTGCGAGCTCGCGCGGGCCGAGCCGTTCGGCCGCGTCGAGCAGTAGCGGCATACGCGTCATAGGGAATGCTCCCGTCCTGAACGGGCGACCGATCATTCGGTCGTCGATCTTCTGTGGAGCCCAGTAATCCAGGCCCGGCGGTGGGCGTCAAGGGATCCCGCACCGCGGCTTTGAGCTGCGGCGCGAGGGCACGGGCCACGGCATGGGCCACCGTCATGGGCCACGGCGGGAGGCCGTTGCCCGGGCGGCGTACGGGATGTGATGATCACCCTCATGCCGACATTCAGCGCGTACGACGGGACGGAGCTCGCCTACCACGAGAAGGGGGACGGCGAACCCCTGCTGTGCATCCCCGGCGGCCCCATGCGCGCCTCCGCCTACCTCGGCGATCTCGGCGGCCTGACCGCGCACCGCCGCCTGATCCTGCTCGACCTGCGCGGGACGGGCGACTCCGCGGTGCCGGACGACCCGGCGACGTACCGCTGCGACCGGCTCGTCGACGACGTCGATGCGCTCCGCGAGCACCTGGGGCTCGACCAGGTCGACCTGCTCGGGCACTCGGCGTCCGGGAACATCGCCACGCTGTACGCGGCCCGCCATCCGAAGCGCGTCCGCACCCTCGTCCTTGTCGCCCCTGCCACGCACGCCGTCGGATTCACCGTCACCGACCGGGACCACCGCGCGGCCGCGGCATTGCGCGCGGGCGAGCCCTGGTACCCGGCGGCCGAGGCCGCGCTGGACGAGATCGTCGCAGGACGCAGCCCCGCCGAGTTGCTGGACGCCCTGGCGCCCCTCGCCTACGGGCGCTGGGACGCGGCGGCGCAGGCGCACCGGGCGGCGAGCGCCTCGGAGAAGAACGCGGAGGCGGCGGCCGCCTTCTACGGCGACGGCGCGTTCGACCCGACCGCCACCCGCGCCGCCCTGACGGACCTGGCCGCGCCGGTCCTCGTGCTCGCGGGGGAGTGGGACGGGGGCCCGAACCCGGCACTCGCGGAGGAACTCGCCGGGCTCTTCCCGCACGGTGTGCGTCAAGTGCAGCCGCATGGCGGACACTTCCCGTGGCTGGACGACCCGGAGTGGTTCGTGCGGCGGGTCGCGGGCTTCCTCGCGCAGGATTGACGGACCCGACCGGATCGTATGGACGGACCCGACCGGACTGTATGGACGGAACCGGCCGGACCGTATGGGCTGACGTCACCGGACGTCCGTCACGGATCTCCCCTGGAGGAAGCGTCGTGCGCATCGCCACCCACACCCGTCGTCTGCTCACCGCGGGCGCCCTGGCCGCCGCGCTGCTCGCGGGCGGCGGCACGGCCGTCGCCTCCGCCGCTGCCCCCGCTGCCCCCGCCTCCGTCGGGCCGTACGCCCAACTGCACCCCCTGGCCGACCTGTCCGCACAGCGCCTCGCCACCGCCGACCTCGTCGCCGCCGCCAAGTACGGCACGGACAGCCCCATCGACGACCCGGCCCGCGAGCGTCAGGTCCTGGACGCGGTGGCCGGGCAGGCGAAGGAGGTCGGCGCGGACCCGGCGGCGACCGTCCGGATCTTCCGGGACCAGATCGAGGCCAACAAGGTCGTCCAGCGGGGGCTGTTCCGGCGCTGGGACGCCGATCCGTCCCAGGCCCCGAAGGAGCGGCCCGACCTCGCCGAGGTCCGCAAGGAGATCAACCGCGTCAACGGTGAGCTGGTACGGGGCATCGCCGCGTCACCGGACGCGCGAACGGCGCCGTACTGCGGGGGAGTGCTGACCGCCGCGGCCGCGCACGTGCGCCACGAGCAGCGGCTCGACCTCCTGCACTCCGTCGCCCTGGGAAGGGCGCTGCCGTCAGTCTGCGCGGGGTGACGTCCTCCGCTGCTCGCGAAGGCCGCGATAGGCGAACCTGGGCATGAAGAACTGGGTGACGGTGCCCACGGCAACGGCGTAGAGCACCGTGCCGACGCCCACGGTCCCGCCGAGCAGCCAGCCCAGGGCGAGCACGGCGACCTCGATGAGGGTGCGGACGCGTCGCAGGGACAGCCCCGTCAACGCGGCCGCGCCGGTCATCAGTCCGTCGCGGGGGCCGGGACCGAAGCGCGCGCCTACGTAGACGGCCACGGCGAGGCCGTTGAGGACCACCCCCGCGGCGAGCAGGCCTGTCCGGGCGGGCAGGCCGAGGGAGTCGGGGATGATGAGCAGGCCCACGTCCGAAGAGACGGCCAGGACGACGATGTTGGCGAAGGTGCCGAACGTCGGCCGCTGCTTCAGAGGTATCCACAGCAGCAGGACGAGCACCCCGAGGACGCCGCTGATCATGCCGAAGCTCAGCGGCGTGCGGCGCTCCAGGCCCTCGTACAGGACGCTCCACGGATTCACCCCCAGCGCCGCCCGGACCAGGACCGACAGGCTGAACCCGTAGAGGGCGAGGCCGAGGAGGAGCTGAGGCAGCCGTCTCGCGGGGCGTTCGCGGAGAGGGACGTACGAGATGTCCTGCCGGACTTTCGTGTGGTCGTGCCGCATGCCGATGGTGCCTCCATGCTGTGTCTTCAAGGTTCCAAGGTTCCAAGCTTTCAAGGCCATTGCGGCAACTCTGTAGAGTGATTGGCCCGGAAAACACAGCCAATCCCAGGAGAATGGTGTGGTCGACGCGAATCGAACGCTGGGCAGCCGTCGGCTCGCCGCGATGCTGCCCGACCCGGCGGGCATGCGCCCCGCCTACCGCCACCTCGCCCACGCGATCAGCGGCCTGATCCTGGACGGACGCATCGCCCTGCACGTCAGGCTCCCGGCCGAACGCGACCTGGCCGTCGCCCTGGCCACCAGCAGGACCACCGTCACCGCCGTGTACGACCTGCTGCGCGAGAGCGGCTACGCACACAGCCGCCAGGGCGCCGGTACGTGGACCGCGCTGCCCGAGGGGCACGCCCCCAGCGGGGTACGGCGCCTCCTCGCGGCCGAGGACACCGCGATCGACCTGGCGCGAGCCGCGCCCGGACTGCCGGGGCAGGAACTCACCGACACCGTCGCCCGGATCGCACCGCGGCTCGCGGAGCACGCGCACACCCCCGGCTACCACCCGTACGGCCTGCCGGAACTCCGTGCCGCCATCGCCGAGCGCTTCACCCGACGGGGCCTGGCCACCGTGCCGGAGCAGATCCTGGTGACCTCGGGCGCCCAGCACGCGCTGACCCTCGTGCTGGGGCTCCTGTGCGGCCCCGGCGACCGTGTCCTCACCGAGAACCCGTCCTATCCGAACGCTCTGGAAGCCGTGCGCCGCGCTCGTCTGCGCACGGTGTCCGTGCCGGTGACCGAGGCGGGCTGGGACGTCGGCATCGTCGAGTCCGCCTTCCAGCAGGCGGTGCCCCAACTCGCCTATCTGATACCGGACTTCCACAACCCGACCGGCTGCCTCATGCCCGAGGAGGAGCGGGGCCGGGTGCTGGGGGCCGCTCAGCGGTCCGGCTGCTGGCTCATCGCCGACGAGACCCTCGCCGAGCTCGCCCTGGACGTACCCGCGCCACCGCCGCTCGCCTCCCATGCGGCTCGCGGCGGCGCGGCGCAGCTCATCACCATCGGCTCCATGAGCAAGACCCACTGGGCGGGCCTGCGCATCGGCTGGCTGCGCGCACCCGCGCGGCTCGTCACCGAACTCGCGGGGCAGCGCGTCGCCACCGACATGGGCGGCTCGGTCCTCGACCAGCTGGTGGCCCTGGACCTCCTCGACAGGACCGGCGAACTGCTGCCGGACCGCCTGGACCGGCTGCGTGCGCAACGCGCCGCGCTCGGCGCGGCCCTGACCGAGCACTTCCCGGAGTGGCGCTGGAGCCTCCCGCCCGGCGGCCTCTCGCTCTGGGTCGACCTGGGCGCACCCGTGGCGTCGGCGCTGGCGGAGCGGGCGATCGACAACGGCGTGCGCATCGAGAGCGGTTCCTGTTTCGCCACCGACCCGGGCGTCTTCGAGCAGCGGCTCCGCATCCCGTACACCGCACCGCCCGACACCTTGCGCGAGGCGGTGCGCCGCATGGCGGTCACCCTGGCGGACGGCCTCGGCCCGTCGTCGGGCGCGACGCGGCCGCACTGGGTGGCCTGACTCTCCCTGCGGGTCCGTCAGGTCCGCAACGGATCCTTGCGTGGGTGCCGTCGTGCGGGCGCGGTCTACCGGTTCACGGTTTCGCGAGAGGGGATCCGGTTTGTGCGAACGACCGCGCGGCCCACCGCGTTGCGTACCGCGAGGCCCGGCCGGGTGCGGGGCACCATGAGCCTGGAGAGCGGGCCGACGCGTCGCTGCCGCGGACCTGTCTCACGGCGGAGCCGCGACTCGTAGGCGGCGAAGGCGCTGGCGTGATCCCCGGGATGGGCGGCGAGCTCTTCGGCGAGGGCGTGCGCGCCCGCCATCGCCATGCTGGACCCGTCGCCCAGCAGGGCTGTCGCCGCCGCCGCGTCCCCGAGCAGTACGACCCGTCCGCGGGACCACGAGGGCATCCGGACGGTGGTCAGGGGGTCGAAGAACGGGGCCGGGTGGTCGAGGAACGCCGCCACGAGTTCCGGTGCCCGCCACCGCACGTCGGCGTAGGCGTCGGCCACGGTCTGCTTGTGAAGGGCGATGTTCTTGCGGTCGTGGGGCGTCGGCTGTGCGGCCCGGAAGGTGAAGATCGCGAGCGGGGTGGTCCGCGAGGGGTGGACGACCAGCATCCGGTTCGGCACGGTCAGCATCGTCAGCTCGCTCGGGTCCTCGACGGCGTCGGGTTCCAGCGGGACGGTCGCGTTGTACAGGCCCAGGTCGCTCGCGAACTGCCGCTCGGGTCCGAATACCAGGCGTCGCACGGTGGAGTGCATCCCGTCGGCGCCGACCACCAAGTCGAAGCGCCGTGGCGCGGACCGCCGGAAGGTGACGTCGACCCCGCCTCCGTCCTGGTCGAGAGCGGTGACCGTGTCGTCGAACAAGAACTCGGCCTCGGTCTGCGCCGACCGGTGGAGCACCTCGGACAGGTCGGCTCGGGTCACCTCGACCGTCGGTGCCCCGTCCGAGGTGAGCGGGAGTCGCAGGATTCGCCTGCCGCCGGGGTCGAGCAGGGTCAGCGACCGATTGCGGGTGGCGAGCCCGCGGAGCTGCGGGAGGATGCCCATGCGGTCGGCGACCGGAACCGCGGGCCCCTTCACGACGATCGCGCTGCCACCGGAGCGCAGTTGCCGGGCATGTTCGACGACCGTCGGCCGGTAGCCGTTCCGGGAGAGCCAGTAGGCGAGTGCGGGTCCTGCGATTCCGGCACCGACTATCAGCACCTCGGGCTTCTTCATGACAATGACCTCTCCGACCAAGGTACGAAAGATTTCGTACCTCAGTGGAGCACATCGTTCAGGTACGATTCAAGTCGTACCTGAAAGGGGTGTCACGTGGCTGGGACGAACCGGATGGGCCCGGAGGCCGATGCGCTCGATCTGGGTGCGGTGTTCCGCGCCCTCGCCGACGAGCACCGTCGTTCGGTGATGACGGAGTTGGCCGCCGACCGCAGCGACGGCGAGCGGGGCTGCAACTCGTTCGATCTTCCGATCTCGAAGCAGACCCAGACCCACCACTTCCGGGTCCTGCGCGAGGCAGGTCTCATTGACGAGATCGACTACGGCAACCGCAAGGGCATCCGTCTGCGACGCGCGGACATCGAGAAGAGATTCCCCGGGCTGCTCGCCCTCCTGGGAGCAGAGCCCCCGGGCGGTGCCGCTCCTCGCTGAGCACAGGTCATGCCCCCGGATCCGCAGCCACGGGCACGCACTCGGTGAGCAGCTCGACGACGTCGCGCCAGGCCCGCTGCGCGTGCTGTGGGTGGTAGCCGACGCCGGGGACAGTGGGGTGGTCGACCGGCGGGTGGTGGAAGGCGTGCAAGGCGCCGCCGTAGACCGCGAGGCGCCAGTCGACACCCGCGTCCTGCATCTCGGCGGTGAACGCGTCCCGTCGCGCGGGTGACATGATCGGGTCTTCCGACCCGACCCCGGCCCACACCGGGCAGCGAATGCGTGCCGCCTCGCCCGGTCGGCCCGTGGTCAGCGCGTTGACTGTGCCGATCGCGCGCAGGTCGACGCCGTCGCGGCCGAGTTCCAGCCCGATGGCTCCCCCGGTGCCGTAGCCGACGGCGGCGATCCGGTCGGGGTCGGTACGCGGCTCGGCGCGCAACACGTCGAGCGCCGCATGGCCGATGCCCCGCATCCGGTCGGGATCGGCGAGCAGTGGCATGCAGCGGGCCAGCATCTCTTCGGAGTCGCTCAAATAGCGCCCGCCGTGAAGGTCGAAGGCCAGCGCTATGTATCCCAGCTCGGCGAGAGCATCGGCCCGGCGGCGCTCGACGTCGCTGAGCCCCGTGCCTTCTGGTCCGAGCAGCACCGCGGGCCGGAGGTCGGCACCGGCCGGGAGCGCGAGGTGCCCGATCATCGTCAGGCCGTCTGCCGGGTACTCGACCGTACGCGTCGTCATCGTCGTCATCGTCGTCATGAGACCGGACTTTAGGGATCGTCGAGCCCGGTCCGGCCGCTGTTCTGCTGCTGGCAGAGCAGCGTGGGTATGACGGTCACCCTCAGAGCTGCAGCAGATCGCACGGCTATGTAAAGATCAGCGTCCAATCATTGATGCCATACGTAAAGACACAGCTCAGACGTATCGCGGACGCGGCTAGGACGGCTCAGGGAGTATCGAAGTGGCGATGGACCTCAACCTGCTGCGCGTACTGGACGCCCTGCTCCAGGAGAACAGCGTGACGCGCGCCGCCGAGCGGCTCGGCACGTCGCCCGCGGCGGTCAGCCGGACGTTGGCCCGGCTCCGTCGGGCCGTCGGCGACCCGCTGCTGGTCCGCGCGGGCCAGGGCCTGGTGCCGACCCCGCGGGCCCTGGAACTCCAGGGAGAGGTGAGCGAACTGCTGCGCGGCTGCGACAACGTCCTGCGGCCCGGGGCCGGTTTCGACGCCGTGCACCTCCGGCGCACCTTCACCGTCCAGACCGCGGACGTGCTCCTGGCAGGACTTGCCGGGACGCTGACCGACCGGATCCACGCCGAGGCCCCGCACGTCGACGTGGTCTTCCTGCCGGAGTCGATGGAGGGGGGTCCCGCGCTGCGGCAGGGCTGGGTGGACGTCGAGCTGGGCGTCCTCGGGCACCTGGACCCGGAGATCCGGACCCGTCCGCTCACGCGCATGACGATGGTCGCCGTCGCGCGCGACGACCACCCCCTCTTCGACCGGCGCATCGACGCGCGCCGCTTCGCCGCCGCCGACCACATCGGCATCTCACGGCTCGGCAAGCGTCAAGGCCCCATCGACAGCGCGCTGGCGGAGCTCGGACTGCGGCGCAGGACCGCGATCGTCGTCCCCAGCCACACGAGCGCCATGATGCTCGCCAGGAACACCGATCTCGTCGCGCTCACCCTGGACGGCTGGCTCTCGGACACCACCGCGGCCATGGGGCTGCGTACGTTCCCCATCCCCGTCGACCTGGCGCCCCTCGAACTCGGGATGGCCTGGCACCCCCGCAATTCGGCGGATCCGGGTCACCGTTGGTTCCGCGACCACTTGGCGGCCGCGCTCGGCTCGGAGGATGTCTGAGACGGCCCGGTCGGCGCCGGTCAGCCGTCGAGGAGCTTGTTCAGTCGGCGTACACCGTCTTCGTGCGTGTCGGCCAGGATCAGGACGTCGATGACGCCCGTGATCTCGAACAGCCGCTGGATGGCGCTGTGCAGAGGGCCGCAGAGGACGAAGGGGCGCTGCGCCTGCTCGTGCTCGGCGCGCGCCGTCAGGATCAGGTTGAGCAAGGCGCTGTCGGCGAAGGTGAGTTCGGCGAGGTCGAGCAGGGTGGCCTGGGTGCCGTCCTCGGTCCGAGCGCTCTGGAAGGCGGCCGTGACCGCGCTCCCGTTGTCCAGGTCGATGTCGTGGCGCAACGTGACGACCGCTACCCGGTCCTGTCTGGTGACTTCGATGCTGTTGAGGGACATGCTCTGACCTTGTCATATGCCGTCGCCGAGTGAGAACGCACCGGCTTATTCACTGGGTGCGAAAGGCCGCCCGGACGGAGATCCGATACGACGCCCTTTCACTGTTGTGAACGTATTTCGCTCTCGTGGGTCACAGCGGGTGTGCGCGCAATCGGCTCGGGCATGCGAACACGGAGAAACGATGAGATGCGGTCGCGTTTGCACGTGTGCAGGGAAAGGATCACAGCTTCATGAGCGCTCCCGAGATGCCCGACACAGTGCGGACGACCTGCGCTCAGGCCCGCGCCGAAGTGCGCGCGGCCCTGCGGCAGGTGTGCATCGAGCTGCCACATGTGCAGGCGCGGCGACTGCACGAGGACGCGCTCCTTGTGGTCAGCGAGTTGACGGCGAACGCGATGCGTCACGGCGGCGGCCTCAGCGGACTCGATGTGCGGGTCAGGGACGGGTTCCTGCTGGTGAGCGTGAGTGACCGCAGTGAGATGGTCCCCGTCCAGGTGCCCGCGGACCCGGCCCAACCGGGCGGTTTCGGCTGGCTGATGGTCCAGCGCCTCAGCTCGGACGTAACGGTCGAGGCGGGGTGCGGCGGCAAGACGATCGCCGCCGCGCTGGCCCTGCCGACCCCGGCTGACGGCGACTCCTCGCAAAGCCGTATGCGTGAGAGGCAATCGACGGGGTAATCGGGGCGCTGCGGGGAAAACAGCCGAGCTGAACAAGGAGCGGAACGCCATGATTACCGTGACGCAAGGGCAGGCGCAGGACACGGCCACCAGCGCCGGAGAGGACCTCGTCGAGCGCGCGTACACGGACCCCTCTTCCATTGCGCCCAGGGATGCGCGTGAGGTCGGCAAGCGGTTCTTCGACCGCCTCACCCGGCTCGAAGAGGGCACGCACGAATACCAGTACGTGCGCAATGCGCTGATCGAGATGAACCTCTCGCTGGTGCAGTACGCGGCGTCGCGTTTCAAGCACCGCGGCCAGCAGGAGATGGAAGACATCATCCAGGTCGGCACCATCGGTCTGATCAAGGCGATCGACCGGTTCGAGCTGACCCGCGAGGTCGAGTTCACCTCCTTCGCCGTTCCTTACATCACCGGCGAGATCAAGCGGTTCTTCCGCGACACCTCGTGGGCCGTCCACGTGCCGCGCCGACTGCAGGAAGCACGCATCGAGCTGTCCAAGGCGACGGAGGAACTGCGCACCCGGCTCGGGCGCATGCCGTCCACCGCCGAGCTCGCGGAGCTGATGCAGCTGGAGCCCTCGGAGGTCGCCGAAGCGCAGAAGGCGTCCAACGGATACAGCGCGGTCTCCCTGAACGCCGCGGTCAGCGGCCAGGACGACGAGTCCGACACGATGCTGGCCGACTTCATCGGCGTCGACGAGGAGTCCTTCGAACTCGTCGAGAACTTCCACTCCCTGGCCCCGCTCGTCGCGGAGCTGGAGGACAGGGACCGCACCCTGATCCATCTCCGCTTCGTCGAGGAGCAGACCCAGCAGCAGATCGCCGACACGCTGGGCTGCTCGCAGATGCACGTGTCCCGGCTGATCTCCCGCGTGGTCGGCAAGCTCCGCGCCGGTCTCCTGACGACCGACTAGCACGTCCCGGCTAGCCCCCGGCAGCCACAGCCTTCGCCCAGCGGTAGTCCGCCTTGCCGCTGGGCGAGCGCTGTATGTGGTCCGTGAAGACCACGGCCCGGGGGATCTTGTATCCGGCGAGCAGGGCCCGGCAGTGGGCTTGGACCCCCGCGAGGTCCAGCGGGTGCGCACCGTCCCGGAGCTGGACGACGGCGGCCACGTGGTTGCCCCATCGTTCGTCCGGGACTCCCGCGACCAGTGCGTCGTACACGTCCGGATGCGATTTGAGGGCCTGCTCGACCTCTTCCGGGTACACCTTCTCGCCGCCCGTGTTGATGCACTGCGAGCCCCGGCCGAGCACGGTGACGATGCCGTCCTCGTCCACCGTCGCCATGTCGCCGAGCAGCACCCAGCGCTCCTCGCCCTTCTGGAAGAAGGTCTCGGCGGTTTTCCCGGCGTCGTTGTAGTAGCCGAGCGGCACGTGGCCGCGCTGGGCCAGGCGGCCCGGCACGCCCACCGGCACCGGATCGTGCGTTACCAGATCCACCACCTGCGTACGCTCGTTGACCTCCAGGCGGAAGCCCTTCTCCGGGCCCGAGTCGTCGGTGGCCTTGCCGTTGGAACCCGACTCGGAGGAACCGAAGTTGTTCAGGAGCAGGACGTTCGGCGCGAGCTGCTGGAACTGGGCGCGGACCGTCTCCGACATGATCGCCCCGGAGGAGGAGACGCTGAACAGGGAGGACAGGTCGGTGTCCTTGAGCGGGCCGCGCAGTGCGTCGATGAGCGGCCTGAGCATCGCGTCGCCCACCAGCGACACGCTGGAGACCTGCTCCTTCTCGATCGTGCGCAGCACCTCTTCGGGCACGTACTTGCGGTGCAGGGCCACGCGCTGGCCGTAGTTGAAGGCGATGAACGAGGTCAGGGTGGACGTGCCGTGCATCAGCGGGGGAGTGGGGAAGAAGGTGATGCCGGGGCCGCCCGCCGCGACTCGCTCGGCCAGCTCCTCGGGCCGCTTCACCGGCTCGCCCGTCGGCTCCCCGCCGAAGAGTCCGGCGAAGAACAGATCCTCCTGGCGCCACATGACGCCCTTGGGCATGCCGGTCGTGCCGCCCGTGTAGATGATGAACAGGTCGTCGGCCGAGCGCGGCCCGAACCCCCGCTCGGGGGAGCCGGCCGCCTCCGCGTCGCCGAACTCCACCACGTCCAGCGGCGGGGCGTCGGCAGGCGGCGCCCCCACCCGTATCAGGTGCCGCAGCTTCTCCGTGCGCGGCAGCGCCGCCGCGACGCGCTCGGTGAACTCGGCGTCGAAGACGAGGGCCGCGAGGTCCGCGTCACGGTAGAGGTAGACCAACTCCTCTTCCACGTAGCGGTAGTTCACATTGACCGGTACGAGGCGTGCCTTCAGGCAGCCGAGGACCGTCTGCAGGTACTCGACGCCGTTGTACATGTGCAGGCCCAGGTGCTCGCCGGGCCGCAGACCGCTGTCGATGAGGTGATGGGCGACGCGGTTGGCGGCCGCGTCGAGTGCGGCGTAGGTCAGCCGGCGTTCCGCTCCCGTGCCGGGGTGGTCGATGTAGACGAGCGCCTCGCGGTCGGGGACCACGTCGACGACCGACTCGAACAGGTCGGCAAGGTTGTACTCCACCGCACTCCTCCTGACCCCGGTGCCCACTGTGACGTCTCGCTTGGCGGTCATCAGAGCAGAGCGGCCCACAAGTGGGAAGGGCCCTCGCGCAAGAAAACTGACTGAGTGTCAGAAAACTATTGAACTGGCTCCCCCGCTACTGCAACCTGTTCCAGGTCTGCAGGCGACCGGCCGCCGCACGGGCGGCCGTCGACGGAGGGAGCACGGCAATGGGTGGGACGGAACACCTCTCCGTGCGGCGCGAAGGCGCCACACTGATACTCACGCTGAACAGGCCCGAAGCGAAGAACGCACTGTCCCTCGCGATGCTCGTCGGCCTGTACGACGGATGGGTCGAGGCCGACGAGGACGACGGGATCCGCTCCGTCGTGCTCACCGGCGCGGGCGGCTCCTTCTGCGCGGGCATGGACCTCAAGGCCCTCGCGGGCAAGGGCATGGAGGGCGAGCAGTACCGGGACCGGCTCCAGGCCGACCCCGATCTGCACTGGAAGGCGATGCTGCGCCACCACCGCCCCCGCAAGCCCGTCGTCGCCGCGGTCGAGGGCTACTGCGTGGCGGGCGGCACGGAGATCCTTCAGGGCACCGACATCCGCGTGGCGGGGGAGTCCGCGACGTTCGGCCTGTTCGAGGTGAAGCGCGGGCTGTTCCCCATCGGCGGCTCGACCGTCCGGCTGCCCCGGCAGATCCCTCGTACCCACGCCCTGGAAATGCTGCTCACCGGGCGCCCCTACGCGGCGGCCGAGGCCGCCGCCATCGGCCTCGTCGGACACGTCGTGCCGGACGGCACCGCGCTGGACAAGGCCCTCGTCATCGCCGAACAGATCAACGCGTGCGGGCCGCTGGCCGTGGAGGCGGTCAAGGCGTCCGTGTACGAGACCGCCGAGATGACGGAGCCGGACGGCCTCGCGGCCGAGCTGAAACGGGGGTGGCCCGTGTTCGACACGGCAGACGCGAAGGAAGGATCCAGGGCCTTCGCGGAGAAGCGGGCTCCCGTCTTCCGGCGTGCCTAGGTCGTCCCTCACCGAAACGGAGTCCTTCTGATGGCATCCGCTCCCTCACCGGAGGTGCTGCGTGCGCCTCTCGTCGTCGAGTTCCCCTTCACCCGCTCGCTCGGACCCGTGCAGAGCGCCTTCCTCACCGGGCTGCGCGAGCGCACGGTGCTCGGCGTGCGGACCGGCGACGGCCGCACCCTCGTCCCGCCCGTCGAGTACGACCCCGTGACCGCCGAAGAGATCCGCGACCTCGTGGAGGTCGCGGCCACCGGCACCGTCACCACCTGGGCCTGGAACCACGAACCGCGCCGCGGCCAGCCCCTGAACACCCCGTTCGCCTGGGTCCTGGTCAAGCTCGACGGCGCCGACACCGCCCTGCTCCACGCCCTGGACGCGCCCGGCCCCGACGCCGTGCGCACCGGCATGCGGGTGCGCGTCCGCTGGGCCGACGAACGCGTCGGCGCCATCACGGACATCGCCTGCTTCGAGGCGTACGAAGGGGGCGGGGCGGACAGCCAACCCGCGCCCCACACCGGCGCGTTCGACGACCTCGTCACCGGAATCGTCGCACCTGCGCGGCTCGACTACACCTACTCGCCGGGCCGCGCCCAGTCGGCGTACATCCACGCCCTCTCCGACCGGCGGACCGTCGGCGAGCGGTGCCCGTCCTGCCGCAAGGTGTACGTTCCGCCGCGCGGCGCCTGCCCCACGTGCGGGGTCGGCACGGTGGAGCGGGTCGAGGTCGGGCCGCGCGGCACCGTCACGACGTACTGCATCGTCAACATCAAGGCGAAGAACCTCGACATCGAAGTCCCGTACGTCTACGCGCACATCGCCCTCGACGGCGCCGATCTGGCCCTGCACGCACGCATCGCGGGCATCCCCTACGACGAGGTCCGCATGGGGCTGCGCGTCGAGCCCGTATGGACCGAGGGCGGCCGCTACCCCGACCACTACCGGCCGACGGGCGAGCCCGACGCCGACTACGACACGTACAAGGAGCTGGTCTAGATGGCGCCCCACGAGTCGTCGCCCCACGTGCCGTTGCCGGTGATGCGGCCCGCCCGTGACGTCGCCGTCGTCGCCTTCGGGCAGAGCGACCACCTGCGCGCCACCGACGAGGTCTCCGAGGTCGAGATGCTCATGCCGGTGCTGCACGAGGTCCTCGCCGCCACCGGCCTGAAGACCAGCGACATCGGCTTCACCTGCTCCGGCTCGTCGGACTACCTCGCGGGCCGCGCCTTCTCCTTCACGATGGCGCTCGACGGGGTGGGCGCCTGGCCGCCGATCTCCGAGTCGCACGTCGAGATGGACGGCGCCTGGGCGCTGTACGAGGCGTGGGTGAAGCTGCAGACCGGCGAGGCCGACACCGCACTCGTCTACTCCTACGGCAAGTCCTCGCCCGGCTCCGTGCGCGACGTGCTCACGCGGCAGCTCGACCCGTACTACGTCGCCCCGCTCTGGCCCGACTCCGTGGCCCTCGCCGCACTCCAGGCGCAGGCGCTCATCGACGCGGGCGAGACCGACGAGCCCGCACTCGCCGCCGTCGCGAGCCGGAGCCGCACGGAAGCGGCCGCCAACTCCCATGCGCAGCTGAGCGGTTCGGTCGCGCAGGGCGAGTACGCCGTACGTCCCCTGCGCACCGGCGACTGCCCGCCCGTCGGCGACGGGGCCGCCGCCGTCATCCTCGCCGCGGGGGAGCGGGCCCGGGAGCTCTGCGAGCGACCGGCCTGGATCCGCGGCATCGACCACCGCATCGAGGCGCACGGCCTCGGCGTGCGCGACCTCACCGACTCACCGTCCACGCGGCGTGCCGCCGAGCGCGCCGGAGTCTTCGAACGGCCCGTGGACACCGCCGAGTTGCACGCCCCCTTCACCTCGCAGGAGGTCGTCCTGCGCAAGGCCCTTCGGCTGGGCGACGACGTCACCGTCAACCCGTCCGGTGGCGCCCTCGCCGCCAACCCCATGATGGCCGCCGGGCTCATCCGGCTCGGTGAGGCCGCCGCACGCATCCACCGGGGCGCCTCGGACCGCGCCGTCGCCCACGCCACGTCCGGGCCCTGCCTCCAGCAGAACCTGGTCGCCCTCCTGGAAGGAGAGACCCGTGTCTAAGGAACCCGTGGCGGTCGTCGGAATCGGCCAGACCAAGCACGTGGCCGCACGGCGCGACGTGTCGATCGCGGGCCTGGTCCGCGAAGCCGCCCAGAGCGCTCTGCGGGACGCCGAGTTGACCTGGGCCGACATCGACGCCGTCGTCATCGGGAAGGCGCCCGACTTCTTCGAGGGCGTCATGATGCCGGAGCTCTACCTCGCCGACGCACTCGGTGCCGTCGGCAAACCCATGCTCCGCGTCCACACGGCGGGCTCGGTCGGCGGCTCCACTGCGCTCGTCGCCGCCAACCTCGTCGCGGGCCGCGTCCACGGCACCGTCCTGACCCTCGCCTTCGAAAAGCAGTCGGAATCCAACGCGATGTGGGGCCTGTCGCTGCCCGTGCCCTTCCAGCAGCCGCTGCTCGCGGGCGCGGGCGGTTTCTTCGCCCCGCACGTGCGGGCGTACATGCGGCGCACCGGCGCCCCCGACACGGTCGGCTCCCTCGTCGCGTACAAGGACCGCCGCAACGCCCTGAAGAACCCCTACGCGCACCTCCACGAGCACGACATCACCCTGGAGAAGGTCCAGGCGTCGCCCATGCTCTGGGACCCGATCCGCTACTCGGAGACCTGTCCGTCGTCCGACGGCGCCTGCGCGATGATCCTCACCGACCGCGCGGGCGCGGCCCGCGCGCCCCGGCCGCCCGCCTGGATGCACGGCGGCGCCATGCGCAGCGAGCCGACGCTCTTCGCGGGCAAGGACTTCGTCTCGCCGCAGGCCGGAAAGGACTGCGCGGCCGACGTCTACCGGCAGGCGGGCATCGCGGATCCGCGCAGGGAGATCGACGCTGTCGAGATGTACGTGCCGTTCTCCTGGTACGAGCCGATGTGGCTGGAGAACCTCGGCTTCGCGGCGGAGGGCGAGGGCTGGAAGCTCACCGAGTCCGGCGTCACGGAACTGGACGGTGACCTGCCGGTGAACATGTCGGGCGGCGTCCTTTCGACCAACCCCATCGGCGCCTCCGGCATGATCCGCTTCGCCGAGGCGGCACTTCAGGTGCGCGGCCAGGCGGGGGAACACCAAGTGGAAGGCGCCCGCAAGGCACTTGGGCACGCCTATGGCGGCGGCTCGCAGTTCTTCTCCATGTGGCTCGTCGGCGCCGAACCACCCACCGGCTGACGGAGCCCTGCGCCGACGCACGCACAGAGGTCCTGCCGCCGCGGCCTGTCCGGCGCCCGGAGCGAAAGCTAGGCTGGCGCCGGACCGACGCATTCGGGAGGAGCACGGACGTGGCCGACAGCACCACTCAGCAGCATCCGCTCGCGGGCTGGGACAAGCCGGAGCTCGACCTCAGCACGGCGGACTGGCGATCGAGCAGCGAGGGGCGCGGGGACGTGGAGATCGCCTTCGTCGAGGGCTTCGTCGCGATGCGCAACAGCGACCGCCCGGAGAGCCCTTCCCTGATCTTCACTCCGGCGGAGTGGGGGGCCTTCGTCCATGGCGCCCGGGAGGGCGAGTTCGATCTGACGTAGCGCACGGTCGCGACGGCCCTTCGGCCCTGCCGATCACGTGACTTTCGACTCTGCCCGCGGGCGCAGGGCCGCACCAGGCTGAAGCCATGAGCAGCGAACCGGTCAGCAGCGTGCGCAGTGAGTCCGTGAGCGGCAGTGGAGTCGGGCCCGACGGCGGGCCCGTCGTCGTGGCGGTGGACGGTTCGGAGGGCGGCGGCCGTGCCCTGGAGTGGGCGCTGGACGCCGCCCGGCTGCGCGCCGCGCCGCTGCGGATCGTGCACGTGCGGGGCTACGAGGTGCCGCTGGTCGACGGTCCCTTCGCGTCCGTGGTGGAGCGCGGTGAGGGCGACCCAGTGATCGACCGGACACGCGAGTCCCTCGTGGGGCGCGCCGGTCTGCCCGAGCTGGAATTCGTCACGGTGGACGGCAGCCCGGGACGCGAGCTGCCCCGGCTCGGTGCGGAGGCCGGGCTGCTGGTCCTCGGCTCGCGCGGCAGGGGCGGCTTCGCCAGCCTGCTGCTCGGCTCGAACGGTCTGGCGTGCGCGCGGGACGCGGCCTGCCCCGTGGTGGTCGTGCCGCGGCCCGCGGCGGACCCGGAGCCCGGGAGCCCCGAGGCGTCGGTGCGGGACACGGGCCCGCGCGTGGTCCTCGGCCACTCGGCGCCCGCACCGGACGAGAACGCCCTCGCGTTCGCCTTCGCCGAGGCCGGGCGGCGCGGGGCACGGCTGCAGGTGATCGCCGCGTATCCGTGGCCCGTCCTCAGCTGCACACCCACCGGCGAGTTCGTGATGAAGGCCGTCGAGGACGCGGAGACGGGGCGGGAGTACGGCAAGCTCACAGAGGAGCAGCTCGCCCCGCACCGGGAACGTCACCCGGAGGTGGGGGTCGACGTGTTCATCGCGCCGGGCGACGCGGCGCGGCACCTCGTGGAGGCCGCACCCGGCGCCGATCTCGTGGTCGTCGGCCGCCACCGGCGCAGGCTGGGTCCGGGTCGGATGCTCGGCTCCGTCACCCACGCGGTGCTGCTGCACGCGGGTATCCCGGTGGCGGTCGTCCCGCCGAGCCCTTTCGGTGAGCACGCCTAGCCACGTCCGGCCCGGCTACGCCAGGACGACGCAGCCCCTGCCCTCCAGCGTGCGCAGCAGGTCGTGGCTGACCGGGACGTTCGTCCAGCGGAGGTCGAGCTTTTCCAGCGCGGGCAGCTCGCCCAGCCAGTCGGGCAGCGCGCCGAGGGGGTTGGCGCGCAGGTCGAGGCGGCGCAGCCTGGGCAGGCCGCGCAGGGCGTCGGGGACGGCCGTGAGCGCGTTCTCGCGGAGTTCCAGTTCGCGCAGCTCGGTGAGGTGGCGTACGCCGGTCGGCAGAACGGTGAGGTGGTTGCCGCGCAGCCACAGTTCGCGGAGCGCGGTCATCGAGCCGACGGTGTCCGGCAGGCGGGTCAACTCGTTCTGCTGGGCCCGTAGTTCGAGCAGGCCGGTCATGTCGCCGAGAGTGTCGGGGAGCGCGGTCAGACGGTTCTCGCCGATGTTGAGATACGCGAGCCGGGTGAGGCGGCCCAGGGACGCGGGCAGCTCGGTGAGTGCGTTGTCGTGCAGGTAGAGGAAGCGGCTGAGGGCCGTGAGGTCGCCGAGCCCGGCGGGGACCGTGCGCAGTCTGTTGTGACCGAGGTCGAGGGTGTGGAGGTGGCTGAGCGTGCCGATGCGGTCCGGGAGGTCGGTGAGCGCGTTGTCGGGGAGGAGCAGGACCTCCAGGTGCGGGTGGTGCCACACCTCGTCCGGTACGGCGTCGAGACCGCCGTGCCAGTAGTTCAGTACGGACCCGTCGGTCACTGGAGCTCCGCCTCCCGGTGGTCGCGGGCGGGTGGCGCCCGGGTCGCGCCCATTGTGCCCGAGGCCCGGCCGGGGCCGCTCCGTGGCTGGTGGGGCAGTTCGCCGCCCGTGCGGGACGTGCCCGCCCCCGCGCCGGAACGCCTCGCAGGCCACGTACCATGGGCGCATGTCCTTCCTCCGCCGCCGCAGCTCCGCCACTCCCGCGGGCCCGGACTTCGACGTCCTGGCCATGGACCCCGGTGACTGGCCCGGCAATCTCGGCGCGGGCCTGCTGCCCGCCCCCGACGGCAGCTGCCAGGGCGTCTTCCTGCGCTACGACCTGTTCGGCGGCCGCGGCCCCGCGATGATCATCGGCAACCTCCCCGAGGGGTCGCCCGCGCGCGAGACCGCCGAGGGCGAGGTCCCCTTCGAGGTGGCCCAGCTGCTCCTGGCCCTGGAGAACGAAGAGGAGATCACGGTCGTCTCCAGCGAGGACATGCCGGTGATGCAGGGCGACAACCTCCTCATCGTGCGCCGCCTCAAGCTCTCCGAGAGCCGGATCTCCTGCGTGCAGTTCGACCGCAGCGACAACGTCCTGGTGACCATCGCCGCCTGGGACCGGCCGATCACCGACGACCTGTACGCGCTCCTGAAGCCGCTGCCCGCGGAGCTCTTCCAGCAGGGCTGACAGCCCGCACGTAACGCACGTACTTCCGTCCAGGTCCTGCCCCGTTCCGTCCAGGGAACGGGGCAGGTTTGTGTGCTGCTCCCGCGAACGTGTCGCCAACCTGCCGCCGACCTCTTGCCAGTCAGTCATCGGACTTTTAACGTAACCGGTCATGACTCAGAGGATCACGCGAAGAACGACCATGAGGTCCGCCATCGGTGGTGCTGCCGCTCTGGCAGCGGGTGGCGGCGCAGTCGGTGCAGCTCCGGCGGCCTCTGCAGCTTCCGGGGCCTCCACGGCTACCGAAGGATCGAGGCGCGATACATCCGATGAATCAGATGAATCGCATGAAGCGCTGCTCTGGTACGGCGCTCCCGCCGCCGACTGGGAGCGGGAGGCCCTCCCCATCGGCAACGGAGCCCTCGGCGCCATGGTCTTCGGCACCCTCGCCTCCGAACGGCTCCAGTTCAACGAGAAGACCCTGTGGACCGGCGGCCCCGGCTCGCGGGAGGGCTACGACTTCGGCAACTGGACCGCGGCCCGGCCCGGCGCCTTGGACGCCGTGCGCAAGGAGCTCGACGAGAAGGGCAGGCTGTCCCCGGACGACGCCGCGGCCGAGCTCGGCCAGGCACGGCGCGGCTACGGCGCCCACCAGACCTTCGGCGACCTCCACATCGACGTGCCCGGCGCCCCGGACGCGCCCAACGCCACCTACCGCCGCGCCCTCGACCTCGGACAGGGCCTCGCGACCGTCACGTACCTCCACGAACAGGTGCGCCACCACAGGGAGTTCTTCGCCTCGCACCCCGACGGAGTGATCGTCGGCCGCCTCTCCGCCGACCGTGCCGGACAGGTCACCTGCACCTTCCGCCACACCTCGCCCCGCGCCGACTTCACCGCGAAGGCGGACGGTGACCGGATCGCGGTCCGCGGTGAACTCGCCGACAACGCCCTGAAGTTCGAGGCTCAACTCCGCGTACGGCACCAGGGCGGCACGAGCGTCGCCCACGACGACGGCAGCGTCACCGTCACCGGCGCCGACCACGTGTGGTTCGTCCTCGCCGCGGGCACCGACTACGCCGACACCTACCCCGACTACCGGGGCGACGACCCGCACGCCACCGTCACCCGCACCGTCGACGAGGCCGTCACGGCGGGCCACGGCACGCTGCGGGCCCGCCATCTGCGCGACCACCGCTCCCTGTTCGACCGCGTCGCCCTCGACATCGGACAGGCGCCGCCCGCCGACGTGCCCACGGACCGGCTGCTCAAGCAGTACGGCACCGGGGCGGACGGCACCGCCGACCGGGCGCTGGAGGCGCTCTTCTTCCAGTACGGCCGCTACCTCCTCATCGCCTCCTCGCGCGCCGGATCACTGCCCGCCAACCTCCAGGGCGTCTGGAACAACAGCACCACCCCGCCCTGGTCGGCCGACTACCACACCAACATCAACCTCCAGATGAACTACTGGCTCGCCGAGGCCGCCAACCTCCCCGAGACGACCGCCCCGTACGACCGCTTCGTCGAGGCCCTGCGCGCGCCCGGGCGGCGTACGGCCAAGGAGATGTTCGGCAGTCGCGGCTGGGTGGTGCACAACGAGACCAACCCCTACGGCTTCACGGGCGTGCACGACTGGTCGACCGCGTTCTGGTTCCCCGAGGCCGCGGCCTGGCTCACCGCCCAGCTGTACGAGCACTACCGTTTCGGCGGCTCCACGGACTACCTGCGCACCACCGCGTACCCGGTGCTGAAGGAGGCCGCCGAGTTCTGGCTCGACAACCTGCGCACCGACCCGCGCGACGGCACCCTGATCGTCACGCCCAGCTACTCGCCCGAGCACGGCGACTTCACCGCGGGCGCCGCCATGGCCCAGCAGATCGTCCACGACCTGTTCACCAACACCCTGGAAGCGGCCCGCGTACTCGGGGATTCACCGGCCTTCCGCGCCGAGCTGGAGAAGACCCTGGGGTCCCTGGACCCCGGACTGCGCATCGGCTCCTGGGGGCAACTCCAGGAGTGGAAGGCCGACCTGGACGACCGCACGGACGACCACCGGCACGTCTCCCACCTCTACGCCCTGCATCCCGGGCGCCGGATCGAGCCGGGCAGCAAGTGGGCCGAGGCGGCGAAGGTGTCCCTCACGGCGCGGGGCGACGGCGGCACCGGCTGGTCCAAGGCCTGGAAGATCAACTTCTGGGCGCGCCTGCGGGACGGCGACCACGCACAGAAGATGCTCGGCGAACAGCTGAAGTCCTCGACGCTGCCCAACCTCTGGGACACGCACCCGCCGTTCCAGATCGACGGCAACTTCGGCGCGACGTCGGGCATCGTCGAGATGCTCCTGCAGAGCCAGCACGACGCCATCGAGATCCTGCCCGCGCTGCCCGCCGCCTGGCCCGACGGATCGGTGCGCGGCCTGCGGGCGCGCGGCGGCGCGACGATCGACATCGACTGGGCCGCGGGCCGCGCAACCCGCATCGCGCTGCGGGCCTCGCGCACGCGTGAACTGACGCTGCGCAGTGCGCTGTTCAGCGGTGGAGCGAAGACGTTGAAGGCGCGCTCGGGGCAGCGGTACGTCTTCGGCCGGTGAGCGGCCCGGCGGCCCAGGGGGAATCAGGCGGCTCCGCCGAGCGCCACTCTGTGCCGCTGCGCGGTCCGGATCATGGGGCGCTTCGTTGCGGGGCAGCCCTTCGCGGCCGGGCGAGCGGCGGTCCGCACCAGTTCCGCGTACGCGCAGCGCAGCGCGACCAGTGACTCCTGGGCGTCGCGATAGGCGTCCGCGTCCGGGCCCCGGCGGTGCGCGAGCGTCCGCACGGCCGCGCTGCGGCGGTCCAGGGCGGAGAGCCAGGCGCGGTGCTGGGCGGGGAGGTGCCGGCGCAACTGGTAGCGGCTGCCGACGCCCATGCGGCCGCCCATGCCGAGGACGGCGTCGGAGGCCAGGAGCACCGGCGGCTCCAGCGCCTCCTGCTCGGCCAGCGAGGTGAGCACCGCACTCTGCTGAGCGGTCGCGGGTGCCAGGCTCAACTTCACCGTGCTCGAACGGAGTTGCCCGTGCAGGGCGTGCTGGATGCGGGTCATGCGGCGCAGCGCGACGGAGACGGACCGGTCACCGGCGGACCGGCCCGCCAGGGTCTCGGCGAGCCGGAACAGCCAGACCCCGTGGGCCTCCAGGCGCACCGTGGCCAGCATCAGCCGGTCCAGGCGGGACAGCGGCTGGTCCCCGGCCGACCAGCGCACGATCGGCACGAGGGATTCGGTACGGGCCAGCTGGTCCACCGGCACCGCACGGCCGGGCTTGCGCAGCGGCGCCCAGTTGAGGAGCGACAGGGTGGGGAGCGCGACGAACTGAGGGTGGTCGCTGCGGTGCGCGAGCGACGACCACAGGGTGAGGAACTGCTCGTTCGCCGCGCGCCGGGACGTGGGTGACGCCGGGTCCAGATCGATCCACCCGCAGGCCGCCACGATGACCGCCAACCGCATCGTCGCCGCTCTGGCCCGGTGCTCCGACAGCCGGGCGACCCGCTGGCGCAGCACCGTCAGCTCGGCGGACCGGCAGGCCTGTTCGACCAGAAGGCGGGCGTCCTCCCGGCACGGCGCGGCGGCGGTCGCGTGGGCCAGCGAGTCAAGACCGGTCCAGGCTCCGGAGAGACGAGGCGCCGGGAGCCGCTCGGGAAGGAAGCCGTGGGCGAGCGGATGTTCCGAGGGAGAGGTCATCGGGGCGGCCTTTCTGGGGGAACCGAAAGGGTGATGGATGATCTTCGGGTATGTCTTGATCGTCACAGCTCCTCGCGCTCGATCTCTTTGCCGAAAGTCCCCAAACCCAGGGACTTTCGCCCTGCGGACCGCAGCCCGGTGAGGACCGGCCGGTGGTCGCTGCCCAGGTCGGGGAGCACGGTGGCCCCCGTCGACGCGAGGCCGCGCACCAGGACGTGGTCGAGACGGACCACGGGGAACGCGGCGGGCCAGGTGAAGCCCAGACCGCGGCCCGCCCGGTCGTCCGCGGGCCGCAGCCCGTGGGTCAGCGGTGCCAGACCCCGGTCCCGCAGGCTGCCGTTGAGGTCACCGAGGAGCACCACGCGCGGCGTGGGATCCCGGGCGATCCGTTCGTGCAGCCGCTCCGCGCTCGCGTCACGCTGGGCCACGGCGAAGCCCTTGTCGAAGGTGACGCGCACGGACGGCAGGCGCACCGCGTACACCGCCGTGTCGCCGACCGGGGTGCGGGCGACGGCCCGGATCGCGTGCGGCCAGGCGCCGCCGAGATCGAGCTTCTCGACCTCGCGCAGCGGATAGCGGGACCACAGCCCGAGCGTGTCGCCCACCGCGTGGTGCGGATAGGTGCCGCGCAGCTCCTCCTCGTACGCCTCCATGGCCTGCCTAGGCACCTTCTGCAGGGACACCACATCGGCGCCGGTGGCGAGCACGTCACGGGCGACGTCCGGGGGAGCGGTGCGGTCGCCGCCGACGTTGAGCGTCAGCACCTGGAAGTCGGTCCGGCCGGTGCCCGGTTCGGCGAAGGAGGCGAAGGAGACGATGCCCGGGCCGAACAGAACGGCCCAGGCGACCGCCGGGACCAGGGCGACCGCCACCCCCTTCAGCGAGCGACGCACCGCCGCCCACACCAGCAGGAGCGGAACACCGAGGCCGAACCACGGCAGCGCGGTCTCCACCAGACTGCCCAGGTGCCCCGGCGTATTGGGCAACACGCCGGGGAAGGTCAGGAGCGCGGTGAGGAGGAGGGCGGAGAGGGCGATACGCATCTTCGGTGCAGTCCGTTCAGTCCGTTCAATCCGTTCAGTCGGTTCAGAGGTCGCCGCTGGTGGTGCGCCGACCGGCGCCACCCCATCCGACCAGGGCGAACGCCACCGCCGTGACCGCGGCCAGCAGGACCGCGGAGACCGCCACCAGGGCGACGGCGGTCCGCAGGGACTCACCTGACGTCATCGTTCGTCTCCCGCCGTGTGGTCCTCGCGCGGCAGCAGCAGGACGCCGTCACGGGCGTCGTACTCGAAGAGCTCGGCGTAACGGCCCCAGGTGATGGCGATGGTGAGCTGCTGCTGCGCGGTCTGCTCCGAGAAGTTCGCGCGCAGCCGGCCGGTGATGTGGTGCTCCCGCAGACGCCCGCCGTCGGACGCCATGAGGAGCGTGCGGATGGTGGCGATGAGCGGGACGTTGGCGAGGACGGCGGCGGCGAAGAGCCGCTTGCGGGTGAGGATGTCGGCGCTCGCGAAGCCGCTGCCGGTGGTGGTCAGCCGCAGCTCGCCGGACCTGATCCTGGCGTAGGCGAGCGTCTTCGCCGCCTCTACCAGCGGCATCAGGTCGTCGACCTCGTACGACAGCGCGTCGGCCAGCGCGGGGAGTTCCACCGCGCCGCCCCTGCCGTCGAGCTCTTCGAGGAGCCCGGTGAGCTGCTCCACGTCGGCCTGCGGCAGGGCAGCCGCGGCGCGGAGCGGGTCGTGCGTGCCGAGGGTGGGCGGGAGCTCGGCCCGCTCGCCGGTCAGACACTCGTACGCGTCCTCGATGAGCGCCTCGAAGCCGCGGGTGCGGCGGTTGCGGGGGCGCGGCAGGTCCACCCGCAGCTCGACCTGGATGGTGCCGGGGTCGGTGCCGAGGATCAGGATGCGGTCGGCGAGCTGGACGGCCTCCTCGATGGAGTGGGTGACCAGGAGGGCGGTGCGCGTGGGGCTTTCAGGGCGGGTGAGCAGCGCGAGGAGTTCGTTGCGCAGGGTCTGCGCGGTCAGCACGTCCAGGGCGGAGAACGGCTCGTCCATCAGCAGTACGTCCGGTTCGACGACCAGGGCGCGGGCGAAGCCGACCCGCTGGCGCATGCCGCCCGAGAGCTCTTTGGGGTAGGCGTTCTCGAAGCCGTCGAGGCCGACCATGTCGATGGCCGCGAGCGCCCGCTCGCGGCGCGCGACGGGCTCGACGCCCTGTGCCTGCAGGCCGAGTTCGACGTTCTGCTGCACCGTGAGCCACGGCATGAGGGCGAAGGACTGGAAGAGCATGGCCGTGCCCGGGTTGGGGCCGTTCACCGCCGTGCCGCGGTAGTGGACCGTACCGGCGGACGGGGCCAGGAGCCCGGCGACGTGGCGCAGCAGGGTCGACTTGCCGGACCCGGACTTGCCCAGGAGCGCGACGATCTCGCCCTCGTACAGGGTCAGGTCGATGTCCTGGAGGACCGGCAGCAGACCGCCGGTGGGGGAGGAGAAGTGCTTGTGCAGTCCGCGGACGGCGATGACCGTGGCGTCGGCGACGGCGGGCGCCGTACCGGCGGCAGCGGTGGTGGGGGCGGAGGTGTTCATGGAATCGCTCCTCGGCGACGGGGCGGTGAGGCGGTGGCAGTGGCGGGACCGGAGCCCGTGGGCACGGAGCCTGCGGGCACGGATCCTGTGGCGCGCGGTCACAGCGCGCAGCGCTTCTGTGCGAACCGGTACAGGCGCCGCCAGAGAAGCCGGTTGATGATGACGACGTAGACGCTCATGAGGACGGCACCGAGGAAGTTGCGGGCGAAATCGCCCGAGTCCGTGGCCTGCGTGAT
Organism: Streptomyces sp. NPDC042371; assembly: GCF_056437465.1. Lineage (NCBI taxonomy): Bacteria > Bacillati > Actinomycetota > Actinomycetes > Kitasatosporales > Streptomycetaceae > Streptomyces > Streptomyces sp. NPDC042371. Next base: position 315,494 of record NZ_JBWKAP010000007.1, on the reverse strand, counting down.
GTAGGCGCCGATGCCGACGGCGGTCAGCGTCGTCGTGCCGTAGCTGACGAGCTCGCCGGGTATGGAGGCGTTCCAGGCACCGCCGGACGCGGCCAGCGCACCCGTCGTGTACGAGGGGAGGACCGCGGGCAGGATGAGCTTCTTCCAGCGCAGCCAGCCGCGCAGTCCCAGGTCGTCGGAGGCCTCGCGCAGATCACCGGGGATGGAGCTGGCACCGGCGATCACGTTGAACAGGACGTACCACTGGGCGCCCAGCGCCATCAGGGCGATGGCGCCCCAGTTCAGGGAGATTCCGGAGGCGCCGAGCACCACGACGGCGAGCGGGAAGAGGAAGTTGGACGGGAAGGAGGCAAGGACCTGGACAATCGGCTGGGCGATCCGGTTGACCTTCGGGTTCATGCCGATCCAGGCGCCGACCGGCACCCAGACGAGCGTGGAGAACACCACGAGGATCATGACGCGGCCGTACGTGATCAGTGCGAGCCAGGCCGCGTGCCCGATCTCGCCCACCGGGACGTTGTCCAGGATGTACGTGCAGGCCTGCCAGAGGATGGCCGCGACCGCCGCGGTGTAGAGGACGTAGAAGGCGATGTCGGCGCGCCTGCGGCGGACGGGGTCGTGGTGCAGCCGCCCGGGGCTGGTGCCGAGGACGCGCATGGCGCGGTCCAGGCGCTCACCGGCCGGGCGCAGCATCCGGCCGAGCAGCGCGGGCACGGTGGAGCGGCGCAGCAGGTCGAGGAACCAGCTGCGGGGCTGCTCGGCGATCTCGCAGTCCTCGGTGCGGAACCGCTCCGCCCAGGCGGTGACGGGCCGCCAGAAGAAGAAGTTCACGGACACGACCATCGCGATCATGACGACGACGGCGAGCGCGACCCGCAGGCCCTCACCGTTGTCGAGGGCCTGCGCCACATAGGAGCCCACGCCCGGCAGGCCGTTGTCGCTGCCGTTGACGCTGATCGTCTCGGAGGCGGACAGCGCGAACCACGCGGCTCCGAAGCTGATCATGCCGTTCCAGACCTGGGCGATCATGCCGCTGGGCACGTCCACCTTCCAGAACCGCTGCCAGCGGGTGAGGCGCATCAGCCGGGCCGCCTCGTCCAGCTCCTTGGACTGGGTGATGAGGGACTGGTAGAAGGCCATCGCCATGTTCCACACCAGCGCGGTGAACACGGCGAAGACCGAGGCGAGTTCGAGGCCCAGGGTGGAGCCGGGGAACATCGCGATGAAACCGGTGACGGTGATGCTCAGGAAGGTCAGGACCGGCACCGACTGCAGGATGTCGATGGCCGGGACGATCACCTTCGCCGCGCGCCGCGAGCGGGCCGCCCAGGTGCCGAAGGCGAAGGTGAAGATCACGGCGGGCGCGAGGCCGACGAACATCCGCAGCAGGGAGCGCGCCGCGTAATAGGGGAGCTCGCCCGGATCGGTGGAGACGACAGGGGGCTCGTCGGCGTCGAAGGGCCGGTCGGTCGAGGCACCGACCCGGGCCACGAGATAGAAGACCGCGACGACACCGAGCAGCACGAGGACGTCGACGGGGCGCATGCGGGCGACGCACATGGCGCCGCGGGAGGGAAACTGACGGAGTTTGGACATGGGGGAACCCGGAAGGTCTTGCGGGCACGACGGCACGGCGCAAAGGGCGCTGCGCGGGGAAGGACCCGGGGACGGGGTGAAGCCAGGGGAAAGGGTCGGGACGCGGCGCCGACCGGCCCCGACGCACGGCCATCACGGCTGCGTACGTCAGGCGGCGGTGCGCCGCGGCTGTCCAGCGGTGTCGACACGCGTGGAGCAGCGGGACGCGCGACTGGGAGGGTCGCCGTAGAGCACAACGACCACCTCCTCACATCCTCGGGCTGCGCGTTTCTCGCGCCGCCCCTCAACTCTCGCGCAGGGCCCCTGAACGCAACCTGAGCGACCTGAGGCCCTCTTCAGCTTCGGTTCCCGCCGCCTCGCCACAGGGGCTTCAGGTTCCTCAGCAAGGGCTCAGGAACGGCGACGTAGGGTGGGAGGTCCGCGTCTTATTTACGAGATATGTGATATTTAAACCGTGAAGATCCTGGTCATCGAAGACGAGCACGCACTCGCCGACACCCTGCGCCGGGCCATCTCCTCGGACGGCCACTGGGTGGACGTCGCCCACGACGGGCACACGGGGCTGGAGCTGGCGCTGACCGGTGGCTATGACGTGATCGTGCTGGATCTGATGCTGCCGGGCCTCAGCGGCCTGGAGGTCTGCCGCAGACTGCGCAGCCACGACGAGCACGCCCTCGTCCTGATCCTCACCGCCAAGGACAGCGAGTACGACGAGGCCGACGGGCTCGACGCGGGCGCGGACGACTACCTGACCAAGCCGTTCTCGCTCGTCGTGCTGCTCGCCAGGCTGCGCGCCCTCGGCCGCCGGGCCGGACGCGACCGGCCCGCGACCTTGCAGGTCGGCGACCTCACGCTCGACGTCGTGGCCCGGCTCTGCAAGCGGGGCGAGCAGACGGTCGAGCTGACCGCGCGGGAGGTCGAGGTGCTCGGCTGTCTGCTCGCCGCGGACGGCGGCGCGGTCTCCAAGCAGGACATCCTCGACGAGGTGTGGGACTCGCCGTCCGACCTCGACCCCAACATCGTCGAGGTGTACGTCAGCTCGCTGCGCAAGAAGGTCGACGCCCCCTTCGGCAGACACACGATCCGCACCGTGCGGGGCATCGGCTACCGGCTGGCTCCGGATGTCCCCTGACCCGACGCCCCCGGACAGGGGCAGCAGGTTCCGCCCCCGCATGCCCCGCACCCTGCGGGCCCGCGCCACCGCCGCGGCCGTCCTCATCATGGTCGTGGCCCTCTCCATCGGCGGCGGCTGGCTGTACGTCACCCTGCGCGGCAACCTGATCGACAACGCGGGCGCCCGCACCGAACTCGCCGCCCGGCAGGCCGCCGCGGACATCGCCGCCAAGCAGGGGCGCCCGCACGGCGACATGCCGGAACCCGACGGCGGCGTGGACGCGGTGCTCGTCCTGGACGGCCAGGGCCGCCCGCTGGCCAGCACCGCCCCGCACCCCGCCGCCCGCGCCGCCGTCCTCGCGGGCTTCCGCCCAGGACCCGGCGAGGACTCGGCGGTACGCGACTTCGACCCCGCCCCCGCACTGGCCAGCCTCACCAGCGTCGTCGCCGTCGTCCGCACCCCTTCGCCGGACGGCGACCTCTACGTCTACGCGCTGACCGTGCTCGACGCCGTGGCCGACGCCGAACGGGCGCTCGGCGTCACCGTCCTGGTCGGCGGCCCACTGATCGTCCTGCTCACCGGACTCATCGCCTGGTCCGTGACCGGCGCCGCGCTGCGGCCCGTCGAATCCATCCGCAGGGAACTCGGCGCCGTCTCCGCGGACCGGCTCAGCCGCCGCGTCCCCGCGCCGGGCGGCCGGGACGAGATCACCCGGCTCGCCGAGACCGTCAACGACACCCTGGAACGCCTGGAGGACTCCGTCACCCGGCAGCGTCAGTTCGTCGCCGACGCCTCGCACGAGCTGCGCAACCCCATCGCCGCGGCCCGCGCCGAACTCGAACTGGCCCTGCTCAACAAGCCCGCCCCCGAATCGGCAGCCTCACTCGAGCAGGCCTTCGACTCCACCGTACGACTGGAGCGGATCGCCGCCGACCTCCTGCTCCTCGCCCGTCTCGACGCACAGCAGCCGCCGAGCGTGGAGCTCGTCGACCTGTCGCTGCTCGCGGCCGAGAAGATCGCCCGGCGCCGTTCGGCACGGGTGCCGCTGGTCCTCGTACAGCCCGACGAACCGGTCCTCGTACGCGCCGATCCCGGACAGCTGGAGCGGCTGCTCGCGAACCTCCTCGACAACGCCCAGCGGTTCGCCGACTCCGAGGTGCGCGTCATCACCGCGACGGACCCGGCGACCGGCACGGCACTGCTCGAAGTGGCCGACGACGGTCCCGGCATCCCGCCCGAGGCGACGGAGGAGGTCTTCAACCGCTTCACCCGGCTTGAGGCGGACCGCAACCGGGCCAGCGGCGGCACGGGGCTCGGCCTCGCCATCGCACGCGAGATCGCTCGGGCGCACGGCGGGAGCCTGCGGGTGGCGCCGGGCGAGCACGGCGCCCGCCTGGTCCTGCGGCTGCCCACGGCGGACTCTCCGGCCCGCTCCTGACCGGTCCGCCCCTGCTCCGGACCCGTTCCTGAAGACCCCTTCCGTTTCCTCAGGATCCGTTCAGGAAGGGGCGTTCAGGATCATTCCCATGTCTCAGCACCGAGCCGCCAGCCCCCGCTCCCGACGACATCGCGCGCGCCGCAAGCAGCCGCACGCGCGCGGGCTCTCGCGAAGGGCGCGGCTCGGCCGCACGCTGCTGGCCCTCACCGGTGTCCTCGTGCTCTGCGGCGGCGCCGCTGCCTGGTACCTGTACCGCGAGCTCGACAGCATCGGCTCCTCGGCCGCCCTCGGCTCCGACGCGCCCAAGTCGACGGACGGCTCGACGAACATCCTGCTCATGGGCCTCGACACGCGCAAAGACCAGAACGGCGAGGAGCTCCCCGGCGACGTACTGAAGAAGCTGCACGCAGGGAGTTCCGACATCGGCGGCTACAACGCCAACACGCTGATCCTGCTGCACGTTCCGGCCGACGGCGGCAAGGCCAAGGGCTTCTCCATCCCGCGCGACGACCTCGTCGACATACCGGGCTACGGCAAGGACAAGATCAAGAAGGCGTACGGCCTCGCGAAGGCGGCGCAGGAGAACAAGCTGCGCGGCGAGGGCGTCACGGACGGACGCAAGCTGGAGCACGAGGGCAGGGAGGCGGGCCGACAGTCCCAGATCCGGACCGTACGGGACTTCCTTGGCGTCCCCATCGACCACTTCGCCGAGGTCAGCCTCTCGGGCTTCTACCGCCTGGCCGGTGCCCTCGACGGCGTGGAGGTCTGCCTCAACCACCCGGTCAAGGACCGCTATTCGGGAGCCGACTTCCCGGCGGGCAAGCAGGAGCTCAACGGGCAGGAGGCGCTCGCGTTCGTCCGTCAGCGCCACGGCCTGCAGCGGGGCGACCTGGACCGCACCCGCCGCCAGCAGGCGTTCCTCGCCTCCGCCCTGCACCAGGTGAACAGCGTCGGCACGCTGACCAGCCCCACCCGGCTGCTCGACCTGAAGAACGTGGCCAAGGACAACGTCGTCCTCGACGAGGGCTGGGGCGTCTTCTCCTTCGTCAAGGAGGCCAAGAACCTCACCGGCGGCAAGGTGGAGTTCACGACCCTGCCGGTGGAGAGCTTCGCCAAGCACAACGGCGAGGACGTGAACATCGTCGACCGCGACCTGGTGCGCCGCAGGGTGCAGGAACAGACGGGACAGGGTCCGCACGCGGGCCGCACGGGGTCCTCCGGGCACAAGGCCGAGGAGAAGGCTGAGAAGAAGTCCGACGACAGCGCCCCGAAGGTCGCCGGGGGTGGTGTGCCGTGCGTGGACTGAACGCCCGGGCGTCGAGCCCCGAGGGGCTCGATGCCCGGCGCACCGAGGCGCTGCTGCTCGGATTCGCCCTCGCCGTCATCATCTACGGTTACGCGTCCGCCGGCCTCGCCATGACGGGGGGCCTGCCCTCCCACCTGACCCACTTCGCGGTCTCCCAGCTCTGTCTGGCCACGGCCGCCCACCTGGCCGTCCGCAGGTTCGCGCCGCACGCCGACCCGCTGATCCTGCCGCTCGCCTTCCTCCTCACGGGCCTCGGCCTCGTCCTGATCCAGCGTCTGGACCCCGCCTACGCCGCGCGTTTCCACTCGGCCCCCGCGAGCGGCGGGCAACTCGTCTGGACCGTCCTTGCGGTGGCCGCCACGATCGTCGTGCTGTGGGCCCTGCGGGACTACCGGCAGTTGCAGCGCTACCTCTACGTCACCATGGCGGCCTCCATGGCCCTGCTCATGGCACCCGCGTTCTTCCCCGGGGACACCTACGGCGCCAAGCGCTGGGTCTACCTCGGCCCGCTCTCCTTCCAGCCGGGCGAGTTCGCGAAGATCAGCATCGTGGTGTTCTTCGCGGGCTTCCTGGTGCTCAACCGCGACGCCCTGTCCTGCACCGGCCGCCGGATGCTCGGCATGACGCTGCCGTACGGCAGGCAGATCGGCCCGATCGCCGCGGTGTGGCTCCTGAGCCTGCTGGTGCTGGTCTTCGAACGGGACCTGGGCACGTCACTGCTGTTCTTCGGCGTCTTCGTCGCCATGCTCTACATCGCGACCGAACGCACCAACTGGGTGGCGTGCGGGATCGCCATGACCCTGGTGGGAGCGGTCGCCGTCGGCGCCACCGAACCGCACGTCAAGGGCCGGATCATGGCCTGGCTGCACCCCTTCGACATCTACCTGCCGCTCGATCAGCGCCCGCCGGGGCTTATCTCCGACCAGGCCGCGGAGGCCCTGTTCGGCTTCGGCAGCGGCGGCGTCACGGGCACCGGTCTGGGCCAGGGCCACCCCGAGCTCATCGGCTTCGCCGGGCGCAGCGACTTCATTCTCACCACCGTCGGCGAGGAGCTCGGCCTGGCCGGGGTGATGGCGGTACTGCTGCTCTACACCCTGCTCGTCGCGCGCGGCTTCCGCACGGCCATCACCTGCGGCAACCCCTTCGGGAAGATGCTCGCCGCAGGCCTGTCCGTGGTGCTCGCGTTCCAGGTGTTCATCATCGTGGCGGGAGTGACCGGACTGATGCCGTTCACCGGCAAGGCCCTGCCGTTCCTCGCCCAGGGCGGCTCGTCCATGGTCGCCAACTGGCTGCTCATCGCGCTCCTCCTGGCCATCAGCAACCAGGCCCGCAGAGACCTCCACCAGGACGCCCCGTCAGACACGCACGTCGACCATCCCGAGCTCGTCGGGAGCGGTGTGCCGGGTCCGGGCCTGCCCCCACGCAGACCCGGACCCGACTGATTCCGGCGCGGTTACGAACCCGACCGCGCAACCTGGACATCGGCCGCCCGCACATAGCCGACCCGGTGCCCGTACTGGATCACGTAGTACATGTCCTTGCCGCGCACCACCTTGTGCGGTGCGGTGTCGAACGTCGGGGAGTAGAAGTACTCGCCGGGTACCTTGTCGCCGATGACGTACTCCTGACCCGCGAGGATCCTGTACGGCAGCGGTGAGACCGTCTGCACCGGTACGCCTGCCGGGTAGGCCTCCTTCTCGGGGTAGGCCCGCCCGTACACCGGGACCTCGGTCGCCCCGGCCTTCGGCGTCAGTAGGAGGCCCTTCGCGTCGACCGCGGTGGGCTGCTTCTTCGGGTTCTTGAACCAGGCCTTCTGGCCGAGGTACCAGACGGCCGTCCAGTCGCCCTTGCGCTCGGCGACCGCGTACTGCTGGCCGGTGGAGAGCCGCGCACCCGTGTCGTTCACGTCGATCGTGGAGTCCTGGCCGCCTGGCCGCTTGCCGATGTCCTTGATCAGCGGCGCGTCGTCACGCGGCTCGGTGTGCACGCGCACCGCCGCCGAGCCGTGCGGCACGCACTTCTCGCCGGGCTTGACGCAACCCGTGTACTCCGGCTGGTTCTTGGAGTACTGGGGCGCCACCGTCACCACTCCGCCGTCCGGGCCCGCCGTGCGGTGGAACGGCTTGCCCAGCAGGGTGAAGTAGTGCTGCCAGTCCCAGTACGGCCCCGGGTCCGTGTGCATGCCGGGGATCGTCGACGTCACGGTGCCCTGGACGTTGTCGTGGCCGAGGATGTGCTGCCGGTCCAGCGGGATGTCGTACTTCTTCGCGAGGTACTTCACCAGACGCGCCGACGAGCGGTACATCGCCTCCGTGTACCAGGTGTCGGGTGCGGTCAGGAAACCCTCGTGCTCCAGGCCGATCGACTTGGAGTTCACGTACCAGTTGCCCGCGTGCCAGGCGACGTCCTTGGCCTTCACGTGCTGGGCGATGTGCCCGTCGGTGGAGCGCAGGGTGTACTGCCACGACACGTAGGTCGGGTCCTGCACCAGGTTCAGGACGCCTTCCCACCTGCCCTCGGTATCGTGGATGACGATCGTGTCGATGCTCTGGCTCTTCGGCCGGTCCGACAGATCGTGGTTGCCGTAGTCGGGATTGCCGTTGGGGTCCTTGAACTCCTCGTACGGCGCGGGGATCCACTCGCACGACACGGTCTTCGGGCACTCCGTCTCACCGGCGGCCGCCTTGCGCAGGCCCATCCGCTTCAGCTGCGCCGCGTCGGGCGTGAGGCCCGGCTCCGGCGCGAGCGTCACGTGCTGGCCCGCGTCCGTGGTGCGCTGTTCGCCGTCCCGGATCACGGCGAACACGTCGTTGGCGTACGTGGCCGCCGTGGCCTGGTCGTCCGCCCCGGAGAAGCGGGCGACCGCGCCGTACCAGTCGGCGGGGTCGCTGCTCAGCGGCTTGCCGAGCTTGCGCTGGGCCGCCACGAGCAGGGCCGCGCCGCCCTCGACGTTCGCCGCGGGGTCGGTGCGCAGCTCGTCGGCGGACCGGCCGGACAGCTGGGCCGCGCGGGGGAGTGTCTTGAGGCGGGCGGGGAGTTCGGACTCGTCGGGCACCGCGGTCTTCGGCGGCGGCGCGGGACGTGAGGTGTCGCCGCGCGGGTCCTCCGTGCCCTCGCCGTGGTGCGGGGCCGAGGCCAGGGCGGTGCGCGCGTCGGTGAGGTGCATGGGGCCGTAGCCCCCGGTGACGCTGGCCGCGCCGCCGTGCGTGTCCCAGCGCGATTGCAGGTACGAGACGCCCAGCAGCACGCTCTGGGGCACGCGGTACTCGGCGGCGGCAGCGGCGAAGGCGCCCTGCAGTCTCTCCGCGGAGGCCTGTTGGGGAACGCCCGACGACGGGGCCGCGCCGAGCAGCGGAATCAGCAGACCGGCCGACGCGAGGGCGCCCACCGTCCTGACGGTACGTCTGCGCGCGGACGAACTGGGGGCGGTGGCGGATCCTCGCAATGCAGCCTCCTGGGACTCCTGGGCCGGTGAAGCGTGGCGGGGCGTGCGGGGCCGGGCGTGCGTCAGTGGTACCGGCTCTCCGACGATCCGTCAATCATGCCCAGGAAGCGGGACTTCGCATGTCAGCGCTGGTCCTGACGGGTCAAGGGCGTGTCAGGGGCCGGTTTTCGCCAGAGGCGGCCCCACCGCCTGCGGCGCGTCAGTGGCCTGGACCAATGAGCGGTGCCGAGACGCACCTGTTCGGTTCAGTGCCCGGAGCGGGACTCAGTCGAGGACGGCGACGGCTTCGACCTCGACCAGATGGGCGGGCACGTCCAGCGCAGCGACCCCGAGCAGGGTGCCGGGGGCCATCGGGGTCACCCCCAGCTTCGCGGCGGCGCGGGCGACGCCCTCCAGGAACAGGGGCATCTTGTCGGGGGTCCAGTCGACGACGTGGACGGTCAGCTTCGCCACGTCGTCGAAGGAGCCGCCGACCCCTGCGAGTGCGGTGCCGACGTTGACGTAACACTGCTCGACCTGTGCGGCCAGATCGCCCTCGCCGACCGTGACTCCCTCGGCGTCCCAGGAGACCTGTCCGGCGATGTGGACCAGCCTCGACCCGGAGGCGACCGACACCTGCCGGTAGACGCCGACTTCCACGAGTCCGGGCGGGTTCACCAGGGTGACGGTCATGCTGTGCCTCCTCGTCGGACCAAGGCGCCCTTGGTCTCTTGTGGTTACTCGGGAACCGTAAGAGAGTCGGCGCTGACGTGGAAGAACGCACTTTTTGGTGACCGGGGAACCTTGTGGTGACCGCCCTTATTGGAACGTGTGTGCCATGACGGCCCGAAGGTGCCGCCATGGCCGGATTATCCGATGTGCAGGCGAGGCCAGTGAGCGAGGTCCCGCAGCAGTTGCCGGTCGTGCGTCGCGACCACGACGGCGGCGCTCGTGTCGCGGAGCGCCGCCGTCAACTCGTCGACGAGCACGGACGACAGATGGTTGGTCGGCTCGTCGAGCAGGATCGCCCCGGGCCGCCCGGCCAGCGCCAACGCCAGGTCGAGGCGACGCCGCTGGCCCTGCGACATCCGCCCGACCGGCGTGCGCAACGCGTCGCGGTCCAGTAGGCCGAGCGAGCCGAGCGGGACGACATCGGCGTCACGGAGCACTCCTCGGGACACCAGCCGCCCCACGTGCCGGGCGTGCACCTCACGGGCCGTCAGCCCGGGGTCCTGCGCCGCGGTCTCCTGGGTCACCCGGACGACCCGGGCCCCGGCGGCCGTGACGACGTACCCGTCCGTGGGCGCGAGCGCACCGGAAAGGACCGCGAGCAGCGTGGACTTCCCGGCGCCGTTCGGCCCCGTGACGAGCAGCCGGTCGCCGCCGTCGAGCGTGAGGTCGACGGGACCGGCGAGACGGCCGCCGACCGCGACGCCGTGCGCCCGCAACTGCGGCGCCCCCCGACGGACACCCAGGTCGGGCCCGCGGAACACGGGAGGCGGCTGCGGCACGTCGATCCGGTGCGCCTCCAGGGCGTCCTGCTGCCGCTTCAGCGCCTGCACGACACCCGGGGCCCGGGACTGGCGCTGGTGCCTGCCGGTGCCCTTGTCCGGACGCCAGCCCGTCGAGAGCCGGTCGCGGGCCTTCGCCGCCGCGTCATGCAGCCGCCGGTGCTCCTCCTGCTGCTCCTCGTGATCCTGCTCCCAGCGCTCGCGCTCACGGCGTCGGGCGGCCTGCCAGGCGTCGTAACCGCCCGCGTACAGACGGGTCTTCCCGTCGCGCGTCGGGTCGAGGTCGAGGAACCGGTCCGCGACGTCACGCAGCAGCGCCCGGTCGTGGCTGACGAGGGCGAGACCGCCGTCGTGCTCGTGCAGCCTGCGGGTCAGGAAGTCGAGCCCGGCCGCGTCGAGGTGGTTGGTCGGCTCGTCGAGCAGCAGGACGTCGTGCCGCGCGCCGAGCAGGCACGCCAGCCGCACCCGGTAGCGCTGCCCGACCGACAGGGCCGACAGCGGACGGTCCCGGTCCGTGCAGGCGCCGAGGGCTTCGAGGGCCACGTCGACACGGCGTTCGGCGTCCCATGCGTCGAGCCGGGTGGCGGCGTCGAGTGCCGTGGCGTAGCGGTCGTCGGCGGCGGGGTCGCCGTCGGCCATGGCGCGGGTCGCCTCGTCCAGCGCGTCGAGCGCCGCGAGCGACGCCGCCAGCGCCTCGGACGTCAAGGTGCCGACGCGCTCGCCGTCACGCGCTGACAGCTCCTGGCGGGCCAGGCCGATCGTGCCTGCCCGCTGCACGGCGCCCTCGTCGGGAGTGATCAGACCTGCGAGGACATGCAGAAGGGTCGTCTTGCCCCGGCCGTTCTCGCCGACGACGGCGATCCGCGACCGGGCGGAGACGGTGACCGAGACGTCGTCGAGGACGATTCGGGACCCGAGGGTGACGGTGACGCCGTCGGCGCGGACGTGTGCGCTGCCGCCCGCTTCGACGGGCAGGGGCAGGGGAACGGTTTCGGGAAGGGGGGTGGGGTTCACGGGGTGCTCCGCAGCTCGCAGGGGAGCCGGGCAGCGACGATCGGCCGCCCGGCGGGAACCGGGACGGCGAGCGCTGATTCAGTGGGAGAAGGGCGCCGCCGTCAGTGGGCGGAGCGGACCTTCTGCGACCAGATACCTCGTGCCATGAGAATCATGCTAACAGCGCCACCTGCCGCTCTTCCTGTGGTTTTCCGGGCGTGCGGGCGCTGGCGCAGTGGCCGGTGTGCGGTCATCGAATGTCCCCGGTCCACTCGAAGCCGGGCGGACCGCCGTGCCGCGGGCGGTACGTCGCCCGGCCACCGGCGCCGAACTGCCCCAGCTCGGTCGGGAGTGCGACGCCCGCGTCGACCTCCTCGCGCGTCCAGCCGGTGATGTCGAGCAGCAGCCCGTCCAACGGGCCGCCCACCAGCTCGGCATAGGACTGCCCCGGACGCGGGCCCGGCCGGTCGTGATCCTGGCCGTAGACCCGCCCGCGCAGCAGCTGCTCATCGTCGCTGTCCATGAGGACCAGCCTCCCAGCCACCACTGACAGTGGGCCTTCGGGAGGAGGCGGGAGGTGGCGGAAGGAGGCGTGGGGAGGCAGGAAAGTGCGGATCCGCAATTTTTCTTGCAGGAGCGAAACGGGGGTGCCGAAGCTGTCGGTACATCACCGGCGACAAAGGGGCACGACCAATGGATTCCACCGAAACCACCGCTGCAGGCGAAAGCACCGCTCCAGGCGAAAGCGCCGCCGAGGTCGAGAGCGCGGAGCAGTTCTGGGAGCGGCACTACCGCACCCACCGGAACTGGGGCACCCGCGTCAACCCGCTGCTAGCCGAGACCGCCGCGCCGCTGCTCCCCGCCACCGCCCTGGACCTGGGCTGCGGCGCCGGAGGCGACGCGGTCTGGCTCGCGCAGCAGGGCTGGCACGTCACCGCCGTGGACATCTCCGCCACGGCCGTCGAGCGGCTGCGCGAACGCGCACGCCATCTCGGTGTCGCGGAGCGGGTCACCGCCGTACAGCACGATCTGGCCGGAGGCTTCCCCGCAGGCCGCTTCGACCTCGTCTCCGCCCAGTACTTCCACACCCCGTTCCCGCTGCTCCGCACCCACGTCCTGCGCGCCGCCGCACGCTCCCTGCGCCCCGGCGGTCTCCTGCTGATCGTCGACCACGGCTCCACCGCGCCCTGGTCCTGGAACCAGGACCCCGCCCTCCAGTACCCGACCCCGGAATCGGTCGCCGCCGAGCTCGGTCTCGACCCGACGCGCTGGCCCGTCCTGCGCGCGGAGACGGCCCGCCGCCGGGCCACCGGACCGGCTGGCGAGACCGCCACCGTCGTGGACAACGTCCTGCTCATCCAGTCCACCGCCGACCTCATCCGGCCCGCCACCGGAACGGAGTGACCCGATGCGGAAGAACACGGGACCTCCGAGGGCCCTCGCCGACTCCGACGCCGCCGAGAAGGCCACCCTCCTCGGCGTCCTCGACCAGCTGCGGAACTCGATCGCGGACAAGGTCACGGGCGCGCCGGAACCACAGGTCCGCACGGGCGGAGTCCCGTCGGGCACCAGCCTTCTCGGGCTGCTCAAGCATCTCGCGTACGTAGAGCGGTTCTACTTCCTCGGTGAGGAGCCCGGCGACTGGCAGGCGACCATGAGGCCTTCCACGGCAGACTCCGTCGACAGCGTGCGCGCCGACTACCGGAAGACCGTCGAGCGGGCGAACGAGGTCATCGGCGCCTGCCCGGACCTGAGCCTGCCCGCCCCGCGCGCACCGCGGCGCGGGCCGGTGCCGTCGATGCGATGGGTCCTGGTGCACATGATCGAGGAGACCGGTCGGCACGCCGGTCACGCCGACATCCTGCGCGAGCAGATCGACGGGTCCACCGGCCGCTGAGCGGCGGGGGAACTCGGGCAACCCGGAGAAGATGGAGGCATGACAGGCGAGACGAGCGAGACGGCAGAGACAGTCGCGGCGGCTGAGACAACTGCGACATCCGAGATCGTGCTGAGCAGACAGGACCTCCGCGAAGTCACGGCGTTCGCCGCGGCGTGCGCGGAGGAAGTGCTCGCCGTGTTCGAGACCGGTCAACCGGACGACACGCGGCCGCGGGACGCGATCGGCGCCGCATGGGAGTTCGCTCGGGGCGGCGAGCGGGGGAAGGCCCTGCGCGACACGGCGTGGGCGGCGCTGAAGGCGGCCAAGGGCGCGGACTCCGAGGCCGCGCGCGAGGCGGCGAGGGCGGCGATGGCCGCGGCAGGTGCCGCGTATCTGCATCCGCTGGCCAAGGCCACCCAGGTCAAGCACATCCTGGGAGCGGGCGCCCACGCGGCGAGAGTGGCGGAGCTCGTGGCCGGTGACGACCGGACCGTCGGAGCCGAGCGCGTCGAGCGGGCGGCGCGGCACGTGACACCGGCTGTCGTCGCCGTACTCGGACGCTTTCCGGCGGCACCGGGCGGCGGCGGCCGGGTCGGCGAGCTGATCCGCCTGCTGGACGCCGCCCTCCGCCCTTGACCGAAGCCCTCGGCCGGGCAACCGGAACCCCTCGGCCGGGCAAGAAAGAGCCCCGACTGGACGGGGGAGACCAGCCGGGGCCGTTGGGTGTGGTCAGCGGAGGGCGGTCGCCTCTCGGCGAAAGGCTCCATGGGGCTTCAGCCGAACGATCTTCCCCATGGGCTATAGGTGAGGCCCGGGGACACTGTCCCCTCCGCAGCCACACTTGGAAGAACGACGCACCCTCGTCCGTTGTTCCGGGCCTCTGCCCCGTATGGGGTGAAGTGGGACACACGGAAGCGCGCGCGGTCCGCCCATCCGCCCACAGACGCTCGCCTACGCTGCCCACATGCACATCCGCCTGATCGATCCACGCGACACGGCCTGGGAACAGGACCACGCCACCTTCCGGGTCCACTTCTGGGACGTACCCGCCAAGAGTTCCCACGAGTACGAGGTGCTGGAAGAGGTCGACGTCGATGAACTCCTCACCTGGGCAGGGGGGTACGCGACGGAGCGCGGCTGGACGTACACCGTGTACTCCGTGGTCACCGATGCCTCCGGCCAGGGGCTCATCCGGCTGGCGGGCGTCTCGGGCGACCCGTTCGGAAACGCGTAGCGCCCAGGGGCAGTTGGCGGGGGCGGACGGGCCTTCTGATCGTTGACACCCCGTCGCGGGGTGCAGGAGGATCACCTCTCTGACCCTGCCCCTGGTCCCACGCCGCCCCGCGAACGCCGCACGCCGTGGGCCCGATCACCGGCGGGCCTCACCCTCAAAGAGCGAGTCAACGCACTGGAGCGGGAACGCACGCTCCGCTTCCGTGCGACCGAGGACCGCGCCGCGCTCAACGCGTCCCTGTCGGCCGCCCACGCGCGGCTCGACCAGCTGCACGCGATGATCGTGGCGCGGCCCCCGCCCGCACGCACCTCCACATCCCCGTCACTCCGCACGCCACCCTCGCCCTCACGGCGGACTCCCCGCCTCCGCCCGAACATGTGGAGTCGGCGACTTCGCTGATCGGTGGCGCGCTCAGCAGGTTCTAGTGGGCGGTGTCCGCTCCGTCACCCGATCTGGATGACGTGCTTGCCGCGGACGCCACCGGCTTCCAGGGCCCGGTGGGCGTCGGCGAGCCGGTCCAGCGGGTGGACGGTGTCCACGACGGGGACGATGGCGCCGTCCTCCGCGTAACGCGTGATCTGGGCCAGCAGTTCGGTGTCGGGGTTGCCGCTGAAGACGCGGATGCGTCTGCTCCCGTGGACGGTCGAGGCGAGGACGGTGGCGAGGGCGGCGAGAGGCCTGTCGAAGTCGAGGGTGACGGCGACCATGCGTCCGCCGGGTGACAGGAGTCGGCGGAAGCGGGACTGCTGGGTGCCTGCGGTGTCGATGACGACGTCGAAACGGCCCAGCTCGGAGAGGCGAGTCGTGCGGTAGTCGAACGCTTCGTCGGCGCCCAGGCCGCGGACGAAGTCGAGGTTGTCCGCGCCCGCGAGAGCGACGACATGGGCACCGAAGAGCTTGCCGATCTGCACCACGACACTGCCCACGCCTCCGCTGCCCCCGCGCACCAGGAGCCGCTCACCGGGCTTGATGGCCGCTTTCTCGCGCAGGGCGGTCACCGCAGTCGCCCCACCGGCGAGCAGCGAGATGGCCTGCACCGGGGTGAGGTTCGACGGAGTGGGGGCGATCCGGCGGGGACGCACGGCGACGTACTCGGCCATGCTGCCCGTCGTGCGCCCCAGCAGCCCCCACACTCGATCCCCTTCGCGTACTCCGGTGACCGACGAACCGACCTCGGTGACCTCGCCCGCGAAGTCGATGCCGCTCGTCCTGGGGAAAGTACGGCCGGTCACCAGGCGCAGCTTCCCGGCCCGGTCGAGCAGCTCGCCGCCGTTGACGCTGGCGGTGTCCACCCGCACCAGCACCTCCTCGGGTGCGGGGCTCGGCGTCGGCCGCTTGCTCACGTAGAGGACCTCCGGAGGGCCGTACCGGTCGAAGAGGGCTGCGCGCATGTCGCTCATGGTCTTGTCCCGTGTCGTATTGCGGAGCTGCGGAAGCGCCGGGTGCGCCCGCTGGTAATCTCACGCTAAGCCCGTAAGTGGATGACCCCGTCCGGTTAGCTCGAAGTGGGAGACATTGCCTGATCAGCCATCTCACAAGCCGTCCGGGCATGTCGGCGATGTGTCCGGCGACACCGATCCTGCGGGTCTGCGCGCCGATGCCCGGCGCAACCGGGAACGCATCCTCGAAGCCGCGCGGGAGGTGTTCGCGGCCCAGGGCATCGACGCCCCCATGAGCGCCGTCGCCCGCCGCGCCGGTGTCGGTGTGGCCACCCTCTACCGCCGCTTTCCCACCCGCACCGCGCTGGCCACCGCTGCCTTCAGCGAGCAACTCGCCGTGTGCGCGGCAGCGTTCGACGAGGCCCTTGCCGACCCGGATCCCGGACACGGCCTGTACGCACTCCTGGAGAAGGTGTGCGCCACCCAGGTGACCGACCGCGGCTTCGCCTCCGCGTTCCGGGACCAGTTCCCCGACGCCCTCGATCACGACCGCGAGCGTGCCTGTGCCGAAGAGGGTCTTGCGCGGCTGGTCCAGCGGGCCCGCGAGGCCGGACAACTCCGCGACGACTTCGACCCCGCCGACATCACCCTTCTGCTCATGGCCAACGGCGGCCTCGCCGGCCAGCCGAGAGAAGCCGCCCTCGCGGCCTCCCGGCGCCTGCTGGCCTATCTCTTCCAGGCTTTCCAGGTCCAGCGCCCCGGCCCGCTGCCACCTCCCGCAGCGCTGGAACTGAGCGAGATCCGTAGGCCACCGGGCCACCCGTGAGACCGGTTGCGAAGGTCAGACGAAGCGCCGCACGAACGTCAGCGCGACGTCGGCGACCTCCTGCCACCTGCTGTCGAGCGTCAGCGCATGGTCGCGCCCGTGGAGCTCGACGATCTCCGTGACGCACGTATTGCGCTTCTGGCGCTTGTACGCCCCACTCGCGAGCGCCCAGGGAATGGCGTTGTCCTGGCCGCCCGAGATGATCAGCAGCGGGCCGCGCTGCGGATTGCGGCAGTCCGCCTTGACCTCCGTGCGCGGGTTGAAGTTGGCGAGCGCCGCCTGCATGGGCGGGGCGCACGGTGCGGGCACGGCGTACCGGTCGTAGATGGAGCGGGCCTCTTCCTCGCTGACGGCGTTGGCGTAGGCGTAGCGGAACTGCTCGTAGGTCAGGGGCTTCGCGCGCTTGCGGTTGGTGGGGTTGGCGATCATCGGGATCAGTGACCGCACCGTCGACAGGGGCATCGCGAGGACGCCGCGGAACGGGGCCGGGTTGATTGCCACCGAGGCGGCCGAGAGGCCGCGTCCCGCGAGGATCTGCGTGAGCAGCCCGCCCACGGAGTGCCCGATCACCACGGGCTTGCGGTCCAGCTTGCCGATGAGCCCCGCCAGATGATCGGCGACCTGCCCGACGGTCCTGCCCGCGATCATCTCGGGTCGCTGCCTGGCCTCGGTCGTCGTCGCCGCCTCGCCGGGCCACGTCAGGGCGACCGGCGCGAACCCGGCGGCCTCGAAATGCGGAAGCCAGTGGTCCCAGCTGCTGGCCAGCATCCACAGGCCGTGCACGAACACGGCCGGGGTGCGGCCGGAAGAATTGGCCAGGTCGATCTGCTCTGCGTCGGTTGCGGACATACCCCGACGCTACGGTCGCAAGTCCCTTGCGGTAAGGGGGAGTTGATGGTGTTGGCCGATACTGCCGCCCGCCCTTCCGGATCGTGCCGTCACGGGTGGTGCGGGTGTGTCAGCGGACGGCACCCGAAAGCACACGGTCCACCTGGCGCGGCGACAGCGCGTGCTCGACGGCGAGGATTCCGGCGCCGATCGCCGCCGCGTTCTCCCCGGTGCGGCTCGGCTCGATGCGCAGCACGTGGGTGGCCAGCGGGTGCGAGCGGCGGTACACCGCTTCCCGGACGCCCGCGAGGAGCTGGTCGTGGACGGCGGCGAGCGCCCCGCCGACGACCACCGTGTCCGGGTTGAAGAAGTTCACCAGGCCCGCGAGCACCTCGCCGACCGACCGGCCCGCCTCGCGCACCATGCGCACGGCATCGCGGTTGCCGGACTTGACCAGTCGTACGACATCGCTGCCCGACGTCGCCTCCAGACCGAGCGCCGACAGCCTGCGGGCCAGCGCCGCGCCGCCCGCTACCGCCTCCAGGCAGCCCGTGTTGCCGCACCGGCACGGATCCTCGGTGTCACCGACCCGGATGTGCCCGATGTCGCCCGCACTTCCCTGCGCCCCCCGGTGGAGGCGGCTGTCGGCGACGATGCCGCAGCCGATGCCCGTGCCCACCTTGATGTAGAGCAGGTAGCGGGTGTCCGGAAAGGCGCGGCGCTGCTCGGCCAGCGCCATCACGTTCACGTCGTTGTCGACCAGGGCGCGCGCACCGAAGCGTTCCGCGAAGAACTCGGGGATCGGGAACTGGTGCCAGCCCGGCATGATCGGCGGATCCACGGGACGGCCCGTGGAGAACTCGACGGGACCCGGCACGCCGACGCCGATCGACTGGAGTCCCCCCGCGTCACGCCCCGACTCCTCAAGGAGTGCCCGCAGTGTTCGTTCCACGTGACCGAGAACCGCCTGCGGCCCGTCCGCGATGGACAGGGGGTCCTCGCGCAGCGCCAGCGTCTCGCCGCCGATGTCCATGAGCGCCACCCGGCAGTGCGAGGCGCCCAGGTCCACCCCGGCCACCGCGTGCTCGCGGGTGCGCAGCCGGAGCCTGCGCGGTGGTCGGCCGCCCGTCGAGCCGCCGTCGGCCTCCTCCGCGAGGAAGCCGTGCGCGATCAGCGCGTCCACGCGCTGCGAGACCGTCGACCGCGCGAGCCCCGTCAGCCGGGAGATGTCCGCACGCGTCTCCGCGGCCCCGGTGCGCAGCAGGGCGAGCACCTCGCCGGGCGAGGACGGGACGGCTGCGGGGAGGTGATCCGGCGCTCCAGACATGCCGCCACCCTAGGGACGACTTCCGCTGCTCACAAGGCCGATGCTGTTCGATGCCCGACCTAAGTCACCGTCAAATACCTTATAAACAAACGTGCTTGAGACCTTGACAGGTCAAAGCGCGCTCATCACATTGCTCTGCAGACCGCTGCCGAAGGAGCCGAGGGTGCAGGCGATGCAGGCAAGCCAGGTGAACCGCACGATGCTGACGATGCACGCCGTCTCCAAGAGCTTTCTCGGGGTGCGTGTGCTGCACGGGGTCTCACTCGACCTGGCCGCGGGCGAAGTGCATGCGCTCGTCGGCGAGAACGGGGCGGGAAAGTCGACCCTGATGAAGATCCTCGCCGGGGAACACGTCCCGGACGAAGGCACGATCACGCTCGACGGCACGGAACACGCCTTCACACATCCCGCGCAGGCACAGGCCGCCGGGATCGGCATCATCCACCAGGAGTTCGCGCTCCTGGCACACCGGACCGTCGCCGAGAACGTCTTCCTCGGCCGCGAGCCCACCCGCCTCGGCCTCGTCGACCGCCGCACGATGGAGGCCCGCACGGCCGCACTCCTCGACGAGGTCGGCGTATCGGGCATCACCCCGCGCACGTACGTCCGCGACCTGTCCGTCGCCCGCCAGCAGACCGTCGAGATCGTCAAGGCACTCGCCTCCGACGTGCGCGTCCTGGTCATGGACGAGCCGACCGCGCCCCTCGCCGACCATGAAGCGGGCCTCCTGCACACGCTCGTACGCCGCCTCGCGGACCGCGGACTCGGCATCCTGTACATCTCGCACCGCCTGCGCGAGGTCTTCGACCTGTCGCGGCGCATCACCGTCCTCAAGGACGGCCGCCACGTGACGACCGTGCCTACCGCACGGACGGACACCGATCAGGTCGTACGCGCCATGGTGGGAAGGGAGTTGAGCGCCTACTATCCGCCCCGCGCCCGCCCCGACGACATCGGCGACGTCCGCCTGACCGTGCGCGGCGGCGGCAACGGCCGCCTGGCGGGCATCGACCTGACCCTGCGCGCGGGCGAGGTCACCGGCATCGCGGGACTGCAGGGATCCGGCCGCACCTCCCTGGCCCGCGCCCTCTTCGGCGCCGCGCCCTTCACCGAAGGCACCATGACCGTGGACGGCACCGCGCTGCGCCCCGCCTCTCCGCGCCAGGCCATCCGCGCCGGAATCGCCCTCGTCACCGAGGACCGCAAGGCCGAAGGCCTCGCCCTGCGCCAGTCCGTGCGCGACAACGCCCTCCTCGTCACCCGCGCGGTCCCCGCCAGGGACCGGCCGCCCGCGGCGCGCGAGCTGACCGCCCTCCTGGAACGGGTCCGGCTGCACGCACGCGGCGAGGACCAGCAGACCCAGTACCTCTCCGGCGGCAACCAGCAGAAGGTCGTCATCGCCAAATGGCTCGCCGCACGGCCACGCGTGCTGCTCTTCGACGAGCCGACCCGCGGTGTCGACGTGGGCGCCAAGGCCGCCATCCACACCCTCGTCCGCGACCTGGCCCGCGAAGGCCTCGCGGTCCTCATCGTCTCCTCCGAACTGCCCGAACTCATCGGCATGAGCGACCGGATCCTCGTCATGTCCGAGGGGCGCACCGCCGGGGAACTCCCGCCGGGCGCGGCCGAGGAGGACGTGATGCACCTCGCCACCGGACACCCCGAAGCGCCCCCGGCGCCGGGCCGGAACCCACCGGCGCCCGGCAGCACCGCAGAGGAAGGAGCCGCATGACCGGCACCGCCGTCGCGCCGCCGCCCACCCTGAGGAAGAGCACGCCACGCCGCCGCAGCCGCCTCACCGACCCGGCCGTCGGCGTCTGGCTCGCCGCCGCCGTCGTCACCGCACTCGGCTGGATCGTCGTCGCCGCCCGTGGCGGTGACTTCCTCACCCTCGCCAACGTCGTCGGCATCCTGCAGAACTGCGTCGCCCTCGGCCTCGTCGCCGTCGGCCAGACCGCCGTCATCCTGACCGGCTCCCTCGACCTGTCGGTGGCCTACCTCATCAGCCTCGGCACGCTCGTCGCCGCCACCACCATGGAGGACGGCGGCGTCGTCACCGCCGTTCTCGCCGTCCTCGCTCTCTCGGCAGCCGTCGGCCTCGCCAACGGCCTGATCGTCACCGGACTCAAGGTCAACGCCTTCATCGCCACGCTCGGCACCGCGTTCATCCTGCGGGGCTGGATCGAGGACAACTACACAGGCCCGGCGGGCAAGGTCACCGCCTCCTTCCAGCACCTCGGCTACGACCGCGTCGGCCCCGTCCCCGTCTCCCTCTTCCTGCTCATCGCCGTCGCCGCCGCGCTCTGGGTGATCACCCGTCGCACCCGGTTCGGCCACCACCTGTACGCCACCGGGGGCGACGAACACGCGGCGCGCCTCTCCGGCGTCCGCACCCGGCGCACCGTCATCGCCGCGCACGTCCTGTGCTCGCTGTGCGTGGGCGCCGCCGCCCTGTTCCTCGCCTCACGGCTCGGCGCCGGTGCCCCCTGGGCCGGTACGGAGGCCCGCTACGACCTGGAGTCGATCGCCGCCGTCGTCCTCGGCGGCACGGCGCTCGCGGGCGGGCGCGGGGGAGTGGTCGGCACGCTCGGCGGCGTCCTGGTGCTGGCCGTCCTGGACTCCGTCTTCAACCAGCTCGGCGTCGACCCGTTCTTCAAGAACGTCGTCCGCGGTGTCGTCATCATCGCCGCTGTCGCCCTTTACGCCCGGCGCGGCAGCAGGAGGCCCGCATGACCACGGCCACGGCAACGAGCCCCACGTACAAGCGTGTTGTCCGTTCCCTGGGGACCGGCGCTCCCGTCTACGCGCTCCTCGCGGCGCTCCTCGTCCTCCTGGCGATCACCGACATCGGCTTCTACGAACCCGACCGCTTCCTCGCCTTCGTCAAGCGCGCCGCGCCCCTGGTGATCCTCGCCGCAGGACAGTACCTGGTCATCGTCTGCGGCGAGTTCGACCTGTCCGTGGGCGCGATCGTGACCGCCGGGGTCGTCGCGACGGCGGAGGTCTACGGTTCGTACCCGGACGCGCCCTGGCTGCTCATGGCGGCCGGACTGCTGCTCGCGGGAGCGCTGGCCGGGCTGGTGAACGGTCTGATCACCACCCGGCTGCGCGTCCCGTCGTTCATCACCACGCTCGGCATGATGCTCATCCTCGAAGGAGCCGTCTTCTACTGGACCGGCGGCTCCCCGCACGGCCAACTCCCGCAGGACGTCCGGCAGCTGGGGCGCGGCACCGCGATGGGCTGGCTGCCCTGGGCCGTCCTGGCCTGTCTGGCCGCGGGCGTGCTGGCCGTCCTCCTCATGCGATCCGACTTCGGCCGGACGCTCATCGCCACCGGCGACAGTGAACGCGCCGCCGCCCTGTCCGGGGTGCGCGTGCACCGGGCCCGTGTCATCGCCTTCGTCCTCTCGGGGGCGGCCGCCGCGCTCGCCGCCGTCCTGGTCGGCGGGTTCTCCGGCGTGTCCGCGCAGGCCGGAAGGGGATACGAATTCGAGGCGATCACCGCCGTGGTCCTCGGCGGTGTCGTGCTCGGCGGCGGCCGCGGCAGCGTCGTCGCCGCGATGGCAGGCGCCTTCTCCCTGCAGGCCCTGTTCACGCTGCTCAATCTGCGGGGCGTGTCCGGCGCCCTGGAGTCCACCGTCCAGGGCGTCATCGTCATCGCCGCCGTCGGCATCGGGGCCGCCGACTGGTCCCGGCTGCGCCGCCGTCGTACCCACCCTTCGGGAGGCACACCCTCATGAACCGCAGACGCACCCTCGCGTCGGCCGCCGTCCTGCTGGCGGGCGCCCTGCTCGCCGCGTGCTCCAGCGACCTCCCGGCCGACGCGCCCGCCGCGGCGAGCGGGAGCACGGAGCCGGGCGGCGACAAACCGTCCAAGTTCTTCGAACGGGCCGAGTACAGGAAGCAGTTGACGCTCGCTCAGGAGACCCCGAAGGGCCCGCCGGGCAAACCCTGGGAGCAGATGCTCGAACCGCAGATGACCAGCACCGCCCAGTACGAGAAGAAGGGCTCGGGCGGCGTCCACCTCTGCTTCTCCAACGCGGGGGTGTTCAACCCCTGGCGGCAGGTCGGCCTCAAGAACATGAAGGCCGAGGTCAAGCTGCACAAGGAGATCTCCGACTTCACCGTCCTCGACGCGCAGGGCAAGGACGACAAGCAGATCTCCGACATCCAGGAACTCGCGGGGAACAAGGACTGCGACGCCCTCATCGTCTCCCCGAACACCACCGCCACCCTCACGCCCGCCGTCAAGGAGGCCTGCGACAAGCTGCCCGTCGTCGTCTTCGACCGCGGTGTGGAGACGGACTGCGCGGTCACCTTCGTCAACCCGATCGGCGGGTACGGCTACGGAGCGGTCGCCGCCGACTTCCTCGTCGACAAGGTCAAGCCGAAGGGCAAGGTCCTCGCCCTGCGGATCTCGCCCGGCGTCGACGTCCTGGAGACCCGCTGGTCCGCGGCGAAGCTCGCCTTCGACAAGAGTGAACTCGACGTCGCCGACGTGAAGTTCACCGACGGCGACCCCGCCAAGACCAAGTCGATCGTCGCCGACGCGATCTCCCGGCACGGTTCCATCGACGGCGTGTGGATGGACTCCGGCGCCACCGCGGTCGCCGCCGTCGAGGCCTTCGAGGACGCGGGCGTCGACGTGCCGCCCATCACCGGCGAGGACCAGCAGGACTTCCTTGAGGCCTGGAAGGAGAAGAAGCTCACCGCGATCGCCCCCACCTACCCGACCTTCCAGTGGCGCACGCCCGTCATCGCGGCCCTGCGCGTCCTGGACGGCAGGCCGGTGCCCAAGGAGTGGAAGCTGCCGCAGCCGACCGTCACCCAGGACAACCTCGATGAGTACCTGCGGGACGGCATGCCGCCGCTGCACTACGCCATGTGCGGCTGCCAGAAACTGCCCGGCTTCCCCGGGGACTGGGGAGGCAAGAAATGAGCGCCACGGACAGACCTCAACAGCACCCCACCGCATGGCAGTTGGGCGCCAACCCGTGGATCTGGCACTCACCCGTGACCACCGAGGCCCTCACCGAGACCCTGCCCCGGCTCGCCGACTGGGGCTTCGACTGCGCGGAGCTCCCGCTGGAGAGCCCCGACGACTGGAACCCGGCGGCCGTCGGCAAGGTCCTCGACGCCACGGGAGTCGCCCCGGCCGCCGTCGTCGCGGTCATGTCCGACGGGCGCAACCTCGTCCGCGCCGACCCGATCACGGCCCGCACCACCCAGGACTACCTCCGCCGCTGCGTCGACGCGGCCCACGCGGTGGGCGCCCCCGTCGTGGCGGGCCCCGTGTACGCGCCGGTCGGCCGCACCTGGCGCATGGACCGGAACGTCCGCACGGCGGCGTACGAGGAATGGCGGGCCAACATCGCCCCGGTCGTCGCCTACGCCACCCGCGCCGGAGTCCGCATCGCCGTCGAGCCCCTCAACCGTTACGAGACGAGCCTGCTCAACACCGTCACCCAGACCCTCGACGCCCTCGAAGGCCTGCCCGAGGACGCGATCGGCATCGCCCTGGACACGTACCACCAGAACATCGAGGAGCACTCCCTGCCCGCGGCCGTCCGCGCGGCGGCGGGGCGCATCGCACACGTCCAGGTGTGCGCCAACGACCGCGGCGCCCCCGGCGCCGACCACCTCGACTGGCCCGGCTTCCTGTCCGCGCTGAGCGCGGCGGAGTACCGGGGCCCCCTGTGCATCGAGTCGTTCACGGCCCACAACGACGCCATCGCGGTCGCCGCCTCCGTCTGGCGGCCCCTGGCCCGCAGCCAGGACGCGCTCGCCACCGATGGCCTCGGCTTCCTGCGCCGCACCCTCGCGGCCCGCTGAGTTTCCGGCATCCGGCACCCGCACCCCGTCCACACAGAGAGGACCAACCTCATGGGCTGTCATGCTCGTGACATAAGAGGTCTCGGAGGTCCCAGAGGCCTGCGCAGAGGGATCGTAGCCCTGATCGCGGCACTGCTCCTCACCGTGGCCTTCCTGCCAGGCACCGGAGCCACGGCGGCCGACAGGGCCCCGGCCTTTCGCGCCCTGCTCTTCACCAAGGCCGTCGGATACGTCCACGACTCCATCCCGGCCGGCGTCCAGATGGTCAAGGAGCAGGCCGCGGCCGAGAACTTCGAGGTCGTCCAGACCGACGACGCCACCGTCTTCGACGACGCGAAGCTCAAGGACTTCGACGTCATCATCATGCTGCAGAACTCCGGCATGGTCTGGGACACCGAGGCACAGCGCGACGCCATGAAGAAGTACGTGCGGAGCGGCAAGGGCGTCGTCGCCCTGCACAACACCCTCGACATGGGCGTCGAGGACTCCTTCCCCTGGTGGGACGACCTCATCAACGCCGGTGCCCACATGCCCGCCCACTCCCCGGGCGTCCTCAAGGGCACCGCCAAGGTCGCCGACCGCGCCCACCCCTCCACCAAGGGTCTCCCGGAGCGCTGGGAGCGTCCCGAGGAGTGGTACAACTTCGACAAGAACCCCCGCGGCGACGTCCACGTCCTGGTGACCGCGGACGAGACCACGTACAACCCGGGCGGCTCCGCGATGGGCGCCGACCACCCCATCTCCTGGTGCCGCAACGCCGAGGGCGGCAAGGTGTGGGCCACCGCCATGGGCCACGACAAGGCCTCCTACAGCGAGCCCGCCTTCCGCGAGCACGTCCTCGGCGGCATCAAGTGGGCCGCGGGCAACGCCCCCGGCGACTGCGGCGGCACCGTCTGGTCCGGTTACGAGAAGACCGCCCTTGACGACAACACCGCCGACCCCATGGAGCTCGACGTCGCCAAGGACGGCAAGGTCTTCTACGTACAGCGCAGCGGCGAGGTGAAGATCTTCGACCCGAAGACCCACGCCACCACCACCGCGGGCAAGCTCGACGTGTACACCGGCGGCGAGGACGGCCTGGTCGGCATGGAACTCGACCCGAAGTTCGCCGACAACCGCTGGATCTACCTCTACTACGCGCCCGGCAAGGCGACGGACGACGTCAACCGCCTCTCTCGCTTCACGGTGAAGAAGGACAACACCCTCGACCTCGCCAGCGAGAAGAAGCTCCTCGACGTACCCGCCTACCGGGACCGCACCTTCCCCGAGCCCGGTCACACCGGCGGCGCCGTCGAGTTCGGCCCCGACCGCACGCTGTACCTAGGAGTCGGCGACGACACCCCGCCCAACCTCGACCCCGCCTGGCAGGGCTACGCCCCGCTCGACTGGCGCCCCGGCAAGCAGATGCTGGACGCCGCCCGCACCGCGGGCAGCACCAACGACCTGCGCGGCAAGATCCTGCGCATCAAGCCCAAGGACAGCGGCGGCTACACCATCCCCAAGGGGAACCTCTTCAAGCAGGGCACGGCCAAGACCCGCCCCGAGATCTACGCCATGGGCTTCCGCAACCCGTTCCGCTTCACCGTCGACCCCAAGACGGGGTACGTGCACGCCTCCGACTACGGCCCCGACCGGGGCGGCCCCACCACGGACCGCGGCCCCGAGGGCCTGGTCGAGTACAACGTCATCAAGAAGGCAGGCAACTTCGGCTGGCCGTTCTGCCACGGCAACAACCAGGCCTACGCGCCCTACGACCCGGACACCCAGAAGGCGGGCACCAAGTTCGACTGCACCAAGCCCGTCAACCCGTCGCCGAACAACACCGGCCTCAAAGACCTGCCCGCCCTCCAGCAGCCCGAGGTCTGGTACGGGTACGGCGCCTCGAAGGAGTTCCCCGAAATGGGCTCCGGCGGCTCTGCGCCCATGAGCGGACCGGTCTACCACTACGACGCGAAGAACCCCTCCAAGACGAAGTTCCCCGCCTACTTCGAGGGCGCGAACTTCTTCTACGAGTGGGCGCGCGACTCGGTGAAGGAGATCCGTTTCGGCAAGGACGGCAAGCTCCTGAAGATCAATGACTTCCTCAAGTCGGCGAAGTTCGCCAAGCCCATGGACATGACCTTCGGACCCGACGGATCGCTCTACGTCCTGGAGTGGGGCAGCGAGTTCGGCGGCGGCAACAACGACTCCGGGCTCTACCGCATCGACTACGCCCAGGGACAGCGCATCCCGCTCGCCAAGGCCAAGGCATCCGCCACCAACGGCCCCGTCCCGCTGAAGGTCGACTTCTCGAGCACCGGCAGCTCCGACCCCGACGGTGACTCCCTCGGCTACGCCTGGGACTTCGACGGCAACGGCACCTACGACTCGACGGAACCGAACCCCTCCCACACCTACACCGCCAAGGGGGACTTCAACGCCCAGCTGAAGGTCACCGACTCCTCGGGCAAGTCCGGCTACGCCAACGTCCCCGTCACCGCGGGCAACACCGCACCCAAGGTGACGATCGAGACGCCGGTCGACGGCAAACTCATCGACTTCGGCGACAAGATCCCGTACAAGGTCACCGTGACCGACCCGGAGGACGGCACCGTCGACTGCTCGAAGGTCACGGTGAACCCGGCACTCGGCCACGACGACCACGAGCACCCCACCACCGACATCCCCGGCTGCGGGGGCACGGTCGACACCGGTGATCTGGGCGGCCACCCGGAGGGCGCCGACCTCACGTACGTCCTCAACGCGAAGTACACGGACAAGGGCGGCGACGGCGTCGGTGCCCTGACCGGGTACGGCCGCTCGGTGCTGCAGCCCAAGCACAAGCAGGCCGAGTACCGCGACGACCAGTCGGGGACGCGCATCGTGTCGCAGGAGGGCGCCGAGAACGGCAAACGCATCGGCGACATCAGCAACGGCGACTGGATCGCCTTCAACCCGATGAGCGTGGAGGGCATCGGCAAGGTCGCGTACAAGCTGTCCTCGCCGTACGGCGTCGGCTCCGTCGAACTGCGCGCCGACGCACCCGACGGCAAACTGCTCGCCTCCACTCCCGTCCCCAACACCGGGGGCTGGGACACCTACCAGTCGACACCCGACGTCCCGGTCGAGGCCCTCACCGGAACACACAAGCTGTATCTGGTCTTCAAGTCGGGCCAGGACAATTCCTTCGACGTGGACGCGGTGCAGTTCTCCGCGTCCTAGTCACAGCGTGTCCTAGGCACAGCGAAGGTCCGCGGTGCGCCCCTGTCCAAAGCGCACCGCGGACCTGTCTCCCCGTCAGCGAGTACCGACCGCCGCGCGCACGGCCCTGCGGGCCAGCTGGCAGTCGTCGTGCAGCCGCCTCAGCAGCAGCCGCTGTTCCTCGCCGGACGGCGCAGCACCGGGGTGGGCCGGGCCCGGTGCCGCCGGGGCCGAATCGTGCATCGAACGCTGCACGGCCGATTCGTACGTACGGATCTCGCGGGTCAGGACCAGCATCAGGTTGACCAGGAACGCGTCGCGCGCCGCCGGGCCCGCGGACTGCGCCAGCTGGCTGATCTCGCGCCGGGCCACCGGGGCGTCACCGAGGACCGCCCACAGCGTCGCCAGGTCGTACCCCGGCAGATACCAGCCCGCGTGCTCCCAGTCGACGAGGACGGGGCCGGGGGGAGAGAGCAGAATGTTCGACAGCAGGGCGTCGCCGTGGCAGAACTGCCACATCGAGTGGTGGCCGTTGCCCTGGTGTCCGACGGAGTGCGCGATGCCGTGCAGCAGCTTCTGCAGGTCGCCCATGTCGCGGTCCGTCAGGAGGCCCAGCTCGTGGAAGCGGGTGATCCGCTTGCCGTAGTCCATCGGCTTGCCGAACATCTCCGCCGGCGGCCGCCACTGGTTGAGTCGGCAGATGGAGCCCAGCGCCGCCCGGATGTCCGCACGCGGCGGGGACTCGATGGGGTGCCGGTGCAGCGCCGCCACCCTGCCGGGCATCCGCTCGATCACCAGCGTGCAGTCGTCGGGATCGGCGGCGATCAGCCGGGGCGCACGGATCGGCGGGCGGTGCCGGACGAACGAGCGGTATACCGCTATTTCGTGCCTGATCCGCTCCGCCCACCCGGGCGAGTGGTCGAGCAGACACTTGGCGACGGCGGTGCTGCGGCCCGCCGTGCCGACGAGCAGCACGGTGCGGCCGCTCCTACGGAGCACCTGCACCGGATTGAACTCGGGGCAGATGCGGTGCACCGAAGCGATCGCGGTGCGCAGTTGCGCCCCCTGGGGGCCGGACAAGTCGAGTCTCCCGCTGAGCGTTTGCGTACCGGCCCCCGGCATACGGGGCGTGCGGCCGACGCCTAGCGGTGCGCCCGCGGGGCGCACCGGCTCCAGATAGGGGCCGTTCCCCGACGACGGGGTCACCTCACGGCTCCGGTGGACCGGGGGACGCGGGTGCAGTGGCCGGGGCGGGGCGGACACGGAGGACGATGCTGCGTACATGGGCGATACAGATCCCTTCGTGTGCCTGCGAGTTGCGTGCGCCTCCCGGCCCGATCGCTTCGGGTGCACCCTGGGGAGTGCCTTGCGGCGACCGGGTCGGGGTGGCGCACTCCTACCTGACACCCGCCGTCCCCTGGCACACCATGTGGCGCACCCTGGCGAACCCTGGCGAATAGTCGCTCTGCAACTGACAGAGGGCTACTGTCAACTCAGCCGAGAACCTGGGGGCTTGACGTGAACGGACAACCCAATACCCGCCTGTCCGACCTGTTCGGCCTCGCCGGCTGGTCCAAGGGTGAGCTCGCGAGACTGGTGAACCGGCAGGCGGCGGCCATGGGCCACCCCCAACTGGCCACCGACACCTCGCGGGTGCGGCGGTGGATCGACATGGGAGAGATCCCGCGCGATCCGGTGCCACGGGTACTGGCTGTTCTGTTCACCGAGCGTCTCGGCCGTGTCGTGACCACTGAGGATCTGGGTCTGGTCCGGCACGGGCGCGCAGGGAAGCGGCGTGGCGACGGGAGTGTGGAGCACCCCGACGGCGTGCCGTGGGCGCCCGAGCGGACGGCCGCGGTCCTCACCGAATTCACGGGAATGGACCTCATGCTCAACCGACGCGGCTTGGTGGGCGCGGGCGCTGCGCTTGCCGCAGGCTCCGCACTCAGCAGCGCCATGCACGACTGGCTGCACGCCGATCCGGCTCTCAAGGCCGACGCCCCCCGTATCGAAGATCCCCTGCACGCCGACCCCGCTGGGCTCGACCGCTATGAGGCCGCCCCCATCGGGTCGCAGGAGATCGAGGAACTGGAGCGCTCGGTCGAAGTGTTCCGCGCGTGGGACGCGGCCCGCGGAGGCGGGCTGCAGCGCAAGGCCGTGGTGGGCCAGCTCAACGAAGTGGGCGGCATGCTCGCCTACCGACACCCCGAACACCTTCAGCGGCGCCTGTGGGGCGTCGCTGCCAACCTCGCCGTGCTCGCGGGGTGGATGTCGCACGACATCGGCCTGGAGCCCACGGCGCAGAAGTACTTCGTCATTGCGGCGCACGCCGCCCGCGAGGGTGGCGACCGCCCGCGCGCGGGGGAGGCGCTGTCCCGGGCCGCGCGCCAGATGGTGCACCTCGGCAAACCGGACGACGCCCTGGACCTGATGAAGCTCGCCAAGTCGGGCGCGGGCGAGGAGGCCCTGCCCCGCACCCAGGCGATGCTGTACACCATCGAGGCCTGGGCGCATGCGTCGATGGGGCGCGGCCAGGCGATGCGGCGCACGCTCGGCCTGGCCGAGGACCTCTTCGTGTCGGACAAGGGGGACGTGCCGCCGCCGAGCTGGATGCAGATGTTCGACGAGGCGGACCTGCACGGCATGCAGGCCCTGGCCTACCGCACCCTCGCCGACCACGAGGCGTCCGCGGCGAACGCCGCGCAGCGTCACGCGAAGGAGGCGATCGAGCTGCGGGCCAAGAACCGCGACCGGTCGCAGATCTTCGACTACATCTCACTGGCGTCGGCGTGCTTCATCGCCGACGACCCCGAACAGGCCGACAGGTACGCGCGGTTGGCGCTGGTGTCGATGCGGGCGAACTCCTCGCACCGCACCTGGGACCGGCTGCGCGAGATGTACCGGCTGACCGCGCAGTACGCGGGCTACCCGAAGATCCAGGACCTGCGCGAGGAGATCAAGTTCGCGCTGCCGAAGGGGAGCAGGGGGAGGACCGCAAGGGCGTAGCGCACCGGAGCACATGAGACATCGCGCGATCGGACGATTCAGACCCGCGCGACCAACAGGCAGGCGTCGTCCTCACGGGCTGCCTCGCCGCATTCCTCGACGACGGTCCGCACGCAGTCCTGTGCCGTTCGCGCCTCGGCGAAACGGGACGAGAGGGAGAGCAGCAGGCCCGTCGCCGTGTCCCTGTCGCGCCGCGGCACCAGGCCGTCGGTGTGCAGCAGCAACAGGTCTCCGGGCCGCAGTTGCTCATCGGCCTGCTCGTACGTCGCCCCGGAGGTGGCGCCCAGGAGCACGCCGTGCGGTGGCGTCAGCGCGCGCCCCGTCCCGTCGCGGAAGAGCAGCGGGGCGGGGTGCCCGGCCTGTGCCCACGTGAGTAAGTGCGTGGTGGGGTCGAAGCGACAGCAGACCGCGCTGCCGAGGGCGGGCTGGACCGTGGCATCCAGCAACTGGTTGAGCCAGCCCATGAGCTGGCCGGGCTGTCCGAAATGGCCGCCCGGCTGCGCTCCGGCGACCGCCATGCCGCGCAGCGCGCCGAGCAGCATCGCCATGCCGGAGGTGACGCCGACGCCGTGCCCGGTGAGGTCGCCGACGCTCAGCAGGGCGTCGCCTCCGGGCAGTTCCATCGCGTCGTACCAGTCTCCGCCGATGAGCGTGCTGGTCGAGGAGGGGAGGTAGCGGGCGGCGAGGTCGAGCTTGCCAGGGCCGCCGTGCGGGAACCGCAGGGAGCCGCGCCACGGCGGGAGGACCGCCTCCTGCAGTGCGACGGCGAGGCGGTGCTCGGTCTGTGCGATGTCGTGGTGGCGCTGCAGCGAGTCCTGGCTCTCACGCACGACGCGCTGGCTGCGGCGCAGCTCGCTGATGTCCCGCAGGACCGCCCACATGGAGGCGGTGGAGCCGTCGGCGGCGAGCACGGGCTCGCCCATCATGTGCACCTGGCGTACGCGCCCGTCGGAGCGCAGGATGCGGAACTCGCCGTCGATGGGCTTTCCGTCGATGAGGCAGTCCGTGACCATCGAGGTCAGCAGGGGCTGGTCGTCGGCGTGCACCAGGGAGGGGAGCTCGTCGAGGGAGAGCGGGGGAGCGGCGGGGTCTCGGCCGAGGATTCCGTAGAGCTCGCCGGACCAGCTGGCCTCGTCGGTCAGGAGGTTCCACTCGGCGCTGCCCACCCGGCTCAGCAGGGATCCGCGGCCCGGCTCCGTGGGCTCCGGTACGGCCGGCGCCGCGGACTCCCCGTCCGTCCGCGGCGGACCGTCCCGCAGCTGGGCCAGGTGGTCGTCCAGATCGTTCAGCTGATGGACCGCCAGGTCGCACAGGGCCCGCTGCCAGCGTCCCGTGGGGTCCCCGTGGTCGTCCACGGCGTCGCGCCGCACGGCGTCGACCTCGCCGCGGAGCCGACGCGTCTGCGAGATCAGCGCGTCGACCGTGCCACGCTCGGGCGGCTGGGCGGCTGCGTGGTCCGCAAAGACATGGGACGGCATGAGGTGCTCCGTTGAAGGTGCGGTGCGACCAGCTTGACGGGTGGTGGACCGCTAATGACTTTCGCACAGCAGGAGGGGGGCCGTAAGGGATTTGGCAACACACGATGCGGTGGTGCTTCTGGCATATGCCCTTGTCCTGCGGATACGCGGGGCAGGGGGCGAAAGTCTAGAGGCAAAGGGTGAAGAAAGCGTAGGGGCTGGACGTGGAATATGGGGATCCGGTGGGGACGGCGGGGCCGAGTGGTGCACGCGTCGGTCACGGCGAGTGGGGGCGACTCCGCGGCTTGGGCCGGTCGACACGTCAGGGGCATGTGCGGGACATTAACTACCCCTCACACAGGCCGTGTTGGCCTCGTCAGAACGGCGTGATTTGACCCCTGGGCGAGGGGGTGGCGCAGGGGGTGGCGACTCACGAGCGCAAATGGCGGATGACCGCGAGCACCCGGCGATTGTGGTCGTGCGAGGCAGGCAGGCCGAGCTTGTCGAAGACGGCCGCCACGTGCTTCTCCACCGTGCCGGACGAGACGAAGAGCGCCTGGGCGATGGCGGCGTTCGAGCGGCCCTCCGCCATCAGGGAGAGCACCTCGCGCTCCCGTGCGGTGAGCGGCGCCAGTTCGGCCTTGCGGCTGCCCGCGCCCGCGAGCTGCGTGACGACCTCGGGGTCGAGCGCGGTGCCGCCCGCCGCCACCCGCGCCAGCGCGTCCGTGAACTCCGCGACGTTCGCCACCCGGTCCTTGAGCAGATAGCCGACGCCTGCGGAACCGGCCGCCAGCAGCCGGGTGGCGTACTTCGTCTCGACGTACTGGGAGAAGAGCAGCACGCCGGTGCCGGGGTGCTCGGCGCGGATGTCGATGGCGGCGCGCAGCCCCTCGTCGGTGTGGGTCGGCGGCATCCGGATGTCGACCACGGTGACGTCGGGCCGGTGCGCGGCGACGGCCTCGCGCAGGGCGTCCGCGTCGCCTACGGCGGCACAGATCTCGTGGCCGCGCTCGGTGAGCATCTGGGCCAGCAACTCCCGCAGTACGGCGGCGTCCTCGGCGATCACGACACGCATGGCGCACATGCTTTCACGCACGCTCTCATGCATGCAGGGGGAGCTGGACGGTGACGGTCGTCGGCCCGCCCTCGGGGCTGTGGATGTCGATGCGTCCGTCGACGGTGCGGACGCGCTGGGCGAGCCCGGTCAGGCCGCTGCCCGCCCCCATCTCCGCACCGCCCCGCCCGTCGTCGGTCACCTGCAGCCGCAGCAGTCCGTCCCGCTGCGTCACGCCGATCGCGGCCTGCCGCGCCCCGCTGTGCTTGATGACGTTCGTCAGGAGCTCGGCGGCGCAGAAGTACGCGATGGTCTCGATCGCCGGAGTGGGGCGTACCGGAACGTCCGCCGAGAGCCTGACCGGCACCGTGCTGCGGGCGGCGAGCGTGGCGAGGGCGTCCGGGAGGCCGTCGTCGAGAGCGGGCGGATGGATGCCGCGGGCCAGGTCGCGGAGTTCGGTGAGCGCCTCGGTGGCGGTCCGGTGCGCGCCGTCGACGAGCTGCCGGATGCGGCCCACGTCCAGCGGCTGCCCGTCGACGAGTCTCTCCTTGACCATGTCGAGCCCCATGGCCACCGCGACGAGACGTACCTGCGCCCCGTCGTGCAGATCGCGCTCGACCCGGCGCAGCAGCGCCACCGAGTCGTCGACGGCGAGCGCACGGGTCTCCTCCAGGTCACGCACGCGGTCGGCGAGCCGCCCCGGCCCGAGGAGCGCCCCGATCAGCCACCGGTCGCCCGCGACCACGAGCCGGGTCACCCACGGCGCGCACAGCAGCGTGACCCCGCCGACCAGCACCGCGAACCAGGTCCCTGCGAACGTGTCCACGTCCGGGCTCCCGAAGGGGATCGGCGTGAGCAGCGGCATGCCCTCGGGGTCACCGGGCTGGGGCTGCTGCCCGAACACCGCCCACCGCAGCGGGGCGGTGAGGTTCACCAGGCCCGTGACCCACCACAGCACGGCGTACGCGCCGAGGGCCCCGACGGGCAGCTTCGCGAGGACGTAACCCGCCGCCCGCCAGCCGACGCCGTCCCGCAGCCGCGCGTCGACGCGTCCCACGACACCGCCGCCGGGCCGGAACGCGGGCGGCGTGGGCGTCCGTACGCCGAGCAGTGTCCCGGCGAGCGCGCGGTGGAGCCTGCCCAGCCCGCGGGCGAGCCGCAACCCGCCGATGAGCAGCAGCGCGCCCACGACCGCCAGGACCAGCGAAACGCCGAACCCCGCACCGAGCGCCAACACCACCGTCAGCAACGTCCCGCCCACCAGCCCCAACGGGAACCCGATCAGGCAGTACGCAGCCTCGGCCCAGGCCCGCCGGGTGAAGGGGGCCCGGAGGAGGGAGGAGAGGACGGAGGGGGAGTGGGCGACGGAACGGAGGGAGTCCTGCACGTGCATGATGATCAGTTTCCTGTCGGGCGTCCCTGCGGTCCAGCAGCAGCGTGCCCACGGGACCTCGCTCGGGCGCGGTACTGAAACCCACGCTAGGCCGCGGCCACACCGCCCCGGAACGGGGCTTACCTCCGTCTGCGGTGGGGGATAGCCCCCAGGGCGGAATGGGTCGGGACGACAGTCGATCTGGAGGCAGACGGTGTATTCGGAACCTATGGCGCGGGCCGTTGTGGAACCGGCAGTGCTCGAGCTGACACGGCAGTACCCCCGTGGCAGGCCGTTCTCCACGACGGTCACGTTCGGCGGGGACGACTTCAGCATGTGCGCCCACATACGGGCACAGTGGGCGGCACCCGGGCAGGTGAGAATCGCACTGGCCTGTTGGGTCGTGAACATGGACACCGCGCGCTACTTCGGTGACAACGCACCTTCCAGGGAGGAGATGCGCCTGCCACCGGAAGGCACAGCGGAGTGGGACGAGGAACTGACCAGCCGGGTGATCGGCCACCTCGCAACTCGTATGAACGCTCTTGCCGCCGCCCTGCCGACCACCGACGAGCACCTCACCATCACCGTGCCTCTCGTCCTGACGCAGTCCGGTTGAAAGGTCGGCCGCGCGACGCCCGGGGCCCTAGAGTCGCCGCATGCGGCGAGGGACAGGACTGGCGGTGGCCGGGGTTGCGGCCCTGGCCTGGGGTGAGTGGCTGAACTGGAGATGGTCCCGAGCTCTCGTGGGGGAGAGCGGTGGCGCTTCGGTGGCCGTGGTGGTGTTGGGGTACCGGAACCCCGGGGCGAGGGCGAACCTGATCAACCGTTGGCGGGTCCGTGCCGGAGTCCGCTCCGCCGCCGCTGACGGTGCGCTGCGAACCTGCGTGATCTTCAGCGGCGGCACGACCGGAACCGTCGCCACGGAGGCCCAGTTGATGGCCGACCACGCGAAGTCGGTGCTGGACTTCGACGGCACGGTGCTCCTTGAGGACCGGAGCACGACGACGTGGGAGAACATCACGAACGTCATCCCACTGCTCGAAGGCGCGGACCGCATCAAGATCGTCTCCCAGCCCGCTCATGCGCTCAAGGCCCGCGCGTACTTGCGGCGGCAGCGCCCCGACCTCGCGGAGAGGCTGGTGCGCGCGGATGACTACCGCCCTGGAGAGTGGACGGCTGCCAAACCGCTGCTGGCTTTGTACGGACTCTGGACCCTCCGCGGCCTCAGCGCCGCCGAGCGGCGGGTGACCTCAGGCCTGCTCAGAAGCCGGAGAACACGCGCTGGAACAGGTCCAAGGCCTCGTCGGCCCAGCCGATGACGCGCAGGGCCGAGTCGAGGTTCCCCGGCGGCCGGTTGATGAGGGTGTCGTGGCGGATGAGGCGGTCGAAGTCGACGTGCACCGGGCCCTCGCGGCGGGTCTGTCCGTCGGGCCGGAAGAACTGGACGCCTGCCAGCCGCATCACATGGATGAGTTCCTGGGCGAGGATGCCGTATCCGACCGTCGTCGGGTGGACCCCGTCGAGCGAGAACAGGCCGCCGTCGGTGCGCCGTTCCGCCTCACCGGCGAGGAAACGGGAGTTCGGCCGCGGCGTCAGCGCCTGCAGTGCTGGCGGCAACTCGTAGGGCCGCCACCAGTCCGGGCGGGCCGACGGATCCTCGGCGTACCGGCGGGCCGCGAGCCGGTCCAACAGTCCGCAGGTCTCCAGCAGGTACCAGTCCTTGCCCGTCCGCCGGGCATGGCGGACCTCCGCCGTGATCGCGTCGTTGTAGTCGTCGATGGCGTCGTCGACCTGCCGCGCCTCGTCACCTGTGATGTGCGGGTCTTGGCGGGGGTCGAAGTCGTCGTCGTCGATCCACGGGCGGGTGTAGTACGGGAAGTACCGGGAACCCTTCGCGATCTTGCCTTTGACGCCGCGGGCGATCGGCGCGATGGTGACGTGCGGGACCGTGCACCATATGACGTGCCGAGCCTTGATTCCGGAGACCTCGGCGGCCACCTTGCGCAGTTCGGCCGCGAAGTGCTGTGGCTGCCAGACGGTGAAGCGTCCTTTGCGGGACAGGTCGTCGTAACCGTCCTCGCTCCAGGCCATGTTGAGCTCGGTCACCGCCTGCAGCGCATTGTTCGCCCCGAGGAAGACGACGAGGGTCTCGATCCCGTGCTCCGATTCGGTGCCGTCGGTCTCCTCCCCGAGCCGGGCGGCGGCGCCCAGTTGGGTCAGGGCCCCCGCAGCCGAGGGCCGCGTGGGCAGGACCCGGAGGGCGGCGCGCTCGCACGCGTTCTGGACGACCTGCTTGATCAGGTTGTCGTCCGGAGTCTCGATCCGTTCATGGCACTCGTCCGCCGACTTCGAGAGCGCGTCCCGCAGGTCCCACCCGAAGACCGCGAGGTTGTGCATGATGGCGGTCGTCGAGGGCACCGCCTGTCCTGGCCCCCGCTCCCAGTAGTCCTCCACCCGGTCCATGAGGCTCCTGGCCCGGAACAGCGCGACCGGCGTCTCCGGCAAATCCACGGTCCGCCCGTAGCGGGCTTCCAGGTCACGCAGGAGGAACTCGATGTTGAAGGGCAGCCCGCCCAGACCCTCGTAGAGGGGGTACCGGAACCGTTCGACGCACCCCAACTCGTAGGCCACGATCGCCGGATACGAGAGTCCGGTGTTGAAGATCGCCAGGCTCTGGAACCCCTGCGTCAGCGAATCCCCGATCGCGACCAGCCGGTGCTTCGGCTCTCCCTGCCAGTCGGCGTTCACACCGACCCCGACCGTGGGGTCGGTCTCGGGCACCCGTGGCTGCTGACGCCGTGCGGAATCGGTCATGATTCCCCCCTGGCCCGTCGCGGCGCACCGGCTGCGCCCTCGCGGGGCTTGTTCCTGCATAGCGCAGCCTGGTGGGGAGCGGGACCTTGCCGACGGGGGATACGCATAACTCGGTGACGCCGGTCGAGACGGCCAGGGGACTGTCGGTGGCCGGCGGCAAGATCGCAGGCATGGTCTTCGTAGGGAATGCTCCGCCGCGTCCGTTCGACGTGACCGCGGTCTTTCCTGAGCTGGCTCCGTTGGCGCGAGACGCAACTCGGCTGCACCCGCGCCCCGGGGCGCCTTCGGTGTGGGACAGCTCGGTCGGGGGGCCGTTGCTGTGGCCGTCCGGGGAGCCATGGCCGCACTGCGAGAGCGCAGAACACCAGAACAGCGGCTTCCGCGAGTACCCGGCGGCAGTTCTTCTCGAAAGACCCAGACAGGCCCGGCTGCACCGGGATCCCGACGGCCCGGAGTACACGCCGGAAGAGTCGGCGATCAAGGAGCGCAACGACGCGGCACTCATGCGGCGCCTAGAGGCGGGGCCGCCGCCTGCTGAGTGCCCGGTCCCCATGCTGCCCGTGGCTCAGCTGTAAGTGCGCGATCTACCGACGCTGCGGCCGCCCGAACAGGCCGACGTGCTCCAGGTGTTGTGGTGCCCCCATGACCACGAACCGGACGTCAAGCCTGCGGCCGCCCTGTTCTGGCGAAGCTCTGCGGAGGTCGGCGATGTCCTCGCCGTGCCACCGAGCCCGTATGAGGCGGACTGGCCGCAGCCATCACGCCACCCTCCATTCCGCCGACCCGTCGCGGGACTAGTGTGAAGGCCGTACCTGCGACGCCCTGTCTGGCGACTTCGGCGGAGGCACACATGGGTGGGGAGACAGTGCGCAACGAAGCGCGGCAGCTGACGCGATTGCGGCTGGATGAGCTGCTCGAAGAGCTCGAGGGGCGGATCACTGCCGTTCGCGGGACGCGGGACCGGCTGCACGGGCTGCTGGAAGCGGTGCTTTCGGTGGGGCGGGAACTCGATCTTCCGCAAGTGCTCCGACGCATCGTCGAGACCGCCGTCGTACTCGTGGACGCGGAGTACGGAGCGCTCGGCGTCATCGGCGCAGGGAGCAGGCTGGACCAGTTCCTGCCGGTGGGGATCGACGAGCAACTGCAGTCGCAGATCGGGGATCTGCCTTCGGGGCACGGGCTGCTCGGTGAGCTGATCCGGCATCCCGAGCCGTTGCGGCTGCGGCAGCTGTCGGAGCACTTGGCGTCGTCCGGGTTCCCGCCGCATCACCC
Source organism: Streptomyces sp. NPDC042371 (assembly GCF_056437465.1). NCBI lineage: Bacteria > Bacillati > Actinomycetota > Actinomycetes > Kitasatosporales > Streptomycetaceae > Streptomyces > Streptomyces sp. NPDC042371. Next base: position 276,649 of record NZ_JBWKAP010000007.1, on the reverse strand, counting down.
CCCGATGCACTCGTTCCTGGGGGTGCCCATCCGGGTGCGGGAGGAGGTGTTCGGGAACCTCTATCTCACCGAGAAGCGCGGCTGCGCCGAATTCGACGCCGAGGACGAAGCGGTGCTCTCCACGCTTGCCGTGGCGGCGGGGGTGGCCATCGAGAACGCCCGGCTCTACGAGGAGGCGCGGCTCAGGGAGCGCTGGCTGGCTGCGAGTTCCGAGTTCACCAGCGCCCTGCTGTCCGGTGCGTCGGAGGCCCGCGTACTGGAGCTGATGGTCGAGCGCGCGCGGGAGATCACCAATGCCGACATCGGTGTGGTGGACCTCGTGGTGGCGGAGCGGGACGAGCTGGAGGGGGCCTTGGCACTCGGTGAATGCTCGGAGGCGCATCAGGGGCAGTTCATTCCCCGGGAGGGGACCTTGGCAGGGGCCGCGCTGCGTGAGGGCGGGCTGGTGGCCACCGGGGACGTTGCCGGTGATCCCAGGGTCACCTTCGCGCCGGAGCGGTGGAAGGGCATGGGGCCCGCCGTGGCGGTGCAGATGGGTACCGCGGAGGGGCTGCGCGGCGTACTGGTCCTGGCCCGGCGGAGCGGACGGCCCGCTTTCGGCGAGGCCGAGACCGCTCCGCTGCCCGGTTTCGCCGGACAGGCGGCAGTGGCCCTCGAGTTGGCGGACCGGCGGCGCGACGCCGAGCAGATGAGCCTGCTCGAGGACCGCGACCGGATCGCCCGGGACCTCCACGACCTGGCCATCCAGCGTCTCTTCGCGACCGGCATGACCCTGCAGAGCGCGCAGCGCTTCGTCCAGCACCCCGAGGCGTCCGAACGCCTGACACGCGCGGTGGACGACCTCGACACCACCATAAAGATCATCCGTTCCACCATCTTCGGCCTGCGCGCCCACGAGGCGAACACGACCCGCAGTCCCGGGCTGCGGGTGCGCACCGCCCGGACCGTGGAGGAAGCGGTCGCGGTGCTGGGCTTCACACCGGCGCTGCGCATGGAAGGTCTGATCGACACCGATGTACCGGCCGCCATCGCCGACGAGGCGGTGGCGGTGCTGAGCGAGGCGCTCGCCAACATCACCCGGCACGCGCGGGCATCGGCCGCCGAGATCTCCGTCGTCGTACGCCGTGGGGAGCTCACCCTCACCGTGGCGGACAACGGGGTCGGCATCGGCAGGAGCGGACGCCGCAGCGGCCTGCGGAACATCGCCGAGCGAGCCGAGAACCTCGGCGGCTCGCTGTGTCTGGATGCGGGGCCGGACGGGGGCACGCGGCTGGAATGGCGCGTTCCGCTGGCAGGCCGATGAGGGCGGTCGTCGGCCGATGAGGGCGGTCAGCGGGGACGGTCGGAGGGGCGGTCGGCTTCGAGGTGGGCGGCGAGCACAGCGGCCTGGACGCGCCGTTCCACGCCGAGCTTCGACAGGAGCCGGGAGATGTGGTTCTTGACGGTCTTTTCGGAGAGGTAGAGCCGCTTCCCGATCTGCCGGTTGGTGAGGCCTTCGCCGATGAGCGTGAGGATGTCCCGCTCGCGTTCGGTGAGGCCGGACAGCCTGTCGTCCGGCTGCCGCGGCTCGTCCGGGCCGCGCAGCGTGCTCATCAGACGGGTCGTGGTCGCCGGGTCGAGCAGCGACTGGCCGGATGCGACGGTGCGTACCGCGTCGATCAGGTCGGTTCCCTTGATCTGCTTCAGGACGTAGCCCGCGGCGCCCGCCATGATCGCGTCCAGGAGTGCGTCGTCATCGTCGAAAGAGGTCAGCATCAGACAGGCGACCTCGGGCATCTTCGAGCGCAGTTCGCGGCAGACGGTGATGCCGTCGCTGTCCGGCAGGCGGATGTCGAGGATGGCCACGTCGGGGCGCAGGGCGGGGCCACGGACCAGCGCCTGGTCGCTCGTGCCCGCCTCACCGACGACCTCGATGTCGGGCTCCGCGTCGAGCAGGTCGTGCACTCCTCTGCGTACGACCTCGTGGTCGTCGAGGAGGAAGACCCGGATCGGCTGTGCCGACGAGAAGGTGCGTGCGGTCATGGTTGCCCCCTGGGTGTCTGCGGTCCCCCGATCTGATCGTTGCGCGTCGGCGGGGGCCCGCACCAGGGCCGAGTGGGCCCCATCGCGCCCAGTGCGTGCGGCCTCGACCGCCGGGTCGGCGAAGGGGCGCGGTACTCGTCGAGAGACTTCATCGGGGCGGCGCCTGACCGGGTTCGGAGAGATCCATGCGTACGTCCACGACGCCCTCGACCGCACGGGTGAGCCGGGCGGCGACCGGGACGAGGGTGCGGTCGCGGATCTCACCGCCGAGCGTGACCACGCCGTTCTCCACGACCACCGTGACCGCACGGTCCGGGAAGAGCAGGGCGGTCACGGTGCGGGTCACCTCGTCCGCGAGTTCCTGGTCGGAACGCAGGAACACCTTGAGCAGGTCGCTGCGGCTGACCACGCCCTGCAGCAGCCCGTTGGCGTCGACCACGGGGAGGCGCTTGACCTTCCGCTGGGCCATGATGCGGGCGGCCTGCGAGAGGGTCGCGTCCGGGTGCACGGTGACGGCGGGCGTGCTCATCACCTCGCCCGCGCTGACGCCCCCGGCCTTGGCCAGGTCGGTGAGGCGGCGCTGTTGGTCGAAGCGGGAAGGGTCGCTGTCGCGGAATTCCTCCTTCGGCAGCAGATCCGCCTCCGAGACCACACCGATCACCCGGCCCTCACCGGCCAGGACGGGAAGCGCGCCGACGTTCCACTGCCCCATCAGGGCGACGATCTCTTTGAAGGGGGCCTCGCGGCCCACGGCGATGACCGTGTGGGTCATCACGTCGCTCACGGTGCGCGGTGAGTGGAGCACGGCGTCCTCCCGGGAGATGGAGTGCGGGGCGGTGGCTACGTTCGGGCGACGGTCAGGTCGAGGAGGTGTGGCGCAGGAGACGCAGGGGTCGTGGTTGCGGATCGCGCGGATCCGCTCGGCGTCGGTCGGCTCATGGCACGGTTCCCTGGCGTACATGTCACAGCTCCCCGACGTAGAGGAGAGGTTCCGCCCGGCTCCAGGTGACGACCGGGCCGTCCCTGCACAGCAGCAGCGGGCCGAGCTGGCAGTGTCCGGTGGCGCAGTGCATGTTGAGCTCCAAGGCGACCCTGATGCGGTCGCCGGGCACTCCCCGGTGCAGCAGGTCACGGGCCGTCGCCCGGATCATCGGCTCGGGTCCGCACACGAACGCGGTGGTGTCGCGCGGGGTGAAGTCCGCCTGGCCGATCAGTTGGGTGACGACGCCGGTACGGCCCGTCCAACGGGCGACGACCCGGTAGGGGAGCGGCACGGCGGTCACCCCCGTACGCCTTCTCCGCTTCCGTAGGGGGCGTACAGGTCGAGGAGACGCGTCCTGGCCGACTGCAGCCGGTGGGCCAGGACGCGGCCCACCCAATGGCCGACGAGCGCGCCGAGCGCCGGGTCGTCCTCGCACATCAGACGGACCGCGAGGGCGTCGAACTCCTCGGCCCGCACCGGGCTCTGCGCCACGGCGCCGAGCTGCCAGACGTACGGCGGGAAGAGCCAGGACCAGCCGAGCAGCTCGCCGTGACCGATCGTCTCGATCGCGGGCGAGCGGCGACCGGGGACGTGCATGTCGAGGACGACCGACCCGGTGCGGACGATCCAGAACCGGTCGGCGTGACCGCCCTCCTCGAAGATCCGGGTCCCGACAGGGAAGGACACCTGCCGGGCGATCCGCATCAGCCGTGCGCGGTGCTCGGCGGGAAGTGCGGCCATCATGGGCGGGGTGCTGCTCATCGCTCCGTCTCCTTCGCGTTCGTCCTGCTCAACTCGTTGTTCCTGTCCGTCTCGTCCTTGCAGCCCACACAGCCGGAGCTGTCGAACTGGTCGTGCCAGATGCAGAGTTTGTGGCAGTGTCTGTGCATTCAGCGGCTATGAGGAACGTGCCTCTCCGACGTCCCTCATAGCCGCTGTCCCCGAAGCGCCCCCCTGCCGGCGCCCGGTCCTGGGGGAACCGCCGTAGATCCAGCAGGCGTCATGGCTGTCCATCCCGGCCCGCCGCGGGCTCGCCCAGCAGGGTGGCGCCGATGCGCTGCGCCCACGCCGAGTGCCCCTCGTAGGGCTGACTGCCGAGCACCACGGCGTCGTACACCTGGAGCTCGCCGACGTCGCGCGCCAACCTCATCTCGGCGTCGATGTCCTGCTTGCGGAGGACCTCCGTGAGAGTGCGGGCGATCTCGGCCGTGGACCGGTTCTTCGTCGCGTAGGCGACCAGCACCTTGACTGTCATGGTGGTCCGCCCCCTCTCAGAGTTTGCGCAGCCAGTCGTCGGCGACGCCGCGCAGGGCCTGGTCGGTCGGCCGGAGGCGGGAGTCGTCCACGCGGTAGGTGAGCCGGTCCAGGACCGCGACCACGCCGTCGATCTCACGCGTCATGTGCAGTGCGACGGGCACCTCGCTGCGGCGCTCCAGCGACCCGGCGAGGGTCACCACGCCGTTCTCCACCTCGACCTCGATGCTCTGGGGGGCCAGCCACAGGGTGTGGACCAGGACCTGTGCGATCACCTCGCGGCGGATCTCGGCGTCCGGGCGCAGGAACACCTGCAGCAGGTCCCTGCGCGTCACGATGCCGACCAGCCGGTCCTCGTCGTCGATGACGGGCAGCCGTTCGACCTTGTGCTCGGCCATCCGGCGAGCGCCCTCGGCGATGGTGTTCTCGGCGTGCACGCACACGGGCGGCGTGGACATGAGCTGCCCCGCGGTCCGTGCCGTGGCCTTCGTCCGGGTCTTCCGCGCCGAGGGCCTGGCCCACGACATCCGGAAGCGGGGCTGGGGCCGGTACGGGGCGGGGGCCTCGGCCTCGCGCACCAACAGGTCCGTCTCCGAGATGACGCCGATCACCTTGTCGTCGACGTCGATCACGGGCAGCCCGCTGATGCGGTGCTCGGACAGGAGCCTGGCCACGTCCTTGAACGGGGTGCCGTACCCGGCGCTGACCACCTCATCCGCCATCACGGAACCGATCTTGCTGTGCTTCATCTCTGTCTCCTTCCAGCCCTCAGCCTTCAGCGGAGTCGGCGCAGATGGGGGTCGTTGGCGGTCCGGGGCAGCAGGCGTACGCGTACGTCGAGTGCCGTGATGCCGCCCGGCCGCGCTAGGACGGGGTTGAAGTCGGCCTCGACGAGTTGCGGCAGGTCGCAGGCCATCCGCGACAGCCGGTGCAGCAGTTGCTCCAGTCCTTCGAGGTCCACCGGCCCGCTCCCGCCGTGCCCGAAGAGCAGCGGGGCGCAGCGGGGCGCGGTGATCAGGTCGTGCACGTCCAGGTCGGTGAGCGGGGCCAGCCGGGCCGCGTGGTCGGCGAGGAGATCCGTGGCCGTGCCGCCGAGCCCGAAGAGGACGAGCGGGCCGAAGACCCCATCCTGGACGACGCCCGCGAACAGCTCGGTACCGCGCTCGGCGAGCGGCTGCACCACCACACCGCTCAGCAGCCCGGCGAAGCGGACCTCGAAGTCCCGGAATGCGGCGCGCACTTGGCTGTCACCCTGCAGATCGAGGTGGATCGCCCGCTGTTCGCTCTTGTGCACCAGGCCGGGCCAGTGCGCTTTCAGCACGACCCTGCCGTCCGGACCACGCAGCCGCTCGGCCGCCATGACGGCGTCGTCCTCAGTCTCGGCCCAGGCCCAGGGGAGTTGGGGAATGCCGTAGCAGGCGAGGAGTTCGGCACAGGTCTTCGGATCGAGCCAGCCGCCGTCCGGATGCCCGGCCAGCCAGGTCTCGGCCACGTCGTGGGCACGGGACGTCTCCACGCCGGGGACGTCCGGGATGCTGCCGGGCGGGCGGGCCAGCCACTGAGACCGACGGGCCCCGTGGGCCAGGGCGCGCGCGGCGGGCTGTGGATCTCCGTAGCAGGGGATGGAGCCGCCGCCCGCAGCCGCCAACAGCCTTACGGGCAGCGCCTGGTCGAGGAGGACCGCGGCGATCGTCCGGGCGTGATGACCGGGTGCGTGGGTGAGGGCCCGCACGAGATCGTCGCCGGTGGCCGCGGCGACCGCGGTGGGCACGAGCACCACCAGCACGGCGTCGATGCCGTCGTGTGCCATCAGCCGGTCCACGCCGTTCTTGAGCTGCGTCTCGGTGACGGCGGCGGTGGCGTCGACCGGGTTGGTGGCCGAGGCCCCTTCGGGGAGGGTGGCGAGCAGCTCGTCGATGAGGGGGATCGGCAGCAGCGGCAGGGCGAGCCCGGCCTCGGTGCAGGCGTCGGCCGCGAGGACACCGGAGCCGCCCGCGTTGGTGACGACGGCGACGCGTTTTCCGGCGGGCGCGGGCTGCGCGTGCAACAGGGCGGCGGTCTCCAGGAGTTCACCGATCGTGCGGGTGGCGGTGATGCCCGCCTGGGTGAACAGGGCCTGTCGGGTCATGGTCCGGGTGGCGGCCGCCGCGGTGTGCGATGCGGCGGCCCGCCGCCCTGCCCGGGTCCGCCCGGCGTCGACGGTGAGGATCGGCATGTGCCGGGTGACCCGCCGCGCGGTCCGCGAGAACGCCCGAGGGTTCCCGAAGGACTCCAGGTGCAGCAGGGCCAGATCGGTCACGCCGTCGCACTCCCACCACTGGAGCAGGTCGTTGCCGCTCACGTCGTACTTGTCGCCGAGCGAGACGAAACTGGAGACGCCGAGGCCGAGCCGGGACACTCCGTCCAGCAGCGCGATGCCCACGCCACCCGACTGCACGGCCAGACCGGCCGTCCCTCGACGGGGGTGCCGCGCGGCGAACGTCGAGTCCAGCGACAGCTCCTTGTCCGTGTTGGAGATGCCGAGGCAGTTGGGACCCACAAGGCGCATCCCGTACAGCCGACAGGTGGCGAGCACGGCGGCGGCCTGTTCGGCGTCCAGTCCGGCCGTGACGACCACGAGCGCACGTACACCCGCTTTGCCGCACTCCTCTGCCGTGGCGGGCAGAGCCGGTGCGGGCACGGCAAGGACCGCGAGGTCGGGAACCTGGGGGAGCGCGGCGACCGAAGGGTAGGCGGGCACGCTCATCAGCGAGGAGACGTTCGGATTGACGGCGAAGAGCTGCCGGGTGAAGCCCCCCGTGCGCAGATTGCGCAGGACGGCACGGCCGACGGAGCCCGCCCTGCGGCCCGCCCCGACCACGGCGATCGAGTCGGGCCGCAGCAGCGGTTCGAGGCTGGCGACGTCTGCCGCCCGGCCCCTGGCCTCGACCGCCGTCAGATACGTCTCTTCCTCCTCTCTCAACTGGATGGTGCAGCGCACCTCCGGGCCGTCGAAGCGCCGGGCGGTGCGCAGTCCGAGATCGGCGAAGACCTTCAGGACCTCGTGGTTCTCGGCGAGTGCGTCGGCGGTGAACGCGGTGATGCCTTCGGCGCGGGCGGCGGAGACGAGGTGTTCCAGGAGGAGGGTCCCGATCCCTCGGTGGTGCAGCCCTTCCGCCACGGCGAGCGAGATCTCCGCCGTGGCGGTCCCGTCCGCCCTCTCGTACTCGACCAGGCCGATGACACGGCCCTTCGCCTCGGCCAGCAGCGCGCGGTGCCCGGGCCGAGGGGGCGCACAGGAACGGTCCGCTGCCTGCGCGGCGCACCGGTTGCCCGCCACGAAGAAGCGACGCCGCAGGTTCTCGGGCGACATCCCCTCGAAGAGACCTCGGAGCCGCGCGTGATCGTCGCGGCCGACCTCCCGTATGCAGGCGGTGGTCCCATCGGCGAGCAGCGCGTGGACCGGCGGTCGGCTTCGCTCGTCGTACGTCATCTCGGGCCTCCTGGGGGCGGGGTGTCCCCTCCAGGGTCGGCGCGGGCACGAGGCGGCTCCCAGGGGCCGGGCGGGTAGGGCCCGGGGCCGATCGGCCCTACGAGCCACTACGGGGGCAGCGGCTCGCCGAGCGTCAGGTGTCAGGCAGGCGAGGGGCGTTGCGTACGACCGTCGCCGTGGCCGTTCAACGGGATCAGGCTGTCCAGCCGGGCGCCCCTGACCCAGGCGCCCAGCAGATCGCGGTGGAGCGCAACGATGTCGTGCCGCACCGCCAGGCCCAAGGCGGCCGCGGTGAACTTGCGGCAGGTGGTGACGAACAGGGCGACATCCGCGCCGTGCTCGTTGCGGGCCGTGCCGAGGAACTTCTGCACGTCCTGCGAGGACACACTGCGCTCGGGCGCGTACTTCTTGCACTGGATCACCAACTTGCGGCCGTCCGCGAGGTAGCCGATCACGTCGGCGCCCAGGTCACCGCTCTTCCCGCTGACGACGACCTGCGTGCAGCCGTCCCGACGGCACAGGTCGGCGACGTACCGCTCGAAGTCCTGCCAGGAGAGCGCGTCGACCTCCGTCATCGACAGCTCCCGCGCCCGGGCTTCCTCCTCCCGCCGCCACGCCCGGTCCTTCCCGACCGCGCTCCGGTGCGCCTGCCACAGTCCGTACCCGCCACCGCCCACCACGGCGACGAGCACCACGGCCAACAGGACCGGCCACACGCTCGCCCAGTTCCCGGCCGCCCACACCACAGCGACCACCGCGGCCGCGCCTCCCCAGAGCTGCACCTGCCGGCGCGTCCTCTTCCGTAACCGCCGACGCCGTCGTCGTGCTGCTGCCATCAGTGCCCCCATCTCCCGTGCCCCGGATCTCACCGTCGTGGCCAACTCGCCGCCCCGGGCGGGCGATCAGTCGGCCAGGATGAACATGCCCGCGGGGCTGCCCTCCCGTACCTCGTCCGTTCACCGCCATCTTCCTACGCTTGACGACATCGACCAGAAGGACGAGAAGGCATGCGTGAGCAACGGAGAGCCCCGGAGGCGCAGGCGGTGCCGCGGGCCGTCGCCGGGCGAGGGGTGCCCCGCACGCCCCGCACCGGGATGGCCGCGCTTCAGCAGCGCGCGGGGAACGCGGCGGCAACCCATTGGGTGCAGCGCCAGGCGGGTGCCCTGAACGAGCACTACGCCGCGAGGCCCACGGAGCACCCCGAGTGGGGGCCGTACCAGGAACTGACGAAGGCCGCGGGCATTCCCCAATCCGACGCCGACGACGCCTGGCAACTCCTGCTCGGCGGCGTCGACTCGCAGGGTGCGCTGAACGACGAGGCCACGGCGAGGACGAGTGACCGCCAGGAGCAGCGCGAGATCCGTGCGACGAACACGTGGTACCAGGAATTCGTCAAGCTCATGACCCAGCATCTGGAGATCAAGACGCCCACCATGGCCCTGTGGGCCGGTGGTATCGAGGTCAACGACTACGCGTACGAGAAGGGCCACACACCGCTGGCGCGGACCCGGATCGGCAGCGTGCTCAACGTCCTGGAGATGCATCCGGACTGGAAGCTGACAGGGCCGATGTGGAGCATCCTGTCCAAGGCCTTTGTGTCCCTCGCCACCGGACCCGTGCACATCTTCGTGCGGGCCTACTCTCCGGACAGCATCCTCATCAGGCTGGAAGTCCCGGAGCTCCAACGGGTCCAGCGGTTGAACCCGAACGTCAAATTGATCTGGCACCCCTTGTACACGGGCCCGGACGGCACGACGCGAGAGATCTCCAAGGACTGCCGACTCGTCGACAACGCCGAGTACGACAAACGCGACACGTGCGTGGGCACCCTCATCCAGTACCTCAGGCTCTTCCACGACGAGAGCAACACCAAAGCCGGGCCCGCCCACAAGAGCATGGAGCAGCTGCTCGTCGCGAACGGGCACAAGGACGGCGTCTGAGGCGGCTGACGATCCTGCCGGTCCCTGCGGTGGCGGCCTATCGTCCCGCAGCCTCCCCGACCGCGACGTACACCCAGCCGCCGTACCGGGTCAGCACGCGGTGGCGGGCGGCGCCCTCCTGGATCGGTTCCCACGGGTGGCGCTGCACCATGCTGGTGTCGCCGCCGAACGGGGCGATCATCGGGCCCAGGGCGGGGATGAGCCGGTCCGGCCACCAGCCCGGCAGGCGGTAGTCGAGGACCACCCAGCGCCCGCCGGGGGCGAGTGCCTCGTAGCCGCGCTCGATCACCTTGGCGTACTCGCTGATGAGGGTCAGTGAGAAGCAGGCGGTGATCCCGCGGACGTTCTCCGGGTACTGGTAGGTCGTCAGGTCGGCCTGGACCAGCTCGACTTGGGTGAGTCCGGCGCTACGTACGCGGTCCTCCGCCTGTTCCAGCATGGCGTCGGTGAGGTCCACGCCGATCACCCGGCCGGTCGGGCCCACGGCCTCGGCGAGCAGCGGCAGGTTGTGGCCGGTGCCGCAGCCCGCGTCGACGACCGTGTCGCCGGGGCGCAGCGCGAGCTGTTCCAGGGCCAGGTGTTTGTAGGCCATCGTGCGCTGGCCGATGAGGTAGAGGCGGTTGGAGGTCAGGTCATAGCGCTTGGCCCGTTTGCGGTAGACCTTCACCATGCGTTCGGACTCGGTGGTCATGAGCTTCCCTCGGGTAGGTGTGGGGAGTGGGGCCGACGGAGAGGGCGGGTTTCTCGGGCCGCGCAGGACCGAGGCCAGCACCCTCGGCCTGAACACGGCCTGGGGCGGGGCCAGCAGGTGGGTCATGTCGAGCAGGGCGATGGCCGCGGTCTGGTCGGTCGTCGCCACCTTGAGGAGCCGGTCGGTGTAGCGCTTGCCGAGCCGTGCGGCGAGCGGCAGCGGACCGTCGGAGGCGCCCGGGTACGCCAGGTCGGCGTTGCCCGACAGCATCCACGCGGCCTCCACGCAGTCGGCGATCGGCTTGCGCAGGGAGGCGGTCAGGCCGTCCTGGATCGGGTTCCGTTCCAGGGCCCGGCGCAGTACGAGCGCACTCATGCCCGCGACGGAGATGCCCTGCCCGTAGGCCGGGTTGAAGGCGCCGACGGCGTCGCCGAGCACGAGGAAGCGGTCGGGCCAGCGCGTCAGCCGCTCGAAGTGGCGCCAGCGGTTCTCCGTACGGCCGGAGCCGTACACGTCGCCGAGGGGCTTCGCGTCGCGGATCGCGTCGTACAGGGCGGTGCTGCGCAGGCGTTTGGCGAAGTCGACGAAGCCCGCGTGGTCCAGCGGCGGACGCTCGCCGCCGAGTCCGGCCACGGAGACCATCCAGCGGCCGTTCTCGATGGGGTTGAGGATGCCCGAGCGGGGCTCCTCCGGTGTGGACTGGAGCAGGATGCACTTCCAGTCGGCGGTGTGCTCAGGAGCGGGTTCCAGGATGCAGGTGGAGTAGGCACAGCCTGCGTCGACGACGCTCTCCTCGGGCGTGCCGTAGCCGAGATCCTTGAGCCAGGCCGGGGCCCGGGAGCCGCGGCCGGTGGCGTCCACGACCAGGTCGGCCGCCTGCTCGTACGGCTGGTTCCCACCGGCGCGCGGCTTGGAGCGCCGGTCGCGGAGCAGCACGCCGCGGACCGTGTCGCCCGGTCCGGCGACGAGGCCGACGGCCTCCGTCTCTTCCAGGACCTCCACGGTGGGCAGTTGCCGCAGCCGACGGCGGACGGCCCAGTCGAGGAGGTCGCGCGAGCCGGACAGGACCAGGTGCGGGCCCTCGAAGCGGTCCACCCAACCGCCCGGCACCATCAGCAGCATGTCCTGCGGCATGCGGACCTCGACCATGCCCAGGTCGCGCAGCTCGCCGAGGAGGCCGGGAAAGAGCAGTTCGAGGGAGCGCTGTCCGGCGCCGAGCAGGTTGTGGGTGTGGCGGGCCTGGGGCACGCCGCGGCGCCAGCGCGGTTCGTCCGGGTAGCGGTCGCGCTCCACGAGCGTGACCCGCTCCACGTGCGGGGCGAGTGCGGCCGCCGCGCAGAGTCCGGCGAGGCTGCCGCCGAGGACGACGGCGTGGCTGCCGCCCTGTGGACGGGTGCTGCGGTCGGTCATGTCCTGTCCCCTCCTCTCGGCTCAGTGCCCACGTGCGGGGCAGCGGCGGTCGAGCCACTGGTGCGCGGCGGCATACCAACTCGGGGCGGTGCGGTGGACGTTGATGGAGTGCGCGGCGTCCGGGACGACGAACGCGTCCAGGTCGGTGGCGCCGGTGTAGAACTTCTGCTCGTACGCGACGACGGACGCGGCGTCGTCGGTGGAGGCGTCCCCGCCACCGAAGAGACGGTCCTCCTTGCCGACGACCAGCAGGACGGGCACCCGCACCTCGGCGGCCACCTCCGGCTGGTAGATGGCATCCAGGGTGAAGCCCTCTCCGGCGGTCACCGTCGACTTGGTGTCCTCGTGCCAGGCGGATACGCCGGGGTCCATGCCGGGCGGGTGCTCGTACAGGGCGGCGCGTCGGCCGGGGCGGGTGGTGAGGTAGTTCTCCGGCGGGTTCGTCGGGGCGAGCAGCGGGTCTTCCACCGCCGGGTACAGGGCGGGCATCGCCTCCGGGTAGAGCGGGCCGACCGCGTGCAGCAGGCCGGTGATCACCAAGGCGTCCAGGTCGCGGTGGCGGGCCGCCTCGATCAGGGCGATGCCGGAGCCCAAGGAGTGTCCGACGGCGACCACGTGGCGGAAGGCGGGCAGCCCGGGAGCGCCCCGGCGCAGGGCGGCCACCACTTGGTGCACGGCCTCGACGTTGCTCTCCACCGTGACCTGTTCGGCGGACGGGTGCTCGCTCGCGCCGGTGCCGGGGCGGTCGAGGGCGAGGACGGCGTAGCCCTCGCCGATCGCGTGCCGCGTGTAGTCGAGGGCGCCGGGAGCGGTCCAGTAGCGGCGGTCGTAGGTGAGCCCCGGCAGCAGCAGCTGCACGGTGTCGGGTGCCTTGCCGTGCGGCAGGAACAGCTCCGCTTCGAGCCGCCAGGTGGTGCCGGGGGCGTGCGGAGGGGTCACGTCGAAGGTGACGGTATTCATGCGACTTGCACCCTTCTGCTTCCGGATTCTTGGGCTTCCGCCGGGACCTGGCGGAAGAACAGCCGGGTTTCCGGCCGCAGTTCCAGGTCGGGACCCGTGACCAGGTCGTCGACGGCGATGAGCACGTTGTAGTGGTTGGGGAAGTGGCAGGAGTCGAAGCCGAGCACGGTGCCCACGAGGCGACCGTCCACCCATACCTCGTCGCCCCGGTCGATCACCCCGGCACCCTGGATCTCGGCGAAGCCGAGGAAGCCGACCCGGTCGATGCGGGAGCCGGGGGGATCGCCTGCCTGGTCGGTGGTGACCAGCTCGTGCACCTCGCCGGTGCGGACGCAGCGGCTGGTGAACTCCTCGAGGCGCATGCCCCGGTCGTCACGGCGGTGGGTCAGCACCTTCACCACCGTGGCGGGCACGGTGCGTTTGCCGCCGTCCTCTGCCGGGTTCACCGGGTGGCTCCTTCCGCGCGGTAGACGGCGTCAACGAGTTCGAGGGCGGCGAGGCCGTCGCGGGAGGCGTCCTGTCCACCCCGCAGGCGGGTGTCGAAGTCGGTGAGCACGCCGACGTACTCGTGCCAGAGCGAGCCCTTGAACTCGGGGTGCCCGTCGAGCATGTCGGCGAACAGCCGGGTGCCGTCGTGGAGTTCGACGGCGACGTCCTTGACCTCGCCCTCGTAGGCCCAGTCGAGTTCGACCCGGGCGGTGGCTCCGGCCGTCGAGCGCAGGTCGACCGAGGCCCGGCGGTCGGTGCCGAGCTCGTCGCGGATGACCTCGGCCGCGTCCAGTTCGACGTCGCCGAGGAACAGCCGTACGACGTCGAAGGCGTTGGGGCCGTTGTCGGCCACGCAGCCGCCGCCGCAGCGCTCGGCGTCGAGGTACCAACGGTCGCTGCCCGCGTGCTCCTCGATGCGTTCGAGGTAGCGGACGGTGAGGGAGCGTATGGGGGAGTCGGCCGCCGTGACGTCGTCGAGCAGGCGCAGGACCGCGGAGTTGTAGCGGCGGTGGAAGGAAGTGAAGAGGGTGGCTTCCTGCTCGAGGGCCAGTGCGGCGAGCGCCCGGCCGTCCTCGACGCGGATGGCGAGCGGCTTCTCCACACACACCGCGACCCCCGAGGCGAGGGCGTCCCGGCACACGGTGGCGTGCGCGTCGTTGGGGACGTTCACGACGACCGCGTCCACGTCGGCGTCGGCGAGCAGTTCGGCGTGGCCGGTGTAGCACTTGGCGACGTTCCGGAACGGTTCCAGAGCGGCGGGCCGCAGATCGCACACGGCCACGAGGTCGAGCCCGGGCAACTGGTCGAAGGCGGCGACGTAGAACTTCGAGATGACGCCCAGGCCGATGAGGCCGACGCGGGTCCGCACTGCCGGTCGGCGGGTCATCGGACACCCGCCGGGGGAAGAGCGTCCTGCGACGACACGACCGGCTCGGGAAACCTGAGGCCCTGTTCGGCGGCGAGCGCGGTGAGCTCGGCGTGGCACTGGGCGGACAGCGGGACGCCGTGCCTCCTGCGGTGCTCCGCGGTCAGCTCTTCGGGCCGTCCGGGGTAGCTCACCGGCCGGGCGGGGTCGAGGGGCGGGCAGTCCAGGAGCGCTCCGAAGAGGCCGTCGGCCTCGGCGTGGAACTCCTGGCCGGGGCGGAGCGCGCCGGGTGCCACGACGAGGGCGGTGAGGCCGATGTCGTCGTCGCGCCCGGAGGGCTGCCCGCCGCCGTTCAGGGCCTCCGGAGCGGGGCCGAGCCCGGCGCCGGGCACCAGCGCGGCAAGCACCTCGACCATCAGGCCGAGCCCGTACCCCTTGTACGCGCCGGTGGCGGGGTCGCCGCCGAGCCAGCGCAGGAACCCCTCGCCGGAGTCCAGGGCATGGGGGTCGGTCACCGGGCGCCCCTCGGCGTCCTCCAGCCAGCCCTCCGGTATCGGCTCCCCGGCGCGCGCGGCGGCCCGCACCTTGCCGGTCGGCACCACGGTGGTGCTCATGTCGAGGACGTACGGCGGGCGGTCGCCCGCGGGCGCGGCGATGCTGAACGGGTTGGTGCCCAGCATCGCGGCACGGCCGCCCGGCGGGCGTGCGATGCGCTGGCGGCCGCAGTTGGAGGCGAGGAAGGCCACCATGCCGCGCCGGGCGATCCGGGCCGTGTGGTGTCCCGCGCAGCCGAAGTGGGTGGCGTCGCGCATGGTCACCAGGGCGATGCCGGTCTGTGCCGCGCGGTCGGCGGCCAGCTCCAGCGCCTCCGTCGCCGCCCACAGGCCGAGGGAGCGGCGTCCGTCGAGGAGGACGGCGGCACCGGTGTCGGTGATCTTCTCCGGTTCCGCGGTGGCGTCGATGCGGCCCGCGTCGAGGGCGGGCAGGTACAGCCGGGTGAGGTTGGCGAGGCCGTGCGAGGTGAGGCCGGTGAGATCGCCGTGGACGAGAGCCTCCGCGGCGGTGCGGGCCCGGCTCTCCGGCACCCCGCGGCCGGTGAAGACCTCGGCGCTGAAGGCCACGAGAGCGTCGTGCGGGACGGTCACCCCGCCGTGCGGCGGGGCATCGGTCGACTGGGTCACTGTCGCATTCCTCCTGTGGTGGCGTGCTGCCGGGCGGCGAAGCGGACGAGGATGCCGCTCACCGCCCCGGCGAAGGCTTCGAGATCGGACAGGTCGGCGTACTCCCCGGCCGCGTGTGCGTGATTGCGGTCGAGGTCGCCGGGGCCGAGGACCGCGGTGTGGGCGCCGGGCAGGCCCGCCATCCAGATCGCGTCGCAGGTGAACGCGGGTTCGTCGGCGGGCCATCGGGCGGGCTCGCCCTCCGGTGTCAGCAGGTCGACGGCCCAGGGGTCCTCCGTGGCCTGGAGCGCGGGCAGACCGCGCTTGTGCCACTCGACGCGGGTGATCGCCGCGGCGTCCGCCGCGGTGCGGGCCAGGACCCGGTGGGTGCGGTAGGCGTCGCTGAACTCCCTTACACCATCGGCCACTTCGCTCTCCAACCGGTCGGCGAGAGCCCGGCCGGTGGCGGAGTCGGGGTAGGAGCAGTTGAGCATCAGGCGGCCGGACCCGTACACCCGGTTGTGGAGGTGCCCGGTGTGCAGTCCGGCGACACAGACCTGACCGTCGGCCGCATGCTCCGGGAGCCGGGTGGCGAGACGCTGCGCGAGGTAACCGAGCAGGACGGTGGCGTTGTGCCCTGCGGCGGGGCGGTCGTCGATGGCGTCGTCCCCGTCGACCCGGACACAGGCGGTCATCGCGGCCGTGGAACGCGAGAGCAGCCGCATCCCGGTGGGCTCGCAGAACAGGTTGAGCCTGCCGTACCAGCCACGGCGGAGCAGCGGGCGGGTGCCGAACACGCCCATGGCGCCGCCCTCCTCGCCGGACACCGCCTGGATGAGCACGCGGGTGCCCGCGAGACGGTCGGGGGCGGCGTCGAGTGCCGCCCGCATCCCGGCCAGCAGGGCCACGGCGGGGCCCTTGGCGTCGATCGCGCCGCGCCCGGTGAAGCGCTCCTCGTCGAACCCGACCGGTTCGAGACCGGCGACGGTGTCGAGGTGCACGTTGAACATCACCGTGTCCGTCCGCGGCAGTTCGGGGCCGAGCGCGAGGACCAGGGAGGGCTGCGCGGCCAGGAAACCGGGGTCGTCCTCGACGGCCCGGCGCACGGCGAGCGGTACCTGATTATCCGTCAGTTCGGCTGCCTCGGCGGCGGCGTGGTGCACGACCTCGAAACCCAGAGGACGTGCGGCGTCCGCGTAGGCCCGCTGGGCATCCCGCAGCCGGGGCTCGTCCTCGCTCTCCAGCATGCTCACGGTGGGGAGTTCGAGGAGGTGCAGGAGCAGGTCGTGTTCGGCGCGGGTCAGCTTCGTCATCGGACGGCCTCCCGGTGGGCGCCCGCGGCGGCGGGCAGCCGCGTGGCCAGGCGCTCCAGGGCGCGGCCGTACCGCACGAACTCCTCGATGCCGTTGCTGCCCGCGTCGGTCCGGCCCTCGTGGGGGCGGACCGCGCGGTGGGGTTCGATGGTCCAGATCCCGGCGTTGCCCTGGTCGAGGAGGAGCCCCAGACAGTCCGCCACCCGGCAACTGCCTTCCCCCGGCAGGGTGTAGACCGCGTCGCCCGCCTCGGCCCGCGCATCCTTGATCTGCACGTGGTCGACCCAGGTGATGAGCTCGGTGAGCAGGTCGTACGCCTCGTAGCCGTACGCCACACCGTTGCCGGTGTCGAACAGCAGCCGCAGCGCCGGGCTGTCGACCTCTGCGAGCAGCCGGATCGTGCGGGCCGGGTCGGCACCGGCCCACCCCGCGCAGTTCTCGTGCAGCAGGACGAGCCCGGCGTCCTCGGCCTGCTTGGCCAGACGCGTCATCCGGGAGATCGTGCGGCGGGCCCACTCGGGCTCGTCGAGCGGCGCGCCGGGGTCGTTCGGGTACGACATCACGCGGATGTGACGGGTGCCGAGCGCGGCGCACATCGGGGCGAGGCGCTCCAGCTCGCCGCAGTCGAGCTCGAAGTCACCGGTGACGGGGCGGGCCCAGTTGGCGATGCGGGAGTTGACGCACGCCACGTCGAGGCGCGCCTCGTGCAGGGCCGTGACGACGTGGTCGAACGCGGCGTCGTCGAGGTCGGCGAGTGCGGTGCCGTCGATGTCGCGCAGCTCGATCGCCGACCAGCCGAGGAGCTGATGGGCGCGGATCTGACCGGCGAGGTCGGGGGCGGCCTCGTCGCCGATGCCCGCGTAGCGGATGCCGGGCGGCGGCGAGAGGCTGGGCGCTCCAGCGGAGGCCGTGGGTGTCCCGAGGATGTCATCCCGCATGGCTCACCTGCCGCCCGCCGGACCCGGCGGGGGAGTGGGCGTCGGTCGCGCCGTGCCGCAGGGTCGCGTCCTTGGCGTCGGCGAGGAGCTCCACCACGCGTGCGGCGAGGCGCAGTTGGGGTTCCAGGTCGGTGCCGTCGCGCAGGATGCGGTAGGTGTCGACGAAGTAGGCGGACAGCGCGTCGTCGGGGAAGACCTCCCACGTCTCGGGGCGGCCGGTGCGGCTGAACCTCAGCTGGGCGTAGTGGTCGTCCTCGCCGTTGGGATAGTGCGCGACCGCCCGGCCGTCGGTGAACTCCAGCTGTACGCGGCGCTCGCGGACCGGGGCGGTGAGGTCGGAGACGATCCGGCTGGTCGCCCCCTGGTGCCGGAAGACCAGTTCGGCGCGGCCCATGCCGGGGATGGTGGTGTCACCGATCCGCATGTCGGTCAGCTCGGCGGCGGCGAGAGTGGCCTCTCCGGCGAGCCGCAGACAGACCCCGAGGGAGTGCGGAGGCTCCACGTCGAACGCGGTGGGGTGGCCGCCGTCGGTCAGCGTGCGGCTCATGCGCGGCTTGCTCTGCCGGATGTCGATGGAGCGCAGTTCGCCGAGCGCCCCGTCCTTCACGACGCGGTCGAGCCGCGCGGTCAGCGAGCTGGCCAGCCAGGGAGCGACGATCGCCAGGCGCAGCCGCTCGGCACGGGCGAGGGCGAGGATCTCGCGGACGGACTGACGGTCCACCGCCAGGGGCTTCTCCACGATGACCCGGCGGAACCCCGCGGCGGCGAGTTCGTGCAGCAGGCCGAGCCGGGCGATGGGCGGAGTGCACAGGTGCACGATGGTGTGCTCGGGGTCCAGCAGGGTGCGGGCCTCGGCGATCGAGGCGACGGGACGTAGTCCCTTGGCCCTCGCGGCTGCTTCGGGGGCCATCGGGTCGAGCGTGAGGACCGGGGCGGTGTCGAAGAGGTCCGTGTGCCGCCCGGCGGCGCGCAGCTTGCGCAGGACCGCCCAGTGCAGTCCGAGGCCCGCCCGCCCGAGCCCGATGATCAGTGTTCGGTCCATGCCGGTGCGGTTCCTTTCGGTGATTCAGGTATGGCTTGGTGGTTCCGGTACGGCTTGCTCAGCGGTCGCGATACGCCACGCGGGCCGTGAGTTCCATGAGTTCAGTGCGCCACTGGGGCACCAGGGGCGCGTCGGCCACCGCCTTGCGCGCCTGGTCCACGAGGTTCGCGATGCGCTGTTCGACCTCGTCGGCCACACCGGTCGTGACGAGCAGTTCGCGCATTCTGGCCGCGCTGTCGGGGGCGGCGGGGGTGGCGGCGAGTTCCCGGATCCGTTCGTCCCGGCGTACGGCGAGACTGAGCAGGTAGCTCATCTTGAACCGGTCGAGGTCGAGACCCGCGGGCTTGCCGGTGTCCTCCGCGTCGCCGAAGGTGTCGATGAGATCGTCCCGGAGCTGGAACGCCTCGCCCAGCGGCAGGCCGTAGCTCTCGAAGACGTCGGCGAGATCGGGCCGCCCCGCCAGGGCGGAGCCGAGCTGAAGGGGGCGCTGGATGGTGTACCGGCCGGACTTGCAGACCGCGATCCAGCGTGCGAGCTCAGGGTTGGCCACGCCCTCGGCGGCGACGGCGATGTCGAGGTACTGGCCGACGGTGACCTCGATCCGCGTCTCGTCCCACACCGCCTGGGCCGGTGCGGGCAGAGCGTGGGCGAGCCGGTCGGCGTATACGTGCGCGAGGTCGGCGGCGAGGTTGGCGACGCCCTCCCCGTAACGGCGGGGTTCACCGCGCAGCAGGCGCGCCCGGTGCTCCTTGGCGTGCCGTTCGTGCGCGGTCACGGCGCCCCGGCGCAGCGGTGAGTCGTCGAGTACGTCGTCGCGCAAGAGAGCGAAGGTGTGCAGGAGTTCGAGGGCGGCGGCCGCGTCGACGGCACGCTCGCAGTCGGGGTCGCCACCAGCTGCGAGGTGGCCGAGGAGACAGAAGCGGGGGCGCAGCAGCTTGCCCTTGGCCGTGGTGATGGCGGTGACGCTGTCGACGAACGGGGCACAGCGCGGATCCACGGCGGTCCAGCGCGCGCTCTCCTGGGTGAGGACGGTGTCGATGCGCTCCTGGACGGCGTCCAGCGACCGGGTCAGCACGGCGTCGCCGCTCATGCGGTGCCTTTCGTTCGGGCGGGCGGCCCGCACAAGATGCCCTCTGTGCAGGCGATGTCGACCACGTCGTGCTCGGTGGTATTCAAAGTCGTCGCATGAGGATCCGCCGGATTTTCCGGTCCTCCGGGATCGCCAAGAAATTTCAAAGGAAGCACATCCTCTGTAACCCGCTGATCGGACTCTGGAACTCGTGTCTGGCAAAGCGGCGGCACTTGGGAAAAGCTGCGGTGAGGGGGAGGTCCCTGTCAAGCGGCCGCCCCTCGCAGCCCGCCCGCCGAGCCGGTTGCCGACCTTCACCAACCCTGTCTGAACTGGCAGTTCGACATCCCCGACGGTTTGCCATGGCTGATACTTGCCGGGTTCTCGGCCCCGGCCCCGGCAAGGGTTTGTCATTGCCATCGGGAAAGCGACCGGCCTAGCTTCGCATCATCCCTATCTCCGGCCTGCTTCACGGAGGACTGTGTGATCTCCCCTGCCCGGAACGTCGATCAAAAAGCGGAACGAGAAATCGGAGGCCCGGTTCCGTTCTTCACTCAGGCCGACACGTTCAACGACTGTTGGCCGGACATCAACCGCCACCTCAACGAGATGTTCGACCGGGGAAAGTACTCCCACGGTCAGCAAGTCGCAGCATTGGAAAAGGCGCTCGCCGAATACACCGGAGCACGGCACGTGGTGGCGGTGAACAGCGGGACGGACGCCCTGGTCCTGCTGCTGCGAGCCTGTGGCGTCGTCCCGGGTGACGAGGTCGTCGTGCCTGCCTTCAGCTTCGCCGCCACGGCCACCTCGGTGGCGCTGGCCCGCGCCACACCGGTGTTCGCCGACATCGATCCGGAGAGCTACTCGCTGGACCCGCGGTCCGTCGAGGCGGTCATCACTCCGCGCACCAAGGCGATCATGCCGGTGCACCTCTTCTGGCAGCTCGCCGACATGGGCGCTCTCGGCGCCCTGGCGGAGAGGCACGGCGTGAAGGTGGTGGAGGACAGCGCGGAGGCGATCGGCATGCGCCGCGACGGCGTGCACGCCGGACTGCTGGGCGACGCCGGTGTGCTGTCGTTCTTCCCCACCAAGACCCTGGGCGCACTGGGCGACGCGGGCGCCGTCCTGACGGACGATCCGGACATCGCCGAGCGCGTGGCGATCCTGCGCCACCACGGCCGGATGGGCCGCACCGTGGACCACATCGCCGGGATCTCCAACCTCTCGGGGGCCTCGGGCACCAACAGCAAGATGGACGACATCCAGGCGTCCGTGCTGCTCGGCAAGTTGCCCCGGCTCGACGCGGCGATCGACCGCCGCACGGAGCTGGCGGCGGTGTACGCGGAGCTGCTGCGCGACATGCCCGGCGTCCTGCGGCTGCCCACGGTGGTCGACCGGGGCGTGACGGCGGACCCGGTCTTCTACGTGTACGTGATCGAGGTGGAGCGGCGGGACGCCCTGGTGGAGCACCTCACCCGGGAGGGCGTCGGCACCGAGGTCTTCTACCCGATCCCGCTGCACCTCCAGCCCTGCTTCGCCGAACTCGGCCACCACCGGGGCGACTTCCCGAACGCGGAGGCGGCCTGCGAGCGCACCGTCGCACTGCCCTTCCACCCCGACCTCGCCCTCGACGACATGCACCGGGTGTGCGAGGCCATCCGCCGCTTCTACACAGGGGCCGCATCATGAGAACTCTGCCGTTCTTTCCCCCCGATCTCTTCGAGGCGGACCGCGAGGCACTGCTTTCCGCGGTGTACGAGCTCGGCACGGGCCCCGAACAGCGGTTCATCCTCGGCGAGCGCACCGCCGAACTGGAAGAGGCGCTGCGCGAGATGACCGGCGCGGAGCACGTCATCGCCTGCGCCAGCGGCACCGGAGGGCTTGAGCTGTCCGTGCGCGCCCTGGGCATCGGTCCGGGCGACGAGGTGATCGTGCCGGCCTTCTGCTGTCAGCCGGTGGCCAGTTCGGTGGCGAACACGGGGGCCACCCCCGTCTTCGCCGACGTCGACCCGTGGACGATGGTCCTGGACCCCGACGCCACGAAGTCACTGATCACCGAGCGCACGAAGGCGCTGATGCCCGCCCATGTCTTCTCGATCATGGCGGACATGGAGCAGCTGGGAGCCATCGCCCGCGATCACGGTGTCGCACTGATCGAGGACGCGGCAGTCGCCCAGGGCGCCGTCCTGGACGGCCGTCCGGCCGGGCGCTGGGGCGACCTCGGGGTGTTCTCCTTCTTCCAGGTCAAGGCGTTCGGCACGGCGGGCGAGGGCGGGATGGTCCTCACCGACGACCCGGAACTCGCCCGCAACGTAAGGATGCTGCGCAACCACGGGCAGGACGGAGTCCGCCGCTTCCTGCACCACCGCATCGGCCAGAACAACCGGTTCGACGAGGTGCTCGCCGCCTTCCAGCTGCACCGGCTGCCCGGCTTCGCGGACCGGCTTGAACGCCGTGCCCAGATCGCCGACTACTACACCGAGCGCTTCGAGCCCCTGCGCGAGCGCGGCGCGCTCGCCCCGCCCGCGGGACGCAACGGCCGCTGCTACTACGTCTACTCGCTGCTGGTCGACCGCCGCAAGGAACTGAGTTCCCACCTGGCGGAACGCGAGATAGGCAGCCACATCTACTACCCCGTGCCACTGCCCCGGCAGCCAGCCTTCGCACCGTGGGCCGCACCCGAAGGCAGCTGGCCCAACGCCGAGCTGGCCTCCACCCACAACCTGGCCATCCCGATCTGGCCCCATCTCAGCGACGCCGAGGTCGAGTACATCGCCGACACGGTCTGCGAGTTCTACGCATGAGCACGCGAGAGCAGCCTATGGAGATCACTATGACGAGCCCACCGGCACAGCGGGAGTACGTCTTCGACCCGGTCTGGGAGAAGGAGACCGAGCGCCTGCGGACCAACGAGGCGATCTGGGACCCGGGCACCCTGGAGCGGCTCGCCGCACTGGGTGTCGGGCCGGGCTGGCGCTGCCTGGAGATCGGCGCCGGTTCGGGTTCCGTGGCACGCTGGCTCGCCGACCGCGTGGGCCCCACCGGCCACGTCCTCGCCACCGACCTCCAGACCGAGCGCCTTGCGCCACTGGCGTCGCTGCCGCAGGTGGACGCCGTACGGCACGATCTGCGCCAAGAGGTGCTGCCCGAGGCGGCGTTCGACCTCGTGCACTCCCGCATGGTGCTCCAGCACCTGCCCGACCGGGCCGCCGCCGTCGACCGCATGGTGCGCTCGCTGCGGCCCGGCGGGGTGCTGTTCCTGGAGGACACCGACTCCTCCACACTGTTCCGCACCGCCCTGTCGGAGGACTTCCTCCAGGACGTACGGGCCGCCGGGTACGGCCTGATGCGCGAGTCGGGCCATGACCCGCGCGGCGGTCACGTCGATCTCCAACTGGCCCTGGCCGCAGGTCTGGAGGCGACGGCGGAGGGCCGGGCCGTGATGGTGCGCGGCGGCTCCGACCAGGCCCGGCACTACATGCTGTGGCTGGAGTTCATGCGCCCGCGCATCGTGGCCGCCGGACTCCTGGACGACGCCCGGATCGACGCGGCACTGGCCGAGATGGCCGACCCGTCCCACCACTGGCTGAGCCAGGTGCTGATCAGCACGGTCGGCCGCAAGGGCGGAGCGGAGCAGGGATGACGGCGACGATCTCGACGCCACCCCGCCCGGGCATCCGGGAACGGGCGGGCGCGTACGCGAAGTTGGCGAAGCTGTCGTTCTTTGACTACTACCTGTGCGTCTTCGTGGTCCTGGCGCTGCTGCCCGCCGCGCTGTGGGACGAACCGCGCACCTGGTGGGTCCTGGTCCTGTTCGACCTCGGCTGGGTGGGGATCGTGGCGGCCACCGTCGCACTGGACGACGTCACCGGAGTGCGGGACGGCAGCGACGCCCGCAACTACGACCCGCAGGAGGCGCTGCGGGCCCGCGACCGCAAACCACTGCTCAACGGCTCGCTCACCACGCGGCAGGCGCTGCGCTTCGGCTGGGGGTGCGCCATCGGGGGCAGCGCCCTGTGGGCGCTCACCGCGCTGGTCGCGCCGCACCACCCCTGGTGGGCGCCGGCGGCGGCAGCCTTCTCGGTGGTCATCAGCGTGCAGTACTCCTACGGCCTCAAGCTCAGCTACCGGGGCGGCCAGGAGACGGTCATCTGGCTGAGCACCGGCCTGTGCGTACTGATCCCCTTCGCCCTGCTGAACGGGGAGATGACCGGCGCGGCGTGGCTGGAGTGCTTCCTGTTCGGACTGTGGAGCCTCATGGTCTCGGTCTACTCCAACATCAACGACGTGGACGGCGACCGGGTGGCAGGTCGCCGCAACCTGGCGACCAGCGTTTCCCCCGGCGTCTACCGGGGCTTCATCGCCGGGCTCTCGCTGGCCGAGACCGGCGCGATCGTCGGCACCGCGGCGGTCGGCGCGGTGCCCTGGTGGTTCTGCGCGTTCCTGCTGCCCGTGATGGGTCTGCGCGCCCGGCAGGCACACGCCGGGCTCGTCGCGGGCGAGGTGCTCTCGGCCCGCAAACAAGGCGTCACCATCCACCGCTGGGGCGTCGTCCTGCTGGTCGCCGCGAACCTGGCGCTCGTGCACAACGGCTGAAAGGGCACACGATGTCCGGAACGAAGAACGACGCCGTCCCGCGGAGCGCGGGCCGCCGCGTGGTGGTGGTCGGCCAAGGCTATGTGGGGCTGCCGCTGGCCGTGGGGGCGGTGGAGGCGGGCCACACGGTCGTCGGCTACGACGTGGACGAAGGACGGATCGCCCGGCTGAGGTCGGGCGACTCCTACGTGGAGGACGTGGGCGAGCAGCGACTGACCAAGGCGCTGGAGTCCGGGGCCTACCGCCCCACGACCGACGCGGCGGATCTCGCCGGATTCGACGTGGCCGTGGTCACCGTGCCGACTCCGCTCCTCGACGACGTCCCCGATCTGAGCTGCATCGAGGAGGCGGCGCTGACGCTGGCCGGGCATCTGCGGCCGGGGGCGCTGGTCGTGCTGGAGTCCACCACCTACCCCGGTACCACCGAGGACGTGTTCGGCGCGTTGCTGCAGAAGGAGAGCGGCCTGTGCCCCGGCACCGACTTCCACCTCGGCTACAGCCCCGAGCGCATCGACCCGGGAAACCGGCGCTGGACCCTGCGCACCACCCCGAAGATCGTGTCGGGCGTGGACGCGGAGTCCCTGCGCCGCACCGAGGAGTTCTACGACACGGTGGTCGAGCGGACCGTGCCGGTGCGCGACCCGAAGACCGCCGAGCTGACCAAGCTCCTGGAGAACACCTACCGGCACGTCAACATCGCGCTCGTCAACGAGATGGCGGTGATCGCGCGTGAACTCGGCGTTGACGTCTGGGAAGCGATCGACGCGGCCTCCTCCAAGCCGTTCGGCTTCATGCCGTTCACACCGGGGCCCGGGGTGGGCGGCCACTGCCTGCCGGTCGACCCCCGCTACCTCTCCTGGCGGGTGGAGCGCGAGCTGGGCCGCCGGTTCCGCTTCGTCGACCTCGCCAACGACGTCAACAGCCAGATGCCGCAGTACGTGGTGCAGCGCCTGGTCGAAGCCCTCAACGAGCTCCAGCGCCCGGCGAACGGCTCGCGCGTGCTGCTGCTCGGTCTTGCGTACAAGCGCAACACGGGTGACGCCCGCGAGTCGCCCGCGGTGAAGGTCGCCGAGCTGCTGCTGCGCACCGGCGCCCAGGTGCACGCGGTCGACCCGCACGTACGCGAGTCCGTACCGCTGGACGCCCGCGTGCGCAGGGTGGAGCTCACCGAGGAGGAGGTGGCCGCCGCGGACGCGGTGGTGCTGCTCACCGCCCACGACGACTTCGACTACGACGTGGTGCTGCGCGGAGCCCGGCATGTCCTGGACTGCCAGCGGCGGCTGCGGCCTGCCGCCAACGTCGAGATCCTCTGATGACGGAGGCCCTCGGCGGCCGCGCGCGGCGGGTGTGGCAGGACGCGTCCGTCTCCGCGGTCGTCGCGGGGGCCGTCGCGGTCGTCGTCTCCTTCGCGGGGCCCCTGACCATCGTCGTCCAGGCCGCGCACGCCGGTGATCTGGACGAGGCCCAACTCTCCTCGTGGATCTGGGCGATCGCCGTGGGCAGCGGTGTGACCGGGTTCGTGCTGAGCCTGCGGTGCCGCGCGCCCGTCGTGGCCGCCTGGTCGACCCCGGGCGCTGCGCTGCTGGTCACGCAGCTGGCCGACGTCCCGTACGCGACGGCGATCGGGGCGTATCTGGCCGCCGCCGCGCTGACCGTACTGGTGGGGGTGACGGGCTGGTTCGACGCGCTGATGCGGCGCATCCCGGGCGCCGTGGTCTCTGCCGTACTGGCCGGGATCCTGCTGCGGTTCGGCCTGGATGCCTTCCGGGCGCTGGAGAGCGGTCCGGCCGTGGCCGGGGTGATGATCGCCGGGTATGTGGTCTGCCAGCGGGTGGCGCCCC
Source organism: Streptomyces sp. NPDC042371 (assembly GCF_056437465.1). Classification (NCBI taxonomy): domain Bacteria; kingdom Bacillati; phylum Actinomycetota; class Actinomycetes; order Kitasatosporales; family Streptomycetaceae; genus Streptomyces; species Streptomyces sp. NPDC042371. The sequence goes on along the minus strand of NZ_JBWKAP010000007.1, from coordinate 250,605 downwards.
GGTATGCCATCGCGGCGCCGCTCGCCGCGGCCGTCGCGGTGGCGGGCGCCACCGGCACGCTGTCCCTCGGTGGGACCCGTCTCTCCCTCGCCGCCCCGGTGTTCACCGTGCCCGCGTGGCCCGGAGAGGCGCTGGTGAGCCTGACGCTGCCGCTGTTCCTGGTGACCATGTCGGCGCAGAACGCGCCGGGGGTGGGGGCGCTCAGGGAGGCCGGGTACGCGGTGCCCTCGGGGCAGTTGGTGCGTGACACGGGTGTGGCATCGGCTGTCTTCGCGCCGTTCGGGGCCCACGCGATCAACCTCGGCGCGATCACGGCGGCGATCTGCGCCGGTCCGGACGCTCACGAGGACCGTGCCCGTCGCTATGTGGCCGGATTGAGCTGCGGGGTGTTCTACGTCGTGGTGGGCCTGTGCGGGGCGACCGTCGCCGACCTGTTCGCGGCGCTTCCGCAGGACCTGATCTCGGCGGCCGCGGGCGTCGCCCTGCTGGGTGCCCTGGGCGGCAGCATGTCGGCGGCATTCACCGAGGTGAACAGCCGAACCCCCGCGATCGTCGCATTTCTCACCACCGCTTCCGGTCTCACCTTGTGGGGACTCGGAGCGGCTTTGTGGGGTCTTGTCTTCGGGGTGGCCTGTCGGTTGGTCCTGACGAAACCGGAGCGGAATGGGAATTCTGACATGGGCAGCTCGTCCCCCCATCTAAAGGGGAGGCGACAGTGAAACCATGAAAGTCAAAAGAAGGTTCCCCTGGAGATATGCGGTCCGTATGCTTTCTTCAGAGGATCACGCATGGGGGAACTACGGGGGTAGTGTTATGCGGAATATGAGACTTCATTTGCCTGCGCACCGGCAATTCGCACCATTAGTGATCGTGATATCCCCATGACGGCCGTGGCGCTCGCCACCGGGGAACTGTCCCCACAGCTGATCATCGACATGGCGTCCCGCCTGCCCCGCCACCACGACACGCTGGTGGGACGCGACCTGGAAGTCCTCACCCTCTCCGCACTGCTCGGCGAGGAAACACACCGGCTGATCACCCTGACCGGCCCCGGCGGTGTCGGCAAGAGCCGACTGGCCTGCGAGGCCGTGGCCGATGCCCGGATCGCCAGGGTCGCCTATCTGGATCTGCACGGGACCACCGGGCGCGACGACCTCACCGAGACCATGGCCGCCCTGCTGCCCGACGAGCCGTGCCTGTTGCTGCTCGACGGGTGCGAACAGGCCGCCGACGCCACCGCCGCCGCGGTCGACACCCTGCTGAGCCACGTGCCCGGACTGCGCGTCCTCGCCACCAGCCGCCGTGCGCTGCGCCTGTACGGGGAGCAGTTCTTCCCCGTACCGCCACTGCAGGCCCCGCCCTCGCCGTACCGGCAGGACGTCCTCGAACTCCAGGACTACGCCGCGGTGCAGCTGTTCGTCGAGCGTGCCAGGGCGATCGACCCGTCGTTCGCGCTGACCGCGCAGAACGCCCGGGCGGTGGCGGAAATCTGCACCCGCATGGACGGACTGCCGCTGGCGATCGAGCTGATCGCCGAGAAGCTGCGCCTCTTCCGGGTGGACGGTCTGCTGACCCGACTGCGCCAGGACCAGCCGGTGCCGGACGGCAGGCGGGCCGTGCGCTCGCCGATGCACCGCAGCATCCGCTCGATCGCCGAGCACAGCTTCCGGCTGCTCGACGAGGAGCAGCGCGCGCTGCTCACCCGGCTCTCGGTCTTCACGGCCGACACGAACCTGCCCACCGCCGAGGAGTTCTGGGACCTGCCCACGCACCGGACGGAACAGGCGGTGGAGACGCTGGTCGGCCACCATCTCCTACGGGTGACGCCGGGCGGCGACGAGCCGCGGTTCACGATGTTCAACACCGTCCGCGAGTTCTGCCTGGAGCGACTGTCCGCCGAGGGCGAGTTGCCGGACGCCCAGCGTCGGCACGCGGAGCACTTCCTGCTGCTCGCCCTCGAAGCCGAGCCCTACCTGACAGGGCCGCAACAGGCGCAGTGGCTCCAACGCCTTGCCCCGCTGCACGAGGACCTGCTGGCCGCGCTGACCTGTCTGGAAGCGAGCGGCCGCCACGTGGACGCGGCCCGCGCCACCCTCGCCCTGCATCGCTTCTGGCTGGTGCGCGGCCATCTCGACCTCGGCGAACAGTGGCTGGCCAAGGCGGCGCAGGCGTTCGCCGCCACTCCCGGACACGAGGAGCAGGCCGCGCGGGCCGAGGCGGCACGGGGCGAGGTGGCCCTGGTGCGCGGCAGCGTGCGGCTGGCTGCGGACTGCTTCTGGCGCGCGGCCCGCGTCTTCCGCGAACAGGGCGACACCGCCCACGAGGGGGCCGCGCTCGCCTGGCTCGCCTCCACCGACCACCGGCCCACGGGGCCCGAAACGGTGCACCAGGCCGCGGTGCAGCTGCTCCGCGTGGCGGACCAGGAGCAGGCGGCCGTCGAGGTGGCGAACGCCGCGCTGCCGCTGGCGGTCGGCACCGCGTCCACCGACGCCAAGCTCACCGCCGACCTGCTGGACGTGGCCAACGCACTGTTCATGCGGGCGAGGGACGTCCGGGGCGAGGCACTGGTCCTCGGCATGCGTGGCGCGTTGGCCGACTCCCGGGGCGACCGCGCCCTGTCGGAACAGCTGCTGTGGAAGGGGCTGTACCGGCTGCGGTCCATCGGGGAGCACATGGTGCTGCCCATGGTGCTTGAGACCCAAGCGGTGCACCTGTGGCACCGGCTGCCGCACCAGGGGCACCGGCTGGCCCGACTGCTCGCGGCCGCGTCCGCCGTGCGGGAGTCGACCGGGGCGCATCCGCCGCCGATGGCCCACGGCGCGGCCGCCGCCCTGCCCGACATGCGCCGCCGGTTGTCAGGCTCCGAATACGCGGCGGCGTGGCGGGAAGGCCGGGTGCTCTCCGCCGTCGCGGCCGCGGGCGAGGCGCTCGCCTTCGGCCCGCCGCCCTCCGGGCCCGCCTCGGCGGCGCCCCGGTCGACGCAGCTCACGGCCCGTCAGCAGGAGGTGGCGGTGCTGGTCAGCCGGGGAATGACCAACCGCCAGATAGCGCAGCAGCTGCGGTTGTCGGAGTGGACCGTGGTGAACCACGTCCGGGAGGTCATGCGCCGGTTGGAGGTGCCGTCGCGCCTTCATGTGGCGAAGTGGGTGCTGGGACGGCAGCACCAGGGCGCTCCGGACGCCGTGGCGGAGTGACCTGACCGCGGCCGACGTCCCGGGACTCTCAGAACTCTCGGGACGTGCCGCGGCAGCTCAGGGTGTGACCGGGATCCGGCCGAGCTTCTCGGGGTTGCGTACGGCGCGTACGGCGGTGATCCGGGGGTGGTCGCCCGTCAGGTCGACGTCCGCGGTGACCACGGCGAACACCCCTGCGGGAGTGGCCAGTACGGCGGCGGGCATGCCGTCGTGCTGCACATCCATCCGGACCACGAGCCCGGCCGGATAGGTGCCCGCGGTGGACGCGAAGTACTCGGCGACGCCGGTGGCCCCGTGCAGCGGAACGCGCGGGGTCTCCGCACGGCCGTTGCCGTCCGCCCACATGGTCACGTCGGGGGCCAGCACCGTCATGAGTGACTCCATGTCCCCGTCGAGGCAGGCGGCGACGAAGCGCTCGGTGATCTCGCGGACCCGCCGACGGTCCGACTCGAAGCGCCGGTCACCCAGCCGCACACGGCGCCGGGCGCGGCTGCCGAGCTGCCGCACGGCCTGTTCGCTGCGGTCGACCGCCTCGGCGACCTCGGGGAAGCTGAACCCGAACACCTCGTGCAGCACGAACACCACGCGTTCGAGGGGTGACAGCGTCTCCATCATCACGAGGACCGCCATGCCCACCGACTCGCCGAGCAGTGAGGACTCCACCGCGACGTCCGAGGAGACCAGCAGCGGTTCGGGCAGCCAGGGCCCCACGTACTCCTCGCGCCGGGCCCGGCTGCGGCGCATCTCGTCGATGGAGGTGCGGGTGACGGCCCGCACCAGATAGCCGCGTGGATCGGCCACGACGTCAGGGTCGATGCGCTGCCACCGCAGCCAGGTCTCCTGGACGACGTCCTCGGCGTCGGCGACGGTGCCGAGCATGCGGTACGAGATGCCGAACATCAGCTGCCGGTACCGTTCGAACGGATCCGAGGCGCCGGATCGCTCCGAGATGACTGTCGCCTCGGCCATGACTCTCCGTTCCACGTTCACTCGGGTTCAGGGCGCATCGGGATCGATCGCCAACTGCCCGCCGAGTCTACAATCTTGGCCTCTCGCGACTCATACCGATTCTTGCCGTTCTCGAGCGGTGGCTCGGAGGACGTCCATTAATTCCAGATGAGAAATGCCTCTCCGGGAACAGGTCGATATCGGGGAAGGAATTCTGCTAGTCCCGTGCCTGGACGACATCCGTTTCCGTACGGGGCTGCGCGGACAATTCCGGCTCGGCGCGCCGGGCCGGCGGCAGGAACATGGCGAGTGCGGCGGCGACGACGGCCACCGCGACCGTCAGGAAGAGGCCATAGCGCACCGCGTCGGTGAGCCCGTCGGCGTACACCGAGTCCGTGAGCCGCCCGGCCTGCTGGCGCACCTCCTCCGGGACACCCTCGGCGGCGAGCCGGTTCTGCAGGAGGGCGCCGACCGCGGCACCTCCGACGACCGCGCCGATCTGCCGGAACGTGGTGAACATGCCGGAGGCGACACCGGTCAGCTGCGGCGGGATCTCCTGCATGGCGAGCGTGCTGGTGGGCGCGAACACCAGACCCATGCCGACGCCGAAGACGAGCTGGCCAGGGACGATGGCCCATACGTCGGAGTCCGGCTTGGCCATGACCGCGATGAGGGCGATACCGGCTCCGAAGATCAGCATCCCGGGGACGAGGAGTTTGCGGCCCCCCAGCCTGCCGACCGCGTTTCCGGCCAGGGGCGCCACGACCATCGAGATCAGGGGGCCGGGCACCAGGGCGAGACCGGCCTCCCCCGCGGAGAGCCCGAGCACGGACTGCAGGTAGAGGGTGAGCGGCAGCAGCACCCCGATGGAACCGAACAGCAGCATCGCGCCGAGCAGGGCGGAGATGGTGAACCCGCGGCTGCGGAACAGCTCGAACGGCACCAGCGGACGCTGCCCCTGACGGGTCCGCTGGTGCAGCGCGAAGACCCCGAGGAGCACCACGCCGAGCGCGAGGACCAGCGGGATGCTGAGGAAGGACTCGATGGTGCCCCAGTCGTAGCGCTCGCCCTCGATCAGTCCGTACACGATCAGGCTGAGGCCCGCCGTGGCCAGCACGGCGCCCGTCAGGTCCAGCGTGGGCCGCTGCTCCCGCCGGATGTCGGGCACCACGACGATCGCGCCCAACAGGGCCGCCGCGCCGATGGGGAGATTGATGAAGAAGATCCAGCGCCAGTCGAGGCCGGAGACCAGCGCGCCGCCGAGGGTGGGACCGGCGACCGTGGCCAAACCCGCGACCGCCGACCACACGCCGAAGGCCGCACCGCGCCGCTCCGCCGGGAAGACGGCGCTGATCAGGGCCAGGGTCTGCGGCATCATCACCGCGGCGCCGAGCCCCTGGACCGCCCGGGCCGCGATCATCTGACCCGGCGTGTCCACGAGCCCGCACACCACCGATGCCAGGGTGAAGACCGTGAGTCCGGTGGCGAAGACGCGTTGAGCCCCGAAGCGGTCGCCGAGCCGTCCGGAGAGCAGCAGCAGCGCCGCGAAGACCAGCATGTAGGCGTTGGCGAACCAGAGGATGTCGTCCAGCGACGCGCCGAGCCCCGCCGCCATCTCGGGAATGGCGATCGTGACGATCGTCGTGTCCAGCAGCGTCATGAAGGAGCTCGTGCAGAGCACCGTCAGCACCAGCCAGGGGTTCCGCTGTCGAGTACGTGGTGCGTCCGTGACCATCCCGCGGCCTCTCGTTCGTCATCGTGTGAGGTGCTTCCAACAGGACCGACGCAGCCGGGCGCGAAACCGTGACATGGACAGCGGACCGGAATGGAAACCCCTGGTCAGGGCGGTCCTGTCACACTTCGCGGCGCCGCTGCGTCGGTCCTGGTTGAGGGCGGAGCCCCACCGAGCGTGGGAGAGCCGCCCCGACACGGACGACGCACCGACAGGCACCACGACATGAGAAGGCAGGGCGAAAATTGAACGGCGAGACGCTCATCCAGCGATACATCCGGGCCCTAGGAGAGCAGGACTGGGACACCCTCACCGAGCTCTACGACGAGGACGCCGTCTTCTACACACCCCTCAAGTGGGGGGTCAAGGGCGTCCCGTTCATCGTCCAGTTCTGCAAGGCGGTACACCAGGGCTTTCCCGGCGTACGGGTCGCCCTGCACGACGAGTTCTCCAACGCCGACGGCACCCGGGTGGCGTTCCGCTTCTCGATGCACTGGCACAACACCGGCCCGTTCCTCGGGCACGAGCCCACCGGCGAGCGCGGGTCGAGCGTCGAGGCCCACACCCTGCGGGTCCGCGACGGCCGGATCACCGAACAGGTCGTGGCCGTGAGCTCACTGCACCTGCCGTACATCGAACTCGTGCGCTGGGGCATGGAGTTCCCCCGAGACCTGATCGACCCCGCACCCGAGATCCTGTCCTCCCCGCAGGACGGGGGAACGCATGGCTGAGCCCGCCGCTTCCCCCGCCCCCGGACCGAGCGGACCGCAAGCCACGGAGATCCCCTTCGAGGCCCGGCCGCCCGAGGACGTCGCCGCGCGCATGCGCGAGCGAGGCTGGTGGCGCGACCGGTCCATCATCCGGGACCTCCTCGACACGGCCGTCGCGCATCCCGACACACCCGCCGTCGTCGCCGCCCGCACGGATGCCACCGACCCGGTCACCATCACCTACGCTCAACTCGCCCGCCACGCCGAACGGTTCGGCGCCGCCCTGCTCTCCCTCGGGGTCCGCCGCGGTGACCGGGTCGCCTTCCAGCTCCCCGGCTGGTGGGAGGCCGCGGCGCTGACCCTGGCCTGCGCCTGGACGGGCGCCGTCGCGGTACCGCTGCTGCCCACGATGCGCAGCCGAGAGATCGAGCGGCTGCTCCGGGTGACCGGGGCCAGCCTCTGCGTCGTCCCGGACACCTGGGGCGGCCACGACTACGCGGCAGCCCTCGAAGAGGTCGCGCCCAGGCTCCCCGAGCTGCGCCACCGGGTCGTCTACGGCGACAAGGTGCCCGACGGAGCCGTCGACTTCGCCACGTACTTCCTGCACACCGAGCACGAGACCCGTCTGCCGCACCCGCTCGAGGTGCCCGCCGGGCGGGACCTCGACTCCGTGATCCTGGTGATGTTCACCTCCGGCACCACGGGCGAGCGCAAGGCCGTGCTGCACACCGAGAACACGCTCTACGCCGGGACCGCCGCGGCGGCCGGTGTCGCCGAACGCGGCTGGGACGAGGGCGAGGTGTTCTGCTCGCCCCACCCCGTCTCAGGGCTCGCCGGTCTCCTGTACTGCCTCTGGGGGCCGATCATCGCCCGGGGGGCCGGGGTGTACCTCGACACCTGGAACGCGCCGGAGCAGTTGGAGCTGATGGCGAAGGCGCAGGTCACCCAGGTGTTCGCCGCGCCACCTTTCGCGGCGCAGCTGGTCGAGGCGCAGCGGGCCGACCCGCACCGGTTGCCCGCCCTGCGGTTCGTGATGTGCGGGGGCGCGCCCGTGGTGCCGAAACTCGTGGCCGACGTCACCGACGCCTTCTCGGTGCCGGTGCGCACCTGTTGGGGAATGACCGAGCTCGGCATGGGCATCCGCACCCCGGAAGGGGGACCGCCGCCCGGTGCCGTCCGCAGCGACGGACGTCCCCTCGCAGGCCTGGAGATCTCCCTGCGGGAGGTCGAGGGGGAGGACGGCGTGTACCGGCTCTGGGTCCGTGGCCCCTCCGTCTGCATCGCGGTGTGGTCGCCCGGAGTGGACGGCGGTGCGGCGCAGCCGACCTGGACGCACGACGAAGGGTGGATGGACACCGGCGACCTGGTCCGTGACGACGGCGCGGGCGGCGTGCACTTCGAGGGGCGGGCGAGCCGCCGCGTCGGGGGGCCGTACATGATCCCCGTGGCGGACGTGGAGGGCGAGATCCTGCACCACCCCGATGTGCGCGAGGCCGTGATCATCGGATACGCGGGCGAGGACGGCCAGGAACACGCGTGCGCGGTGCTCGCGCCCAGGTCGGACCGGACGCCTGACCTGCCCGAGCTGCACGCATTTCTCTCCGGGCGCGGAATGACGGAGTGGTACATCCCCGAACGGGTTCTGGGAGTCGCGGAGCTGCCCAAGAACGAGAACGGCAAGGTCCTGATCGGCCAGCTGCGCCCACTCCTGGCCTGACGCACCCGCGCCGCGTACGGCCGGAGGGCGGCGGGCGGAGGGGCTGGACCTGGCTCTTCGAGGCCCGGCCCCGCCGCCCCCCACCCCCGGCCGCTACCGAGTCTGCCGCTGCGCCACCCACTGGGCGATGTGGATACGGGACGGCACGTCCAGTCGGCGCATGATGTGCCGTACGTGGTTCACCACGGTCCACTCCGACAGGTCGAGCCGACTGGCGATCTGCCGGTTGGTCAATCCGTTGCTGACGAGCAGGGCCACCTCGTACTGGCGGGTCGAAAGCCGCGCGGAGCGGGGTGCCGCCGACGGCGAGGACCTGGCGGACAGGGGAGCGGCCAGCGCCTCCTGGGCCGCCGCCCGCGGCGTCAGGGTCCGCCCCTCGTGTCGTGCCGCCTCGTACTCCGGAGCGGAGAAGAGTCTGTGCAGCTCCCGTGCCGCGGTGGCGGGCACGGCGGTGGCGGGCAGCGGGTTCGCTCCGGTCGCCTTTCGGATGGCCGCCGAGGCGGCGAGTATCCGGGCGACCCGCCGCCCCTGCTCCGGCAGGCGCTGCCACAGCAGATAGGCGCGGGCTTCCAGGGCCCGGGGCAGCATGGTGCACTCCCCGACGGCCTGGAGCCGGAGCAGGCCTTCGTGGAGGAGGCTCTCCGCCAACTCCTGATCGCCGCGCGCGATGCTCAGATCGGCGCGCTGAATCAGGACGAGCCCTTGGCCGCGCACGTCCTGCGCCCGCGCGCACACGGTCTCCGCCGCGTCGAGGAGTTCCGAGGCCAGCTTGGCGTCGCTCTGGCGTACCTGCGCGGCGAGCGCCAGTGCGGCCTCCCCGGCCTCCTCGGGCGGCGGGGACGTCCGCGCGGCCTTGAGGACATGGTCCACCAGGGCCCGTGAGTCGCCGGATGCCGTGCCAGGCCGCGCCGCGGCGAGTTGGGCGAGGGCGGTCAGCTGGTGGTCGCGCTGCCCGCACTCCGCGTAGGCGATGGCGGCCCGCTGGAAACAGTCCGTCGCGAGGTGGCCGTCCCCGGTGGCCATGGCCAGCGCGCCGCGCGCCGCCTCGGCCCGCGCGGTGAGTTGCCGTTGTCCGGGGTCGGTGAGGAACACGGCCGCGGCGTCCGACAGCCATCGCTCCCCGGCCGCGAGGTGACCGCGCGTCAGCCAGTAGCGGCGCAGGGCGAGTGCGGCCAGGGCCGTGTCGTACTGCCGCCCCCGCGCGGCGAGTTGGGCGAGGGCGGCCTGGACGTTGCCGTGGTCCCTCTCCAGCCTGCCCAGCCATTCGTGCTGCCGCGGCCCGGCCAGGTGCGGCTCCGCTGCCAGCACCTGCGCCAGGAAGAACTCGGCGTGCTGATCGCGGGCGTGGGTCAGGGCGCCGGTTGCGGCGAGCCGTTCCAGGCCGCACTCCCGGACGAGGTGGTAGACGGAGTACCTGGTCTCCGAGTCCGTTGTGTCCAGGCGCAGTTGCTCATCGGCGACAAGGGCGTCGACGGCTTGCTGGGCCCTGTCGGCGGGCAGGCCCCAGAGCTCCTTGATCGTGCTGAGGCTCAGGCTGCCGACGGCCACCGAAAGCCGGTCGAGCAGCTCGCGCTGACGCTCGTCGAGCAGGTGGCGGCTGCGTTCCGAGATCGCGCCGATGGAGCGGTGCCCCGGCGAGCGTGCGGGGTGCGAACCTCCGAGGACCGGCCTGCCGTCCCGCAGCCGGGCCAGCAGGACATTGAGATCGAACAACTGAAGCCGGTTGGCGGCGAGTTCGATGGCGAGGGGGATGCCGTCAAGGCGGGCGCAGATCTCGGCGACGGGCCGGGCGTTGTACGCGGTCAGGGCGAAGGAAGGGATGATTCTCCGGGCCCGATCGACGAAGAGTGCCACCGCAGGGTATTCATGCAACTGCGACACCTCCTGATGGCAGGGGGGTGTGGGCGCGGACAGCGGCTGCACGGAGAACACCTGCTCGCCGCGGACCTGCAGCGGCCTGCGACCGGTGGCCAGAATCCGCAGCAGGGGCCGCTCGTCGAGGAACGCGTCGACCATGGCGGGCGCGGTGCCCCCCGACGGTTCGAAAGCGTCTTTCAGGCCGCCTTCGAAGCCGTCGAGGACCAGCCAGGCCTCGGCCGACAGCGGGGGAATGTCCTCCGCCTCGGCCAGCGCTTGAGCGGCCTCGACGCCGTGTGCGTCCACATGGCGTACGACGGGCAGCGCGGTGTCGGCCACCGCGGCCTCGGCGAGACAGCTCTTGCCAACGCCACCGGGCCCGACGAGTGTGAACAACCGGCCTCTGTGCTGCCGGAGTTGAAGAGAGAGATTCAGCAGGTCGATATCGCGCCCGACCATGGAAGTCATGGGCAGTACCTGATCCCACCTGAATGCTTCTCGGGCCTGTCCCGCAGTGCATAGATCATCCTGATACCCCCGTCGATCTTGAGAAAAATCTTGGCGTTCAAAACCGCGATGTGGGTCTGTTCTCGAGTCTATGGGGCATCGGCCAGGAACGGATGCAGCAGCGTGAGCAGGGCGTGCGGCCGGTGCAGCGGGATGATGTGGCCGCAGTCTTCGATGACGTGTCCGGTGAGATCGTCGGTGACCGGGCGGAGTTGGCGCTCCAGCGCCGCACCGACGGGCCGTGCGCCCAGCGCCATCGTCGGCACCGTCAGGCGGGCAGTGGCGACCGCCTGCTCGATCTGTGCCGCGCTCTCGGGCAGCGCCCGGTAGTACGAGAACGCGCGGCTCAACGCCTCACGGCCGGTGTAAGCGTGGACGAACGCGTCCCGGAGGGCGGGGCGCACCCCGTCGCCGAGCGTACCGGCGCGCAGAAACCAGTCGACGTAGGCGGCCTCGTGCCCCTCCACCACGGTCTCGGCAAGGCCGCCCGCGGCGGAGTGGAGGCCGAACCACCACGGCGGCCCGTCGGCGAGGAACTCCTCGGCGCCGGGCAGCCTGCCCAGAAGGGACTCCATGACGACCAGGCGCCGGACGAGACCGGGGCGGCGCAGGGCGAGGAGGAAGGCCGGAGCGGTGCCCGCGTCGATGCCCACCACCGCGGCCGAGGACACCCCGAGCGCGGTGAGTAGCGCCGCGGCGTCCTCGGCCAGGGTGCCCGCGTCGTACCCGGAGGCGGCCCGGCCGCTCGCGCCGAATCCGCGCAGGTCCGGCGCGATGACGCGGTAGCGGCCGGACAGATCGGCCATGACGTCCGTCCACAGCTCCCAGGTGTGCGGGAAGCCGTGCAGCAGCAGGACGGCCGGGCCCGATCCGGAGAGGGCTACGTTCAGTTCGACACCGTTGGCGAGGACGCGACGCAGCTCGGGCAGCTCGGGCATGGCGGGACTCCAGGTACTTGGTGAGTGATGGTGACCAGGTCACGCTAGGGAACTAGCCTGGTCTGCCCAAGACGGCACTTTCTCTTCAGGTGGTGAGCTCCAGGTGACCACGTCGAGTCCCGGCGGACGTGACCAGCAACCCGGTGAGCGCGGGGACCTGCTGGATCCGCTCTGCCCGACCCGCCAGTTGCTCGACCGCATCGGCACCAAGTGGACGTCGATGGCGGTCAAGGTGCTGGCCGAGGAGGCGCCGGGAGAGATCCGTTTCGCGGAACTGCGGCGCCGTATCCCGGGCATCTCACAGAAGATGCTGTCCGTCACCCTGCACAGCCTGGTCCGCGACGGCCTGGTCGCGCGCCGCGTGGAACCCACCGTGCCGCCCGCAGTCCACTACCGGCTCACCGAGCTCGGCCTGTCCCTCGAAGAACCGCTCTCCGCCCTACGGGTCTGGGCCGAGACACACATGCCGGAAATCGACCGCAGCAACCAGCTCGCGGACCGCTGACTTGGCATACGAGCCGTTCTGTCTGCCGCCTCGGTACTGTGACGTCGCATGACCGACACCGAGATCACCGCAGACCTGGTCCGCGACGTGCTGCAGGAGCAACATCCGGACCTTGCGGGGCTGGCCATCCGCGAGGTGCCGGGCGGCTGGGGCAACCAAATGTGGCGCCTGGGGGACGAGTTGGCCGTGCGCATGCAGCGCATGGACCCCACCCCGGAGCTCCAGCTCAAGGAGCGGCGATGGCTGCCCGTGCTGGCCCCGCGCCTGCCGCTCCCGGTGCCGACCCCAGTGCGGTTCGGCGAACCGTCCGCGCGTTTTCCCAAGCACTGGACCGTGATGACGTGGGTGCCCGGCGAGCCGCTGGACCACGGCTCGATCACCCGCGGCGCCCACGCGGCCGACACACTGGCGGGCTTCCTCCGGGCACTCCATGTCGAGGCGCCCGCCGAGGCGCCGACCGCCACGGACCGCGGCGCCCACCCCAGGAACTGCACGGACGGCTTCGAGAACTTCTTGCAGGCCGTTGCCCTCGACGACATCGCTGCCGATGTCCGGGCGGTCTGGGACGACGCCGTCGCGGCCCACGCGTGGGAGGGCCCGCCGGTGTGGGTACACGGCGACCTCCATCCCGCGAACGTCGTCGTCTCGGACGGAACGCTCTCGGGCATCGTCGACTTCGGTGACCTGTTCGCCGGCGACCCGGCGTGGGACCTTGCCGCCGCATGGGTGCTGCTCCCCGCGGGCATGGCCGCACGGTTCTTCGACGCGTACGAGATCGCAGACGAGGCAGCGATCCAGCGCGCCCGCGGGCTGGCTGCCATGAAGAGCCTCTTCCTGATGCTCATGGGGCAGAACGGGGAGCGGGGCCTGCCCGGCGGCAAGCCGCACTGGGGACCCGCAGGCCGGGCGGCACTTGATCGTGTTCTGAAGGGCGTTTGATGGCGATTTCTGCTTCCTCGCGCACCCACCGACGGCACCCCCTTGACCTGCGTGAAGCAAGTCACTACCTTGCGATGACACTGACCCATGGCATCGAACTGACCATGGCATCGAAAGGAGGCGACCAGCAGATGTACACCAGCTCTGACCTCGGTCGCCTCGCCCAGTGCACCGCCTGGGCCCCGGGCCGGATCGCGCACGGCTGCTGAGTACGCCGTCCTGATGGGCCGCTCTGCGGCACTTTCCGGTTTTCTTCCCACCACTTTCCGGCACGTCGCTGTCCCGTGCCCTCCCGCGCCCGCTTCTCTCGCGAGGCGCGTCTGAACACAGAAAGCTGCCTGAAATTGGCGAACATGACATCGACCGATCACGCACCGGAAACGCTGCCCGGCGGGGCAGAGGCACGGATCACGGTCAACGGGAAAGAGGTGCCGCTCTCGCCCGCCACACCCCACACCACAGCGCTGGACTTCCTGCGCGAGCGCGGCCTCACCGGCACCAAGGAGGGCTGTGCCGAGGGTGAGTGCGGGGCCTGCTCGGTCATGGTGGCCAAGCCCGGCGTGCACAAACCCACCGACTGGGTCGCGGTCAACGCCTGCCTGGTCCCGGCCGCCGCACTCGACGGCCAGGAGATCATCACCTCCGAAGGGCTCGCCACGGCCGGTGAACCCGGCGCCATGCCCGCCCTGCACCCCGTGCAAGAGGAGATGGCGGTCCGGGGCGGCTCCCAATGCGGCTACTGCACACCGGGATTCGTCTGCAGCATGGCCGCGGAGTACTACCGTCCGGGCCGCTGCGAGCACGCCGGAACCGGTACGGAAGCGGGCGGTGGCGCGGCCACCGGCCACAGTGCGGAGGCGGACGCGAGTGCTGACCCCGAGCACGGGCCGAACGGCTTCGACCTGCACGCGCTGAGCGGAAACCTGTGCCGCTGCACCGGCTACCGCCCCATCCGCGACGCCGCGTTCGCCGTCGGCGCGCCCACCGAGGACGACCCGCTGGCCGCGCGCCGCGAGCAGGATCCGCCCGTACCCGTCACCACGGAGTACACCCAGGACGGCTGTACGTTCCTGCGGAAGAACACCCTGCACGAAACGTTGCAGCTGCTGCGTGAGCGGCCCGACGCCGTCGTGGTCGCCGGTTCCACCGACTGGGGCGTCGAAGTCAACATCCGCTCCCGCCGGGCCGATTGCGTGGTCGCCGTCGACCGGCTGCCCGAACTGCGGGAGCTGCGCGTCGAGTCCGACCACGTCGAGATCGGGGCGGCGCTGACGCTCACGGAGATCGAGCGCCGCCTGGACGGAGACGTCCCGCTGCTCGCCGAGCTCTTCCCGCAGTTCGCATCCCGGCTCATCCGCAACGGCGCCACCCTCGGCGGCAACCTGGGCACCGGCTCGCCCATCGGCGACAGCCCGCCGGTGCTGCTCGCGCTCGACGCGTCGCTGGTGCTCGCCGACGCCGACGGCGAGCGCGTGGTCCCGCTCGCGGAGTACTTCACCGGATACCGGCAGAGCGTCCGCCGCCCCGGTGAGCTGATCCGGGCGGTCCGCATCCCGCTGCCGCTGTCGCCGGTCACGGCGTTCCACAAGATCGCCAAGCGGCGTTTCGACGACATCTCCAGCGTGGCGGTCGCCTTCGCGCTCGACGTCGAGGACGGGATCGTACGCAGGGCCCGCATCGGTCTGGGCGGCGTGGCCGCAACCCCCATCCGCTCCCTCGCCACCGAGGCCGCCCTCGAGGGCAAGCCGTGGTCGGCCGAGACCGTCGAGGCCGCGGCCCGAGTGCTGCGCGGGGAGGGCACCCCGATGAGCGATCATCGCGCCAGCGCCCTCTACCGCTCCGCGATGCTCGGCCAGAGCCTGCTCAAGCTGCACGCACAAACCACCGAGGCGGTGTCGTCATGAGTCATCTGTCCGAGCGTCCCGAAAAGCCCGTGGTCGGCGTCTCCATGCCGCACGAGAGCGCCGTCCAGCACGTCACCGGCACCGCCCTCTACACCGACGACCTGGTCCAGCGCACCAAGGACGTCCTGCACGCGTACCCGGTCCAGGTCATGAAGGCCCGCGGCAGGATCACCGCGCTGCACACCGCACCCGCGCTCGCCGTGCCCGGCGTGATCCGCGTGCTGACCGGCGCCGACGTGCCCGGCGTCAACGACGCGGGCATGAAGCACGACGAGCCGCTCTTCCCCGACGAGGTCATGTTCCACGGCCACGCGGTCGCCTGGGTGCTGGCCGAGACCCTGGAAGCAGCCCGTCTCGGCGCGGCGGCCGTCCACGTGGACCTGGACGAACTGCCCTCCCTGGTCACACTCCAGGAAGCCATCGAGGCCGACAGTTACCACGGTGCCCGGCCCCTGATGGAGACCGGCGACATCGACGCGGGCTTCGCCGACTCCGCACACGTACTCAGCGGCGAGTTCCAGTTCGCCGGGCAGGAGCACTTCTACCTCGAGACCCATGCGGCGCTGGCCCAGATCGACGAGAACGGGCAGGTGTTCATCCAGAGCAGCACCCAGCACCCCTCGGAGACGCAGGAGATCGTCTCGCACGTGCTCGGTGTCCCCGCCCACGAAGTGACCGTGCAGTGCCTGCGCATGGGCGGCGGCTTCGGCGGCAAGGAAATGCAGCCGCACGGGTTCGCGGCCATCGCCGCGCTCGGAGCCAAGCTCACCGGCCGCCCGGTCCGCTTCCGGCTCAACCGGACCCAGGACCTGACCATGTCCGGCAAACGGCACGGATTCCACGCCACATGGAAGATCGGCTTCGACGCGGAGGGACGTATCCAGGCCCTGGACGCCACCCTCGTCGCGGACGGCGGCTGGAGCCTGGACCTCTCCGAACCCGTCCTCGCCCGCGCGCTGTGCCACATCGACAACACCTACTGGATCCCCAACGCACGCGTGGCGGGCCTCATCGCCAGGACCAACACCGTCTCCAACACCGCCTTCCGCGGCTTCGGCGGCCCCCAGGGCATGCTGGTGATCGAGGACATCCTGGGCCGCTGCGCACCGATGCTCGGCCTGGACCCCATGGAGCTGCGGGAACGCAACTTCTACCAGCCCGGACAGGGCCAGACGACGCCCTACGGACAGCCCGTCACACAGGCCGAGCGGATCGCCACGGTCTGGCGGCAGGTGCAGAAGGACGCCGGTGTCGCCGACCGCAAGCGCGAGATCGCCGCGTTCAACGCCGCGCACCCGCACAACAAGCGGGCCGTCGCGATCACCGGCATCAAGTTCGGCATCTCGTTCAACCTCACCGCCTTCAACCAGGGCGGCGCGCTGGTGCTGATCTACAAGGACGGCTCGGTCCTGATCAACCACGGCGGCACCGAGATGGGCCAGGGCCTGCACACCAAGATGATGCAGGTGGCCGCGACCACCCTCGGCATCCCGCTGCGGAAGGTACGCCTCGCCCCGACGCGTACCGACAAGGTGCCCAACACCTCCGCCACCGCCGCAAGCGCAGGCGCCGACCTCAACGGCGGGGCGATCAAGAACGCCTGCGAGCAACTGCGCGAGCGTCTGCTCCAGGTGGCCGCCACCCAGCTGGGCGCGAACGCGTCGGACGTACGCATCGTCGAGGGCGTCGCACGCTCCCTGGGCAGCGACAAGGAGGTGGCCTGGGACGACCTGGTGCGCACCGCGTACTTCCAGCGGGTCCAGCTGTCGGCGGCGGGCTTCTACCGGACCGAGGGCCTGCACTGGGACGCGAAGTCGTTCCGGGGCTCGCCGTTCAAGTACTTCGCGCACGGAGCCGCCGCGACCGAGGTGGAGGTCGACGGCTTCACCGGCGCCTACCGGATCCGTCGCGTGGACATCGTGCACGACGTCGGCGACAGCCTCTCCCCGATGATCGACATCGGTCAGGTCGAGGGCGGCTTCGTCCAGGGCGCGGGCTGGCTGACGCTGGAGGACCTGCGCTGGGACACCAGTGACGGCCCCCACCGCGGCAGGCTGCAGACCCAGGCGGCGAGCACGTACAAGCTGCCGAGCTTCTCCGAGATGCCGGAGGAGTTCAACGTCACGCTGCTCGAGCGCGCCACCGAGGAGGGCGCGGTCTACGGCTCCAAGGCGGTGGGCGAGCCGCCACTGATGCTGGCGTTCTCGGTGCGTGAGGCACTGCGGCAGGCGGCCGCGGCGTTCGGCCCGAGCGGCATCAGCGTCGAGCTGGCCTCACCGGCGACGCCGGAAGCGGTGTTCTGGGCGATCGAGGAGGCACGCCGGGGCGGCGCTCCCCAGCAGGGCCGCCCCGGCGAGGCCAGCCGCGACCAGAACGGCCACGCGATCGGCGAGCCGTCGGCCGACAGTCAGCTCGTGCCTGCACCGGCCACCAAGGACCGGGAACGGGCCGACACGGCCGCGTTCAACGGTGCCTGACATGACGTGGATCGCCGCGGTCGCGCGGTTGCGGGCACGCCGGGAGTCCGGCGTGCTGGTGACCGTCGCGACCGTGCGCGGCCATGCCCCGCGCGACGCCGGAGCCAAGCTCGTCGTCGGACACAGCGAGGCATGGGGCTCGATCGGCGGCGGCAACGTGGAGGCCGTCGCCATCGACCGCGCACGAGAGATGCTCACCGCGGCCAAGGCGGAGCCGGAACTGATGGATTTCGCCCTGAACGACAAAGTGACCAACCAGCACGGCGTGCAGTGCTGCGGCGGCACGGTCTCGGTCCTGCTCGAACCACTGCCGGTGGTACGGGCGGTGGCGATCTTCGGCGTGGGACACGTCGGGCTGGAACTGGCGCGCATCCTGGCCCGCCAGGATCTCGACCTGCACCTGATCGACAGCCGCTCGGACATGCTCACCGACGAGCGGCTCGACGCACTCTCGGACTCGGTGGCGCAGCTTCACGTGCATCACACGCCCCTGCTGCCCGAGGAGATCCTCGAAGACCTGCCGCGCGGCACCCACATCCTGATCATGACCCACGACCACGCCGAGGACGCGGCCCTCTGCGACGCCGCCTTGCGCACCACCGACCTCGGCTCCGTCGGGCTGATCGGGTCGGCGGCCAAGTGGGCACGGTTCCGCAAGCGCCTCGCCACCGAGGGCGGACACGACGACGCCGCCATCGACCGGATCCAGACCCCGATCGGACTGACCGACATCACGGGCAAGGAGCCCGCGACGATCGCGGTGAGTGTCGCGGCGGATCTGCTGCGGACGTTCGAGAGCGAGGGGGAGCCTGCCTGACCCGGACCGGACGTGTCCGCCCCGCTCGGTCGGATCAGAACTGGGTGTCCAGCCATTCCCGGAACGTGGGACCGGCGAGCTTGGCGTGTGAGCTGGGCAGGAATCCCCCCGCTGCCGCGATCTCGGCGTCGGGCATGCCGGAGCCGTCGACCCCGACCACCTTGATGCCTCGGCGGGCGCCGAGAAGTTCCGCCGCCTCGGACATGATTTCCTTGCGGGGCCCGGCGATCTCGGGGACCGGCACTCCGGGACCGGGCCGCGCGGCGGCGGGGTCGGCGGCCAGGTCGACCAGTGTCTCGGCCACGGTGCGGCAAGCCACGAGCTGGGTGGGCAGGGCCGGGACGTGGGCGACGTCGCCCTGCCGCCAGTCCAGGAGCTGGCCGACGAACTCGTGGAACTGCGCGGCCCGCAGGATGCGGGCGGGCAGCGGGCCGGACAGGTGGGCTTCCTCGTGCGTCTGCTGGGCGGCGACGAAACCGGCGGTGGCCTTGTCCGTGCCGATGATCGACACGGCGACGATCCGGTCGACTTCCGCACGCCGACCGGCTTCGTGCAGGTTGCCGGTGGCGGTCCGGAAGAACCTCGTGGCGGCCTCCTGGTCGGAGGCGTGCCACGACGCGACGTCGATGATGACGTCGACACCGATGAGCGCGTCGGCCAGGCCCTCACCAGTGATCACGTCCACACCGCTGGCGCGGGACATGGGCACCACGTGCTGCCCCCGTTCCGTGAGGACGTCCACGACGTGGCGTCCCAGCCGTCCGGTTGCCCCTGCCACGGCGAATTTCCTGATGCTCATGTTCCCTACCCTTCTCGGACGCCGGAGATGATGTCTGAGTGATACGACGGCGTACGGAACTTGCGGTGCGTACGCGTGGCGTCCTGATGCACACGAGACGTCGGTGCCTCATCACTCGTAACGGTCACGACCGTGTGACGTAGGCCATGCGTCGTGGGTGTTACGCACCATCGCCGTCAGACGTCCTGTGCACGGACCAGGGCCGGGCAAGACGGGGAAGCGAACAGGCGGGAGTCGGGTATGAGTGAGCGCAGCGGACGGATCACGGACACCCACGAGCCGCTGGATCGCGTTGCTCGGGTGGAGGCGCAGGACGACGCCACCGAGGTGTTCCTGGCCCACAGAGACCTGCTGTTCACCGTCGCCTACGAGATCCTCGGTTCGGCCGCCGATGCCGAAGACGTGCTGCAGGAGACCTGGCTGCGGTGGGCAGTCGTCGATCAGGCGATCGTACGCAAGAAGCGCGCGTACCTGGTACAGATCTCCACCCGGCAGGCCCTGGACCGGGTACGCGCGCTGGGTCGGCGCAAGGAGTCCTACGTAGGATCATGGCTGCCCGAGCCGCTGCTGACCGCGCCCGACGTCGCGGAGGACATCGCCCTGGCCGACAGCGTCTCCATGGCGATGCTGCTGGTACTGGAGACGCTCGCGCCGGTCGAGCGTGCGGTGTTCGTACTCCGCGAGGTGTTCGACCTGTCGTACGACGAGATCGCCGATGCGGTCGACAGAAGCCCGGCGGCGGTTCGCCAACTCGCCTATCGGGCACGGGTACACGTCGCCGCGCGCCGACCACGCGGCACCGCGTCCCCGGCCCAGACCAGGGCTGCGCTCCACGCCTTCCAGCAAGCCGTCGAAACCGGTGAACTGCAGAGCCTGCTCGACATCCTCGCACCCGACGTCGTTGCCCTCAGCGACGGCGGCGGAGTCCGACACGCCTTGCTGCGGCCCATCGTGGGCGCGGACAACGTCGCCCGCCTGTTGGCCGCGGGCTGGTGGAAACGTGGGGCCGCACGGACGCTCGAACCGGTACAGATCAACGGCGGCCCGGCCCTCCTCGTCCGGGTCGACGGCGAGGTCGACGGCGTCCTGGCCGTGCGCCTCGAGAACGGCTACGTCACCGGCGCCTACCACGTCCGCAACCCCGACAAGCTGTCGCACCTGGAACACGAGACCGCCATCGGCCGCTGATGCTGAGGTTGGACCCAGGTGCCCTGGGGGGAGCCCGAGACGCAAGGTGCGTGGGAGTCGTGAAGAAATCGCGCATGAATCTTCAAATTCGGTCACATGAGCGGAAAACTCGGAGGGCTCACACGGCGTTTCGAACAGGTCGGGCGCCGCCCCACGTGATGGGAGACCGATCAACGATGTTCACTCTGGCACGGAGCAAGGCACGGAGCAGAGTGCGGACCGCCGCACTCGCGCTCTCGGCCGTCGCGGCCCTCACCCTCGGTACGACCGCCATGACCGCCACGACCGATGCGGCGGCGGCTCCCTCGCCTGCCCCGGCGCCCAAGAAACAGGGGCCGACCTCGGTGGCGTACGTCGAGGTGAACAACAACAGCATGCTGAACGTCGGCAAGTACAGCCTCGCCAACGGCGGCGGCAACGCCTTCGACGTCGCCGTGATCTTCGCGGCGAACATCAACTACGACACGAGCAAGAAGGCGGCGTACCTGCACTTCAACGAGAACGTGCAGCGGGTCCTCGACAACGCCGCCACCGAGATACGGCCGCTGCAGGACAAGGGCATCAAGGTCGTCCTCTCGGTGCTCGGCAACCACCAGGGCGCCGGGTTCGCCAACTTCCCGTCGCAGCAGGCGGCTTCGACGTTCGCGAAGCAGCTGTCGGACACCGTGAGCAAGTACCGCCTCGACGGCATCGACTTCGACGACGAGTACGCCGAGTACGGCAACAACGGCACCGGCCAGCCCAACGCGAGCTCGTTCGTACACCTGGTGACGGCGTTGCGCGCGAACATGCCGGACAAGATCGTCAGCCTCTACAACATCGGACCGGCCGCGTCGCGCCTGTCCTACGGCGGCGTCGACATCTCGTCCAAGTTCAACTACGCCTGGAACCCGTACTACGGCACCTGGCAGGTTCCCGGCATCTCCCTGCCCAAGTCGAAGCTGTCGCCCGCGGCCGTCGAGATCGGCGGGACCTCGCAGAGCACGGTCGCGAGCCTTGCCCGGCGCACGGTGAGCGAGGGGTACGGCGTCTATCTGACGTACAACCTCGACGGCAACGATCGCAGTGCGGACGTCTCCGCGTTCACGAGGGAGCTGTACGGCAGTGACGCTGTCTACACGCGGTAGGGCGACGGCACGGCACATCCCGTAGAGCGCTCAACCCGCGTACAAGCCGCGCCTCCGACAACGATGTCGGAGGCGCGGCCGTACTGCGCGGTCACCTCAGGAGGTCGGGGGAGCGGAGCATCTGCGGCGGGACGTTCCAGGCGTCGACGAGGTCGTCCGCGATCGGCCGGACCCTCCGGCACAGGTCGTTCACCTCGCGGTGGATCGCCTTGGAGCGCTGGACCGTCAGCCGTCCGTGCTCCATGAACCAGGCGCGGTCCGCCTCGATGGTGGAGAGGGCGAAAAGGTCACACAGCAGGGCCAGCGCGGCCTTGTTCTCCCCGCCGTTCTCCCCTTCGCTGCCGCCGTCGCCGCTCCCGTCGGGCAGCTGCCGCACCTTGTCGACGAACGCTTCGAGCACCAGTCGCTCGACGTGCGCGTGGGCCACCGCGATGACGTGGTCCTGCACCTGCGAGAAGACGACGCCCGGATGCTTCCCCTGGTCCACCCCGCGCTTGAGCCGACGCGCCAGACCGGCGAGCATGTGCTCCTCACGGAAGCGGAGCATGGCGAGCTGGTACTCCGAGTCGAAGAGGCCCGCTTCCTGGTCCCACTCGTCGCCCCCGGGCAGCAGGTCGCGTACCCGTTCGAGCAGCTTGTGGGCGGAGGTCTTCTCGATGACCGTGTCGACGGCGAGGCCCGTGACGTACCGGACCATGCCGAGCTGGTCCATGTTCTCGAACTCGCTGGCATAGTGCGTCAGCAGCCCCTTCGCCACCATCTGCAGCAGCACGTGGTTGTCGCCCTCGAACGTCGAGAAGACGTCGCTGTCGGCCTTCAGGGCGGCGAACCGGTTGACGGCGAGATAACCGGCGCCTCCGCACGCCTCGCGGCACTCCTGGATCGTGCGCGTGGCGTGCCAGGTGCCGAGGGCCTTGGTGCCCGCGGCCCGTGCCTCCAGTTCGCGCCGTGCGCGCTCGTCGTCGTCGAGGCCCGAGAACACCTCGTGCAGCTGCGTGCGCACGACGTCCTGGGCGAAGTGCAGCGCGTACGTGCGTGCGATGAGCGGCAGCAGACGGCGCTGGTGCATGCCGTAGTCGAGGAGCACCTGCTCCTCGCCGTCCGATGCCGCCTCGAACTGTCGGCGGCGGTTGGCGTACTTGGTGGCGATCGTCAGAGCGACCTTGCTCGCGTTGATGGCGCCGCCCGCGACGCTCACCCGCCCCTGGACCAGCGTGCCGAGCATGGTGAAGAAGCGGCGGTCGGGGTTGTCGATCGGGCTCTGGTAGACCCCTTCCGGGGTCACGTCGGCGAACCGGTTGAGCAGCGCCTCGCGGGGCACGCGCACGCCGTCGAACCAGATCCGGCCGTTGTCGACGCCGTTGAGACCCATCTTGCGACCGTCGTCCTCGATCCGGACGCCGGGGGCCACCGCACCGTCCACGCGGACCGGCACGACGAAAGCGTGCACGCCCTTGTGCTCCCCGCCCACCTCCAGCTGGGCGAAGACGACCGCCAGCTCGGCGTGGCGGGCCGCGTTGCCGATGTAGTCCTTGCGCGCCGCGTCGCCATGGGTGGTGATGACGAACTGCCCGCTGTCGGCGTCGTACCTGGCCACGGTGCCGAGGGCCTGGACGTTGGAGCCGTGCCCGGTCTCGGTCATCGCGAAGCAGCCCATCAGCTCCCCGGTGATCAGACGCGGCAGATACGCCTCGTGGTGGCGCTCCGTGCCGAGCTGCAGGATCGCGCCGCCGAAGAGCCCGAACTGCACGCCGACCTTCACCAGCACCGAGAGATCACCGAAGGCGAGCGTCTCGAACGCGGCGATCGACGCGCCGACGTCACCGCCCCCGCCGTACTTCTTCGGGAAGCCCATGCCGGTCTGCCCCGTCGCCGCCAACTCGACGACGACGTCCCGCACGCGCTCACGGAACTCGTCGAACCCGAGCTGTTCCGCTTCGTCCAGAACGCCCGCGTACGTCGCCAGATTGGCCCGCACCAGAGTGCGGACCTCGGAGTACTCGCCGTCCAGCAGCTCGGCGAGAGCTCGGACGTCGACGGCGGGCGGCACGTAGCCCCCCGGGGAAACGGCGCTGTCGGTGACCATGACGCCCTGCTACCCGACCGTGCGGTGATCAAATCGGTCAGTTGCTCCATTCAGGCGGACGGACTTCCGCGTCATGACTGCTGAGTACAGTGATCGAACAGTCGGCGACCGCGAATGCCGCCGACGAGCCGTCGTAGCCACACCCCTGGAGAAGCCGTGACACCGCACCACCCCCTCGACCACGCCGCGCGCCGAGCCGCCACGACGACAGGTCGGCGAACGGGCAGGGGCGCCGCGGTATGCGCCGTGGCCCTACCGGTGGCACTCCTGGCCCTGCAACTCGGCTCCGGCACCGTGGCCCAAGCCGATACGCAAGCCCAGCCCCAGATTCGGACCCAGGAGCACGCCGGAGCGGAGCCGCGCAGCGCGAACCCGCTCGTGGCCCCCGACCGGGCGACGATCACGGAAGGCCAGGTCAAGGAGGTGGCGAAGGGCGGTGTGCTCACGTATCCCAGCGTCACCAGCTGCCTCACGGTGACCGTGCGCCTGAAGGACGGCGGCCTTGTCGGGGCGCACGCCAGCCTGTTCCAAGTACCGGGTGAACTGCGTTCGGACCAGATCCTGGCCGCGCTCAAGGGCCGCGTCGGTGACCGCCCCGTGGCCGCGGTCGAGGTCAGAGGGGCAGTGGGCGCCTGGCACCCCAGCTACTTCGTGAAGGCGATCGAGAGCTACGGCGACGGCGAGCAGCCACCGGTCCCGACCGGCCAGGACCTGGACGGGATCGCCCGGTCGGTGTCGCAGGGGCTCGGCCAGCCCCGCGGCACGGTCACGGTCGAGGACGTGCCGGATGGCGACCAGATCGTCAGCTGACACTGCAGGTGGGTTGCTTGCTGGGTGGTCCCACGGGCATGAGGTAGGGCCGCCTCGGTCGGCCGGCCCGTTGCCGCTCCTGTCCGCAGACGGCCTGCCCACAGTCGTGGATCTCGATGACACCCGCACGTTCGTTGTGACAAGCCGTACAGGAGAGTGCCGACGTGGACGACCCCCAGGGGAAGGAACCGGAGCGCTACAAGGTCGAGTTCGCCAGCGGTACGGCCGCGTCGGTGCAGAAACGGCGATCCTTCCGCGACCGGGACCGCAATGATATAGAGGCCGACCTGCCCGGCTGGCCCGTTGGCAAGCCGTTCAAGGTCCGCGGGTTCCTCGGCAAGGTGGGACGGCATGTCCTCAACGTCGTCACCGCGCTCCTGATGCTGCCGCTGCACATCCTCGCCGACGCTCTGGGCGGCTATTCGGCGCCCGACAAGCGCGGACCGTTGGAAGACCGGGCGAACGAGGTCGACGACTTTCCCGTCATGTGGGCGGGTACGGGTGAGGCCGCGCGCACGCTGCCCTGGCAGCTCGATCCCTCCCGGCGGCCCATGCGCGTGGTGACCGAGCTGGAGGTGGACGCGGCCGACGGGCTCGTGCGCATCACCTCGTACGAAGACACCGCACGGGGCAATCGGTTCATCGAGTGGGGCGGCGGCGGGAAGGTCCCGGGGTCTGAGGCCGTGCTGTGGTCGATGCCGTTGAAGGAGATCGCGGGGGCGGAGGTCAAGCGTTTCAGTATGGCCGAGTCGGACTTCACGATCCTCTTCCGGGACGGGTCGTGGGCGCGCCTGGAGACACCGGCTCACTGTGCCGAGGAGGTCGTCTCTCTCCTCACGCCGGGCCCGTGACCGCCCCGCCGTCACGTGATCCGGTGATCCGGTCGGTCAACTCTCGGACCACGCGGGAGTGCCCTGGCCCACCGTCCTGCTGCTCTTGAACCCCCGCACCCAGAACTCCGCGGCATGGGCACAGCGAGATGCCGGGGGCCCGTCCGCAACACGGCCGGCGGACGCTCGTGAAGAAGATCGCCGTTTTCGGTCTCCCCGGCACCGGCAAGACCACCTTGGCCCGGGAGCTCGCCGCCCGTACTGCCATCGAGGCCATCAGCTTGGACTCCCTCCTGTTCACTGACAGCGCGCCGCTGCTTCTGCAGGAGTTCCGGACCGCGGCTGCCCGCGTCAGGCACGGCCCGACGTGGATCGTGGAGGCCAACTACTCCAAGCTCGCCGACGTCGTGTGGAGGCGGACCGACATCCTGATCCAGTTCGACTACCCGCTGTCCGTCAGTGCCTGGCGAAGCGTCAGGCGCTGGGCACGCCAGCGCACCGGCCGCGAGCCCGACCCCAACGGCCTGGGCTTCCGAACCACGTTCACCGTCGCCGCTCCATCGTGCGCAACGCCGTCCGCAAGTACCGCACCAACCGGCCGCGATACCTCCGCCAGACGGAGGGAACCGCTGCACTTGACGTCCATGTCCTGCGGATCCGTAGCCCCCGGCAGTCCGCGCGTGGCTCAGACATATCGGACATAGGAGAGGCGGCCAGGGGCTTCGTCGGCACGGTTCGGAAATTCCGTGGACGGACGCGGCGGTGCTCAAGTAGCGTCTGGCCCCGGACCACGCCGCGTGAGACGAACGGAAGGAGGCGAGTGCCGTGCAGTTCTCAACCATCCAGCGCTCCCTCCCCGCTACCCCGGTGTGGCACCTCTGATCCGACCGGGAGCGCTCCTGCCTTACGCATCCCGGAGGAACCCATGACCGATACGGTCATCCGCGTGCTCGACGAGAGCGACGCCCATCTGTTCGACGCACACCCCGACCCATTGAACGCCCGTGCCGCGCACCAGCGGACCACGCACCGCCCCCACTGGAAGCGAGTGGCCCTGCGCGACGGCACCGTCGTCGCCCGCGGTGCCTGGTGGGGCGGCCCCGATGACGAGGAACCCATCAACCTCAACTGGTTCGACGTCGCCGAGGGCGAGGTCGACGCGGGGGCCGAACTCCTGCGCTCCGCCCCGTGGCGGGTCGAACTCGAGATCAACCTGCCCGGCGACTGGCGCGAGCACCCCGCCCTGGCCGCGGCCGCCGAGACGCGCTTCGCCGCCGCCCGGGCCGCCGACTACGAGCTCCTGGTGGAACGCTTCCTGTACCGCTGGACCCCGGAACGCGGGCTGCCCGAGCGGCCCGGGCGCCTTGTCTTCGGCCCCGAGCCCGACGACGCGGTCTTCTTCGACGCGCTGCGCCGCATCCACGCGGTCACGCTGGACGCCCATGCGCTGAAGGCAATCGAGGAGGGCGGCCTCGACCAGGCCGCGCGGGAAGAACTGGAATTCTTCCACTGGTGCCCGTCCCCGCGGGAATGGTGGCAGCTCGCCCGCACCCCGGACGGCGAACTGGCAGGCGTCCACATCCCGGCGCACAACTCCTCCGGACCGACCGTCGGTTTCATCGGTGTCCTGCCGGAGCATCGCGGCCATGGTTATGCCTACGACCTCCTCGCCGAGTGCACCCACTTCCTGGTGGAACAGGGCGCGGAGGTCGTGACCGGCGCCACGGACCGGGGCAACTTCCCCATGGCCGCGAACTTCACCAAAGCCGGTTTCCCCGTGGTGCGCGAACGGATCAACTTCCACCCGGTTGCCCGGGCCGCCTCCAGTGCCCGCTGACATCACCGGCTGACACCAACAGTGGCGGTCGTGGGCGATCACTGGCGAACCTGCACGGCACCCGTAGCCCTGTCGATCGTGAGGGCGGTGGTGGTCGAGCAGGTTGCCTGGCCCGTTGATTTCGTCCGGTTGGGCGCATGAAGGCAGGGCCTCCGGTGCAGCACGAGCGTTGTGAAGCCAACTCGTCTGCCCCGGAGGTCCTGTTGTCGAAGTTCTACGTCGCGTCGCGGGTTGTCTTCAACTCGGTGCGTTCCTCCCGCGATTGCCTCGCTCACCGGTTCGGGAACGCAGCCGACCGGCCGGACCGGGTCCCGGCCTGGATGGAGGGGCGGGGGCAGTCGGAGGGCTACCGCCATCGGTAGATGCCTGATGCGGTCTTCTACGTCACCGACAACGGCATCAAGTGGCGTGCGATGCCCGCCGATCCTCCGGCGTGGGACCGGTTCTACGCCTTAGAGTTCGCACCGCGCAGGGCCGCGATCGTGAGCCGAGTGCGGGAATCATCGACTGGTAGTCGGTGAAGGCAACCGCCTCGATGTCCGCCGTCTCACGGGGCTTTGACGGCGGGAAGAAGGCCAACGGAAGGCGCCTGCACGTCATCACCGCCAGCCTCGGCCTGCCGCTGATGGTCTGGGTGACCGCCGCGAAAGTCACCTACCGCCAGGTCGCCCACGCCATGCTGCCCGTGCTGTGGACGCGGTTCAGACGGTCGAAGTGATCGCTCGCGTGACGGCCGTGATCGACGGGGCGGGGTGGCCGGAGAGGCGTGCCACGAGCACCCGGCGGATCTCGGGAGGTGCGCCGTCGACGCGCAGCAGGCTCACCCCGGGCGGCAGCACCGGTGAGAACCGGGACGGCACAGTGGTCACGCCGAAGCCCCCGGCAACCAGGTGGAGCTTCGTCAGCCAGTCGCGCGCGGAGTGGACGACGCGCGGCCGTCCGGGCAGGCCGGGCCAGACGCCGAGCAGCGGCTCGGAGCTCGATGACGGGGCGGCGATCCATGCGGCGTCGACCAGTTCGTCGACGTGCACCGTGGCGCGTCCGGCGAACTCTCCGGTCGATGGCACCGCCACGGCCAGTTCGGTGTCCGCGACGGTCTCGACGTGCAGGCGCGGCGAGTCGCCGTCGAAGGGCCGGTGGGGTGGTCGGGACGTCAGCACGGCGAGGTCGAGCGAGCCCGCGCGCAAGGCCCGGATCAGGGTGGGCGTGGTGCCCTCGCGGGTGGTGACCGTGATCTGCGGGTCGGCCTCCGCGAGGTGTGCGAGTGCGGCGGGCACGATCGTCGAGCCCGCGCTCAGGACCATCCCGAGCCGCACCAGTTCGGTCCGCGGGGCGGTGCCGATGAGCTCACGCTCCGCCGCCGCGAGCGAGGCGAGGACCGTGTGGGCGTGCCGCAGCAGGGTCAAGCCTGCGGGCGTGAGCCGTACCCCGTCCGGGCGGCGTTCGAACAGGGTGGTGCCTGCGCTGTGCTCGAGGGCGGCGGCCTGGCGTGAGACGGCCGACTGCGTGTAGCCGAGCCGGGCGGCTGCCGCGGTGAAGCTGCCTGACTCAGAGATCTGCCGCAGGACCCGCAGTCCCGTACTGGATACGTCCATGCGTCATACGCATACCACACATGCGAGATCATCGCTTCCCGCATACCCGTCCCGCTCCTAATGTCGATCCCACGAGCACGGAAGAGCACGGACGAACACGGAGGTCATCACGTGCGAGCAGCAGTTCTGACGCGGTTCGGCGCCCCGCTCACGGTGCGGGAGGTCCCCGACCCCGAGGCCGGGGGCGGTGAGGTGGTGGTGGAGATCCTCGCCGCAGGCGTGGCGCCCTACGCGGCCGAAGTCTTCGGCGGCCAGCGGAAGTACCCCCTTGTCCCTCCTGTCGTACCCGGTGTCGGCGGAGTGGGACGGATCCTCCACGTCGGCCCGGACGCCACCCGGCTGCGCGTCGGCGACCTGGTGTGGTGCGACTCGACGGTGCGCTCGCGGGACGACGCCCTGACGCCCGACATCACGCTCCAGGGCTGGAGCTCGCGGGGCGAGGGCGGCGCGCGGCTCGCCGAGTACCTGCACGACGGCGCGTTCGCCGAGCTCATGCGGGTCCCGACGGAGAACGTCTTCCCGCTGCCCGCCGCGGCCGGGGACGATCCGGCCCGCTGGGCCGCGCTCACCGTGCACACCATCTCCTACGGCGGGCTGCTGGCAGGCGGACTCGCAGCGGGCGAGACGTTGCTCGTCAGTGGAGCCACCGGCAACCTCGGCAGCAGCGCTGTCGCCGTCGCGCTCGCGATGGGTGCGGGCCGGGTGGTCGCCCCCGGCCGCAACAAGGCCGCGCTCGACCTCCTCGCCGACCGCTTCGGCCCGCGTCTGCGTCCGGTCCCGCTCACCGGAGACGAGGCAACCGACCGCGCGGCGATGTCGACGGCGGCCGACGGCCCGATCGACATGGTGATCGACCTGCTCCCGCCGAGCGCACCCAGTTCGGCCTCGCGTGCGGCGGCCATGAGCGTGCGCGAGTACGGCCGCGTCGTCCTCATGGGCGGCGTCGGCATGCTCGGCGGCGACGACCTCGCACTCCCGTACCCATGGATCATGCGCAACTCGATCACCGTGCGCGGGCAGTGGATGTATCCGCGTACAGCCAACGTCGGCATCATCCGGCTCCTTGCCTCGGGCTCTTTGGATCTCGCCCCCGAACGGGTCCGGTCGTTCGACCTCGATGCCGTCAACGACGCCATCACGTACGCCGCCGCGCACGGTGGCCCCTTCGACCGCACCAGCCTCACCCCATCGGCAGGCTGACAAGGCGCACTGCCTGAGCGCGGCCGGGCCCGCGCCATAAGGCGGCGTCACCGATTCGGCATCGGAGGGCGGGCTCCAACGGGCGGGCTTCAGCCCAAATCGACCTCTGTTACACACCTGTGCCGATTAGCCCTACAACGAACCCCGGAGGCGCGTCGTCTAGCAGGTGGGATCCAACCCGTAGACGAATGACGAATGACGAATGAGGAGTGGGCAGCGATGGGGGACATACGCAGACGAGGAGCCGCGGTCGTGGGGATCACCATGTTGGTGGCCCCGCTCACGGTGGCGCTCGGCACTGGCAGTGCTCAGGCAGCGACGTGCTCGACACAGACCGGTCCGTACCAGAAGCAGGTGGAGAAGTTCCTCGGCCGCCCGGTGGACGGCAGGCAGTCGACGGCTGACTGCAAGGTCATCCAGGCCTTCCAGACCAAGCACCAGATCACCCCGAACGCCGGTTACGCGGGCAGTGTCACCTGGGGCGTCATGAACCTCATGAACAAGCAGAAAGCGGTGGGCAACAACCCCAACAAGGCGGGCAAGTGCCCGACCAACAAGGGGCGCATCGCCTGTGTCGATCTGACGCTTCAGATCAGCTGGATCCAGGACGGCAAGAACCTCAAGTACGGCCCGGTTCCGGTGCGCACCGGCCGCAATGGCCACGAGACCCGCACGGGCCTGAAGAAGGTCTACTGGCGCGACATCGACCACGTGTCGAGCATCTATCACGTGCCGATGCCGTACAGCCAGTTCTTCGACGGCGGTCAGGCGTTCCACTCGGTCGGCATCAGCGTCTGGGCCCCGCCGGGCTCCCACGGCTGCGTCAACATGACGAAGAAGGACGCCGCGAAGTACTGGAGCACGCTGCGCAAGGGCGACGACGTCTTCGTCTACGGCCGCAAGCCGGGCACCTGATGCACGGCGGCTGCATGCGAACCCGATGACCGGCGCCTCCGCGCGGAGGCCGCCAGCCTGGACGCAGGCTCTCACGTCCCCCTGGTCTCCGGCCGACCAAGTGCTCGTCGGCCGGACAGGCCCAGGAGTGGATCAGCACGCACCGACCCGCAACGAACTGATGTTGTCGTTCCGGTTGTACTGAGAGGTGTTGCCCTGCCAGTTCCCCACCGGCCACGTCGCGCCGTCACGGTTGATGTTCAGCCAGGTGCAGAACGTCTTACCGGTCCTGTTCCACACCGAGGAGATCTGGTCGTTCAGATCGAAGTCGCGGAGATCGTCGGAGCCCACCTGGAACCGCGCCATCCGGCCCCACCCTCCCGCGTCCTCCCAGGCGCAGAACCAGCCGACGGGGCAGTCCTGGTACGCGGTGATCGACACATCCGTCGCGGCCGGCGCCGTGGAGGCCTGGGCGGCGGGAACAGATACCAGCACTCCGGCCGCGGCGAGTCCCACCGCGGAACAGAGTCGTGTGAACCGTTGCATGAGGGTAGTGCCCTCCTTCGATTCAGGGGCATGTGTCGCCGGGGGAGTCCGGCCGTTCGCCCCGCATCGCGCGGGGAAGCGCGGCGTTCTCAGGTTGTTCTCAGGAGCGGTCTCGGGGGCGTTCTCAGGTGCATTGTGGCCGTGGTTCGTATGGGACGTCCCGGGCGCGCGTGACTCTGGCCGAAAAGCTGCCATCGCCCGTACGACCGGCCAGGGCGATGCCGGTCCGGGACGCGACGTTCAACTTCCGCATGATGCGCGCCACATGGTGCTCGACGGTCCGGGTCGACAGCACCAGGCTCTCGGCGATCTCCCGGTTCGCCCGCCCCTGCACGACGAGTTGAGCCACTTCCTGTTCGCGGGGCGAGAGCTGGTCGCCGTACCCGAGGCGGCCGCGGCGGTGGGTGGTGACGATGTCGTGGCGGCGCAGCAACCGCTGACAGCGGGCGACGTCCCAGCGCGCGCCCAGTTCGCGGTAGGCCTCGACGACGTCCTGGATGACTCCGGCCGCCAGAGCGACGTCCCGCGCCGCGCCGGGCACTTCGAGCAGGCAGCGCCCACGGGCCTCGGCCGCCCGCGCGGCGTCGAAGGGCCGACCGAGCCCGCGCCACCGGACCTCCGCGTCCTCCCACAGGCCGACGGCCTCGTCCGGCCGCTCGTCGGCCTCGGCGAGCAGTGCCCGGCACATGGTCAGCGCGGCGCGGGCCGCGGGCGCGTCAAGGCGCCCGGTCGCCGCGTCGAACCCGGCGACGAGTCGCCGGGCCCGCCCGCCCTGCCCGCTGCTGCACAGGGCCTCCACCGCGGTGGGCGCCACCTCGCCCGCCCACACCCAGCCGCCGGTGCGCTCCAGACGGTGCAAGGTCTCCTCCACTGCCTCGCACGCCTGGCCGGGGCGTCCCGCCTCCAGATGGACACGGGCTGTGGCGGCGGCAGCGGCGGTGAGGATGACGCCGGTGTCGTAACGGGTGGTCCGGGCCGCCTCCGCCAGGTCGCGTCGGGCTCGCGGGACGTCGCCGAGGACGTGCAGCCCGGTCAGCCCGCGGACCAGCATGGCCTCGGCGGTCAGGTCGGGTATCTCCGCGTAGAGCCGCGTGGTGCGGTCGGCCGCGGCGTGCAGCCCGTCCCACCGCCCCTCGTGCCAGCCGAGCACCAACTGGGCGGTCTGCGTGAGCCCTTCCAGGTACGGGCTGCTGGTCTCGGCGAGGCCGTGGGCGGCCCGCGCGAGGAACTCGCGGGCCCGCGCGTCGTACCCGAGTGCGGTGGCCGCGTGCGCCAGATTGGTCCAGCCGCGCGCGTGGTGCGCGGCTTCCATGGCGGTCGCGGCCGGACCGCGCAGCGCGTCCGCGGCGGCCCAGGCGCGGGGATCGCCGAGCAGCATCAGCGCGGTCGCCCGGTTCGCGGCGATGGCGGCGCGGGCGACCGGCTCCGTGACCTGACCGTCGAGCGCCTCGCACCGGTCCAGCCAGTGCAGATGACGGTCGACGGGCCAGCCCTTGATGGACGGGATGGCGGCGACCGCCATGGCGCGGGCGGCGGTCTGCGGGTCCGTCAGCTCAAGGTCCGGTATGGCACGGGCCACCTCGGTCAGGCTGTCCAGTGCCCCGCCGCTCTGGTTGCGGAGCACGACGCTCAGGTGCAGCCGGATCTCGCCGCGCAGCCGGGGCGGCGGGGCGTCCTCGTCGAGCACGCGCCGTACCGCGGCGACCACGCGCCCGTCGGCGCGGGCGAGTTGGGCCGTGCGCGCGAGTTTCGCGGCGGTGCGGATGCGGCCGTCGGCGCGCGGGTCCTCGTCGACGGCGCGCGTGTAGAGGCTGGTCGCGGTGGAGTAGTCGCCAGCTGTGGCGGCCCGGTCGGCCGCGGCGACGAGGCAGCGTGCCCCCTCGCGTACGCGCCCGGCCGCCCGGTACAGCCGGGCGAGGTCGACCAGCGGCAGCGGACCGTCACCGCCCCGGTGCAGGGCCCGCGCGGCGCGCAGACTCAACCGGGCCAGCCGGGGCCCGGGCATGCGCGCCAGCGCGGCGCGGCGGTCCAGCGGATGACGGAAGACGGGGCGGGGGCCGTCGGCCCGCAGCACGGCCCGCCGCAGGCACGTCTCCACGGCCGCCGCGGCGCGGTCGGGGGCGACGTCGCCCACTTCGGCGAGCACGGCGACCGGCACGGGGCGGCCGAGCACCGCCGCCGCCTCGACGATGCGCAGGGCGTCCTCGTCGAGGCGGGCGTACCGCAGTGCGAAGTCGCGCCGGAGCGGTGGCGGAACGCCCACGGACCGCACGGCCGCGAGCACGGAGTCCGCGGTCGGTAGCGCGTTTTCGCAGCCGATGGGTGCCGGGGCTGTCTCCGTCGTGCCGATGCCGATGCCGATGCCGATGCCGATGCCGTCCACGGCGGTCGGCTCCTGGTGTGTCCCGTAGGCGTCGGTGCTGTCGGCGCCGTCGGTCCGCGTGTGCGGTGTGTCGCTCCCCGGACGGCTGTCTCCTCCTGCCGTCATCGGCAGACCGGCGCTCCCGATGTCCCGTACCTCCCGGCTGTCGACCGCGGCCAAGGGGGCGCGTTGGCCGCCCTCCGCCCGAGCGCGCAGCAGGTCTTCGGTGGCCCGCAACAGGGCCTCGGCGACCTCCGGGAGGCCGCCGGTCCACTCGTGCACGAGGACGACCAGATCGTGCAACTCCTCGACGTGCTGCGGATGGTGGACGTGCAGCCACCGGCGTACGAACTCCTCTGTCTCCCCGCACGTCCAGGGCCGGACGTCGATCTCCGCCACCGGGGCCCGCACCGCCAGGCCGACCCCGAAGAGCGGCAGGCCGGGCGCGGCGTCCTCGGTGACGATCAGCCGCAGCCGGGGCGGCATCGCGCTCATCAGGTGGTGGAGCAGGGTGAGGGTGGCGGGATCGGCGTGGTGGACGTCCTCCACGACCAGGACGGCGTCCCCCAGCCCCGCCAGCAACGCCGCGACGGCACGCGGCAACAACGCACGCCACGACGCAGGACCGGCCGCAGCCGCGGGCGGCTCCGGCAGCTGCTCGGCCAACTCCGGTACGAGGAGTCCCACGATCCCGGCGACGGCGGGAAGGGACCATGCCGGACCGCCGGGACGGCACGGCAGCCCGGCGAGGGCGTCCGCTATGGGGGCGGAGGTGAGGGCATTGTCGACGGGTGGTTCTGCGGCGGTGTTGACGGAGGTGCGCCTGCTCGACCCCGGCGGGACGGACGGAAGGCGTGAGACCGGAAGGTGCGTGACGCCGTCGGCGGGGGAGAGGGGCGGCTGAGCTGGTGCACTGCTGCCCCGGACTTCGGGCGCCGCGGCCACCTGCGAGGCTGCGGCAAGGTAGGCCTCGCCGGGCGCAGGTATGTGGGCACCGCCGGGTGCGGCACCACCTGCCCCCCTCGGCTCCGGACACGTCCCGCGCAACTGTGTCCACCCGGCGAACTCCGTCTCACCGAGGACCTCGTCCACCAGACGGGACACGCCCGTCCCTGACTCTCCCCGCACCACCGCGACGACCGGACCCGCGCGCAGCGCGCCCCGCAGACGACGGGTCTCCTCGTCCCGGCCGACGGAATCGCCCCCAGAACCGCCGCTCTCGGTGGCAGCTGCCTCCGCGTCCCAACCGGAGTGGAAAGAGCAATCCGTATCGAGGGAACGATCCGTATCGAGGGAACGGTCCGGATCGAAAGAACGGTCCGTATCGAAGGAACGTCGGGTCACGGCTCCGCCTCTCGCCTGCCGTCACCCCGGGCAATCCGCCCTCGGCGAGGAGGGCGCTGCGCGTCGGTGCACGGCGTTCGTTGAACCGTGGTCTACCCGTCGTTGGTACGACGTCGCAATAGGGGTCCACCACCTACGGAATGCCGACACCCGCCGCCAGGGCGGTCTTCGGACCGTGCGTCGCCCCCAACGACGAGAGGTCCGGACCACAACCACGCCCCGCCTCCCACTCTTTGGGTAGTGCTACGGATTGCTGTGCCGCTTGTGCGTGACCGAAGCTCTGCCCCGTCCGACGACGCCACCTCGTACGTCTCGGTCCCCAGCCCATTCATCCCCGCGTCCTGACCGCACGTATGGCGCACTGTCATGTGCATGGCGTTACTCGCGCACCCGGCACCCCCACATGGTGCAGAGCCCCCACCCCGTACCCGAGGAGAACCCATGAAGATCGACGCTCGCGTCGTCCGGCGCGTACTCGCCGTCGGCGCAAGTACCGCCCTGCTCGCGGGAGTTGCCGCGACCTCCGGCGCCGTCGCCGCTCCCGTGCCGCCGGGCGGCGGCGAAGGCCGCATCGTCGGGGCGGACCGTCCCGGCGCCGTCGACGGCTCGTACATCGTCACCTTCAAGAACTCGGTCGCCCGCGCCGACGTCCCCGCCTCCGCGAAGGCCCTGGCCAAGGAGCACGAGGGGAGCCTGCGCTACACGTACACCGCCGCTCTGCGTGGCTTCGCCGTGCGGATGACGGAAGGCGAGGCCAAGGAACTGGCCGCCGACCCGACGGTGGCCCGCGTGGAAGCCGACGCCGTCGCCTACGCGGTCGACACGCAGACCAACCCGCCCTCCTGGGGCCTGGACCGCGTCGACCAGCGTGATCTGCCGGTCGACAAGAGCTACACGTACGACACGACCGCCTCGGGCGTGAACGCGTACATCGTCGACACCGGCATCCGCATGAGCCACCGCGACTTCGGGGGCCGCGCGGTGAGCGGATACGACTTCATCGATGACGACTCCAACGCCTCCGACTGCCAGGGGCACGGCACGCACGTCGCCGGGACCGTCGGCGGCGGCGCGTACGGCGTCGCCAAGGGCGTCAAGCTGATCGGCGTGCGCGTGCTGAACTGCCAGGGCACGTCGGGCGACACGTGGGCCCCGGTCCTCGCCGGGATCGACTGGGTCACCAAGAACGCGGTCAAGCCTGCGGTGGCCAACATGAGCATCGGCGGCGGCAAGACCCAGTCCGTCAACGACGCGGTGGCCACCTCCATATCCTCCGGGGTGGCCTGGGTCGTGGCGGCCGGGAACAACAACGCCGACTCGTGTTCGTACTCTCCGTCCTCCACCCCGTCGGCCATCACGGTGGGCGCCACCAACAGCCGGGACGCCCGCGCCACCGGCTGGTCCAACGGGCAGGGCTCCAACTACGGCTCCTGCCTGGACATCTTCGCCCCGGGCGACAGCATCGTCTCCTCGTCCAACGCCGGTGACAGCGCCTCGCAGACGATGAGCGGCACCTCCATGGCCTCCCCGCACGTCGCGGGTGCCGCCGCCCTGCTGCTCGCCGCCCACCCGACGTGGACCCCGGCCCAGGTCCGCGACCAGCTGGTCGCGGACGCCACCTCCGGCAAGGTGACCGACCCGCGCACCGGCTCCCCCAACAAGCTCCTGCACACGGGCGGCGACGGCAGCACCCCGCCCACCGGCAAGAAGTTCGAGAACACCGACGACTACCCGATCCGCGACAACGCCACCGTCGAATCGCCCCTCCCCGTCACCGGCGTCACCGGCAAGGCCCCCGCTGACCTCTCCGTGACCGTGGACATCCGGCACACCTACCGCGGCGACCTCAAGGTCGAACTCGTCGCGCCTGACGGAACCGTCCACCTCCTGAAGAACTACGACAGCAACGACAGCGCCGACGACGTCCGGGCCACCTACCGCGTCGACGCCTCGAGTGAGACCGCCGACGGCACGTGGAAGCTGCGCGTGACCGACAACTGGGCCAACGACACCGGGACGATCGGGTCCTGGGCGCTGCAGTTCTGAGCGTCCCGACCGCGCTAAGACAGGGGAGCTTTCTGACCTGCCACAGCCCGCGGAGCGTCGACCGTGTACACGCCGGTCGGCGCCCGCCGGTGTCTTGAGCGCCTCGGCGGCGGCCGGTGCAGGGTCACCTCGTGCAGCGCGCTTCGTGCAGTGAACAGCAGACGTCGCACGTCAAACGTCCGGATCACGTAACGGAGTCCAGCGGGCATACAACCCTCGTCCACACGGGGCTGTCTCCTCCTGCGTCCCAGACGTTCCCGACAGGAGGCCCCGTGCCCCGCCGCA
This sequence comes from Streptomyces sp. NPDC042371, assembly GCF_056437465.1. Taxonomy (NCBI): domain Bacteria; kingdom Bacillati; phylum Actinomycetota; class Actinomycetes; order Kitasatosporales; family Streptomycetaceae; genus Streptomyces; species Streptomyces sp. NPDC042371. The sequence goes on along the minus strand of NZ_JBWKAP010000007.1, from coordinate 213,411 downwards.
CCCTCATCAGCGCCATCGCCGTCGCCGCGCTGACCACCCCCCTCGCCGTCTCCGTCACCGCCGGTACCGCGGCCGCGGCCCCGCAGCCGCCCCGCACCCCGGTCACCGACTTCAACCACGACGGCTACGCCGACCTCGCCGTAGCCGCGCCGCACGGCACCGTGGACGGCGTCGAGAACGCGGGCTACCTCTCCATCGTGTACGGCACCGCCTCCGGGCCCGGCACCGAGCGCCACCAGCGCATCAGCCGCGCCACCCCGGGCGTCCCCGGCGAGCTCCAGGGCACGTTCGCCTTCGGTTACCAGATGGCCCCCGCCGACCTCGACGCCGACGGCTACACCGACCTGCTCGTGACCGGCGGCGACGACAACGGCAACAAGGCGACCGTCCTGTGGGGCTCTGCCTCCGGGCTGACCGGCGCGGACACCCTCCTGCCCCACGAGAACTCCGAGTTCGCCACGGGCGACTTCAACGGCGACGGCAAGCGCGACCTGGTCGTCAACGACGTGCCGAGCGATGACCCCGACGTCTCCGGGATGACCGTCGAGTACGGCCCGTTCACTCGCGCCGGCAAGCCCACGTCCAAGGACAGCGTCGTCACGAGCGACGGGCCCTCCGGCCTCCGCTCCTTCATCACCGGCGACCTGACCGGCGACGGCGTCGACGACATCGTCAGCACGCACGGCTTCGAGGAGATGACGCACGACGCCCGCTTCTTCAAGGGCGGCCGCGGCGGCGTCAGCCACAGTTCCACCAAGCTCGGCACGGCCTACAGCGGCACCGTCGGCGACGTCGACGGTGACGGGTACGGCGATCTGATCACCCGCGACATCGGCAGCGTCACCGAGGTCATCGACTCCCACCCGGGCAGCATCACCATCCAGTACGGCAGCTCGGCAGGACCGACCGACGCGCGCAGGAAGGTCATCACCCAGGCCACCGCGGGCGTCCCCGGAGCCAGCGAGGACGACGACGCGTTCGGCGCCTCACTCAGCGCGGGCGACGTGGACGGCGACGGCAGGGCCGAGGTCGCCGTCGGCGTCCCCGGCGAGAGCCTGGACGCAAGTACCGGCACCGGTGCGGTCGTCCTGCTCAAGGGCGCGGCCAAGGCCGACGGCGGCATGACCGGCAAGGGCGCCGTCGCCTACAACCAGACCACCGCCGGAGTACCCGGCCTCGCCGAGAGCGGCGACGACTTCGGCCGCCAGGTGCGCCTCACCGACCTCGACAAGGACGGCCACGCCGACCTGACCGCCACGGCCCCCGGCGAGGACGGCACCTTCACCGACTCGGGCGCCCTGTGGAACCTCTACGGCTCCACGGGAGGTTTGACCACCACGGACGCGAACACGCTCACGCCGGTGAAGCTCGGCGACCCTGAGAAGGGCGCCAAGTTCGGTCAACAGCTGGCTGGCTGACCACGCACCATATCCGGCCACTCGACCAACCGACTGACCCACTGAACGGCTCGGCGAGATCGGGTACACGCGATCCTGATGGAATGACCAAGAGGGCCACCGGGCGCACCCGGCAGACAGCAGCCGGGTGCGCCGCCATGACCGCACTTGCTGCGGCTCTCATACACATTGCCATCGGCGTGATCGTCAGTATCGCCGTGCCGTCCTTCTTCGGCAGCCCCGAGCCTTCAGAGGAGGAACGGCTTGGCAAGCGGTCAGGGCTGACCCTGTGAAGAGCAGCACAGCCGGAGTAGCAAATACGCCCTGCGGTACACAGCTGAGGCCCAGGCAGGGCGGCCGAGACAGGTCTTCGCCGATTCCAACGCAGTAAGGCCAGAGGCAGAGCGGGCGGGGTGTGCCTTACGGGCTGCGGGCGGTCGGGATGGGGTGGGTAAGTCAATGTGGTCGGGGGCGGCATCGGTGAGGATGCCGAGCCGAGGTGTCCGGCGGCGGCCGCGCGACCGGCTCGCAGCCTGCGACGAGGACCGCCGCCCCGCGCTCCGCACACACGGCGCGCCCGGATCGCCGCCACCGTGATCATCGGCGTCCTGGCTCGCACCGCCTTCGCCCTCGCGGCGCTACTGCTGGCCGTCATGGTGGGCGCGGCCGTCATCACGGCGCGGACGATCACTCAGGCCAGGCAGGGGGAGCGCCGGACGCAGGTGCCGTACTGCCCTCGCTGCTCGGACTGGTTCCGCCACGACGAGGCGCGGACGCGGCCCCGGCATAGGATCGGCGCTCATGAACGACAGTGTGTGACACCCGGTCAGTCGATGCCTTCGATGATGCGGAAGTCGCGCTCGACGCCGTCGGGGAGGGCCACCAGCGCCTTCTGGTATGCCTCGCTCTCGTATGCCGCGACGGCCTGTTCAAAGGTGTCGAACTCGATAAGAACGACGCGTTGCGTGATTCCGGCCTCGTGGGCGACGACTCGACCGCCACGGGACGGGAGGCGGGACAGGACGCGCCCGCCCCCGGCCTGGACAGCCGGACCGGCCAGCTTGTCGTAGGCAGCCAGCGTCTCAGGGGCGGAAGTGGCGGGGTAGACACTGACCCAGTAGCCCTTAGCCATGGAAACCTCCAGTGTTCGGCCGGACACGTCCGACTTCGGATTGACACTCGGATCGATCGGTCCCCGCGACGGGTACTGCGGTCGGTTGAATGGTCATACGCGCAGGTTAGGGCTTGATCTGCGGCCGAGGGAAAGACCAGTACGGGATAGCCTCAGAACGGATCGTTATCAATCGGCAGGGAGGGCACGTGGCGCCGGACACGGTGAGCCTGCGGTACTTCCTGGTGCTGGCGCAGGAGTTGAACTTCACCCGCGCGGCCGCCCGGATCGGTATCGCACAGCCCGCACTCAGCGCCCGGATGCGCCGATTGGAGACGGAACTCGGTACGGCCCTGTTGGTCCGCAACACGCGTAGCGTCGTATTGACCACGGCCGGTGCGGCGTTGGCGGAGTCCGCGCCGCCCGCGCTGGCGGCGCTGGACCGGGCATGGGACACCGCCCGGAGCGCGGCGGCCGGTGAACTGGGCACGCTCCGCATCGGATACAGCCTCAGCGCCGGGGCGGAGACGGCACCGGCCCTGGTGGACAGGCTGATGCGCGGCAACAGCGGACTTGAGGTAGGCGCGGTCCCGATGGCGACACCGGAGATCTCCCCCGCGGTCGCCGACGGCCGCATCGATGCCGGGGTCACCCGCGGTGAACAGCCGGGCCGTGGCGTGCGCCGGTTCCTGCTGCGGCGTGCGCGCATCGGGGTCCAGCTGGCGCAGCACCATCCGCTGGCCGAACGCCCGGAGATCGAGATCGCCGACGCTGCCGCGTATCCGCTGCGACTCCCGGACCGTGCGGCCAACCCCGTGATCCACGATCAGCTGTCCGCACTGTTCCGAGACATCCGACCACACCCCCGATTCCACACGCCCGCAGTCTCTTTCGACATGTCTCAGCGCGACCTGCGCGACGGGGTCACCCTCGCCCCGGCCGGAGAAGCCGCGGCCACGGCACAACCGGCCGGTCTCACCTGGCGACCGCTGCGCGGCGCGCCCAGCCTGACGATCCACCTGGTCCTCCCACGCGAGCAGTCGCCGCTGCACCACCGCATCCGTGCCGTCGCCAAAACCCTGGCGCACGAGCTGCACTGGCTGCCGGACTGACGTGCAAGAGGCCAAGCGAGACGGACCCTTGCGGTGGCGAGGCCGAGGACCTTTCGCCCGGCGGACTTCGCGGTGCTGACGACGGCGGTCTTCCCGAATGTCCGACACGACAACGTCCGACACGACCGCGCTACGCGTCGGCGGGCTAAGGCGCGGTATCCGCCGAGATCTCGGGCTGGGCGAGGACGTAGGCGCGATGCCGAACCGGACAAGCACGAGTATCCGAAAGGTGGGTTCTCAGCGTGCTTCAGGAACCGGCAGGGACAGCCGCACGGTTGCGCAACCATGCCTCCTCAGTGGTGGTGAGATGCGGGTCGGCCAGCTTGGCTTTGAGCGCCTCCTGGACCCGCGGGGTGGGGTCAGTTCCGCACACCACGGGGCCGCGCCCGGTCAGAATGACGTTGTCCGGATGCAAGTCCAAGTGCAGCACCCGGTCATCACCTGCAGTACCGAACCGTTTGGGCAGCCATGCCGGTGCTGACAGCTCATGGAGTCGATCGTGGAGGTCGCCCAGCATCCGACCGAGGGAACGCACCCGCCATGGGCGCCCCGCCAACGCCTCCATCAGCGTCGGTCCGGTCAGCCGCTCAAGAACCATGTCGGTATCGGTGACCTCGTACACCTCGGCACCGGATACCCACTCGCGGCCAGATGTGTCATCAAGCGCGACTCAAGATGGGTCGGCCGCCCGTCATGCCGATACCGTCGCAGCACCCTGGACTCGTCCAGGGTAAACACATCAGCGTCCCGCCCCCGCGCGATCAACTCCATGTCCATGGCGAGCAGTCTGCACTGGCATCCCAACGCCTACCAACAGGGCGAACGTTGCCTGATGCGGCCCTAGCCCAAGCGCGGCACTAGCCCAAGCAAGGCCGGATCCGGCTAGCTGTCCGGTCTGCAGCTCTCGGCGCCAGCTGCAGCTCTCAGCGCCAGTGCGTCGCTTCACCTCATATTTCTGCTGCGCAGGGCAGCCTGGACCGTCATGGCGTGGGCGCGGCAGCCAGGGGGTCTTCCTGCGGCGCTTCGGCGGTCGAGGCGAGTCGCTGCTGCATGCGCAGGTGACGGAACTCGTAGTGAGCACCGGACTGCCGTAGCACCCCCCTGCGGTGTGCCTCGTCGAGGAACGTCATGAGGCGCCACGGCAGCCGCCCCGTCAGCGCCAGCCAGACACGGGCAACCGCCAGTTGTCCCCAGGCGGTCAGCGCGAGTGCGGCGGTGCCCATCGGCACCCACATCTGCGCCGCGACATGGTCGAGCCCGCCCCGCGACGCGAACACCCAGGCCAGGACCACACACACCCCGCCCGTCATGACGGCCACAACCCCGGACCGGGACAGCGACGCCATGCGGTCCGTGCGCAGGGTGACCTGCGGATTGGCTGCCCGGATGAGGTCGGAGGGCGTGCTGAGCGCGCGGTAGAGACCCGACGTAGGACCGCCGATCAGCGCGATCAGGACTCCGCCCATGGCACCGGGGAGCAGGAAGCGGTCGAGCGGGTGCCTGGCGGCGCTCTGCGCGAGCCAGGTCCGGGACTGTTCGGGTAGCTCTGGCAGCATGTTCACCGCGTCGGCCGCGGTATTGCCGTCGACGAGTATGCGCAGGTCGCCCTGGGCAACGCGGAAGGTCACGGGTGTGTCGAGCGACTCGCACTTCTGGCCACAGCTCGGCGGGCGGCTGCCGTGCGGATAGGCCGTGGGCCGGGCGCCCGCGTGTGAGTACACCAGGATGACGGCGATCTCCGTCGAGGACTCGACGGTGCGCACGCCGTCAGGTGCTTCCTGGTGCGACCAGTTCCCGAGCCGCCTGCCGTCCAGGTCGGACGCCCTCGAGGTCTCCACCGCGGAGAACACGCAGGCGACGGCGCCCACCGTCCCGCCTGCCGCCACTCCGACGAGCAGGCACACAGCCCAGCCGTGCAGCAGGCCGGTCATGAAACGCCGGGCGATACGGCCCTCACTGGCATGGGAAACGCCCGTCCGCACCCCCCGGCGCCCCGCTGCCGTCCACAGGCACAGGGCCGCGGCGAAGCACAGGGCACCGGCCACCATCGGCCACGTGCCGAGGCCGTGCCCGAGCAGCCACGGCTCGACCATGACGAGCCCCGCCAGGGCGAGCAGGCCGCTCCCGGCCCGTGCCGCGAGCCGACCGGTGGGGCTGCCCGCCCAAGGCAGCCCGAGCGGCACCGCATGGCGGGTCAGCCCCGCAACCCCGAAGTACAAGGCGATCAGTACGCCGAAGACCGCGCCCCCGAACAACTCGGCCACCCAGCCGTCCGTGACCGTGCCGAACTGCAGCCCGAACTGCACGGAGCCTCCGGTGAGGCCATACCCGAGGGTGGCCGCGGCGGCCGTCGCCATGCAGACCGTGAGCTGCCGGGGCAGGGCCGTGCGCCCTTCGCGCCCCGCCACCGACACGGGCAGGAGCAGGGCCAGCCCACCGGCGAATCCGACCAGGTTGCCGACCAGATTGGCTGCCAGCGACGGCTTGTCGTCGAAGACGAAGACGTCGCCTCCGACGCTGGAGAGCAGAATGGGGGCAGCCAGGACGAACGTGATCGCCTGCGCGAGCAGGGCGGGCGCCGCCAGCCGCAGCATCCGCGGCACACAGAGGTACAGCTCCCACCAGGCAAGCCGTTTGGAATCCCGCCGCTCCAACTCCAGGGCCAGCCACGCCAGCCAGCGCCTGGCGTCCGCGGCGCGCCACCGGGAGTCGTCACGTCCGTCGCCGAACGCGGCCGGTACGAACGCGTCGAGGAGATGCTCTTCGATCCCGGCCACCGTCTCGAACCGAGGCTCATCGAGGAGCTCTTGCGGATCGCGGGACACATCTCCGTACACCGTGCGGGCCAGGGTCACCATGAGCGGGTTGGTGAGGATCTGCAGGAGCGCGTCGGCTGCCAGGGGGCGCGAGTCCTCCTGCAGGGCTTCCAGCACCGGGGTCCACACCGTCGTGCGGCGCTCGCGGGGGCCGCGTAACGGACGCGCGGTGCGCTCCAGATATGACTTCGCCTCGGCGAACTCCAGCGGCAGGAGCTCGAGGACCTCCGCGCCTGTGAGCACGTCGCTGCACGCGACCGTGGAGCGCCAGGACGTGGTCCGCGAGGTGACGAGCACCGGCATGCCGTCGTCCAACTCGGCGTTGAGCCTGCGCATCGCGGTGCCGTACAACGCCGGGGGCAGTTCGTCGAAGCCGTCGAGGACAGGCGTGATCAGCCCCGCGTCGAGCAGCGCCCCGGCCAACGAGGTGCCGTCGGTGGTGGCCGCCAGCGGCCGGTACTCCGCCACGAGCCGCTCGCGGAGCCAGCTGCGCAGCGGGGTGGTGCCAGGGTCCCAGGCCGCCAAGGGGAAGATCACGGGCACCGCCGTGCCGGACGTACGCTTCTTCAGAAGATCGAGCGTGCAGCACACGGCGAGCACACTCTTGCCCGAACCAGGGCTTCCGAGTACGACCATGCGCCGGGACGGCACCTCCTCGAAGGCCGTGGCGATCGACGCCAGACAGTTACCACCGGGCAGGGGCTCCGGCGCCGGGCCACCACACCGGATGTTCCGTGCGTCGTCCGCGAGCAGCCTGTCGGCCCACCGCCAGCGGACGTTCAGCGGCTTCGGGTCCTGCAGCCGCCGCAGCCGCGCCTCCTGCGCCCATTGGACCCGTACCGCCTCGGCGAGCGCATCCGCGGTCTGCCGCAGCACTGCGCCGAGTTCCGGGGGCGTGTCCGTGCGACGCAGGATGTCCACGAGCAAGGCCACGACGGACACGATGACGCCGACCACGGACACGACGAACGCGGGCCCGTCGTACTGCACTTCCTCACCCTGCGCTCCGCCGACCTGGCGGAGCGTGATGGCCAGCACGACCAGCGCCGCACAGACGACGCCGACCCACAGCCTGCGTCGTGTCCAGACTTCCCGCCCCCGCATGCCGTCCCCTCCGTACCCCTCGCCCCGTGTGGAACCGAGCGTTTCAAGGAGGAAGCACCTGGCGGCGGGGCAGTGCACTTCTGTAGCGGGGCGCATAGTGGTGAACGGGGGAGCGTGTACGGCGTGCGCGCGCTGGATGGGGCGTGTGGTTCAGGGGCGCGCTCCAGTGCTCACTCATCCTTTTCCTCCCCGGCAAGGGACTGGACACCCTCAGGATCCGTAGCGTTCCGGCAGAGCACGCCACGGAACTCCGGTCCGGACCCGGAACAGGATGCCGTTCACCACCGTGCGGTGGTCACTCCACCGGCCTCCCCGACCACCCGACGGCGGCAGGTGTGGCTCCGGAAGCGACCACTCGCGATACGTCAGATCCCCCCGCCGACGCACGACCGGGGCAGAACCTAGCCCCCATGCCGTGCGAGCGTGTCCAGGACGTCCGCAACCGGGGTGGGATCCAGAGGTCCGACGTGTGACGCCCCGGGGAAATCGTGCACGCGGAAGCGCTTGCCGGGTGTGGACGCGTCGGCTTCCGCGATCATTCTGTCCTGGAGCGCGGTGGCGATCGTACGGTCCCTGCCGAAACGCAGGTACGTGCGGGGAATACGTCCCCAGCGGCCGGACCGCCCGACCGCTCGGCCCGCATAGGCGGCGACGGGCTCGTCGGTCTGCATGCCGGCCAGCATCCGGCGGAAGTCGGCGTCGGGGTAGTCCGCGCAGATCATCTCCTTCAGGAGGGCCAACTCACCGCTGACACCCGTACGGAAGTTCAGCCGCAATACCCCGAGCCGGTCCGGGTCACCCACCGTCAGCTCCACCGGGCTGACGGCGTTCGCGTTCTCGGGCGCCGCTGTGCAGGCGTCCGCCGTGGGCAGGACAGGGCTGGGACAGAAGGCCGCCATGTAGCAGATGTGGTGAAGCAGGTGCGGGACGGCGTCGCCGACACGGCTGACCGACACGCCACCCAGGCTGTGCCCGACCAGCACCACCGGGCCGTTCCGCGCGGCCTGCCGCACGATGCCCGTGACGCGCGCCTCGTAGTCGTCAAGGCCGAGGCCCTTGAGCGGGGAGGGCTCGACCGCCATCGCTGCGAGGTCCTGCCGCTGGTACGACTCCGCCACGAAAGCCTCCGCGCCGTGCCGCGGCTGGTCCACCATGACGACGCGGTGGCCGCGCAGCACCAGTTCCCGCGCAATCGGCATCCAGAACGCGCCGGCGCTGTGGGTACCGTGCACCAGCACGTACGTGACGAGCCCGCGACGCGGGGCCGCCGCGGCCGACGAGGTTCCGAGCCCGGTGGCCAGCGACATGCCCCCCACCGTGAGTCCCAGCCCCCGCAGCGCCGTCCGCCGGGTGGCACCTTTTCGCTCTTCGTTCGTGTCATCCATCATGAACACAACGCTATGAACGCCCCGTTCGGCCCACCAGCGGTCCAGCACCCCCACAAGGGTGGCCCCAGAACCACCATCCACCCTGCCGTGCGGCTCGCAGGGTCCGCCCCGCGCGCCGTGAGCGACCGGACCGTCCGACACGAGAGCGGTCAGCCCGAGGGAACCAAGTCGGCCGTCCTGGCCCGGCTCTCCGAAGGGACCGAAACCGTCGTCTACCACTACACGAACGGCATGACACGACTCGGCCGCTTCGTCGATGGCCGCGAGACAGAATGGTTCGAGCCGGGAGACCCGTCCAGTCTCCGCGCCTACCGCGACTCCCTGCTCCGCGACGACCAGCGCTCGCCGCTCTCCGGCGGCCCCTAGCCGTCCGCTCCCGGCAGAGGCGAGAGCCGGGCCACGCTCGGCCGACTGATCGAACAGCACCCTGCCCGAAGGCCGCTACGCCTTACATGGCCCATCACTACGAAGCGGCTTGGCGTCAGAGTCGATCCGTTAGCAGGGGCGGGACGATCAGATGCCTCGCCCGATGCTCTGCCGCAGCCGTCACCGCGTAGGTGGCGGCCCCTTCCGACCTGGCAGGCCGCTCCAGGTCCTCTCGGCAAGCTGCGCACCGAGGGCACACGGGGTCGAAGTCGGGGAGCAGCTCCGAGTGCTCGCGTGCCATGTGCCGACTGAGAGCCAGCTGGGCAGACAGCCCCGAGTCGAACGGGTCGTGATCCATCGTCCGTGGCATGGTCAGCGCGGCTTCCGCGACTGCCTCTCGGACGTTGACCATCCGCTGGTAGAGGCTTGTGCACTGGTCACAGGCCATGAGCCACGCCGGCGGAACGGGCCACAGCTCGCCATCGTTCAAGTCATCCTTCGCCATGGGCCGAGCCTAGGTCGGATGACCGGGGCGGTGGGGGCGCTTCAAGCCAACAGTGCGGACTGTTGGACGGCATCGTGTGCTCCTGACGGTGGATGTCCTGGAGCACCTTCGCCGAGGGGCAGTACGCGGGGGCGTGCCGTCCCCGGAGGTCAAGATCGTGCCCCCCGGCTCCGCGCGTGTGGGGACATGAGGTCGGGGATCGTGCGGTTTCGGCAGCACAGGTCCCGACGCCGCCCCGCCCGGCTTTCGGGCGGGGCGGCCGCTGGCTGGCTGGGCAGAAGGGCTAGGGCCGGGGACCGTCGACCTTGCAGTGCGGGACGCCGAAGCTCGGGTCGATCCAGCATGTGGCGGTCTGGTCATCCTCGATCTTCGTCCACACACCCGCGGTCTTCCAGGACTTCGTGCCTTTGAAGTCCAGGATGTAGTCCTCGCTGTTGATCGTGAACGCGTCGGCATCGCGCGTAGGGATCGTCTTGCCGTCCCGCTTGTACTTGATCTTGTTGCTGTCGGCGCCCTCGGGCAGCTGAACCTGCCAGCACCTGGCGTGGACCCACTTCGGCTTCGTTCCTCCGTCGTAGTTCCACGTGTCGCACCAGTTCTTGCCCCCGCGCGCCCCCAATTCGTAGGTGACGTGCATCATCCACGGGGACCGGTTGTACACCTTTCCCCCGGGCCACCCGTCTCCGGCTGCTGCCGGTCCTGTCCCGGCCAGCAGGAGCCCTGCGGTGCTCATAGCCACCGCGCCGACCGTGGCGAGTCGCCCTCCGTGCGCGGGCAGTCTTTTCCCCCGAACGTTCATGCTGTGCGTCCCCCTCTTCCGTGTCCGCAGCCCAGCGCTTCTGTCAGGGCGGCGAAGCAATCGATTCGGCGACGCCAGGCTGGCAGGGGCGCGGGCCGAGTCAGAACACCTTTTGGCCAGACCCAAAAGGTTGCCCTTGATCACGTCCACCCTCGGGGTCACCGGCGCGCGCATGCTCGGAGGCTGGTCGTAGGTCAAAGGTCCGTGGTGAAGTGATCGGTGGCACTGGAAGATTCGTCATGTGGAATCTTCTCGTTTTGATGTGGACGCGTTCCTGCAGCAGCCGCTCGTCGCTCATATCGCGACGGGCGGGCCTACGGTGCGTCCTGTCTGGTTCCTTTGGGATGAGGGAGCGTTCTGGATCTTGACAGGTCCTTGGACCCGCTTGTTCGCCCGTGTGAAGGAGGCCCCGAACGTCGCCCTGGTGGTCGACGAGTGCGACCTCGCGACGGGGCGTGTCCGGCAGGTGATCGCTCGGGGCCAGGCCGAGCTCGTGCCCTTTGATGTGCCGCGGGGAAGGCGCAAGCTTGCCCGCTATCTGGGTGCGGACGAGGCTTTGTGGGATGAGCGTTTCGTGCGCTATCTGCACGATGATCCGGGCGAACGAGGCACGACGTGGCTGCGTTTGACGCCTGGCTCGCTCACCGCGACTGATCTCAGTTACTCCGTGGCGTAGTGACGGTGTATTTCACGGTGCACTTCGTGGCGTCGTTCCATTTGCTCCTTGGCGCGGGCGGCTTCGGGATGACGCGTTCTGTCACGTCGTTGCCGATCACGAGAGGCTGCCCCGCAACAAGAATGAGGAGCGCCATGGTGCATGACGTCATCGTTGCTCGAGGTGTCCGAGGCGCTCGTGCATCTGGGCGGATTCCCGCTCGAAGACCAGAGGCCACTGGGGATCGTAGTCGCGCGCGGTGACCTGGCCGTTGAGTTTGGGCGGGGCGGTGAGGTGGGCTGCCTCGATCTCCTCGACGGACATGGAGGTGCGCGGGATCTGGTGCTCGGGCATGGGGGTGGCTCCCGTCTTTGAGGTTCAGGGGCATTTGTCGCTGCTGCTGCTGTTGCTGCCGCTGTTGCTGGATAGGACCGGGGCTGAGCTGCTGCATCTTAGGCGGCACCCCCTTGCTTCACTGCGGCAGCCGGGCGGCCTCCAGCACATGGTGGCGGAGCCATCGCGACGCGGGATCGTCATCTACGCGGCGGTGCCAGCGCAGTTCGATCTCGGCGGAGGGGAGTTCCAGGGGCACCTTGTGCCATCGGAGGGGAACCTGTCGTTCGACGAGGTGTTCTGCCACGACCTGCGGGCCGAGGCAGATGAAGTCTCCCTCCAGAGCCATCAGGGCCGCCACGGCGAACGAAGGGACGACCGCGACCACGCGGCGGGAGCGGCCCAGGCGTTGGAGTGCGTCGTCCAGGGGGCCGTGCGCGAGGCCCCGGCGGGACGCGGAGATGTGGGGATGGGTGCACAGGTCGTCCACCGTGATCCGTGTGGCCCTGCCCAGGTCGGAGTGGGCCGCCACCACGGCGACGAAGTGGTCGGAGAACAGGGTCCGCGCGCGCACGTCCGGCGGAGGTGGGTCGGCGACGCCGATGTCGAGGTCCAGTGAGCCGTCGCGCAGTTGATCGGGTTCCTTGGAGTCCTGGGCCACGAACCGCAGGCGGACATCGGGTGCCTCGGCGGCGATCCGGTGGGTGAGGCGGGGCGCGAGGACGGGGCTGAGCCCGTCGTTGATGCGGATGGCGAAGGTACGCCGCCACGCACGCGGGTCGCTCCCGGCGGGGTCCATCCGGAGCTCGGCCGCGGCGTCCAGCAGCGCCTTGACCTTGGCGGCCGACTGCTGGGCGAACGGGGTGGGCACGAGGCCCCGGCCTGCGCGCACCAGGATCTGGTCGTTCATCGCCCGTCGCAAGCGGCCCAGGGCTCTGCTGGTGGCGGGAATGGACAGATGCAGGCGCGCGGCGGCCGCAGACACGCTGCCGGTGTCCATCAACGCGTCGAACACGCGCAACAGGTTCAGGTCCAACTGCTCGGACACAGACGTCCTTTCGTTTGCGTCTGACGCAAACTACAAGTGCAAACTATGCATTAGACATCAAATCAGGGGCGTTCGACAATCGTCTCCTCACTCCCGAGGAGATGATGAAATGACGGACAGCGAAGCGCAGTTGGGCGTGAGTGTGAGCAGGAGTCGCGGCGCGGTCGATGTCGATGTCGATGTCGCCGTCGTCGGCTGTGGGCCCGTCGGGATGACGCTCGCGGCCTTCCTGGGTAAGGCCGGACACTCGGTCGTCGTGCTCGAACGGCACCCCGGTCTCTACGGTCTCCCGCGCGCCGCCAGCCTCGACGGCGAGACCATGCGCACCCTGCAAGGGCTCGGCCTCGTCGATGAGTTGGCGCCCAGTATGCGGGCGCAGGACGCGTACGAGTGGCGCAACGGGACAGGTGATCTCCTCATCCGGCAGGAGTTCCGGGACGTCGGCGCCAGTGGTTGGGCCGACCTCTATCTGTTCCATCAGCCGTCCCTGGAGAAGGCGCTGCACTCGCTGTGCGCGTCACTCCCGAACGTCGACATCCGACTGGGCGCGGAGGTCACCGGCCTGGCCCAGGATCGCGACCGGGTCACACTGGATCTGGCGGACGGGGCGTCCCTCGGGGCGCGCTATGCCGTCGGCTGCGACGGCGGCAACAGCTTCGTACGGGGTGCGCTCGGCATCGAGCAGGACGACCTCGGCTTCTCCGAGCCCTGGCTGGTCTACGACTTCGTGCTCCGGCGCCCCGCGGCCGAACTGGGCCTGCCGTCGATGCTGCAGATCGGCGATCCCGAGGAGCCGACCACCATCATCACCACCGCTGCCGGGCACCAGCGGTTCTGCTTTCTGCTCGGTGACGGTGACGGTGACGACGACGGCGACGGCGACGGCGACTTCGAGCGGGCTCGTGCGGCGGACCGGGTGTGGTCCCGGGTGGGCCGTTACCTCTCCCGCGACGACGCCGACATCGTCCGCACCGCCACCTACACCTTCCAGTCGCTGGTCGCGAGGCAGTGGCGAGTGGGCCGGGTCCTGCTCGCGGGGGACGCCGCGCACCAGATGCCGCCCTTCCTGGGGCAAGGGCTGTGCTCAGGCATACGGGACGTACGCAACATCGCCTTCAAGGCAGATCTCGTACTGAGGGGAGTACAGGGCGCCGAAGTGCTCGACACCTATCAGAGCGAGCGGGAGCCGCATGTGCGGGGCGTGACGGCCACGAGCATGCAACTGGGGCGCCAGCACACCTTGCGAGACCCCGTACTCGCCCGGGAACGCGACGTCACACTGCTGGCCCGCCGAGCCGCGCTCCAGGAGCCGGACCGGATTCGGCTGCCCGACCTCGGCCCGGGACTGCTCGCCTTCGGCGGGGGACGGTTGTCGGTCCAGGGGCGAGTGAGTGACGGTCGGCGGACCGGGCTGCTCGACGAGGTGGTCGGTGGGGGCTTTCGGCTGCTCGTCGTCGAGCAGGTGCTGCCCCAGTTGCGTCCGGCCCTGCTCGCCTCGCTCGGCGAACTGGGCGTCACCGTCGTGGGCCTCGGGGCCTCCGCCGCCGGAGCCGTTCTCGCCGACCTGGACGGCACCCACCGGCGGTGGCTGTCCGACATCGGTGCCACCGCTGCCGCCGTACGCCCCGACAACTACGTCTACGCGGCCGGGCCGGACGCGGGCGCGGTGGCCGACCGGCTGCTGACGGCTCTCGTCCCCGATCTGTGCGCGTGAGGGCTCAGACGTACGCCGGGGAGACAGATGGAACCTCAACTCAAGGAGTCGCACGCCGTATGGGAAACCTCCGTGGAAAGGCCGCACTGGTCACCGGCAGCAGCCGTGGCATCGGGCGAGGCATCGCCGAGCGACTGGCCGGGGACGGGGCACTGGTCGCCGTGCACTGCGGCAGCAACGAGGCGGCGGCCGAGGAGACTGTCGCCGCGATCGCCGCATCCGGCGGCCGCGCGTTCGTCGTCAGTGCCGAACTCGGTGTTCCCGACGACGTGGACACGCTCGTGGGCGGGCTGGAGACAGGACTCGGCGCGCACGGGGAGTCGATGGTCGACATCCTGGTGCACAACGCGGGGCTCAACCTCATGGGTCGGCCCATCGAGGTGCTCAGCCCGGAGGAGTTCGACCGGATGGTCGCGGTCAACGTCAAGGCGCCGCTCTTCCTCACCCAGCGGCTGCTGCCGAGGCTGCGCGACGGTGGGCGGATCATCAACATCTCTTCCGTCTCCACCCGCGTCGCCTCCGCCCACGGCATCGCCTATCCGCTCACCAAGGGCGCGCTCGAAGTGTTCAGCCACACCCTGGCCAAACACCTTGGCCCCCGCGGCATCACCGTCAACTCCGTCTCGGTCGGCTACACCCACACCGACATGACCGCCGGGGTGCTCGCCGACCCGGAGAACGTGAAGCGCAACATCGGTCTGACCGCGCTGGGCCGGATCGGTCGGATCACGGACATCGCCGACGCGGTCGCCTTCCTGGCGTCCGATGATGCTCGCTGGATCACCGGCACCAAGATCGATGTCAGCGGTGGCGTCAACCTGTAGCAACCCGCCAGGCAGCGCCAGGCAGGGCAGGGTACGTACGATTTCCGCTCGCCGGTCACGTCAACCCGGCATCGGCCGTCGCCGCCGAACTCGTCGGGCGCGGGCACGAGGTGGCCTGGGCCGGGCAGCCCGGCGTCCTGGAGGGGCAGTTCCGTCTTCCCCTGCGCGGGCGCGCCCGCCATCGACGACCCACCCCGTGAGCTGCGCGGCGTGGCCGCACCCCTCCACCCCCGGAACAAGCCCCGGACCGTCCTCTCCAGGCCCCACCGCCAATCTCCGTCCCCTTCCCCCTCGACGACGGAACCGCCCTCGCCCTCGCCGTCCGACCCTGAGCCCCCGGAGGACTGCCTCACGGCCACCGGGAGGCCATGAGCCCGGAACCCACCGCCCGCTCCCTGGCCAGTCGGACCGCCGCGCGGTACACCACGAACATGACCCACGGAATCCCCCATGACGAAGCACGGAGGACGAAGGGGCGTCTTGCGGGCAAGGTGGCCTTCGTCACCGGCGCGGCCGGAGGGCTCGGCCGCAGCCACGTACGACGGATGGCGGAGGAAGGCGCCGACCTGGTCATCGTGGACATCTGCCGGTCCGTCGACACCGTGCCCTACCCGCAGTCGACACCGGAAGAACTGTCCGAAGCGGTCGAGGAGGTGCGGTCGTTGGGCCGCCGCGTCGTGGCGCGGCAGACGGACGTACGCGACCGGGACGCCCTGCAAGAGGCGTACGACGCCGGGCTCGCCGAGTTCGAGCGGATCGACGTCGTCGTCGCCAACGCCGGAATCGCACCGCTGCTGGTGGAGGACAGGGTGCAGGCGTGGCACGACGCCATCGACATCAACCTCACCGGCACCTTCCACACCATCGAGGTGGCTATTCCGTCGATGATCGACGCGGAGCAGGGCGGTTCGATCGTCATCGTCAGCTCCACGGCAGGCCTGGTCGGCATCGGCGGGGCCAGCAACGGGGGCCTCGGCTACGCCGCCTCCAAGCACGGCGTGGTCGGGCTGATGCGCACCTACGCCAACAACCTCGCCCCGCACAGCATCAGGGTGAACTCCGTGCACCCCACGGGCGTGGCCACCCGCATGGTCGCCGACCCGGCCATGGTCGAGTTCGTCGCCCAGGACCCGATGCTGTCCCAGGGGGCGCCCAACGCCCTCCCGGTGGACACGATCGAACCGGACGACGTGGCCAACGCGGTCCTGTGGCTCGCCTCGGACGAAGCCCGCTACGTCACCGGCGTCACGCTGCCCGTCGACGCCGGATTCATCAACCGCCGTTGAGCGCCGAGCCGCCCGAGCTGGAGATGGAGCGCCATGACCGATCAGTACGCGGACACGATTCTGGTGGGCGGGCCCGTCCGGACGTCGTCGGGCTGGGCCGAGGGGCTCACCGTGCGCGCCGGTGTCATCGAGACCGTCGGCGGCCGCGAGGACGTGCTGCGGCGGCGCGGACCGGACACGCGGGTGACGGACCTGGCCGGTGACACCGTCCTGCCCGGCCTGCACGACCTGCACGTGCACCCCATCTACGCCGGGATCCGCGAACGCCGCTGCAAGATCCCGCAGGGCTCCGGCCTCGCCGAGACCCTCCGCATCGTCGCCGAGCACGTCTCCCGGTCCGCCCCCGGCGCGTGGGTCCTCGGCGGCCAGTGGGACGCCTTCGCCCTCGGCGGCACCCCGGACCGGACCATGCTCGACGCCGTCGCGCCCGGCCATCCGGTCCTCCTGGAGGACACCAGCGGGCACAGCTCATGGGCGAACAGCGCGGCACTCGCGATCGCCGGTATCGGCCCCGGCACGCCCGACCCGTCAGGCGGCATCTTCGAGCGGGACGCGGCGGGTAACCCGAGCGGCATACAGCGCGAGACCGCCGCCGATCTGCTCGCCGCCTCGGCCCCCAAACCGGCCGACGACGAGGTCGAGGCGGCTCTGGAGTGGGCCCTCGGCGAAATGCTCTCCTACGGAATCACGTCGTTCACGGAAGCCGCGGTCGGATTCACCGCCGGGCCGCGGGCCGAACTGCGCGCCTACACCCGCCTCGCCGCGCGGGGAGCGGTGCGGCAGCGCGTACGCCTCAGCCTCGTGTGGTCGCCGTACGATCCGGCGTGCGAAGACGTGATCATGAAACGCAATCTCTACGCGAGCGCCCACATCGCACCCGACTGCGTGAAGATCTTCCTCGACGGGGTACCGACCGACAGCCACACGGCCGCCATGCTCGAACCCTACAAAGACACCGTGGAGGGCCGGGGCGACGACGGGAGCAGGCACGGCATGCTCGTGATCGCACCGGCCGTCCTGGACCAGGCGGTGACCCGGTTCGACCGGATGGGCATCACGGTCAAGTTCCACGCCGCCGGTGACGCGGCGGTCAGGGCGGCGCTGGACGCCGTCGAGGCCGCCCGCACGGCCAACGGACACGGCCCCTGCATGCACAACGTAGGACACTGCACGTTCGTGTCGAAGACGGACATCGAGCGCGCGTCGCGGATCGGCGCGACGTTCGAAGTCTCTCCCTACCTGTGGCGGCCCTCCCCGATCTGCTCCGACATCGCGGCCGCCGTCGGCCAGGAAGCGGTCGAACGCGCCTGGCCGGTCCGCGAGATGCTCGAATCCGGCGCCCTGGTCGTGCCAGGCTCGGACTGGTGCGTGGTGCCGTCGGTGAGCCCCTGGGCCGCCATGGAAACGCTCGTCACCCGGCAGGAGCCGGGAGGCAGCGCCGACCGCTTCGGCGCGTCCCAGGCCATCACCCTGGAAGAGGCCTTCGACCTGTTCACGGTCAACGCGGCGCGCCAGGAGGGGATGGCGCACCGCGTCGGGCGCATCGAGCCCGGCATGCTCGCCGACGTCATCGTCGTCGACCGGAACCCCTTCGAAGTGCCGATCACTCAGGTCCACGCCACCGAGGTCAAGATGACGTTCGTCGAAGGGGAGCCGATGGCTCAGCAACCCCCGCAGTTGTAGTACAGGACGTCCCAGTGGTTGCCCTCGTCGGCGTAGATGTTGCCGGAGCCGGACTTGTACTGCGGGGCGCCGTCACCGCGCGGGCCGATGTAGGTGAAGGTGTTCTTGACGTAGTTCGTGACGCAGGTGTTCTTGCCGAAGTCGAGCTTGTAGCCGTTCCAGTGGGAGTACGTGCCGCTCGCGTGGCCGGTCTCCGTGCCGCCCGTGATGTTGAGCGCGCACCCGCTGGCGCTCTTGAGCGTCTGGGCCCCCTGCGCGGTGGCGAGGTTGAGCTGGTCGAAGGACGTGCACGTCGGGTTGTTGCGGTCCGAGCAGCCGCCGGAGGACGACCAGGTGACGCCGGACTGGCGGAACATCGAGGTCGCGGTGGCATGGCTGATCTTGGTAGCGGCGAGGGCGTCCGTGGCCGAGGTGAGGACGCCGAAGCCGGGGGCGACCAGGGCACCGGTGGTGAGCGCGAGGGCGGTGAGCGCGGAGCGGATGCGCATGGTGGTTACTCCCTGCTGGTGACCGTGCTGACGATGGGTCGGCTGTGGTGCAGGTGGCGCAAGGAGATGGTGCCCGGATCCGCGCGTCCGGGCCAGAGGACAAAGCGGAAGGTGTGGCGAGCCGCTACTTGCCGTGCGGGCGGAGCAGGTCCTGTGCCTGCTTGTCGAGGGCGGGCGCGACGCTGTCGGAGAAGACGTCGACCACGTCCTCGGTCACGTCCCCCACCGGCAGCGGATTGCTCTCCTGCGCCTGCGCCACACCGGAGAAGGACAGGGCGGCGGCACCGGTGAGGGCGACCGCGGCCAGGACACGCGTCGTGTTGTTCATGGCTTGCAAACGATCACCGTCTTTGCGGGTCACGCGGGTCACGCACAGGCAGGTCACGTCAGAGGGTTCGACTCCAGCGATCCGAAGGCATAGGGCTGCCGCAGCTCCGCCGGAACCTCGGCCGTCGTGGTGTCCAGGGTGAACCCGGCCCGGTGGTGGGCCTCGTAGGCCGTCAGCCACGCCGCCCACTGGGCCTGTCCGTCGTCGACGGCGGCCTGAGCGAGGGTGTCGAGGGTTATCCCGATGCCGTACGCGTCATTGAGCAGCCACTTCGCCTGCAGCGCCGTGCGCAGGGAGCGGATCGCCCGGTCGGGGGTGGCCGCGGAGCGTGTCGACGGTGCCGACCACGTAGTGGCCGAACGACCGGGCCCAGATGTCCTCGAAGGGCGCGTCCGCTCCAGAGCGGCGCTGTGGTCGCCCTGGCAGGAGGAGATGACGGCGCACACCCACAACGCCCGGGCCCGTCCGGTCTCGTGCTGCGGGTCAAGGGCCAGGGCGGATTCGAGGAAGTGGCGTCCTTCGCGGAGGTGCCCGCACGCGAACCAGAAGTAGAAGAGGTCGGCCGCCATGCGCAGAGCGGCCGCCACGTCGGTGCGCAGACAGTGCTGCAGGGCCGCGCGCAGGTTGGCGTGCTCGGCCGCCGCCTGCCGGTAGAGGTGAGGCTGCTGGGGACCGAGTCAGCTCTCGCCGCCGCTCATGGCGAGATGCCGGTAGAAGTCCCGGTGCCGCAGCTGCAGGTCTTCCTGCTGGCCGAGGCGTTCGAGCCACTCCGCACCGTACTCACGGACCGTGTCGAGCATGGACGTGGTCACGTGTGCCCCTCCTCGCCGCCCGCCCGTTCGGTGAGCGAGGCCAGGTGGGCCGCATTGAGGTAGTGACGCGGCCGCCAGTGCGCGTGGTCCGGGTGGTCCCGCCACTGCTGGGCGACCCAGACCAGCTCGTTGTGGTCGAGCCCGATGTTGCGCCGCAGGGTCTGCAGCAACCCCGGCTCCTCGCCGCGCCCTTCGGCGAGGGCGCGGCGCCAGGTCCCGATCTCCTCGGTCAGCCGCATGGCGGTGAACAGCATGGCGTTGGTGAGGGCATGGGCGGTGAAGTGCTCGACGCTGCCAGGTGGCCACCGCGCCTTCAGCTCGCCGAGCCGGGCGCGCAGGAAGTCCTGCAGCGGGACGACATCGGCCTCGACGAGGTCGTCGGAGTACGAGGGCGGTGGCATCGGCGTGCGTTCCGCGAGCTCCAGAGCGCGGCGGATGTCGTCCTCGGTCGGTTCTCGGGGCACGTTTCCGTCCCCCTCCCAGGCCGCTTCCCAGGCCACTTCTGGCAACGTACGCCTGCAAGCCTGCCTAGGCCAGGCCCGCGTGACGCGGCCTCAGAGGTCGAGGACGAGGCGGGGCGACACGGCGCGGGACACGCAGGCGAACATGCGGCCCTCGGGAGCGCCGATGTCGTCGCGGTGCTCGGGCGTGCCGTCCAGGACGGTGATCTCGCAGCTGCCGCAGATGCCCTCGCGGCAGCCTGCGGGCAGGGGGCGCCCGGCGTGGGCGAGGGCGTCGAGCAGTGACTCGTCGGCCGGGACGGCGACGGTCTCCCCGGACCGGGCGCAGAACGCCTCGAACTCCGTGTCGGGGCCGAAGGTGCGGGCCACCGGCTGGAAACGCTCGGCGTGCAGCCGCTCGGCGGGGAACGCGGCGTCAGCCGCCGCCAGCATGGTCGCCGGGCCACAGCAGTAGACCAGGGTGTCGGGCTCCAGGGTGGCCGCGAGGGCGTGGAGGTCGGGCCTGCCCTGCTGTTCGGTTTCCACGATCCGCACCCGGTCCCCGTAGGAGCGGCGGAGTTCGGCTGCGAAGGGCATGCTGTCCAGCGAAGGGCCCACGTACACCAGCGTCGCGGGCAGTCCGGCGGCCGCCGCGGCGCGCAGCATGGGCAGTAGGGGAGTGATTCCGATGCCGCCCGCGAGGAACAGGTAGCGGGGGGCGGTGACCAGGGGGAAGTGGTTGCGGGGGAGGGAGACGACGAGGGGACGGCCCCGGCGCAGGAAGTGGTGGACGTACTCGGAGCCGCCGCGGCTGAGCGGGTCGTACCGGACTGCGACGCGGTAGGCGTCACGGTCGGCGGGATCCCCGCACAACGAGTACTGCCGGTCGAGCCAGTTGGGCAGCGACAGGTCGATGTGGGCGCCGGGGTCCCAAGGGGCCAGCTCCTGCCCGGCGGTGGCGCGCAGGGTGAGGGCGGCGACGTCCTCGGTGATCCGCTCGATGTGCTCGACGACGGTCTGTTGCATCGGTGATTCCTCGGTCGGTGGGGGCGGTCAGTAGAGCTTGCGGTAGGCGTCCTCCAGGGACGCCTCCAGCAGCTTCGGGTCCACGTCGACACTGAACTGCGCGGCCGCCATCTCACCGATCGACGGAATCTCTTCGGCGAGCGCCTGGCTGGCGGGGTCCCACAGCCGTGAGCGGACCAGCGCCCGCCCGCAGTGGAAGAAGACCTCGGCCACCTCGACGACGATGGCCAGCTCCGGCCGCTTGGCCTCGATGCGCATCCGGGCCAGCACATCGGGTTCGTCGGTGACATAGCCGCTGCCGTTGACGCGCAGCACCTCCCGTATGCCGGGGACGAAGAAGCACAGCCCGATGCCGTCGTTCGCGGCGAGGTTGTGGAAGGAGTCGGCGATCTTGTTGCCGGGGCGGTCGGGGAGGGCGAGGGTGCGCTCGTCGAGGACCTTCGCGAAGCCCGGATAGTCGCCGCGCGGCGAGCAGTCGGCGCGTCCGGCCGCGTCCGCCGTGGCCATCGTCAGGAACGGCGAGTGGGCTATGAAGTGGCGTACATGCTCATCGATGCGGTCCTTCACCTTGTCCTTGACCATGGCATCGGGCTGTCCGAGCCGCGCCAGAACCTCTTCCGGAGCGACCCGTCGAGGGCGTGCGGGGGCATGCGTCATGGCGGCTTCCTCACGGGGACGACGGCACGCGGCTGCGGGGCTCGGCCCGGTATCGCCGCAGTTCATGACAGTATTGTGAGCAATTACTCAGGTCGTGCGCTACTCGCTTTCACGGCCCCCCGCAGGAGGTGTCATGCCGTACGACGGCCGCGGGCTCCAGCCTCGTAAACAGCCCCGTCAGATTCGCGCCGAGCTGACCCGGGAGCGCATCCTCGACGCCGCTGCTCACGTTTTCGCCGAGTACGGGTATGCGGCGGGGACCACCAACCGGATCGCGGAGCGGGCCCGGGTGTCGATCGGGTCGCTGTATCAGTACTACCCGAACAAGGATGCGATCCTGGTCGAGCTGCTGATCCGGCACCTCGACGCAGGGATCACCGCCGTCGAAGCGGCCAGGCTGGACCAGGAGGCACTGCGGTCGGAGTCCGTCGAGGACCTCATGCGCCTGTACGTGGGACGGGTGATCGCGAACCACCGCGACGACCCGAAGCTGCTCCGCGTGATGATCGAACAGGGGCCACGCGCCCCGGAGTTGCTGGAGCGCGTGGCGGAGAACGAGCTGCGGCAGATCGAGGCCACCCGCAAGCTGCTCCGGAACCACCCGGAGGTGCGGGTCGCGGACGTCGACGTCGCGGCCCGGCTCGTCGTCTCCACGGTGGACATGGTGGTGCACAAGGTGATGGCGGGGCCCGGCGAGGTCGACGCGGCGCGGTTCGAGGACGAACTCGTCACCATGCTCACCGGCTATCTGACCGGGGGCCGGTTCAGGGGCGGGGCCGAGTAGCGGTGTCGAGGTAGAAGGCGTCGATGCTCTGCACGGCCGTCTCGAACTCCTCCAGGTTCACGGGCTTCGTCACGTACGCGTTGGCGTGGCTGCTGTAGGCGCCGGTGACGTCCTCCGGGGCGGTGGACGTCGTGAGGACGACCACGGGGATGGTCTGCAGGTCTTCGTCCGCCTTGAGGACCTTCAGCAGGTCCCGGCCGTTCATGCGGGGCATGTTGAGGTCGAGGACGATGAGGTCGGGCCGCGCGGTGCCCGGCGCGCGCAGATGCTCCAGGGCGGCGACTCCGTCGGTGACCTGAACCAGGTTGCGGGCCCCGCGCTCGGAGAGTGCTTCCTCGATGAGCATCGCGTCGGCGATGTCGTCCTCGACGAGCAGGACGTCGAAGGGACGGGCGGGGGTCGTCATCATTGAACGCTCCGTGCGTTTCTCGGTGGAGTGGTGAAGGAGCCCCGGCCAGCGGCGCCGCGCACCTTGACGGGTCATGCCGCACGCGGCGCCGATCTGCGGATATCCGGCACCCGCGTCGGCGGCGGCACCGGCCGCCGCGCGCTGGAGCCGCTCGGTGGCCTGCTGGAGATGGTCCAGCACGTGGATGAGGAGCAGCGCCTGCGCCGGGTCGTCGGATACCGGATCGTCCGATGCCAGGTCGTGCGTCGCCGGATCCGGGGGGCCGTCGAGCAGCTGCCAGGCGAGGCGTTGCGCGACGTCGCCGACCGCCGTCTCCGCGATGGCGGCCGCCTCCTGCGGAGTGGCCCGCAACTCGAAGTTCATGCCTGGCATGTCGGGCACTGTAGGTCCCCTCAACAGCTGGCGACAACAAGTGTTGTCAGCCTCTAGAGTATGCGGGCCGCAACTCCGACGCGGCTGTCCTGACGAGGAGTCCACAGGATGACCGGCGAGAAGCGGCGGCCTCGCGTGGGGGCGTTCTCCACCTGGACGACGCGGAGATGGCTCCGCGTCGGGGTGGCCCTGTCCCTGGCGATCCTGGCGCTGCTCGGCGCGACCGGGGCGTGGGTCCTCTCGCGCACCGCGGCCATCAGCAAAGACCTGGTGGACGTGCGCTCTCCCGCGCTGACCACCGCGATCCGCCTGGAAACCGCCATCCTCAACCAGGAGACCGGCATCCGGGGTTACGGCCTCACCGGCACCCCGGAGTTCATGGCCCCCTACCGGCGCGGCCTCACCGAACAGCAGGCGAGCGCCACCCGACTCGCCGACCTGCTGGCCGGCGACTCCACGGGCAAGAAGGACCTGATGGCCGTTCAGGATGCGGTGACGCGCTGGCAGGTGAGGATCGCCCGGCCGATCGCCGCGGCACCGCCCGGCTCACCCTCACCGCTGGCCACCGAACGAGCGGCGGAGGGCAAGAAGTCCTTCGACCGGGTGAGGGGCGCGCTGGACAGCCAGCAGGAGCGGCTGCGCGCGGAGCGCGCCCGGGCCAGGGACGGCCTGATGGCCACGACCACCGTGCGGAACTGGGTGTTCACCGCCATCGGGGCCCTCATCGCCCTGCTCACCGCGCTCGTCTTCGACGGACTGCGCCGCGGCATCAACAGGCCGCTGGAGCGGCTCGGTTCGGAGGCCCGCACCATCGCGGGCGGCGACTTCGACCACGCCATCACGTCGACCGGCCCCGCCGACCTGCGGCACCTCAGCGCCGAGATCGACTTCATGCGCCGACGCCTCGTACGGGAACTGGCCTTCAGCGAAGAGGCACGCCTGCGCCTCGACGCCCAGGCCGCGGAGCTGCAGCGCTCCAACGCGGAGCTGGAACAGTTCGCCTACGTGGCCTCCCACGATCTGCAGGAGCCGCTGCGCAAGGTCTCCAGCTTCACCCAGCTCCTCCAGCGGCGTTACGCGGGACAGCTCGACGACCGGGCCGACCAGTACATCGAATTCGCGGTCGACGGAGCGAACCGCATGCAGATCCTCATCAACGACCTGCTCGAATTCTCCCGGGTGGGGCGGCTGCACAACGCCCACCAGAGCGTCGACCTGGAGACCGTGCTGGCACGCACCTTGTCCGCGCTGAGCATCGGCATAGAGGAGGCCCACGCGACGATCACCCACGATCCGCTGCCGACCCTGGTCGCCGACCCCACCCAGATGGGCATGCTCTGGCAGAACCTCATCGGCAACGCCGTCAAGTTCCGCCGCCCGGGAACAGCACCGGAGATCCGCGTCACGGCCACCCGGGAGGGTGAACTGTGGCGGTTCACGGTCACCGACAACGGCATCGGCATCGAACCGGAATACGCCGACAAGGTCTTCGTGATCTTCCAGCGGCTACACACCAAGGACGCCTACAGCGGCAGCGGCATCGGCCTCGCGATGTGCAAGAAGATCGTCGAATTCCACGGAGGCACCATCGACGTCGACCCGGAGTACCTCAAGGGCGCACGTCTCACCTTCACACTGGCGCCCGAGCCCCCGGTAAGCATCGACCCTTCCACCATGCCGGAGGCCACCCGCGGCCCCGGCGCGGAGCATGCGCCATGACCTCAATCGGCTCAGCCGTTCCTGACGGGCAGATGTACCGCATCCTGCTGATCGAGGACGACCAGGGTGACGCCCTGCTCGTCGAGGAGCTCCTCCACGACACGGGGCTGCGATTCGAGCTGACCACCCGTACGACTCTGGCCGAGGCGCGCACCGAGCTGTCCGGCAGCCCGATCGACTGCGTCCTCCTCGACCTGCACCTGCCCGACGTGGCGGGCATCGACGCCGTCACCGCCGTCCGGAGCCTGGCACCGCACACCGCGGTGATCGTCCTGACCGGTCTTTCCGAGGCCCAGGCGGGCGCGAACGCGATGGCCGCCGGAGCCCAGGACTACCTCGTCAAGGGGAAGGTCGACGGG
This sequence comes from Streptomyces sp. NPDC042371, assembly GCF_056437465.1. Taxonomy (NCBI): domain Bacteria; kingdom Bacillati; phylum Actinomycetota; class Actinomycetes; order Kitasatosporales; family Streptomycetaceae; genus Streptomyces; species Streptomyces sp. NPDC042371. The sequence goes on along the minus strand of NZ_JBWKAP010000007.1, from coordinate 187,876 downwards.
GACCTGCTGCACCGGACGGTGCGGTACGCGGTCTACCGCAGCCAGACCGAACGCATGAACGCCGAGGCGCAGGCCGCCCGGCTGCGTACGGAGGAGAACGCCCGCCTGGAACGCGGCCTGCTGCCCCAGCCCATCCTGGACACCTCCACGGTCAGGGTCACCACGCGCTACCTGCCCGGCGCGGCGTGGGCCCTGCTCGGCGGGGACTTCCTCGACGTCGTGGAGGGAGAGGACGGGCTGCTGCACGCCGTCGTGGGCGACGTCAGCGGACACGGCCCCGACGCCGCCGCGCTGGGCGTCTTCTTACGGATCGCCTGGCGCTCCCTCGTCCTCGGCGGACATCGCGGCAACGACCTGCTGCACCTGATGGAACGCATCCTGATCGCCGAACGCGGCAGCCAGCACCTGTTCGCCACGTGCACCCTTCTCACTCTCGACCAGAGCACGGCCACGGGCACGCTCCACCTAGCGGGCCACCACGAACCCCTCCTCACCACGGCGGAGGGAACCCAGGAGCTGGCCGCCGCACACGGCATCGCCCTCGGTGTCGTTCCCGGGCTGCGCAGATGGCCCTCCACGGTCGTCCCGCTCCCGGCCACCGGCGCCCTGACCCTCTACACCGACGGGCTCACCGAGGGACACAACGGAGCCACGGGCGAACGCCTCGGCGTCGACGGGCTGCTCACACTCATCGAAAACCTGCCGCCGACGGACCCCGCGGACCACGTCGACCGCCTCATCGAGGAAACACACGCGCTGAACGAGGGCCGTCACTCCGACGACCTCGCGGTGCTCCGCCTGGACTGGGGCGGTCGGCCCTAGCGGGAAGCCCTGAAGCCCTGCGATCCCTAGGCGGAGTTCTCCGCCAGCGCGATCACCGCGGTGATCCGCTTGCCCACGGGCTCGCGGTGCACCGCGAAGCTCTGGGCGAGGGCCATGACGATCTCCAGGCCGTGCTGGCCGATTCGGCTCGGGTCCGGCGGCAGGATCGCGGGCAGCGCGGTGCTGCTGTCCCACACGCTCACTTCGACGGCACCGGACTGCACGTCCAGGGTCAGCAGCGACGGTCCGGGCGCGTACTTGCGGGCATTGGTCACCAGCTCGCTGACCACCAGCTGCACCGTGCCCATCGACCCCACGGAGACGGGCAATCCGTGCACGACCTGCACGTCCGTCAGGAAACTGCGGGCCAGATCACGGGCAGCACCGATCTCGCCGCTCTCCTCGAACGCCGCGGTGACCGACAGATACTCACTCACCGGGGTCTCCCGGTCGTCCATGCCCGCCGTCCGGCCGCGGTCCGCCATACCAACCAAGCACTCCTGTTTCACAACGCTCCGTCTACCCAGAAAACATCAGAGCATCATCCTCAATGTGACCTGATTCCGATGTGCCCGCGGACGACCGCGCGATAACGCGTATCGCCGCAGGCAGCAGGGCATTCGGTCAGGGATGCATCCGAGCCCCCTTGAGCACCTTGTCGACCGCGTTGCGGGGGCCGTACATCGCCATCCCGACCAGGTCCAGCTGGTCCCCGGGCACGGCCCGTACCGCCGCGCGGTTGTCCCGGTCGTTGCCGGTGGTGAAGAGGTCGGAGGTGAAGAGGGAGCGGGGCAGGTCGCGGGTCAGGGCGCGGCGGTGGGCCGCCGTCACCACCTCCTTCGTCGCTTCGAAGACCATGACCGGCTGGCGGAACATCGGCAGATACGGGGTGTCGTCGGCGTCGGCGTACGGTTCGCCGATCACCTCCGGATGCCGCGTGCCGAGGCCGCTGACCAGGAACGCGGTGACGTTCAGCCGCTGCCAGGTCTCCAGGTCGTCCCGCAGTACCACTGCGATCTTGGTGTCGAAACGTACGGGTGCGCTCTGTGCGGTGTCGTTCTGCGTGGTGTCGTTCGTCATGCGTCCCAGGCTGCCGACCTTGGCGTACCCGAGTCTTGTACGTTCTTGGCATGCCGTCGCCGCAGGAAGTCTCAGCGTGGCGCCCGCAGGTCCCGGGCGTCGTGGAGGTTTTCCATGCGCACTTCACCGAGCACGCCTACCCGATGCACGTCCATGACGTGTGGACGTTGCTGATCGTCGACGACGGCGCGGTCCGCTACGACCTGAACCGCCGCGAGCGCGGCACCCCGGGGGACACCGTGTCCCTGCTGCCGCCGCAGGTGCCGCACAACGGTTCCCCCGCCACGGCCCACGGCTTCCGCAAGCGCGTGCTGTACCTGGACGCGCCCCTGCTCGACGAGAGCCTGATCGGCCCGGCGGTGGACGACCCCGACATCGCCGATCCGCTGCTGCGCCGACGCATCGGGCAACTGCACGGAGCCTTGGCGCGGCGGGGCGACGAGCTGGAGGCGGAGAGCCGCCTCGCCCTGGTCGGCGAGCGGCTCCGCGGGCACCTGCGGCCCCTCGCCCGCGTGTCCCGCCCTGAGCCGGGCCGCGGAGTGGCGCACAGCCTGCGCGAGCTCCTCGACGAGCGTGTGCTGGACGGCATGACCCTGGACGAGGCCGCGAAGGAAGTGCAGGCGCACCCCACCCACCTGGTGCGAGCGTTCAGCGCCGCCTTCGGCATCGCCCCGCACCAGTACCTGATGGCCCGCAGGGTCGAGCGTGCCCGGCGGCTCCTCCTCGACGGCCGACCGCCCGCCGACGTGGCGACCGCGGTCGGCTTCTACGACCAGCCCCACCTGAACCGGCACTTCAAACGGATCGTGGGCATTCCCCCCGGCCGCTATGCCGCCGGAGGCTCACTGCACCGCCGCCGAGCGGAAATGTTTCACCTGTGAAGTGATGGGCAGGTGGGGCAGCTGAGGCCGGACACGGAAACACGTGTCCGGCACGCTCTTTCTGCGGCGCCATCACCTTCCTGTGCTGCGCCCGGACTGAGCGCAGCACAGGAACGGACGGAGAAACAACCGTGATAAATCGAGCCCGCACCCGCTCGACCGCGCGAGCCGCGTCGTTCGCCGCCGCGAGTGGCGCCTTGGTGGTGGGTCTGGCCGCCCCGTCGGCGAGCGCCGCCCTCGGCCCCGCCGACGCGGAGTCCGGCAAGGCGTCGCAGGCCAAGGCAGAGGCCAAGTCGCAGGACAAGCGGCCCGTATGGGCGATCGCGCACCGCGTCCTGACCGTCGGCGGCGTCGACAAGGCGCTCGACCACGGGGCCAACGCGATGGAGATCGACGCCACCGCCTGGAAGAAGGGCTGGTGGGCCGATCACGACGGGCTCCCCACCAGCTCCGGCGACACCATGTCGGCGATGTTCGACCGGATCGCGGAACAGCGCCGTGCGGGCAAGAACATCGGGTTCGTCTGGCTGGACCTCAAGAACCCCGACTACTGCGACAGCGGCGACGCGAAGTGGCAGCACTGCTCGGTCGCGGCCCTGCGCGACCTGGCCCGCACCAAGCTGGAGAGCGCCGGAGTGCGGGTTCTCTACGGCTTCTACGGCACCGCGGGCGGGACCGGCTGGAAGGACGTGAGCCGCGACCTCACCGACCTCGAGGGCGTGGACATCAGCGGCGACTCGGAAGACGTCGCGAAGCAGTACGGCGAGTACGGCGGTGCCATCGCGAACAACCAACGCGTCATGGACAAGGGCCTGTTCAACCTCAACCTGCCGACCGTCCTCGGCAACGTGACCAAGCAGGTCCGCCTCGGCGCGGAGGCAAGGGACCGCGGCGAACTGGCGCGCGTCTTCGGCTGGACGACAGCGGCGAATGACGGCGACGCGACCAACCGGCTCCTTGACCCCTCCGGCGGCAACGCCGACGGCCTGATCTACGGTCACCGGGCCTCCTGCTACCCCGACGGCGTCTCCGGCACCGGCGGCTGCGGCAAGGGCGAGTCGGACGCGAAGCAAGCCCTCGGCCACATCCACGAGTTCGTCCGGTCCCACGGCGAGACCCGCCGCATGGCCACGACGGACGACGTCCCCTTCGGGCGCTGAGTACGTCGATTCCTGTCTTAGGCGTCCTGCGGGTACCACCGCAGTTCCACCGTGTTGCCGTCCGGGTCCCGGACGTAGAGGGAGAGCGCGGTCCCACGGGCGCCGAAGCGCTTGCCGGGGCCGTCCACCACGGTGAAGTCGCCGGAATCGATGACCTGTTGCCAGTCGAGGGGCTCGACGACCAGGCAGATGTGGTCGACGTTGGAGCCTGCCGGTTCGCCGTCGGGCCCCTCGATGAGGTCGATGATCGTGGTGGGGCTCACCCGCACGGAGGGGAAGGGGGCCTGCCCGGCCCGCCACTCGTCCACCCGCACCGGGTCGAGCCCCAGCGGGCCGGTGTAGAAGGCGAGGGAGCGCTCGATGTCGGCGACGTTCAGGACGAGGTGGTCGAAGGCGATGACGCGCATGGGAGTCTCCGTGGGCTCTGGGTGTTCCGGGGTGTTCCGGGCTGTCTGTGCGGGCTCTGGATCCAGCATCGCCTCTCATCGATCAATCGGTCCAACACATGGTTGTCATCCGATCCATCGTGTTTCACGATGGATCGATGGACCTCCAGCAGATGCGGTACGTCCTCGCGGTGGCGGAGACCGCGAGCTTCACCCGCGCGGCCGAGAAGTGCCACGTCGTCCAGTCCGCGCTCAGCCATCAAGTGGCCCGGCTGGAGAAGGAGCTGGGTGCCCGGCTGTTCGAGCGGACCAGCCGCAAGGTGTGGCTGACCAGCGCCGGAGAGGCGTTCCTGCCCGCCGCGCGGCAGGCTCTGGAGGCGGCCGAGCGGGCCCGGGCCGAGGTCGCCGCGGCGACCGGTGAGGTGCGGGGCAAGCTGACCGTGGGGTCGATTCCCACGGTGGCGGCCGTCGATCTGCCCGCGGTGCTGCGGGACTACCGGCTGCGCTACCCACAGGTACGGATCAGTCTGCGGGCCGGGTCCAGCGAGCGGCTCGTGGAGCAGGTGCGCGAGGGGCAGCTGGACGCGGCGTTCCTCGGCGTGCAGGCCGGTTTCCGGCCGCAGGGCGTCCGGGACCGGGAACTGGCTCATGGGCGGCACGTCGCCGTGGTCGCTCCCGGTCATCCGCTGGCCGCGGAGAAAGAGGTGGACCTGCACCGTCTCGCCGACGAGATGTTCGTGGACTTCGCGGACGGCAGCGCCGCACGCGCTCAGTCCGACGAGGCGTTCGCGGCCGCCGGGATACGGCGCGAGGTCGCCTTCGAGGTGTCCGGCGTCGAGCTCATGGCCCGGATGGTCCGCCACGGCCTGGGCGTCGCCCTGCTGCCCGCGTCGTTCGCCGCCGAACTGCACGGCCTGCGGTGCGTGCCGCTCATCAACGGGCCGGTACGCGTGGAGCGACTGGTCTGGAGCCCCTTCACGCCGTCGCCTCCGGCTGCCGCTTTCCTCGCCCTGCTGGACGAACTGCCCTGAGGTGCGGGCGAGTTGACCCCTTCAGCGAGCTAGAAATACCTCAAAACAGACATACGGGACTATTGGCCTTAGACTGGTCCGAGGGTGGGCGTCACTGGACTCGGTGACGACGTATCTATGAGGAGGCACCGATGCTTGCTCAGCACACACCGCTTCTTGTCACTCCGACGGACGCCGCGGCGCTCGGAACGGCCATGGTGGAGCCAGAGGCGATCCTGAGCGACGCGCCGACGTACTCGCCGCAAGCGGGAGGCTTCCTTCTGCTGCTGGCGCTCATCTCGCCGAAGGAGCCGAAGGAGCCGACAGGCAAGTGAGCCCCGATCAATCACAGAGCGCGTACGCCGCGTCAGCGGCTGACCTGGCTCTCCGTGCCCTCGACGCCCTGCGTGGCGTCGGGGGCACCGCCATGATCGCCGAGCATGTCGAACGCTCGGACGATCCCAAGGCGGCGCTGGGTGCCATCCGCTTCGTCGGGGCCGATGGCTTCGCCCCCTATCTGTTCGGCGACGCGGTCTTCCACCCCCAGGACGCGACGGCCGTCGCCCAGTCCTTCGCGGTGTTCCCGCCCGCGGTGAGCGCCCCCGCCCCACCGCCTGCGGGCGGTGCCGAGCCCTGGCTCGTGGCGTGGCGCGACTGGGCCACCGCGGCCCTGCTCGCCCGGTTCGCCGACGGGGGCGATGCGCAGGTGGGTGAGGTTCTCGCACCGCAGCCCGCGGGCGCCCCGGTCCTCGCGGAGTCGACGCGGACCGGCCACGCCGCATCGGGCACCCTCCCCGCCGCACCGGACACCGACTGGCAGCGCTGGTCCGTCCGCATGGGCCAGCTCTCCCCGCTCGCCCTCCCAGGCCTCGACGGCCCCGTGCACTCCGCGGCCCGCACCGACCCCGCTCCACGGGCCCTCGCCCGAGGCGCCACCCGTGCCGTGCTGCGCCGCGACTTCCCCACCGCCGCCCGCATCGTGCGCTGGCTCGCCCTGCTGCACTCCGAAGGCGTGCAGCTGCCCCTCGACCCGGTGCCCCTCGTCGAACACCTCGGCCTGTACGGCGGCGGAGGCCCGCGCCTTGCTCTCGACGTCGCCATCGCCCGGCGCCTGCTCGGACTGGAGACCGTATGACCGCGCCCGTGACGCGGACCGCCCACGAGGTGAGCGCGCAGGCCCTGGCCTGGCTCCACGCACACCGCGAGCGCGGCGCGCTGCCCCCCGACACCACCGCCGACCTCGGCGACCCCGACAGCGTCTACAAGCCGCTCGGCGAGAGCGCCCTCGCCGCCTCGCTCGTGCTGCGCGAGTCGGTCGCGGGCAGCGCCGAGCAGCGCATGGCGGGTGAGCTCCTGGGCTTCTGCTGGGAGCAGCTCGGCGAAGGCGACATGCTGTACGAACGGCTGTTGCGGTACACGATGATGACTGACCCGCTGGAGACGTACTCGCCGTTCGCCCGAGGCGGTCTGCGGCACGAGGCCCTGGACCGGTTGCTCGGCCACACCAGCGCCCTGCGCTCCGTCCGGGGCGCCGAGCTCCTCCCCAATCGACGGCTCGCGGTGGCCAACGCGGCCCGCATCGTCGGCCTGGACAGTGGGGAACGTGCGTACGGCTGGCAGGAACTGGCGCGTGCCACCTGGCTCGGCGCGATGCCGGAGCCCTGGCTCATCGACTGGATGACCGGCTACTGCGTCACCCATACGGTCTTCCACCTCACCGACTGGGGCGGTATGCCCACCGGTCTGCCCGACGACCTCACCGCGTACGTGACCACGTGGCTGCCCGTGTGGATCGACATCTGGGCCGAGATCGAGCAGTGGGACCTGGTTGCCGAGCTGATGATCGTCGGGTGCTGTCTGAAGGAGCCGTACTGCGAGCCCGCGGACTGGGAGCGGCTCGCCGCGGTCCAGCACCCGGACGGCCTGGTGCCGCGCGACGGGGAGCCCGTCGCCGACGACCCTGCGCGACGGTTCTCCGACCACCAGCACACCGCTGTCGTCGCCGCGATCGCGGGGACGCTCGCGGTGTCGCGGACGCTGGGCGGGGCGACGAGTTGATGAGCCCGCGCGGTTTCCCACGCGGGGGCGGGCCGGGGATCACAGAGGCGGCGGAACCTGCATCGGAACCAGCGGCGCAACCTGCGGCGCCCCCCTGGGCGGGAAGAATCCTCGCCGCCCTGCACGCCACCGCTCCCGGTGCGAGCACCGTGGCCCTCGCCGTGCGGCGCGGCTCCGAACACGTCCTGCTGACCACCGGCGACACCGCGTTCGACGGCGGAGTGCCCGCCGGTCCCGACACGCGGTTCGAAATCGGCTCTCTCACCAAGACGTTCACCGCGCTGCTCCTGGCCGAGATGGTGGCGCGCGGCGAGGTCGCGTACGAGGACCCGATCACCCGTTTCCTGCCGCGCGGCGCCGCCCCCCACCTGCCGGGCTCCCGCATCACCCTCCTGCACCTGGCCACCCACACGTCGGGACTGCCCCGACTGCCGCCCGGATTCCTGCGCAAGGGGGCGCCGGTCTGGTTCAGCAATCCGTACGAGCCCTACTCCGCCGCCTCCTTGCGCCGCGCCCTGACCCGCACCCGGCCGCAGGCCGCCCCCGGCACCCGGGTGCGCTACTCCAACTTCGGCGTGGGCCTCCTCGGCGAACTGCTCACCCGCGCGGCCAGCGGCGTCGGCGGCGAGCACTTCGCCCCGCTGCTCGCCGACCGCGTCCTCGACCCGCTGGGCCTCACGCACACCAGCTGCGCCACGGACCAGCCGCAGGCCACCGGCTACTGGCATCGCAGGCCCCGTCCCGCCTGGCGGATGTCCTCCCTGTCCGCGGCGGGAACGGGCCGGTCCACGGCACGCGACCTGCTGACGACCCTCGACCTCCTCGGCGACCCGGCCACGGCGCCCGCCACCGTCCCCGGCACGTTGCGCACCGCCCTCGCCGATGTCACCCGGCCCCGGATCGCCCTGCCCCGCACCGGCAGACGCATCGCCCTGATCTGGAACATCAGACCCCGCCCCGACCGCGACCTCTACCACCACTCCGGCGGCACCCGCGGCTTCACCGCCTTCGCGGGCTTCAGCCCACAGGCGGACGTGGCACTGGCCGCCCTGGCCAACACGAACCCCGTACTGACCGGCACGTTCATCCAGCGGGCCTACCTGGAGCTGTGGGCCCTCGCCCAGCCCCCCGAGCGGAGCCGACGCCGACCGGGCGAGGGCTGACCCGCATGACCGCCCTGCCGCACATCGCCCCCATGCTCGCCACTCCGGGGGCTCTGCCGCCCCCGGACAGCGAGCACTTGTGGAGTACGGAGACCAAGTACGACGGGCAGCGTGCGCTGGTGTACCTGCCGGGTGACCGCACCATGGTCGTCCGCTCGCGCTCGGGCGCGGACATCACCGCCGCGTACCCCGAACTCCGTGGTCTGGGCGCGGCCTTGGGCGACGTGCCTGCGGTGCTGGACGGGGAGATCGTCGTGCTCGACGAGGCGGGCCGCTCCAGTTTCGAGCGTCTCCAGCCGCGGATGGGGCTGTCCGGCTCTCCGGCGAAGGCGGCCCGCCTCGCCGCGCAGACCCCCGCACACCTGATCCTCTTCGACGTGCTCCACCTGGACGGCAAGCTCCTGACCCGACTGCCCTACACCCGGCGCCGCGACACCTTGACACAGCTCGTCGGGGCGGGACCGGACTGGTCGGTGCCGACAGCGGTTACGGGACACTGCCGCCAGGCACAGGAACTCGCCCGTACGCAGGGCCTGGAGGGCATCGTGCTGAAACGGCTGGACTCCGTGTACGAGCCCGGCAGGCGCTCCCCGGCCTGGCTCAAGGTCAGGAACGTGCACACCGCGGATGTGGTCATCGGCGGCTGGACGCCCGGGCAGGGGCGGCTCGGCGGACTGCCGGGCGCGGTGCTGGTCGGTGAGTACGCGGACGGGGTCCTGACCTACCGGGGGAGTGTCGGCACGGGGTGGAACGAACGGGAACGGGCAGACATCGCCCGCCTCCTCGACGCCGCCGCCATCGACGACTGCCCCTTCACCCCCGCGCCCGCGGTGTCCGGGGCCAGGTGGGTCCTGCCGCGGCTGGTCGCCGAGGTCCGGTACACCACACGCACGCGGGCCGGTCTCCTGCGCCACCCGGTGTGGCACCGGCTGCGTCCGGACCTGGCGCCGGAGGTGTGACTCAGTCCTCGACGTCCTCGCCCTCCGCTCCGGCCAAGCTCTCGGCGATCATGCGGGTGGCGAAGTCGGGGTCGTCGGTGATGCGGTTGATGTGCTCCGCCAGGAGGAAGGCGGTGGCCTCCAGGGGGTTCATCTCGGCCTCGGTCCAGTCCCCGTACTGCTGGCGCCAGAGATTGGGACTCAGCCCGGTGCCCGCGGCGATGACCAGTCCGGCCATGGTCGGGATGGCCTCGGACGGGATGCTCTTGGGCATCATGCGCATCGTGGCCACGAGCGTGGGCACCACGTACTCGATGACGTCCTTGCCGTGGTCCTCGTGCGCCTGCCGCAGCCACGACATGAACATGTAGATGAGCGTGCACGCGCCGTTCAGCAGGTCATCGGCTCCCTTGGGCCCCAGCGACGCCGCGAACTGCCGGACCATCGCCTGCTGTTCGGGGTCGACCTCGGTCTTGCCGCTGTGGATGCTCTTCAGCCGTGAGTCGATCATCATGAGCGCCGTGCCCACATCGCCGACGGGAGCGTGCTCGGGATCGCAGGGCGATGACACAGGGTTCCTCCTCGGGTCGCCACGAAGGGCTACAAGGCATACCCGTACAGTAGTCGGCCAATGGGGTGACGGTCCGGCACATGACCGGCCCCGGAGGCCGTCGAGGGGGAGGCGGTGTTCTCGGTGTTAGGCAAGGGCCCGGCCCGTCGGTGTCGCGTCAGTGGGCGATGCCGTCGATCAGGTCGCGGGCTCCCTGGCGGAGCAGGGCCACGGCGACGGACGTGCCGAGCGTCGCGGGGTCGAGCGGGCCCGCCCACTCGTGGGCGTTGAGCACCGTCTTGCCGTCGGGCGTGAACACGCAGGCGCGCAGCGAGAGGTCGCCGCCGCGCTCGGAACGTGCGTACCCGGCGATCGGCGAATTGCAGTGCCCCTGCAGCACGTGCAGGAACATGCGCTCGGCGGTCGCCTCCCGCCAGGCGTCCCTGTCGCCGAGGTCCGACACGGCGTCGATGGTCGCGGCGTCGTCCTCGCGGCACTGCAGGGCGAGGATGCCCGCGCCGATCGGCGGGCACATCGTCTCCACCGACAGGATCTCGCTGGCCAGCTCGGGGCGGCCGATGCGGTCGAGCCCGGACTGGGCGAGCAGCAGTGCGTCGGCGTCACCGGCCGCGAGCTTCGCCAGTCGGCGGCCCGCGTTGCCGCGCATCGGCACACACTCCAACTCTGGGTGCGAGGCGGCGAGTTGCGCCACGCGACGGACCGACGACGTGCCGATGCGGGTGCCCGCGGGCAGCTCGTCGAGGGTGAGCCCGTCGGGGTGGATGAGCGCGTCCCTGATGTCGTCCCGCTTGAGGAAGGCGGCGAACGTGGTGCCCGCGGGGAGCGGCCGGTCCGCGGGGATGTCCTTGACGCAGTGCACCGCGAGATCCGCCTCGCCGGCGAGCAGCGTGGCGTCGACTTCCTTGGTGAACGCCCCCTTGCCGCCGAGCGCCGCCAGATCGCCCATCCAGCGGTCCCCCGAGGTGGTGACCGGCACGACCTCGGTACGGATGCCGGGGTGCAGCTCGGCGAGTTCGGCGCGTACGCGCTCCACCTGGGCGAGGGCCATGGGGGAGGAGCGGGAGACGATGCGGATCAGCTCAGGAACGGACATGCGCTCCACGATAAGGGCTCCGGAGGGGTGCCTCGGACACACGTCCAACTGATCAAAAGAACGTAGACATGGGGGAGTTGGCGAGGTGCCTGCCTGTCTGGCGCGTCCAGGGAGGTGTTCCGGGGGCGCGCCCCGGGGCCACCTCGGTAGTCACTCACCCCGCCCCACCCGCACTTCTCCGGCATGCGCACGCCCCGCCCGCCTCATAGCGTGAGGTGCACGCAGCCGCGGCCGCGGCGCCGCACGGCCCCTGGGAGGCCCCATGTCCAGCCCCGCCGCGCCGGAGCGCCCGACGGAGATCGTCCTCGAACCGTTGAGAGCCACCCATCTGGCCGACGTCCTCGCGCTGGGCGAGCGCGTCTACGACACGACGGTGAAGCCGTACACCTCCTGGTCCCTCTCGGCGATCGCCAGGCACATGGACGGTGAGGCGTCCGCCTGCTGGGTCGCGCTGGCCGGGGACCGCCTAGCCGGTTACGTGCTCGGCTCGATGGGCTTCGACCAGCGCACCGACTGGGGCAACCTGGAGTGGATCGCGAGCGCACCGGAGTACCAGGGGCGGGGCGTTGCGAGTCGCCTGGTGAAGGCCTGCTGCGCGACGCTCACGGAGGCGGGCGCGAGCGCCGTCGTCACCGACGTGGAGTCCCGCAACACCGCGTCGGCCGCCCTGATGCGGAGCAACGGCTTCGAAGCGAGCGTGTCGGTGACGTTGTTCGTACGCGATACACCGCGGTAGCCGTATCGCCCCGCGACGCGCCCATCACCCGCGCGTCACTCGCCGACCCGTCCTCCGGGCTCCAAGGGCGGCGCCTGCACGCCGCAGCAGGTCTTGCACTGCGGCTCGTTGCCGCGTTCGTCGTGCCAGGCCGCCGGGCTCGGCCGGACGAACACCGCGGCGGCGGCCGCCGCGAGGGCGAACAGCGCCGCGCAGCCCACCGCCGCCTTGCCGAAGGAGGCGTTCAGCGCGTCGGGATCCGCGTACGCCGTGCCGGACAGGCCGACCGCCAGCGGCAGCCCGGCCACGACGAGCAACTGCGCGATGCGCGCCGCCGTGTTGTTGACCCCGCTGGCAAGACCCGCACGGCTCGCGTCGACCGAGGCGAGCACGGTCGCGGTGAGCGGCGCCACGAACAGACTCATGCCGAGGCCCAGTACGACGACCGCGGGCAGCACGTCGGTGACGTACGCCGCGCCGGGCCTGACCCGCAGCATCAGCAGCACCCCGGCGGCCGCGACCGACGGCCCCACGACGAGCGGCAGCCGCGGGCCGACGCGCCGTGCCAGATCGCCTGCGGACGCGGACAGCAGCAGCATCAGGACGGTGATCGGCAGCGTCGCCGTGCCCGCCTGGAGCGCGTCGTACCCGAGGGTCGTCTGCAACTGCACCGGCAGCATGAACAGGATGCCGCCGATGGCCGCGTACAGGCAGAGCGTCATCACGTTGGCCGCGGTGAACAGGCGGGAGCGGAACAGTTCGAGGGGCAGCATCGGGTTGCGCCTGCGGTGTTCGACCAGGACGAAGGCGGCGCCCGCCACGAGACCCAGCACCCCCGGCAGGATCACGCCGCCCGCCGACGTGTCCCCGGACGCGCCGATCAGCGAGAAGCTGACGCCCGCCAGGAACAGCGCGGCAAGGCACGCGCCCGGCACGTCGAACGGCTGCTGGGCCGCCGACTCGTCACGGCTCTCCGGCACGTGCCGCACCGCGAACAGCACCAGCGCGGCCAGCGGCACATTGATCAGGAAGATCCACCGCCAGCCGGGCCCGTCGATGAGCCAGCCGCCCAGGAACGGGCCGACCGCCCCGGCCACCCCGCCGAGCCCCGACCACGCGCCCACCGCGCGGGCCTGGTCGTCGGGGCGGTACGAGGCGCGGACGAGCGCCAGCGAACCGGGCGTCAGCAGGGCCCCGCCGACGCCCTGGAGGGCGCGGGCCGCGATCAGCATCCCGGCGTCCTGCGCGAGCCCGCACAGCGCGGAGGCCGCCGCGAACCACACCACGCCGATGACGAGAGTGCGCCGCCGCCCGATGCGGTCGCCGAGCGCGCCGCCGAGCAGCAGCAGCGCGGAGAGCGTGAGCATGTAGGCGTTGACGACCCACTGCAGGGCCGAGAGGGACGCGTCGAGGTCCTTGCCGAGCGTCGGCAGGGCCACGTTGACGACGGTGCCGTCGAGCATCGCCATGCCCGAGGCGAGCACCGCGCACAGCAGGACCCAGCGCCCGCGGGCAGAGGCCAGCGCGACACCGCCACCACCGCTCCCGGCGCCGCCTCCGTCGCCGGGAGCGGGAGCCGGAGCCGTTTCCCGACCCGGGTCCGGGCTCGAACCCATTGCGCCACCGCCCTACATGTGGACCGCGCCGGTGTCCGAGTCAGTCGGGTGCGGCGCCCCTCTGCGATACAGGACGACGGTAACGACAAGGCCGATAGCGAAGAAGAGGGCCGACCACCAGTACGCGGTCGAGTACGACTGCATCGCCGCCTGTGCCTGGACCTGGGGCGTCGGTTGCCTGCCCACCAGGTAGTTGGAGGCCGCCGTGGTGGCGAGCGTGTTCAGCAGCGCCGTGCCGATCGAACCGCCCACCTGCTGACTCGTATTGACCATCGCGGAGGCCACACCTGCGTCGTGGGCCGCGACACCGGCCGTCGCCATGCTCATCGCCGGGGCGAAGATCAGGCCGAGGCCGAGTCCGGCGACCAGCAGCGGCGGCAGGACGTGCGCGGCGTAACCGCTGCTCACGTCGAGGGCGGTGAGCCAGGCCATGCCTGCCGCGGAAAGTCCCATGCCCAGCGGCACGATCGGCTTTGCGCCCACCCGCGGCAGCAGGTTGTTGGTGGTCACCACGGAGGCCACGACCATCACCGCCACCATGGGCAGGAAGGCCAGGCCTGTCTTGACGGGCGTGTACTGCAGGATCTGCTGTAGGTAGTACGTGAGGAACAGGAACACGCCGAACATACCGGCGCCCGAGATGAACATCGCGAGGAACGAGGCCCCGCGGTCCCGGTCAAGGACGACCCGCAGCGGCAGCAGCGGATGCGTGGCCCGTGTCTGCCACCACCCGAACAGCACCAGGAGTACCGCGCCGACGACCAGGAAGCCCCAGGTCAACACGTCACTCCAGGCATGCGTCTCGGCGTTGGAGAAGCCGTACACGATGCAGAACAGACCTGCCGACACCAGCAGTGTGCCGGGCACGTCCAGCCTGGGCCGGTCCGGTGGGGCGCCCGCGTGCAGCAGCCGCGCACCGCCGACCATGGCGATCAGGGCGAATGCGAGGTTCACGTACAGGCACCAGCGCCAGTCCAGATACTCGGTGAGGACGCCGCCGAGCAGCAGCCCCACCGCGCCGCCCGCGCCCGCGATCGCGCCGTAGATGCCGAACGCCTTGGCGCGCTCCCGGGGATCGGTGAACGTGGTCGTGAGCAGCGACAGGGCCGCGGGCGCGAGCAGCGCGCCGAAGACGCCCTGCAGCGCACGGGCCGCGACCAGCATCGAGAAGCTCGTCGCCGCGCCGCCGATCGCGGACGCCACCGCGAAACCGGCGAGTCCGGCGAGGAAGACGACCTTGCGTCCCACCAGGTCGGCGATGCGCCCGCCGAGCAGCAGCAGGGAGCCGAAGGCGAGCGCGTACGCGGTGACGATCCACTGGCGGTTGCCGTCGGAGAAGCCCAGATCCTGCTGGGCCGAGGGCAGCGCGATGTTCACGATCGTCGCGTCGAGCACCACCATGAGCTGGGCGATGCCGACCACCCCGAGGATCAGCCAGCGATGTTCGTGCCGCCCGCCTCCCGTGTGGGGCACGGACGCTCCTGTGTCGCGTACGGGATCGGACACCGGGGCGGGCTCCGGCGCGGGCACGGCTTCACGGTCCATGGCGATGGCCTCCAGACACCCCCGCACCACGCTAAACGGCCTGCTCGGGGGCCGCGACCGGGGACTTGTGCGCGCTGCGACCCGGGCCCTTCGCGCACCGCGCCAGGGGCCTCCCGCGAGGAGGCCCCTGGCATGGTGCGGGACCGCTAGGCGGCGTGGTCCGCCGCGACCAGCAGTTCGCTCACCCGCTCCCGGGCCCGCGCCACGCGCGAACGCACCGTGCCGATCGGACAGCCGACGGCGGCCGCCGCGTCCGCGTACGGCAGCCCGGCGAGCTGGGTCAGGACGAACGCCTCACGGCGCGGCGCGTCGAGCGTCTCCAGGAGGTCGAGCAGGGCCACGCCCTCCTCGAACCCCGGGAGACCGTGCGGCTGGGCGCGCTCGGCGGCCGCCTGCCAGTCGCCCGTGTCGGCGATCCGGGGCCGGGCCGCCGCCGAGCGGAAGCGGTCCGCGACCACCCGGCGCGCGATGGCGAGCAGCCAGGTGCGCGCGCTGGACCGTGCGGCGAAGCCCGGCAGTGCCGTCAGGGCTCGGAGGTACGTCTCCTGGGTCAGGTCGTCGGCGCCGTGCAGGTCACCGCTGAGATGGGCGGTGAAGCGCCAGACGTCGAGACGAGTGGCCCGGACGAACTGTTCGAACGCCTGGGCGTCGCCGTCGCGGGCCGCAAGCGCCCACTGGGTGGTCAGTTCGTCGCGGGTCGGGTCCACGCCCGTCCGGGATCGCAAAAGGGCAGGAGTCATCGCAAAAGGTCCTTCGGTGAAGGGAGTTCAGGAAGCGGCGCGGGCGCACGACGGGGAAGGGGCTCCCTGCGGGCGGACGCCGAAGATCCGCCCGGCACCGAGGGGTGCGGGCGGTGTCAGGAACTGACCGGAAGGACCGGTGGACCTCTGCGCGATACGACGTGCTGGAGAAGGGCCCCGCGCAGCCGCGGCACGGGCACGAGCGCGGCGACGTGGGGCGGTGTCGGCGGCAGGGCCGCGACGACGGCCGCGAGAACGCACCGCAGCGGCACGAAGACGGCCGCGGCCAGCGCGCGTCCGGTACGGAAGACGGCGGCCTCGCCGCGCCACAGCCACAGGGCACAGATCAGCGCGGCGACGACGTGGGCGAGGAACATGCCGAAGCCGCTGTGCCCGAAGACGGACATGATCCAGTGGGACATGCCCTCGTCCGGCATGGCGGCGGCATGCATCGAAGCGGCGGACGAACCGGCGGACGAACCGGCACCGGACGGCGGAGCGGTCATCGGCATCGGGTGGTTCAGGTGGTTCATGCCGTCGTCGGGGTAGCCCCGGGCCGCGCCCGCCGCCCCGCCCCCGGCCGTCGGCCCGGCCATCCGCTGCGCCAGGTCGAACAGTTCGTGCAGACAGAGCTGCGCCGCGACCGTGGCGCCGATGACGGCGGCCGCCCCGCGCTCGCGCCCCGTCAGCCACCACGCGGCGGCGACCGTGGCGGCGAACGCGTACCCCAGTGCCCACCAGGGCAGCGCGGCACCGGACATGACCGCGTGACCGAGGCCCGTCGCCACCACGCACACGGCCGCGAACATCGCGGCTCGTGCGAGGCGGAACGCGGGACCTGAGGTCATGGAGAGCATCGTGCCAGGCCGGAGCGGTCTTGTGGGAGGCGAGTCCACGAATGCCCGAACTGCCCGTATGGCGACGGTGTTCGGAAGGACGCCTTCCGCGCACGAAGGATCCGTACTGGTCAGTAATTCTCTTGACGTGGCGTGTGCGCACCGAAAATGATCTCGACCAACGGTCGACATTGTCGAACTGCGTTCGCCGATGCGCCACGCACGTCTCCACACGCCACCACACGTCACTTCACGTTGGGAATGCCGATGCCCCTGCGTCACGCCGTACGGTCCCTGCTGACCGCCGCGGCCACCCTCGCCCTTGGCCTCTCCTGCGTGGGCCCGGCCGCTCCGGCTCAAGCCTCCGCAGCCTCCGCGCCGACTTCGGTCCTGGACATCCCGCCCCGCGGCGCCAACGACTGGTCCTGCAAGCCGGACCCGGCGCATCCGCAGCCGGTCGTCCTGGTCAACGGCACGTTCAAACTCATGGCGGAGAACTGGGCCGCGCTCTCGCCGAAGCTGAAGAGGGCGGGCTACTGCGTCTTCGCGTTCAACTACGGAAAGATGGCCACTGCCTCGGTCCCGCGGTCGGCCGCGGAGCTCCGGGACTTCGTCGAGGCCGTGCGCGCCGCCACGGGGGCGGCGAAGGTCGACCTTGTCGGGCACAGTCAGGGCGGCATGATGCCCCGCTACTACGTGAAGTTCCTCGGCGGCGCGGACAAGGTCGACGACCTGGTCGGCATCGTGCCGTCCAACCACGGCACGGCGAACCCCCTGGCCAAGCCGCTCGGCGACATCGCCTGCCCCGCCTGCATCGACCAGATGACAGGATCCGAGCTGCTCACGAAGCTCAACGAGGGCACCGAGACACCGGCCGGGCCCGACTACACGGTTGTCACCACGCGGCACGACGAGGTCGTGATCCCGTACACCAGCGCCCTGTTGAACGGCCCCAAGCAGTACGTCGCCAACGTCGTCCTGCAAGACCGCTGTCCCTTGGACCTGTTCATGCACGACCAGGCGACGAAGGATCCCGTCGTCGCTCAATGGGTTCTGAACGCGCTGGACCGTGAGGGGCCCGCCGACGCGGCCTTCCGGCCCAGATGCATCGGCTAATCAGCCGCCACTCCGACGGCGGCCCGGACGGCCCGCGGGGGGTGATGTCCCGCGTGCCGTCCGGTGCGATGGCCGTGGTCGTGGCTGTTGCTGTGGCCTCGGCCCGTCCTAGGACCGGTCCGTCGCGTCCTGCCCGTCCAGGGCCTCGACCGTGTCCCGGGGGCCGGGCACCTGCGGCGCTTCGACGGCCGCCTCGCCCGTCGTGCCGGTGTCTGCGACGGGAGCGGCGTTGCGGCGACGCGCCAGTACCCCGCCCACGTAACCCGCGATGGGCTGCGTGTAACGGGCGGTCAGCGGGCCGACGATCACGAGGATCAGGACGTACGCCGTGGCCAGCGGGCCGAGCGACGGTTCGATGCCCGCCGCGACCGCGAGTCCCGCGATGACGATGGAGAACTCGCCGCGCGCCACCAGCGCGCCGCCCGCACGCCACCGGCCCTTGACCGAGATGCCCGCACGGCGGGCCGCCCAGTAGCCGGTCGCGATCTTCGTCAGGGCGGTCACGACGGCGAGCGCGAGCGCGGGCAGCAGCACCGGCGGAATGCTCGACGGGTCGGTGTGCAGCCCGAAGAAGACGAAGAAGACGGCCGCGAAGAGGTCCCGCAGCGGGGCGAGCAGCGAGTGCGCGCCCTCGGCGACCTCACCGGACAGCGCTATGCCGACCAGGAACGCGCCGACGGCCGCGGACACCTGGAGCTGCTGTGCGATACCCGCGACGAGGATGGTCAGACCAAGCACCACCAGAAGCAGCTTCTCCGGGTCGTCGCTGGAGACGAACCGCGAGATGAGCCGCCCGTAGCGCACCGCGATGAAGAGGACGATCCCCGCGGCGCCGAGCGCGATGGCGAGCGTGAGGCTGCCCGCCGCCAGGCCGACCCCCGCCAACAGGGCGGTGATGATGGGCAGATAGACGGCCATCGCCAGGTCTTCGAGGACCAGGACGCTGAGGATGACCGGGGTCTCGCGGTTGCCGAGCCTGCCGAGGTCGCCGAGGACCTTGGCGATGACGCCGGACGACGAGATCCAGGTGACACCGGCGAGTACGACGGCGGCGACCGGGCCCCAGCCCATGAGCAGCGCGGCGATGGCGCCGGGCAGGGCGTTCAGGGTGCAGTCGACCAGACCGGCCGGGTACTGCGTCTTGAGGTTGCTGACCAGGTCGTTGGCCGTGTACTCGAGCCCGAGCATCAGCAGCAGCAGGATGACGCCGATCTCGGCGCCGATGGCGACGAACTCCTCGCTGGCGCCCAGCGGCAGCAGTCCGCCCTCGCCGAACGCGAGCCCGGCCAGCAGGTACAGCGGGATCGGCGAGAACTGGAAGCGTCCCGCGAACCTGCCGAGCAGGCCGAGGGCGAGGATGATCGCACCGAATTCGATCAGAAAGACAGCGGAATGCATGCGATCACTCCCGCCCGAGTATCGTCGCGGCGGTCTCGACGCCCTCGCGCGTGCCGATGACGATGAGGGTGTCCCCGCCGGCCAGCCGGAAGTCGGGCGCGGGCGACGGAATGGCATCGGCCCTGCGCAGCACGGCCACGATCGACACACCGGTCTCGGTCCGCATCCGGGTCTCGCCGAGGAGCCGCCCGTTCCAGTGCGAGGTGGCCGAAAGCAGCACGCGCTCGGCGACCAGGCCCAGGTCGGTGGTGTGCAGGAGGGTCGGGCTGTGGTGCGAGGGCATCAGGGCGTCGATGAGCGCGTCGGCCTCGCCCGAACTCAGTCGCGTCGACAGCGCGCACTCGTCCGGGTCGTCGGACCGGTAGGCGCTGAGCGTCCGTGCTCCGTCCCGGTGCGCGACGACCGACAGACGTTGCTGTTCTCGGGTCGTGAGGTCGTACCGGATGCCGATGCCTGGAAGCGGCGTACGGCTGAGTCGTGAGGCGGGCACAGCTTCTCCCCTTGCGTGTTGGATGGATCTCCCCCGGCCCGTCACCCTATCGGGGCCAAGGATTGGCAAAATCCACCCTGGACGTCGAGCGGCCCCACCGGAGACCCCGGTGGGGCCGCCAAGGGACAGTGGCCGAGATCAGTCGGTGAGGGTCACGCAGGGGAGACCCACGCTCGCCCCGCCGCGGAAGCCCTCCGCGCAGAGCCGGGTGCCCGCGGGGAAGTGCCGCTGGGGGTACGCCTGGTCCCGGTAGGTCCTGAACTGGGCGACGTCCTTCACCTTGGTGTTGGCGCTCCAGCCGTTCGTGGTCCACACCCGGGCGCTGATGCGGTTCGGCTGGTTGGTGTTGACGACCGAGACCTCGACCCGGCCCAGATAGGTGCCGGAGTCGTACGTCTCGATGCAGACGGAGTGGTTGCACCACTTGCCGTCGGCGACCGCCGCGGGCCCGGTGGCGATCAGGCAGCCGAGCGCGGCTGCGATGGTGGCGATCCCTGCGGCGAACTTCTTGGTGATCTCGTGCATGCGTGAATCAACGCGCCACAAGATCATGAGTTACGCCGCGCCGGGACCGTTCCGCAGCACCGTCTCGACCGAGTCTGCCTCTTCGGGAGACTTGTCCTCGCGGTAACGCACGACCCTGGCGAACCGGAGCGTGACGCCCGCCGGATAGCGCGTGGACTTCTGCAGCCCGTCGTAGGCGATCTCCACGACGAGCTCGGGGCGCACCGTCACGACGTAGCCGCTCTCCTCGACCGCCAGCTCCTGCAGCCGCTCGGTCTGCCAGGCGAGCATGGCGTCCGTCATTCCCTTGAAGGTCTTGCCCAGCATGGCGAACGTGCCGTCGGGCCGACGCGCGCCGAGGTGCAGGTTGGACAGCTTGCCGGTGCGGCGGCCGTGCCCCCATTCGGCGGCCAGCACCACCAGGTCCAGCGTGTGCACGGGTTTGACCTTCAGCCAGGAGGCGCCCCGGCGGCCCGCGCTGTAGGAGGCATCGAGCCCCTTGAGTACGACTCCTTCGTGGCCGCGCCCCAGCGTCGCCTCGAAGAACTCCTGGGCCTCGCCGCGCAGCCGCTCGTCCTCCGGGTCGGCCACGAGCGCGCGCCGCACCCGCATCGGCTCGGGCACCAGCGCCGCAAGTTCCGCGTGGCGCTCGGCGAACGGCAGGTCGAGCAGGTCCCGCCCGGACACGGACAGGGCGTCGAAGAAGACGGGGGACAGCGGCAGTCCGGCGGCCGCCGCCGACACGTCGACGCGGGAGCCGACGCGCCCCGCGATCTCCTGGAACGGCCGGGGCCGCCCGTCCGCGCCCAGCGCGATGACCTCGCCGTCCAGGATGAAGTGCGTGCCCTCCAGGCCGAGCGCCGCGGCGGTCAGCTCGGGCAGCCGGTCGGTGATGTCGTCCAGGGTGCGGGTGTAGACGCGTACGTCGTCCCCGTCGCGGTGTACCTGCACGCGGATGCCGTCCAGCTTCTCCTCGACCGCGCACGCCCCCAGCTTGTCGATGCCCTCCGCGACGGAGGCGGCGCTGTGCGCGAGCATCGGCAGAATCGGCTGTCCCACGGTCAGCCGGAACTCGTCCAGGGCCGCCGCGCCGTCCGCCAGCAGGGCCTGGGCGACCGGACTCACGGACCCGGCGAGCATCACCGAACGCCGCACGGCGTCCGCCGGAGTCTCCGTGGCCAGCGCAAGTCCTTCCACCGCCACCGCGTCCAGAGCGCCCTGCCGGACCTCGCCGGTCAGCAGCCCGATCAGGAACCCCTGTTCGTCGGCGGTCGCCGCACCCATCAACTCCCCGACGAGACGCTTGCGTTCGGCCTGCGACCCGGCACCGGACACCGACCCGATCGCGGTGAGCGCCGCATCCACATCGCGCACGGTGAGCGTCGGCTCCGCGGCGGGCGGCACCGCATGCTTGAGCGTGCTCCAGCCGATCCCGAGCCGCCCCTGGGGCAGCCGCCCCGACAGATAGGGGATGGCGATCGGTACGTCCTCCGGCTCCGCGGCCCGGAACAACTCGGCGAGCAGACCGATCTTCCGGGACCGCGCCGACGTGGCGGCCACTTCCTTGGACACGTGCGCGAGCCGGGCAAGCAGCATGAGGCCATCCTGCATCGGGGCCGGGCGCGGCGCATGGCCGGACCGGCGTGGTCAGGGCGCGGAGAGGACGAGCCGACGGCCGCTGTTGCGGTAGCCCGCACGTTCGAAGGCCGCGGCCATCGGCGTGTTCGTCAGGTCGGTGTCGGCGCGGATGAGGCGTGCGTCCGTCTCGGCGACGAGGAGCCGTGTGGCCTCGGCCAGGAGATCGTCCGCATAGCCGCGCCCGCGGTGCACCGGCAGCACGCCGAGGTAGCCGATCACGGGTGCGGTCTGGTTGCGGGACGGGATGACAAAGCCGACCGCTTCGCCGTCCGGAGTCCGGGCGATCCGCCACCACGACCGCTTCCCGGGCATCTCGTCGCGGTAGAAGGCGACGTCCCCGCGCGCCTGCGCCTCGGCCCCGATCCGGTCGGCCTCCTGCTGTGACGCCGCGTCCAGCGTGTCCGCCAGAACTCCGCGGAACAGTCCGACGAACACCTCGTCGTCGGGCTCGGCGTGAAACTCCAGACGCGACGATGCCGATGCCGACGCCGTTGCCAACGCCGATGTCGGTGCCGCGGGGAGACCGTCCGGCGGAGTCCACTCGTAACGCAGCCGCTCCACCTCCACGGGCAGGCCTGCCCGACGGGCTGCTTCCCGGCGCCAGTCCAGGGCCTCGACCGTCGTGGGACGGTCACGCCAGTCGACGGGCACGAAAATGTGAAACGCCGGTGGAGCGGGCACGCCCTGCTGTGCGTACTGCCCGTGCGCCGCGGTGAGCAGCGCGGCGGCGATGTCGGCGCGACGCTCGTCGGCACCGGCCGAGGCATGGACGAACACCGCGTCGAGCGCGCCGGGCCCGGACGCGTCCGGGCCGCCCCACCAGACGGCGACCGCGAGCGGCACTCCGTCTGCGGAGTCCTCGGCGATCCATGTCCACTCGTGCCGGTACTGCCCGTCCGCGAGCCGGGATCTGTAGGTGTCGGGCGTCAGGTCGCAGACGGGGTCGGCGATGAGGAGGGGGAGGAACCGGTCGAGGTCCGGGGCGATGACGGGACGTAGGCGCATGGCCCCATCGTTGCGCCCATGGCCTGCGCCGGATCAAGGGCTTTTCCGGGTCGGGGGGGGGTGCGGCGGGTCAAGGGCTGTGGCAGATGTGGATCGGGCCGATCCAGGGTTCGCAGACGGTCGGCTCGGGGGACGGGGGGTCCGTGGGGGTGGGCTCGACGGGGGTGGGCTCGACCGGGGTCGGGTCGACGGGTGTCGGATCCACGGGGGTGGGCTCGGTTTGTGTTGGGGTTGGGGTCGGGGTGGGGGTGGGAGTCGGCGGGGGTGGCTCCGTCGGTGTGGGGGGCGAGGGCGCCGGGGGAGTGGGCGGATTCTCCGAGGCGGGGGCCGTGGCGGTGTCCGGTGCGGGCTGCTCGGGTGCGGGTCGGTCGGGGGTTCGGGGCTGTTGCGGAGCTTGAGGCTGTGCGGAGGGAGTGCGGGGAGGCGGGGGCGCGTCATGTCCGCCCCCACGGTTGCCCGAGGACTCCTCGTGGCCCGCACCATCCTCGTGGCCCGCGTCCCCCGCGGGGCCCGAGTCCTCCTTGCCCCCGGCGTCCGGTGCCGCCTGCCACGGCGGTGCGGGTGGCTGCGGCAAGCCGCTCTCCGCCGTCGCGGCCCGCTGCTCCGGCACGGTCGGCCGCTCCGTTCCGCCGAGGACGAGTGTGGCCGCCACCGCGGCCCCCGCCACGGTCGCTCCGATCGCCCCGGCCGCCGCGACGGACACCTTGCCGCCGCCGGTCAGGACGTGCCGCAGCCCGTGCAGGGGCCCGCCGCCGTGGCTCGCTGATCCGGTGGCGGCCGCCGTCCCCGCGGCGGATCCCGCGGCCAGCGGAACCAGGAACTTGCCCGCACCGCCGAGCACGAAGATCAGCAGAGCGGGACCCGTGAGTGCCGGGAGCCGGTCGTTGGCGCGGCTCAGCAGGGTGAGCCGGGCGCGGCAGTCCGCGCACCCGGCGAGGTGGGACAGGAGCCGTTCGGACTGCCGGGGCGAGGCCTCGCCCCGGACATGGCCGGGCATGCGGTCCCAGTGCGTCTCGCAGGAGGGGTTCTCGGGGGTTCCGGGGTGCGCGCGCAGGAAGGCCTGGCGCATGCCTTCGCGGGCCCGGTGCAGCAGCACGGCCGTCGCGCCGCGTCCTGCGCCGATGCGTCGGCCGATCGCTTCCAGGGGCTGGCCCTCGGCCTCGGCCAGCCAGAGCGCCTTCACCCACCGCTCGGGCAGCTGCCCGAGGACGCGTGTCAGCAGATCGACGGAGGAGACGCGCGCGGCAGGATCCGGTTCCGCGCCGCTCCCGCCGAAGGGGGAGTCCGCCGCGCCCGTGAGCCGGAGGGTCTCGGGGGCCTGCGGGTCGTGCGGGGTCTCCCGGCTCCCGGCGCCCCGGCCGACCGCCGCCGCCAGGTGCCGCACGGTCGTCGTCAGGTACGCGGGTACGTTCTCGATCTCGTGCCCGGCGGACAGGCGCCGCCACACCCGGAAGTGCGCCTCCGCGACGAGGTCGTCGGCGAGCCAGGCATTGCCGGTGAGCGAGCGCGCGTAGGCCAACAGGCGTGGCTGCTGTTCCTCGAAGACACGCGTGTATTCGCCTGTGGTGGGCACCCGGGCGGACGGACCGGCGGTTATGCCGGAGGGGACGTCGGCAGGGACGTCGGTCATGGCAGGACACTCTCCCGTTCCCACTGTTCCCACTGCGGTGGGTTCGGACGAATTCGAAACTCTAGGTCACAAATGTCCGAGTAAGGAAAGGTGAGTGGCGTAGGTCACATGGATATCTCGACATGTTGGCGTAATAACCCCCCTCGGTGAGGGGTCATAAGGGCACAGGAGTCCCCGCAGCCGGATACCGAGCGCTGGAACATCAGAAGTGGAGCACGATCATGACCGTCACCCTCGAACAGCCCGCCCGTGCCCGTCTCATCACCCCCGAGGGTCGCGAACGCGCTCTGTCCGTCGTCCTGCGCTATGCGGCCGAGGACCCCTTGGCCATCCAGATGGCCTTCCCCTCACAGGCGTCGCTCGACGGCGTGGAGGTCACCTGGATCTTCGCCCGTCAGCTCCTGGAGGAGGGGCTCGGGGCACCGGCGGGCAGTGGTGACGTGCACATCTGGCCGTGCGGGCGGGCCCGGACGGTCCTGGAGTTCCACTCGCACCAGGGTCTGGCGCTCGTGCAGTTCGACAAGCTCGCGCTGCGCAGGTTCCTGGTGCGGTCGTACGCCGTGGTGCCCGCGGGCGGCGAGGGGCAGGGCCTCGATCTCGACCAGGGACTCTCGCGGCTGCTCGGCGGCGTCTGAGGGACCGCGCTCAGCCGTACTCCACGCTCAGCCGAAGCGCGCGGACAGCTCAGCCGTACAGCGCGGGCCGCCCCGCCATCTCCACCGCGACGCGCGTGCCGGTGCGCAGCGCGGAGACGCCCGCCTCCGCGACAGCCGCCGCCGCGTACCCGTCCCACGCGCTCGGCCCCGTGACCCGGCCGTCCCGGGCAGCGGCCGCCCACGCCCGTACCTCGCGGTCGTACGCATCGGCGAAGCGCACCAGATAGTCCTGCGCCACGTCCTCGTGCGCCCGGCCCGGCGTCCGTACGACCATCGTGTGCGCGTCCCCGACCTGCGCGCTGCCCCGCTCGCAGACCGCCTCGCACCGCACCTCGTAGCCGAATCCGCAGTTGACGAAGACCTCCACGTCGACGACCGCGCCCCCGGACGTCTCGAAGAGCACCAGCTGCGGGTCGAGCAGACCCCGCGGAGCGTCCGCCGACGGCGTCGGCCGTACCACCGTGACCGCGGTGATCTCCTGGCCGAGCAGCCACCGGGCCGCGTCGATCTCGTGGGAGACGGAACTGCTGATCAGCATCGAGGACGTGAAGTGCGGGGGAGAGGACACGTTTCGGTGGCGGCAGTGCAGCAGCAGGGGGCGCCCCAGGTCCCCGGAGTCGAGGAGCGATTTCAGGGCCGCGTACTCGGTGTCGTACCGGCGCATGAACCCCACCTGGATCAGCCTGCGCCCGAGGCGGGCCTCCGCCTCGACGACCCTGAGGGCCGCGGCCGAATCTGGGGTCAGAGGCTTCTCGCAGAGCACCGGCAGGCCCTGTGCGCAGGCCGCCAGAAGAGCCTCCTCATGCGCCGCCTCCGGCGAGGCCACCAGGACCGCGTCCACCCCGGGGGCACGCAGCGCGTCCTGCGCCTCCCGGTGGACTGACACTCCCTCGCGCCCCGCCACCGCGGCCTCGGCCCGCGCCGTGTCGGGGTCCGCGACCGCCACCACACGGGCCCCGCCCACCGTCTCGCCGATTCGCCGCACGTGGTCGGCACCCATGTGGCCCGCCCCGAGCACGGCCACCCCCAGCAGCTCACTCACCGGTAGACCTCCCCGAATCTCCCCGAATATCCCCGTATCCCCGCGCCCACGACTCACTCGATGACGCGCCGCGCGTCCCTGCGCCGGGCCACCGTAGCCCTCCGCCGCCGGACGGCCAGGACGCACCCCGCGAGCAGCACGCCCGAGCCCGCGACGACCAGCAGCAGCGCAGGCCAGTCCGAGTCGCCCGGCTGCACGGCCAGGGTGGTCTGCTCGCCCGCGTGCGCGGGGCTGGCCGCCGGGCGGGTCTCCTTCGGTGGCAGCAGCGATCCCACCGGACGTACCTTTCCCGCCGCCGCGAACCCCCAGTCGAGCAGCGACCTCGCCTCCTCGTACACGGCCCGTCCGCCGCCCGCCTGCGGGTTCATCACCGTCACGACGAGGGTGCGCCCGCCGCGCTGGGCCGCGCTGATGAGGGTGGAGCCCGCATGGCTGGTGTAGCCGTTCTTGACGCCGAGCAGCCCCGGGTAGGGCGTCACGCCGTCGGCGCCGGTCAGCAGCCGGTTGGTGTTCTGGATGGGGTACGACCAGCCGCCCGCGGGGAAGCGCGCGGTCCGGGTCGAGCAGTACCGGGCGAACTCAGGGTCGGCGAGCCCGGCCTTGCCGAAGACCGCGAGGTCGTACGCCGACGAGACCTGCCCCGCCGCGTCGTAGCCGTCCGGCGACACCACGTGCGTGTCGCGCGCGCCCAGCTCGCGGGCCTTGGCGCGCATCCGCTGGACCGTCTTCTGCAGACCGCCGTTGAGCCCCGCGAGGACGTGCACGGCGTCGTTCCCCGAGCTGAGGAACACGCCCCGCCACAGGTCGGCGACCTGGTAGGCGCGCCCCTCCGCGACGCCCACCATGCTGCTGCCCTCACCGACCTGGTCGAGCTCGTGCTCCGAGACCACGTGCCGCATGTGGGCGTCGAGGCGGGGCAGCGTCGCCAGGGCGAAGAGCGACTTGAGCGTCGAGGCGGGCGGCAGTGGCCGGTGCGCGTTCCGTGCGCCGAGCACCTCGCCCGTATGGGCGTCCGCCACCACCCACGCGAGCGCGGACACCCCGGCGGGCACCGGGGGTGCGCCGGGGCCTGGCCTGACCTGGGTGCCCGCCCGGTCGAGGAGGGTCGAGGAGTATGCGGGGACCGGCCGCGGAGGCGCGGGTTCGGCCGGGGCCTCGGAGGCCGCGACCGGTGAGGACAGAACCGGTGAGGACAGGAGGACCAGAGCACCGAGGGCGAGGGCCGCGGTGCGTACGGAGGAGGGACGCGAAAGGTACCTGATGACCATTCAGCCACCGTATGAGCGCTGTCCGGAGTCCGCAGATCGGCTTGGCCCGGCTGGAGGTATCGCTGCTCCGTGCGGAGGCCGAGGGAGGTCCTGGCCCGGTCGCCCGTGAAGGTGTCGCCCCGTCACTTCGCTTGCCCCGCACGGCGGCTGGCTCGGGCGCGCGATGGAGAGCTCCCTGTGCAGAGGGACCGGGCTGCTCGCCCCGCAGCACGGCCACGCCCATGCCCAGCACACCCGAGGTGACCACCGCGCACACCGCGTTGCTGACCAGATCGGCCGTCAGCGAGCCGCCGCCTTCCGGGCGTACGGGGAACGACGCCCACATATAGGTGACGAGGGCACCCGCGGCGAGCACGAAGACATGCCGCTGCCCCCCCACCCCTGCCTCCGCGACAGGCGCAGAACCGTAGCGGTCCTGGCGCCCGCGACGACGCACCACACCGCGACGCCGACCCATTCGTACGCGTCCGTCACGACGAGCGCGGCGATGACGACGCTGATGCAGACGAGTTGGGCGGGGGAGGCGAGGAAGTGCTCCTCCGCGTAGTTCCCCCAGAAGACCAGCCCGGCGCCGAGGGCGTACACCACGCCGGTCGCGGCGTATCCGGCGCGGCCGAGCCACGGCTCCGTCCGCCGCTTCGGGGCGCAGGTCTCCACGAGGGTGATCGGGACGAGGATGCTCCACACGGTGTGCAGCGCGAGATCGCCTGTGTCAGCTCGACGCTCATGCCGATCCCGGCACAAGAGCGCGACAGCGGGACCGAGCCGCCGGACGGAAGCCATGCTTCGACGCTAGGCGGCAGGGCCCCGCTCACGAGTCGCCCGAAAGTCGATGACGGGCGGACCGAAGTCGCCGTAGGTCAGGCCGGAAGGTGCTTCTCGACGGCGGCGACGAGCTCGGCGGAGTCGGGCTCCGTCTGCGGCGAGAAGCGCGCGACGACGTTGCCGGACGGGTCCACGAGGAACTTCTCGAAGTTCCACCTGACGTCACCTGTGTGCCCCTCGGCGTCCGCCGTGTCGACGAGGCGCGTGTAGAGCGGGTGCCGGTGCTCGCCGTTGACGTCGACCTTCTCCGTCATCGGGAAGGTCACGCCGTACGTCGCCGAGCAGAACTCGGCGATCTCCTCCGAGGTGCCGGGCTCCTGCCCCATGAACTGGTTGCAGGGCACGCCGACCACGCTGAACCCACGAGCCGCATACCGCTCATGAAGCCGCTCAAGCCCCGCGTACTGCGGAGTGAGACCACACTTGGACGCAACGTTGACGACAAGCACGGCCTTGCCCTCGTACTGACGCAGGTCGGCGGGGCCGCCCTGGAGGCTTTCGATTTCCACCGCTTCGTAGACAGACATGATCCGGAGCATACGCTCCGGCTTTCACGCAATCCCCTCTGCCCGCAGCTTCGAATCCTCCCGCGAGCGCGATGACGCATCCGGTCACCGCCTGAGGGGGAGTCATGGCGACCATTGCAGACCTGGACGTGACAGAGGAAGAACTGGCGCGGCGCATCCGTGACGGTGAGGTGGCCGAGATGCGGCATCTGTTGCACGACGCGGACGCGGACAGCGTGGTTCCGGCGTTCGTGTGTCTGCGGAAGGGCAGGCGTACGAAGGGGAGGCACGCGTGACCCGTCGGACCGTTCGGCTCACCAAGCAGAAGAGCGTGCGGCGCCGCGCGGAGCCCGAGGCGGACGCAGGGGACGCAGGGGGAGGCGACGACCGGGACCGTGCCGCGGACGCGTCGCGCAGGGCCGGGCGTGTCACCGCGGTGGCGGCGCGGTTTCTCGCGGGGGCGTATTGGCGTCACGGTGCAGTCGACCGCAAGCGACCAGTTCGACCGTGAGGGCCACGGCGATCGCCTGGACCGCCATCAGGGCGATCAGGACGAAGAGCTGCACTGCTCCGGCGAGTGCCGGTGACGCGCCGCCCAGGAGCATGCCGACGAACGCGCCGGGCAGGGTGACCAGGCCCACCGTCCGGGTCTGGTCGAGCCCGGGCAGCAGCGCGTCCGACGCGGCCGGGCGGATCACTTCGAGGCGCGCGTCGCGGTCGGGCAGGCCGAGGGCGATGCCCGCCTCGAACTCGCCGAACCGGGTGCGCAGCTCGTCGAGGGCGCGGCGCCCCGCGAGGACCGTCGCGGTGAGGGCTCCGCCGATGAGGATGCCGGTCACGGGAATCACGGCGATGCCCCGCACGGGGAGCAGGCCCGCGAGGACCAGTCCGGCCACCACGGGGACGACGGGTCCCGCGACGGGCAGCGCCGCCCACCACCACGTGGAGTTCTGGGTGATGCGTCGGCCCGCCGTGCGGGTGGCCACGGCGAACATGAGGAGGAGGAAGGCGTACAGCGCGGCCGTGTGGTGTACGACCCAGGCGATCACCAGGGAGGCCGCCGCCAGCTGGGCCGTGGCGCGCACCCCGGCGACCACGATCTCCCGGGCCCTGCCGCGCGAGCCGTCGGGGGCGAGCCGGAAGACGGCCGCCGTCGTCGCGGCGGCCAGCAGCAGCACGAGCAGGGCGACGGCAAGAGCCGTGTTGACCGGCAGCAGGGCCTGGGCGGCGAGGGTGCGCACGGGCACACCCTAGATCCCGGGACGCGTGGACCCGGAATGGAGCGGAGGGAGTGCTGTGTCGGGGCGCTCGACCTGTAACGATGTGGGAGTAAGACGTGCAGAGATAGAAGGGCTGAAGTCATGGCGCAGCAGGTGCAGGGCGTGATCGCACGCGCGAAGGGCGAGCCGGTGCGGATCGAGACGATCACCGTCCCGGATCCGGGCCCGGGGGAAGCCGTGGTGAAGATCCAGGCGTGCGGGGTCTGTCACACGGACCTGCACTACCGCGAGGGCGGCATCAACGACGAGTTCCCGTTCCTGCTCGGGCACGAGGCGGCGGGCCTCGTGGAGTCGGTCGGCGAGGGCGTCACCGAGGTCGCGGTCGGCGACTTCGTGATCCTCAACTGGCGCGCGGTGTGCGGGCAGTGCCGTGCGTGTCGGCGCGGCCGCCCCCAGTACTGCTTCGACACACACAACGCGAAGCAGAAGATGACCCTGGCGGACGGCACCGAGCTCTCGCCCGCGCTCGGTATCGGCGCCTTCGCCGAGAAGACCCTCGTCGCCGCCGGGCAGTGCACCAAGGTCGACCCGGCCGCCTCGCCCGCCGCGGCCGGACTCCTCGGCTGCGGCGTGATGGCGGGCATCGGCGCCGCCATCAACACCGGCAACGTGGGCCGGGGCGACTCGGTCGCGGTCATCGGCTGCGGCGGCGTCGGCAACGCCGCGGTCGTGGGCGCCCGCCTCGCG
This sequence comes from Streptomyces sp. NPDC042371, assembly GCF_056437465.1. Classification (NCBI taxonomy): domain Bacteria; kingdom Bacillati; phylum Actinomycetota; class Actinomycetes; order Kitasatosporales; family Streptomycetaceae; genus Streptomyces; species Streptomyces sp. NPDC042371. Next base: position 157,217 of record NZ_JBWKAP010000007.1, on the reverse strand, counting down.
GGAGCCTCCCGGATCATCGCCGTGGACATCGACGACAAGAAGCTGGAGACGGCGAAGGGCCTCGGCGCCACGCACACGGTCAACTCCCGCTCCACCGACCCCATCGAGGCGGTGCGCGAGCTGACCGGCGGCAACGGAGCCGACGTCGTCATCGAGGCGGTCGGCCGCCCGGAGACGTACGAGCAGGCCTTCTACGCCCGCGACCTGGCGGGCACGGTCGTCCTGGTCGGAGTGCCGACGCCGGAGATGAAGATCGAGCTGCCGCTGCTTGACGTCTTCGGGCGCGGTGGTGCCCTCAAGTCGAGCTGGTACGGCGACTGCCTGCCGTCCCGCGACTTCCCGATGCTCATCGACCTGTACCAGCAGGGTCGCCTGGACCTGGACGCGTTCGTCACGGAGACCATCGCCCTGGAGGACGTGGAGAAGGCCTTCGAGCGCATGCACCACGGTGACGTCCTCCGTTCGGTGGTGATGTTCTGATGGCGGCCGAAGCTGCTGCGGGCGCGTCCGGCGCGCGGATCGACCAGCTCGTCACGTCGGGGACCTTCTCCCTGGACGGCGGCACTTGGGAGGTCGACAACAACGTGTGGATCGTGGGTGACGACAGTGAGTGTGTCGTCATCGACGCCGCGCACGACGCGGACGCCATCGCGGCCGCGGTGGGGGAGCGGCGTCTTGTCGCGATCGTCTGTACGCACGCGCACGACGACCACATCGACGCGGCCCCGGCGCTCGCGGCCCGCTCGGGCGCGCCGATCCTGCTGCACCCGGCCGACACGGAGCTGTGGAAGCAGACCCATCCCGACCGTGCCCCGGACGGTGAGCTGTCCGACGGGCAGGAACTCACCGTGGCGGGCACGGTCCTGAAGGTGCTGCACACGCCGGGCCACTGCCACGGCGCGGTCAGTCTGTACGCGCCCGCCCTCGGCACGGTCTTCACCGGCGACACGCTGTTCGCCGGTGGTCCGGGTGCCACGGGTCGTTCCTTCAGCGACTTCCCGACGATCGTGGAGTCCATCAAGGAGCGGCTGCTGACGCTGCCGTCCGAGACGGTGGTGCGCACCGGGCACGGCGACAGCAGCACGGTCGGCGCCGAAGCGCCGCATCTGGAGGAGTGGATCGCCCGAGGGCACTGACGCCGGGCTCCGTCCGACGCCCGTTTCCGCCGCTCGACGTACGTCTCTCGGCCCCGCGTGGTTCGCCCCGCGGGGCCGAGACGCGTACTGGCCCTGTTCAGCAATCTTCGATAAGTTAGGCAAGGCTTACCTAATGGAGGTTGAGGATGGGTGTCCGTCACAGCAGCACAACCGTGCCCACAGCGGCGGCACGCGCGCGTTCCGTGCTCGCCACCGCGTGGTCCTGCGCGGTGACCACGGAGATCGGCAGGGACGAACTCGTGGGCGCGCACACCGTGACCGAGGACGGCAGGATCCTCCTGTCGCCGCCGGAGGACAGCGCGCTCGCCGCCGCCCTCATCTGTGCGCCGCGCGGCGAGCCGTCCACCCTGGTCGAGTTCGCCGATGTCTCGCCGGTGCCGATGAGGGACCGGATCCGCGCACGGCTCTGGCTCTCCGGGGCGCTGGGGTACGACGGCGAGCACCTCGTCTTCGAGCCGACGTGCGCCGTGCTGCACGACTCCAACGGGGAGCGCCAGGGGGTGGAGCTCGACGAATTCGCCCTGACCGTGCCCGATCTGCTCGCCGAGGCGGAGCCGCGCCTGCTCACCCACCTCGCCGACGCCCACCCGGACGCCGTCGAGCAGCTCACCCGCCTCATCAGCCCCGACAGCCTGCAAGGCGTGGTGCGGGTCCGCCCGCTCGCCATCGACCGGCACGGGATCTCCCTGCGCCTCGAACGCGCCCGCGGCCAGGCGGACGTCCGCCTCCCGTTCCACCACATCGTCGAGGACGTCACACAGGTGACGGAGTGCATGCACGCCCTCCTGATGAAGGCCCGCCTCTCAACCACGCGGCGCGGACGGCCCGTCGGAGGCTGACCGCAGCGACCGCAGTGCCAGCAGCAGCACCCCGATGTCATCGAGGTAGACGGGGTCGGGCACCAGATCGGTGGGCAGCACGAGATAGATGACCGCGCCCCAGAAGACCCACTGCCGCTCCACGGGAAGCCCGGCTCTGAGCAGGGCGCGGCGGGTTCGGACCAGACGTATGAGCAGAGCGACCGCGACGGCGAGGGTCGCGGCGACCAGAACGGCGGCGACGACGAGGAGGACGGTCAGATCCGTGCTCATACCCCCGTACGTTAATCAAGTTGAGGTCTCGCGTCTCGTAGGGATGATGGCGGGGTGACGAACCCGCCGATGCCCACGCAGCCCATCCCGTCCCTCGCCCCCGACCAGGCCGTCGCGCCCGTCCAGGCACTGATCGTCGTCGACATGCAGAAGGCTTTTGTCGACGGCGACGGTGCCGTGCCCGGCGTGGCGCGCCTCCTGGAGAGCGTGCGGGGGCTGTTGGCCAGGGCGCGCGAGAGCGGCGCGGTCGTGATCCAGCTGCAGAACGACGGGGAGCCCGGCACCTCCGACGAACCGGGCACTCCCGGCTGGGAGATCCACCTGCCCCTCGACACGGACCGGGGCGAGGTCCTTCTGCGCAAGACCGTCGACGACGGCTTCGAGGAGAGCCCGCTCGAAGGGCTGCTGCGCGACGCCGGGGTGAAGGAACTCGCCGTCTGCGGCGTGATGTCGGAGATGTGCGTGCGGGCGACCGCGAGCACCGCCCTGGACCTCGGCTTCCGCGTCGTCCTGCCGCACGACGCCCACGGGACCTACGACATCCCGGCCGCCGAGGGCATCAGCGACGTGGTGCCCGCGGCGACGGTGTCGCGCGTCGCGGAGTGGACCCTCGGCGACGAGGTCGAGATCGTCGCGCGGGCGTCCGACGTGGGCTTCACGAAGCCGTAGCGGAGGCCGCGGCCGCCGCGTCCCGCCTCCGCCACCTCCAGTGCAGAAGTGCACCGGCCCGGTGGTCCTCCTCGAAGCCCGGACCGAGAGGGCCCACGCGCTCGTACGCCTCTTCGGTGCGCGGGTCGTCGCGGCGGGCCAGCCCCCATGCGGCCTCCAGACGCAGGATCTGGTCGTCCTCGTCCAGCATCGCCATCAGGGCGTCCGTGACGGCGGGCCCGCGGTCGGCGGAAGCGGCCAGGATCTCGGCCGCCCTCCTGCGCACAGCGGCGTCCGGGCCCTCGATCATGAGGACCAGCGCCCGGGTGACCTCGGACCGCAGGACCTCGTCGGCCGCGCCCACCGAGCAGGCCCTGAGCCGCACTTCCGTGTCCGGGTCTCGGGTGAGGGCGAGCAGCGCCTCCCTGCCCGCCGGAGAGCGCCGACCGCCGTCGTTCGTGAGGAAGGCGTCCGGCACTTCGCGGCGTACGCGCGGGTCGGGGTGGTCGGCGTGGCGGAGCCCGGCGGCCTCCAGGTCCGGGTGTTCGTACTCCGTGAGCGCGCCGAGCACCTTGGCGAGGACCGCGCTGTCCCTCTCCTCGGCGGACCAGGCGACCAGGACCTCGGTCTCCCGCTCGCCGTAGCGGGGACGGTCGCAGTCGACGAACGAGCGTGTCCGCAGGTGGTCGGCGACGAAACGACGGCGGGCCGGGTCCGGGTGGTGGCGGTGGGCGACCACGGCCGACCAGGTCTCGTCGCTGCGACGGTCGACGAGGACCCAGCAGACCGCCGACCAGTCGACATGCTCCTCGTCCGACGTCCGGACGGCGCGGGTGACCAGTTCGTCGACGGGGGTCAGGATCCGGAAGGCCCATTCCAGCGTGCTCAGGACGGCGCCGTGCCCGGCCCGTACGACGCGCCCGCCGAGCGAGACCTGATCGACCCAGTCGTACGCGTCGTCAGTGACCCGGACCGTGGTGGCGGGCCCCGCCGCACCGGTCCTGCGCCGCAGCCCCTCGACCGCCCCTGTTCCGTACCAGTCGGCGGCCAGGGCGATGAGCCGTGCCCGCTCGGATTCCGGCAGCCGCAGCCGGGGCTCCCTGCCGAGCACGGCCGCGAAGACCGCGTGCGAGTCGCCGTCGACCGCGCGCCACAGCGGCGTGGTCCCGTCGGGCAGCACCCGGTCCGGGTCGGCCCCGCCCTCCACCAGGGCTTCGGCGACCGGCGCGTCGTACGCCGCGATCGCGACACACAGCGCGGGCAGCCCGCTCCCGTCCACCGCGTCCGGATCCGCCCCGTCGCCCAACAGCGCCCGCACCGCCTCGACATCCCCGGCCCGAACCGCCGCCGTGAGTCGCACACCGAGCCTGTTCTCGTCCATCCACCCGCCCCCCCTGATCCGGACCGAGTCTCGGACCGGTCCCGGCGGCGCCGCAAGTGAGTTGTCACTGCGGGGGAGCACTGTGGGGGATCTCATGATCTTTGAGGGGTGTGATCCCGGCCTGTACGGGTTTTACTCACGGCATGACCGAATCGAATGGAATGCTGGCCGGCAAGGCCGTCATGATCACGGGGGCTTCGAGCGGGATCGGCGAGGCCGCCGCACGGCTGTTCGCCGCCGAGGGGGCGGCGGTCCTGCTGATGGCCCGCCGCGAGGACACGCTGAAACAACTCGCCCGGGAGATCAACGACTCGGGCGGCCGCGCGGCGGTGAGCACCGGCGACGTCGCAGACACCGACGACGTCCAGCGCGCCGTCGACGCCACGCGCGAGCACTTCGGCACCCTGGACGCCGCGTTCAACAACGCGGGCTACGCCGGTACGGAACTGGCGCCGCTGCACGTGCTCGACCAGGCCGTCTTCGACCGCACGATGGACGTGAACGTCCGCGGCACCTGGAACTGCCTGCGCTCGCAGATCCCGGTCATGCTCGAAGCGGGCAAGGGCGCGATCGTCAACACGGCAAGCACGGCGGCGATGGTCGCCACCGGAGCACCCGTGCCCTACGTCGCCGCGAAGCACGCGGTGCTCGGCATGACCAGGGCCGCCGCGGCCGAGTACGCCGCGCACGACATCCGCATCAACACGCTCGTCGTCGGCACCACCCGCACGGAAATGATCAGTCACGCGGTCGAGGCGCATCCGGAACTGGAGCAGGCCTTCGTCGCCCGCCAGATGCAGAAGCGCATGGCGGACCCGGTCGAGATCGCCCAGGCGGCCCTGTGGCTGTGCAGCGACCGCGCGTCGTTCTCCACGGGGACGGCACTGGCCGTGGACGGCGGGATGACGTCCAACTGAGCCACCGGTGGGGCCCCGCCTCGCTTCCACGGGCGGGGCCTCGACGGCGTAATCGATTTCGCGCCAGGCCCTGCCTCGGACCCATCGACGCAGGCCGTACGGCTGCGCGGATGAGGTGATGGTCGGAGTCGGCCGACGCATCCGCGGGGGATTCACGCCGGGAGCACCGGAGTTGGGAGCCTTTCGGTATCCGCATCGCGAAATCTCGATTCCACGTCATGGGCTGATTCTGGCCTGCCGACGGCGCCGCGCCCGGCGATATAACGCCGCAATGACCCCACTGAAAACATCCCGCCCCAAGCGCCGCAGCGTCCTCGCCGGTGCCGGTGGAATCTCCCTCGCCGCCGTCTCCGGGGCCACCGGATCGGCGGCCGCCGGAACCGACCGTCCCGGGCGAACGACCCTGCTCCGGGGCGCCGCACTCGTCCTGACCATGGACCCCCATATCGGCAGGGGGGAGCTGGGCCTGCTCGAAAATGCCGACGTCCTGTTGCGACACGGAAAGATCGCAGACGTCGGTACGGACCTGGAGGCGCCGTCGGACGCCCGGGTGCGGGACGTCTCCGGCCGGTTCGTGCTGCCGGGGTTCGTGGACATCCACAACCACCTGTGGCAGTCCAGCATCAGAGGCGGCTGCTCGGACCAGGACGTGGTCGGCTGGCTGAAGACGTGCAACCGCCCGACGCTGCCGAAGATCGATGCCGCGGACATGTACGCCTTCGTCCACCTGTCCGCACTCGACGCCCTCCAGGCGGGCGTGACCACCCTGGTCGACTGGGTGCACGCGATCCCGTACGCGACGAGCGAGCAGTACGTGCAGGCTCTGGACGACGCGGGGCTGCGCTTCGTCTACGCCATGGCCGCCTTCGAGGGAGCGGAGGAACAGGTCCGCGTCGTCAAGGAGAGGCTCATCGATCCGCTGCCGCTGGCCTCCGCCCAGGTGGCGGTGCACGCGCGCAGGGACGGCGTCGCGTCGCTGCGCGCCTCCTGGAAGCAGGCCCAGGAGTTGGGGCTGATGCTCAACTCGCACGTCCTTGAGCACCGTACCGACCGCGACGACGAACAGATCCGGACCCTGCGGGAGATCGGCGCATTCGGCCCCGACCTGCTGATGAACCACGCCATACACCTGAGCCGCGAGGAGATCGCGCTCCTCGGCGACCACGATGTACGGGTGGCGCACTGCCCGCTGAGCAACATGCGTCTCGCCTCGGGCGTCATGCCGCTGCCCAAGATGCGCAGGGCCGGGGTGAAGGCGGGCCTGGGCCACGACGGCGGAACCAACGACACCTCCGACATGTTCGCTCTCATGAAGGCCGCGGTCGGCCTCCAACGGGCCGTGCACGAGGACCCGCGGATCCACCCGACGCTCCCCGCCGTGCTCCGCATGGGCACGATGGGCGGCGCCGAGGCCATCGGCATGGCCGACCAGGTGGGTTCGCTGACCCCCGGCAAACGCGCGGACGTCCTCGTCCTCGACCCGGGCACCTTGAATTTCGCCCCCCGCTTCGACTGGACGAGCCAGATCATCCTCAACGGCCAGCCGCACAACATCACCGACGTCTACGTGGACGGCAGACTGCGCAAGACCGGCGGCGAACTCGTGGGCGTGGACACCGAGAAGGTCGTCCAGGCGGCGGAACGGGCCGCGGCACACCTGCCCACCGCTCCCTGACCTGGGAGAGGGGCTGCGCGACGCGGCTCGTGGGCCGACCGAGGTGGGGGCAGCCCCAGTAGTGCTCCTGTGGCTGCCCGGATGGTGCGCCCGTGCGCGCCGCCAGCAGGCTGGACTCCGCTGCCACAGCCCCGTAACGGAGGAAGGCCCCTCATGTCGAAGCGCTCTCACCGTCGACGGATCACGGCGGTCGCCGTGTCGGGCGCGGCCGCCCTGGCCCTGGCGGGCACGCTGCCCGCGTCCGCCGCGCAGACCCGGGTCGCCGGGCCGGTCCAGCGGGGGCTGGACCGGCTGGTGCAGGACGACGGCTACCCCGCCGCGCTGGCCGCCGTCACCGGCCGCGACGGGCGCACCCACAACGCCGTCGCGGGCGTCGCGGACCTGCGGACCGGGGCGAAGGTGCCGGTCGACGGGCAGGTGCGCGCCGCGAGCAACACCAAGTCCTTCACCGCCGTCGTCGTCCTGCAACTCGTCGGCGAGGGCAAGGTCGCCCTGGACGCCCCGGTCGACACCTACCTGCCGGGGCTGCTGCGTGGTGACGGCATCGACGGCCGCCGCATCACGGTGCGCCACCTGCTCCAACAGACCAGCGGACTGCCCGACTACGTCCAGTACCTCGACGACCTGGTCGGCAACCGCCACCGCTACTACGAGCCCCGCACACTGCTCGACCACGCGCTCCGGCACAAGTCGACGTTCCCGCCCGGCACGGACTGGCAGTACAGCAGCACGAATTACGTCGTGGCCGGGCTGCTCGTCGAGCAGGTCACCGGCCGCCCGGTGGGCGAGGAGATCACCCGTCGGATCATCGGTCGCGCCGGGCTCCGGCACACCTACTTCCCGGCCATGGGCGACCAGGGCATCCGGGGCGCCCACCCGCAGGGCTACGCCGCGTCGGAGCCGGGTGCGCCGCTGCTGGACGTCACCGAGATGGACCCGTCCGTGGCCTGGGCCGCCGGTGCCCTGATCTCCACCCCCAGCGACCTCAACCGCTTCTTCGGCGCCCTGCTCGGCGGCAAGCTGCTGAAGCCCGCTCAGCTCGCCCAGATGCGCAGGACCATGGAGCTCCCGGCCGACTCCGGGTACCCGGCGGGCACCCGGTACGGGCTCGGCCTGTTCAGCCGCCCGCTGAGCTGCGGCGGCCTGTTGTGGGGGCACGACGGCGACGTCCTCGGCTACTCGACCTTCCCGGCCGCGACCGACGACGGCCGCGCCGCCACCATCGCCGTCACCGCCTTCCCGGGCTCCGACAACGAGGGCCGCCACGACGCCGAGCGCGTGCTGGACACCGCTCTCTGCGACTGACCGGAGAGGAACTGCCTCTGGCTGTCCAGGAATCCGTCCGCGAAGAGCGAGTGCGGGGAGAAGAGCGCGGTGAGAGTCGTCTTGAGCTCCGACCGCTCGACGGACTGCTTGAGCAGTGAATGGGTCGCATCCGGGTAGCGCTCGACCGTCAACGCGCCCGCCGCGCCCAGCACCTTGCGGTAGACGCGTTCCGTGTCGGCGGTGTCCACGTTGATGTCGTGGCCTGCGAGGGTCAGCAGCACCGGTACGCCACGCAGGGCGCGGAGGTCCTGTGTGGCATCCGCGGTGTGGTTCCTGGAGATGAAGCCCCAGCGACCGGCGGTCATGCCGTCCGCGTCGCCGCCCATGGCCATGACGTACTCCTCGAAGGTCGCGCGGCGCCCCAGCAGCCGTCGGATGGCGTCGCTCGTGGCGACCTCCGCCTTGACGCGGGCTGCTGACGCGCCGTCGGCACGCAGCTCGGCGAGGAGGTTGTAGCGGCCCTGCTGGAGCCAGTTGATCGCGGGCGAGACGGCGATGACGAAGCTCACGGACGTCTTCGCGGCGATCTTCGGCAGGACCCAGCCCGCCTGGCTGGCGCCCCAGAGCCCGATCCGGTCGCCGTCGATGTCCGGTCGGGCGCGTGCCCAGGCGATCGCGGCGGCCGCCTCGTCGGCCCGGTCGTCCATGGACTGGCCGAGCCAGTCGCCGGGCGCGCCCGCGACGCCGGGCTTGTCCCAGGACAGGGAGGCGTACCCGGCCTTGGCGTTCGCCTCCCACATGGGCTTGTAACCGTCGTCGTGGGTGGCGTCGACAGGGCCGTCGCCGTGGACGTAGACGACCAGCCCGTGGCGCTTGCGGCCGTCCTTGGGAGTGGCCAGGACGCCCTTGAGGGTGTGGCCGCCGTGGCGGATCGAGACCCGCCGCTCGTCCATGTCGTACGAGTTCTGCCACAGCACGACACCGACGAGGCCACCGGCCACGACCAGGATCGCGACGAGTGACCATACGGCGATGCGGAGCCCGCGCCGTCGGGGCCGGGTCTTCGGACACATGGGATGGCTGCCTCCGTCCGGTAGAGAGTAGGTACTCAAACTATCGTTTCGAGCACGATCGTAGAGAGGTTGATAGATTTGAGTCTAGGATGGAGGAGAAGCCGGAGGGAGAAAGGGGCGCAGCATGGGACTGGAAGCGACAGGGCCCGGGGACGGGGTCGGTGCTGGACCGGTGACGGTGCGGCGGGGCCTTCCGGACGGAGCCGAGCGGCGGGCGGCCGAGCTGTACTGGAACGCCTTCGGCCGCAAACTCGGGCCCGCCCTGAACCCGCCGCGCAAGGCGGTGCCCTTCATCGCCGCCCACTTGAACGCCGATCGCGCGGTCTGCGCACTCCTCGACGGGCAGCTCGTCGGCCTCGCCGGATACCAGCACGGCGGGCGGGCCCTCACCGGGGGATCGGCCCGGGCCGTGCTGCGCGCGTACGGACACCTGCGAGGACTGCACCGGCTGCTGCTCCTCGCCCTGTTCGAACGTCACCCGGCCCCCGGGCAGCTCGTCATGGACGGCATCGCCGTGCACCCGGACATGCGCGGCCGGGGCGTCGGGAGCCTGCTCATCGAGGAAGTGGCCGCCATCGCGGCGGAGCAGGGCTGCCGGGAGATCAGACTCGACGTGATCGACACCAACCCGCGCGCCAGGGCCCTGTACGAGCGACGCGCATTCACGGCCGTACGCACCGAGCGCACGCCCTACCTGCGCAGGCTCCTGGGCTTCGGCGCGGTGACCACCATGCACCGCACCGTTGCGGGAAGAAGGGCGAGAGAACTGTGAGCACCGAGGCCGACCGCGTCGAGGTCCCCACCCGCATGCTCGTCCACGCGTTGATCCGCGAGGACGGCACCGTCGGCGCGGACGAGCTGTACACCGTCGCCAACACCCTGGGCATGAGCGACCAGCAGGTACGGCTGTGCGTCAAACGCCTCGTCGCCGAAGGCCGGTTCACCCACGAGGGCCGGGGCCGCAAGGCGCAGCTGCACGCGACCACGGACACCACGCGTGCCCTCGCCCCCAACGCGGACTTCCTGCGGCACGCATTCCGGCAGGACGCCGGGACCGCACCCTGGGACGGTGTCTGGCACCTGGCCGCCTTCGCGGTCCCCGAATCGGCGCGGACCGCCCGGGACACCCTGCGTGAGACGCTCGTCCACCTCGGCGGCGCCCCGCTCCAGGGCGGCCTGTACGTCTGCGCCAACGGATGGGAGCCGTACGTCGAAGAAGCGGCCCACCGCGTCGGCGCCCACGGCGCACTCACTCTCCTCACCACGACGGACCTGCGCAGGGGCGACACCCAGGAGCCCGCCGAACTCGCCCGCCAGCTGTGGCCCCTGCAAGAGATCGCCGACCGCTACCACCGCCTCAGCCGCGTCGCCCGGCCCCGCCTGGCCCGGCTCACAGGACCGGCCGAACTCTCCTCGTCCGCACTCCTCACCATCGCCGTCGAGCTGGCAGCCGAGCTCACCCGCGCCATGGACCCCGACCCGCTGCTGCCGCCCCAGCTCCTGCCCCGGCCCTGGCCCGGCACCCAGGCCAGGGAGGACATCGCCCGGTGCTGGGCGGCCCTGTACGAACGCGACCGCGACCAGAACGAAGCCCGCCCGGCCCTCTTTCGCCTCTACGCCGACATCACCCGAGAGGCGGCAGACCGCGTCACGCGCTGAAGCCGCCCCACCGGACCGAACTGGACCCGGCTAGAGAGGCAGCGCGCACACCGCGAGCGGCGCGGCGAACGGCTTGCCCGCGAGGCGGAGCGCGCCGCTTTCCCCGTCGACCTGGAAGACGCTCACCGAACTCGACTTCTGGTTCGCGGCGAACAGCAGCCGCTGGGACGGCGAGAACGCGAGCTGCCGCGGGAAGTCCCCGCCGACGGAGACCGTGTCGAGGAGCCGCAGCCGGGCTCCCTCGCCCTCGATCGCGTACCGCGTGATGCTGTTGTGCCCCCGGTTGGCGAGGAAGGCGAAGCGTCCCTCGCGCGTCACCACGATCTGGGCCGGATAGCTGGTGCCCTCACCCGTACCCGTCGACTGCGGCTCGCCGGGCGTGAGGCGGCCGGTGGCGGGGTCGTACGCGCAGACGACGACCGTGTTGTCCAGCTCGTTGGCGAGGTACGTGAAGCGCCCCGACGGGTGGAACGTGAGATGGCGCGGACCCGCGCCCGGCCGCAGGCTCGCGTACGAGACGCGGCTGAGCCTGCCCGCCTTCTCGTCGAGACGGTAGGTGTAGACGGTGTCGTTGCCGAGGTCGACGGCGAGGACGTGGCGGCCGTCCGGAGAGGTGCTGATCTGGTGGGCGTGCGGCCCCTGCTGGCCCGGGCCGGGCGGCGGCGAGGAGTGCGTGACCAGGTCCGTCCGCTCGCCGAGCGCTCCCGACGTCCCGATGGGGTGGACGGCCACGCTGCCGGAGCCGTAGTTCGCACTGAGCAGCCAGCGGCCGCCCGGGTGCACGGAGAGGTGACAGGGGCCCGCGCCACCGGTGTCCCGCGTGCCGAGGACGTCGTGCTCGCCGCTGGGGGAGAGCGCGACGGCGGTCACCCCGCCCTTCTCCCGCTCGTTGACCGCGTAGAGCGTGCGGCCCGACGGATGCAGCGCCAGGTAGGACGGGTCGGGGACGCCGCCGAGCGTGCCGGTGCCGGTGATGCGGCCCGTCGTGTCGTCGTACGTGGCCAGGCCGATGCCCGAGCCGCCGCCCTCCTGCGAGGTGTACGTCCCCAGGAACAGCTGACCCTCGCTGCGCGGGCGGTGCACCACGTCGGACGCGGTGTTGCGGCGGGTGTGGCCGGAGGGCTCCCGGCTCGCCCGGTCCGGCGATGCGCAGGCGGAAGTGGAGGCCACCGCCGCGGTGGTGGCCGCCCCCACCAACGCACCGAGGAACCGCCGCCGCCCCGGGCCGCTACCGGAACCCGCGCCCGACTCTGCTCCGCTGCTCATACCTGCACCTCGTGGGTCGGTGGTGACGGATGTGGCAGACACAGTGCCCCTTACCTGAGCGACCGGACAAGAGGCACGCGCGTCGGCGCGGCGGCAGGACCGTGCGGGGAGCGGCAGGGGCGGTGCCGGGCGCTGGCGGCAGCGACCGGAATCGGCCAACGGGGGCGTACATCACGGCGACTTGACCAGAGGGAACAACGGAGAGCCACTGCTCCGATACGGTGTGCGAGCGATCATTGCCAACTGCACGCACATGCATGAGGAGTTGCTGAGTGGACCACAGCCGTGTGATTCGGATCCGTACCGTCCTGGCCGCGCTCGGTGTCGCGAGCGCCATGGCGGCTGCACCCGCCGCGAGCGCCGCGGCCTCCGCCGCCCCGGCCGCCCCCGCGCCCCCGGCGGCCGCAGGCGCGGCGCACGAGCCGTGCACGGGGGAGTTCCACGGTGACGCCCGCCTCGGCCCGGCCTGGCTGCCCAAGAAGTGGCAGCGCCCCGTCGGCCCGCTCCTGAAGGACTGGAAGCGGACCGGCAAGCTGTCCCCGAAGGCCTTCCTGAAGAAGTACTGGGAGGGCCCGGCCGACACCGGCAGCTGGAAGTACCCGCCCAACGACGGCTTCGACACCGTCAACGGCCAGGTCGACAAGCACCGTGAGCTCCTGGAGGAGGGCGAGGAGCTGGACCGCTTCGGCTCGGAGTTCGGGGGATACCTCGCGCCTGCCGGAGACCCCTACGCGAAGCGCGCCCTGCCCCCGCAGAACCTCAGCACCCGCGACGCCGCCTTCGCCTGCGACTACCGCGTCTACGAGGTGAGCAAGCCGTTCCACGTCTGGCAGGGCAGCATCGCCCCCTGGTTCGAGCAGCCCGGCCACGGTCAGCAGATCAAGCTGGACCCGGCCCTTCTGGACCCGGGCGAGGGGCAGCGGCTGAACGTGAAGTGGCTGCTGGAGCACGGCTACCTCGAGCCCGCGAACGACTGAGCGCCTGAGTGGACGTCAGGGAAGCGGCGGCGGCCCTGCGCGATGCCCGGGTCGCCGACGGCTACTACTGGATCGACGGCGTTCACGAGCCTGCCCCCACGCCCCCCGACTTCGTCTATCTGCGCTGGGTCGAGGGCGGGGAGTGGGAGGTCGGAACGTACGAACGGGGCGTGCACCAGCCCCTCGCCCGGTACGCGGACGAGGCGGCCGCCTGCGCGCATCTGCTGCGCCAGCTGACCTGACCCGACCGCGTGTGTCTCGTGTCCGACCGCATGTGTGTCGTGCCGTCAGCTCTCCGGGTGCAGCAGCCCCCGCTCGTACGCCTTGACCAGCCGCTGCGGCACCATGTGCGGCACGCCGTCGACCGTGACGGGCACCAGTTGCGCGGTGGTGGCCTTCCACTGAGCGCGGCGGTGCCGGGTGTTGCTGCGGGACATCTTCCTCTTGGGTACGGCCATGGGGTCCTCCGGGTGGGGGGCGGTATTCGGGAACGGTGATCGGAGCGATCACTCGAACGCTATATGAAAATGGATCCCATTAGTAATTGGGGGGTGGGGAGGGCGGTGGTCCGCCGGATCCGGCCGCCCCGGTTGACCCTCACGTCGCGTCAGGCTTCAGGCTGGGCGTCGACGAAAGGCGAGGTCCATGAGTTACACCGTCGGTCAGGTCGCAGGCTTTGCGGGCGTCACCGTCCGCACCCTGCACCACTACGACCGGGCCGGGCTGCTCGCGCCCGGTGGGCGCAGCGCAAGCGGCTACCGCCTCTACAGCGAAGCCGATCTGGCCCGGCTGCAGCAGATCCTCTTCTACCGCGAACTCGGCTTCACCCTCGACGAGATCACCGAGATCCTGACCGATCCGCAGGCCGACGCCCTCGGCCGACTCAAGGCCAGGCGCCGGGCGCTGCGTGAGCAGATCGACAAGCTGGAGCGGCTGGTGGAGGTCGCCGAGCGGGCGATGGAGGTGCATCAGACCGGGGTGAGTCTCGATCCCCGGGAGCGGTTCGAGGTGTTCGGCGAGATCACTTTCGATCTCAGCTACGCCACCGAGGCGGAGTTGAAGTGGCAGGACAGCGCCGGGCATCGCGCGGCCATGCGGAGCGCCGCCGAACACACCAAGGAGGACTGGGCGGACCTCATGGGTGAGGCCGCGCAGTGGCGGGAGGAGCTGCTTGCCGCCTTCGACGCCGGGGTGACCGCGGAGAGCGAACGGGCCCTGGAGCTGGCCGAGGCGCACCGGCAGCACATCGCCCGCTGGTTCACGCCGTGCCCGCCCGAGATGCACCTGCGCATCGCGGACGACTTCGCCGACGACGCCCGCGCGTTCGCACTCGTCGTGCCACCGTCCCGGCAGCGGCCGGGGCTCGCCGCGTATCTGCGTACGGCGGTACGGGGCAATGCCGAGCGTCGCACGGGACCTCAGGCTCGACCTGAGGCCGAGGGTAACCCTCACGCTAAACCTGAGGTTGAGAGAATCCGATGACACACGTTCTGATCACCGCGGCCGGTTCCTACGGCGATGTCGCCCCTTACACCGGTCTCGGCTTCCGGCTCCGCGCGGCCGGGTACGACGTCGCGCTCGCCACCCACGGCTCCTTCGCACCGCTCGTCGAGGCCGCGGGCCTGCGGTTCCGCGAGCTGCCCGCCGGTCCGGCCGGTGGGGAGAGCGTGGGTGGGGAGAGCACGGGCGCGCAGGGTGCGGGCGGGCGCAAGGAACTCATGCGGTCGGCCTCGGCCTTCGTGCGCGAGCTGGGGTCGGGGCTGGTCGACGCCGCCGTGCGGGGCGCCGACGTCCTGGTGCTCTCCACGACCACGGCTCCGCTCGGCTGGCAGCTGGCCGAGGCGATGGGCGTACCGGCGGTGGGGGCCTATCTGCAGCCGACGCATGCCACCCGGGCGTTCCCGCCGGTCGTCGGCGGCACGCGGTCGCTCGGCGGTTTCGGGAACCGCGCCCTCGGCGCCTTCTCCCTGCGCATGGTCGACCGCGTCTACGCCGACGCGGTACGCGACCTGCGGGCCCGCCTCTCCCTGCCCGCCGCAATGCCGCGGAGCGTCCGCGTCCGACAGGAGCGGGCGCGGTGGCCGGTGCTGCACGGCTTCAGTCCTGCCGTCGTGCCGAGGCCCGCGGACTGGCGCCCCGGACTCGATGTCGTGGGCAACTGGTGGCCGCACCACGCCCCGGCCGACCGGCTGTCGTCGGAGCTCGACGACTTCCTGCGGGCCGGGCCGCCGCCGGTGTTCATCGGGTTCGGCAGCATGGCGGCAGGGGACGGGGAGCGGCTGAGCGGGATCGCGGTGGCGGCGTTGCGCGCCGCCGGGCTGCGCGGGGTGCTGCAGGCGGGCCGGGCAGGTCTCGCGGCGTCCGGCGACGACATCCTGACGGTCGGCGAGGTGCCGCACGCGCTGCTGTTCCCTAGGGTGGCGGCCGTGGTGCACCACGCGGGGGCGGGCACGTCGGCGGCGGCGCTCCGTGCGGGTGTTCCCGCCGTCCCCGTGCCGGTCACCGCCGACCAGCCCTTCTGGGCCGCCCGGCTCGCCTCCCTGGGGGTGGCGACCGCTCCCGTCCCGTTCAAGGACCTCACCGCACCCGGCCTGGCCGACGCGCTCGGTCGTGTCGTCCGCGAGGGTGCGTACACGAGCGCCGCCGAACGCATCGCCCGGCAGATGGCGAAGGAGGACGGTGCCGGGCATGTCGTCAAGGCGGTCGAGCGGGCGCTCTAGGTTCGTGTCCGACGTGTCCGAGCCCTGCGTACCGCCTCCCCGCCGTCGACCCTCGGGCTGGTAGCCCGAGCGGCCGACTTGCGAGGCGGGTTCGTGGGTCGCCGTGGAAGAGTTCCGGATATGACCGAAAGCTTCCTGTACATGGCGAACCCCCGGATCACGGTCCTCGGGGTCCAGCCCGGCTGGCCCCCGTTCCGCATCGTGGAGATCGACGGAGAGGTGGTGGGCAAGGCGAAGAGCGTCACGGACGTCCTGGACGCGGCCGCCATGGCGGGCATCACCGTGCACGACCTCGACGACCCGGACACCGTGCGCTGGGTGGGCGGTGACAAGTTCACCTGGAAGCCCGACAAGGAGCCGACACGGCCGTGACCGCGGCTCAGGGGCGCCCCGTTTCCGGCACCTCCTCCCCGGAGGGCACGGGCCCCGGAGGTGTGCCGTCGCCGAACGGGCGTCCGCCGAGCTCCTCCCGGTGATGCGGCGTCAGCCAGCCCGAGAGGTCCGGGCCCAGCGGCACGATGCCGGTCGGGTTGATGCCCGTGTGCACTTGGTAGTAGTGCCGCTTGATGTGGTCGAAGTCGATGGTGTCGCCGAAGCCGGGGGTCTGGAACAGATCCCGGGCGTACGCCCACAGGACGCGGTCCTCGGACAGCTTCCAGAGGTTGCACTTGAAGTGGCCGTGGTAAGCGGCGTCGAACCGCACGAGCGTGCAGAACAGGCGGATGTCGGCTTCGGTGAGCGTGTCCCCGACGAGGTACCGGCGATTCGACAGGCGCTCGGCGGTCAGTTCGAGGCGGCGGAAGACCTCGGCGCACGCGGATTCGTAAGCCGCCTGGTCGGGGGCGAAACCGGTCCGGTAGACGCCGTTGTTGACGTCGCGGTAGATGCCGTCCATGACGGTGTCGATCTCGTCGCGCAGCGCCTCGGGGTACAGCTCCGGCGCCCCCTCGCGGTGCAGGGCCGTCCACTCCGTGGCGAAGTCCAGCGTGATCTGCTGGAAGTCGTTCGTGACCAGCTTGCCGCTCGGCACGTCCACGAGCGCGGGAACGCTGACCCCGCCGGGATAGCCGCTCTCCCGGGCGTCGTACGCCTCGCTCAGGAAGCGGATGCCGAGCACCGGGTCGCGGTCGTCGGGATCCAGCGTGAACCGCCAGCTCCGGTCGTCCTGGATCGGGTCCGTGACGGCCAGGGACACCGCGCTCTCCAGACCGAGCAGCCGTCGCGAGATGAGCGCACGGCCCGCCCAGGGGCAGGCCCGGCTCACCACCAGGCGGTAGCGCCCCGCCTCGACCGGCCAGCCGTCCCTGCCGTCCGCCGTGACCCGGTCGGCGAAGTGGCTCTTGGAACGCTTGAACTCCTTGTGTCCGTACGAGGCATTGCCCTGCTCCGCGCTCATGACTGGCTGC
This sequence comes from Streptomyces sp. NPDC042371, assembly GCF_056437465.1. NCBI lineage: Bacteria > Bacillati > Actinomycetota > Actinomycetes > Kitasatosporales > Streptomycetaceae > Streptomyces > Streptomyces sp. NPDC042371. Next base: position 139,981 of record NZ_JBWKAP010000007.1, on the reverse strand, counting down.
CCTCGCACGCGCACGAGTGCGTCATCGGGGTCCGCCCCTCGGACGGGCCCGGCTCCGCGGAGCGCGGGGGAGGCGGCGCGAGGTCGTAGATCCGGTCGATGAGCACTGCTTCGTTGCCCGCGAGGCCCGCGCGGCGCAGCGCCTCGTCGGCCTCCGCGATCGGCCCCGCGAGCAGCGTCGCCGCGGCCACGGGGGAGACCGACGCGGAGTCGGAGAGCGTGGCGCGCGCGGTGTGCAGCAGGCGCAAGCAGGCCTGGGCGGCGAGCAGTTCCTCGGACGTCGTGCCGGTCATGTCGAGCGACTCCTCTGCGCTGGGTGGCATGGTGGCATCGCGGGATGCCACCTCCACTCTTGCGCACGGGTCTGACAATGGCGCCTCAAGCAGTCCGGGCGCGGCGGGTGAGCCGCAGGGTGAGGCCGTCCGGCATCAGGGTGAGCCGCTCCGCGATGCGCAGCCGGTAGGCCGGATCCGCGTGCAGGTCGTAGCGGCGCAGCAGCAGTCCGAGCACCAAGGTCGCCTCGTGCAGGGCGAACTGACGCCCGATGCAGGCGCGAGCGCCGGTGCCGAACGGCTTGAAGACATGAGCGGGCCGTGCACGTACGGCCGAAGGAGCGAACCGGTCGGGGTCGAACTCCTCCGGGTGCTCGCCCCACGCGGCCGGATCGCGGTGCAGCATCGTCGCGAGGACCAGCGCCCACGCGCCGCGGCGCATCGGGTGCTCGCCCCCGAGGGTGGTGTCCACCCGCGCCTCACGGGCGAATCCCGGAGCGGTCGGCCACAGCCGGAGCGACTCGTCGAGCACCCGGCGCAGATAACGCAACTTGGCCACCTGCTCGTACGCGGGCTCCTCCTCGGCGCCCCAGACCTCGTCGACCTCGGCCCGCGCGCGGGCGAGCACTTCCGGGGAGCGCGACAAGTAGTGCAGCGCGAACGACAGCGCGCCGGACGTCGTCTCGTGCCCGGCGACCAGGAAGGTGATGACCTGTCGGCGGATGTTCTCCGGAGTGAGCCGTTCTCCCGTCTCCGGGTGGGCCACTTCCAGCATGCGGTCGAGCAGATCACCGCTTCCGACAGCACCGGAATCCGAACCGCCCTCGGCGCGGCGGGCCGCGATCACCGCGTCGACGGTGCGGTTGAGGTACGCCATGTCGGCGTCGTTGCGCCGGTCGGCGCCGCGCAGCACGAGCGGGGTCAGCAGCGGCGGCACGACGTTGCGCCGTTGGGCGAAGGAGAGCGTGCCGACCATGGCCGACACGAAGGGATGCGGCGCGGACCGCTCGAAGGAGCCGAAGTCGTGCCCGAAGCCGGTGCGGGCGATCGTCTCAAGCGTCAGCTTCGTCATGTCGCCCGGCACGTCCACCGCCCGGCCCGCCGCCTCCCGCTCGTCCCAGCGCGCCGTCAGCTGCCGTGCGACGTCCAGCATCAGCGGGTGGTAGCCGCTCATCGCGTCGCGGCTGAAACCGGGGGCCAGGATGTCGTGCGCCAGCTGCCAGTTGGGTTCGTGGTTGTACGCCGTGAAGAGGCCGTCGCCCGCGACCGGCCGGAGGTTGGCCACGCCGAGGCCCACGTGCTTGGCGAACCGCGACTCGTCGGCCAGGTCCGCGGCGAGTTCGGCGCCCCACACGAAGACGAACTCCTTGCCGAACGCCTTGCGCCGGAAGATCGGCCCGAGCTGGTGGGCCATCTTCATGGAGTCCTGCAGCGGCGTGCGTACGTTGGCGCCCAGGATGTCGCCGAGCAGCGGTAGCCGGCGCGGCGGGTGCGGTATCCGGTGCAGCTCGGGCCAGCCGAGCTCTGCGCTGCGGAAACCCTTCGGGGGAGCGGCAGGGGCGCGCTGCCCGTCAGGACCGTTCGCAGCCGCGGACCGCGTCGTCTGCGCCATGTGCCCATCTCCCTTGTCCGACGGGCCCGTTGGGCCTGTTGTACGTGGATTCAATAGGAGATCCCAGTCTGGTGCCCCTATTGAATTCGCGTCAAGTAAGGTGCCTGCATGGCCGCGAATCCCCAGGAGCGCACGCGCCGCAGACTGAGTACCGAGGAGCGGCGTGAGCAGCTGCTTTCGGTCGGGGCGCGGCTCTTCGCGCAGAAGCCGTACGACGACGTGTGGATCGAGCGGGTCGCGGAGATCGCGGGCGTCTCGCGGGGGCTTCTGTACCACTACTTCCCGACCAAGCGGGACTTCTTCGCCGCCGTGGTGCACCGGGAGAGCGAGCGCATGCTGCGCCTGACGGCGGCGGAGCCCGGCCTGCCGGTGCACGAACAGATCAGCACCGGCCTCGACGCGTTCCTCGGGTACGTGGAGAGCCACGCGCAGGGTTTTCGCGCCTTCCACCGGGCCGAGGCGGCAGGCGACCCGCTGGTCCGCGAGGTCTACCGCAACGGTCTCGCCGCCCAGGAGCGGCAGATCCTCGCGGCCCTCGCCGCGGACCCGGACGCCTCGGACATCACCCAGGACCTGCCCGCGCTGCGCCTCGCGGTGCGTGGGTGGCTCGCGTTCATGGTGGCGGTCTGTCTGGAGTGGCTGGAGGAACCGGACCTGACGCGGGAGCAGGTGCGGGACCTGTGCGCCAAGGCGCTGCTCGGCGCGATCACACGCTGAGGCGGAGCACCTCGCGCAGCCGGGCTGGGGTCGTGAAGAGGTGGCCCTGAATGCCGACGGCCTCGGCGGCGCTGATGTTGTCCTCGCGGTCGTCGACGAAGAGGACGCGGCCAGGAGCGGAGCCGAGGGCGTCCAGGCACCAGCGGTAGGCGTCGGGTTCGGGCTTGGCGTGGCCGATGCGGCAGGAGAAGGCGCACACCTGGAAGAGCTTGAGCCAGGAATGCCGCTCTTCGTAGTGGGCGGCCAGCTCCTCGGGGATGTTGGAGAGCAGTGCGATCGGCTGCCCTGCGGCCGCCAACTCCTCCAGGAGGGCGACCATGGTGGTGTCGACGGCGCTCCAACTGGCGAGGTCGGCCTCGACGAGCCGCGCGATCCGGGCGTCGTCGAAGCCGACACCGAGCGCATCGGCCACCTGCCGCCAGTACGCGGCGCCGGTGACGTCCCCGCGGTCGTACGGGTGACGCAACTCCCAGTAGGCCTCCCAGAAGGCCGGGGCGGGCCCGCCCGCTATGGCGGCCAGACGCTCCTTGCCGTCCTCGGACTGGTGGCGCGCGATGACGCCGAACATGTCGAAGAGCACGACGTCGTGCGCGGCGGCGGGGGCGCGGTGGCTGCCGTTCATGGGGGGTATGGAGGGCATCGAGGGCATGGGAGGCGTGGGGGACATGGGGGTCATACCTTTCGTACGGTCACGCCCGCCGCGGCCAGCGCGTCGGTCTCCGCGTCCGGTGCCGCGTCGTCCGTGACGACGGCGTGCAGGGCGGCGGCGGGGGCGACGAAGGCCAGGGCGGTACGGGAGAGCTTGGCGGCGTCCGCGACGGCGATGACGCGGCGGGCCGAGCCGATCGCGGCGCGCTTGATCGCGGCATCGTCCAGGTCGTAGGCGGTGAGGCCGTCCGCGGCGGTCAGTCCGCAGCAGCCGATCACGGCGGTGTCGAAGCGCAGGGCGGCCAGGGACGCCGTGGTCAGCGGGCCGGTGAGGGCCAGCTCGCCGGGGCGCGGGCGGCCGCCGGGCACCAGCAGCGTCACCTGCGGAGCGGCGGACAGGGCGTTCACCGCGTGCAGGGACAGCGGCATCACGGTCAGTCGGCGGTGTTCGAGGGCGCGGGCCACCTCCAGGCAGGTCGTGCCGCTGTCGACGACCACGGACTCCCCGTCCGCGATCAGCCCGGCCACCGCGGCGGCGATGCGCCGCTTGACCGCCAGGCCCTCCTGCTCCCGCAGTGCGAACGGCGGTTCCTCGCCGCGCAGCAGAAGGCTCCGCGCCCCGCCGCGGTAGCGCTCGAGAACGCCCTGCTCCGACAGGGCCTCCAGGTCGCGGCGGATGGTCATCTCGGAGGCGCCGGTGAGTTCGGCGAGCTCCGCGACACCGATCCGCCCCGCGTCGCGCACGGCGTCGGTGATCTGCCTCAGTCGATCTGTACTGGCCACACTCGCATCAAACATCAGAACTGTTCGAGAATCAAACTTCCGAACATTGAATCTGTTCGTTATGTTCGAATGCATGGACAGAACACTGCGCTCCGGCCGCCTGGCCACCTTCGCCTACTTCGCGTTGAACGGCTTCCTCATGGGCATGTGGATCGTCCACATCCCCGCCGTCGAGGACCGCGCGGGGATCAGCCACGCCGTGCTCGGCTGGCTCCTGCTGCTGCTCGGCGCGGGCGCCTTCGTGGGCATGCAGATCGTGGGCCCGCTGACCGACCGGCTCGGCGCCCGCACCGTCGTGCCCGTCAGCGCGGCCCTGTGCGCCGCGGCCGTGGTGCTGCCGGGACTGGCCACGAACGTATGGGCGTTGGGGGCGGCCCTGCTCGCCCTCGGCCTCGGCAACGGCTGTCTGGACGTCAGCATGAACGCCCATGCCGTGCAGGTGGAGCGAGGCTACCGGCGGCCCGTCATGTCCGCCTTCCACGCCACGTTCTCCATCGGCGGCGTCCTCGCCGCGCTGGTCGGCGCCCGCACGCTCAGCTGGGGCTGGAGCCCGGCGGCGACCCTCGGCGCGGTGGCCCTGCTCGGCGTCGCGGCCGCTGCCCTGTCCGCCCCCGCGCTGCTGCGCCCCGAACCCGCATCCGAACCGTCGCAGGAGTCGCACGAGTCGTCGGAATCGCCGACGCAGGCGCGGCGCGGAACCCCGCGCCGGATCTGGGCCCTTGCCGCCCTCGCCCTGATGCTCATGCTCTGCGAGGGCGTGGCGAACGACTGGAGCGTGCTGCAGCTGCGCGACGTACTCGACGCGCCCGCCGCGACCGCCGCCCTCGCCTACGGGGCCTTCGCCACGGCCATGACCGTCGGCCGTCTGCTCGCCGACCGCGTGGCCGCGCGGTTCGGTCCGGTGGCCATCCTCCGGTACGGCGCCGCCGTGGCCGCGGTCGGTCTGACCGCGGCGGCCCTGTCCCCCTGGATCCCGCTCGCCCTGGTGGGCTGGACCGTGTTCGGCGCGGGCCTCTCCGGCTGCATCCCCCAGCTCTTCAGCGCCGCGGGCCACGCGGACCCCGACGCCGCGGGGGCCAACGTCTCCCGCGTCGCGGGGCTCGGCTACCTCGGCATGCTCGCGGGCCCCGCGGTCATCGGCCCGCTGACCCACTTCATGCCGCTCAACCTGACCTTCTTCCTGCCGGTGGCGTTCTGCGTGATCGCGGCCTGCGCGTCGGGCATCCTGCGGGAGACCCCTCAGGTGGCGGGGAACCCCGCCCGGAAGTGCTCCAGCAGCGTCTGACGCGATGCGGCGGTGGCGAGCCGGTCGGCCACCCAGAGGTAGAAATCGTCGGCGAGCTCGTCCAGCCAGTCGTATGCCGGGTCGAAGGGGCCGGAATCCGCTGCCGCATAAGGGAGTTCGAACTCCGGGTCGCCCCCGGAACCCGAGACGGAACCCGAGACGGAGCCCGAGACGGTGAAGTGGCGGGTCCCGTCCGGCAGGGAGCCCTGCCGGACGGAGGCCGACGCGCAGTCCCAGCGCCGCGCCCCGAACTGCAGCCAGAGCGTCCCGTCCCCCGCCCCGGCGCCGTACAGCGCGGCGGCCGCCTGTTCGCCCTCTCCGGGAAGGTGGACGAAGCCGTGGCAGCTGCCGCCGGGTGCGGGGGAGAAGAGCCCTGAAGCGGGGTCCAGGTCCCACACCCGGCCGTGCCGGTCGTAGTCCGACAGCCGCGTCATCAGCCGCGCGGCTCCAGGCCGAGCTCCCGGTCCACGGCGGCGCTGCTCCGGGTGGCGGCCGCGATGACCGCGCTCCAGCTGCCGTACTTGGCGTACTGCTGATCAGCCGTCGGGCCCAGCGGGTTGCCGTACTTCTTCATGTTGCGTGCCTCCAGGGCCTGCACGGCCTCGGGCGACATGCCCGCGCGCGTGATGTCCTTGGCATCGTTGCGCATGTCCACCAGCGTGCGGGCGATCTCCTCGTCCGAACTGCCCGCCGCATGCATCCGGTCGGCGACGTCCTCCATGGTGTCGAGCAGCCGGTGGTAGCGGATCCGGGTCTCGCGCGCCTGCGCGCGCTGCTCCGGGGTCATCTCCCGGATCATGCAGACGGCGGGATCGCTGCTGGTGCACGGCTCGTCGACGACGGCGGCCGGTGCGGCGATCGCGGCCGCAGCGGGCACCTGGGCCGCATGGGCCTGCCCCGGGGCGACGAGGAAGCCGCTCGCCGCGGTGAGCAGGGGGAGCAGGAAGAGGACGACGAAGCGGGTCAGGGAACTGCCGCGGCGGACCGGTGCCGCGGCAGCGGGCACGGATGTCGACATGGGGAGTGGGTCTCGCTTTCTTGCCTGCCGGGTGTACGAGTTGGGGTGAACCGGACGTTACGGCGGCACGGCGAGGTCACGCGCGTGCGGTGGCGACGCGTACGGGTGACCGTGCGATCGGTCGGGGTCGGCTTCCCGGGTCCGCGAGCCGAAGCGGGTCCATGAGCTGTCACAAGCCCGTGGGAAGATCAAATGCATGGAATTCGAACCCGACGACGACGTGCGGCGGCTCTGCGTCGACCGGCTGGGGGAGCGGGCGGGCGGCGACTGCGCGGCGCTCGCCCGCCCCGGCTTCCGCCGCGGTGGCCCCGCGCTCCTGGAACCGGACACCGCATGGCCCGAGTTCGACGGCGTGCCGCTCTCCCTGCACGCCGTCGCGTACGACCCGGACGCCCACGGGGGCGCCGCGGCCCTGCTCCTCGACGTGCCGGGGCTGTCCCACACGGCCCCCGTCGTGGGGTTCCAGCCCGACGAGCCGCACATGAGGTGCTGCTGACGTGGCCACCCTCGCGCGTTCCTCGCTCCTCATGGCCTTCGGGACCGTGGTCTCCCGCGCCACCGGTCTGATCAGGCAGGTCCTCCAGGGCGCCGCCCTCGGCACCGGACTCCTCGCGGGCACGTACAACACCGCCAACACCGTCCCCACCAGCCTCTACACCCTGCTCATCGGCGGCGCCCTGAACGCCGTCCTGGTGCCCCAGCTGGTGCGCGCCCGTGCGAACGACGCCGACGGCGGGACGGCGTTCGAGCAGCGCCTGATCACTCTCGTCGTCTGTGTGCTCGGCGTCGGCACGGCCCTCGCGGTGTGGGCGGCCCCGCAGATCGTGAGTCTCTACATGCGGGACACCGCCGAGAACCACGAGGCGTTCGAGCTCACCGTCGTCTTCGCCCGGTTCCTGCTGCCCCAGATCTTCTTCTACGGGCTCTTCGCGATCCTCGGACAGGTCCTGAACGCCCGCGAGAAGTTCGGCGCGATGATGTGGACCCCGGTCCTCAACAACGTCGTGCTCGTCGCCATGTTCGGCGCCTATCTGGGCCTGATGACCGTGCCCGACAGCGTCGACGACATCACCGCGGCCCAGGTCAGGCTCCTCGGCATCGGCACCACCATAGGCATAGCCCTGCAGGCCCTCGCGCTCGTGCCGTACGTGCGCGCCGCGGGCCTGCGCTTCAGACCACGCTTCGACTGGCGCGGCACCGGCCTCGGCAAGAGCGCACGGGCCGCCCGCTGGACGCTGCTGCTCGTGCTCGCCAACCAGGTCGCGCTGACCGTCGTCACGAACTACGCCAACGCCGCCGACCGGACCCTGCCGAAGGACGGCGTCGGCTACACCGCGTACTCCTACGCGCAGACGATCTGGCTCCTCCCGCAGTCCATCGTCACCGTCTCCCTGGTGACCGCGCTGCTGCCCCGGATGAGCAAGGCCGCGGCCGAGGGCCGGACCGCCGACCTGCGCGGCGAACTGTCCCGTGCGCTGCGCATCACCGGCACGGTGATCGTGCCCGCCGGATTCTTCTTCCTCGCCTTCGGGCCGCAGACCGCGGAGCTGCTCTTCGCCCACGGCGCGTCCGACGCCGCGGCCACCGAGCCCCTCGGCCACATGCTCCAGGCGTTCGGCCTCGGCCTCATCCCCTTCTCGGCGCAGTACCTCCTGCTCCGCGGCTTCTACGCCTACGAGGACACCCGCACCCCGTTCTGGATGGCGGTCTGGGTGGCCGGGGTGAACATGGCCCTGGCCACCGCCTGCCATCTGCTGCTGCCCGCACGCTGGGCGGTCACCGGCATGGCCGCCGCGTACACGTTGTCGTACGTGGTGGGGCTGCTGCTGACCGCGCGGCTGATGCGCCGCCGCCTGGGCGGCTATCTGGACGGCCGCCGCCTGTCCCGCACCTACGGCAAGTTGTTCGTGGCGTCCGCTCTGGCCGGTGCCCTCGGCTGGGCGGCCGCCCGCGCGGGAGCCGAGGTGACACCGACCGGCACCACCGCGACGGCGCTCACGCTCACGGCCGGCGCCGTGACGATGGCGGTCGGCTTCCTCGTCCTCGCGCGCCTGCTGCGGATAGGGGAGGTACGGATGCTGCGCGGCCTGCGCCGCTGAGACCGCGCGGCATCCTTGTCGACGGCCGGGCGGTCAGGCAGCCCGCGCGGTCCGGTGGCGGTGGGCCCGGACGAGGTCCGCGTAGTGGCGGCCGCTGCCCTTGACCGTGCGGCGCTGCGTCGCGTAGTCGACGTGGACGAGGCCGAAGCGCTTGTCGTAGCCGTACGCCCACTCGAAGTTGTCCAGGAGCGACCACGCGTAGTACCCGGCGAGCGGGGCGCCCCGGCGGGCCGCACGCGCACAGGCCGCCAGATGCGCGCCCAGATAGCGGGTGCGCTCCACGTCGTCGATCGTGCCGTCGGCGCGGACGACGTCGGGGTACGCCGAACCGTTCTCGGTGACGTACAGCCGACGTGCCCCGTACTCCTCGGTCAGCCGCATCAACAGGCTCTCGATGCCGCCCGCGTCGATCTCCCAGTCCATGCCGGTGTGCGGCACCTCGGGCCGGTACACCTGGCGGGCGAACGGCGCGGGACCGGTGGGATCGTCGGCGACGACGGCCGGGAAGTAGTAGTTGAGGCCCAGCCAGTCCAGCGGCTGCGCGATGGTCGCGAGGTCGCCCGCCCGCTCCGGCAGGTCGACGCCGTACACCTCCCGCATGTCGGCGGGGAAGCCGAGGCCGTGCAGCGGGTCGAGCCACCAGCGGTTGGTGTGCCCGTCGACCCGGCGGGCGGCGGCGACGTCCTCGGGCCGGTCGGACGCGGGTTCCACGGGGGAGAGGTTGTTGACGATACCGACCTGCGCGCGGGGCGCCGCCGCACGGATCGCCTGCGTGGCCAGACCGTGCCCGAGCAGCAGGTGGTAGGAGGCGCGCACGGCGGCCGTCAGATCGGTGAGGCCCGGCGCCATGCGGCCCTCCAGATGGCCGATCCAGGCGGAGCACAGCGGCTCGTTGAGCGTCGCCCAGTGCGGGACCCGGTCGCCGAGCCGCTCGGCCACCGCCGAGGCGTACGCCGCGAAGTGCTCGGCGGTCGCACGCTCCGGCCAGCCCCCGCGGTCCTGCAGCGCCTGCGGCAGGTCCCAGTGGTAGAGGGTCGCGTTCGGGGTGATGCCCGCTTCCAGGAGGGCGTCGACGAGCCGGTCGTAGAAGTCGAGGCCCGCCGCGTTGACCGGCCCGTCGCCCCCGGGCACGATGCGCGGCCAGGCGAGCGAGAAGCGGTAGGAGCCGACGCCGAGCTCCCGCATCAGCGCGATGTCCTCGGGCCAGCGGTGGTAGTGGTCGCAGGCCACGTCGCCCGTGTCCCCGCCGTCGATCGCGCCCGGGGTGCGGGCGAAGGTGTCCCAGATCGAGGGCGCGCGGCCGTCCTCGTCGACGGCCCCCTCGATCTGGTACGCCGATGTGGCCACGCCCCACGCGAAGTCCCGGGGGAGCGCGGAGAGGTCCACGGAGGAGGAGTCCAAGGAGGAGGGGTCGGTCACGGAGTTCCTTTCGGGGAGGGTCACTTGACGGCTCCTGCGGTGAGCCCGGCGACGAGATACCGCTGCAGGAGGAGGAAACCGGCGACTACAGGGATGCTCACGACGAGGGAGGCGGCCATGACCTGGTTCCAGTACACGTCGTTCTGGGTGGCGTAGCCCTGCAGGCCCACGGCGAGGGTGCGCGTGGCGTCGTTGGTCATGACCGAGGCGAAGAGGACTTCTCCCCACGCGGTCATGAAGGCGTAGACGGCGACGGCGACGATGCCGGGGATCGCGGCGGGCACCACGACACGGAACAGGGCACGCAGCGGCCCGCAGCCGTCGACAAGCGCCGCCTCGTCCAACTCCCGCGGCACCGAGTCGAAGTAGCCGATCAGCATCCAGATGGAGAAGGGCAGCGAGAAGGTGAGATACGTGAGGATGAGCCCGGCACGCGAGCCGAACAGCGCGATGCCCGTGGCGTTGCCGACGTTCACGTAGATGAGGAAGAGCGGCAGCAGGAAGAGGATGCCCGGGAACATCTGCGTCGACAGGACGGTCACGGTGAACACCCGCTTGCCGCGGAAGCGGTAACGGCTGACCGCGTAGGCGGCGAACACCGCGATGACCACCGAGCACACCGTCGCCGCGCCCGCCACGATCAGCGAGTTCATGAAGTAGTCGGCCAGCGGCACCGTCTTCCAGATGTCGAAGTACGGCCGCACGGTGAACCCGGAGGGCATCCAGCGGAACGAGCCGGACACGTCCTGCAGCGGCTTGAGGGAGCTGCTGACCATCACGTACACGGGCAGCAGCACGAAGCCTGCCAGCAGCGTCAGGAAGATCCGCCGCGACCACAGGAACGAACGCGGCGCGGCCATCGGTGAGCGCCTAGACATCGGCGGTCTTCCTTCCCCGCGAGGTCACCAGCAGATACCCGGCCGTCACCAGGAGCAGGAAGAGCAGCAGCAGGACCGACATGGCGGAGCCCGTGCCGAAGTTCCAGGTGACGAACGACGACTGGTAGATGTGGATGGAGATGAGGTCGGCGGCCTCGGGCGCCGACTTGCCGAACAGGACGTACGGCGTGTTGAAGTCGTTGAACGTCCACAGGAACAGCACCAGGACCAGGACCTGGTTCACCGGCCGCAGCGACGGCAGCGTGATGCGCCGCACCTGCTGCCACATCCCGGCCCCGTCGATCGCCGCCGCTTCGTACTGCTCTTTGGGGATGTTCTGCAGCCCCGCCATGACGATGAGGAAGGCGAACGGCCAGCCCTTCCACACCGACACGGTCAGCAGGGCGACGAAGCTGTTGTCGCCGATGAGCCAGAACGGGCGGCTGTCGGTGAGCCCCAACTGGTCGTGCAGGACGTGGTTGATCAGCCCGGTGTCGCGCTGGAACATGAACGACCAGGTGATGACGGCCGCGTAGACCGGCAGTGCGTACGGGATGAGGAAGACGGCCCGCAGCAGGCCGCGGCCGCGGAAGTGCTCCTGCATGAAGACCGCGGCCGCCGTGCCGATCAGCCAGCACAGGCCCACGGACAGCACGGTGAACGCGACGGTGACGTAGAAGGAGTGCAGCAGCGCCTCGCCGACCGGGGCGTCGAAGTCCACCGACAGCTTGTAGTTGTCCAGGCCCGTCCAGGGGGCGGCGCCCCAGTCACGGATGAAGAACTGCGTGAGCTCCTTGAAGCTCATCACGATGCCGACGGCCATCGGCACCAGATGGACGACGAGTTCGAGGAGCAGCGCGGGGAGCAGCAGGAGGTAGGGGAGCGACACGCGGCGCAGGCGGGCGGGCAGGCGCAGCCGCGAGGGGCGCTTGCCCGAGGGCGGCGCCTGCTCTTTGGCGGCGGGCGGTTCGGTGAGGGTGGTCACGGGGCGGCTCTCAGCTCTTCGGCATCTGCTGCTGTGCCTTGGACAGCTCGGCCAGCACGGAATCCGTGGTGACCGCCCTGCCCGCCGCCGCGTCGGCGAACAGCTTCTTGACGGCCGTGCCCACCGACGTCTCGAACTGCGACTCGTTGGGCACCTGCGGCAGCGGCGCGGCGCTCTTGCGGAGCGTGTCGCGCAGGACGGCGGTGTCGGCCCGGTCGAAGGCCGTGTCCTGCTGTGCGGCGGTGACCGGCGGGATCGACCCGTACGCCTTGTTGAGGTGGGCCTGTTCGGCGTCGCTCGTCATGAACTTGACGAACTTGCGGGCGCCGTCGAGGTTGTCGGTGTTCTTGAAGACCGCGAGGTTGATGCCCGCGACCATCGAGTTGACCTGCCGTTCCGCGCCGGGCTTGCCGGAGGCCACGGGCACGGGGGCGACCCCCCACTCGTCGGGCTTCATGCCCTGCGCCTCGAACGTGGTCGCCGCGGCCTGCCACAGCACCATCGCCGTCTTGCCCTGGGCGAAGTCCCGCAGCGACTGGTTCTGCGCGTACTCGGCGTTGCCCGGCGCGATGATCTTGTCCTTGGCCATGAAGTCGACGTACTGCTTCACGGCGGACACGGCACCGTGCGAGGTGAACGTCGGCTTGCCCTGCGCGTCGAAGAAGTCCGCGCCGTGCTGCTTGCCGAGGGCGAAGGCCTGGTGGATGTTGTTCACCAGGTTCGAACCCTCTGCGCCCAGCGCCCACTTGCCGCCCTTGGAGAGCTTCTTGCCGTCGGCCACCAGCTCGTCCCAGGTGGCCGGCGGCTTGCTGATGCCCGCCTCCTTGAACATCGCCTTGTTGTAGTAGAGGGCGTACGAGAGTGAGTACAGCGGCACCGCCGCCGGGTCTTTGCCCGCGGTGCCGGTCGAGCCGAGCGCCGCGTCGACGAAGCGGTCCTTGCCGCCGATCGCCGCGAAGTTCTTCGCGTCCCAGGGCAGGAGGGCGCCGGTGGCCTGGAGCGAGGACGACCAGGTGTTGCCGATGTTGAGGACGTCGGGGCCCTGGCCGGACGTGGTCGCGGCGAGGATCCGGTTGAGGAGGTCGGACCAGGGGATGACCTCCAGCTTGACCTTGATCCCCGTCTGCTGCTCGAACTTCCGCAGCTCGGGCGTGAGGATCTTCTTGTCCGCCGCGATGTTCGGCCCCTGGTTGGAGGCCCAGTACGTGAGCGTCTTGGGCGAGGCGTTGCTGCCTTCGCCGCCCGTGCTCGTGCCGCCGCCGCAGGCCGTGAGGGTGGCACCGGTGAGAGCGGTCACGGTGGCAAGAGTTGCCACGGCTCGGAGTCTGCGCATGGCGGATCCGTCCCTTTCATGGTGGATGAGCGGGAATGAGAACAGGCGTATGGGGGCGCCGAGTTCGAGGTCTGAACGAATTCATGACTTAATTTAGGACGTGAGTTAAAACCTGAGAGAAAGTCGCGTCAAGGGGTCGCGCACGGGTATGTTGCCGATCGGAGAGGAGCCACATGGCCGAGCGGAGCAGTCGAACGGTGCGCGACCTGCGCGTGGGCAACCGCGCCTCGGTGTTGCAACGCTTGTATTTCGGCGGGCCGATGAGCCGTCAGGCGCTCGGTCCCGCGACCGGACTCAGTTCGGGCTCCGTGAGCAACGTCGTCGCCGAACTCACCGCCGACGGGCTCCTTGAGGAGGCCGGCAGCGTCGAGTCGGACGGCGGCCGCCCGCGCACCCTGCTGCGTGTCGCCCCGTCCAGCGGCCGCCTCATCGGCGTCGACGTGGGGGAGACGCGGGTCCGCGTGGAGGCCTTCGACCTGGCGCTGACGGAACTGGCCCGCACCGAACGCCCGTTGACGGCCACGGGGCACGACGTGGAGACGATCGTCCGTCACATCGCGGAAGGCGTGGCGGAGGTGGCGGCGGAGGCGGGCATCGAGCCCGGCGGATCCCTCATCGGGGTGGGCGTCGGCGTGCCCGGCATCGTCGACCGCGACGACACGGGCGCCACGGAAGGCACGGGCGGCACGGTGGTGCACGGCCAGACCATCGGCTGGGACGCCGTCCCGCTGGAACACATGCTGCGAGAGACGATCCAACTCCCCGCCGACACGGCCTACTTCGTCGACAACGGAGCCCGGGCCCTCGGCCAGGCCGAGATGTGGTTCGGCGGCGGCCGCGGCGCGCGCGACGCGGCGATCGTGCTGATCGGCTCCGGAGTGGGCGCGTGCGTCGTCACCGGCGGCGTCATCCACGGCGGGGCGCGCGGCGGGCCCGCCGAGTGGGGCCACCTGACGGTGAGCGTCCGCGGCCGCCGCTGCCGCTGCGGGGCGCGGGGCTGCCTGGAGGCGTACGCGGGGGCGGAGGCGCTCCTCGCGCGCTGGCAGGAGGCGGGCGGCGTGCTGCCGTCCGGCGCCGACGAGGAGACCGGCGTGAGCGCCCTGCTGGCGGCGGCGCACCCGGGGGACGGCGGCACGCCCGACCCCGTCGCCGTGACTGTCCTCGACGAGACCGCCGAGTACCTGGGCGCGGGCATCTCCGACCTCGTCAACCTCTTCGGCCCCGAACGCGTCCTCGTCGGCGGCTGGGCCGGGCTCCAGCTCGGCCCGCACCTGCTGCCCGCCGTCCGCCAGTACACCGAGGCGTACGCACTGCGCCACCCCGCCGCCCGCGCCACCGTCGACCTCGGCCAACTCGGCCCCGACGCGGTCACCGTGGGCGCGGCGACGCTGCCCCTGGCCGACTTCTTCGCCCGCGGCGGCCGACGCCGCACAGCCCCGTCACGGACCGAGTCGGCGGTGTCCGGGGTGCCGGACTGGCAGGTGGTGTTGGAGGGGCGGGGGGCACGGTGAGGTGACCACGCTCTCAGGTCCGGTTCTTCCCGCTCGTTGAAGCCAGGAGCCGCAGTGCCTCTTCGGAGCTGGAGCCTTCCTCGGCGGTGTAGACACTCAGCCGCTGGTCCGGGTCGGCGGGCAGGGTGAGGGACTCGTAGTTGAGGGTGAGCGGGCCGACGACCGGGTGGTGGAAGTGTTTGCTGCCGTGCGTGTGTCGATGCACGTTCTGGTCGGCCCACCAGGTACGGAAGTCCTCATCCGCGATCGAGAGTTCGCCGACGAGTTCGGCAAGCAGCGGATCGTGGGGATGGCGTCCGGCGTCGCGCCGGAGCGAGGCGACGATGTCCTGGGCGTGGGTGCCCCAATGGGTGTACAGCGACCGGGCGGTCCCGTCGCAGAACATGAACCGCACCAGGTTCCGCTCGCGGTGCGGCAGTGCGTCGAAGTCGGTGAGCAGCGCACGTGCCATCCGGTTGGACGCAAGTACGTCCAGTCGCCGCCCCAGCACGAGGGCGGGGGTGTGCTCCAGGATCCGGAGCAGGTCGCGCAGCCCGGGGCGGACCGGCTGCGGACGCGTCGCCGTGCGGCGGGGCCTGCCTGCGGAAGGCTTGGCGAGCTGGAACAGATGGGTGCGCTCGACGGGATCGAG
Organism: Streptomyces sp. NPDC042371; assembly: GCF_056437465.1. Taxonomy (NCBI): domain Bacteria; kingdom Bacillati; phylum Actinomycetota; class Actinomycetes; order Kitasatosporales; family Streptomycetaceae; genus Streptomyces; species Streptomyces sp. NPDC042371. The sequence continues at coordinate 124,791 of NZ_JBWKAP010000007.1, read as the reverse complement.
GCGCAGTGCGCGGGAGATGGCGTCGAGGACGGTCTCGGAGACGTTGAGTCGGCGGCCGCGTTCCAGGCGTACGTAGTAGTCGACGCTCACACCCGCCAGTTGCGCGACCTCTTCGCGGCGCAGTCCCGGCACTCGCCGGGAGCCGCCGTCGTCGGACAAGCCCGCCTGGCGCGGGGTGATCCGTGCCCGCCGGGAGCGGAGGAACCCACCGAGAGCTGCGTTGCGGTCCATGCCGTTCACGATACGACCCAAGATCGCTCCGACGGCCCGCGAAGGGGGGACTGGCAGTCCCCCGGTCCGGCTGTCCCCGGGGCGAAGCGGACCCCCCTGAAGCCGGTCATCAGCCGATTCCGGTGCTGAAGTGGAACGCGTCGAGACCGGCCGGGGCCTCACCGCCCCGGTCGGCCTCTGTTCGCATCGTACGAAGGGAACTCCTGTGTCGGACACCAAGACATTCCTGATCACCGGCGTCAGCACCGGCCTTGGCCGCGCACTCGGACGCGCGGCGCTGGCCGCGGGCCACCGGGTGGTGGGCACGGTGCGCACGCCCGCCGACGCACGGGCCTTTGAAGCGCTCACCGGCGACGCGCACGCCCGCATCCTGGACGTGACCGACCACGACGCGGTGGACAGGGTCGCGGCGGAGACCGAGCGCGACCTGGGCCCGGTCGACGTCCTCGTCGCCAACGCCGGTTACGGCCACGACGGTCTCTTCGAGGAGTCGTCGATGGCCGACCTCCGCCGTCAGTTCGAGGTGAACGTCTACGGAACCGTGGCGGTGATCAAGGCCGTGCTGCCGCACATGCGGAAGCGCCGCCGCGGCCACATCATCGCCGTCACCTCGATGGGCGGGCTGATCACCATGCCGGGCCTCAGCTTCTACCACGGCAGCAAGTTCGCGGTGGAGGGCATCCTCGAAACGCTCGGCAAGGAGGTCGCCGATTTCGGCATCCACGTCACCGCCGTCGAACCGGGCAGTTTCCGCACCGACTGGTCCGGCCGCTCGATGATCCGCGCACCCCGTGCGATCGCCGACTACGACGAGCTGTTCGAGCCGCTGCGCGCCCGGCGCGTCAACGGCAGCGGGACCCAGCCGGGCGACCCGGACAAGGCCGCGGCCGCGGTGCTGCGCATCGTGGCGGCCGACCAGCCGCCGACGCGGCTGCTGCTGGGCAACGACGCGCTTCGGCTCGTCCGGGCCGGACGCGAGGTGTTCGAGCGCGACATGCTGGCATGGGCCGAGTTGTCGGCCTCCACCGACTTCGACGACGTCAGCCGGACCGGCTCGTAGGCGGCGGGCCCGACTCGATATCGGCGATCAGTTGATGGATGAGTGCGGCGCCAGGTAGTCCTGCCATGGAGGCCACGGCGCGGGCCGCGCCCGCACTGCTGCCGCTACCGACGCCATCGCCGAAGCTCGTGGAAGCTCCCGCTACACCGAGGGCGCCTGCCAGCGCCTTGTGCGCCCGGCGCCAGGCCCGGCTGCGGTGCCCCCGTAAGTGGTCGAGGAGCGCCTGCGCGTACTGGGTCATGGAACGCGTCCACAGGTCGTGCCGCGGCTGCGGCCCCGCCGAGGCACGGCGTACGCTGCGCCACGCGTCGGCGGGCCGCACCCTGGCCTGCGCCACGGCCAGCAGCGCCCAGCTGACGGCGGCGGGCGGACCGTGCTCGGCGTGCACGGGAATGGTGTCGGCGGCCTCCCGCAGATGGGCGATGGCCCGCTCGGTCCTGCCGTCCGCCAGGGCGAGCGCGCCCAGCACGTGCGAGACGCGCCCGACGGTGGCGTCGTCCCCGGCGAGCAGGGCCACGCACCAGGCCTGGCCGAGCAGTTCGGCGGCCTCCGGGGAGTCGGTGCACACGGCGAGCCAACCGGCCAGCCACAGCGCCTGCCCGCACACCCGCGTATCGGTCCGGGCGAGCGGCAGCAACCGGCCCAGCAGGGCGCGCCCCTCCTCGGCGTGGCCGCACACCGCCCACCAGAACCACAGGTCCACGGCGAGCGCGAGCGTCGCCGACGCCGGGTCGGCGCCGCTCGGCTCCCGGGCGAGGGCGGCGCGCAGGTCGGTCTCCTCGTCGCGGACGAGCGAGGCGGCACGTTCGTGCAGCCCCGTGCTCCACAGGTGGTGGGCTGTGGAGGCGACATGGCCGTACCAGTACAGATGGCGGCTGACCGCCGCGGCCGTCTCCCCGGCGGACTGCAGCCGCTCGGCCCCGAACCCGCGGACCGCGGCGGGCATCCGGTAGCGCGGGGCGAGCACGCCGCCCGGATCGCGGACCGGTTCCAGGACCGAGGCGAGCACCAGGCGGGCCAGCGAGGCAGGCACGTCCTGGGCGTCGAGTCCGCCGCCCGAGCACACATAGGCGGCCGCGTCCTCGTCGAAGCTCCCGGCGAACACGCTGAGCCGGGCCCATACGGTCCGCTCCGCCGAGTCGCACAGCGCGTACCCGGCGCCCACGGCGGCGCGCAGCGACCGGTGCCTGCGCAGCGGGGCGTCCGCCACCCCGAGCCAGCCCTGCGCGGGCTCCAGCATCCGGGCGAGCTGCGGCAGCGAGTACTGCACCGCCTGCGCCGCCGCCAGCTCGATGGCCAGCGGCATGCCTTCGAGCCGTCGGCAGATGTCGTCCGCGAGACGCAGCTCGTCCACGTGCTCGTCCACGTGCTCGCCTTGCGCGGGACCGGGGCGGCCGCGGGGCTGCCCCTCGTGGCCCGCACGGCTTCGGGCGGCCCGCATCCGCTCCAGGAAGAGCGTCGCCGCGGGCCCGGTGCCGAGCGGGGCGCCGTGGTCGGGGTCGGTGGCGGCATCGGAAGCACTGCTGTGCGCCGCGCCCCCCAGCGGCCCGAGCCGCAGCACCGCCTCCTCGCCGAGGCCCAGCGGATGGCGTCCCGCACTCAGGACCCGCACGTCCGGTGCCTCGTCGAGGAGCGCCCGTACGAGGCGCACGCACTCTCCTCGTACCGGATCGAAGTCGTCCAGGACCACCAGCATCCGCCGCGACCGCAGCCGCGCCACGAGCGCCGCGACCCCGACGGCCGCCTGGGCTCGCCCCGCCGGACTCATCGCCTCTTGAGAGTCTCCCGCTTCTTCCGTCTCGCCGTCCAACGCCTCCGCCACCGTCTGCGCCACCGAACGCCGTCGCGCGGGAACGCCGTCCCACCACCGCACCCGCACCACACCGTCCGGCATCGAGCTCCCCACCGCGGCGGCCGCGTGCTCGGCGAGCAGGCTCTTGCCGATCCCCGCACCGCCCACCACGGTGACGAGCCTGCCCTGGGCGAGCATCCTGCGGAGCGCCCCCAGCTCCTCGGACCTGCCAACCAGGCCTCCGGCGCTCCGGCCGAACCGCGCCGGTCGCCCGGTGCCCTCCCAGTGACCCCACACCCGCACGCCACACCACTCCCGCTCGCGTTGTTCACCACCGCGAGCCCGTTCGCCCGCCCCGTGCCACCGTCCACCGTCCCTGTGCAGAATCGTCACTGCACCGGATTCGGCTGATCGACTAACTCCCCTCCTGTATTCGGGGTAGTGAAGTACGGGACCGAATCATGCGGGACGGCGACTTGTCGCATTCCTGTTCGAGGGCGGTGAGGGCGTCAGTCAGGTGGATCAGGCCCCACTGCGTCCTGTCCGACGTGACCGACGCAGCCCCCACCCCGAGACCCATGCCGCCCGCAGGAACCCAGGACGCCGTGGGGAAGCCCGAGCGGCTGCCCGCGAAGGAGACCTGGCGCGCCCTGTACCGCCACTTCCGCCCGCACCGCGGCGCCGTCGCCCTGGGCGCCTTCCTGACGCTGATCGGCTCGGCGACCGGCCTCGCCCAGCCGCTGGCGGCCAAGTCGCTCGTGGACCGGCTCGGCGGCGACGACTCGATCGCCGGAATCCTGCTGCTCCTCACCGCGCTGGTGGTCATCGGCACCGCGATCGAGTCCGTCGGCGCGTACGTCCTGGAGTGCACCGCCGAGTCCGTGGTGCTCGCGGCCCGGCGCACCCTGATCGGGCGGCTGCTGCGGCTGCGCCTCGGAGAGGTGGAGCGGACCCAGCCGGGCGACCTGATGTCGCGCGTCACCTCGGACACGACGCTGCTGCGGGCCGTGACGACCCAGTCCGTCGTCTCCGCGGCCTCCGGAGGACTCACCTTCATCGCGACGATCGTGATGATGGGGCTGATGGACCCGGTGCTGCTCGGCGTCACGCTCGGTGTGATCGTGCTGATCGGCGGCGCGGTCTCCCTCGTCATGCCGAAGATCGCACGGGCGACGGAGCGCGCCCAGGAGGCGGTGGGCACGATCTCGACCGCGCTGGAGCGGGCGTTCGGCGCCTTCCGGACGCTGAAGGCCTCCGGTGCCGAGCAGCGCGAGTCGGCCGCGGTGGAGGCGGCCGCGCAGGAGGCGTGGCGGCACGGCGTGCGGTCGGCGAAGTGGCAGTCGGTGGCGTGGAGTTCGGTCGGACTCGCCGTGCAGGTGTCGTTCCTTGCGGTGCTCGGGATCGGGGGCGCGCGCGTCGCGTCGGGTGCGATCTCCGTCTCGACGCTGGTGGCGTTCCTGCTCTTCCTCTTCTATCTGATCGACCCGGTGTCGCGCCTGGTCGAGGCGGCGTCGCAGTACCAGGTGGGATCGGCGGCGATCGCCCGGATCGTGCAGGCGGAACGCCTGGAGACGGAACAGACGGAACAGACGGAGAAGCCCGCACCCACCGCCGACCGTCCCGCCTCGGTCGTCTTCGACGGCGTGACCTTCCGCTACCGCGACGACCTCCCGTACGTCCATCACGGCGTGAGCTTCGACGTGCCGGGCCCGGGCATGACGGCGTTCGTCGGTCCTTCGGGCGCGGGCAAGACCACCGTGTTCGGACTGATCGAGCGGTTCTACGAGGTGACGGGCGGCCGGGTCCTGGTCGACGGCAAGGACGTGCGGGAGTGGCCGCTGGCCGCACTGCGGGCCGCCATCGGGTACGTGGAGCAGGACGCCCCCGTCCTCGCGGGCACCCTGCGCGAGAACCTCCTCTTCGCGGCGCCGGACGCCACCGACTCCGAGGTCCAGGACGTTCTGGTGCGCGCCCGGCTCGACGCCGTGGTCGAGCGGCTGCCCGAGGGCCTGGACACGGTGGTCGGCCACCGGGGCTCCAAGCTGTCCGGCGGCGAGCGGCAGCGGGTGGCCATCGCCAGGGCGCTGCTCAGGAAGCCGCGTCTGCTGCTGCTCGACGAGGCGACCTCGCAGCTGGACGCGGTGAACGAACTGGCACTGCGGGACGTGGTGGCCGAGGTGTCCCGCGAGGTCACGGTCCTGGTCGTGGCGCACCGATTGTCGACGGTGACGCTCGCCGACCGGATCGTGGTGATGGACGCGGGGAAGGTACGCGCGGTGGGCACGCACGCCGAACTCGTGGCGGCGGACCCCCTGTACGGGGAACTGGCGGCGACACAGTTCCTGGCGACGTCGGCATGACCGAGCGACCGACGCCTTCCCGGCCGACGTCCCGGCGCCCCGCGCCCTCGTCCGTCTTCGCCAGCCCCTGGTTCGTGCCGAGCACGCTGCAGTCCGTGGTCTACGGTGACGCCATGACGCGTCCGAGCCTCCAGACGGTCCACGACCGCTACGCCGACCGAATCATCGACCAGACCGCCCAGTTGACCGCGACCATCGCCGGTGCGGACGCCACCGCGCCCGTGCCGGGCTGCCCCGGCTGGACCCTCGCCCACCTGCTGCGGCACGTGGGCGGCGCGCACCGCTGGGCCGAGACGGTCGTCCGGACCCGAGCCACCGGACCCGTCCCGGACGAACAGGTCAACCTCGTCACCCCCGAAGCGGACGACGACGTCCCCGCGCTGTCCGCCTGGCTCACGGAAGGCGCCGCCAAGTTCACGGACACGCTGCGGGAGGCGGGCCCCGAGGTGAAGGTGTGGACCGTTGCCCCGGGCGGCACCCCGCTCTTCTGGGCCCGCCGCATGACGTACGAGACGGTCGTCCACCGCTTCGACGCGACGGCCGCGGTCGACGGGACGTACACCCTCGACGCGGACGTCGCGCTCGACGGCCTCGACGAGTGGCTTGAGTTCAGCACCCTGCCCCAGGCCTACGAGTCGGAGGCCGAGCTGCACGCGCTCCTCGGCCCCGATCGCACGCTCCACTTCCACGCGACGGATGCCCCGGACGGCACGGGGGAGTGGCTCATCGACCTCACCGGGACCCCGATCACCTGGTCGCACGGCCACAAGAAGGCGACCACTGCCGTACGGGGCCCGCTCACCGACCTCCTGCTCCTCCTCTACCTGCGCCGCTCCCCGACCCCCGCCGACGGCATCGAAGTCCTCGGCGACGAGGCCCTGTTCGCCGACTGGGTGAAGGGCGCGGGGCACTGGCTGCGCAGGTGACGCGGGGGCGGGGCCGCGCGGCGTGCCGTGGCGTCGGGGCGGTCGGCATCAGTCGACCGTCAGGACCACCTTGCCCCGGCCGTGCCGCGTGGCCACGAGGCGGTGTGCGGCGGCCGCCCGCGCCAGCGGGAACGTCGCGCGCAGGTGCACGTTCACCGCGCCCTTCTCGTACAGCGCGGTGAGTTCGGCCAGCCGTGCCGCGGACCGTGTGCCGCCCCAGTCGGGCAGCCCGAGGCGTGCCGCCTCCTCCGTGGCGACCATCGTGATCACCCGGTCGCGGTCCTTGGCCACGGCCACGGCGGCCCGCAGCCCCTCCGGTCCCGCCGCGTCGAGCGCCGCGTCCACGCCGTCCGGCGCGACGGCGCGGATCCGGTCGACGAGTCCCTCGCCGTACGTCACGGGGACCGCACCGAGTGCCCGCAGGTGGTCGTGGTTGGCCTCGCTTGCCGTGCCGATGACGGTCGTGGCACCCCAGGCCCGCGCCAACTGCACGGCGAACGTGCCGAGCGCACCGGCCGCCGCGCCGATCAGGACGGTGTCCCCGGAGCGCACGCGCAGGTGGGAGAGGGCCAGGTGGGCGCCCTGGCCGTTGCCGGAGAAGCCGCCCGCGACTGTCCACGGCATGGCGGCCGGTTTGTGGACCAGTTGTTCGGCGGGTACGGCCGCGTACTGGGCGTATCCGCCGAGCAGGGAGTATCCGAGCACCTCGTCGCCCGGCACGAAGTCGCCGACGCCCTCGCCGATCAGGTCCACGACGCCCGCGAACTCGTTGCCGGGGACGACCGGGAACCCCGGCTCGGCGCCCGGCGGCACCCAGCCCTCCCGCACCCCCAGGTCGAACGGCTGGACCCCGGCGGCCCTCACTCGGACCCGCACCTCACCGGGACCCGGCTCCGGAGCATCGAGCTCCGTCGGCCGCAGGACCTCCGGCGGCCCGTAGGCGGTCAGTGCGGCGGCGGTCATCTTCATGCCAACTCCCTGGTCGACGTGGCTGGGTGGTGATGCGGTCAGGCGGCGTAGGGGCGGACGGTCTTGCCGTCGCGCAGGGTGCGGCCCCACCACGTGAGCTGGTCGAGCATCGTCTTGGCCGCGGTCTCCGGGCCGGTCGGATCGGTCGGCTCACCGGACTCGTCGAAGCAGCTCCACACGCCGTGGAAGCTCACGGTGTCGCGGACGGTCACCGCGTGCAGCTCCGCGAAGACCTGCCGCAGGTGCTCGACGGCGCGCAGGCCGCCCGAGAGGCCCCCGTAACTGACGAAGCCCACTGGCTTGGCACGCCATTCCTCGTAGTGCCAGTCGATGGCGGTCTTCAGCGACGCGGGGAAGCTGTGGTTGTACTCGGGCGTGATGACGACGAACGCGTCGGCCGCGGCCAATCGCGCGCCGACCTCGGCGACCTCCGGGCCCGGCCGTTTGGACAGCTCGTCCGGCAGGCGCGCCTCGGCCAGGTCGATCACGTCGACGTCCAGGTCGTGGCGCTGCGCGGTCTGCCCGGTGAACCAGTCGGCGATGGTGGGCGCGAAGCGGCCCTCCCGGGTGCTCGCGATGATGACAGCCACCTTCAAGAGCCCCGGCCCCCCGACCGGCTCGTCCTTGTGGGTCCGTCGGACGGTCTGCTGGGTGTCGTTCATGTCTGCCTCCCCGGCTCGGTGCTCGCTCTTGACACCGACGAAGTTACGAAGGCGCACCCCGGCCCCGCATCTGTCGCACGACCGGGATCGGTACCAGCTCCAGGACTAGGCCGACCGGCGGAGCACCCGGTGCCCCGGGCGTAGGCGATCGGCCCTGATCACGGCGCGAGCGCCCGGGTCCGTGTACTGCGGGGCGCGTCCGGGCAGGTAGCACCGGGACGGCCACGGCGGGGCAGGTCGTGGCGCGGGACGGCAGGAGGAGTCGGCGATCATGGCACAACGCACGGACAGGGAGTGGGAGTTCACCGACGACAGGGATCATCTGGTGAGGGCCGCGCGCCGCCCGTCCCGGCTGGTCGCCTACGTGCCGACGGGTGCGGCGCTGCACGATCACGGCATACGGCCCGCCGGTGTCTTCGGCTCCGCGCACGACGACCCGGCCCTGCCCGACCCGGCCAAGACGGGCAGCCTCCCCCTCGCGGACCTCCCTTACTTCGGCGCGGGCCCCGAGCTGGACCTCGAAGCCCTCCTCGCCGCCGGGCCCGACCTCGTCGTGGCGCTCACCTACGGCGGCGGGCAGGTCTACGGCATCGACCCGGAGGCCGCCAAGCACCTGGAGGAGCAGGTCCCGCTCGTCGTCCTCGACGTCGGCGGCGGCCGCAGCCTCACCGGGATCAGGGAACGCCTCACCGCCCTGGCGCGCAGCCTGGGAGCCGCCCCGGACGCCGATGCGGCCACCGAACTCGCCGCTGCCGAGCGCCGGTTGACCGCATCGGCCACAGGTCCCGCACGTTCACGCGTGCTCGCTCTCTCCCCGGCGGGCCCCGACTCCGTCCATCTGGCGAGGCCCTACGCCTGGCCCGACCTCGCCGCGCTCGCCGGGTTCGGCGTCGGCCTGGTGGACCCCGCGCCGGGGCAGGGCGCCAACTGGTCGACGACGACCTGGGCCGAGGCGGCCGCGCTGGAGCCCGACCTCGTCCTCACCGACGTACGAGGCAACGCGTCGCCCCTGGGAGACGCCCTGGGCCGACCTGTCCCCACGCTCTCCTGGAACCCCGAACTGCCGCCCAGCGCAAGGGAACACGCCCGCTTCCACACCGCCGTCGCGGAAGCGCTGGAGGCCGTGCGCCCCTGACGACGGCGAGCCGTCGCGCCCCGCACCAGATACTCGTACGCCTCCCCCCGCTCGCCGCCCATGCAGCAGGGGCCGATCCGCCGTCCGCGTACCGTTGATCCATGACACGACTGCTGCACATCACCGAGCGAGCCCTGTGGGACGCCGCAAGGGAAGCCGGGGCGTATGAGATGTCGACCCGCGGCAAGACGCTGAGCGAAGTGGGCTTCATCCACTGCTCGCTGCCCGAGCAGCTGTCAGGCGTGGCCGAGCTCCTCTACGGGGGCTACGAAGGCCCCGACGACCTGGTGGTCCTCGCCATCGACAGCGAGCGTCTCACCGCGCCGGTGCGCTTCGAGGCTCCGCGGCCCGGTGGCGTGGAGTTCCCGCACATCTACGGGCCGTTGCCCGTGGACGCGGTGGTCGAGGTGTCCGTCTGGGACCTGGCATGACGGCTCGGTCGGTGGTCGAGGGCCCGCCCGGAGAGATCATTCTGATGGCGGACCCACGGGTCGCCGCCGTCCCCGTGCGCGAGTGCGGGGAGCGCCTCGTCGACGTACGGACGGCACGGGGCGGGGAGTACGGCACGGGCCTGCTGGTCGACGCGCGGCAGCAGGCGGGGCCCGGCGCCGCGTTCGCGCTGCTGCGCGAGGGTGTCCTGCGGCGCCTGCTGCACGCCGATGAACTGCTCCCGGAGGGGCTGCGGCTGCTGTTCGTCGAGGGCTACCGGCCGCCGTCACTGCAGCGCCACTACTTCGAGGAGTACGCGGACCAGCTGCGCGGCCTCCACCCGCACCGGCCCGCCGCCGAGATCCACGCGGCGGCCAGCCGCTACGTCTCGCCGCCCGACATCGCCCCGCACAGCGCGGGCGCGGCCGTCGACCTGACACTCGCCGACGCCGAAGGACGCGAGCTCGACCTGGGCACCCGGATGAACGCCGACCCGGAGGAGAGCGCGGGCGCCTGCTACACCGAAGCGGCGAACATCGGCGCCGAGGCGCGCGCCCACCGCACGATCCTCGGTGCCGCACTGACGGGTGCGGGCCTGGTCAACTACCCCACGGAGTGGTGGCATTGGTCGTACGGCGACCGCTACTGGGCGCTGACCTCCGGTGCCACGTCCGCGCTGTACGGTCCGCACGAGGCGGACTCTGAAGACGTGTATTCCGAGGCCGGGGGCAGGTCCGAGAGGTAGCGGTGCAGATGGGCCGCGCCCTCCAGCATGGCCCGTGCCCGCTGGTCCAGCGCGGCCTCCCGATGGGCAAGGGCCGTGCGGAGCGCGCCGACGCTCCCGCTGCGGCGCAGGTCGTCCAGGACCGGGCGGATCTGCGGCAGGAGATAGTGGCTCTGCCGCAGCATGTGGACGATGCGCGCGTCGCGTACGTCGGCGGGCAGGTAGGAGCGGTAGCGCGTGGCAGGGTCGCGGGACGGGGCCAGGAGCCCGGCGGCCTCCCAGACCCGCAGGGCCGAGGCGCGCACGCCCAGATGGGCCGCCACCTCTCCCACGCGCAGCCGTGAGCGCGGCAGGGCGGGAGCGGTCGGCCCGTCCTCCGCCACGGCCTCCAAAGCCTCACCCGTCGTCCGCAGGGAGCTCCGCTGCTCGTGCAGCAGGGCATGCCCGGCGTCGATGAGCGCGAGCGCCCGCGGCACCTCGCCCGCGTGGACCGCCCGCATCACCGCCCGGGCCGCGCCCGAACCGTGGCCGCGGACCAGGGCCCGGTAGGCGAGCAGGGCCTGCCGGTGGTGTGCGTCGAACCTGCGGTACCCGGCGGGGGAGCGCGGGGCGGGCGGCAGGATGCCCGCGTCGGCGTAGTTGCGGATCTGCTGCGGGGAGACACCGGCCGCACGCGCCAGGTCGACCGGGCGCAGTCCGCCCTCCTCGGGGTCCCGACGGCTCATGGGCGACCTTTCCGGCGGTGTTCTCCCGACCCCTGACCCCAGGGAGCACGGGGGCGACGGAGATCTGGGAGTTGTTGATCCACATCCCCTCGAACCCTATAAGCTCCCTCGTTGCGCGCCGTGTTGACGAGGTCCGAACGGTCACCGGTGGCGCGATGCCGCCATGAGCGGCCTTCTGTTCGTGGTTGTCTCCCGTTCGATCGCGTTGGTTTGAGGATGCAGATGGAACTTGCCACTCCACCACCGGCGGCGGCCCAGGAGTCCGGGGTCTGGCGCGCCTGGTGGCTGTTCCCGTCCGGCTTGGGCGCAAGCACGCTGGCCGCCGCGGTGACCGGCCCCGACGAGGCCCGAATACCCCTGGTACTCGCGGGACTTGGCGTCACCGCGGCCGCGGCCTGCTGTGTACGGCTCCTGCTGCGCGCGAGAGACGAGTTGCGCCGCACCACCGAGCAGGTCCAGGTGGACCAGCTCAGCCACTCACGCCAGTGGCAGCACCACGTGGCCTCCCTGGAGCACCAGTACGCGACCGACCGCGCCGCCCTGGAGGCCCGCCTGATCGACGAGGCCAAGGCCTCGGCGTGGCGCGTCGACCGCCAGCACGAACTGCTCGTCCGCCTGGGTGACGACTTCCTCCCCAAGGCGCTGAAGGGACTGCGCTCCGGCGAGGCCATCGACGACGTGCTTCAGCAGTTGTCGCAGGAGACGGATGTGTCTCCCGAGTTCCGGCTCGAACTGCGCAAGGTCCTGCGGTCGGGCCTCATCGCCGTCGAGGAGGAGTGCAACCGCAGCACCTCCGCCGAGCAGGCCGTCATCAGCATCGGCAGCCGACTGCACGTCCTCACCGGCAAGATCCGCGGCCGCCTCCACGAGATGCAGGGCGAGCACGGCCGCTCGCCCGCCGTCGCCCGGGGACTGATGGAGCTCGACCAGGCGATCGGCCCCGCCGACTGCCTGGCCGCCAGCATCGGCGTCCTCGGTGGGACCGACCGGCCCGGCAGACAGTGGCAGGAGCCGCAGCGCCTCCTCGGCGTAGTCCGCGGCGGCATCGGCCGCATCAAGGACTTCGACCGCGTGCAGGTCCGCCAGCTGCCCGAACTCGGCGTCGACGGCGGCCTGGTGGACCACCTCACGCTGATCTTCGCCCACCTCCTGGACAACGCGGCCCGCTACTCGCCGCCCACCGAGCCCGTGATCGTGTCGGGCAAGGAGGTGCCGAACGGCGTGGGCATCGAGATCCAGGACGCGGGCAAGGGCCTGAGCGACGAGCAGAAGAAGCAGGCGATCGAGTCCCTCGAAGGCGTCGGCGAGGGCCCCGGCCTCGGCGGCCTCGCGGAGAACGCGCACCTGGGTCTGCGCGTCGTGGGCACCCTCGGCCGGAAGTACGGCATCCGGGTCACCTTCGCGGATTCGCCCTGGCTCGGCACGTCCGTCGTCGTGGTCGTCCCGCACAAGTACTTCAGCAGGCTCCCGGCAGGCGTGGAACCCGCGCAGCCCCCGGCCCCGGCCGCCCACGCCAGGACGCAGACGGCGCCGCCACCGCCTGCGACTCCCGATGCCACGACTGCCGCCTCCGCCCCTGCGCCGACCGCAGCCGAGCCCGAGGCGGAGACCACGGCGGGCGGCCTGCCGAAGCGCCGCCGGAGCGGCAGACCGCGCGCCGACGCGTACGAAGCGGCCGGTAAGGCGGCACCCGCGGCAGCCCCGGCTCCGTCCGTCGTGCCGCCGGACGCGTCCTTCACCGGCCTGGCCGCCTTCGCCACCGCCGGACGAGAGACCGAAGAGCCCCGCACCGAAGAGGGCGACCAGCGATGACACAGCACGAGACCGATATGAGCTGGGCGCTCCGGGGCCTGACCGAGTCCATCCCGGAGATCCGCTTCGCGCTGGTGGCCTCCAGCGACGGCAAGGCCATCACGTCGTTCGGGGCCGAGGACCCCGACGACGTGGACCGGTTCGCCGCCGTCGTCGCGGGACTGCAGGCGCTCGCCCAGCCCGTCGCCGCACAGTTCCCCAAGTACAGGGTCAGTTGCGGCTCGCAGCGGACCGGGCCGGGCGGCCGCGGGGCTCGACGTGGCCACTCTCGTCGTCAGCGGTGCCGTCCGCACGGCGCCCGGCGAGGGCCCGCAGCACGAGCACGAGGAGATCGTGCGCCGGTGCCGCGATCCGCTGTCCGTCGCCGAGCTCTGCGCCCATCTCGGACTGCCGTTCCACATCCTCGCGGTGCTGGTGACCGACCTGCTGGACGCGGGCCGGGTGGAGACCCGCGACCCCATCCCGGCTGCTTCCCCGTCCGGCCACGGGCCGGACGTCGCGCTCCTGGAGGAGGTTGGCACCCCGGGACAGGAACGGTTCGGGTTCCTGTGGAACGGACTGTTCAAGGGGGGCCCTCGGCGCGGTCGTCCTTGTCGACACGCGCCGACTGGCCTCCAGCTTCCGGGCCATCGAGGAGATGGAGCGGCAGGACGTCCCCTTCGTCATCGCCCTGATCCACCACCTCAAGGAACGTGCGGCCGTTCCGCAGACCCGCTGAACAGTCAGTGGTGGCGCAGCGCGTCGATCAGCTGGGACTTGTTCATCGTGGAGCGGCCGTCGATGCCGACCTTCTTGGCCTCGCGGTACAGATCCTCCTTGGAGCGGTCCTCATACGTCCCTGCCTTGCCGCCCTTGCGGCCGGTGGCTGTGCGGGAGCCACCGGAGTCATTGGCGATGCGCGCCGCCTTCTCCTTGCTCGCGCCTTCGCGGCGCAGCGCCTGGTAGGTCTTTTCGTCCTTGATCTGCGCCCTGGGCACAGCGATCACCCGATTCCGGTCGGAGGTGTACTCGACCCTCCATGGGTACCCCGGGGTCTGGAGTCATGCCATTCGGACACGTTCCCCAGCCGCCTCAGCCCTCCTCGGAACGGCGCGCCCTCAGCGTCCGTACCTTGTGGCGGTTGCCGCAGTGCTCCATCGAGCACCAGCGACGGCGGCCGGGGCGCGAGGTGTCGACGTAGATCAGGGCGCAGTCCTCTGCCGAGCACGTGCGGATGCGGTGCGCGAACGGTCCGGTCAGCAGTTCCACGGCGTCGCGCGCCACGGTGGCGAGCAGCCGGGTGCCGTCCGCGGTCCCCGCCCAGGCGCGCTCGCCGCCCGGTCCGACGGCGGGGACCAGCGGAGCGTGGGCGGCCGCTGCGTTGACGGTGTCGATGTCGGCCGGGTCGGCGGGCTCGTCGTGCGCCCGCGCGGTCGTCACGCGGAACAGCGCGTCGCGCAGCCGCCGAGCGTCCGCCACCTCGGCGTCGGACACCTCCAGGACCGGGGTCGGCGTCAGCCGTGACCGCTCGGCCCAGGCGGTCAGGTCGCCGGGCGCGTGCAGCACCTCGTACCGCCGGAACTCGCCGGGGCCACCGGTGGGGAGCAGCTCCAGGCAGAGCGCGCCGGGGTCGAAGCGGAAGGCGGACCCGCTGTAGGAGCGCAGCACGATGCCGGAGGTCCCGGAGGGCAGGGATGGCTGGGACTGTTCCATGTAACCAATATAAGGAGTTACGAGGTGTGCGTGCGGGGGCGCCCTAGACTCTCGGCATGGTCGACACCCTGCTGACGCAGCTCAGCTCCGGAAAGTACCTGCTGGTCAGCAGCTATAGAAAAGACGGCACCCTGGTGCCGACCCCCGTATGGGTCGTCGAGGACGACGGCGCCCTCGGCATCTGGACGCCCGGCGAATCGTGGAAGGTGAAGCGGATCCGCAGGCGTGCGGACGTCATGGTCGGTCCGTGCGACCGCCGCGGCAAGCCGACCGGCGAGCAGGTGCCCGCCACCGCCGAGGTCTGCTCGCCCGAAGTCACCGCCCGCTACCGCACCCTGATCCTGCACAAGTACGGGGTGCTCGGCTTCCTCACGCTGTTCGGCAGCAGGCTCCGCCGTGGCCTCAAGGGCACGGTCGGGGTCCGCATCACGCTCACGCCCTGACGGCGGGCGCCGACTCGGCGCGGAAGGCGACGACCATGTCGCGGGCGTGCCGCAGCCCCATGCGGTCGAAGTCCTCCTCCAGCACGGCCAGTTCGGCGAGCGTCGCCTCCCGGGCGCGCCCGAGCCGCGCCCGGCACTTGGCCAGGCCGAGCCGGGAGAGCGCGGTGCCGCGCGGCTCGCGCATCGCGGTGAACTCGTCGAGGGCGATCGCGTACGTCTCCCGCGCCGCCGCGTAACGCCCGGCGCGGTACAGGACGTTGCCGCGCATCTTGTGGTTGTAGGCCAGCGCACTCGCCAGGTCCATGGCCCGGCACACGTCCTCGGCCTCGGAGAGCAGGCCGAGGGCCCGGTCCGGATCGCCCCGCAGGGACACCACGTCCGCCACGCCCCGCAGCGACCAGGCGCGGCCCCGCGCGTCGTCCGCCTCGGTGGCGATCCCGACCGACTCCTCGAACAGCTCCAGGGCCTTGGCGTGATCGCCGCGGTTGCGGTGCATCTGCGCTATCCCGGTCATCGCCCACACCATGTGCCGGGCCTCGCCGCGCGCCCGCCCCTGCTCCAGCAGCTCCTCGTGGAGCGCGGCGACGGCCGCGTAGTCCCCCTGGATGCGCCCGGTCTCGGCGAGGCCCGCGAGCGCGTACCCGTGCGCGAGGTGGTCACCGCTGCCCGCGGCCAGCTCCACGGAGTGGGCGAGCAGCCGCCGGGCGAGCGGCAGCGACCCGCACTGCCGCGCGAGGGTGCCGCCGCTCCACAGCGCCCAGGCCATGGCCCCCTCGTCCCGCGCGACGCGGGCGCTGCGGTAGCTCTGCCGCCAGGCGGCGCCCGCGTCGTCGACCCGGCCGAGCCGCCTGCTCGCCTCCGCGAGCGCCAGCGCGGCCCGCGCCCGCTCTCCCGGGCCGTCCGCCCGGGAGAGCGCCCGTCCTGCCGACGCGCGCACATCCTCGTACGAGGAGTTCACGCTCAGCTCCGAGCCCAGCTCACCCTGGTACTCCGGGGCGAATGCCTTGACGTACATGGATCCGAGGCCTCTCGATCGGTCGGCAAACTGACGTGATCAAGAAGCTACGAGCCGGGCCCCGGTCGGCGAATCCCTCCCGGTACTGGTCATTGCGTACGACTCGAGTGCTACGACAGGGGGTCGTGATCAGCCTCGGGACGTACGGTCGCCGTCTGGAGCGCAGTGATGCACGCGCCGATGGCCTGCTGGAGGTCTTCGAGGCGCTTCACCATGTCGTCCTCGTAGATGTCGTCGATGTCGTCGACGTCGTCGAACGTCAGCTCCTCGAAGACCTTCGTGGCCTTCTGCAGGCTGCTGTAGAACTTCGCGCGCCGCTCCTGCACCCGCAGCTCGGGGTCGCTCTGGACGGTCTGCGCCACCAGGTCGCGCACGGTGTCGTACGCCTCCCGCGCCCACTCGCCCGACTCCTCGCCGTCGTCCAGCTCGTCGATCAGGGACAGATGGCGCTCGGCCTCCTCGCGCAGCTCGGCGGACGCGTCGATCATCTGCCCCGCGGGCGTCTTGACCTGGCCCTTCTCCACGATCTGGCGGACGTACTCGACGCGGTCGCCCGCCTTGGCCTCGGCCGCCACGGCCTTCTTGAGGTCGTCGGTGCGGACGATGTCGCGGACCAGTTCGGTGCGCAGCGCCGGGTCCTCGTCCAGGCGGTCCATCAGGGCCTTGCGTGCCGCCTCCGCGGTGCCGGGGTCGGCCAGGATCGCGGCGCGCAGCGCGGTGGGGTTCTCCGCGACCTCCAGGGCCTTGGTGGGGCGGATGCCCTCGGCCTCGGCCGCCTCGGAGATCGCCTCGCCACGCTGGCTGAGGGCGCTGGAGCGGGCGGAGTAGTACGACAACCAGATGTCGGCGTCCGGGAGTTCGACGTCCATGCCGGGGGAGAGCGCCTCGAAGTGGGGCACCATCCCGTCGTCGGCGGCCTTGTCCCAGGCCTTGTAGTAGCGCATGACGCGGTCGGCCGAGCAGCCGGCCAGCTCCGCGAACTCCTTGGCGGAGATCTTCGGCGTCTCACCGGCGCTCTGCCCGCCGGGCCGCACGCTGCGGGCCACCTTGAGGCCGAAGGCCCAGCCGCCGGTGCGCGCGTAGGCCCCGAAGTCGCGGGCGTCCTCGGCCACCAGCGCGGCCGCGTCGGCGGTCGGGGCGGCCGCGGCCGCGGGGGACGTGTCCTCGTGAGAAGTACCCTCGGGGGAGGCGGTCTCCTGGGACGCGGCGTCTTCCTGGGGCGGGACGATGGCTACGGTCACAGATGTGCTCCTGGGTGTCACAGGCATAAGAACGTTGACGCGATACTTTATCGCTCCTATTGAGATGTTTTGCGCGCGAGTTGGCGTGCCGGTCGGCCGCCCGGAAGCAGTCCGTTGTTCGCTCCTCGCCGAACGGCCCCCGCGGCCCGTCGTACCGGGCCGACCCCTCGATAGGCTGCCTGGATGAGCATTCTGGATGACGCCCGCCCGGGCATGAACCCCGAGATCCGCCCGCAGGACGACCTCTTCGGTCATGTCAACGGAGTCTGGCTGGACACCGAGAAGATCCCTGAGGACCGCTCCAGCTGGGGGCCCTTCGTACAGCTGGCCGACACCGCGGAAGAGCAGGTCAAGACGATCATCCAGGAGCTGGCCGCGGAGGTGTCGGCCGACCCGGGCGCCGTCTCCGAGGATGCCCGGAAGATCGCCGCGCTGTACGCCTCCTTCATGGACGAGGAGACCATCGCCGCCCGCGGCCTGGCCCCAGCCCAGCCCCTGATCGACGAGGTCGCGGGCTTGCGGGACACCCGGGAGCTCGCCGCCTTCATCGGCCGCTTCGAGCGGATCGGCGGCTCCGGCCTCTTCGGCGCGTACGTCGACTCCGACGACCGCGACTCGGACCGCTACCTCTTCAACATCCTCCAGGGCGGTCTCGGCCTGCCCGACGAGTCGTACTACCGCGAGGAGAAGTTCGCGGAGATCCGCGAGAAGTACGTCACCTACCTCACCGAGCTCCTCACCCTCGGCAAGCACGCGGACCCGGCGGCCGCCGCCCGGACCGTCCTCGCACTGGAGACGAAGCTCGCCGAGGGCCACTGGGAGCGGGCCGAGACCCGCGACGTACTGAAGACCTACAACCTCACCACCCTGGACGAACTCACCGCGCTTGCGCCCGAGTTCGACTGGCGTGGCTACGCCGCCGCGCTCGGCGGCTCGGACGCCACCATCGCGGAGACCTGCGTCCGCCAGCCGTCCTACCTCGCCCACCTCTCCACGGTCCTCGCCGAGGTGCCGATCGAGCAGTGGCGCGACTGGCTGCTGACGCGCGTGCTGCGCTCCTGCGCGCCGTACCTGCCGGACGAGTTCGTGCGGAACAACTTCGAGTTCTACGGCCGCACCCTCAACGGCACCCCGGAGATGCGTGCCCGCTGGAAGCGCGCGGTCGCGTTCGTCGAGGGCTCCATCGGTGAGGCCGTCGGCAAGCAGTACGTCGCGCGGCACTTCCCGCCGGCGTCCAAGGCGAAGATGGACGACCTCGTCGCCAACCTCCTCGAGGCCTACCGCCAGTCGATCGCGCGCCTCGACTGGATGACCGACGAGACGAAGGAACGGGCGTACGAGAAGCTCGCCACCTTCCGCCCCAAGATCGGCTACCCCGACACCTTCCGCGACTACTCCGCCCTCCAGGTCTCGGCCGACGACCTCCTCGGCAACGCCCAGGCGGCGTCCGCCTTCGAGTCCGCCCGTGAGCTGGCGAAGATCGGCGCGCCGGTCGACCGCGACGAGTGGTTCATGCTGCCGCAGACGGTCAACGCGTACTACAACCCGGGCACCAACGAGATCTGCTTCCCCGCGGGAATCCTGCAGAAGCCGTTCTTCTCGCCCGACGCCGACCCGGCGGAGAACTACGGCGGCATCGGCGCGGTCATCGGCCACGAGATCGGCCACGGCTTCGACGACCAGGGCGCGCAGTACGACGGCGCGGGCAACCTCAACGACTGGTGGACCGCCGCCGACAAGACGGCGTTCGAGGGGAAGTCGAAGGCGCTCGTCAAGCAGTACGACGCCTTCTCGCCGCGCAACCTCCCCGGCGAGTTCGTCAACGGCTCGCTCACCGTCGGCGAGAACATCGGCGACCTGGGCGGCCTGACCATCGGGCACACCGCCTACCTCATCGCCCTCGACGGGGCGGCGATGCCCGAGAGCGACGGCACGACCGGTTCGCAGCGGCTCTTCATGAACTGGGCGTACTGCTGGCGGGCCAAGCGCCGCAAGGAGCAGGAGCAGCAGTACCTCACGATCGACCCGCACTCGCCGCCGGAGTTCCGCGCCAACATCGTCCGCAACCTGGACGAGTTCCACGAGGCGTTCGGCACGGTGGAGGGCGACGGGCTGTGGCTCGACCGGTCGGAGCGCGTCCGCATCTGGTGACGCGCGCGCGGCGCCGCGGGGGACGTTCCTCCCGCGGCGCCGGGGCCGTGCCCGTCATCCGGCCCGTCAGGTGAGGAACGCCCCGGTGGACGCCGCGAACGCGGCCGGGTCGTGCAGCCAGGGGAAGTGCCCGGCGCCGGGCTGCACCACGAGCTCGACGTCCGGGAACAGCCCGGCGAGCTCGGTCATCGCGGGCGGCGGAGAGTTCAGGTCGGCCTGCCCTGCGAGCACCAGGACGGGCGCCCCGAGCTTCGCGAGCGCGGCACGCGTGGCCTCCGGGTCGTAGGCACCTTCGGCACCGAAGGCGGCGGCCGCCTCGTCGTTGCGCTGCCCGTCCTCGGCGGCCCGGTGGGCCTGTGCCTCCTCGTCCCAGCGGCCGTACGCGAAGGGCGCGATGGCCTGGAAGGCCTCGGCGGTGGCCCGGCCGTCCACGATCGCCTCCAAGGCGGCGAAGGCGGTGGGGAACCACGGCTCGTCCTGGCGCAGGAGCGCCGCCTCCCGTCGTGCGGAGCCGTCGACCGAGATGCCGAGGGCCATGACGCTCGGCGTGATCAGCGCCAGCCTGCCGACGCGCTCCGGGTGGCGGGCCGCGTAGAGCACCGCGAGGTTGGTGCCGCCGGAGTGCGCCAGCAGATCGAGCACCTCAAGACCCAGGTGCACGCGCAGGGCCTCCACGTCGTCCACGAGCCGGTCGCAGCGGTACGAGGAGCGGTCCTCCGGCACCGCGGAGTCACCGGTGCCGCGGAGATCCAGCATGAGCAGCGGCCGCCGCGTGGCAAGCCCCCCGAGGTCGCCGAGGTATGCGGAGGCCTGCATCGGGCCGCCCGGCAGACACACCACCGGAGGCACGTCGAGGCTGCTCGCGTCGCCCTCTCCTCCGTCCCCGATGAGGTGATAGGCGAGCTCGGTTCCGTCGGGAGCAGTGAAGGTGTGCATGGCCGTGACCTTCTCAGCGGCGCGGGTCCGGAGCAACCGAATTGGGTGCGGGCAGCGGGCGGGCGTCGGCCTGCGCGGCCCCGTCGCCGGTGGCCTGGGCGAGCAGGGCGAGAGCGGCCCGCGACGGCGAGCCCGCCTCCGTGGTGGCGACCACGACGATCGGGCCCCGCCCGCTGCTCATGCTCTGCTGGATGACGGTCAGCGGCCCGACCAGCGGATGCCGCATCTCGTAGTCGGCGCCGGTACAGGCCTTGACCCGGTGGTCGGCCCACATCGAGGCGAACTCGGTGCTCTTCGCGGACAGCTCGCCCAAGAGCGCATGGAGCGACGCGTCCTCCGGGTGCTGGGCCGCCACCACGCGCAGATTGCCGACCACGGCCCTGGCCTTGCTCGGCCAGTCCGCGTACAGGTCACGGACATGGCCGTCGAGGAACACCAGCCGGGCCATGTTGGGACGTTGTGCCGGAAGGTCGGGGGCGTCGAAGTCCAGATGTCCGGCGAACAGGGCATGGCCCGTCCGGTTCCACGCCAGTACGTCGGTGCGCCGCCCGAGCACGATCGCGGGAGCGTCGCCGAGCACGTCCAGGAACTGCCGTGTCGCCTCCGGCACCCGTTCCGGCGCCGGACGGCGGCCCCGGGTGCGCCGCCGGTCGACCCGGGCCACGTCGTGCAGGTACCGCCGCTCGGAATCGTCCAGTCGCAGCGCTCCGGCGATCGCGTCGAGCACTTCGGGTGACGCGCTCAGCGACTGCCCCTGCTCAAGCCGCGTGTAGTAGGAGGTGCTCACCCCCGCCAGCAGTGCCAGTTCCTCGCGCCGAAGCCCCGGCACACGTCGGCGCTCCCCGTAGGTGGGTACCCCGATGTCCGCCGGGCGCAGTTGGGAGCGCCGCGTCTGCAGGAAGTCTCCGAGCTGCGTCTTTCCGTCCATGGTCCGGAGTATGGGCCGCCTCGCGGCACGGAGCCTGACCCAGCTGTGGATAGGCAAGCGCGGGGCTGGTTCCGCGCCCGCGTCCCCGATGAAGTCGGAGGCACCGAACCCGGTACGCCGCGCTCACTCAGGAGACCGCCTTGACCACTGCCAACACGGCCACGACTGCCATCCCTGACAACGAGATCACCCTCGGCGATGTGTCCATCACCCGAGTACGGGAGTACTTCGGCTCCGTCGACATGACGCCCGAAACCTTCTTCCCGGAAAGCTCGAAGGAAGTCTGGGAAGCCGGTGCCGCATGGCTGGCCCCGCATTTCCTGGATCCCGCGACCAACACCGTGAACTCCGCGATCCAGACCTGGCTGCTGCGCAGCGAGGGCAGGACGATCCTCGTCGACACCGGCGTGGGCAACCACAAGGAGCGTCCCTACGCCCCGGTCTGGAGCCACCTCGAAACGGGGTTCCTGGCCGATCTCGCCCGGGCCGGAGTCCGGCCCGAGGACGTGGACATCGTGATCAACACGCATCTCCACGTCGACCACGTGGGCTGGAACACCCGCCTGGACGGCCGACAGTGGGTCCCCACTTTCCCCAACGCCACCTACCTGATGCCCAAGGACGACTTCGACTTCTGGAACCCCGAGAACGGCCATCAGCCGCTCCTCGGCCGCGGCAACCAGAACGTCTTCGAGGACAGTGTGGCCCCCGTCCACCGGGCAGGCCTGACCCGCTTGTGGGAGCACAGCCACCGGATCGACGCGAACCTGCGCCTGGACACGGCTCCCGGGCACACCCCCGGCTCCGCCGTGCTGACCCTCACCTCCGGCACGGACCGCGCGGTGTTCGTCGGCGACATGCTGCACAGCCCGGTCCAGATCCTGGAGCCGGACGCCAACAGCTGCTTCTGCGAGAACCCCGCCGAGGCCCGCGCCACCCGCCGCAAGGTGTTGGGCTGGGCCGCCGACAACAGCGCCCTCGTGATCCCGGCCCACCTGGGCGGCCACGGCGCCACCGAAGTCGTACGCGACGGCAGCACCTTCGCCATCAAGGGCTGGGCGCCCTTCGCCCCGTACGCCGAACAGCGCTGAAGCCCGCGGAAAGGCACGAGAAATGAACCACCACCCCGAACCCGTCGTTGCCACCGCGCAGGGAGCCGTCCGCGGCCTGCGCCGACAGGACGGCACCGCCGCCTTCCTGAACATCCCCTACGCCGCCCCGCCCCGCGGAGCCGACCGGTTCGCCCCGCCCCGGCCGCACGAGCCCTGGGCGGGCGTACGCGACGCCACAGCACCCGGACCCAACGCGCCGCAGTCCGAGCGCAGACTCGGCAGCATCGACATGGCCCCCTACTTCGGCACCGGCTGGAGCCGCGGCGAGGACTACCTCACCGTCGACGTCCGGACGCCCGCCGCCGCGCGGAGCGACCTGCCGGTCATGGTGTTCGTCCACGGCGGCGGGTTCGTCGCCGGTTCGACGCGGTCCGCGATGTACGACGGGTCGGCCTTCGCCCGTGACGGCGTCGTCCTCGTCACGCTCAACTACCGGCTCGGCATCGCCGGTTTTCTCGATCTGCCCGGGGCCCCCGCCAACCGCGGCCTGCTCGACGTGGTCGGCGCGCTGCGCTGGGTCCAGGAGAACATCGCAGGCTTCGGCGGTGACCCGGACAACGTCACGCTCTTCGGTCAGTCGGCCGGTGCCACCATCGTCGGCGGCGTACTCGCCGCCCCCGAGGCCGCCGGACTGTTCCGCAGGGCGATCGTGCAGAGCGGCAGCGGCCTGGGCGCGTTCAGCTCCGAGCAGGCTGCCCGCGTCACTTCTGTGGCCGCCGAGGTCTTGGGCGTCAGACCCCACGTGGACGCCTTCTCCGACATCTCCGACGAACGTCTGGTGGCGGCGGCCTCCAAGCTCGCGGGCATCGACCTGCGGACCGCCACCCACCCCGACCCGCTGATCGGCCTCAGCTCCTTCAGCCTGGTCCTGGACACCCAGCCTGCCGAAGCCGTCGCCACCGGACACGGCTCCGACGTCGACCTGCTCATCGGCACCAACACCGAAGAGGGCCTCCTCTACCTGGTTCCCGTGAACAAATACGCCCACTCCACGGCCAAGGACCTGGACGACATGGCGGCGCGCTCGCACCCGGACCCGGGGCGGCTCGTCGAGACGTACCGCAGGACACGTCCCGAGGCGTCGTACGGCGAACTGCGCTCCGCCGTCATGGGCGACGCGCTGTTCGGCGCGGGCACCCGCGCCCTGGCCGCCGCCCACTCCGCTCACCCCGGCTCCGCGACCTTCGCCTACGAGTTCGCCTGGCGCTCGCACGCCCTGGACGGAGAACTAGGCGCCACACACGCGGTCGAGCTGCCCTTCGTCTTCGATCTCACGCACCTGCCGCAACTGCACGGCCCCGCCGCCCTGCTCGGCCCGGACGAGCCCCCGGCGGATCTCGCGGACCGCATGCACCAGACCTGGATCCGGTTCGCCACCACCGGCGACCCCGGCTGGGATCCGTACGACACCGAGCGCAGGGCCACGATGCGCATCGACGCGGAGTGGACCCAGATCGACGACCCGCGCGGCCAGGAGCGTGAGGCCTGGCGCTGACCTGCCCCCTGCGGAAGGCCTGTCCCGGGACGCGCCCTCAGGCAGGGACGAAGACGTCCTCGTGGGCCCCGTCGAGGATGAACCCGTTGTCGAAGCGGACCCGCACGCTCACGCGCGGCCCCCGTTCCTGGAAGGCGGTCCACGCGGGTTCCAGAGAGCCGACCTTCTCTTCGAGCTGCCTCCTGCTCTCCGTGGGCATCTCGCGCCCGAAGGAGTCGAGCAGCGACTTGAGCCGCTCGTACTCGCGCACGTCGTCGCTCTCGTCCTGGTGGCCGACCACCTGCTCGACGGTCCCGCCGGTGCCCGCCGCCAGGGACAGGAACCCGACGACGACGCCTGCCACCTCGGCCGAATCGCTTAGCCGGGTGTCCTCCGCAAGGACCACCCGCTGGCCTTCCTTCAGAGTCATCGGCTCCTCATCTCCCCTGCGTCCGCGCGGTGCAGGAACGCCTCGACGAGGCGGTCGGTGAAAGCCTCGTCGACGGGTTCCGCCGTCACCAGGACGCGGTGGTAAATCGGTCCCACGAGTTGGTCGATCTCCGCTGCCATGTCGAGTCCGGCGGCGAGCTGGCCGCGTGCCACCGCGCGTTCCAGCGGGAGCCGGTCGCGTCGGCGCTGTTCGTCGAGGTACCCGGAGCGCAGGGCGGCGGCGAACGCGGGATCGTGCTGGGCGTGCCCGATGAGGGCCTTGAAGACGGCGCCCGCGTCGGACCGGGTGAGGAACAGGGCCAGTTGGCGCAGGTGGGCGCGGAGGTCCGGGGCCAGATCGCCGTGGTCCGGCGGGGTCAGGGCCTCGGCCGCGTCCTGGAGGAAGGCGTCCAGGAGGACGTCGGTCTTGGTCTTCCACCAGCGGTAGACGGTCTGCTTGGCGACACCCGCCCGGGCCGCGATGCCCTCGATGGTGACGCCAGTGAAGCCCTTCTCGACCAAGAGGTCGTCGGCCGCCTCAAGGACTGCCTGCCGGGCCTGTTCGCTGCGGCCGTGCCTGTTGCCGTGGTGGCGTGCCGCCGGTTCCGGCCCGGCCGCCGCGGCGGCCGTACTTCCTCGTCCCATGTCTGCCTCCTGGGGCCAGAGTAGGCCAGAACCTCTAGACGCTACGCAACGGTGCGTCTAGCCTAGGCCCATGACAACCACCAACACCCTTGAAGATCCCCGCGTCGTCTCCGCCCTCGACCGGATGTTCCGGAACGCCGAGCGGGACGAGGAGACCAGCAGGCGGATCCGGGCGGCGTGGCCCCAGGGTTCCGCGCCCCTCGGCCTGCAGGAGCAGGCCGACGCCAAGGCGGAGGTGTACATGCCGATTTCCGCCCAGGGCGGCCGCCTCCTCTACAACCTGATCCGGGCCACGCGCCCCGCCACCGTCGTCGAGTTCGGCACGTCCTTCGGCATCTCCACGCTCCATCTCGCCGCCGCGGTGCGCGACAACGGGACGGGGCGGGTGATCAGTACGGAACTGAGCGCCGCCAAGGCCGCGGCCGCCCGCCGGACGTTCACCGAGACGGGCCTCGACGACCTGATCACCGTCCTCGAAGGTGACGCCCGCGAGACCCTCGCCGCAGTCGACGGCTCCGCGGACTTCGTCCTCCTCGACGGCTGGAAGGAGCTGTGCCTGCCCGTCCTGCGACTCCTCGAACCACGCCTCGCGCCGGGCACCCTCGTCGTCGCCGACGACGTCGACCTGGAGGACCTCGCGCCCTACCTCGACTATGTCCGCGACTCCGGGAACGGCTACCAGAGCGTCACGTTCCCCGTGGAGGACGGGATGGAGATCAGCTGCCGCCTCTAGGGGCGGGGCGGGTCCAAAGTCACCAGCACCGAGCAGACCGGCTCGCTGGGCGTCGTCACCCTCAACTGCGCCCGGCTCGGCCACCTGCACGCCGACGACGAGAGCGGCCTCTACCCGTACACCAAGCGCTACCTCGAAACCCTGCGCAACCACTTCTCGACGATCGGCGTGAACGGGATCAACGAGATGATCCGGAACTTCACGCACGACGCCCACGACATCACCACCCTGCGCAGCCTCCGTCTCCTGCGGGAGTCAGATGTCGCGCACCAGCTGCGGACGACCGTCGACCCCGGGCTCCTCGACCGGGACGACGTCGCGGAGCTGCCGGAGTGGCTGGCGGGGGAGGGGCTGTCGGGGCACGTCTGGCAGCGGGCCCGGCCCGTCTGACGTGCGCGAACGCCGCCGCACCCGCCGCGGAGGCAGCGGTTCACTGGTGAGTCACCGGACGGTAACTGGTCTGGCCTCGTTACCTCACCAAGGGCATCTAGCGTCACGGGAGTTGATGCCGGGCGGCACGCACCGTAGGCCCGGCCATAGGCAAGGATCCGGAACCCCGTGAGACGTACCCCCT
The DNA here is from genome assembly GCF_056437465.1 of Streptomyces sp. NPDC042371. NCBI lineage: Bacteria > Bacillati > Actinomycetota > Actinomycetes > Kitasatosporales > Streptomycetaceae > Streptomyces > Streptomyces sp. NPDC042371. The sequence continues at coordinate 98,593 of NZ_JBWKAP010000007.1, read as the reverse complement.
TCGTGATCACCGCGGCGTCCCTGGCGCTGCTGCTCCCGGCCGCCGCCCACGCGACCGCCCCGACGGCCGGGGCGGCGGCCCGCCCCGCCCAGGCCACCCCGGCACACGCCACCCCCGCACCGCCCACCCTCAGCAGCCCCGGCGGCCGCTACGAACGCCCCGTCTCCCTGACCCTGCGGGCCGCACGCGGCACCACGGTCCGCTACACCCTGGACGGCACCACACCCACGCGCGCGGACCGCGCCTTCGTGCCGGGCCGTCCGCTGCGCCTCACGAAGGACACCAACGTCACCGCCGTCGCGTTCCGTGGCGGCCGGGCGAGCATCCCGGTGTCGGCCGGGTACCTCGTCAAGAGCAGGGAGAAGCCCCTCGCGCGGCTCGTCGTCATGTCCGACGTGCACATCGGGGACCACGAGAAGAACGACAAGAAGTACGAGAGCTTCTTCGACACCATCGGGTCGGTCTTCCCCGAGCCCGACGCGATCCTCTCCAACGGCGACATGATCAACGACAACGGCGACGGCCGCGGCGCCGACCACCGCATCGTCTCCGAGATCTTCCGCGCCAACCTCAAGCGCAAGGGCATGGACGACACACAGGTCCTGCTCTCCAACGGCAACCACGACGCGAGCCTCGCCGACATCCGCGCCCACTACCCGCGCGCCTGGTTCCCCGACTCGGGCGGCGGCTACTACGAGTCGACGGTGCGGGGCCTGCACCTGTTCACCGTGAACACGGAGACGTACGACTCGGACCCCGCACAGCGCGCCTGGCTCAAGAAGCGGCTCGCCGAGATCACCGCGGCCCCGGCGAACACCCGCACGCCGATCCTCGTGCAGGGCCACCGCCCCGCCCCCGGCACCGCGATGGACGGCCAGCAGGCCTCGAACCCCCAGCTCACCAAGGACCTCGGCGCCCACCCGCAGGTGATCTACTTCTCCGGCCACTCCCACCTGAACATCAACGACGAGCGCTCCGTCCACCAGCGGGACTTCACCGCAGTCAACGACGGCTCGATGTCGTACGTCGAGATGGACCACGGCTATCAGGCGATCACGGAGACGGGCCTGGCGGACCGCTTCGAGGCGCCGACCGCGCAGGCCCTGTTCGTCGAGGTGTACCGCGACCGCACGGAGATCGCGCGCATCAACATGGCTGCCGACAAGCACGACATCTACACCGGCGGAAAGTGGTCCGCCGACTGGCAGCCCCCGTACGCCAGCGCGGGCACGCTCAGCGGACCGGCGTGGACCGTACGCCTCAAGGGGAACAGCCCGCAGCAGATCAAGGACGCCTTCACCTACACCGACGCCCGACGCAACACGACCGCGCCCAGGTTCACGGACCGCCGCCCGCTCGCCGTCGTCGAACGCGGCCGGGCCCTGCGTGTCCAGCAGGCGCGCGACGACCAGATGGTGCACCACTACCGCGTCGACGTCGAGAACACGGCGACCGGCGCGAAGCTGCTCTCGTCGAAGGTCCTTTCCGAGTACTACTTCATGCCGCGCCCCAACTCCCTGGACATCCCACTGCCCGCCCTGAAGAAGGGCGCACGCTACGTGGCGAAGGTGCGTGCGGTGGACGCGCAGGGGAACGCCTCGCGGGAGACGACGCTGAGGTTCGCGGGCTGACCCTCTGACGGGAAAACCGGATGCGCCGCGAGTCCGGTCCGCTGCACAATGCCCGCCGGGCCGCCGAAAGGGGGCGACGTGGACGGTGCGAATTCCCGGGCGGAGACGCCGGGGTGCGTGATCATCACCGGCGTACCGGCGGCAGGCAAGTCGCCCGGTGAGCAGCCCCGGACCGGAGGCGGACCGGCAGGCGCGGCTCTGCGCCCGCAACATCTGCGCCCTCGCGCGCAACTTCGCGGACGAGGGGTTCGTCCCGGTCGTCGACACCGTCGTCGCCGACCGGGCGGCGCTGGACTTCATACTGGCCGAGCTGAGCCCGCTGCCGGTCCTCTTCGTGGTCCTGGTGCCGCCGCTAGACGTGTGCCACCGGCGTGACGCCGAGCGCGCGGCGCGGCAGCGCGTCGGCATCGACTTCGGTCCGCTGCGCCGCGCCATGCTGGACGAACTGGGCGACGCGGGATGGTGGTTGGACAACGCAGGGCTGACATCCGACGAGACCGCCGACGCGATCGTCCGGCGCCTGGGTCCATCGACCCCCATGCCCTGGGGTGTGGGGTCCTGAAGAGTCCTGCGCGTTGATCGTTACCATTTATCAGATGGGCGTAAACAAGCAGGAATCGGGCGTTCAGGCCGGGGTGTCCGAGGGGCAGGTGGCCGATGCCAAGGAGAGGGCGGCGCGTCTGCTGCTGGCGTTCCGGCACGGGAACCAACTCGCGTACGACACCCTGGTCGAGGAGTTCTGCGCCGACGAGCCGACCACCGATCTGATCTCGGCGCTGTGCTGGATCGCCAACGAAGGCGTGCGCAAGGCGTATCTGCCCGAGGCGGGGGACCGGGTGCTGCGGCACATGGCGCGCCGGGCCGACCCGGGCGACCGGTCCGTGCTCACCGAGGAGGGCGCGGGTCCTGACGCGGGACGGCTGCTGGAGGCCATCGCGGCGCAGGACGTCACGGCCGTCCAGGAGATCGTGCGCAGAACGCCGGACACCACGTTCCTGCTGGGCAAGTTCGTGCTTGCCTTCGCGATGGTGCTGCCGGAGGTCCCGGAACCGGTGCTGCGCGAGGTGGTCGAGGAGTTGCGCGGGGAGTGACGCGGCAGCGGCGGCCCGGCGCCCGCGCCCCGAACGAGGCGGAAAACGCGATGCGGGCCGGGTGGCACCCGGCCCGCATCGCGCGATGACTCGGAAGAGTCAGTGGTTGTTCACGCCGTTGCCCGACAGGGCAGGGATGTCGCTGACGAGGTGCGACAGCGGCTCGTCGCCCTTGGCCTGCGTCGAGTTCTCGACACACTGCTGGTTCTGCGGCGCCGAGAGGACCGGGATGTCCTGGACCGCGATCGGCACGACCCCGACCAGGGAGCCCACGTTCGCCTTCACGGGAATGCCGGCGCAGAGCTTGTTCAGCGAGCCGTCGACCAGACGCGCCTGCGGGCTGAGGTCCCCGTGGGTGGAGCTGTTGCCGAACGCCTGGTCGGCGCCGTTGCCGCTGAGCGAGGTGGTGCCGGTGTCGTCGCCGATGGCGGCGGCCGCTCCGGCGCTGCCGGCCAGTGCGGCGGCGGCGAGGCTCAGGGCGAGGGGGAGATTACGGGTACGCATGTCACTCCAGTACGGAACGTCAGTTGCCAGAAAGGGCAGGGCCCAGTACATCCGGCAATGCCCGGAATCCGAAACTTATTCACCCATTGGCGGAGTGTCGGCGTTGCGAGGCTGACGCGGAGCCGCCCTCGTCGGGCGCCGCGAGCGGTACCCCGAGGGGCCGGGCCAGGCCGACGATCCCCTCGTCGAGCCGCTGCAGGTGCCGCAGCACGCGGAACGCCACCGAGCCGGTCCGCAGCACTTCGTGGCGGCCGCTGTCCAGCATCGAGGCGATGCTGGATCCGGACTCGATGACCCCGTCGGGCTCCTCGTCGCGCACCTGCGCCGCGATCAGGTCGATGTTGTGCGTGATCCGCCGCCCGGCGAGCGCGAGGCGCGCGTCGGCCGCGACGCTCTTGCTGGAGGGCACCAACTCGGCCGTCGCCGCCAGGGAACGCGCGTGATAGGCGCAGGTCTCCAGGAGCGCCACGATGTAGCGGGCCGTCTGCCTGCGGGCCCGCAGCGGGGCGATCGGGTGGGTCAACGGCTTCGTGGAGCTGCGCAGATCGTCGAGCGCGGTGTCCAAGTCGCGCGCCAGGTCCACGAGGTCGACCGCGGGGCCGCCACTCAGCTGGGACACCGCGGCCGACACGACGTCCCGCAGCCGTGCGAGGACCGTGCCGAGCTCCTCGTCGGTCCGGTGCGAGGTCCGCACCGGAAGCACCAGGACCGCCGCGATGATCCCGCAGGCCGCGCCGAGCGCCGTCTCCTCGATCCGCAGCACCAGGACGTCGAGGCTGTAGGTGTTGAGCAGGGTGTAGAGCAGGCCCAGCATCGCCGTGACGAAGAACGACATCATCGCGTACGAGAGGGGCGCGGTGAAGAACATGCCGAAGACGCAGAGCACGACGAGGGCGAACGCGGCCCAGGTGTGGTTGCCCACGGCCCCGGCCAGCGCCACCCCGGCCACCACGCCGAGCACCGTGCCGAGTAGACGGCGGTAGCCCTTGACCATGATCTCGCCCGTGGACGCGGTGTTGAGGAACACCACCCAGCAGGTCAGCACCGCCCAGTACCACCGCTGCGTGGACAGGAACTCGCCGCCGACGATGGCCAGCGCCGAGCCGACCGAGACCTGCACGGCCGCCCGGGTGGTGGGCCGCCGCAGCCCGGTCTGCTCCTCCTCCGCCTCCGCGGCCTCGCCGGAGATCGAGATCTCCTCCGCCTCGAACTCCTCACGGGACCGCATGGCTTCCGGGCTGTCGTACTCCTCGTCCCGCGCCCCGTCGACCGCAAGACGCAGGCCCAGAATGGCGCGCGCCGCCTCGCCGATCGCGCGGAAGCAGTCCTGGACCGCCGGGGAGCCCTGCGGCAGGCCCTGCTCCTCGCGGTAGCCGAGCAGCCTGTTGCGTACGTACGGGAGTGCCGTGCCCCGGTCGTCGGGCACCAGGCGCACCACGAGCAGGTGCAGGGCCCGCAGATCCCTGCGCAGGGCGGTGCCCGCGTCCTGCCCGATCCGGCCGCGCCGCGAGAGCGCGACGGGGGCGCTCGGCAGGTGCAGGGTGAGCGTCTCCACGCGCTCCGCGCTGCGGGCGTTGAGGAGCAGGACGCCGAGGCGCTCCGCGGCGATCTCCGCGTCGGCCACCCTGCGTTGCAGCAGCGCCGCCGCTGCCGCGTCGCGGGTGCCCTCCTCGAGGCGGCCCTGGATCATCAGCGCGGCCTCGTGCAGCCGGGCGGTGCTGCGCCGCAGGTCGTCCAGGACCTTCTCCGGGGCTTCGGCGGATCCGGTGTCCGTGTCGAGGAGTTCGATCTGGTGGGCGATGAGCTGGGCGAGCCGGGCGCGGAACGCCTCGCGCAGCCGCGCCAGGGTGCGCTCGGGCGTCTCCGGTACCACGGCGAACCGCACGACCGCGCTGCACGCGAAGGCGACGGTCAGGGTCAGACAGAGCTTGGGCAGCGCCGACGCGGACGCGCCGACGAAGAGCGAGACGAAGTAGACCTGGAAGCCGATGAGTCCGAGCGCGGTGCCGCGGTCGCCGAACCTGCGGCAGTACACGGCCCCGAAGATCAGGAGGATGAAGAAGACGTCCCCGCCCACCACGCGGGAGTTGAGCAGCGCCCCCAGCGACATGGCCGCAAGGGCGACCGGCAGGCCGAGCGCCAGAGTGATCGCCTGGCCCCGCACCTCCTTCTCCTGGATCGCGAACGTGGAGACCATCGCCGTCATCGCGCCCGCGACGAGATGGGTCACCGACGTCCCGAGCGGCGCGAGCACGGCGAGCGCGAGGAGGATCGCCCCGACCGTGCGCAGTCCCGCCATGAGCCGCAGGAGCCCGGGGTCGGACGCCGAGAAACGGTCCCAGATGCCCTTCGCTGTCCGTCGTACCGCTGCCATCGTGATGCCCGTACTCCCCGTCGCTCTCTCGGTGCCTCCCGGCGTGCCCCAGCATCGCACGAGGTCGTTTCGGGAGGTCAAGGCCGGTGGGGCGGGCTGGCGACGGGGAGTTGCCGAGCGTCGAGTAGGGTTTCGCTCCCGCACTCGAGGAGGCACCGTGTCGCCGCTGGACCGCACGTCGCACAGGAGCCGGGCATGACGGCGCGCGTGGCGGTGGGTGACACCGTCGAGGACTTCACGCTGCCTGACGAGACCGGCACCGAACGCAAGCTCTCCGAACTCCTCAAGGACGGCCCGGTGGTGCTGTTCTTCTACCCGGCGGCTCTGACACCCGCCTGCACGGCCGAGGCCTGCCACTTCCGCGACCTCGCCGCCGAGTTCGACGCGGCGGGCGCGCGGCCCGTGGGGATCAGCGGCGACGGGGTCGAGCGGCAGCGGGAGTTCACCGAGCGCCACACCCTCGGGTTCCCGCTGCTCGCGGATCCCGAGGGCGTGGTGCGCGGCAGGTTCGGTGTGGCGCGCGGCTTCTCGCTCGCGCCCACCAAGCGGGTCACGTTCGTCATCGGCAAGGACCGCACCGTCGCCGAGGTGGTCCGCAGCGAACTGCGGATGAGCGCACACGCCGACCGCGCGCTGGCGGCCGTCCGCCGCCTGGCGGCGGGCTGAGTCACCGCGAGGCGTCGAGCCAGTCCTTGTAGTGGGTGGGCGCGAGGCGCGCGTCCGGCCCGCCGATGAGTACGTCGCCCTCGACGGCGGCGAACATGCCCGCCCTCTCGTCGGTGACGACGCCGCGCCCGTCCTGCCGGGCCGACAGCGTCAAGCGGCCCAGCTCGTCCAGACGGAAGACCTCGGGCCCCGCGACGTCCAGCGTGCCGTTCAGCGGCGCGCCGGTGGCGACGTCGGCGAGCGCCGCGACCACATCGGCCGTCGCCATGGGCTGGATGTGCGTGGCGGGCAGCCGGACGGTGCTGTCGTCGGACGTCCACGACATGACCGCGTCCATGAACTCGTAGAACTGCGTGGCGCGCACGATCGAGTACGGGGTGGGGCCCTGGCGCAGCAGGTCCTCCTGGAGCGTCTTGGCGCGGTAGTAGTCCAGTTGCGGCACCTGGTCGACGCCGACGATGGAGAGGATGACCTGGTGGCGCACGCCCGCGCGCTCTCCCGCGGCCAGCAGGTGCCCGGAGGTCGTCCGGAAGAACTCCGGTGAGGCTTCGTCGAACGTGGGGGAGTTCGTCACGTTGACGACCGTGTCCGCGCCGTCGAGCGCCTGGTCGAGCCCCGCGCCGGTGAGCAGGTCGACGCCGGTCGACAGGGACGAGGCGACCACCTCGTGGCCCGCCTCGCGGAGCCTGGAGACGAGCTGCGAACCGATCAGTCCGGTGCCGCCGATGACCGTGATCTTCATGATCGAGCCCTTCAGTCCCGACCGAGTGCCGCTGCCGTGGGCCTGGTGCCACGGGCGTGCAAACTCGGATATCTGATGTCCGAGATGATACTCGGATAGTCTGTGTCCGAGTCAATCGGGAGGGCGTATGAAACTGTCCGGCGGCGTCGAGTGGGCGCTGCACTGCTGTGTGGTGCTGACCGCGGCGACCGAGCCGGTCCCCGCCGCCCGGCTGGCCGAGTTGCACGACGTCTCACCCAGTTACCTCGCGAAACAGATGCAGGCCCTTTCCCGGGCGGGGCTCGTGAAGTCCGTCCAGGGCAAGACGGGCGGATACGTCCTGACCAGGGCCGCCGCCGACATCACGGTCCTCGACGTCGTGCAGGCGGTCGACGGGGCGAGCCCGGCCTTCACCTGTACGGAGATCCGGCAGCGCGGCCCGTTCGGAACCCCTCCCGAGGACTGCACGAAACCGTGCCCCATCTCCCGCGCGATGGCGGCCGCCGACGCCGCCTGGCGCGCGTCGCTGCAGGGTGTCGCCATCGCCGACCTGGTCGGATCGGTGCGGCAGGACAGCGGACCCGAGGCGCTGCCCCGCATCGGCGCGTGGCTCAACTCGGCGAACGGCTCCGACGGCTGAGAGACGAGGGGTGGCGAGGGGGAGAAGGAGGGGGTGGGGTTACGTACGGGGCCCGCGGGACCGATACTCCGCCGGGAGGCCGACGCGACGACGAAGGGGGACCGATGCGGTTGAGGTCGAGGGGGAGGTGCCGCGCCGCGTTGCGCGGGCGAGGCGGCATACCGGCAGCGTTCCCGGCGGTGGCGGCAGCGGCCATGGCGCTGGCCGCGGGGTTGCTCGCGCCCGCCCCCGCACAGGCGGCACCGGCCTGCACCGCCCCCGCGGCGGCGCCACCGGCTCATGTGGCGCAGATTCCGGACTGGGCCGAGTCGATCGCCGTCGACGCGCGGGGCCGGATGTTCGCCACCGCGTACTTCACCGGCCGCGTCTACCGCATCGACGCACCCGGCCGCACCCCCGTACCCCTCACCGGCAACGTGGGCGCCAACGGCGGGATCGTCGTCCGCGAGGACGGCCGCCTCCTCGTCGGCACCGGCAACGACCTCGCGCACTCGCTCACCGGCGATCTCCTGCCGACATCGGAACTCCTGCTCGTGGACCCGGACTCCGGCAAGGTCTCCACGTACGCCACGGGCCTCGGCGGCATCGACGGCGTCGCCCTCGCGCCCGACGGCACCGTGTACACCACGACCCTGGGCGGCAGGAACATCGGCCGCGTCACCCCGGACGGCCGGGTCGACCCCGCCTGGGCCGAGGTGCCGCAGCCCAACGGAGTCGCCGTCTCCCCGGACGGCAGGTACGTCTACGTCGTCCAGACGACCGTCGCCCCCGGGCTGTACCGGATCCCGGTCGACGATCCGGCGCACCCGCGGCGATGGATCTCCGCAGCCGCGTCCGATGTCCTCTCCCTCCCCGACGGAATCACCCTCGACAGCGCGGGACGGCCGCTGATCGCCACCCACGCCGCCGGACAGATCTGGCGGGTCGAGGACGGCCGCCTGTGCGCCGTCGAGTCGGGCCTGCACCTCTCCACCCAGGTCACCTACGGACGCGGCGACCACGGATTCTCGTCGGGCAGGCTCTACCGGGCGGGGGTCGACGGAAAGATCCAGGAGATCCCCGCGGGGGCCGAGCCCTCGGCGGCGGGCCGCTGATCGTGCACGTGGGCCACTGATCATGCAGGTGAGCCGTGTCTCACCTGGCCGGTGCCGCTTGTCTATGCAACGAGTTGCATAGAAGGATTCGGGCATGGCGCTCGAGCACGCGATCCTCGTCTCCCTGCTGGAAAAGCCGGGTTCCGGTTACGAACTGGCCCGGCGGTTCGACCGGTCCATCGGCTACTTCTGGGCCGCCACCCACCAGCAGATCTACCGCGTCCTGAAGCGCATGGAGGGCGACGGCTGGATCGACGTCCGCGAGGTGGTGCAGCAGGACCGGCCGGACAAGAAGGAGTACTCCGTCGCCGCCCTCGGCCGGGCCGCGCTCTCCCGGTGGCTGCACGAGCCGATCGAACCCGAGAGCGTCCGGCACGAGCTCGCCGTGAAGATCCGAGGCGCGGCCTTCGACGACCCGGTCGCACTGATCCACGAGGTCGAGCGGCACCACCAGGCGCACGCCGACCGCCTCGCGCACTATCTCGCGGGCGAGCGGCGCGACTTCACCGGGCCCGACGCCCCGGCCCGCAAAGCACCCGACGCCGGACAGGAGCTCCAGCACGTCGTGCTGCGCGGCGGCATCGCGTACGAGCGGATGACGCTCGCCTGGCTCGATGACGTGCTCGCCACCCTCCACCGCCTCGCAGCCGAGCACTGACCACGCACTTCTTCCCCCTGTCCAACCCTCCCCGAGCCGGAAAGGCGAACCGCCATGGCCGACCCGCTGCTGTTCAACCCGAACACCTACGACCCGAACCACTTCGACCCCGAGACCCGCAGGCTGCTGCGCGCGACCGTCGACTGGTTCGAGGCGCGCGGCAAGCGCAAGCTGATCGAGGACTACCGCACCCGCGCCTGGCTCGCCGACTTCCTGGAGTTCTCCGCCCAGGAAGGGCTGTTCGCGACCTTCCTCACCCCGGCCTCCGCCGCGGGGGAGGAGGAGGGCGACAAGCGCTGGGACACGGCCCGCATCGCCGCCCTCAACGAGATCTTCGGCTTCTACGGCCTCGACTACTGGTACGCGTGGCAGGTCACCATCCTCGGCCTCGGCCCGGTCTGGCAGAGCGACAACGCCGCCGCCCGCACGCGCGCGGCCGAACTCCTCTCCCAGGGCGAGGTGTTCGCCTTCGGTCTCTCCGAGAAGACCCACGGCGCCGACATCTACTCCACCGACATGCTCCTGAAGCCCACCGGTGACGGCGGTTTCCGGGCCACCGGCTCCAAGTACTACATCGGCAACGGCAACGCGGCCGGGCTCGTCTCCGTCTTCGGCCGCCGCACCGACGTCGAGGGCCCCGACGGCTACGTCTTCTTCGCCGCCGACAGCCGCCACGACGCGTACCGCCTGGTGAAGAACGTCGTCGACTCGTCGAAGTACGTGAGCGAGTTCCGCCTGGAGGACTACCCTGTCGGTCCCGACGACGTGCTGCACACCGGCCGCGCCGCCTTCGACGCCGCCCTCAACACCGTCAACGTCGGCAAGTTCAACCTCTGCACCGCCTCGATCGGCATTTGCGAGCACGCGATGTACGAGGCCGTCACCCACGCCACCGGGCGCATCCTCTACGGCCGCCCCGTCACCGCCTTCCCGCACGTACGCCGCGAGCTGACCGACGCCTACGTCCGCCTCGTCGGGATGAAGCTGTTCAGCGACCGCGCCGTGGACTACTTCCGCTCGGCGGGCCCCGACGACCGCCGCTACCTCCTCTTCAACCCCATGACGAAGATGAAGGTGACCACGGAGGGCGAGAAGGTCATCGACCTGATGTGGGACGTCATCGCGGCCAAGGGCTTCGAGAAGGACAACTACTTCGCGCAGGCGGCCGTCGAGATCCGCGGTCTGCCCAAGCTGGAGGGCACGGTCCACGTCAACCTCGCGCTGATCCTCAAGTTCATGGGCAACCACCTCCTGAACCCGGCCGAGTACGCTCCCGTGCCCAGCCGTCTCGACGCGGCCGACGACACCTTCCTCTTCCAGCAGGGCCCGGCCCGCGGCCTCGGCGCCATCCGCTTCCACGACTGGCGCACCGCCTTCGACGCGTACGCCGAGCTGCCCAACGTCGGCCGCCTCCGCGAACAGGCCGACGCCCTCTGCGAGTTCGTCACCACCGCGGCCCCCGACGAGAAGCAGAGCCGCGACCTCGACCTGCTCCTCGCCGTCGGCCAGCTCTTCGCGCTGGTCGTGCACGGCCAGCTGATCCTGGAGCAGGCGCGCCTGACCGGCCTGGACGAGGACGTGCTCGACGAGCTCTTCGCCGTCCTCGTACGCGACTTCTCCGCGCACGCCGTCGAGCTGCACGGCAAGGACTCCGCCACCGCGGACCAGCAGGCCTGGGCCCTGGGCGCCGTTCGGCGTCCGGTCGTCGACGAGGCCCGCTCGGCGCGGGTCTGGGAGCGGGTCGAGGCGCTGGCCGGGACGTACGAGATGGCGCCGTAGCCGTCGCTTGTCAGGGGACCGGTCGGCCGGTTCGCGCGTCCAGCAGGACGCGGTCGCCGACCGGCCGGTCCAGTTCCACCGTCACCCGCTGCATCTTCGCCTGCATGGTGCATATCCCGTCGTCCTCCCCTTTGATGGAGGAGGCCAGTACGACGCTGCCGGTCGTTTCGAGCACGTCCACGGCGGCTCCGTCGTCGCAGGCGCCGTGGAGGGCGATCACGGTCACCGACCGCCCGTCCGCGGCGGTCCTGACGAGCCGGTCGAGCGGGAGACCGGGGAGGTCGCGGGCGCGGCCGATCGGGGGCCGCGGGGGCTTCGAGGGGAGCACCGCGGCCTGTTTGAGGGGCGAGGCATAGCCGTCCAGGGTGTAGAGCCAGGCCGGGACCGTCGCGGGTCCGCGACTGGTGGCCATCCGCATCTCGCCCCGCTCCACGCCGGTCACCGTGAGATGCGGCTTCCCCGCGACCCGGGAGCCGACCAGTCTCCCGTACGACTCGTCCGCACCCACCAGCGGCCTTGTGAGCGTCGCCCCTCCTGGCCACGTCACCCGACCGTCCCTGGGCTTGGGACCAGGCAACTCGCCGCGCAGGACCAAGCGACCGTCCTCGAACGCCTGCTCGTCGGCTTTGTCGCGCAGCCCGCCCCGCGGCAGCTGCACCGTCTTCCCGGTGGGGTGGTAGCCGGTGCGCCACTCGGCCGCCGCGGCGGAACCGTCCCACGCCTCGGCGACCTGCCGGGCACGGTCCGCGAGCGCGTCCGTGCCGTCGGCGGGCGCCGCCGCCTGCTTGCCGCAACCGGCAGCGGCCGCCAGGAGGGCACCGGACAGACCGACCCCTGAGAGCAGACGGGCGGGGCGGACGGGGCGTGACGCCCTGACGAGCATGTGACCTCCCGGACGAAGCTGTCGCGACCGCTCCTGTGACGCGACTGCTCCTGAGACGGAGCGGGACCGGGAAACGTTCACCGTGTCGGCGGGATATCGGTCGTCCGGCGCGCCCGACGCCGGTCTGTCGGCGATATGTCGGTGGCCGCTGACACCGTGGGTGTCGAATCGCCCGTCGGCAGCCGCAGCCGTCCGTTCCACCAAGGGAGCTCCACCTTCATGTCCTCCGCATCCTCCACCTCGTCCTGGGACGTCCACCGGCTGCCGCGTGCCGATGGCAGCGTCTTCCTGGTCACCGGCGGCAACGCCGGTATCGGGTACTTCGTCGCGGAGCAGCTGGCGGCCACCGGAGCGACCGTCGTGCTCGGCAGCCGGAGCCCGGCGAAGGCCGAGGCCGCCATGGCGTCGATCCGCGCTCGGGTCGACGGCGCACGGGTGCGGGCCGTGCGGCTGGACCTCGCCGACCTCGCGTCGCTGCCGTCGGCCGTGGAGTCCCTGGAGTTGGCACGGCTCGACGCGGTGGTGCACAACGCGGGCGTCGCGCTCGACGATCCGCCCCGCGAGGAGACCGCGGACGGTCACGAGATCATGTTCGGCACGAACCACCTCGGGCACTTCGCGCTGACCCGGTGGCTGATGCCGCTCCTCTCGGCGGCGCCCGCGGCCCGCGTCGTGACCATGGGCAGCTTCGCGGCGAAGTCCGAGCGGCTCGAGCTGGACGACCTGCAGTCCCAGAAGGACTACCGGCCCAAGCGCACCTACGGACGCTCCAAGTTGGCCCAGATGTACTTCGGCATGGAACTGGACCGCCGCCTGCGTGCCGCCGACAGCACGGTGGCGAGCGTGGTGGCCCATCCCGGCGGCGCCCTGGACTCCCTCACCCCTTCACGGCCGCCGGTCCACGTGCGGACGACCGGCGCACGGCTGAGCGCGGCACCCGCGGCCCTCCTCGTCCAGGGCAAGGACGCGGGCGCGTGGCCAGCGGTCCGGGCGGTGCTCGACCCGGCCGTGCGGGGCGGCCAGCTGTGGGGGCCGCGCGTCTTTGGTCTGCGGGGCGAGCCGCGGAACGAGCCGGTGTGGGACCACCTCGCCGACGCCTCCGTGGCGGCGCGGTTGTGGGACGCGAGCTGTGAGCTGACTGGCGTCCCCGCACCATTCCTGGCTCGCGAGAACTCCTGAGGCGCCAGGTTCAGAGGAAGCTGACGTTCTGGGCGAGGGAGAGCCGACTCGAGTAGTTGATCGTGTTCGTGGCCGACCTCATGTAGGCGCGCCACGCGTCGGAGCCCGACTCGCGGCCGCCGCCGGTCTCCTTCTCGCCGCCGAACGCGCCGCCGATCTCCGCCCCGGACGTCCCGATGTTCACGTTGGCGATGCCGCAGTCGGAGCCCTCCGCGGACACGAACCGCTCGGCCTCCTGCTGGTCGCGGGTGAAGATGCTCGACGAGAGCCCCTGCGGCACGTCGTTGTGCAGGGCGATCGCCTCGTCGAAGGTGTCGTACGTCATGACGTACAGGAGCGGCGCGAACGTCTCCTCGCGGACGACGTCCGTCTGTCGGCCGACGCGGACCACCGCCGGTTCCACGTACGCGGCGTGCGGCGCGGACGGGGCAGGGCGGCGGGCGCCGCCCGCGAGTACCTCGCCGCCCTCGCCGCGCACCCGTTCCAGCGCGCCGTGCATGTCCTCCAGCGCCCGGGCGGAGATCAGCGGGCCGACCAGCGTCGCCGGGTCGAAGGGGTCGCCTACGGGGAGCTTCTGGTACGCGGCTGTGAGGCGCCCGACGAGCGTGTCCGCGATGTCGTGGTGCACGATGAGGCGCCGCAGCGTCGTGCAGCGCTGCCCCGCGGTGCCGACCGCCGCGAACACGATGCCCTGCACGGCGAGGTCGAGGTCGGCCGACGGCGCGACGACCGCCGCGTTGTTGCCGCCGAGTTCGAGCAGGGAGCGGCCGAAGCGGGCGGCGACGCGCGGGCCGACCTCGCGGCCCATGCGGGTCGATCCGGTGGCGCTGACCAGCGCGACCCGGGGATCGTCCACGAGCCGCTCGCCGACGGCGTGGTCGCCGAGCAGCAGCCGGTGCACGTCGCGGGGCGCGCCCACGTCGTCGGCGGCCCTGGCGAGCAGCCGGTCGCAGGCCAGGGAGATCAGCGGGGTCAGTTCGGAGGGCTTCCACACCACGGTGTCGCCGCAGGCCAGGGCGACGGCGGTGTTCCACGACCACACGGCCGCCGGGAAGTTGAACGCGGAGATGACGCCGACGACACCGAGCGGATGCCATGTCTCCGCCAGGCGGTGCCCCGGACGCTCGGAGGCGATGGTGCGTCCGTAGAGCTGCCGGGACAGGCCGACGGCGAAGTCGCAGATGTCGATCATCTCCTGGACCTCGCCGAGCGCCTCGGTGCGGATCTTCCCCGCCTCGATGGTGATCAGGTCCGCCAGGTCCTCCTTGTGGTCGCGCAGCAGTTCGCCGAGGCGCCGGACCAGTTCGCCCCGGCGCGGGGCGGGGGTGGTGCGCCACTCCAGGAAGGCAGCGGAGGCCGCGGCGAGCGCTTCCTCGGTCCCGGCCTGGCCCGTCGCGGCCAGGCCGAAGAGGTCCTCGCCGGTGACGGGGGTGCGGGCCCGCAGACCGGGTCCTTCGGGGACGGTGACGCCGACGCGGTCGAGCGCGGCGCGGGCGCGGGCGCGCAGCTCGTCGGTGGCGGGCAGGGCGATGCCGGTCATGACGCTCCCTTGGACAGTGGTGCGCGGGTGGGACGCAGTGCGCGGGGAACCAGGGCGAGGGAGCGGTCCCGCTGCCGCTCGTACAGCGCGAACGGGTCGAGGACGTCCCGGCCCATGGCTTCGGCGAGCGTGTCGGAGTCGTACGCACTGCCTTCCCGGCCGCTGTTCCTCGACCCCGTGTCACTGAGGTTGGACTGGAAGATGCCCGCGGCGGACCGGGGCAGGAAGTCCTCGTACACGATCGGCTCGGACCGCAGCCAGCCCCCGTCCAGGAGCCCGCCGAGGTCGGAGGACGGGTGGCCGCCGTCCGCGGGCCGGTCGGGGACGGCGTGGTAGGTGAAGAACCCGAGCCCCCGCGCGGCCAGTTCGTGCTCGGTCGGGGGCAGGTGCTCGGCCCACACGGCACGGGCCACGGCGTCCCGCCCGGCGGCCGGGAGGTTCGCGGCCCGCTTGTCGACGAGGCCGAGGAGCCGGTCGTACAGGACGCGGCCGTCGCGGGTCAGTGCGATGCCACGGGCCTCGACCTCGCCGAACCGCACCCGCAGCGCGCCGCGTCGCACGCTGCCGTCCGCCGCCCGCAGCGCGCGCGGTTCGGCGAGCGCGCGGAAGGAGGTCTGGCGCAGCAGCACGTCCGGTCCCGCCCAGCGCGGCGGCCCCTGAACGGCGTCGATCATCTCGATGCCGCGCTCGGTCATGCGCCGGTAGAGCTCGTCGATGTCCAGGACGCGCGGGGTGAGATGGTTGATGTGGGTGCTGCGCACGCCGCCGATGTCCGCGGCGACGGCGGAGACGCGCTCCAGGGCCGCGTACCAGTCCTCGTCGATGGGTTCGGCGGACAGCTCGAAGGCCCGCACGGCGAGTTCGAGGAACCGCCCGGCGTCCGCGTCGGACAGCTCCCGCTCCGCCTCGCACCGGTCGGCCAGCGCGAGCAGCTCAGGCGGGAACAGTTCGCGCCCCGCGAGGAACTCGGCGAGGCGCGAGCGCAGGTCGTCGTCGAAGAAGCGGGGATCGGAGACGGTGAGCATGGACGTGAAGACCCGGAAGGGGTTGCGGGCCAGCTCGTCCTCGTCCACCGGCCGGAACGCCGTCGACACGATGGGCAGCGCGCTCGCGGCGGTGTCGCGCAGGTCGTAGAAGCCGACCGGGTGCATGCCGAGTGCGCCGAACACGCGCGCGACCTGCCGCAGTTCCTCCGGCGTGCCGACCCGGATGGCGCCGTGCCGCTCGGCGGTGACGCGGCCGATGGACCCGAGACGCTCGGCATCGGGACCGCGCGTACGCAGCACGTCCTCGTTGACCTCACGGGAGACGTCCACCAGCGTCGTGTACGCGGGCACCTCCCGCCCGTACATCCGCGAGAGCCGCTCGGCGAACGCGGCGCGCAGCCGCCACTGCTCCATCATCGGCCTGTCGTCCTTTCGGCGTCATACGACATGGGCTTCCGGGCGGCTCGCGGCCCCCGCACGGAAACGTTCCGCACCGAGCGGCCCGACGTCGACGCACGGCCGCCGCTCCAGATACAGGTCGCGGACGATCTCGCCCACCGCGGGGGCCTGCAGGAAGCCGTGGCCGGAGAACCCGGTGGCGTAAAGGAAGTTGACCGGTGCGCCGGACCGGCCGATCAGCGCGTTGTGGTCGGGCGTGACCTCGTAAAGGCCAGCCCAGCCGCCCGACGTCTCCATCTCCGCGAGGGCGGGCGCCCGTTGCCGCACCACGTCGCGGAAGAGCTCAAGCCAGCCGGGCGTCCACGTGGTGTCGAAGCCTTCGGCCTGGCCGGGGTCGGCGAGGCCGAGGAGCAGCCCGTCGTCACTGTTGTGGAAGTACGCCGACGACGCGAAGTCGATCGTGAAGGGGATGCGCGGCGCGGCGGGCACCAGCGGCGTGGTGAAGGCGAGTTGGCGACGCAGGGGCCGCACCGGCAGGTCGACACCGGCCATGGCACCGATCCGCGCGGACCAGGCCCCGGCGGCGCAGACGACCGTGGAGCAGGACACCCGGCCGCGATCGGTGTGGACGGCCGTCACGCGGTCGCCCACCACATCCATGCCCGTGACCGCGGTACGGTTCGCGAACACGGTGCCGACCCGCGCCGCGGCACGCGCGTACCCACGGACGACGAGCGCGGGCCGCGCGTGCCCGTCGGCGGGGGAGTGGGCGGCCGCCACCAGACCGTCGGTACTGAGGTAGGGACAGAGCGCCCGCGCCTCCAGCGGCCCGATCATGCGGCTGGGCACGCCGAGGGCGTTCTGCGTCCGCACCGTGACCTCGAAGTCGGCCGCCTGCACCGGATCGGTCAGCAGAAAGAGGTAGCCGACGGTGTCGAGCCCGATGTCCGCGCCGGGCCGGTGCGGGAAGTCCCGGAAGGCGCGCAGGCTGCGGTGGCCCAGCTCGATGTTGAGCGGATCGGAGAACTGCGCCCGCACGCCCCCGATCGGCTTCCCCGAGCTCCCGCCTGCCAGCTCACCACGCTCGACGACGACGATGTCACGTACGCCCGCTTCGGCGAGGTGGAACGCGATGCTCGCACCCATCACCCCGCCGCCGACGATCACGACTTCGGCGGCGGCAGGCACGGCACGGTGGGCGGACAGGGACGACGTGGGCAGCGACGCTGAGGAGGCCAAGAGGCCGCTCCCTTCCAGGCAACGGCCTGGGCTGTCATGGCGTGACGGGGAACGCGGAACAGCTGTCTGCCCGCCATGGTGCAGCACGCTGCCTGGTGGCGTCCATGAGGCGTGTGCGTGGGGCCGTGGGGGCTCCGAACGCCTACTGCGCCTTCGCTCGGGGCGAGTCCTGCCCCGGCGACCGACTCCCCACCCGCCGCCACACCGCGAACCCGGCGATGGCGACCAGCAGATACACGGGTACGAGGAGTTCCACGTCCGGGGACGACAGGTGCACGGACCAGCCCGCGTCGCGCTCGTCTCCCTCGAACACGACCCGGTTGACGGTCAGAAAGGCCAGATGCGCCCCGATGCTCGTGCACAGCGGGGCGTGTCGGACCGCGGTGCGGGCGCTGACGAGCATCAGGCCGAACACCGTCAGCAGGATCAGGTAGTCGACGGGGTTCTGGCCGCCCGGCGCGAGGCCGACAGGACCGGCGTCCCCGCCGACGAGGGGCGCGATCCCGGCCTCCACCACCGTCGACAGGCCCGGCACCACCAGGAACACGGCCGTCGTGCCGAGCGCGGCGACCGCGCCGCCGAACCGACCGCGCAGCGCGGTCCACGTGTGTCCGCGCAGCGTCGTCTCCTCGGGCAGCGCCTCAAGGAGCAGCGCGACCACGCCGTTCGTCACCAAGAATCCGGCCAGCTGGGGCAGGTCGGGGCGGGACCAGCTCAGCAGCCCGGCGGCCGTCCCCGCGCCCAGCACGAGCGCCGCGGCACCGGCCGTCACCCCCGCGCCGACGAGCAGGGCTCGCAGGTTTGTTCCCGGACCACCGCCGAAGCCGATGTCCCGCAGGGAGTTGCCGCGGCGGCGCAGCGCGAGCACGACGAGCGGCACCGCCACCGCGCTGACCAGCGCGGCGGGGACGAGCCTGGCCAGGAACCCGGTCAGCCCGAGGGCGTCGGCGAGCTCGGGGCCGATCGCCGTGCCCGCGCCCAGTGCCACGGCCATGACGAGGCCGCCGCCCAGCGCCCGACCCAGGGCTCCGACGAGCGAAGGGGCGGGTGGGCAGGGCCGGTTGCCTGTCGTGCGTCCCGTCTGGATGCCGGTCGTCACTGTCTCTCCTCGATACCGGTCGCCGCTGCTCGATGTCGCCGCGGCAAGGGGGTACGTCCCATCCTCGGCGCCCCCGCGATCATGAGAGTCGTAGCCGTGGACGAGATGGCCGTACATCTTTCGATGCAGCGGTGGTGACCGGTGGAGGTGTGGACGTGTGGAGGTGATGCTTGCGGGACGGATCACATGGGGGGAGTGGCGGGCGCGGGGCCCAGCGTGGTGGTGCCGGGGGCGGCGCGGTGGCCGAGGCCCGTGCGGTACGCGTCCATCGCGGCCTCCACCCGCCCGGCGCGGCGCAGCAGATCGCCGAGGAGACGGCAGAGGTCGGCCAGATCGCCCACCGCGCTGGAGCGTTCGAGCAGGGAGAGCGCGGCGCAGTAGTGCTCCTCGGCCGCCTCGGTGTCGCCCCGCTCCTCGGCGATGAGCCCGAGCAGCCGGTGCGCGCCGCCCGCGTGCACCGCGCCGCGCCCGGCCCCGAGCGGCCCGGCGGTGCCCTCTGATCCGGCGGAGCCCTCGTCGCCCGTGGTGAGCAGCGGGCGCAGCAGTGCCTCCGCCTCGCCGGTCTTGCCGCGCCGCCGCAGCACGTCCGCCAGCTCGACCTCGACCTGCTCGGTGAAGAGCGCGGCCCGCTTGGAGGCGAGGATGTCGCGGGCCGTGCGCAGCTCGCTTTCTGCCTGCTCCAGGTCACCGTCCTGGGCGTGTACGTAGCCGCGCATCCAGTGGCAGTGCGCCAGTTCGGTGCGGATGTGCAGCTGGCGGTAGAGCTCCTGCGCCTTGGCGAGGGACGCGTCGGCCTCGGCGATGCGCCCCTCCGCGATGAGCGTACGGGCCACCCCGCGGTGCATCCCCGCCACGAGCGCCGGGTCGTCGACGCGCGGGGCGAGGGCGAGTGCCAGCTCGGCGGCGTGCGCGGCCCGGGCGTGCGCGCCCATGTCCATGTAGGGCGCGATCGACGCCGTGTACAGGAGAAGGAGGGCGTCGGGGTCGTGCAGGCCCGCGGCGTCGAGCTCGTCGAGGGTGCTCTCCAGGAGGTAGCAGGCGTAGCGCAGTTCACCGGTGAGCAGGTGGACGGTGGCGCGTCCCCGGACGGCCGGTACGCGGCGCGGCAGCGGCTGGTCGGCGAGGAGCCGTTCGGCGGCGGCGAAACGGTCGCGGGCGCCGCTGAGTTCACCGGCCTCCAGCAGGCAGTCGCCGAGGCCGAGGAGCGCATCGGCCTGCTCCTCGGTCAGGGCGTGTGCGACGGCCTCCTCGTGGGCGGCGCGAAAGAGCTCGGCCGCGTCGTCGGGCGCGCCGGTGGCCAGCGCGCGCCGGGCGTCGGTGAGCCGCAGGCGCAGCTCCGCGGCGAGGTGGGCGGGGCGGCCGGTGGCCAGCTCTTCGTAGCTGACGCCGAGACGCTCGGCGAGGTGTCGCAGGGCGGCCTCGGAGGGGCGCACCTTGCCGGACTCCAGGGTGGAGACGTACGCGGCGGTGTAGGCGGGCTCGGCCAACTGTCTCTGGGTGAGGCCTCGTTCGCCGCGCAGGCGCAGGACGCGCCGCCCGATCTCGGCGGGGTCGTCGGATCGCACGCCCTCGGAACTCTTCTGCGTCACCGCTGCCTCTCCACCGTCCTGCCGGACGCCTGCCTCTTCGTACGCCCGTCAGTCACTCGGTACGCACCGCCGCGCGCATCCGCTCAGGGGCGGCGTGAACTGAGCTGCCCCACCTGCGACTTGACGCCCGCCCATTGCCTGGAGCCCCGGGAGCCTCTACGTTGAGCCGCGCCTTAACTCTGCTTAACCCGCCATTTATATCGCGGACTTCGGAAGGACGCCCATGCCCCCCACGCAACGAATACCCGTTCGTGCCAGACGCACCCCTCTGCGCCTCGCCCTCGCCACGGGCATCGCCCTCGCGGCCGCGGCCGCCGCCACCGGCACCGCGGGCACGGCCGCCGCGGCGGACCCGGCTGCGGTCGCCGAGTCGGCCAGCACGCAGCACCAGCGCGTCGAGTACTTCACCGGCCCCGACGCCCACCCCCGGCACACCGACGTCCCCGCCTCCCCGACGCTCTCCGCGAAGGAGCGCGGCAAGATCAAGGGCGACGGCGACGTCGTCCCGATCGTGAAGGCGGGGCCGACCGACGCCAAGCTCGACGTCGTCTTCATCGGCGACGGCTACACCGCCTCCCAGCAGGAGGACTTCCACGCTGACGTGCGCGCCAAGTGGGCGAAGGTCTCCGCCGTCGAGCCCTACGCCTCGTACAAGGGCCTCTTCAACGTCTGGGCGGTCGACGCGGTGTCCCGGCAGTCCGGCGTCTCCAACGACCCGGCGAACGGCACCGTGAAGGACACCGCGCTCGGCTCGGCCTTCTTCTGCGACGGCATCGAGCGTCTGCTGTGCGTCGACACGAACAAGGTCGAGACGTACGCGAAGAAGGCCGCCGACCCCGACCTCGTCATCGTCCTCGCCAACTCCACCAAGTACGGCGGCGCGGGCTACAACGACATCACCTCGCCGTCCGGCTACGACGGCATCGCCACGGCCTCCTCGGACAACGCCCAGTCCGACCAGGTCGTCGTCCACGAGACCGGCCACTCGCTGGGCAAACTGGCGGACGAGTACTGGTACGACGACTACGGCACCTACACGGGCGCCGAGCCCTGGGAGAGCAACACCAGCAAGCTGACGGCCGCCCAGCTCACCGCGCAGAAGAAGAAGTGGTACCGGTGGATCGGGCAGACCTCGCCCGACGGCGGCACCGTCGGCGCGTACGAGGGCGGCGGCTACTACCCGCGCGGCCTCTACCGCCCCACCGCGGACTCGATCATGCGCACGCTCGGCCGTGAGTTCAACCTGCCCGGACGCGAGGCGATGATCGCGGGCTTCCACCGGCACGCGTCCGTCGTCACCGCCGAGACGTCCACGGACCGTGCGGTGCGTCGCGACGACAAGGTGGGCGTGCGCGTCGCGGACGGCATCCGGCTGCGCTGGAGCGTCGACGGCCGCGAGGTCCGCCGCGCCAGGGGCGACACCACCGTGACGCCCCGCTCCCTCGGGGTCCCGGCCGACGGCCGTACCCACACGCTGTCGGTCCGCGCCACCGACCCGACGGACGCGGTCCGCGCGCCCGAACTGCGGTCCCTCCTCACGGACTCGCTCAGCTGGCGGGTGAGGCGCTGAGGCTCGGCCACGGCCGTCTCGCCGCCCGGCGGTGAGACGGCCTCGGACGGCCACCGGGCATCCTCCGTCAGATCCAGCGCACCAGACCCTTCACGATGCGCAGTGCCTTTGCGGGCCGCGAGGCTTGCGCGAGCCACTGAAGGTCACGTTCGACGCTGGCACGGGTCACTCCGGGTCTGCGCCTGCTGTCGTGGGCCGGTACGAGATGCTCGCTCATGAGGCGCCAGACCACCCGTGCCGTGGACACCCCGAGCAGCCGGGCCGCCTCCCGCTGGGAGACCCACTCGTCGTCCGCACACGCGACCGGTGCATTGCGCCAGCCCTTCGTGACGCGTGGGTACGACCGCTCTTCCGTCACGCTCGGCCCTCTCTCAAGGCGGGAGAACTTTCCCGGCACACCGGCTGGGTCAGGGTAGCCGGGGCGGAAAGACAGTCGGCAATCGTCCACCTCGGCCATCGCGTGGTGCGACGACTCGCTGGCTAAGCAGGTTCAAGCCGGTATGACGCAAGTAACAGCCTTGGGTGCGCAGTTACGCGGTGTAGGGCTCAGCGCGATCACGGATCGGTGCGCTCGACTCGCGCACCACCAGCTCGGGCGCCAGCCGTATCGCCTGACGCGGGCCCTCCTCGCCCCCGGCGAGGCGCCGGGCCAGCAGGCGGGCCGCCTCCGCGGCCAGCTCGGCCACCGGCTGGCGGACCGTGGTGATGCCGGGTGCGGAGAGCGCCGCCATCGGGATGTCGTCGAAGCCGGTGACGGCGACCTCGCCGGGTACGTCGACGCCGAGCTGCTGCAGGCGCTGCAGCGCGCCGACGGCGATCAGGTCGTTCGCACAGACGAGGGCGTCGGGCCGGGCGGGCCACACCTCGTCGACCGCGGCCCGGCCCCACTCCACGGAGAAGTCGCCGAGGGCCACCCGGTCCGGCGCCCCGGGGTCGAGCGCGGCGGCACCTGCCGCGTAGGCACCGCGTCGCTCCGCGGCGGTCGAGGCCGTGCCCGCCGCGCCGAGGAAGCAGACGCGGCGGCGGCCCGTGGCGGCCAGATGATCGAGTACGAGAGCCATGCCCGCGGTGTTGTCCACCGCCACGGAGTCGGCGACGGCGGGCCCGCAGCCCCGGTCCATCAGGACGAGCGGCACCCGGGCGGCCGCCGCGGTCACCGCCGCCCTGCTGCGCTCCTCGTGCGCCGGGATCACCAGGAGCGCGTCGACCTGCCGACCCAGCAGGTCGGCGACGTACTCCGCCTCCGCCACCGGGTCGTCGTCGCAGTCGGCGAGCAGCACGGCACGCCCCTCGGCGTGCAGGGCGTGCGTCAACTCCCGTACCAGCGTGGGGTAGAAGGGGTTCGTGATCTGCGGCAGGACGAGCCCGACCGTGCCCGTGGTGCGGCTGCGCAGGGCGCGGGCCGCGTGGTTCGGCCGGTAGCCGAGCGCCTCGGCGGCCTCACGGACCCGGCGGGCGGTCTCGGCGCCGACGGGGCGGGTGCCCGCAAGGACCCGGGAGACCGTCGCGACGGAGCAGCCGGAGGCCCGGGCCACGTCTCTCAGCGTTACGTCGGCCACGCCGCGCCCACCCTTCGATGCGTTTCGGCAAACGTTATCAGCGGGTCATCGGCGTCACCAGGCCCGATTTTCCGGGCGTATTCTCCCTGTTGAACCAATTCTGTACGCGCTGGTGCCCCCTGGAACCATGTCCGTTCCGGGCGAGTTTGCCGGGGTGTGTCGTTGACCATTGACATAATTCGCACCGGTGCACACAGTCTTGGGAGAACGTTTTCCCGAGCCGTCGCCGCGCAGCGTCCGCCACGCAGCGTCAGCTCAGCCGAACAAAGAGGTTCCGCGATGCCCCGAAAGATCATCCTGGACTGCGACCCCGGACATGACGACGCGATCGCCATGCTCCTGGCGCACGGAAACCCGGATGTCGACCTGGTAGCCGTCACCACCGTCGTGGGCAACCAGACCCTGGAGAAGGTCACCCGCAACGCACTCTCGGTGGCCCGCATCGCGAACATCACCGGCGTCCCCTTCGCCGCGGGCTGCCCCCGCCCCCTCGTCCGCGACGTCGAGACCGCCCCCGACATCCACGGCGAGAGCGGCATCGACGGCCCGGTGATGCCCGAGCCGACCGTGGCCCTGGACGAGCGCCACGCCGTCGACCTCATCATCGACACGGTCATGGCCCACGAGCCCGGCGAGATCACCATCGTCCCCACCGCGGGCCTCACCAACATCGCCCTGGCCGCCCGCAAGGAGCCCCGCATCGTCGAGCGCGTCCGCGAGGTCGTCCTGATGGGCGGCGGCTACCACGTGGGCAACTGGAGCCCGGTTGCCGAGTTCAACATCAAGATCGACCCCGAGGCCGCGCACATCGTCTTCAACGAGAGCTGGCCGGTCACCATGGTCGGCCTCGACCTGACCCACCAGGCCCTCGCCACCCCCGAGGTCGTCGAGCGCATCGCGCAGGTCGGCACCAAGCCCGCCCTCTTCGTCAACGAGCTCCTCGACTTCTTCGGCGCCATGTACCTGGAGGCCCAGGGCTTCGACGCCCCGCCGGTCCACGACCCGTGCGCCGTCGCCTACGTCATCGACCCGAGCGTCATGACCGTCCGCAAGGCCCCCGTGGACATCGAGCTCACCGGCACCCTCACCCTCGGCATGACCGTGACGGACTTCCGCGCGCCCGCCCCCGACGACTGCACCACCCAGGTCGCCGTCGACCTGGACCACAAGCGCTTCTGGGACCTGATCGTGGACGCCCTCGAGCGGATCGGCGACGTCAGCGCATGAACGCCCTCACCGAACCCGCCGCCGCTCCGGGCGGCGCCCGCGGCTCCCGGCCGGTGCGCATCGGGGTCCTGGTCACCGCGCTCCTCGCGGCCTGCTTCGCCTTCCAGCTCAACGCGAGCATGCTCAGCCCCGCCCTGAAGAACATCGAGGACTCCCTCGGGGCGACCTCCGCGGAGATCGGGCTGACCCAGACCGCGTTCTTCACCTCGGCCGCGCTCTTCTCGCTCTTCCTGCCCCGCCTCGGCGACCTCGTCGGGCGGCGCAAGGTGCTCGCCGGAATGCTCGCGCTCATGGTCGTCGGCTGCGTCGTCGCCGCCCTCGCCGAGAGCGTGCCGATGCTCTTCGCTGGCCGCGTCATCCAGGGCGTCTCCGGCCCCACCGTGCCGCTCTGCCTCATCATGCTGCGCAACGAGGTCCACGAGCCGAAGAAGTACGGCACGCTCCTCGGCGTCATCACCGCCGTCAACGGCGGCATCGCGGGCGTCGACTCCCTGGCCGGCGGCTACCTCGCCGACCACCACGGCTTCCAGTCGGTGTTCTGGGCCATGGCCGGTGTCGCCGCGATCGCCACGCTCCTCGTCGCGACCCTCACCCCCGAGTCGAAGGCGGCCCTCTCCGCCGACAGTGCGGACAGCCGCATGGACTGGCCCGGAGTCACCCTCC
This sequence comes from Streptomyces sp. NPDC042371, assembly GCF_056437465.1. Lineage (NCBI taxonomy): Bacteria > Bacillati > Actinomycetota > Actinomycetes > Kitasatosporales > Streptomycetaceae > Streptomyces > Streptomyces sp. NPDC042371. Next base: position 73,502 of record NZ_JBWKAP010000007.1, on the reverse strand, counting down.
TGGTCATCTCGGTCGGCGCGGCCCTGATCGCCCTGAACGAGGCGGGCAAGCTCGGCAACGCGAACTGGCCGCTCGTCGTCGGCCTCTTCGTCGTCACCGCCATCGCCTTCGCTCTGTTCTGGCGCGTCGAGGACCGCAGCAGCCACCCCCTGGTCGCCACCCGCCATCTGCGCCAGCGCTCCACCTGGGCCCTGCTGCTCACCACGGTCCTCACCATGACCGGCGTGTTCGCCGTCATGAACGGCATGATCCCGGCCTTCGCCCAGGACGCCCAGGCAGGGTTCGGCATGAGCGCCGAGCAGTCCGCCTGGTGGACCCTGACGCCGTATGCCCTCGCGGGCCTCGCCATGGGCCCCATCGCGGGACGCCTCGCCGCCACGTACGGCTACGGGCGCATCCTGCGCTTCGGCCTCATCGGATCGGCCGTGACGGTCACCCTGATGCTGTTCACGCTGCACGCCGACTCGCGGCTGCTGCTCCTCGCCGCGTCGATCCTCATCGGCGTCACCTACGCGGGCGTGGGCAACATCGTCCTCAACGGCCTCGGCATCGTGCTCTCCCCGAAGGAGAACCCGGGCTTCCTGCCCGGCCTGAACGCGGGCGCCTTCAACCTCGGCGCGGGCCTCAGCTTCGCCGTCCTGTACGCCGTGCAGACCGCGGCGGAACCGGCCGACAAGACCTCTCCCGCCGGATACACGGCAGGCATGATCGCCGGAGTCGCCCTCATCGCGGCGGCCTTCGTGACGTCCTTCCTCATCCCCAAGCCGGTGGAGGCGGAAGCCACGGAGTGAGCGGTGCGGCGGCACCAGTGAATGGAGTCCCACGGCCATTGGCCGTGGGATCTTCATTGGTATGGACATGCCCAACTCATGGGGCTACTCTCGGACTTGGTCTAGACCGCGTCGGACGTGTGCCCTCCGGTTGTCCCCGCACCGCCGCCCCGCTCCTCAGGGTTCGACCGGTGGTGTTCCAGAGGTGTGCGTCCGTCCCAACCGCATCCTCGGACCACGGGAGCCCCTCGTGAGAAACAAGCTCACCTCGTTACTCCTGGGCCTCGGCCTCGCCGGTTCGGCCATGCTGGCCACCAGCGGCAGTGCCCAGGCCCATGGCTACACCGACTCGCCCGTCAGCCGCCAGCAGCTGTGCGGCAACGGCACCGTCCGGAACTGCGGGCAGATCCAGTGGGAGCCGCCGAGCGTGGAGGGGCCCAAGGGGTTCCCCGCGCGCGGGCCCGGCGACGGCCACATCTGCTCGGGCGGCATCGGACGCTTCTCCGAACTGGACGACCCGCGAGGCGGGAAGTGGCCGACCACCAAGCTGACCGCGGGCCAGAACCACACCTTCCTCTGGCGCATCACCGCCCGTCACGCCACGACCGACTTCCGCTACTACATCACCAAGGACGGCTGGGACCCGACCAAGCCGCTGACCAGGGCCGACCTGGAACTGCAGCCGTTCCTCGCGGTGCCCTTCGGTGGCCGTCAGCCCGGCTCCACGGTCACCCATGACGGTGTCCTGCCCCAGAAGACCGGTCAGCACATCATCCTCGGCGTATGGACCATCGCGGACACCGGCAACGCCTTCTACGCCTGCTCCGACGTCCGCTTCTGAAGTACCGCTCAGCGACGCACGCGCGGCAGCCCGGTGACGGCCATGACCAGTGAGTACAGCGAGCTGGTCGCGGTGATGAACAGGCGGTTGTTCTTCGGGCCGCCGAACGCGATGTTCGACACCGGCTCCGGCACCCGAAGCCGCCCGATGAGGGTGCCGTCGGGGTCGTAGCAGTGCACCCCACCCTCGATGGCGGCGGCCCACAAGCGGCCGCCGTCGTCGAAGCGGATGTTGTCGAACCGGCTGACGCCGTCCTTGGCCTCGGCGAACACCTTGCCGTCGGAGAGCGTGCCGTCCTCGCGCACGTCGAAGACCCGGATGCAGCCGCCGCGGGTGTCGGAGACGTACAACTGCCGTTCGTCGGGCGAGAAGACGAGCCCGTTCGGCGCCCCGAAACCGTCCGCGACCAGGCGCACCTCGCCCGTCGACGGGTCGATCCGGTACACGTTCAGGCCGTCGAGCTCGGGCTCGGCGCGGTATCCCTCGTAGTCGCTGGTGATGCCGAAGTCCGGGTCGGAGAACCACACCGATCCGTCCGAGCGGACGACCGCGTCGTTCGGGCTGTTCAGCCGCTTGCCCTCGTACCGCTCGGCGAGCACCGTGATCCGGCCGTCGGGCTCGGTGCGGGTGACCCGGCGATTGCCCTGCTCGCAGCTGATGAGTCGGCCCTCGCGGTCGAGGGTGTTGCCGTTGATGTGCCCGGCGGGCGAGCGGAAGACGGAGACCGCGCCGGTCGTCTCGTCCCAGCGCAGCAGCCGGTCGTTCGGGATGTCGCTCCAGACGACCTGGCGCCAGGCGGGGAGGTAGAGCGGCCCTTCGGCCCACCGGCAGCCCCCGTGGAGCCGCTCGAGCCGGTCGTCCCCGTTCGCACACCGTCCGGTACGGAACCGCTCGTCCAGGATCTCGTACAGGGAGGTGCTGTCATTGCCGGACATGGATACCCCTAGGTGGCCTGAAGCTGAATGATGTTCGGTCGGTCATGACTATGTCAGAACGCTGTATGGTTGCGCCATGGTGACCGTGGATGACATCGACCGTCGGCTGATCGCTCTCCTCCAGGAGGACGCGACCATCTCGTACGCCGCGCTCGGCAAGGGGGCAGGTCTCTCCGCGGGCGCCGCCCACGAGCGGGTGCGCAAGCTCCGTGAGCGCGGAGTCATCCGGCGCACGACCGTCGAGGTGGACCCCGCGGCGCTCGACCGCGGGGTGCTCGCCTTCGTGATGGTCGAATCGACGGCGTGGATGGGGGAGTCCGCCGAAGCGTTCGCGGCGATCGCCGAAATACAGGAGGCGCACGTCATCGCGGGCAGCGCCTCGGTGCTGGTGAAGATCCGCACGGCGACGACCGTGCAGCTGCAGGACGTGCTGCGCCGGTTGTACGCGATCGAAGGGGTCAGCGGCACCCAGGCCACGGTCTCCCTGGAGACGTTCTTCGAACGCCCCGTCTCGCCGCTGCCCGGCTGAGCCTGTCCCGGCCGACCCCGCCCGCCCTGCTGCGGTGTCTCAGACGCTGCCTCCGCCGTCGACCGTGAGCACGCTGCCCGTGACGAAGTCGGCGTCGGGCCCGGCGAGGAAGGCGACCGCGGCGGCGATGTCCTCGGGCGTCCCGATCCGGCCCAGCGGCCGTTCGGCGGCCTCGGCGAGGAACTCGGCGTCGGACTGGCCCAGTTGGCGCGCTTCACGGGCCAACATGGGGGTCCGGGTGTCGCCCGGTGCTACGCAGTTGACCCTGATGCCCGCGGGGCTGTGGTCCAGCGCCATTGCCTGGGTCAGCATCACCACACCCGCCTTGGCCGTGCAGTACGCGGCGGCCTTCTCCCCGGCGCGCAGCCCCCAGCCGGAGGCGACGGTGACGATGCTGCCGCGTCCGGCCCGCTCCATGAGCGGAAGCACCGCCCGGCACACCAGGAAGACCGAGTCCACGTTGTCCGCGAACGACCTGTGCCAGTCCTCCAGGGACAGGTCCTGCACCGTTCCCCGCCGGATGCTCCCCGCGACGCAGCACACGTCCGTGATGCCGCCGAGCCTGCCGACGACCTCCTTCACGAGCGCCAGGACGTCGTCCTCGTCGGAGACGTCGCACAGGAACGACTCGGCGACCCCGCCGTCGGCACGGATGCGGTCTGCCACGGCCGCCGCCTCGCGGTCCCGGTCGACGACCGCGACGGCCGCGCCCTCGTCCGCGAGTCGCCGCGCGACGGCGCCGCCGATGCCTCCGCCGCCCCCGGTGACCAGCGCCACCCGTGCGCCCGACCGTCCCGCCCTCATCGCCGGTCTCCCGTGAGCGTTCCGTCGAACAGCTGGGTGAGCAGGGCCTTCTGGGTGTGCAGACGGTTCTCCGCCTGCTGGAAGATCTTCGACCGCGGCCCGTCCTTGACCTCGGCGTCGACCTCCTCGCCCCGGTTGGTGGGCATGCAGTCGAGGAACACCGCCTCGTCGTCGGCCAGTTGCATCAGCGGCGCGGTGATCCGCCACCGGTCCGCGAGCCGCGTCCGCGACTGGATCTCTTCCTGGCCGACGAGCGTGGGGGACTTCCAGCTCAGGGTGTACACGGCGGCGCTGCCGCGGACGGCCGCCTCCAGGTCGTGAGTGAGTTCGACGCTCGCGCCGGTACCGGCGGCGACCTCCCTGGCGGCTCGGGTCACGCGCTCCTCGGGGGCGAAGCCGGGCGGATGCGCGATGGTGATGCGGTGCCCGAGCAGGGCCGCGGCCATCATCGAGGAGTGCAGGACGCCGGGGGTCTTCTGCCGCGGCGAATAGGACCAGGCGTACACGATCCGTTTGGCCGGAACCTGCGCACCGAACAGCTCCCGCAGCGTCATCAGGTCGGCGAGGACCTGGCACGGGTGCTCCTCGTCGTCCAGCGCGTTGATGACGGGGATCGTGGCCTGCTCGGCCATCGCGCGCAGCCGGCGGTGTCCCGCGCCGTACTCGTTCATGTCGTACCAGCGCACCACGAGGGCGTCGAGATAGCGGTTGAGTACGCCGATGGTGTCCTCGATCGACTCGCGGTTGGCGAGCCGCAGCTCCTCCACCCCGTACGGGTAGCTGTCGCCGCCGAGTTGGGAAGCGGCGACCTGGAAGGAGACCCGGGTTCTCGTGGAGGGCACGTTGAAGAGCAGGCCGATGCAGCGGCCCGCCAGGTGGGCGCGCGAGTCGTCGCCGCGCTTCATCGCTTCGGCGAGGTCGAGCAGGGAGCACACTTCCTTGGCGGAGAGGTCCTGTATGCGCAGGATGTGTCGCGCGGTCACGTGAGTACTCCTGTCTCGGTGGAAGGAGGGACGCGCCTCCGCAGCCAGTGCTCGGCGACGACGGAGACGAGCAGCATCGCCAGCGCCACGGCGACGCTGACGCCGAGGAACGGCAGCATGACGGCGGTGGAGGCGATGAGTGCGAGGTTCAGGCGGGCGGTGCGGCCCCGGGGGAGGAGACGGGCGGCGGAGAGGAAGGCCATGAGGAAGATGAGCAGGTAGGTGGCCGACGACGCCTTGATGAGCGTCGTCTCGCCGGAGTCGGTGGCCAGGAGGAGCAGGACCGGTACGGCGTAGCCGGGCAGGAGCGCGAGAACGGCGCGCGCCGGGACCTTGCCCTGTCGGGAGAGGCGGCTGAGCCCGGTCGGCAGGATGCCGTCCCTGGCGAGCGCGAAGACGACGCGGGAAGTGCCCAGGCACCAGGCGTTGGTGGTGAGCAGCAGCAGGACTCCCGCGATGAGATAGCCCGTGCTCTCAAGACCCGACCCCGTGGCGACCTGGAGGAGCCGCACGAACGCCGTCAGATCGGACTGGCCCGCGGACGTCTCGGGCAGTGCCACGGAGACGGTGAACGCCATGGCGAAGTACAGGAGACCCACACAACTGACGGCATAGAGAATCCCTTTGGGAAAGGTGCGTCCGGGATTGCGCACCTCCTCGGCCACCGGGGCCGCGTTCTCCCAGCCGATGAACCCGAAGAAGCAGATGAGCAACGTACTGCCGAGGGAACTCCAGCCGTGCGGGGCGAACGGCGCGAGACGTCCGTAGTCCCCCTTGGGGAGAGCCAGGCAGATGACGACGGCCAGCAACAGCACCACGCAGCCGAGAACCGTCATCTGGACGCGCGTACTCACCTTGATTCCCCAGAGGTTGAGCGCGACGCAGAACACGATGACGGCGGCGCCCGCGAGGAGGGAAGCGCGGTTCGAAGCCGCGGGATCGACAGCCGCGAGCAGATAGCGCCCGGCCGCGAGCCCCAGTACCGGATTGCCCGCGAGCAGCGTGAGGAGGAGGAAGACGGCGGCGATCCGGCCCGCCCGGGCGCCGAATGCCGCTTCCACGAACTGGGCGACGCCCTTGCTCGTGGGATGCCGTACGGACAGTTTCGCGAAGACGAGGGCGAAGGGATAGCTGTAGAGGATCAGTACCCCCCACGCGACCAGGGAAAGCGGCCCCGCCTCGGCCCAGGCGAGAGCGGGAATCAGCAGCACGCCCGCGCCCATCACGGAGGTGACGTAGTGCGCCACGAGCCCCGAGGTGTCCAGCTGGCGGACCAGCCGAGGGGGCTCGGACGCTTCCGGCGCGGCCCCCTCCACTGGGGTCATACGGTCTGCCCGGCTTGGTCTTTGCGTGAGCCGTTCCAGAGCGCGTCCATGGTTTCGTGGCTGATCGGTTTGTGCAGGTCGGCACGGGACGCGTAGCCCATGTTGATGATGAGGCGGCGGCCGCGGGTGAGCGGGTAGACGCGGTGCAGGGTGGTGTCGGTGCGCATCAAGTAGAGGTCGCCCGGCTGCAGTTCGAAGGAGTGGATGGGCTGTGCGATGAACTGCTGGTGCAGCTGCGGGTCCTCCTTGTTCCAGTACGTGCGGGGCACGCACTGGACGAACCCGCCGTGCTCGGCGGGCGGACAGGTGACGACCCAGACGAGCGCGAAGCTGTAGTCGTCCCAGTGCCACCCGTGCGTGTCACCGGACTGCTCCAGCTCGGTGATCACATACCGCTCCGGCTCGTAGGGGCACGTGAGCACCGGCTCTCCGGCGACCCTTCCCAGGGCGCCGAGCAGGTCGGTGGCCGCGTACACCTGTGGAATGACGTCCCCGTGCTCGCTGATTTCGCGATGGCGGACATTGCGCATCAGCCGGGGCGTGTCGCCGGTCTCCTTGAAGCTCATTCCGCGACGCACGCCGTGTTCGGCGATGAGATCTTCTATTTCGGCCGCGACCGACGACTTCACGAGGTCGGGCACCAAGAAGGGTAATTTGGTGAATCCGTTCTGGAGGAAATCGCGGCGCGCGCCCTCCAGCATTCGTTCCTCGACATTGTTGACGAGGTGTTCCGAGAGGGACTGAACGAGGCCCCCGATCCGCTCGCCCGGTCGCATGACCAGCTCCCCACATGGTCGGCAGGAGGTTTACTCATGTTGTCTTTTGGCGGACCGAAGCCTACCCGGTCGACCTGTGAGCCCCACGGAAAGCGATCTGTTCAAGCCAGCGTGAATGATTCGTATTGCATACATCCGTATAAACAGTGCAGCGGAATTCTTGACACGCCGATTCTTTTTGTCAGTCCGGTCACTCCGCAGGGGCGACCCGCACCGACAATCCGTAGTCCAGTTCGGACCCGTCGACGAGTACGGCCTCGACCGACCGGGTCTCGGGGTCGATGTCGGCCTCCATGCCGTCCCCCACGTACCGCGGATAGCCGGAGGCGCCGGTCTTCCCGGTGGCCACCACCACCGCGGAACGCAGCGCCCCGGCGGAGCCGCCCGCCCCCGCCCCGTCGCCCGCGGTGAACTCGGGCACCAGCAGCAGCTCGTAACTCTGCGGATCAGTGTTCATGCCAGTGACGCTAGACAGGACTCGCGCGCACCGCACGTTCTGTTCGCCCCGTGGCACCGGTCCAGTCGCATGTCACCGGTCCAGTGCGGCCGCGGCCGCGGCGACCACCGCGTCCGCCATCGCGGCGAGCGCGGGGGAGTCGAGCTTCCACTGCTGCCAGAACAGGGGTACGTCCACCACGCGCTCGGCATCGAGCAGGACCAGCGTGCCTGCGCGAAGCAGCGGCTCGGCCTGCGCCTGCGGCACCACGCCCCAGCCGAGGCCCGCCTCGATCGCCTCGACGAAGCCGCGCGACGAGGGGACGTAGTGCCGCAGCGGGCTGGCGCCGCGCCCGCCCGTCACCTTGCGTGCGAAGTCGTCCTGCAGACAGTCGCGGCGGTCGAAGAACATCACGGGAGCGTCCGCGATGACCTCCCCGAGCGGCACGCGCGGCCAGTCGCCGAGCCGCCGCGCCGCGAACTCGGGCGAGGCGACCGGCAGATACCGCATCCGTCCAAGGCGCCGCACCGTACAGCCCGACACCGCGTCCGGCGACGACGTCACCGCCGCCATCACCGAACCCTCGCGCAGCAGCGACGTCGTGTGGTCCTCGTCCTCGCGGCGCAGCTCGAAACAGATCCGCAGCTCGTCCGGGATCCGGGCCAGCGCGGACATGAACCACGTGGCGAGCGAGTCGGCGTTCACCGCGACCGGCAGCACGGCGGGCTCGCCCGTGTCACTGATCCCGAGCTCGGCGCGCGCGTCCCGTTCGAGGCGGGCCAGCTGCCGGGCGAACCGCACGACGACCTGCCCCGACTCGGTGGGCCGCACCGGCTTCGTACGCATCAGCAGGACACGGCCGGTCCGGCGCTCCAACGCCTTCACGCGCTGACTGACCGCCGGTGGCGTGACGTGCAGGGCGGCAGCGGCGGCGTCGAAGGTGCCCTCGTCGACGACGGCGAGAAGTGTGCGCACATGCTCCAGCGGCAGTTCCGACAGCGCCCCCGACTTGAATGTCGCGCCTCCAGAAGATGACATCACGATTGCTTAAGCTACATCAGAATCCTTACCTGTACTTAAGGCATCAATGATCCTTAACGTCGATGCCATGGGAACAGCACTTACCGCCGCGGCTGCCGGATTCGGCACCGGACTCTCGCTCATCGTCGCCATCGGCTCGCAGAACGCCTTCGTGCTGCGCCAGGGCATCCGACGTCAGTCGGTGCTCAGCGTGGTGGCCATCTGCGCCGTGTCCGACATGGTGCTCATCGCGGCGGGCGTGGCCGGAGTCGGCACCGTGGTCACGGCCTGGCCGCCCGCGCTGACCCTCGTCGGCCTGATAGGCGGAGGCTTCCTCCTTTCGTACGCCGTGCTCGCCGCACGCCGGGCCCTGCGCCCCAGCGCCATGACGGCCACGGGCGCGACGGCCGGGTCACGGCGCGGCGCCCTGCTCGCCTGCCTCGCCATGACCTGGCTCAACCCGCACGTCTACCTCGACACCGTCCTCCTCCTCGGTTCGGTCGCCGCCGGTCACGACACGCTGCGCTGGGCCTTCGGGGCGGGCGCGATGCTGGGCAGCGTGTGCTGGTTCGCCGCGCTCGGCTACGGCGCGCGGCTGCTCAGCGGCTTCTTCGCGCGGCCCGCGTCCTGGCGGGCGCTGGACTTCCTGATCGCCGCGACGATGACGGTCATGGGCCTGACGCTGGTCATCGGCGCGCTCTGACCCCTGCCCCCGGCCCCGCGCCTCGCCGCGCTCAGTCCCACAGCTCGGCGCGGTGCGCCCCGATCAGGGAGCTGATGCGGGCCAGGGTCTCGGCGGCGGGCAGCGGATCGACGCGTCGGCCGTCGCGCAGCCGCAGCGCGACCAGGTCGTCGGCGTCCTCCTTGGCGCCGATCACGGCCTGGTAGGGCACGAGACGGGCCGCTCGGACGCGCGCGCCCAGACTCCCGAGCTCGGGACCGGCGAGCTCGGCCCGCAGCCCGAGCTCCGCGCACCGCTGCAGCAGCCGCTCGGCGCCCGACAGCTGGGCCTCGGAGACCGGCAGGACCGCCACTTGGACGGGGGCGAGCCAGGCCGGGAACGCGCCGCCGTGCCGCTCGATGAGATGGGCGACCGCTCTCTCCACGCTGCCGATGATGCTGCGGTGGACCATCACCGGGCGGTGCTTGGCACCGTCCGCGCCGATGTAGTGCAGATCGAAACGCTCGGGCTGGTGGAAGTCGACCTGGACGGTGGAGAGGGTGGACTCGCGACCCGCCCCGTCCACGACCTGGACATCGATCTTCGGCCCGTAGAACGCGGCCTCTCCCTCGGCGGCCTCATAGGGCAGTCCGGAGCTGTCGAGCACCTCGGTGAGCAGGGCGGTGGACCGGCGCCACTTCTCGGGGTCGGCGACGTACTTGCCGCCGGGGCCCGGCAGGGAGAGCCGGAAGCGGGCCGGACGGATGCCGAGCGCGTCGTACGCGGAGCGGATCATCTCCAGGGCGGCACGCGCCTCGTCGGCGACCTGGTCCAAGGTGCAGAAGATGTGCGCGTCGTTGAGGTGGATGGCGCGGACCCGGTTCAACCCGCCCAGTACGCCGGAGAGTTCGGCGCGGTACATGCCGCCGGTCTCGGCCATGCGCAGCGGCAGCTCGCGGTAGCTGTGGGAGCGGGAGCGGTACATCACCGCGTGGTGCGGACACAGGCTCGGCCGCAGCACCATCTGCTCGCCGCCCACGTCCATCGGCGGGAACATGTCGTCGCTGTAGTGCGACCAGTGCCCCGAGATCTCGTACAACTCCCGCTTGCCGAGCACCGGCGAGTACACGTGCCGGTAGCCCGCACGCCGCTCGGCGTCGCGGATGTACTCCTCCAAGGCGTGCCGCACGGCCGCGCCGTCCGGCAGCCAGTACGGAAGTCCCGCACCGAACAGCGGGTCGGTGCCGAACAGGCCGAGCTCGCGCCCGAGCTTGCGGTGGTCGTGGTCGTGAGCGCGGGGCTGGTCGTGGTCGTGGGTCGCATTGCTCATGGCGGTCTCCTCGCGGACGTGAGGCGAGTGACCGCAAGCAGAAGCCCCGGGGCACTCGCCCCGGGGCTTCGGACTCAGACATCGGTCAGCGCGCCGGGACACTCTCCGGCGTCGTCGTCATCGCAGCGCGCTTGTTCATGTCGGGGACCGTAACAGAGCGGAGTCCGGCACGGCACGTGATTTGTCCGCGAGGATCTCCGCCGTCTCGAAGTACGGGCGGCTCGCTGCCTCCGCCCCGTGGGCGAGCAGGTAGAGCGCAGTCGAGACGCGTTCGAGGTAGCCCCACTCCCACACCGCGGTGGCATCGGCACCGCACTCCTCGGCCAGCAGCGCACAGTAGCGACGGGCCAGCCGTGGCGCATCGCCTGCCAGCAGCTCGGTACACCAGTCGCGCAGCACCACGCCGAGATCGTACGAAGGGTCGGCGAGGAAGCCGTCGGGGTCGACGAAGACGAATCCGCTCTCCGCCCCCGCACGTGGCGTCGGCACGCGCAGCAGGTTGTCCGGGTGGGGATCGCCGTGGACGACCACCGCTCGGGACGGGCAGTGCGCGGCGGCGCGGCGCTCGGCGTACGCCATGGCCCTGTCGTACGCGGCCACGGAGCAGGGGCGCCCCAGTTCTTTCCACAGCTGCTCGACGAGCACGGCCAGCGCGGTGGCCTTGTCCTCTCCGGCAGGCTCCGCGGGCCCGGGCGAGCGCGGAACTTGCCAGGCCCGGCGCAGCGTCGCGCACAGGGCGGCGATCTGCTGTTCGGGCGCGAGGGTGAGCTCGGACAGGGGTTCGCCGAGGTGCTCCATGAGCAGGGCGAACCGGTCGGTGTCGTGGTTCAGCACCCGCACGTAGCCGTGGCCTCCGGCGCGCAGGAGGGTCGCGATCTGCCCCGCGCTACCGGCCTCGGGCAGGGCCAGCTTGAGGACCACGGCAGCTCCGCTGTCGGTGCGGGCCCGGGCCACGTAGCCGCCCGCGCCCGCCCGGAGCGGCGGTCCGACGACGACGGACCACTGACGTTCGAGGTCGGCGATCAGCGCGGGCAGCTCCGCCAGCCACTTCTCACCGACCGGCCCGAGCCGCTCGGCCCGGCGGCGTACGACGGGCGCCACCTCGATGCTCTTCTCGCGGCTGCCGTCGCGGCTCTTCTCGCGCACGGAGTCACCCTAGGTCGCCCGGGGTCCTTTCGGGCCCTGCGGCCCCTGCGTGTGAAGGTGGTCACAAGCGGCCGTCTCATGATCGGGGTCGGGTGCCACGGACGTACCGAGTTCGCGTAAGGTCGCGGGTCGGCCATCCACGGCCGACCCGAGCCACACCGTCACCGAACAAGGAGCCGCAGGTCATGCCGGCCAATGACGCCACCCAGGCGCCGATCTACCACACGCTCATCCAGGAACACGGCGACGTCGTCGCCACGGCCCGCAAGGCCGCGGAGGAGACCCAGCAGACGGCCGAGGACCTGTTGGACTTCAGCACGCCCGCCCGCGCCCGTACGCCTGCCGCGCCCACGTCCTAGAGACGACGGGACGACGGTGCGGCACGGGCGCCGTGAGGGCGCCCCGGCCGCCGTTCGCGTCGACGCCGCCCGATCGGCCAAGATGGCGCAATGGACTACGAGTTCTGGAAAGAAATTCACGAACGCGGCGGCATCCCGGCGGTGAAGAGCGCGCTGGAGGCTCTTCCCGGCGACCTTCCGCCGCAGGACGCGGATGCCGCGACGGAGATGGCCCTCAAGGTCATCGAGGACGACATCGCCCGCATCAACGCGCGGGCGGACCAGGCCGAGGCGCGGGCCCGCCAGCTGACCGAGCAGACCCGCGAGGTGAACCAGCAGCTCACCGAGCACGCGACCCGCGGTGCGGAGGAGCCTGCACCGGGGAGAGCCACGGAGTGAGGCGTACGGCCGGGGTCGCCCGGCCTGACGGAAGCTCCGACCGGGTGTGACCTCGGGCGCACCCGCACCCGCCTCGCGCAAGGGTCACGCCCGAGCCATCAGCCGCACCATCGCCGTGTCGTACCGCGCCTGCAGCCCCGCGTCCGCCGACACCCGCAGCAGCGCCCCGAGCGCGCGGACCGCGCCGTCGTCGTAGCCGGACGACTCCGCCTCGCGGGCCGCGCTCTCCAGCCGCCGGATCCCCTCGGCCTCGTCGCCCATACCGAGCAGCGCCTCCCCGATCACGGTCCGCAGCAGCACCCGTGCCGCCGCCGACGCCTCCGAGGGGCTGTCGAGGTCGAGCGCGGCGACCGCCGTCTCGAAGGCGGGCCGCCACTCCCTGGCGTCGAGGCGGTGCCGGGCGAGGTGGTACAGCGCGAGGCGCTCGGTGTTCCGGTCGCCGACGCTGTGGGCGAGCTCCGCTGCCAGTGCGCACCCCTCGGCGGCCTCCTCGGGGCTGCCGAGTTCGGACTGCGCGAGCGACAGGTTGATCAGCGCGGTCGCCTCGCCGCGCCGGTCGCCGACCTGGGCGGCGAGCACGGGCGCGGCCTCCAGATGGGCCAGCGCCTCGGAGGTGCGGCCCTCCTCCGTCAGGACCCAGCCGAGCAGGGCGCGCACCCGCGACTCGGCCCGCGCGTCCCCGTCGGCCCGCGCCGCCTCAAGTGCGGTGCGCAACAAGGGAGCCCAGTCGTCCCGCACCCGCCACACGATCTGCGGCCACAGCGCGAGGACGATCCGCCACGTCCTGCCGTGCAGCCCCGCCGCCCGCGCGGCCGACGCCGCCGACGTCAGGTCGTCGCGCTCGGCCGCGTACCAGGCCATGGCCTGCTCGCGGTCGGTGAACTCCCTCGTGGCCTGCGGCGTACGGAAGTCCGTCGGCAGCGTGAAGCACGACTCGTCACCGGGCTCGGCCGCGTCGGCGGCGGCGAGCGCCGTGGCCACACTGTGGTCGAGCCCGCGCACCAGGGCGTCGGGCCCTGCCTCCAGACCGCGCGCGTACAGCCGTACGAGATCGTGCAGCGTCCAGCGGTCCGGCGCGGTCCGGATCACGAGATGCGCGGCCGTGAGCTTGTCCAGTGCGGCGCCCGCCGCGTCCGGGTCCGTCCCCGCGAGAGCCGCGGCCGCGTACCGGTCGACATGCGTGCCCGGGTGCTGCCCGAGATGGGCGAAGTGGTGCGCGGCGTCATCCGGCAGCCGCCGCACCGTCAGCCGCAACGCCGCCCGGACGCCGGTGTCCTCCACGTCCAGGAGGTTCAACCGCCGCGACTCGTCGGAGAGTTCGGCGCTCATCGCGCTCAGCGGCCAGTCGGGCTGGTCCGCCAGCCTGGCGGCCGCGACCCGCAGCGCGAGCGGCAGCCCGCCGCACAGCTCCGCGAGGTGCCGGGCGGCCACCTCTTCCGCGAGCACCCGTTCCTGGCCGAGCACTGCGGCGAGCAGCGCGGTGCTGTCCTCCGGTTCGAGTACGTCGAGGGGGACGGGCCTGGCCGCGTCGGAGGCGATGAGACCGCGCAGCCGGTACCGGCTCGTCACCACGGTGACGCACTCGGCCCCTCCCGGCAGCAGCTCTCTGACCTGCGCGGACGCTCGGGCGTTGTCGAGTACGACGAGGAGTCGGCGGTCGGCGCACAGGGACCGGAACAGCGCGGACGCGCCACCGGCCGACTCCGGTATCCGCCGCGGCGCGACACCCAGCGCGAGCAGGAACTCCCGCAGCACTTCGAGGAGGGCGGGCTCACCCGTGTCGCTGAAGCCGCGCAGATCGGCGTAGAGCAGGCCGCCGGGGAACTGCTCGCGGTTGCGGTGCGCCCAGTGCGCCACGAGCGCCGTCTTGCCGACGCCCGCGGGCCCGGTGACCAGACAGACGGGTGCTTCGCCCGCGGCGGCCCGGGACAGGGCGGTGAGCTCGGCGGCACGACCGTGGAAGCCGCGCGGCATGCGGGGCAGGAGGTCGACGGTGGGGGACGGGGGCGAGGGCGGGCTCGGCGCCGGGGGCGCCTGCTGGAGGGCTGGTGCTGGGGCTGGAGCTACGGTCGAGGGTGAGGGTGAAGCTGTGGTCGAGCCTGAGGTTGAGACCGGGGCCGAGGTCGGGTTCGGGGTCGGGGTCGAGACTGCGGCGGGCCGCCGGGCCGAAGTCGCACCCACCTCGTCGTCCCCGCGCAGCACGTCCGTGTACGCGTCGGCCAGCTCCCGGCCCGGATCGACCCCCAACTCGTCGGCGAGCAGCCGCCGGGTGCGGTGGAACCAGTCGAGGGCCTCCGAACGGCGCCCCGCACGCTGCAGCTCCCGCACGAGCGCGGCGGACAAGGACTCCCGGAGCGGGTGGACGCCCGCCTCCGCGCGCAGCACCGCGGCGGCCCGGGCGTGCTCGCCCATCCGCGAATAGGCCGTCGCCAGCGACTCCACCGAGGCGAGGCGGAGTTCCTCGAGGGCCTGGGCGGCGGCCTGCAAGGGCTGACTCGGAAACGCGCCGGTCAGCGCGGGACCCTGCCAGAGAGACAGCGCCTCCTGGTACATCGCCACGGCGTCGTCCGGCGTCCGCTGACTGCGGGCCAGCGTCACCAGTTCCTCGAAGCGGTGGGCGTCGAGCAGGGACTCCGGCATCCGCAGGACGTACGCGGTGCCCTGGGTGAGCAGTTCGACGCCGTACATGTCGGCGTCCGCAGTGTTGAGCAGGACCCGCAGTCGCGACACGTGGCCCTGGATGACGCCGCGCGCCCGCGGGGGCGGTTCGTCGTCCCACAGCGCGTACGTCAGCTGATCCACCGGGACCGGGTGGTTCGGCCTGAGCAGCAGGGCGGCGAGCAGGCTGCGCCGCTTTGCGGGGCCGAGAGGCAGCACGCCGACCTCAGTGGCGACGGAAACCGCTCCGAGCAGCCGAAACTCCACTGATGCAACTCCTCTTGCGGGCAAAGATCCAGATGTGCGAAGAGTACGGTCCGGGTGCGGACCCCGAGCGACGGGGGAGTACGAGAGGCGGCGAGCTGGCATGGTGGCCGGTTGGGAGTGGGACGACACGCTGTTCGAAGGGGCTGCCGCCTACTACGCGCGCGGACGGCTTCCCTACGCGCCCGGGCTGGCTGCCGCACTGGCCGAGGCCCTGCACCTGGACGGGCGCGGGCGCCTCATCGACGTGGGATGCGGACCGGGGACTCTCGCGCTGACTCTGGCCCCGCTGTTCAGCGAGGTCGTGGGCGTGGACCCGGACGACGGGATGATCGCCGAAGCGGAGCGCGATGCCGCCGGGCGGGGAGTGGCCGAGCGGACGCGATGGGTGCGGGCCCGGGCGGAGGACCTGCCCGCCGGGCTGGGCACGTTCACCGTCGCCACCTTCGGCCAGTCCTTCCACTGGATGGACCAGGACCTGGTGGCGGCGACGGTCAAGAGCATGCTCCGTCCCGGCGGGGCGCTGGTG
The DNA here is from genome assembly GCF_056437465.1 of Streptomyces sp. NPDC042371. Lineage (NCBI taxonomy): Bacteria > Bacillati > Actinomycetota > Actinomycetes > Kitasatosporales > Streptomycetaceae > Streptomyces > Streptomyces sp. NPDC042371. The sequence continues at coordinate 57,758 of NZ_JBWKAP010000007.1, read as the reverse complement.
CACGTCTCGGACCTGAAGCCGGAGGCGGAGGAGGCGGAACGGGACGCGCAGGCCGACGAGGACCTGCCGCATCCGGCGCCGCCCCACGATGCGGTGGGCGACCTCATCAGAAGCTATCTGGGCCCGGTACGCCGGGCGGGCCGCGGCGTGCTGCCGCAAGGCACCCCCGGCGGCGAGCGGGTCGTGCTCGCCCGTGCCGGATTCGCCGGACCGCAGCGCCTCGTCGTCCCGGGCGGGCAGCGTTTGGAACGCTCGGTCGACGACGTGGTCGCGGGCGTGTTCTCGATGTCGAGCTCCGCGCCGCACCTGTTCGGGACCCGCCGCGGCAGCTTCGAGGCGGACCTGCGGCGACTGCTGCGGGAGGCGTCCGCGTCGGGCCGGTTCTCCGAACGCACCCCGAGCACGGAGGTTTTCGTCTGGCGCACCGCCCTCCTGGAAGATGCGTGCTGACCGGGTTACATGCGTAATCCGCGTGGTGCATGCAGAAGTCGCCGCCCCCTTGGATAGGCTGGCGCCATGGGAATGTCCTCCACCGAGCGGCTGCGTGCGGCAGTGGCCGCGCTGATGCAGCTCACCGGCGACACGCAGGCGAGCCTCGCCGCCGTGCTCGGCGTCGACCAGACACAGGTGTCGCGCCGTCAGTCCGGTACCGCGGCCTGGAGTCTGGACGACTGCGACGCGATCGCCGCGCACTACGGCATCGACGTGCTCGACCTGCTGGCCGGTCCCACGCGCGCGTGCGAGGCGCTGTCCGCCGACCGCCGCCGCACCGTGCCCAGGCGCCGCACCGCGGCCGATGAGCCGAGGGAGGCCCGGCGGTGAGCGACTTCGACGCGATCGACGCGCTGCTGGCCGCCTCCGGGCCCGAGGTGGAGCTGCCGCCCGCCGAGGAGCGCCGCGCGCTGCGTGAAGCCCTCAGCCTCTCCCAGGCGCAGGTGGCGCGCGCCATCGGCGTGAGTCCGGCCACGGTCGGCGGCTGGGAATCCGGCCGTGAACCGACGGGCGGGATCCGGGAGAAGTACGCGTACTTCCTGGAGGCCGCACGCACGAGGCTCACTCCGCAGCCGGAGACCCAGCCGGATCCCGATCCCGAGCCCTCTCCGGAGCCTGAGCCCTCTCCGGATCCGGACCCCGAGATCCTCCCCGAGCCCAAGCCGTGCGTCCTGTGCGGTCAGCCCGCGACCGACCAGGTCGAGGGCTTCCCGCAGCACTTGGACCACGCCGAGTGCGGTACGCGCGGAGACAGTGCCAAAGACGCCCCCGCCGCCCCCACCCGCCCCGCCACCCCCATGAAGCTCGTCCCGGCAGGCCGCCGCGCCAAGGCCGCCGCCGAGGCCCCCGACGCCATCGGCCGAGCCGTGAAGGAGGCGCTCGCCGCGCACGAGGGTGATGTGGAGGCCGCCACCGCCGCGCTGGTGCGGCGCGCCATCCCGGACGCGATGGCCCTGCTGGACGAGACCCGCAAGGGCGGCCGCTACGACGTCGTGGCGCACCCCTGGATCCCCGACATCCTCCGCAAGCAGACCTCGCGCGGCGCGGACCAGATCTGGGAGGCCCGCCCCAAGTGGACCCGCCCCGAACTCCCGCCGGGCGCACACGAGGTGACCGCGCTCGACATCAACGGCGCCTATCTCTCCGCGCTCAAGACGCACCTCCCGCTCGGCCAGCTCGAGCACTCCACCGGCTTCGACCACGACCGGCGCCGCGCGGGAGTCCACCTCGTCACCCCGCCCCACTGGGACCACGAGGGCGTGCTGCCGAACCCGATCGGCAACCGCGACGAGCCGGGACCGCTCTGGATCACCGAGCCCACGCTGCGCCTGCTCCTGCGCCTGTCGTCGCCGAAGTACGGGCTGTGCGAACCGCCGACGATCCACGAGTCGTACACCTCGGGCGCGACCGAGGGGCTCCTCGAGAAGTTCCGCGTCGCCCTCAAGGACGCCCGCGACCGGGCGATCAGCGAGGACGACGAGGTGACGCTGGAGTACGTGAAGGCGATGTACTCCAAGTTCGTCGCCACCATGGGGGAGTCGAACTACAACCGCGAGCTGTACCGCCCGGACTGGATGCACCTGATCCGCTCGCAGGCGTTCGCCAACCTCTGGATGAAGGCGTACAAGGCGTACGACGAGGGCCTCACCGTCGTACGGGCGATGGGCACCGACGAGCTCCATGTGATCGGCGACTGGCAGAGCATCTTCCCTGAGGGCCGCTCGGTCTCCGAGGTGAAGGTCAAGGACCGGTACACCCTCAACTGAGACGCATAGGCTCAGCAGTCAACCAGCTTGCCGACAGCGGATGGCCGCCGCCCGATTCGGATAAGGCAGAGCTCCGGCGCGCCCTACGGTTTCGAGGAAACCGGAGCCCTGGAGGCGTACATGGACAGCTATCGCGGTGTGCGGACGGCCGTGATCGTGGGGGCGGGCGTGGCCGGTCTGACAGCGGCCACCGCCCTGGCGCGCGGCGGATGGCAGGTGGAGATCGCCGAGGCGGAGCCGCCGGGGGCGACGTCTGGATGGGGGCTGTGCCTGACCGGGCCTTCGCTGCGCGCGCTGGACGAGTTGGGCCTTGCGGACGCATGTCTGGCCGAGGGCTACGGCATGAGCACGATCACGCACGCGGACGTCGACGGCGAGCCCGCGGGCGAGGTCCGGCTGCCGCGCCTCGTGGGCGGGCGACGGTCGGCGATGGCCGGTATCGCGCGTCCCCTGTTGCATCGCATCCTGCACGCGGAAGCCGAGAGGCGAGGCGTAGTGGTGCGCCATGGGGTGACCGTTGTCGCGGTGGACCAGGAGGGCGAGCTGGTCCGCGTGCGGTTGTCGGACGGGACGGTCCGCGGGGTCGCCCTGCTCGTGGGAGCGGACGGGATCCGCTCGTCGGTACGGGGCCTGTTGCGGCTCGACGCATCGGTCGACTTTCACGGGCAGATGGTCTGGCGGGCCCTGGTCCCCCGTCCGCAATGGGCCACCGGCATCCATCAGTTCGCCGGGGAGACCGGCACGGCCGGGCTCGTACCCCTCTCGGACCGGCAGGCGTACGTGTTCCTGACGGAGAACGGAGTGGAGCGGAGCGTTCTGCCCGACGCCGAACTCGCCCCACGCCTGAAGCAGTTGCTGGCTGCCTTCCCGGGCCGGGTGGCGGAGCTCCGTTCGCAGGTATCCGGTTCGGGATCGGTGGTGCGCCGCCCGGTGCTGACGGCCCTCCTCGACGGCGCCTGGAGCCGGGGAGCCTGCGTGGTCATCGGGGACGCCGCGCACGCGCCCGCGCCGCAGATGGCCAGTGGCGCCGCCCTTGCCGTCGAGGACGGGCTCGTCCTGGCCCGGGAACTCGGACGGCACGAGTCCGTCGACGTGGGGCTCCGGGCGTTCGTCGGGCGGCGCGCGCGGCGGTGCCGAACGCTCGTGGAGACCTCGGTGGCGATCGCCGGTCTGGAGCAGGCGCAGCGCCACCCCGAGGCGTATCTGCTGGCTGACTCCTGCCACCGGCTGATGGCCGAGCCCGCGTAGAGCATCAGTCAGTGGGCTCCGACAACGAGCTCCGACAACGAGCTCCGATAGTGAGCTCCGACAATGGGCCCCAGGGAGGTGCACCCACCATCATGCCGACGCCGCTGCGCAACCACCTCATCACCAGGTCACAGAACCCCGCCGACCTGCTCAACGCCGCCACTCGCCTGTTCGGTGGCGCGATCGCCACATCGCCCCTGGGCGAGCTGTGCGGCGGCGATCACGAACTGCGCGGCGTCGCGGCGCACGACTTCGCGGTCGGGTGCTTCGCCTCGCCCCTCGGGGTGCGGGTCACCCCGGCCGAGGGCCGTGACCACGATCGCCATCGTGACCGCGGCCGAAGCCGCGGCTCCTACTTCATCAACATCGGTGTCTCCGGTGCCGTCGCCGCATCGCGCGGCGGCCTGCAGACGACCCTCGACGAGGCGACGGCGGGAGTCGTCAGCCCAGGAGACACCCAGGAACTGCGGCCCCTGCGCAGCCGGAGGACCCGGTTCCTGGGCCTGCGGATCGACGCCGCCCTCGTCGACCAGGAATTCGCGGTGCTGACCGGGCATCCGCCGGTGTCCACCGTGCGGTTCACTTTCGCCCTCGACCTGGCCAAGTCCAAGGGGCGGGCGGTACAGCTGCTGGTCCGTTCCCTCCTCGAACAGCTGGACTCGGGCGACCCGCTGTTCCAGCGCGCGGAACTGCAGCGCAGCCAACTGCGTTGCCTCGTGACCGCCCTGCTGCTGGCCCAGCCCCACTCGCACACCGGCGAGCTCCACGACGGTCCGCAACCCGGCCACCCGCGCTCCCTGCGGGCAGCCCTCGCCTTCATCGAAGCGAATCTTGCGGAGCGCATCAGCCTCGACGACGTCGCCGGGGCCGCGGGCTGCAGCCCGCGGACCCTCACCTCCGCATTCCGCGGCGGGCTCGGGATCTCGCCCATGTCCTACGTCCGGAACCTCCGGCTCGACAGGATTCGCGAGGACCTCCTCGCCTCCGGCGACCCCGTCGGCACGGTCGCCTACCGCTGGGGCGTCTCGCACCTCGGCCGCTTCGCAGGCGAGTACCGCGCCCGCTTCGCCGAACTGCCCTCCGACACCGCAAACCGCGGATGACCCGCCCCGTCCGCGCCGCGACGGGTCACGCGGTGCGCGTGTCCGCGTAGGCCGGGAGCTTCCAGTCGCCCCCGCGGTCCTCCTTGGAGAACCGCGCGACCAGGTCGGGAACGTGGAAGAAGCAGGCCAGCGCGGTGACGTGCTGGAAGGCGCTGATGGCGTGCTTGTTCATGGGCATGCCCACGCGCAGGATGCGGGGGTTGACCTCGGCCTGGATCTGGTCGGCGAAGGGCCGCAGGACGCGGTCGTAGTCCGCCAGGGCGGTGGGCAGGTCGTCGGCGTGCCGGTTGATCTCACCGGCCAGGACGTAGGCCCCGACCAGACCGCCGGAGATGCCCATGCCGCTGTAGGGGGAGGCGCAGTGTGCGGCGTCGCCGACCAGGGCCACGCGGCCCTTGGACCAGGTGTCGGTGCGGACTTGGGCGATCTCCTGGGAGTAGAAGAACGGGCTGTCCTTCATGCCCTCGACGAAGCGATCGGTCTGCCAGCCCGCGTCGTGGAACCGGTCGGCCCAGAACTTCTGCTGCTGCTCGGCGGGCGCGCGGTGGATCGCGGAGGCTTCCGCCGAATCCTCGCGCAGCACGAAGTACACCTGCGTCTCGGTCGCGTTGTGGCTGCGCCGCATGATCTGGCGGCCGCCCGGGACCATGTAGGTGTCGCGGATGTTGGTGTCGGAGGCGATGCGCGGGACGAACCAGTAGGCCATGTGGATGCCGACGCGCCAGTACGGATCGAAGCCGTCCGGCAGGAGCGCTCGCCGGATGCGTGAGCCTTGGCCGTCGGCTCCGATCAGCAGGTCGTGGTCGCCGGAGGTGCCGTCCGAGAAGTGCGCGGTGACGTGGTGCTCGTCCTGGTCGAAGCCGTCGACGCTCTTGCCGAAGACGTACTCGGTGTCGCCCTTGGTCGCGTCATTGAGGATGCGGACCAGGTCGCCGCGCATGATCTCGTACTCCGAGGTGAGGGTCTGCCGGCCCTTGCCGGAGGTGTTGGCCATGATCGTCGCTCGCGGCCTTCCGCGGGAATCGACGAAGGCCACGCCCGCCTCGTCCACCAGCCGACTGCGCACGGTCTCGAGCAGCCCCATGCGTTCGACCGCCTCGATGCCCTGGCCGCGCAGATCGACCTGCGCCCCCGAGGCGCGCAGCGCCGGGGAACGCTCGACGACCGTCACCCGGTGACCGCCGCGGGTGAGCCAGAAGGCCAGCGCCTGCCCGGCGACCCCGCCACCGGCGATCAGAACCCGCAGGGAGCGCACGGAGCGTTTGGTGGTCTTGTCCGTCATGACGGCACCCAAAATCTATCGGTGATTGATTTCTTTCGAGAGTCTTCTATCAGCGATAGATTGTCAACGTGACCAAGATGAACCGTGAGACCGTCGTCACCGAGGCGCTGGATCTGCTCGACGACGTGGGCCTGGAAACCGTGAGCACCAGACGGCTGGCCAAACGGCTCGGCGTCGAGCAGCCGTCGCTCTACTACCACTTCCGCACCAAGAAGGACCTCCTGGCGGCCATGGCGGCGGCCGCCATGGCCCCGCACGCGACCGCACCGCTCCCGGCGCCCGAGGACGACTGGCGCGAGTGGTTCCTGGAGAACGCACGCAGCTTCCGGCGCACGCTGCTGCAGCGCCGCGACGGCGCACGCCTCCACGCGGGCAGCACCCCGACCGGCGACCTCGACCGGATCCGCCGCAAGATGGCCTTCCTCGTCACCTCCGGCGTGCCCGAGAAGGACGCCCAGATGGCGATGCTGGCTGTCGGCCGCTACACGGTCGGCTGTGTGCTTGAGGAGCAGGCGGATGCGGGCCCGGCGGCCGACCTGCCACCCGACGTTCCGGTCCTCGACCACGAAGCGGCGTTCGAGGCGGGCCTCGGCCTGATCCTCGGCGGCCTGACGCGGCACACCGCTCCGACCGAGAACTGAGACGCTGCCCCGCAGGGGGAGGGGAAGGAGAGGCATGGACGCAGCGATAGCGGGGTTGATCGGCGCTCTCGGCGGTGCTGCTCTCGGCGCAGGCGGAGCCTGGGGCGCCGCGAAGATCGCCCTGCAGGGGGCCAAGTATCAAGCTGACAGGACGGCAGAAGCCGCTCATGCGCAGTGGCTTCGTCAGCTTCGACGTGAGGCGTACGTGCAGTTGCTCGGCACGTGCCGAGGGCTGCACCGTGACATGACGATCGCCATGTACAACCGCCGGTTCATGAACCGGGAGGAGCGGGAAGCGGAAACACGACGCTTCACGGAGACTCTCGAAGAGCTCGACACGGCAATGATGACGGCACGCCTGGAGGCTGACGAGACCGTCGCGGATCTCATCAGCGAAACCCTGCTGACCTTTGGCATGTTCAGCGGCTACTTCGTCGGGCAAGGGGAGGGCACTGACACGTTGGATCCTCACTTGGCCCGGTTCGAGGAACAGATGCGGGAGCAGCTCAAGCGAACCGAGAAGTACGCCCGTGATTCGCTTCAGGCTCCCGACGGAGCACCGAGTCACCTGACGTGGACCGGGGTCCTGCCGACCTTCGACGATCCAGCACGCCCGGCGTCATAACCCCTGGCCCCCGTCCTCCCGTTCCGGATCAGTGTGGAACTCCGAGGCCGTCCATCACGATGCCCAGCGCGCGTTCGACGGCCTCCTCCGCGCCGGGGGTGGTGACGTGGGACAGGGCTCGCAGGAGCAGGGAGACGTCGTCGACGGCGACGTCCTTTCGGGCCGCGCCGACCGCCTGCGCACGGCCCAGGGCGCGCTCGACCGCGCCCAGGAGTGCGTCGGCCGAGGAGACGACCTGGGGAGACAGGTCCTGCCAGTCGTCCCTGTGCGGCGGCAGCAGGTCCATGAGCGCCGTCTTCACGGCACCGACCGACACCAGCGTGCGCAGGAGCGCGACGAACGCCTCGGCCGGGTCGTCGATGTCGTCGGCCAACTCGCGCGCCTGGTCGGCGAGACCGTCGAGGTAGCGGGCGGCCGTGGCCTCGATGAGGTCGTGTTTGGTGGGGAAATTGCGGAACACGGTCGCGATGCTGACCTGTGCCCGGCGGGCGATCTCCTCCGTGGAGGCAGAGGCTCCCTTCTCGCCGAAGACCTGCTCGGCCGCAAGCAGAACGCTCTCCCGGTTGGCGGCTCCGTCTCGGCGCATGACGACTCTCCTTGTTATCCGTAGTGGCGACTACGTATGATGCGTAGTAGTGACTTCGCTTAAGGCCATAAGGGTATAGCGGGCGCGGCTCGTCGCGCCGCAGTGCGCCCTTCCGGCCTCCTCAGGAGATCAAGGAGTTTCAGCTATGTCCTTACCGGACGAGAACACCACCGTCGTGATCGTGGGATCGGGCGTCGCCGGTCTCGCGCTGGGCAACTTCCTGCTGCGCAGCGGGATCGACTGCGTCATCCTGGAGCGGCGCGGCCGTGCGTACGTGGAGCGGCGGCAGCGGGCGGGGGTCATCGACACTCGTGCGGCACGCATGTTCCGCGAGTGGGGCCTGACGGAGCGGGTCGTGGGCGGCGAGCCCTTCGAGCCGGTCATGAACTTCCGCATCGACGGCCGGACGCGGCCTTTCCGGTTCCTGGCCGACGACAACGGCGACGGCCGTTTCTGCCCGCAGCAGGTCCTGGTGCGCAACCTCATCGACGCCTTCGTGGGCGACGGCGGGGACCTGCGCTTCGAAGCCGACGACGTCACGCTGGAGAACCTGGGCGGCGAGCGGCCTCTCGTGCGCTACCGCGACACCACCGGCACCACGAGGGCGCTCACCTGCGAAGTGGTCGCGGGCTGCGACGGCGACCGCGGCGTGAGCCGGGCGTCCATTCCCGCCGACAGCATCACGCGCTACAGCCGCGAGTACGGCTACGCCTGGCTGACCGTGCTGGCAGAGGTCGCGCCCAACCACCAGTCCATGATGGCGATCCACTCCCGCGGGTTCGCAGGTCAGTTCGCGCGCGGCCCGCACGCCAGCCGCTTCTACCTGCAGTGCCCGCTCGAAGGCAGCACACAGGACTGGCCCGACGAGCGGGTCTGGGACGAGCTCGAGGCCCGTTTCGGGGAGCCGGTCGCGGCCCGAGGGCCGATCGTCAGCAAGCAGATGGTCCCGTTGCGCAGCGTGGTCTTCGACCCGATGAGCTACGGAAACCTCTATCTGCTGGGCGATGCCGCCCACATCGTTCCGCCCATGAGCGCCAAGGGCATGAACCTGGCCCTGCACGACGCCGACGTCCTGGCCAGGGCCGTGCTCAGCAAGGTCAAGGACAACGACCCGATGGCGCTCAATGAGTACTCCGTCACGTGTCTGCGGCACGTGTGGAACTACCAGGCCTTCGCGGCGTGGTTCACGGACCTGATGCACGACAGTGGCGACGCCTCCTACCGGGGTGTGTTCCAGCAGCGGATCGCGCGCGCCGAACTGGAGCGCCTCTACGCGTCGACCACGGCGAACCGGCTGTTCGGCGAGTTCCTCGTCGGCTTGAACGAGTAACTCGCCGCCGAACTGGCCGGGTTGACGCCGCTTGCGGTCGGCGGTCTTGACACATGCGTACGGTTTCGCGACCTTTGAGCCTCGCAGGACAGGGGGACGGGAACGGGGGAGCGGTCAGCCATGAGTTCCGTCAGATCCACAACGAGATCCAGCACCGGCACCGGGTTCAACACCAGCACCAGATCCGGTACCAGAACCAGCAGCAGACCCAGGACCAGCACCAGATGCATCCCCCGCGCGGAGCCCGCGGAAGGACGGTCGGTCTGAGATGGACATCACGATCCACCGGCTCGACGGGCTGAGCCCCTCGCTCCGCGCTGCCTGGCACCGAGCCATGGATGAGTCGCCCAGGTTCGCGAACCCCTTCCTGGCACCGGAGTTCGCCATGGGCATCGCCCGGCACCGCGGCGGAACGCGCGTGGCGGTGTTGCGCGAGAAGGGGGAGGCCGTCGGCTTCCTCCCCTTCGAGCGCAACGCCTTCGGGGTGGGCCGGGCCATCGGACTCGGTCTCTCCGACTGCCAGGCCCTCGTGCACCGGCCCGGGATCACCTGGGACCCCCACGCGCTGCTGCGGGCCTGCGGCCTCTCCGTCTTCGAGTTCGACCATCTGGTCGAGGACCAGAGGCCGTTCGGCGCGTACGTCACGGGCACGTTCGCCTCCCCGGTCCTCGACCTCAAGGTCGGCGAGGAGGAGACCTACGCGGAGTGGTTGCGCAGCGCCTATCCGGGCCAGGCCAAGACGATGCTGAAGAAGGAGCGCCGGCTGAGCCGCGACATCGGCGAGACGCGGTTCGTCTACGACGAGCGCGACCCTCGGCTGCTGCACACCCTCATGCGCTGGAAGTCCGCCCAGTACCGCAGGACGGGCCGCATGGACCGCTTCGCGAAGCCCTGGATCGTCGACCTGGTGCACGACTTCTTCGAGGTCCGCGAGGACCACTTCACCGGCGTGCTGTCCGTGGTGTACGCGGGCGACCGGCCGGTGGCCGCGCACTTCGGGCCGACGTCGAGCACCGTGTTCGCCGCCTGGTTCACCGCGTACGACCCCGAGCTCAGCTACTACTCGCCCGGCCTGATGATGCATCTGCGGATGGCGGAGGCGGCGGGCCGGGACGGCGTACGGGTCATGGACATGGGCCGGGGCGACAAGGAGTACAAGGACTGGCTCAAGACCCGCGAACTGCGCGTGGGAGAAGGCTTCGCGACCCGTCCCCACCCGGTGGCGGCGGCGCACCGCCTGTGGCGCAGACCGGTGCGCGGCCTGCGCAACACGGTCCTGGCCCACCCCCGGCTCAGAGAACCGGCCGACCGGCTGCTGAAGACCGTCGGCTCGATGCGCACGTCGCGCCACGGGGGCGGGCGCTGAGCGCCACCTCCGCCCGCTGCTCTTCGACCTTCGACCCTCGACTTTCGTCCCTTCGACCTTCCCGGGCTGTCCGGTCCACTCCACTCCACGTGGCTGTCCGACGGCTGTCCGCTTTCCTTTGACGGAAGAGGTGAGGATGCCGTACGGATCGGGGCTCGCCGCGGCCATGACGCGGCGACTGGGACGCGAGTGCGTCTACACGCCATCGGCGCGGCTCGCGCTGTACCTGGCGCTGCGGCACTGGTGCAGGCCCGGCGCGCGCGTCCTGATGTCACCGGTGAACGACGACGTGATCCTCTTCGTGGTCCTCGCGGCGGGACTGCGCCCGGTGCAGGCCCCGGTCTCCGTCTGGGACGGCAACATCGACCCGGCCGCCGTGCCGGAGGAGACCTGGCGGAACGTGGACGCCGTCCTGACCACGAACCTGTACGGAATACCCGACCGCGTCGTCGAACTGCGCCGCCGCTGCGACCAGTTGGGCATCCCGCTCTTCGAGGACGCCGCCCACGCGATCGGCACGCAGGTGGACGGGCAGCCGATCGGGACGTTCGGGACGGCCGCGGCGTTCAGCCTCTCCAAGCACGTGGCGGCGATGGCGGGCGGCTTCCTCGCCGTCGAGGACGAGCCCACCCGCCGCAAGCTGGAGCTGCTGCGCGACGAACTCATGCTGCCGCGAAGCCTCCGCGCCGACCTGTCCACCACACTGCGTCCCCTGGTCCGCTCGACCGTGCGCGGCCTGCATCTCGTACGCCCCGTGTGGCGCACCATGCAGCGACTCGGGATGCTCGAACGTGACGCGTTCCGGATGGACCTGCACGCCCCCCGCCTCACGCGCTGCGCGTCCGGGGTGCCGAGCCTCGCCGCGTACGAACCGTGGATCCGCGTCGACCTCCACGGCTACCGTGCCCGCCACGGGGCTCTGGTCCGCGGGCAGTTGAAGCTGCGCATCGCCCGGCTCGACGACGACCTCGCCCGGCGCAAGGCGGGCTCGTCGCTGCTTGCGGGCACCGGCTGGGCCACCCGGGCGCTCCGCGACCGGCCCGCGGACGACGGTCCGCCACCGCTCTTCCGCGTGCCGCTCCTGGTCCAGGACCGCGACACGCTGGTGGACCGTCTGGTGCGGCACGGAGTGGTCGCCGGATACATCTACGATCCGCCGCTCGACGACTACGCGGGCGCGGAGTTCGTCGAACCGTCCCCGGACCCCACGGCCGCCCGGTGGTTCGCCGCGCACACGCTGCCCGCCGACCCGCTCCTGGCCCGGAAGATCACCAAGGCGCTGACGAAGGAACGGGCGGCACAGGCGCATCCGCCCCTCGGTTCCCGCGATGATCTGGCGCTTCCCGTGGGACCTACTGGCGGGTAAGGTCGTGGGCCGAGGAACGGAGCATTCCCCATGGCCCGCACGTTCACCGTGTCCCGCAGCATCGTGGTCCAGGCGTCCCCGTCGGAGGTGTACGCGCAGGTCAGCAGGCCCGCGCAGATGGGCCGTTGGAGCCCGGAGAACCTCGGCGCGACCGTACCGGAACCGGACGAACCGGCCGCGGTGGGGCTGGTCTTCGACGGTCACAACAAGCGCGGGGCGTTCCGCTGGACCACCCGCTGCACGGTCACCGCCGCGGACCCGGGCAGCCGCTTCGCCTTCCGGGTGCACGCGATCGGCCTGAAGCGTCCCCGCCTGCGCGCCCCCATCGCCACCTGGGAGTACCGCTTCGAGGAAGAAGCCGGTGCGGCGGGAGCGGTGACGCGGGTGACCGAGACCTGGACGGACGACCGGCGCTCCTGGCCCGACTTCGTGGCCGGTGCCTTCGACCGGATCGCCACGCGGGGCAAGACCTTCGCGGCCTTCCAGGTGGGAAACATCGACCGGACCCTCCGCAACCTCAAGCGGGAGCTGGAGGGCGAAGGCGTACGCAGTCGCTGATCAGCGGCTGCCGAAGAAGTCCACGAGAGCCGCGGCCGTCTCGCGGGGCTGGTCCTCGGCGATGAAGTGACCGGCGGCGGCGATGGTGGCGAGCCGCGCGCCGGGGATGGCCGCCGCCAGACGTTCACCGGCGGCGGGCGCGAGCCACTCGTCCTCCTGGCCCCACAGTACGAGGGTCGGCGCGGTCACCCGGTCGAGCCGGTCCACGACGCCCCGCGTGTCCTCGAAGCTGACGGCGCAGACCTGCTCCATCCACCGCCGTCGGCCCTCGGCCCCGTGCCAGGGGGCGAGGTAGGCGGCGGCATCGGCATCGGTCATCGGAAGGTGGGTCGCGGTCCGCAGCCGCGCGCCGACGATATCGGCGAACACGTGCGTCGGCATCGTGCGGTACGCCTCCGCGTGGCGCTGCTGATGATCGGTGAACGGAGTGTTCCACGGGCCGATGACGGCGGCGTCGAGCAGGGCGAGTCCGGCTGCCGGAACCCGTTCGATCAGGTGGGCGCGCATCACGACCCCGCCGCCGATGTCGTGCCCCACGAGGCGCGGCGCCGTCAGCCCCCAGTGCTCGACCAGTTCGGCCAGCGTGCGGGCCTGCTGGGCGATGGAAGGCGTGGCGTCGGGAGCGAGGCGGGACTCGCCGAACCCGAGCAGGTCCCACACGTGGACAGTGTGGTGGCGGGCCAGTTCCGGCACGGTGTTGCGCCAGAGGTAGGAGGAGGCGGGTGTGCCGTGGACCAGGACGAGGGGAGGGCCGTCGCCGAAGACGTCGGCCGCGACCTCGCCCGCGGTGACCTGGACCCGCTGACGCAGCTTCCACGGCGCAGATTTGGTGCACGTGCTCACGTAACTCTCCCGGTGTAAGAGGTAAGCGGTATAATTTTCTTTCTCCGATTACGCTAGCAGGGGTAAGGCTTGAAGTCTCCTTTTTCCGATTACACGCTCGGGGCCGGGCTGGCGACCGACCTCGTCAATACGTCCGCCCTGGTGCGCAGGAGTACCGGCGAGGTACTCGTGGACGCGGCTGCCCTCGGGCACTTCCTCGCCGAACACCACCTGGCACCGGCGGCGCTGCCGCAATCGGGTCGCGGCCCGACGGACAGGGACCTGGGACAGGTACTCGCCCTCCGCCAGGAAGTCCGTTCCCTGCTGGAGTCCGCGGACGAGAACGTGCTCGCAGACCGCGCCAACGCACTGGTCGAACGCGCGGGCACACGCCCCATGCTTGAGCGGGACGCCGACGGCCACTGGCAGTGGTTCGTGGCCGCCGGACCCGCGGCCGGGCTCGCCGACGAACTGGCCGCGCTGATCGGCACCGGTCTGCTCGGCGTCCTGCACGCCCTCAGCGGCGAGCGCATCCGGCACTGCGCCTCACCCGTCTGCGACGGCATGTTCGTGGACACCAGCAAGGCGGGCCGCCGCCGCTACTGCACGCCGGGGCTCTGCGGCAACCGCATGAACGTCGCAAGGCACCGGGCCCGGCAACTTCCGGAGGGAACCGGGTGACCACCGACCTGACGCTGCTCCCACGTGTCGCTTACCGCGGCCAGGAGGTCACCGCGCCCCGGCTCCGCGGCCTCCTCGCGCTGCTCGCGGGCGACCTGCGCACGGGCTGCAGCGTCGAGCGGCTCGTGGCGGGGCTGTGGCCGGACCGGCTGCCCGACCGGCCGGGAAAGGCGCTGCAGGTCCTCGTGTCCAGGGCGCGGGCGCAGCTGGGCGCCGACGTCATCGCCAACACGCCCGCCGGGTACCGGCTCGCACTCGCCGAGGAGCAGGTCGACACCTCCGCCCTCCTCCTGCACGCCGCCGCGAGCGCGGACCGGGCCAGGGCGGGGGACCACGCGGGGTCGCTGGCGGCGGCCGACGCCGGACTCGCCCTGTGGGAGGGCGTCCCCGAGACCGCCCCCGGCGCCGCGGGCACCACCGACGACCTCGTGGCCGCACTGCGTACCGACCGCGCCGTCGTCCGCGACACCCTCGTACGCGCGCGGGCACTCGCGCTCGCCCGCCTCGGACGCCACGCGGAGGCGGCCGCCCCGCTCGCCGTCGTCGTCGCGGAGCACCCGCGCGACGAGGAAGTGCTCGCCGAAGTCCTGCGCGGCGAGGCGGCGACGGCAGGCCCGTCCGCCGCACTGACGCGGTACGAGGCGTACCGGCGCGAACTGCGCGACGGCCTCGGCACGGAGCCGGGCGCCGGGCTCAGGGCCGTACAGCAGGAGCTGCTGCGCGGCGGGACGCCCGCCGTCGGACACGGCGTGCCGCACGAGCCGAACCAACTCCTCGGCCGGGACGAGGACATCGCGGCGGTACTGCGGCTGCTGCGCACCTCACGCGCCGTCACCGTCGTCGGCACCGGAGGCCTCGGCAAGACCCGGCTCGCCCACGCCGTCAGCCGCCGGGCCGAACAGCGCGCGGTACATTTCGTGCCGCTCGCGGGCGTCACCGCGGACGACGACGTGGCCGCGGAAGTGGCCTCCGCGCTCGGTGCGGGGGAGGGGCGGCACGGCGCCCTCGTCGGTCACGTCCCGGCCGACCCGGTGACCGGCATCCGTGCCGTGCTCGGGGCCGGGCCCGCCCTGCTGGTCCTCGACAACTGCGAGCAGGTCGTCCGGGGCGCCGCCGACCTCGTACGAACCCTGGTGTCGACCTCGAAGGACCTCCGGGTGCTCGCCACCAGCCGCGCCCCGCTGGACCTCACGTCGGAGACGCTGTACGCGCTGCCGGAGCTGGGCCCCGACACCGCGGCCGAACTGTTCGCCCAGCGGGCCCGCGCCGCCCGCCCCGGCGTCGAGCTGCCGCCGGACGCGGTGGCCGAGCTCTGCCGCCACCTCGACGGGCTGCCCCTCGCCGTGGAGTTGGCCGCCGCCCGGGTCAGGGTCCTCTCGGTGCCGCAGATCGCCCAGCGTCTCGGCGACCGCTTCGCGCTGCTGCGGGGCGGCGCGCGGGACGTACCGGAGCGGCACCGCACGCTGCACGCGGTCGTGGAGTGGAGCTGGAACCTGCTCACGGCGGAGGCCGCGGCCGCGCTGCGCACGCTGTCCGTCTTCCCCGGCGGCTTCTCCGCCGAAGCGGCGGAGCGGGTGCTCGGCGCGGACGCGCTGGCCGTGTTGGAGCAGGTGGTCGATCAGTCGCTGCTCACTGTCGCCGACACGCCTGCCGGTGTGCGGTTCCGGATGCTGGAGACGGTACGGGAGTTCAGCGCGGCCCGGCGCGCGGAGGCGGGCGAGGAGGAGGTGGCAGTCGACCAGTTCCTGTCCTGGGCACGGGACTTCGGCATCGCGAACCACGACGTGCTGGTCGACGCCGGAAGGCCCGCATCTGCTGAAGGCCCTCGTCGAGTCAAAGGTGCTGAAAGCCCCCACGCCGCCAGGGAGCGGATCAGGCCCGAGCAGGACAATCTCGTCCTGGCCCTGCGGTACGCGCTGGCCCGCGCGGACGGTCCCGCGACCGCGGCCCTCACCGCCGTCCTCGCCGCCCTGTGGTCGACCGACCTGAACTACTCCCGCCTCGTCGCGCTCGCCGCCGAGACCGGTCCACCGCTGTCGCGCTACCGCCCCGAACCCGAATACGTCGAAGTCGCCCGCGCGGCAGCGGTGTTGTGCACGGCGAGCCTGTTCATGGACTGCGGCCCGCACGCGGTACGCCAGTTGGCCACCTTGCGGCGGCTGCCCCCGGCCCCGCCGGACACGCTGCTGCGCGCCACCGCGGTGGTGCTGGGCGCGATCCCCGCGATGCGGTCCCCCGACTACGCGGTGCTGCACGAGCTCTGCGCGAGCGAACAGCCGCTGGTCGCGGCCGTCGCCGAGTGCGTCGCCACCTACGTATGGAAGTACGAGCACGACTTCGACCGTGCGCTCGGCTCGGCACACCGGATGATCGCCGCGCTGGGGCCGGTCGACAGCCCGACCCTGCGGGTCGTGGGCCACGCCCGGCTGAGCGAGCTGTGCCTGCAGATGGCGCGGGGCGAGGACGCGTACGAAAACCTGAAGGCGGTACTCGAAGTGCTGCCGCGGCTCGGCGCCGAGCACGACTACGTCGGCATCCGTCAGGGACTCGCCCTCGCCTGTCTGCAACGTGGCGACCCCGACGAGGCCGAGTACTGGCTGCACCGGGCGGAGGGCGACAACTTGCCGCCGCAGGACGCCTTCTACAGCCCCGACCTCGGTACGCGCGCGGAGATCGCGCTCGCCCGCGGGCTGACGGAGACGGGCCTCGGCCTGTGGCGCAGCGCCGTGGACCGGCTGCCCGAGACGAGCCCGCTCTACGGCGGCGACCCCTGGGCCGACCCATGGGCGCTGGAGATCCAGTCTGCGGCGGTGACGGCGCACGCACACGCAGGCCGCCTCGACATCGTCGCGCAGCCGGTCGACCGGCTGCGGCAGCGACTGCGCGTACTGCTGTCCGGCCCGTCAGCCCCGGCCGCGGAACTCCCCGTCTCAGGGACGGTGCTGCACGCGCTGGGCCTGGCGGGGCTCGCGTCCGGTGGTGACCCGTCGGCCGTACGGATGATCGCGCTGGCCGAACGGATGCGGGTACTGCGCGAGTTCCAGCCGACGATGTCGGCGGACCGTGCCCGGCGGGCGGCCGAGGACACCGACAGGGCGGCGTACGCCGACGCGGTGTCGGCGTACGCCGCCCTGGGACGGGACGAACTGCGCGCGGCAGCCCGCGCGCTCGTGCTTATCTCGGGACGCGATGGAACAGGGACGCCGACCAGAAGTACCCGAACAGGGCCAGCCCCAGACACCAAACCACGCTGAGCCAGCCGTTGTTGCCGATCCCGCTCCCGAGCAGCAGGCCACGCAGCGTCTCGATGGCGGGTGTGAACGGCTGGTACTCGGCGACCGGCTGGAACCAGCCCGGCATCGCCTCGATCGGCACGAAGGCGCTGGAGAGGAACGGCAGGATGATCAGCGGCACCGCGTTGTTGCCTGCCGCCTCGGGGTTCTGGCTGACCATCCCCACGCCGACGGCGAGCCAGGTGAGCGCGAGGGCGACCAGGGAGAGGAGCCCGAACGCCGCCAACCACTCCGCAGCGGTGGCATCCGTGGACCGGAAGCCGATGGCCACGGCGACGGCCCCGACGAGGACCACACTGGCGACCGACTGCAGCACGCTGCTGACGACGTGCCCGACGAGCACGGAGCCGCGGTGGATCGCCATCGTACGGAAGCGGGCGATGATGCCCTCGGTCATGTCCATGGAGACGGACACGGCGGTTCCGACCAGCGTGCCGCCGATGGTCATCAGCAGGATGCCGGGAACGAGGTAGTCGACGTACTCGGAGCGATCGGATCCGCCGCCACCCATGCCCGCGCTCATCACGTCGCCGAAGATGTAGACGAAGAGGAGGAGCAGGACGACGGGTGTCAGCAGGACGTTCAGGGTGAGGGACGGATAGCGCCGCACGTGCAGGAGATTGCGGCGCAACATCGTGGTCGAGTCGCGCAGGGCGAGGGAGAGGGCGCTCACCGGCGAGCCTCCTTGGACTGGGCCGCCTGACCTGCCTGATCCGCCTTCGTTTCATCGCTGCCGGTCAAGGCGAAGAACACGTCGTCCAGGTCGGGGGTGTGCACGGTCACCTCATCCGCCTCCACACCCGCCGAATCCAGCCGGTCGAGAAGAGCGCGCAGCTCGCGCTGACTTCCGCCGCCGGGGACCCGCAGTGACAGCGCCTCGTCGTCGGTGGCCGCCTCGTGCAGTGCCGCGGCGGCGGATCGGTACGCGACGGGGTCGTCGAACCGCACCCGCACGTGTCCGCCGGGCACCAGCCGCTTCAACTCATCGGCGCTGCCCTCGGCGGCGACCTTTCCACCACTCAACACGGCGATGCGATCGGACAGTTGATCGGCCTCCTCCAGATACTGAGTGGTGAGGAAAACGGTGACTCCCTCGGCGACCAACTCCCTCACGACGTCCCACATGTTGTGGCGGGAACGCGGATCGAGGCCGGTGGTCGGCTCGTCGAGAAAGATGATCCGCGGCCTGCCGATCAGAGTCATGGCGATGTCGAGCCGACGCCGCATGCCGCCGGAGTAACCGAGCGCGGGTTTCCTGGCGGCCTCCACCAGGTCGAAGCGCTCCAGCAACTCCGCGGCGGCCCGACGGCCCTCGCTGCGGGGAAGGTGCTGCAGATCCGCCATGAGCAGCATGTTCTCCTCACCGGTGAGGAGGCCGTCGATCGCACTGAACTGCCCGGTGACACCGATCGCGGCACGGACCGCCTGCGGCTCGGCGGCGAGATCGAACCCACCGACACGAATCTCGCCGGAGGACGGATCGGGGGAGACAAGGGTGGAGAGAATCTTGACGGCGGTGGTCTTCCCGGCCCCGTTGGGCCCGAGCAGAGAGAAGACGCTCCCACCCGGCACGGCGAGATCGACGCCGTCGAGGACGGCTTTGTCGCCATAGGTCTTGCGCAGCCCCTGAGCGGCGATGGCGAGCGAGGGCGCGTGCGATCCGGTGGATGCGGTGGTGGTAGCGGCTGTTGTCTCCGCCACGGCTCTTGTCGTCATGCGACAGAGGGTGGGGCGGGGCGCATTCAGCGTGGTCTCACGGTGGTTTCAGGGGAGGGGAACGATGGAAGGGGCGACGGAAGGGGCGGTGTCTGAGCTGGCTGCTAGGTTCCGCGGGCTGGACGACGAGGCGTTGCGGCGGCCGATGACCCCGTCGGGGACGAACCTCCTGAGCCTGGTTGGGCACGGCACGCGGGGCAGATGGACATCGTGCGCGAACTCGTCGATGGCGCCACCGGCGACCACCCCGGCGCGGGCTGAGGTGCGCGCGTTGCGCGTCCGACGGGTGGGGCGGCCTCACCTGGCGGGAGGGGCGCGCCAGGGAGCTTCGCGGCCCCACCCGTCGGGACGGCTCCCGGTGGCGGCAGTGGGCCGGATCTCTCCCGCGTCGGCTGCCTGCCGGTTGGTGAGTACACCGGGACTTGTGGTGGTGGTTGGGGGCGGAACGATGAGTCATGGTCGGCAGGACAGAAAGACCGGTCTGTCTCGTGCGTCTCTGCCTCGACGATGGCAGCGGGCGGCGACTCTGTCCAGGGCTATTCTGGACGGCAATGGACAGCGAATCGCCGTCGGCGGCTGACCAACTCGCCCCTCGCGAACGGATATTGAGGACCGCGTACGAGCTCTTCTCGCAGCGCGGCATCCGTGCTGTCGGCATCGACGAAGTCATCGCGCGTTCGGGAGTCGCCAAGGCGACGCTCTACCGGCACTTTCCTTCGAAGGACCGGCTCGTACTGGCGTTTCTGGCCCGGAGGGAGCGGGAGTGGACGCTGGGGCGGGTGGTGGCGGGTGTTCGTCGTCGCGGCGGGACTCCTGAGGGTAGGCTGCTGGCCATTTTCGACGTCTTCGACGAGTGGTTCCGGGGCGACGACTTCGACGCCTGTACGTTCGTCAACGTGCTGTTGGAGATGGGCTGGAAGCATCCGCTGGGGCTGGCGAGCATCGAGTACCTGGGGAACATCCGCTCCCTCGTGTGCGGCATGGCCGAAGAGGCGGAGCTGCGCGACGCCGACGGCTTCGCCCGGTCCTGGCACATCCTGATGAAGGGGGCGATCATCTCGGCGGCGGAGGGTGACGCCGACGCGGCCCTCCGGGCCAAGGAGATGGCGCGCATGCTGATCGACCGGCATCGCTGACGGCGACGACGGCTCAGGGCATCGGGCATCGGGCGGTGGGCGGCAGACGGTCGCTGAGTCGATCAGTCGCGCGGCCAGGGGCGGCCGTCGAGGCGTTCGATGTCACGGTTGAGGCGGCCGAGGCAGTCCGCGAGCTGAGTCGCTTCCTCCGGCGTCCACTCGGCGAGGAGCTTCCCCAGGCCCGTGAGGTTCTCGGACCGGTCGTTGGCCAGGCGCCGCTCGCCGTCCTCCGTGATGGCGAACTTGCGGGCGATGCCGCCGTCGGGATCGGGGATGCGCTCGACGACACCGGCGCGCAGCATGGCGGCGGTCTGCCGGTTCAGGGTGGAGGTGTCCAGGCCGAACGCATCCCTCAACTGCCCGATGGACATGGGGCCTTCGGTCTGGATGCGGCTGAGGAGGATGTAGGCGCTGCGATCGAGCCGCTCGCCGCCGCGTGAAGTGAGCAGGCTCATGTGGCGGCCGAGGAGCATGGTCTCGAACTCGATCTGATCCAGCGGCTTGTCCATGCGAGCTTCCCTTCGGCTTGCCTCCCGTCGCCTCCCGGTCGGGTCGGAACGGGCCGGAACGGTCCAGGCGGCCGCCCGTGAGTAGATATATCACGGATTGTGTGCATGCTGCACATGGAATGCATGGTGCACATCTCATGCATCATGCATATCTCGTGTACGGTGCACAACGGTCCCGTGGTGTCGTGCCACGGCACGGCAGCAACAGGGAGCACCCGTGGACAGTGCACAACCAGCGACCAGAGCGACCAGGCCGGGTGCCGTGATCGGCATCCTCGCCTTCGGCGGCATCGTGGCCGCGATCACGCAGACCTTGGTCGTGCCGCTGATCGCGGAACTCCCCGACCTGCTCGACACCTCCTCGTCCAACGCCTCGTGGGTCATCACGGCCACCCTGCTGGCCGCCGCCGTGGCGACGCCCGTCGCCGGGCGCCTCGGCGACATGTTCGGCAAGCGCCGCATGCTGCTCGCATCCCTGATGCCCCTGCTCGTGGGCTCCGTGGTGTGCGCCCTGTCCTCGTCCGTCGTCCCGATGGTCGCCGGACGCGGACTGCAGGGCATGGGCATGGGCGTCGTACCGCTCGGGATCAGCCTGCTGCGCGACATCATGCCCGCGGAGCGCCTCGGCTCGGCCATCGCCATCATGAGCGCGTCCATGGGCGTGGGCGGCGCGCTCGGCCTCCCGCTCGCGGCCGCGATCGCCGAGAACGCCAGCTGGCGTGTGCTGTTCTGGGTCGTCGCCGCACTGGCCCTCGCCGTCGGCGCCCTGATCCTCACCCTCGTACCCGAAGACCGGGAGAACACCGCGCGCGGCGGCTTCGACGGGCTCGGCGCCGTCGGCCTGGGAGCCGGGCTGATCTGCCTGCTGCTCGGCGTCTCCAAGGGGGCCGACTGGGGCTGGGGGAGCGCCACCACGCTGGGCCTGTTCGCCGGTGCCGTCGTCACGCTGCTGGCCTGGGCCTGGTGGGAACTGCGCCTGAGCGACCCGCTGGTCGACCTGCGGGTGACCGCCCGCCCCCAGGTACTGATGACGAACGCGGCCTCGGTCCTGGTCGGATTCTCCATGTACGCCCAGTCGTTGGTCGTACCGCAGTTGCTCCAGCTCCCCGAAGCCACCGGCTACGGCCTGGGCCAGTCGATGGTCGCCATGGGCCTGTGGATGGCACCGGCCGGTCTGATGATGATGGCCATGTCGCCCTTGGGTGCCAAGCTGTCCGCCGCCCGCGGCCCCAAGGTCACCCTCGCCGTGGGCAGTCTCGTCATCGCCGTGGGCTACGGCCTGGCCCTGCCCCTGATCAGCTCCGGTTCCACCTGGAGCCTGCTGATCGTGACGATCGTCTGCAACACGGGAGTCGGCTTCGCCTACGGTGCGATGCCCGCCCTCATCATGGGCGCCGTGCCTCCTTCGGAGACCGCGTCGGCCAACAGCTTCAACACCCTGATGCGTTCGATCGGCAGCTCCGTCTCTGCGGCCGTCATCGGTGTTGTCCTTGCCCAGATGACCACGGACTTCGGGGGCTACGCCCTGCCCTCCGAGAACGGCTTCCGCGTCGCCATGGCGATCGGCTGCGGAGTGGCTCTGACGGCCGCGGTCGTCGCCTCGCTCATCCCCGTACGTCCGACAGCCGACGCCGACCGGGGCGAACCCGCCGCGGTCCCGGCGCCCGCCACGGTCTCCGGGATGCCGGAGACGAAGGCCTGATCCGGGCCCGCTTCGCGCCTGATCGGCGGCTTGACCTGGAGCTTTACCTGGCGCGCCGGATAGCGGAGGGCGGTGGCCCGTTCAGTACGGTCGCGCAGAGCCTTTCAGCCACAGGCGGAAGAGGAGGGTGGCGCGCGATCATCCCCGGGGTAGGCCCTCGGTCATGTTGCTGAACGGACCCTCCTCTTCCACCACCGACGCAGGTTCCACCACCGACGCAGGCTCCGCCTCAGGCGGGCGCGCCCCGGCCGTGGCGATGCTGCGCCTGCTCGGCGGATTCCAGGTATCCCAGGCCCTGTACGTCATCGCCCGCGCGGGTGTGGCCGACCAACTGGCCGACGGCCCCAGGCCGGTTGCCGAGGCGGCCGAGGCCGCCGGTGTCCGCCCCGACCTGTTACGGCGACTGGTACGCACCCTCGCCGCCGAGCAGGTCTTCGCCTTCGACGCGGACCAGGACACCGTCGGCCTCGGACCGCTGGGCCACACCCTGTGCGGCGACGCCGACGATTCGCTGCGCGATGTGGCCCTCATGTGGATGGACACCCACTACGGACCCTTCGCGAGCCTCTGGTCCACCCTGCACGACGGAGTCCCCGCCGCCGAACGCGAGTTGGGCAAGCCGCTCTTCGACTGGCTCGCGGAGGAGCAGGACCGCGTCGACGGCTTCAACGCCGCCATGGGCAACCTGCTCGCGCTCCGGCGCGACGCCCTCGACAGCCTCGACCTGCGCAAGGTGCACCACCTGGTCGACATCGGCGGCGCCGACGGCACGGCGCTCGCCACGCTCGCCCGGCGGCACGAGTGGCTGTGGGGCACCGTCTTCGACCTGCCGCACGTCGTGACCGCTGCCGGGCCCGTGCTGCGCGATGCCGGGGTGTCCGACCGGATCGGCACCTGGGGCGGCGACTTCTTCGAGAGCGTGCCGCCGGGCGCGGACGCGTACCTGGCCTGCTTCATCCTCCACGACTGGAACGACGAGCAGTGCGCCACCGTACTGGACCGCATCCGTGAGGCCGCCGGAACCGGCGCCCGCCTCTTCCTGGTGGAGACCGTCCTGGGCGAGGGCGCGGCCCCGGAGGTCGCGACGCTGCTCGACCTCACGATGATGGGCATGGTGGAAGGCCGGGAACGCAGCCGTGCCGACTGGCAGTCCCTGCTGTCGGGTTCGGGCTTCCGCCTCGACCGCGTGGTGCAGACGGGCGGGCCCATGTGCGTGATCGAGGCGACCAGCTCCTAAAGGCTTCTCCGCCTGGGTGAGGGAGCGTACGGCCCTACGATGAGCCCATGCCGGAGCGCACGGAAACCTCACCTGCACGCCATGGGCACCAGCGGAGTCCGGGCAGGGCGCAGTTGGAGACCGCCACGACCGTGTTCGCGCTGCTCGCCGACCCCACCCGGCTGCACCTGCTGTGGCTGCTTGCCAGGGGAGAGGCGGATGTCACCGAGCTGGCCTCGGAGAGCGAGGCGGCGCGACCGGCGGTGAGCCAGCATCTGGCCAAGCTCCGGCTCGCGGGTCTGGTGCAGGCCCGCAAGGACGGGCGCCGCATGGTGTATTCGCTGCGGGACGGTCATCTGCGACGGTTGGTCACCGAGGCGTTGAACCACGCGGACCACCAGGTGACCGGAGCGCCCTGGCACTCGTAATTTTATTGTTGACGTGTGCGCAGATGCGCACACGTCAACTACCGTGAAGGTGTCCGGGCCACCGACCCAGGGGACGCCGTCATGCGCTCAGCGCTGCACAACCGCACCTATCGCCGCCTGTTCACCGCTCAGATCGTCGCCCTGATGGGGACGGGCCTGGCCACTGTGGCGCTGAGCCTCCTCGCGTACGACCTCGCGGGGGCGGACGCCTCCGCGGTCCTTGGCACCGCGCTGGCGATCAAGATGGTCGCCTACGTGGGCCTCGCCCCGTTGATCAGCGCCTTCGCCGACCGGGTGCCCCGCCGCACCTTGTTGGCGACGATGGACGGCGTCCGGGCCGGGATCGCGCTCGTCCTGCCCTTCGTGAACCAGGTGTGGCAGGTGTACGTCCTCATCTTCCTGCTGCAGGCCGCCTCCGCCGCCTTCACGCCCACCTTCCAGGCGACCATCCCCGAAATCCTGCCCGACGAGCGCGACTACCTGCGCGCCCTGTCCCTCTCCCGGCTCGCCTACGAACTGGAGAGCCTGCTCAGCCCGGCGCTGGCCGCCGCGCTGCTCGCGATGGTCACCTACAACTGGCTGTTCGCCGGGACGGCTCTCGGCTTCCTCGCGTCCGCGGCGCTGGTTCTTTCGGTCGTGCTGCCCGCGCCTCGACCGGTCGAGGGCCTCAGCGGCGGCAGTGTTGTCCGCAGTGTTCGTGCCAGGGCGACGTTCGGGGCTCGGCTCCACTTGGCCACGCCCCGGCTGCGCGCCCTGCTCGCCCTGGACCTCGTCGCGGCCGCCGCCGGATCCATGGTCATCGTCAACACGGTGGTGCTCGTCAGGGAACACCTGCATCGCGGGGCGGGCGCGGTGTCGCTGGCCCTGGGCGCGTTCGGGGCCGGTTCGATGGTGGCTGCCCTGGTCCTGCCGCGCGCCGTCGAGCGCTTCGGTGACCGCAAGGTCATGCTGCCCGCCGGGTTCGCGCTCGGTGCGGTCCTCGCCCTGCTCACCGCGGGCCTCGCGCACGGCACCACTTGGTCCTGGGGCGGGCTGCTGGCCGCCTGGGCGGCCCTCGGTGCGGGCTCGTCGATGGTCCTGACCCCTGTCGGCGGGCTGATCCGTCGCTCGGCCGCGCCCGCCGATCTGCCGGCCGCGTTCGCCGCCCAGTTCGCGCTGAGCCACGGCTGCTGGCTGCTCACCTATCCGCTCGCGGGATGGCTGGCCGCCACCGCGGGGATGACCACCGCGGCGGCGACGCTCACCGGCCTCGCGCTCGCCGCCGCGGCCGTGGCCGCGCTGTTGTGGCCGGTCCACGACCCGACCCGCCTCGCCCACGTCCACACCACCCTGCCCGCCGACGACCCGCACCTCGCCGACGCGCACGCGGGACCCCACGGCTGGCGACACGCGCACGACTACGTCATCGACGTCCGCCACCCGAGCTGGCCTGCGCCGGGCCATGCCGCGGGTTCGCACTAGCGCTGACCTCGTCCAGGTCCTCGCCGTCCGCGAGATGGGCCCGCACCGTCACCCGTGCGTCCTCGGGTGCCCGGGCGGCCAGGGTGCGGCCGCGCCGTTCCGTGTCGACGTCCCCGGTGACCATGATCCGGGTGATGTCGCGGCTGCCCGCGGCGAGGAGGTACCGGTGCCCCGAACCCGCCGTCCACCGCGTGTCGGCCACGACGTGCTGCCCGAACCGGCTGCAGGCGGCGGTCGAGCGGGCCCGCCCGACGATCTTCGCCGGAGCCGTCGCGGCCTCGGCGGACGTGCGGAACTGGAGCAGGACGCTCCCCGGCCCGCGCCAGGTCGAGGCGCGCGTGCAGGACCACACGGCTCGGCCGCCGTCCTCGGGCAGGTCCTGTGCGGCGTAGTCCCAATGGTTGACGGCCCGCACGCCGTTGCCGCGCAGCTCGGAGAGACGGCACGCGCCCCGGGCCCAGCTCTGCAGTGCCGTGCCGCTGGTGGCCTCGCGCGGCTGGCGGGCCGGTGCGCCGGTGCCGGGCAGCGGGGTGTAGCTGAGGTGCGCGGGAGTGAGGTCGCCCAGGTCGGCGACGATGAAGGCGTGCTTCTCCACGATGCGGTTGGACGAGCGCAGTTGGAGTACGGGCATGCTGTCGCACGAACTCGCGGCCGAGGGGGCTTCGACGGCCGCGGTGAGGCCCTGACCGGATACGTCGAGCGGTTGGCCGGGGGAGTTGGGGCGCAGCAGGTCGCGCGTCCTGGCCTCCGCGATCCACGGAGCGGTGAGGTAGCGGATCCTGCCGTCCTTGCGGCTGACGGCGAGCGCCGCGGCCGTGGTCACGTCGGAGTCGTCGGCGCGCGAGAAGTCCAGGGACGCGGGCTCCGTCGGGGAGGCGGGCTCGACGTAGCGGACCACGCGCCTGCCGTCGTAGAAGAGCACGACCGCCTCGCCGCCCACGTCACCGGCGTAGAGCAACTGGGTTCCCCTGGGCGGCGGTTCGGTGGTCGTGGCCTGGGAAGCGCCGATGTGGGTGCCGGGCGGAGGTTCGGTCCACGCGGCGAGCGCGCGGGTGAGGAGGGTGCGGTCGCCGATGCGGGAACCGCGCGCCGGCCACGCGCTGAAGTCCACCCGCGAGGTGTCGGCCCATACGTCGGGCGAGGTGTGGAGCAACGCGTCGGCACTGATCGCCGAGCGCCCCGCGGCAGGCCGCGTCGGCTCGTCGCTCGAGAGGGGAACGGGGCCGACCGTCAGCAGCGCCGCGCAGCTGATCGAGGCGATTCCCGCCGCGCACCAGGCGAGCCGGATCCGGCGTCTGCGGCGCAGCAGGTCGGTGGGCCTGGTCTGCACGGAACAGGCGTCGAACTCCTGCGAACGCAGCAGCGTTCCCGCCGCCGCCCCGACCGACTCCTCGACGCGGCAGGCGGCCTGCAGCGCTGCCTCCGGATCGGACACGTCGGCCGCGGCCAGCAGTTCCACGACCTCGGAGTGCGGCAGGCCGTCCAGCCTGCACAGTACGAACGCCGCGCGGGCAGGCGCGGAGAGCTCCGAGAGGACCTGCGCCAGCGCGATCTCCTCCGCGCCGCCCGCGCGGGGGAACAGCCTCAGCCCCCAGACCACCGGGAGCGCCGGGCGCAGCGCGCGGGGCGGCGGCAGACGGTTCGGCCACCCGCGCGGCCGCCGGTCGTGGGCCAGCGCCGAGCCCAGAACACGCGCGGTCATCCACGCCGTGCCCGTCCTGGCAGGCTCCGTCTCCGGCGCCTCAGACGCCCCCTCACCCTTCCGCGGCAGCGGAACCCAGGCCTTCGTGTGCCGCACCCGGAAGCCGGGCAGGGCGCGCTGTACCAGGGAATGGGCGGCGAGAACGCGCCGGTGACGGCTGAGTTTGCCGGGAAGTATGAGGTAGGCGAGGCGTACGAGCCGCGTGTACTGGTCGACGATGACGGCCTCGGCATGGTCGAGGGCCACGGGTTCGAACGCCGAGGCCCGGCGCCGTTGCGATGTGCTCATCGGTCGAGAGACCTTCCGAAGGCTGACGACGTTGCGTCCTGACCTCCGTCAAACGAGTGAATCCTGCGATGGTCACAGCCGAGGCGGGGCAGGGTTCGGCGCCCATATCCGACCTACGATGTCGGGCCCGCGTCGCGGGAGGCCGCGGCGAATCCGCTCCTGCCCAGGGCCGACCCGCGGCTCGGCCCCCGACTGCTGGCGCTGCCCTGTGACTTGGTGTGGGCGACCACGTGGATGTCGGACGCCAACGAGTACGTCGCACCGCGGCTCGGTCTGCCCGCGCTGCCCCTGGTGGTGTGGCCCGAACCGTCGGACGCGGACGAGCGGGGCGGGCTGCACTGGAAGACCCGCACGCTCGTCGCGCACGCGGCCGGACGAGCCTTCGCATGGGTCGACGACGAGATCACCGAAGCCGACCGGGCCTGGACGGCGGCCCACCACCCGGGGCGGGCCCTGCTCCACCGGGTGGACGCGCGCCGCGGACTCGTCGACGCGGATTTCCGTGCCCTGGACGCGTGGCTGCGCGCGCGGTGACTCCCCTCGGGTGTCACGCTGTTGCCGTTCGGTGACACCGGAGACGGAGCTGTGACGTGGGAGAGGGCAACGAGCCTGTGGGGTCGCGGGTCGTATGGAGCGTGGGATCAGGGGAGCGGTTTCTGACGCGCGGATGGTCCCGGACAAGCACGCCGACCGGATGAGTTGTTGGGGGAAACAATGGAGTTGAACATGCGTGTGAACAAGGGACTGCTCGCCGTGGGAGCCGCGCTGGCAGCGGCCGGTGTCGTCGCCGGAACCGTACCGGCCGCCGCGGCCGGGACACCCCGCTTCCTGTCGCCGAGCGAACTGCCGCCGCACGCCTCGTCGGCCTGGACCGCCGGGCCCGTGACGGCAGGGCAGCCGGACCCGCTGCCGATGTGCGTCGGCGAAGCGCTGCCGTCGATCTCGGTGCACCGCGCCTACCGCACCGAGCTCGACACCAACGCGCTCCAGGTGACCGTGGTCGAGCGCAGCGAGCAGCGGGCCAAGGACTTCGCCGCCCTGCTGCGCAAGGACCTCGACGGCTGCGCGAAGAAGGTGATGCAGGAGAACCCCGACATCACCGCGGAGCAGAAGTACTACGGCAAGGTGAACGCCGAGGAGGGCGCCCACGTCTACGGCGTCCACACGACCGCCACGTGGGGGGCCACCGACATCAACATGTTCTCGGTGGGCCGTGACGGCAACACGGTGACGCTCGTGCACTGGGGTCAGATGGGCAGTTTCGCGAACGCTCAGGTCGCCGACTTCAAGACCACGACGGCCACGGCAGTGAACAAGCTCTACTGATCCGACCTCGGCGTTCCCGGCACGGGGTGGGACAATCGGCCGACCGGGGGAAGGCCGGGGGCCGGTGTGGCGCCCGGCACCCGGTGGTGGGGAGGAACGACGGTGGTGGAGTGGCGGTACATCGCCAAGGGCGCAAGGGCCGTCCCTGAACCCATGGCCACGCCGTTCGTCTGGACGACGGCCTGTTCGGGCTCCCTGGTGCTGGTCATCGCGTTCGACCTGCTCGGCGCGCTCGACCGCACCGGCCTCGCTCTCGCGGCGCTGTCCGTGCTGGCAGCCCTGGTCGGCACGCTCGGCCGGTTCGTCGCGGCACCGGGCACGGCCCTGCTCTGCTGGGCCCTGCTCAACGTGTTCGCCGCCCACCCCACCGGGGAGCTCTCCTGGGCCGGGCACCGGGACCCCGGCTGGGTGGCGTGCCTGCTGGCCGCCGCCCTCATCGGCACGGCGGCGGCCCGGGTGTGGTACGCCCGGGCCGCCTACCGCCGCATCACTCCGTTCGACGGGGCGGCCTGAGCTCTGCACCCGCACCGCACCCGTACCTGCATCCGGGCCGATGAGTTTCCGTGACGGGGCCGGTCTGCACGGGTATGGAGACTCGCACGCTTGAGGCAGTCGGCGCGGACCTCGTCTATGACGTTCGTGGGCCGCTGCCGACCACAGACGGACGCCCGCCGTTGTTCATGATCGGGCAGCCCATGGACGCCACCGGCTTCGCCGCGCTCGCCGCGCGCTTCCCCGAGCGGACCGTGGCCACCTACGACCCGCGCGGGCTCGGTCGCAGCACCCGTAAGGACGGGCGGGTCGACCACACGCCGCAGACCCAGGCCGACGACGTGCACGCCGTCATCGAGGCGCTCGGGGCCGGGCCGGTCGAGATGTTCGCCAGCAGTGGCGGAGCGGTGACCGCGCTCGAGGTCGTGGCGAAGTATCCCGCCGACGTGACCACTCTGGTCGCGCACGAGCCGCCGCTCATCACCCTCACGCCGGACGCCCCTGCGGCCGAGCGGGCGTGGACCGGAGTCCGGGAGGCCTACGAGAAGCGGGGATGGGGGGCCGGGATGGCCGCCTTCGTGGCCATGACCTCGTGGCAGGGAGAGTTCACCGACGCGTACTTCGCACAGCCGGAGGCCGATCCCGCCGCGCTCGGGATGCCCACGGGCGACGACGGCTCACGGGACGATCCGCTGCTGTCCGACCGGTCAGAGGCGGTCGGCGGCTATCGGCCGGACGCCGACGCGCTCGCCGCTTCGCCGACCCGCATCGTGATCGCTGTGGGCGAGGAGTCCGAAGGCGTGCTGACCGGACGCACCGCCGTCGCGACCGCCGGACTGCTCGGGCAGCGGGTGACCGTGTTCCCGAGCCATCACGGCGGGTTCCTCGACGGGGAATTCGGATATCCGGGGAAGCCGGACGAGTTCGCGCATCGACTGCGCCAGGTTCTCGACGGCGCCTCGTAAGCCGCTCGTAGGCCGGCCGAGACGTGCCCCGGAACGGTCCCGCGACGCCGTTTTTGCATGACCATGCGAGATGATGCATACTCTTCCTATGTCTAAGGTCCTCACCTCCCTCCCCGCCGGCGAGCGCGTCGGCATCGCCTTCTCGGGCGGTCTCGACACCTCCGTCGCGGTCGCGTGGATGCGCGACAAGGGCGCCGTCCCGTGCACCTACACCGCCGACATCGGGCAGTACGACGAGCCCGACATCGCCTCGGTGCCCGGCCGCGCCAAGGCCTACGGCGCGGAGATCGCACGCCTGGTCGACTGCCGCGCCGCGCTGGTGGAAGAGGGCCTTGCCGCGCTGACCTGCGGGGCGTTCCACATCCGCTCCGGCGGACGCGCGTACTTCAACACCACGCCGCTCGGCCGCGCCGTCACCGGCACCCTCCTGGTCCGGGCGATGCTCGAGGACGACGTCCAGATCTGGGGCGACGGCTCGACCTTCAAGGGCAACGACATCGAGCGGTTCTACCGGTACGGCCTGCTGGCCAACCCGCAGCTGCGGATCTACAAGCCCTGGCTGGACGCGGACTTCGTCACCGAGCTCGGCGGCCGCAAGGAGATGTCGGAGTGGCTCCTGGCCCACGAGCTGCCGTACCGGGACAGCACCGAGAAGGCGTACTCCACCGACGCCAACATCTGGGGTGCGACGCATGAGGCCAAGATCCTCGAGCACCTGAACACGGGCGTCGAGACCGTGGAACCGATCATGGGCGTGAAGTTCTGGGACCCGTCGGTCGAGATCGCCGCCGAGGACGTGACGATCGGCTTCGACCAGGGCCGCCCCGTGACCATCAACGGCAAGGAGTTCGCCTCCGCCGTCGACCTGGTGATGGAGGCCAACGCCATCGGCGGCCGTCACGGCATGGGCATGTCGGACCAGATCGAGAACCGGATCATCGAGGCCAAGAGCCGCGGCATCTATGAGGCGCCCGGCATGGCCCTGCTGCACGCGGCGTACGAGCGCCTGGTCAACGCGATCCACAACGAGGACACCCTCGCGCAGTACCACAACGAGGGTCGGCGCCTCGGTCGGCTGATGTACGAGGGCCGTTGGCTCGACCCGCAGGCCCTGATGGTGCGCGAGTCGCTGCAGCGCTGGGTGGGCGCGGCCATCACCGGCGAGGTGACGCTGCGGCTGCGGCGTGGCGAGGACTACTCGATCCTCGACACCACGGGCCCGGCGTTCAGCTACCACCCGGACAAGCTGTCCATGGAGCGCACCGAGGACTCGGCGTTCGGCCCGGTGGACCGGATCGGCCAGCTCACCATGCGCAACCTCGACATCGCCGACTCCCGCGCCAAGCTGGAGCAGTACGCGGGCCTCGGTCTGATCGGCACCGCCAACCCGTCCATCGGCGCCGCACAGGCCGCCGCCACCGGCCTGATCGGCACCATGTCGGAGATGCCGGAGGGCGGCGCCGAGGCCATCGCCTCCCGCGGCCAGGTCTCCACCGAGGACGCGGCGCTGGACCGCGCCGCGATGGAGTTCGGCACGGACTGACCGTACGTACCAGGGCACAAGGGGCCGGTTCGACACCAGGAGGTGTCGAACCGGCCCCTGTCCGTTTCGACGGCGCCTCTGATTCGTTGACGTCTCAGTGGGTACTCGGGTGCGGTCGACGTGTGTCGTCTGTCCTGTGTGGCGCCGGTCCCGTGTGGTGAGCCCCACGACCAGTGGGGTTTTACGCGACTGTAGAAGTATGGCTAAGGTGCCGGAGATGTTCTGCGACGGCGCATCACCCGCATTCATGGCAAGACGCGATTTCGCAGGCCCAGGTTCATTGTGGGAGGCATCTTGAGTGAGATCTCACGGCCGACAGGCCGCCATGCGCTGGCGCTGCCTCCCCAACGGCCCGCACCCGCCCCTGCCCCTGCCGCGAGCAGGCCCCCGAAGACCGCTGAGACGGCGAAACCGGGCAAGCAGCGGGACTCGTTCTTCGACAACGCCAAGTACCTGGCGATCGTCCTCGTCGCGATGGGGCACGCATGGGAACCGCTGCGCGGCGACAGCAGGGCCGCCGCCGCGCTCTACATCACCGTCTACACCTTCCACATGCCGGCGTTCATCGTCATCTCCGGCTACTTCTCCCGCAGCTTCGACGCGAGCCCGAACCGCATCAAACGCCTGGTCACGGGAATCGCCGTGCCCTACGTGGTCTTCGAAGTCGCGTACACCTTCTTCAAGCGGTGGGCGGGCGGCGACCCGGACTACCCCATCAGCCTGCTCGACCCCTGGTACCTGACCTGGTTCCTGGCCGCCCTGTTCATCTGGCGGCTCACGACGCCCCTCTGGAAGATCGTCCGATGGCCGCTGCCACTCGCGCTCGCCATCGCCGTCCTCGCGTCCGTGTCACCCGACATCGGTGACGACCTCGACCTGCAGCGCGTCCTGCAGTTCCTGCCCTTCTTCGTACTCGGCCTCGTCCTGAAACCGGCCCACTTCCAGATGGTGCGCCGCCGGGAGGCGCGGATCCTGGCCCTGCCCGTCTTCGCCATGGCCCTCGCCTTCGCCTACTGGGCGGCCCCGCGCATGAACGCGGCGTGGTTCTACCGACGCGACAGCGCCCAGGAACTGGCCGCCCCCGGCTGGTCAGGCGCCGTCATGACGATCGGGCTCTTCGGCTGCTCGCTGGTGCTCGTCGCCTGCTTCTTCGCCTGGGTGCCCGGACGCAGGCTGTGGTTCACGGCACTGGGCGCAGGCACGCTGTACGGCTACCTGCTGCACGGCTTCCTCGCCAAGGGATCCCGCTTCTGGGACTGGTACGACGCCGACTGGATCCACCGCCCGCTCGGCGAGATCACCGTGACCCTCCTCGCCGGAACGGTGATCACACTCCTGTGCACCCCACCGGTGCAGCGCATGTTCCGCTTCGCCATGGAGCCGAAGATGACCTGGGCCTTCAAACAGGACGCGGCCGCCCTCGCCAAGGGGCAGGGAAACGTGGAAAGAACCAAGTGACCCCGCCGGCCCGGCCTCCCGCCGTCCACTACGAGCGCGTCGTCGAGACGCTGCCTGCGGGACGCCGGGCCGTCACCATCCTGGGCCCCGACCACCGGCAGGTCGGCAGCCTCGAATACCAGGTCTGCCACCCCTGTCGGCTCGGGTACATCGGCAGCATCGCCGTCGCCGCCCACTGGCAGGGCCAGGGCCTCGGACGGCACGCCGTCCACACCGCCCTCGCCGCATGCGTGGGGTACACCTGGTCCACGTCACGGCAGTCGTCCGCGGGGCGCCGCTTCTTCGCCGTCATGGAGGACGAGACGGGGACCGCGTTCCCTTCCGGCGGGACCCGCTGCCCGCACATGGACCCCCGCATGCGCCCCGGCCCCCTCACCGAGCCCTGGCGCCGCATCGGGTGGCACGCGGCGCTCCTGCGGCGGAAAGTGATCAGGGAACCCGAGGCCGACCAGGACCGTTGTCCTGACACACCCTGAACGAGGAGCAGCGCATTGTCCGCCAGACCGACGGACCCCCCGCCCCCCCGCCCCCCTGCGCACCGACGCACCGATGAGCGCAGCACTCGGCCTGCTGGCCGTCTTCGTCCTCACCGCCGGCACCGGCTATTTCGTGGCGCAGGAATTCGCGTACGTCTCCGCGGACCGCCTGGCCCTGACCCGCGAGGCCGAAGCGGGCGACAAGCGCGCGGCCCGCGCCCTGCAGGTCCTCGAGCGGCTCTCCTTCATGCTGTCCGGCGCGCAGCTCGGCATCACCGTCACCGGCCTGGTCGTCGGCTTCATCGCGGAACCGTCCGTGTCCACGCTGGTCAGGCCCGCCCTGGCCGGGATCGGCATCCCCGACGGCGCGATCGGCGGAATCTCCGTTGTCCTCGCCTTCGTCCTTGCCACCGTCATCCAGATGGTCCTCGGCGAGCTGGCACCGAAGAACCTCGCGCTCGCCGTGCCCGAGCGCCTCGCCACATCCCTGGCGGCCTCCACCCTCGCGTATCTCAAGGTGGTCGGGCCGGTCGTGCGGATCTTCGACAGCGCCGCCAACCGGCTGCTGCGCCGCATCGGGATCGAACCCGTCGAGGAGCTGCACCACGGCGCGACGCTGGAGGAGCTGGGCCACCTCATCGGCGAGTCCCACGAGCAGGGCAAGCTCCCCAAGGACACCGCGGCCCTCCTCGACCACGCGCTCGAATTCTCCGACCGCACCCTCGACGAAGTCATGGTGCCGCGCGCCGACGCCGTCTTCGTCCGCAAGGAGGCGAGCGCGGCCGACACCATCGAGCTGATCGCCCGGCACGGCCACTCGAACTATCCCGTCCTCGGCGACCACCCCGACGACATCGGCGGCGTCCTCGGCATCCGCGAGCTGACCAGGCTGCCCGCCGGAAGCCTGGCCGACACGACGGCAGGCGCGGTCGCCCGACGCCCGCTGCTCCTGCCCGACACCCTCGAACTGCCCGAAGCGGTCGAGCAGATGCGGCACCGCGACGACGAGTTCGCCGTCGTCCTCGACGAGCACGGAGGCGTGGCGGGCATCGTGACGTACGAGGACATCGCCGAGGAACTGGTCGGTGACATCGCCGACGAGAGCGACACCGTCGTCGAGCTGGCCGTCCCCGACGGACGGGGCTGGCTCGTGGACGCGGGCCGCCGCCTCGACGAGGTCGCCGAGGCCACCGGCATCGAGCTGCCCGAGGAGGACGACTACGACACCGTCTCCGGATTCATCGTCGACCGGCTCGGCCGCTTCCCGTCCGTCGGCGACAGACTCACCGTGCACCTGCCCGACGGGCACACCGTGGTGATCGACGTACGCACCCTGGAGCGGCACGTCGCCGAGCAGGTGCGTCTGGAACGGCTCCCCGAGGCCCTCCTCAACGGGTCGAACGACGAGGAGCCGCACGCATGAGCTTCCCGATGGCACTGTTCATCACGGTCCTGCTGCTCATCGGCAGCGGCTTCTTCGTGGCCGCCGAGTTCGCGCTCGTCGCCGCCAAACGCCACCGCATGGAGAAGGCCGCGTCCGACGGACAGCGTGGCGCCAAGGCCGCACTCGCGGGCATGCGCGAGCTGTCCCTGATGCTCGCGGGCGCACAACTGGGCATCACGGTCTGCACCCTGGGCCTCGGCTCGATCTCCAAGCCCGCGATCTCCCACGAACTCGACCCGCTCCTGCACAAGTGGGGCCTGCCCACCGGCCTCAGCTACGGCGTCTCGTTCGCCTTCGCGATGCTCGTCGTCGTCTTCCTGCACATGGTCGTCGGCGAAATGGCACCCAAATCGTGGGCCATCGCCCACCCGGAGCGCTCGGCCATGCTCCTCTCGCCCGCCTTCCGCGCGGTGGTCAAGGTCGTACGACCGCTTATCGGACTCCTCAACAGGGTCAGCAACGCCCTGGTACGGCTCTGCCGCGTCACCCCGCGCGACGAGCTCGCCCCGGTCCACAACCGCGAACAGCTCACCCACCTCGTCGAGGAGTCCGCACGCCTCGGCCTGATCAGCGAGAACGACTCGGAGCTGATCACCAACTCCCTCACCGAACCGCACTCGCCGGTCGGCGACCTCCAGACACCGGCCGGACAGATCATCTCGGTCCCGGCCGCGGCGGGCATCGACGAGGTCCTCACCACGGCCGCCGCACACGAGCGCAGCCGCCTCCTCGTGTTCGAAGGCCCACTGGTCCTCGGCTCCGTGCACGCCCGCGACGCCCTGATCGCCCGCGCCCGATGCCGCATGGAGGTCACCGCCCGCGAACTGGCACGCCCCGTCCCGGAACTGGCCGCGAAGGACACCGTCGGCCATGCCATCGAACAACTACGCAGACACCGCGCCTCCCTCGCCGTCGTCAGCGACGACACCGGCCGCCTCACCGGCATGGTCACCCTCGACGACCTGCTGGCCCGCCTGATGCACCCACCACGCCCACAAGCGGCCTGACCACACCGCACGGCTACAGCCACCAGAGGTTCCGACTACCCTGCCGTCGGACAGTCCTCCCGGCGAGGCGGCGGCGTCGTGTCGCCGGACTCCGCCTCCGACGTCGTCAGCACCCTCGCGGCCAGGGCGCACTCGACCTGTTTGACGGTGTGGAACGTGATCAGGTCTTCAGGGCCTCCCTCGACGCGTGGCCCGCCCCCGACCAGCATGCCGACGAGCATCGCGCCGTACACCTTGTGCCCGTCGATCTCCGTGTCGATCGGCACGAACACCGGGGCTCCCGAGTCGCCCTGGCGCACGATGTTCACGCCCTCCTTGCCCGCGAGGACCAAGCCACCGGTGCACACATCCGGATGTTCCTCGTCGCAGGACTCGCCTCGGGTGAGGTGGTACACCTCGATGTCGCAGACCAGCAAGGTCACCTTGCCGCTGACGCACACCTTCTGCCCGACCACGGGACCGTCCGCCTTCCCGAGGACGCGGCGCGCGACGGGCGTGCTCGGCGTGCCGCCGTCCGTCCAGAGGGTCGGCGCGTACTCCTGCGGCTTGATGCGGGTGCCGCTGATCAGCGCGGCGTCCACCGTCTCGTTGTTGAACGACGCGAGGAACGTGCCGAACCGGAACTCTCCCGAGGTCGCGTCCGTCCCGGTGGGCGCGCAGTGCCCGGCGGTCGCCATGGCGCGCTTGCCGCCCTCGACCCTGCGCATGGCGAACCCCGAGGAACAGGCGAACGTCCGACCGCCGTAGGTCACGCGGTACTCGGCGCCGCCACGATGCGGCTGCGGGTCGTTGAACCGGCTCGCCGGGGCACCGGACGCGGGCGACGACCACGTCAGGACCAGCAGCAGGGCCATCAGGCCGTAGACGAAAGGCCGTCCTGTCATCCGGTCCTCCTAGAGCTCGAAGTCGATCCGGCCGAGCACGCCGACGCTCAGACCGAAGTAGTCGGCATGCACCGGACGCCGGGCCGCGGGCACCGCGGCGCCGTTCACGGTCAGGGTGTCCGTGGCGGTGTCCGCGTCGGTGCGATAGAGCTCGTACTCCTGGACGAGAAGCCGGTACGAGGTCAGCAATTGCACGCCTGGCACGGCGATGCCCCCGTCCCACACGAACGAGCCGCCGTCGGCCCGGCACGTCAGCTCCACCGGAGCACCCGCCTGCTTCCAGTCCATCTCGTCCGTCTGCAGGGTCGCCCGGCTCTGCAGGGTCACGACGACCCGGCGGCTCGCGGCCGCGGCGGCGACGCCGGTGCCGCTGAGCTCACCGAGTTCGTTGTACGTCGCCGGACCGGCCAGCCGCACGGTGAGCCGGTCGCCGTCGCGGCGACCTGTGACCGAGCGGGGCGGCACGAGCTGCGCGAACTCCGCGCGCTCCACCTTCGAGAGGTGCAGCGGATCGACCGAGTACGGCTGATAGCGGGCCAGGGCGAGCCGCACGTACGGGAAGTACGTGCTCTTGGTGACGGCCGCGTCGCCGAAGTCCACGTCGATGTCGACGTACCACAGCCCTCGATCCGGGTGGAACGTCGGAGCGAAGGCCACCGCGTCGACCGCCACCGGCGCCGCGTCGGGAGACTCCGCGAGCCGCAGCCCGGTCAGACGCTTCGCCGCGTTCGGGAAGTGCGCGGCGGCGGGGCTTGGCAGGACCGTCGGATCGGCCCAGACGGGGTCCACGCCCCAGCGGGTGGCGAACGTGTCCGGCAGGACCGTGCCGCCCGGATCGAGCAGGACGGCCAGCATCTCGTCGTCCCCGGAGGAGAACCACGGCCGGTTCAGATAGACGCGGAGACCTGCGGGGCGGCGGTGCCGGGTGACGGTGCGGCTCTCCTCGTCGACGGTCCGCTGCCAGCGGAAGGTCGGCACGACATAGGCCACCGCAGGCGGCTCGGGGCGGCGCGAACTGGGCACGGGCAGGGGAGCGGCGGCCGGGCCGACCCGGGTGACGTTGGCCCGGTCCTGGGTGATGCTCGGGTGGAAGTACTCGCGGAAGCGGGTGACGGCGGTCGGGGTGTAGCGGACGTTGCGGTGCCTGGTGTCGCCGAACTCGTGGGCGCGGTCGACGCGTGCCTCGTCCGCGGTGTA
Organism: Streptomyces sp. NPDC042371; assembly: GCF_056437465.1. Taxonomy (NCBI): domain Bacteria; kingdom Bacillati; phylum Actinomycetota; class Actinomycetes; order Kitasatosporales; family Streptomycetaceae; genus Streptomyces; species Streptomyces sp. NPDC042371. Next base: position 19,649 of record NZ_JBWKAP010000007.1, on the reverse strand, counting down.
GGCCAGGTTGATGTCTTCGAGGTGCGTGTGGCCGTCGATCCGGACCGGCTCGGGCCGGGCGACGTCGTCCAGCCACTCGCTCCAGTGCGCGTCCAGCTCGACGTGGCCGCTGCTCTCGGCGTGGCTGGTCAGCTTCCCCGTCAGCTGCGCCGCGGTCTGCTCGGCCGCGCGGTGCGGGGCCAGGTCGGCGAGCTCCGGGCGGAGCACCGGCTTCTCCACCGCGTGGACCAGGGTCAGCTCGACCCAGGGCGTCAGCATCCAGTTCTCGCCGTCGGCGCTCGCCCGCGTCACGAATGCCTTGTCGGCGGCGGGCAGATCCGCCCAGAACGGCGATGCGGTCAGCAGGCTCCACTGCCGCAGCAGCGGCAGCTTCCCCGCGTCGACATAGCAACTCAGCCGGACCGTGGCGATCTCACCCTTGGTGAGGAACACCTCAAGCACCCGCTCACTCAGGCCGTCGTGCCAGTGGGGCTCTCTGTCGCCTTCCCTGATGCGCAGCTTGAACGGCTTGGCCTGCGGCCACGGACCGGGGAACGGGATCTTGCGGTTCCCCGTGTCACCGGGCAGACCGCGCAGCATGACGCCCTCGGCAAGCACGTCCGGCAGATACGGAAGGAACAGCTGGTCGGCACTGTGCACCACGAACTCGCCCTGCGCCAGGCAGGCGCCGCGCCGGGGGAGGGGCAGTGGGGTGAGGGGCAGCGGGTCGTGCACGTTGTGCTTGGCGATGTGGATGTCGCCCTCGCGCAGCAGATCGTGCTCGCGGTAGGGCCACTCCGGGTCCCGCACTTTCGTGTCCAGGAAGGACCCGGCCTCGCGGGACGCGACGGCGACGTACTCCTCGCGGGCCTCCTCGGGTTTGTCGGGGCCGAACGCGGCGTCGAACACGCCGTGCTCCTCGGCCATCTGCAGGGCGGTTTTCGGCGGCGCCACATGCCGCTCCGAGATCGGCTTGTACCGCCGGTCCAGATCGTCGACCTCCGAATGCGCCGCATGGTCGGGGACGTCCGAGCGGTCCAGGGCGTACTCGTCGGTGGAGACCTCGCGGCCCTCGTCGGTGACGGTGCTGCGGATGACGAGGCGCTCGGTGGACTCGCCCTCGTTGAACGGCAGGAGCGGCATCACCACGGGCTGGGGGACCGGCTCCCAGCGGCCGTACGTGATCGCGTCGGAGTGGACCGCGTCCGGTGTGCTCGCCGTGTGGTCGAGTCCGTTGCCCGCCAGGTCGACGACCCTGGCACGCATCCGGTACGTGCGGCCGAAGCGCAGCGCGGGCAGCGAGCCGGGCTCGGGGGCGAACTTGGTGTCCAGCGGCACGTCCGGCGACACGGGCGGATCCGGCGCCTTCGGCTGGTCGTCCAGGCCGATGGTCCGGCCCGGCCGCGGCGCAGCCAGACTCCAGCCGTGCCAGCCGAACACGGCCTGGTGCCCGTACAGCTGCCGGTCGTCCGCCGCGTCGACGGTGACCGCGCTTGCGCGCACCAGGCCCTCGTCCGGACGCACCTGGATCTCGACGGGCTGCTGCCCCGGACGGCGGATGGTGTACCGGCCCTTGCGGCGCAGCAACGAACGCCACTGCGTGACCCGGCCGGTCGCCGGATCGACGACCCCGATGTCGACGCGGTAGCCCCGCAGCAGGTCCACGGCGGTCAGAACGGCCTCCTCCGCGTGGACCTGGCGGCGCACGTCGGCGCCGATGAGCCCGGCGAGGTGCCGGTCGCGGTCGGTGTGCAGCAGGGTGATCCCGGCGCCGCGGGCCGCCGGGGTGCCGGTGCCCGACACCAGCTGGGCCACCGAATCCGTGCCCGACGGCAGCCGTCCACCGCTCCACAGGCCGTCCATCGAACGTGCGTAGTCGACGTGCTTGAGGGCCGCCCCGTCCACGTCGAGCTCGGTGAGGTGCCAGAGTGCGGGGTCGCCGAGGTCCAGCATCCGGTCGCTGATCACCCGGCTTTCCCCGGCGGCCGCCTCGAAGACGCTGCCCCGGGTGTACCGGATCTGCGTCCAAGGACACGTGCCCGGGGTGTTGAGATCGCCGGACTCGGGGAGCCGGTCGTCGAAGTGCACGCGGACCTTCGCTCCGTCCGCGACCCCGGCGGGCATCGCGAAGCTCAGGTCGAGCACGAGCCCGAACCGGCGCTGCAACTCCGGATAGTCGCCCAGCAGACCGCACGCCTCATGGAAGTCGATCCGGTGCGCAGGCTCCTCCGCGAGCCCGGGCGCAGACGGCGCCTTGCCCCGGTCGTAGAACCTGGCCGCTTCGGCCAGCGGCAGCATCCTCTTGTTGTCGCCGTTGTACTCATCGCTCGTACGGTCCATGAAGCGCGGCTCGTGACCGTCGTCGTCCACCGCCGCACGGAGGCCGCGCGGCTGCAGCACGTCCTCCAGAACCGCGTACCCCTCCTTGAGATTGCGCCCCAGTTCGAGCACCGGATCCGAGATCATGTCGGTCACCCGGAACAGCGCGGGCAGCTCCCAGCCGCGGTGGTCCGTCGGTGGCTCCTCGCACAACAACCGCTCTTCCCGGGCCCATTCGGTACGCAGCCTGCTCTGCGTGGTGTACACCGCGACCGCCTCGTACAGCCCGGTGACCTCGTCGTGGACCCGCTTGCCCGGATAGGAACGCAGCGTGCGCTGCTCCTCGGCGGCGAGCGCGGTGGGCGGGCGTTTCGGGGGCCGTACGAAGGTGGAGCCGTCGAACAGGGTCCGCCACAGGGCGAGATCGGCGGCCGGATAGCGGCCCGTCGGCCGCAGGGTCGTGACGCGCGTGCCCGCCGGGCTGTCGAACTCCAGCCACAGCGAGGGAAGCAGCGCGGCGAGCCGCTCCGGCCACTTCGCGAAGTACGCGGACTGGCCGAGCGTGCCGATCCCGGTGAGGCTGGGGCTGACGAGCACGGACACACGTACCGTGTCCGCGTCGGCGACACCGTCGGGAAGCACGGTCCATCGGATGCTGTCCATGGTCAGCCCACCCCCGCGAACGCGGTGCAGTAGTCGAGGACCGGGTCGATCCGGGCGCCGGTGACCGGGTCGGGGTACGGGGACATCAGATCCACGAACGTGGGCGGGCTGATCTCGGGGCAGGGCGTGCCCGCGGCGAACGCGGCGGGTCCGGTGCCGCTGCCCGCGAACTTCTTCTCGCAGCTGATCGTCACCGACGTCTCGAAGAAGCCGATCTCGATGCTGATCGTCAGGGTGGCCCGGCCGATCGCGTACCCGTCCTTGTAGCCCAACTCCATGTAGAGCTCGATGGAGGCGGAGACGATGCCGAGGACGTCCACCTCGCCGCGCGCCCGCAGATAGCCGACGAGGGTGACGCTGTTCTGCGCCAGGTCGAGCCGGAAGTAGATGCCCGCCATCACCGACAGGCTGCCGCTGGCCACTCCGAAGTTCATCGACACGGCGGCCCCGAACTCAAGGGCCGCGTCGAGGACGGCGATCTCCTTGGGATTCAGGACGATCCCGAAGTAGCCGCCGCCGCCCAGCATCGACACCGTGAGCCGGAACGGCGCCTCACGGCGGCAGAAGGCGAACCCGGCCTGCAGCGGCGTGTCCCCGATGAACGGGACCGAGAGCGCGGCGTTGAGAGAGAGGTTCTCCAGGCTGAAGACGCCGACGGCCGCGTTCGGCAACTGCATCGAGTAGTTCGCGTGGATCCCCGAACCGTCGACCGCGATGGCCGGTGGATCGCTGAAGCCGTCGAGCGGAATGATGTTCCGCAAGGTCTGGACGAAGGCCAGGTTGCCCACGAAGTCGACGCCGCCGAACTTCACCTCGACGTCGGGCTTCTGCCCGGCGCGCATGCTGAACCGGATCTCGTCGAAGTGGAGCACGATCGCGTCGAAACCGGGCACCATGCGCAGGTCGAACTTGCCCAGCGTGCACGTGACGTCCGCGGCCTGCGGCACGTCCGGACGGAGCGAGCCGCGCAGGTCGGTGACGAGTGTCAGCTTCCCCGTCGGCCAGAACACGGCATCCTCGGGCACGGTCGGCGTCGGCTTGCCCGGAGTCCACGCCTTGATGTCGGGCTGCCACTGCAGCCGCGAATTGACCACGTCCGGCAGCTTGGCGCCGAGCGCGGCCAGCTCGATCGCCTTCTTCAGGGCGAGGGCCTGACCGACCGCACTGTCCCAGGTGGCGGCCACGTCGGCGATCCGCCCGAGCAACTGCCGCACCCCGGCGTCGACCCCGGCGGGCAGCCCGATGCGCAGCGCCGCGAGAGCGGCAGCGAACGCGTTGAAGGCGTTCTCGACCTCCTCGATGGTGGTCGGCTCCGGCGAGCCCTCCAACTGGCTGACGATGTAGTCCACGAGGACCTGCGCGAAGATCACCGCGGCATCGGTCGTACGAAGGACCAGGTCCACGGTCTCCGGGAACTGCTCCTCGACGGACGTGAGCAGATCACGCAGCCCACGGAGATCGCCGAGGAAGCCGGTGACCGCGTCGACCGTCGCGGTGAAGAAGTTCGGCGCCTTCAGGTTGTCGAGGCCGATCTCGCTCAGCATCTCGGTGAGCGGGAACATCCCGAACAGTTTCGCCCCGGCCAGCTCGCCGAAGTAGTCCAGCGGATTGAACCGGCCCTGGGCGAGCTTGGCCCACTTGTCGACGGGCGCCGCGCCCGCTGCCGCGCGCGTCGTCGCGGCGACGGGACCAGTGAGCCGGGAGAGCCCGGCGACGGGGAAGTTGGGCTGCGCGAGCGCGCCGGAGGTCTGCCCGGAGCCGCGGAACGTCAGGTCGACGGGCGCGGCCAGCTCGACGAAGACCTGCCCCTTGTTCGCCTCGGTGAAGGCGTCCCGCACATACGGCTCGGGATAGAACACCGACTGCGTCCCATCGGCCCCGGAGCCGCCGAACTGACTGAGCGCGGGGATCACGGCCCGCGCCCACCGCACGGTCGGCACGAACCGGGGGTGATCGGTGGGATCCAGCCCCAGGATGGACTCCGTGGTCGCCGCGCCCCAGATCAGCTGCCCGGTGGACAGCGTCGTGTCGCCGGGCTTGCGGCTGGGCGCGTACGCGATCGACTGGCCCCGCACGTCCGCGACGGCCCGCCGGACCGCGGGATCGCTGAGGTCCGGTGGCTCCGGAGCCGGTTCGGTGACCAGGCCCCGGTAGTGGTCGACGATCGCCTGCACATCGGCCTTGTTCTCGTGCACCAGCTTGCCGACGAAGGCCATCGGAGTACGGAACTCCAGGAGCCGCCCCTCCAGGTCGGTCATGCTCACCTGGAACTGGAAGGGATCCTCGGTCGCGGACACGGGGAAGAAGGCGAGCTTCTCGTCGGGGTCACCGCCGATCGAGGAGAGCCCCGGGATCGTCTTCGGCTGCTGCAGGTCGGGCGTGACCAGGGTGAGCAGCCGGACACTGGTGAACGGGAAGAGCCGGTGCAGCCGCTGCTGGTCGCTGTTGTCCTCCCGGCTTCCGTAGGCGCGCACCGGTTCGCGCACCATGATGAAGAACCGCTGGTTGAGATAGGCGGCACGGTCCGGTCGGGACTGGTCGAACTTGCGCTCGGTGACCTTGACCAGGTCCGCCAGATGCCCGAAGGGCCACAACCGGCCGCGGTACATGACGCGTACGTAGTGATCACGGCCCAGCGCGGCGCGGTGCCGCCACTGGGTGACGTCGAACCCGGTCGGGGGCCGGTCCCAGCGGCCGAAGGAGTCGAGCCAGCCGCCCATGGCCGACAGCACGAGGTTGTCGACGTCGAGCGGCGCGGGCGAGAAGCCGCCCGGCAGGTTCCGGTTGGAGCTCAGCTGCACGACCGAGGACCGGTCCTTGCGGTCCAGCGCCATCCGGAACTCGTTGCCCCCGGCGGGCAGGGCGTGCGGGTCGGCCGGGTCGAAGCCGGGGTCACGGGTCCACACGGCGCGGGCGTGCCCGGTCGGCATCCGGGTGTGCCAGAGCTCGACCCGGCCGTCGGGGTCGGGCAGCGAGGCCGGGTGCGTCCAGGTCGCCGTCTGGGGCGGGGAGAGGAGCAGCCGGTAGGGCAGCTCGATGCCGGTGCGCGGGTGGGCAGGGTCGGCCAGGGGGTTCTCGGGGCCGGGCCCGGCGACGGCGTCCGGGCCGGATGCGGCCGATGGCTGGGCCTGGAGCTCGGCATCGAGGAGGTGTGCGGCGAGGGGGCCGGTCGGCCCGTGCCGCGCGGTCAGTTCCGCCGCCGTCCGGGCCAGCCGCAGCGCCTGGAACACATCGAGGGGCCGGTCGGCCGCGGTGTGCGCGGGGCGGGCCGCCGGGGCCGGTTCCCGGGCGGCGTCCACGACATGGAGCGGCAGGGTCCGCATGGCGGTGAGCAGACCCGCTTCGGTGTACTCGATGATCACGTCGGCCGCGACGCTGAACACGAGAAGGCTGCGCCCGCCGATGCGGGAGGCGACCGGTGGCGGCTTGTGCGGCTCGCTGCCGGGCGGCGGTGCCGCGCCGGGTTGCGGTGCCGTGCCTGCCATCGGCGCCGCGGCGGTCTCCGGCAGGCCGGGGCTCACTTCAAAGAAGGCCTGCTCGACGACGTGCTGGGGGCCGAACGTGACCACCAGGAAGGCAGGTTGCCCGGGCTCCTTGCGCATGAGCCGTCGTGGACCTAGAAGGGGGCGCTCCAGTCGCAGCCCCGGAAACGCGAAATGCAGGTCGACCAGGTCGGTCGCCCGTAGCAGCCGGTACGGCTCGGGCGGTGGGGGCGCGGCCATGTGACTCTCCCGTCACGCGAAACAGGAAACCCGAACGATGTGGCGCCGATCCTCAGAGGAACAGGCCTCGGACGTACTCCCTGTCCCCTCCCCGCACGATGGCTCCGGCCCAGATTCTCGGACTCACCCGACGCCACGCGCGACGGAACCGCTCCACCACCCGAATGAGTGAAGAGGTCGGCTGAAAGTCTCTGGGGGGTACGCGGCGCCGTCCGAAAAGGTGGAATACCTGGACGGGAGGGCGAGTTGGGGTCTACTGCCACTCGATAGGCGCTTGATACCGACGAAGGAGTTCCCCATGCCCCTCAGCGTCGAAGAACGCGAACTGTTCCTGTCCGAGCCGCACATCGGAGCGCTGGCCGTGACGGCGGAGGAGGGACGGGCACCGCTCACGCTGCCGATCTGGTACCAGTACGCTCCGGGCGGCGACCTCTGGGTGATGACGGGCAGCGACTCCAAGAAGGGGCGGCTGATCGCCGCCGCGGGGCGGATCTCGCTGATGGTCGACCGCGTCGAGCCGACCATCCGGTACGTCTCCGTGGAGGGTCCGGTGGTCCGCACCGAGGCGGCGACCATCGAGCAGCTGCGAGAGATCTCGACGCGCTATCTCGCGCCTGAAAACGTCGAGCCGTACGTGCAGTTCGCCTTCAAGGAGCACGGCGATCAGACCGTTTACTACCTGCGGCCCGAGCGCTGGTACTCAGCGGACCTCGGCTCCGTCTGACCCGTCTCACGGCTGGCGAACCGCTTCGCTCACGGCTCCCGGACCGCTTGGCCTACGGCTTGCGGGCGAGCCCGCCGTGCTCACCGATGGGCTCCGCGGCGGGAGCGTCTGCGTCCGGACGCCAGAAGGGGACGGAGACGACGCCGGGCTCCAGGAGCTCCAGTCCCTCGAAGAACGCCTCGATCTTGTCGACGGGACGCAGGAAGTACGGGACGGCACCGGTCTCGTTGTAGGCGTCCTGAGCCTGCTCGTAGGTGGCGTCGATGCCGCGCGAGCCGTCGTTGATCGAGAGGTAGCTGCCGGACGGCAGACCTTCCAGCAGCCGGGCGACGATCTCCCGCGCCTGGTCGTAGTCGGCGATGTGCCCCAGGATGTTGCTGAGGATCAGGGCGGTGGGACGGGTGAGGTCCAGCGTCTCCGCGGCGGCCGCCAGGATGCGGTCGGGGTCGGACAGCTCGGCGTCGACGTAGGCGGTCGCGCCCTCCGGAGTGGAGGTCAGCAGGGCGCGGGCGTGGGTGAGCACCATCGGATCGTGGTCCACGTACACGATCCGGGCCTGCGGGGCGAGCCGCTGGGCGACCTCGTGGGTGTTGTCCACCGTCGGCAGACCGGTCCCGATGTCCAGGAACTGCCGGATGCCCGCCTCGGTGACCAGGTGCGTGATGTTGCGGCGCAGGAAGGCACGGCTGCTGCGGGCCACGGTGACGATGCCGGGGAATACGGCGCTGTACGCGTCGCCTGCGGCCTCGTCGACGGGGTAGTTGTCCTTCCCTCCCAGCCAGTAGTTCCAGATCCGGGCCGAGTGCGGCACCGAGGTGTCGATCTTCTGGTGGGCCGCCGGACCGGGCGTGGTGGCGTGGTCGGTCATGGGTACCGTCCGTCTTTCAACCGTTGCGGGGAATGTTCATCGCACAACCTACGTCGCAACAGCTGCGTTACGCACTTAAGTTCCCGGCATCGGTCCGTGTCGTCTCTCGGCGTGACGGTTCGCCGCGTTGCCGCACGTCATGAGAGAGCATGATGCGGCAGTTGCCCCGCAGCTCCCCGTCGTCCGCCCAGGCCGGGCGTATTCCGGAGGTCTCGGTGTCCTTGCCGTCGAACAGGTCGTCGATGTCCTCATCCGCGACGGAGTCCCAGCACGGCTGCGAGCCGAAGAACGGCAGTGTGCCCGTGCGCCAGGCCACGATGCCTGCCCCGAGCGGCGCGCTCGCCGTGGTGAGGGCGAGCGCGTTCAGCAGGCGGCGGCGCCGGTTCAAGGCTCTGTAGAGGGGGGCCGGTGGTCAACAGGCCATGTAGGCACCCCCGTTGACGTGCAGCACCTGCCCCGTGATGTGGCGTGCGCCGGGTGAGGCGAGGAAAGCGACCGTGTCCGCGATGTCGGCCGATGAACCGGCCCGGCCCGTGGAGGTCGCGGCCACGAGTTGCTCGCGCCGCTGGTCCGCGAGCCGGTCCCGGAAGAACTCGGTGTCCGCGATGTAGCCGGGCGCGACGACATTGGCGGTGATGCCGCGCGGCCCGAGCGCACGAGCCAGGTCGAGGTTCCAGCAGGTGAGCCCGGCCTTGGCGGCGCCGTAGGCTCCGGCGCCGGACCCCTGCGCTGCGGCGATCGACCCGATGTGGACGACCGCCCCACCGGCCGCGAGCCGTCCGTCCAGCGCCCGGGTGGTCAGTGCGGCGCCGACGAGGTTCGCGTCCAGGTTCTCGCGGAAGGCCTGCGCATACGCGACCAGATCGGCCTTGTCGCCGACCGCGAGGTGCGCCCGACTCTCGGCGTCGAAGTCGGTGTTCCCGCCTGCGTTGTTGACGAGGACGTCGACCTGCTCCGGAAGCGCGGAGAGGAGGGCGGTGAGCGCTTCGGGCCGGGTGTGGTCGCACACCACACCACGTACGCCGGTCTCGGCGGCCAGCCGGTCGAGGGGCTCGGGGCGGCGACCGGTAACGAACACGGAATCGCCCTGTTCGGCGAAGAGGCGGGCGGTCGCGCGGCCGATGCCGGTGCCGCCGCCGGTGATCAGGATGGTGCGTGTCATAAGCTGAGCTCCGAACTTCCGTTGAGGTCTAAATTTAGAGCTAAACGTAAACGTACCACTGAGAGGGAGGGGCGCGGCATGGGCAAGGCGGCGACGGGGGATGGGGCGACGGAGCCGGGAGGGCCGGGAGGGGTGGGTGAGATGAATGAGGCTGAGCGGGGCGGGGGAGGTTCTGACGCGGTCGGGACCGCCGCGTACACCGCACGGGACATCGCCACAGCCTGGGAGCGCGAGCGCCCCGGCACCCCCGCCACGTCGATCGGCATCGTCACGCCGATCTGGCAGCTGGCCAAGCTCTTCGGCGACGACCGGCGGCGGGTTCTCGCCCGGGCGGGCGTGGACACCGCGACGCTCGACCTGCTCAGCGTGTTGCGCCGCAGCGGGAAGCCCTACACCCTGACCACCCGCGAACTCGGCCGACTCTCCATGGTCACGGCGGGCGCCGTCTCGCAGCGCGTGGCCCGCGCCGAACGCGAAGGCCTGGTCACCCGCCGCCCCGGAGAGGGCAAGCCCCGTACGGTCGAGGTCACCCTGACCGAAGCGGGCCACGCGCTCGTGGAGGCGACGGTCGACCAAGTACTGGGCAGGGAAGCCGACCTGATCAGCGGCCTCACCGCCGACCAGCAGGCCCGGCTCACCGAACTCCTGGGCGTCCTCCTGGCGGACGTCCAGCGGAGTCTCGGGGACGAACGGATCACTCAGGTGGGCCTGAGTTCGGACAACATCTGAAACTACGACGATGGGGGGAACCCCGAACCCGCCCTCACTGCCCGGATCTGCACGTGGTGATGTGCTGTGCAAGGTGCACTGTCACCTGTACGCGGTGCTGAGCTGCACTGTCATCGGGGAGTCGAACCCCCGCGTTGCTCTTCACGCGCCAGGAGTGGGCCGGAATCCGCCGACCCGCGGTGTGTGCACGCCTCCGGAACAGCTACCTGCTCCCCATCGTCCGTCCCTACATCCCTACATCCCTACATTCCTGCATCCCTGCGGGACTGCCGTGCCGAACCGGCTCAGTCCAGCAGGTCGATCTCCCAGTTCGCGCGCTGGATCCGCACGTCGATCTCGCGGATGTCCCGGGCGAGCGCGTCCGCCCGGCCGCGCAGCTCCGCGACGGGCAGGGCGGAGAGCATCATCAGCTCGGACCGCAGCTGCCGCCCGTACCCCCGGTCGCCCGTGCCCGCCGCAGCGTCCGCGGCCGCGGTGACCACGGAGTGGCGCAGCCGCAGCACGTCCCGGCGCGCGAGCGCGTCGGTGAGCGTGCCGTCCTCGCCCAGGTCCACGGTGGCGTTGGTGCGGTTGATCCGCCGGATCAGCGACTCCAGGGAGTCGAGCACCTCGCCGGTGTCGGCCAACAGCTGGGCCGCGTCCTCGGGGGGCGTCTCGCCTTCCTGGTAACGCGCACTGCTGACGACGCGCGCCCGCAGCTGCTCGACGCGGCGCGTCGCCTCCGCACGTTCTGCCAGTGCCTCAGCAAGCTTCACTTCGGTTCCCCCGTTCTCTTCTCTGGGCTCGAACGAGTATCAGGGGAGATCAGGCCCTTACGCATCGGATTTATGCCCCAGGCTCTAGGACCCAGGATCCGGTGAACCGCCTCGCGCGGGTACGGGATCTCCCGGCTCTCCTCCAGCAGCCTGCCGTAGAACTCCGTCACCACCGCGGCGAGCGGCGCGTACCGGGCGAGGATCGCTCGCGCCTCCGCCGGACCGGCCGGGGGAGGGGCTCCGTCGGCGCATGCGGTCGTTCATGAAGGAGGTGCCGGACACCAGCTCCTTCTCGACCAGACGGCAGGCCCGGTCGGCGGCCCGGCCACCGATGCGCACCTGCTCGGCAAGCCACTCGTGCAGGGTCCGGGGAACGTACTCCAGGAACAGCACGAGGCTCGCCGGTGCCTCCTTGAGGGCCTCGATGCGGTGGCGTACCGCCGACTCTCCTCCCCAATAAGCGACGGCCCGCTCCACGTCGGCGAGTTCGTCCGGGAGGCCCTGGCCTGCGCTGGGTCCGCCGGGTACGGAGGATGTGGCGGACACGGCGGGCAGGTCGAAGACGTTCGCGGTGGACCGGACATGATCCGGCCGAAGTTCCCTCGCGGTGACGGGCACTCGCTTGGCGAAGACCGGCGTCCCGGCAACGTTCAGCAGGGCCGAGCTGCCACCGATGCCGACGCCGAGTGGTTCGGCGGAGTCGACGAGGCCGTGCAGCTGCTGATCGCTGAGCAGGCTCAGGGCCGTGGAAGCGTCGCTGTAAGCGGCGAGACGCTCGCTCGGGTGCGGGGCCGGTTCCGTTTCCGCGTCCGAGCCCACGTTCGGGCTGGAGCTGTCACCCCGCTCTCGCACCCGCCGCCTACTTCTTCGGTTCCCGGAACCGGCCGAACGCCTTGGTGAAGGCGTTCAGCGGCGAGCCGCCGTCCGTCTTGGCCTGCCCTGTCGCGGTCGGCACGGACGTACCGTCTCCGCCGGACACCTCCGCCAACGCGGCCTGCGCCGCATCGGCCGCCTCCCGGTACAGGTCGCGCGAAGTCGTCATGGCGTCGAGAGCCTCGGCGTACTTGGTGACCATGTCCTGGGCGTGCGTCAGCTCCTCCTCAGGGGTGAGAAGGTGCCAGCCCTGGCGCAGCCGCGTGAGAGCCTGCTCGGCCTCGGGCGACAGGGGGCGGGGAAGCGCGGCGAACTCCTTGACCCTGTCGAGGAGTTCGGTGGGCTCCGAGCCGTCCAGGAAGACCGAGCGCACCGTGAAACGCTCCGCGTCGTACTCCGGACCCTGCGGCGCCATGGGCAGTACGACGGCGCCACCGCGGGGCATGCGCACGCTCAGTTCGCGCTTCATGGCGAAGTCGGCGATCTGCGCCTGCTCCGGCGTGCCCCGGTGCTCGACCACCTGGTGGCGCAGGCTGCGCGGCAGAAACGTCGAGATCGGCTGCTGCCCCTTCGCGTCCGGCGTCATCGCCTCGTGCACCACGACGTGGACGTACCAGCTCTGCCGGGTGCAGTCCCGCAGCAGGTGCCGCAGTTCGTCGTCGTCCTTCGGCAGGTGGTTGGTCGACCGCAGGCGCAAGTCGGACGTCGCGTCGTGGTCCCAGGGGACCTGGTCGCTGTCGGGCCAGAACATCGTGGCGGGGGAGGGCCAGTGCGCGTCCCACACCTGCTCCGCCTCGGCGGCGAGGACCCAGGCGACGCCCTCGCCTTCCTTGCGCCGGTTCTCCGAGTCGTACGTGGTCAGCTGGGCGCGCACCGTGATGTCGTCGGTCACGTGCCAGCGTGCCTCGAAGAGCCGCCGGGCGGACGGGCCCGGGTCGGCGGACTCGTCCCGCGGGTGCAGGACGGTGGAGCGGGCCGCCTCTTTGGGGTCGAGGTCCAGGAAGTCGTCGAGCACCCCGGCCGCCTTGAGGGCGATCAGGTTGCGACGGACGTCCTGCTCGGGCTCGGGCCCGAGGTGGCGCCCGCGCCCCAGCCACGCGGTGTCGGGGACGGTGGTCGAGGAGGTGCTGTTCTTGGCCATGGAATCGTTCTGTAGGTGATCGGGGCCCGACCAGTATGGTCCGGGAACCTGTCGATGGAAGAGGGGGCTGGGTGCTATGTCCCGTTTCGGGCGCTGTCGTTCGACTTCTACGGCCCACAACGAGTGACGTACGCGGCCCCATAACGAGTGACGTACGCGGCTCCGCAGCGGGTGGTGAACGAGTCGGCGCCTACTCGCCTCGGTGTCCCTGCACGGGAGGCGCGGCCGCCGCCATGGCAGCCCGATCGGACTCGCTACGCAGGACGCAGAACTCGTTGCCTTCGGGATCCGCAAGCACGGCCCACCCCGCGCCGTCGGGTTCCCGGCGGTCGATGACCAGGGTGGCACCGAGGTTCAGCAGCCGTTCGACCTCCGCCTCGCGCGTCGTCTCCGGGCGCAGGCACAGGTGCAGCCTGTTCTTCGACGCCTTGGGCTCGGTCACCTGATTGAAGTGCAGGAGCGGCCCCTCCGGCAGCATCACCTGGGTCTCCTTGTCGCCGGGCCTGTCCATCGGATGCAACGGACGACCGGTCACTTCGCTCCAAAAGCGTGCTAGTTCATAGGCGTTGGAGCAATCGACCGCCACATTCTGCAATATCGAGACCATCGGCAGAGCCTGCCTCAGCCCCATGGGTCGGGGCAAGGCGGCACGACAGGGATGACAGGCATGACAGGCGCGACTGGCACGATCGTCGGTCATGGATGACTGGTATCTGCAGAGGGCTCATGGGGTCCGGTTCGAGTGGGGCCCCACAGGGGCGGAACGACTGGCGGCGGATGCCGCCTGCGTCGTGGTCGTGGACGTGCTCTCGTTCACCACGGCCGTGACGGTCGCCGTCGAGGCGGGAACGCGGGTCTTCCCGTACCGCTGGCGGGACGGGACGGCGTCCACGTTCGCCGACCACGTAGGCGCGGACCTGGCGGTGGGGCGTCGGATGGCCACGGCCGCATCACCCTGGTCCCTCTCTCCCGCCGCACTGCGGCGCGCCCCCTTCACGCCCCGCCTGGTACTCCCCTCACCCAATGGCTCCGCCATCGCCGCCTCGGCCGGAGAGCTCCCCGTGGTCGCCGGAGCCCTCAGGAACGCGACGGCCGTGAGCCACTGGCTCGTCCGCGAGGGCTACGGGACCACGGAACGCCCCATAGCGGTGATCGCCTCCGGCGAACGCTGGCCGGACGGAAGCTTGCGGCCTGCCATGGAGGATCTGCTGGGCGCGGGCGCCGTCATCGCCGGGCTGCAGGATCAAATCGCCGGGCTGCGGGATCAACTCGGGGCGGCGCAGGCGCGTGTGCATGTGCATGCACATGCCGACTCGCCCGCCCGTACGCTCACGCTCTCACCGGAAGCGAGTCTGGCAGCGGCCGCGTTCCGGGCGACGTCGGATGTCGCCGCGGCGGTGGCCGCCAGCGTCTCCGGGCGTGAACTCATCGGCGGGGGCTTCGCCGACGACGTCGCCGTCGCCACGGAACCGGACACCTGCACCGACCGCGGTACCCGTCCTGGTCGACGGGGCGTTCTCCGATCGATGCTGAGGATCTGGCGGGCCGGGGGGCTTGGGAGCCGGGGAGCCGGGGAGTCTGAGAGGTCGGGACCCAGGAGCCGGCGGGCTTTGTGCTAGCCCGAGGAGGCTCTCGTCGGCGGGCTCGCGGCCGGATGGGATGTGCGCGCGGCGGCGGCGCGGGCCAGGCGGGGCTGGGTGATCGCCAGAGTGAGGCAGACCGCGGACATGGTGAGCCACAAGGCGGTCGGTCCCCAGCGTTGGAGGAGTTGGGTGCCGATCAACGGGGCGGCGATTCCTGCGATGCCCCAGCTGGTTCCGTAGACGGCGAGGTAGCGACCGGTGCCGTGGACCGGGGCCAGACCCGCGACGAGTGTGTATGCCCGGCCCACGAGGACGAGGTCGCCCAGGCTCCACACGATCGTCGGCGCGAGGTGGGCGCTCAGGGTGTGTGCGGTGCTGTATCCGGCCACGCCCACGGCGAGCAACGTGTAGCCGGTGGCGAAGGCGACGGGTGTGGACAGCGTGGTGATCGGCTTGAGCCGCAGCAGGGGTTGGCCCAGGACGATGGTGAGGGCCGAGGTGGTGAACAGGAGTCCGGCGTCGGCGGGTGGCAGTCCGCGGTGGGCCAGTGCCAGGGGCAGGGTGGCCATGATCTGAAGGTGGACGAGGGCGAACAGGGTGCCTGCGGCGAGGAGGGCGAGCAGTGTGGAGTCGCGCCACGGGGCGACTGCCACGCTCTCGACTTCACCCCCGTCCCCGCCCCTGGCTTCGGCTTCGGCTGCAGCCTGGACGGCCCGCGGCGGGTCACCGGGAAGGGCCTTGCGTACGACGAGAGCACAGAGCAGGCAGGTCACGGCGTCGGTGACGAACAGCCAGCGCAGGCCCCACTGGCCCAGCCCCACGGCGAGCAGGCCTGCGCCCATGCCCGCCGCGGCCAGGGCGGCGTTGAGGAGGCTGTAGGCACGGGTACGTTCCGCGGGCCCCACCGCGTCGGCGATCATTGCCTGGCTCGGTGGCTCGTAGAGTTCGAAGACGAGGCCCAGCAGCACCACGAAGGCGGCTGCCATGGCCGGACTGTCCGCCGCGGCGATGCCGAACTGGGCGACAGCGCAGCCGACCAGTCCGACGACGATGGTGCGGCGCCGCCCCAGCCGGTCCGCCAGGTGCCCGCCGACCAGCCGGGAGGGGACTGTCGCCAGCCCGAAGGCGGCTGAGATCAACCCGGCGGTCGCGGTGCTCGCCCCGTACTGCGTGGTGATCAGCACGGTGAGGAAGGAGAGCGAGAACGCTCCGAGCCGGTTGACGGCTCGTGCGCCGATGAGCCACCACACGGTGCGCGGCAACGCCTGCTCGGCGCCCAGAGAACGTCGCACAGACCCGCCCCCTCCCCCCCCGGTCGTGACTGACATCGTGACTGACGAATTGTATAATGGCAGTCACGGACGTTAGATCTCGAAGGGGTGACCGGTCAAGTGATGTTCGACAGTCACATCGCGACGCTGCTGGATGTGGCCGTCGCACTCGTCAACGAACTGACCGACGGCGCTCGCCGCGGAAGGACCTACGTGGCGCCGCGCGAAACCGACCTGCCCGACGCCGTCTTGGCGGCCCTCCCGCCCGGCAGCCTCAGTCGCGAGGAGGTCGGACAGGGACCGGCCGAGTTCCTGGCCCGAACCGCCGGGCAACTGCGTGAGGTCTTCTCCGCTGTAGACAGCGGAGACATCGATGCCGCGGCCGCCACCCTCAACACCCTCCTGCGCACCACCGGCGCCCGCCCCCAACTGGACCGCGTGCCCGGAGAACCCTGGCAGGTCCACTTCCACGGCGCCGAGGACTCCCTGGCCATCGGCTGGAGCGCAGGCTGCGCCACCGCTCTGGCCCTGGCCCTCGGCAGCGACCTCGCGGGCCGCCTCGGCATCTGCCGGGCCCCGAAATGCGATCGCGTCTACGTCGACGCCTCCCGCAACGCTGCCAAACAGTTCTGCTCCCCGGCCTGCCAGAGCCGCGTCAAGGCGGCCGCCCACCGGGCGCGGAGAGCGGCAAGCGGATAGGTGGGGTGCGGCGAGGCTCCTGGGCTTGAGTCGTAGTGGCGGCGCTGGAAGCCCTTCGGGTGCTGACACCAGAGCTGGCACGGAGCCCAGGGGGCAACGTGAATTCAGTTGCGACGAGCGCCAGGGCAGATGCGAGGATCGGCGGATGAAGCACGTCATCAGGGCGGTACGGCACGAAGACTGGGCCAGGATCAAGGCGCTGCGGCTGGACGCGCTGCGGGATCCGGTCGCGCATCTCGCGTTCCACGAGACACGTGAGCAGGCCGCTGCCCAGCCCGATGGCTTCTGGCAGGACCGTGCCGCGGGGGCTGCCGAGGGCAGGACAGTCCGGCAGTTCGTCGCGGAGACTGAGGGGGCTGCGGGGGCTGAGGGGGCTGAGGGGACTGCGGGGGCTGTGGGGGCTGCGGAGGGGCGCTGGCTCGGCACGGTGTCCGTTCTCGTCGAACAGCCCGGCGTCGAGTGCTTCTTCGGTGACGTCCCGGAAGTTCTCCAGACGCACATCGTGGGCGTCTTCGTCCGGCCCGAGGCGCGCGGCACCGGTATCGCGGAGGACCTCCTGCAAGCGGCCCTGGAGTGGTCCTGGTCGCTGACCGAGCCGCCGGTCGAACGCGTCCGGCTCTTCGTGCACGAGGACAACGCCCGGGCGGAGGCGATGTACGGCAAGGTCGGCTTCAAGCGAACCGGCCATTCAGTCCCCGCTGCCGCGGATCCCGCTCGCAGCGATAACGAGCTTGCGCTGCTCCGCAGCTGAAGGCGCTGAGGCGGCGGATGTGCAGATCCGTAGAGCCCACCGGCTGAGGTCAGGCCAGGTCAGGCCATACGGCCGTAGCTGGCCAGATGCTGGTAGAGCGAGTCGGGCCAACTGACGCCCACCAGCTCAGCGGGGCGAGACGTCGATTTCGTGGCGCACGGCCCAAGTCCAGTACTGGGCGACCGTCCGTCCCGCGGGCGCGCTGACGGCGGACATGGCGGGGACGGAGGCGGGTGCGGAATCGGGGGAGGGGGCGTGTGCGGGTGCGGTCAGACCAGTGATAGGGGAGAGGGTCGTCTCCAGGAGTACGGCGTGGCTCCGTCCGTCCGGCACCTGCCCGGTGGCGAAGACGTAGGAGGAACCCTCGGCCAGTGGTTCATGGCCCTGTTCGTAGCTGACAGCGACGGTGCCGCGGAGGTGCCCTTTGAACACGTGACCGACGCGCACGGCGTAGAGGTCGGAGAAGACGCCGTACACGTCACGCTCCCCGCTACGGCGCACGACGGTGCCTGCGAACACATCGTCGGCGGTCCCCGCCACCTGCCGGGCGTCACGCGGATCGTAGAGCGTGACGGCTTCTCCGGAACTGCCGCCTTCCTGGAGCCCGGCGAGGCCGTACGCACCCCAGACGGCAGCGGCCAGCACCGTCATTCCTGCCGTGGCGACCGCCAGACGCCGCAGAAGATCACTCATGGCTCTCCCCCTCTACCCATCTGCTCCACTGTCCATCGATCCATCGATCCATCGATCCATCGATACTTCGGTCCTTCAGCCCCACAGCGCGTGATAGTTCTTCCGGTCTCGCGGCGTCGGTCTGCCGTCGGACGGCATGTCGAACGTGCTCGGTGCCAACAACGAGGGGTAGGCCGCCGGGTTCTTGTGGCAGAACCCCAGGGCGTGACCGAGCTCGTGCGCGGCGATCATCCGACGGGACCTGGTGTCCCCGTACGCCTTGCCCGCCCCCAGGTACGCCCTGTTGAGCTGGACGGCATCCGTGCCCGGCATTCCCTTCCAGCGTCCGAGGATGTTCTTCCACGGAGCTCGGGCGGTGTTGACGTCCGACCATTCCAGGTCAGCGATCCGGCTGGCGTCGTCGGCGGGGAACTTCACCCGATGGAGTCCGTTGCGGGTCCAGGCCCGGTGGGCGTGCCGCCGTGCGTCATCGAACCGGGTCTCGTCCTCCCAGGCGATCTCGTCGCCGTCCACGGACGAACGCGCACGTGAGTCCCTGAGCCCGTCGATGCACGATGCGGGCGCCGCGGTCCGCACGGTCGCGGCCTGCGCGGTCACGGGCTGCGCGGTGACGAGGACGACGGCGAGGGCTGTTGCGGTCAGCAAAGCGCATGAAGGGCGCGGGCCCGAGGGCGGTGGGGGAGGAGTGCGGGATCTGCAGGATCTGCGAGTTCCGTGAGCCCCGTGAGTTCCGTGAGTTCCGCGAGACGTGGTGCTGTGGGTGGCAGTGAGGGGTGTACGCATGCGGGCTCCAATCGAAGATCACGCCATGGGGTCTTCGTAGCCCGCCGAGACCTCGGGTCAGGCCGGGACAGGCGGAGCGTCACTCGTATGCGAGACATTCCAGCGCCCCATCGGCCAGGCGGAAATTGCCGTTACAGCAAGCTTGATTGCCGCAATGGAGGGCATGAAGGCGGGCTGATGCCCAGTCAAAGCAAGCCGGAAGGCGGGGAGTTGCATGATGAGTACGACCATGGGGCGACAGCACACCGCGAAGCGTCAACGATAAGGGGCCGCTGGGTAATCGCGTTCACCACGTCCGAGCCGGTGAGTTGGGCGGTTACGCCGCCATCACGGAGGAACGGTCGGCTCGAAGAGGCTCTGGATGGGCATGGTGGAAAACCCGCCGCTGAGCGCGACCGACAACCATCATCACGGCGCGTCAGAGGCGGGCATCTATGTGGTGAGCGGCCACCTGGTGTTCGTCTACCACGACGGCACGAAGGAGGTGCGGGTCGAGGCAGGCCCCGGAGACTTCCTCCTGGTGCCTCCGTTCGTCCCGCACCGGGAGGAGAACCCCGACCCGGACGAACCCGCGGTGGTCGTCATCGCCCGGACCACGCAAGAGCCGATCAAGGTCTCTGTGCCGGAGCTGTACCAACTCGCAGAGGAGGAAGTGCAGTAGAGCAGAGGGGGAGACGCAGCAGAGGGGCGCGTGCACGAAATCTCTGTGACGGCAAAATGAATTGTTGGTGTGGGTGGGTGTGTGGGGGTGGGTGTTTGGTTGGTGGGTGGGGTGGGGGGTGTCGGTGTGTTCTTTCTTTTTCTGTGGTGTGGGGTTCGGGGTGTGGGGTGGGGGGTGTTGTTGTTTGTGTGTTCGGCTGGTTCCGGAATGTTTTGCTCCGGGCCGGGGTGGGTGGGGGGAATTGTGGTGGTGAAGTGTTGTGTCTTCTCTGTC
>NZ_JBWKAP010000006.1:0-573607 GCF_056437465.1 Streptomyces sp. NPDC042371 | reverse complement strand
CACGGCATCACCCGCATCGAACGGGTCCTGACCGACAACGCCTGGCCCTACCGCAAAAGCTTCGCCTGGCAGCAGGCCCTGGCCGACCTCGGCGCGAGCCGCAAACTGACCCGCCCCTACCGGCCGCAGACCAACGGCAAGGTCGAACGCTTCAACCGCACCCTGCTCGACGAATGGGCCTACCTGCGGCCCTACACCAGCAACACCGAACGAACAGCGGCCCTGACAGACTTCCTGCACACCTACAACCACCACCGCAGCCACACCGCACTCGGCGGCCACCCACCCATCACCCGCGTCAACAACCCCGCGGGTCAATACACCTAGGGCCCTGGAGTCCTACGGCCCCAAGCGCCCGCCTAGGACAGGTAGAGCGTGTAGAGCAGCTTGTCCGGCGTGACGGGCGGGCTGCCCTGCAGCACCCCCGTGGTGGCGTTGTCGACAAGGCCCTTCTTCACCTGCGCCGGAGTGTCCGTGGGCCGCAAGCCGAGATGCAGCGCCGCGGCACCGGCCGCGTGCGCGGCGGCCATCGACGTGCCGCTGAGGGTGGCCGTCGCGGTGTCGCTGTCCTTCCACGCGGAGGGAATCTGCACACCCGGCGCGAACAAGGACACGCAGGAGCCGTGGTTGGAGGAGGACGCCCGGCGGTCGCCGCGGTCACTGGCCCCGACGCTGATGGTCTCCGCCACCCGGGAGGGCGAGGTGGTGCAGGCACCACCGGCCTGGCCCGAGCTGCCCGCCGCGACCGTGTAAGTGACGCCGGAGCGGATGGAGCGCCGCACCGCGCTGTCGAGGACGTCGCTGGCCGAGCCGCCGAGGCTCATGTTCGCGACCGCCGGCTTGGCGGCCTTCACCGTCACCCAGTCGATGCCCGCGATGACCCCCGAGGTGGTGCCCGAGCCCTGGCAGTCGAGGACGCGCACCGCGACCGGCCGGGCCTGCTTGGCGACCCCGTACGTCTTCCCCGCCGCGATGCCGCCCACGTGGGTGCCGTGGCCGTTGCAGTCGTCGCCATTTCGGCCGTCGCCCACGGTGTCGGTCCCGACCGAGGCACGGCCGCCGAACTCCGCGTGCGTGGTCCGCAGTCCGGTGTCGATGATGTAGATGCTCACGCCGGGGGCGGTGGTGCGGTAGGTGTACGTGGTGGACAGCGGGAGACGCCGCTGGTCGATGCGGTCCAGTCCCCAGGGCGCATTGGGCTGGGTCTGCTCCTGCGGGGCGTCGATCCGGACCCGGGTGTCCTGGCGGACGTACGCGACACGGGGGTCGGCGGCGAGCCGGGCCGCCTGCGCCCGGCTCATCCGGGCGGAGAAGCCGTGCAGCGCCGCCCGGTACACGTGCCCGAGCCGCGCTCCTTCGGCCCGGCTGAAGAGTTCGCGCGCCACTCCGGGGACGGCGGAGGAGGCGACTGCGTGGCCCGCACTTCCCGAACCCGGTTCTTTCAGAACGACGATCCAGCCGTCCGGCACGGCGGCCTCGAAGCCGCCCGCGAGCCGCAGGTCCCCGGCCCGGGCCCCGGCGGAGGAGCCGGACGCCGCGTGGGTGGCGGGGGTGACGCCGAGCAGGCCGGTGGCCGTCAGTGCGGCGGACAGCAGCACCGCTGCCTGCCGCCGACGGGAGGGCATTCTCATTCCCGGTGCACCTGAACCTTTCATCGACTGACCAGGGGTGGGGTCGGGCCATGTGCGGTGCGGTGCAGTGTCATGCGATGGGGTGCGCGGTGCGGCCGTTACTGGTGGTGCGGTGCGCGGTGCGGTCGTTACCAGTGGTGCGGCGCCGAGCGCATGCCAGCCTCTCGCGCCGCTCAATGCGGCACAAGAGGCCGGACCGGTCCTGCGGGAGTGCCGTGCCGCGGCTCAGGGCGCGGCGACGTTCACCAGGCTCCGGTACGGGAAATAGCGCGGCACGCTGGGCTGGGTGGGAGCCGGAGTGACGCCCTCCAGACCGTCGATCATCATGCCCAGCTCGACGGTGCCGCCGCTCTCGGCGAAGCGCCGCCAGGCAGACATGTCCCTCCACTCCGCGTGGTTGAGGACCCTGCGGCCGTCCTTGCTCGTGTGGAAGTGGGCCGAGAGCAGCCCCGGCGGCCTGGTCCGCTCCAGGATCGCCACGACGCCGTCGATGAACGCGCGCTGGCTGTCCGGTCCCTCGGTCTCGAACATGGGAGTGACGAGCGCCCCGGGGGTGCTTTCCGTTCCCTCGTCGGTCGCATAACTCCGGTAGAGCGAATAGCTCACCTCACCCGGCCGCTCAATGCCCAGGACCATCCGGTCGACCCTGCTGATGTCCTCGGAACGGCGGGCCGCGCGCGCCCACTCCCGGTGGGAATCGTCGTCCGTCCACTGCGCGTAGTTGAGGACCTCACGGCCGTTCTCGCTGAGGAACGTGGTGAACGACAGCATGCCCGCCGGGCGTTCCAGGTGTTCCCATTCCTCGATCACCAGGTCCGCGGCCTGCTTCTGGACCCCCGGGGCCGGCAGGGTCCAGGAGCTGACGAGGATCGTCCCGGCGTCCGCCCGCCGGACGTCGGGAAAGGCATGTGATATCGGTGCGGCCATGGTCGGCTCCTCCTGCATACTGAGCGGTACGTTCAGAGAAAAGCGTTGTACCTGAACCACGGTTGAGGTCAAGGCGAAGCAGGTATGGCGACCGATCGGACCCCCCTGGCCCATTGCCACTTCCGGTCACCTGCTACTTCGCCTTGTTGAACTCCCCCACGTTCTTCTGGTGTTCCTCAAAGCTGGATGTGAAACGCGTGTCCCCCGGTTTCACTGTGACGAAATACAGCCAGTCCCCCGGAGTCGGGTTGGTCGCCGCCCGCATGGCTTCCTCCCCGGGGTTGCCGATCGGCGTGGGCGGCAGGCCCATACGCGCATAGGTGTTGTACGGGCTGTTGATCTTCGTGTCGCGCTCGCTGGTGGCGAGCGTGGAGCGGTTGAGCGCGTAGTTGATGGTGGAGTCCATCTGCAGGGGCATGCCCTGGTCGAGGCGGTTGTAGATGACCCTGGCGACCTTGCCCATTTCCTCCTTGGAACCGGCTTCGGCCTCGATCATGCTCGCAATGGTGACGCTCTGGTAGACGTTCACGGCATTCCGGTCCGCTCCCGCCGCGACTTGGCCGACACCGAACTTCTTGCTGGCCGTGTTCACCATGTACGACAGCACGGAGGCAGGGGTCGACTGGGAGCTGAGTGGATACGTCGCGGGGAAGAGGTATCCCTCGGGGTTGCCACCCGCGTCTTTGGGGAGTTTGAGGTCGGCCTTGGGGAGGGCCTTCTTCGTGGTGCCTGCGGGCACATCCAGGGCCTTGTCCACGGCCTCGTACACCTGGCCGGAACGCCATCCCTCAGGGATGGTCAGGGTTTCGGCCCTCGTGTCGTCGTCGGGAAGCAGCAGCGGCACCGCCACGGCGGCGGCCACGGCGGCGGCTCCGGTCGCGATCAGGGCGATCCGGCCCCGTCGCGTCAGTCGAATCGTGCCCCGTCTCGGAGTCTTGGTCTGCATGCGGGCACGGTAACCCGCAAATGGTCATATTCCTGGCATATCTTCATGTCGCGGGCTCCAGTTGGGCGTCTCTGCGCACGAGGGCGGCGTAACGGCCGTCACGCTCCAGGAGCTCCTCGTGAGTGCCGCGCTCCGCGGTGCGCCCTGCCTCCAAGACCACGATCTGGTCGGCGCCGCGGACGGTGGAGAGCCGGTGGGCGATGGTGAGGGTGGTCCGGCCCGCGGACAGCGCGTCGATCGCTTCCTGCACGGCCCGCTCCGTGCGGGTGTCCAGGGCGCTGGTCGCCTCGTCGAGGATGAGGACCGGCGGATCGCGCAGGATGGTGCGGGCGATGGCCAGACGCTGCTTCTCGCCGCCGGAGAAGCGGTGGCCGCGCTCACCGACGACCGTGTCGTACCCGTCGGCGAGCGACGCGATGTGGTCGTGGATCTGGGCGGCGCGGGCGGCGGTGACGAGCTCCTCGTCGGTGGCGTCGGGCTTGGCGAAGCGAAGGTTCTCCGCGACCGAGGCATGGAAGAGATACGTCTCCTGGGAGACCACGCCGACGGCGCGCGCGAGCGTGTCGAAGTCGAGGTCGCGCACATCGACCCCGTCGAGGGTGACGCGGCCGCCCGTGACGTCGTAGAGGCGGGGCACGAGATGGCTGAGCGTCGACTTGCCGGACCCGGTGGACCCGACCACGGCGAGGCTGCCGCCCGCGGGTATCTCGATGGAGATGTCCTGGAGCGTGAGACCCGCCTTCTCCTCGTACCGGAACTCGACGTCCTCGAAGCGGACCTCGCCCTTGATCTTGTCGAGGTGCACCGGCTGCTCGGGCTCGGTGATGTCGATGGGCAGGTCGAGGTACTCGAAGATGCGCTGGAAGAGCGCGAGCGAGGTCTGGATCTGCACGCCGGTCGAGAGCAGGCTCACGGTGGGCCGGAAGAGGCCCTGCTGGAGCGAGACGAAGGCGACGAGCGTCCCGATCGACACGGTCGGACCGCCCATCTGGAAGGCGATCCCCGCGGTCCAGTAGATGACGGCGGGCATGGCGGCCATCACGATCCCGATGACGGCCATGCGCCAGCGGCCCGCCATGTTGGACCTGATCTCCAGGTCGACCAGCTGCTCGGACTCGTCGGAGAAGGACTTGGTGAGGGAGTCGGCGCGCCCCATCGTGCGGCCGAGGACGATGCCGCTCACGGAGAGGGATTCGGTGACCGTCGCGGCCATCACGGCCATCTGCTTCTGGCGCTGCGTGGCGATCTTCTTGCGTTCACGGCCGACGCGGCGGCTGATCCACACGAACACCGGGAGCAGCAGCAGCGAGACGACGGTGAGCCGCCAGTCCAGGGCCAGCATGGCGACGACGGTGGCGATGACGCTGGTGAGGTTCGAGACCAGGGACGTGGCGGTGGAGGTGACCGTCGCCTGCATGCCGCCGATGTCGTTGGCGATCCGGGACTGGACCTCGCCCGTGCGGGTGCGGGTGAAGAAGGCCAGGGACATGCTCTGCAACCGGCCGTAGACCGCGGTGCGCAGGTCGTGCATGACGCGCTGGCCCACGGATGTGCTGATCAGGGTCTGCAGGACGCCGAAGACACTCGCGACGACCGCGCTGAGGATCATGCCGAGCGCGAGCAGGCTCAGCAGGCCGGTGCGCCCCTGCGGCAGGGCGGTGTCGAGGATCTCCTTCAGCAGGAAAGGGGTCGCGACCGAGACGAGCGAGGCGGCGCAGACCAGCAGGCCCACGATCGCGAGGCGGCCTCGGTACGGCCGGAAGAGGCGAAGGATGCGGCGCATCTGGCGCGGCTGGGGCTCCTCGCCGGGGGCAGGGGGCTGCGGCGTCCAGGTGGTTTCGTCGTGACGCATGGGCTCCTACGGGTTCTCGGACGACTACGACTCGGGGAGCATAGCTCACTGTTACCTATACTCACAATGCACAAGGTCCTGGTAATGTTCCCGCATGAACACCCCGGACCCCGACGGCCTGCTCTCCGAACAGTTGCTGCGGCTGACCCGCAGGCTGCAGCGGATCCAGAAGCGCCATCTGGTGCCGATCGGCATCACGCCCGCGCAGTCCCGCCTCCTGCGCACCCTCGCGCACTACGAGACACCGCCGCGCATGGCGGACCTCGCCGAGCGCCTCGAGGTCGTGCCCCGCGCCGTGACCACGCTGGTCGACGGCCTGGAGGCGGCCGATCTCGTGCGCCGCGCGCCCGACCCCACCAATCGCCGGGTGATCCGCATCGAGCTCACCGACGCGGGCCTGAAGGCCCTGGGCGAGCTGCGCGGCGCGCGCCGGGCCGCCGCAGAGGACATCCTGGCTCCATTGGACGCCGAGCAGCGCGCGCAGCTGGGCGTCCTGCTGAACGCACTGTTCGACGTGCCGGACATCCGCCGCTGCTGAGGAGAGCTCATGCCACTGCTGGAGCCCGAGCCGGACGCCCTGCGCCCGGGTGCCGCGTCGCGCACGGACGGCCCTTCCCACGACCGCGTGCCGGACGGGCGGAGCGGCGGCACCCCTGAGCCGCTCCGCTCGGAGCTGACCGCGCTGCTCGGTGCGGACAAGGTCCTGACGAAGGTCTCCGACCTGGTGCGGTACGCATCGGACGCCAGCCCCTACCGCTTCGTGCCGCAGGTCGTGGTCGTCCCCGAGGACATCGACGACGTGTCGGCCGTCCTGTCGTACGCGCACGGCAAGGGCCGCGAAGTCGTCTTCCGCGCGGCGGGCACGTCACTGAACGGCCAGGCCCAGGGCGAGGACATCCTCGTCGACGTGCGCAAACACTGGTCGGGCGTGGAGGTGCTCGGCGACGGCGAGCGGGCCCGCATCGGCCCCGGCACGACGGTCGTGCGCGCCAACGCGACGCTCTCCCGGTTCGGCCGGGTGCTCGGTCCCGACCCGGCGAGCGCGATCGCCTGCACGGTCGGCGGCGTCGTCGCGAACAACGCGTCGGGCATGACGGCAGGCACCACCCGCAACTCCTACCGCACGGTTTCCTCGCTCACCGTCGTCCTGCCCTCCGGGACGGTCGTGGACACGGCCGAGCCTGACGCGGACGAGCAACTGGCGCACGCACAGCCCGACCTGTGCGAAGGCCTGCTGGCGATCAAGCGTGAGATCGAGGCGGACCCGCAGCTGGTGGCCCGCATCCGCGGTAAGTACGAGATCAAGAACACCAACGGCTACCGCCTCGACGCCTTCCTCGACGGCGCGACGCCCGTGGAGATCCTGCGGGGCCTGATGGTCGGCTCCGAGGGCACCTTCGGCTTCATCTCGGAGGTCGTCTTCGACACGCTGCCGCTGGACCGGCACACGTCCACCGCCCTGCTCTTCTTCCCCTCGCTGCCCGCGGCCGCCGCCGCGGTGCCGCTGTTCAACACCGCGGGCGCGCTCGCCGTCGAGTTGATGGACGGCAACACCCTGCGAGCCTCGGTCAGCGTTCAGGGAGTGCCCGCCGACTGGGCGGAGCTGCCGAAGTCGACGGCCGCGCTCCTGGTCGAGTTCCGCGCCCCGGACGAAGCGGCACAGGAGGCGTACGAAGCGGCGGCGGCGAAGGCCCTCGAAGGGCTGGAGCTGATCGCGCCCGTGCCGTCGGTGACCAATGCGTTCACGCGCGACGCCAAGACGATCGGCGGCTACTGGAAGGCGCGCAAGGCGTTCGTCACCGCCGTGGGCGGCTCCCGCCCCTCGGGGACGACGCTGATCACCGAGGACTTCGCGGTCCCGCCCGGCCGCCTCGCTGAGGCCTGCGAAGCGCTCCTGGACCTCCAGACGCGGCACGGCTTCGACGCCGCCGTCGCGGGCCACGCGGCCCACGGCAACCTGCACTTCCTGCTCGCCTTCGACGCGGCGATCCCCGCCGACGTCGAGCGCTACGCCGCCTTCATGGACGACTTCTGCCGCCAGACCGTGGAGCGTTTCGACGGCTCCCTGAAGGCCGAGCACGCCACGGGCCGCAACATCGCGCCGTTCCTGGAGCTGGAGTGGGGCCCGAAGGCGACCGAGCTGATGTGGCGCACGAAGCAGGTCATCGACCCGGACGGCGTGCTCGCACCCCGGATCGTCCTCGACCGGGACCCGAAGGCACATCTGCGCGGGCTCAAGACCATCCCCCGGGTGGAGCCGATCGCCGACCCATGCATCGAGTGCGGCTTCTGCGAACCGACCTGCCCCAGCGAGGACTTGACCACGACGCCGCGCCAGCGCATCGTGCTGCGTCGCGAGATGATGCGCCAGCCCGCGGGCTCCCCGGTGGAGGACGGCCTCGTAGAGGCGTACGGCTACGACGCCGTGGACACCTGCGCAGGCGACTCCACGTGCAGCATCGCCTGCCCGGTGGGCATCGACACGGGTGCCCTGATGAAGGAGTTCCGTCACGCGCGGCACTCGCCGCGCGAGGAGAAGGCGGCCGCTCTCGCCGCGAAGAACTTCAAGGCCGTCGAGGCGTCGGCGCGGCTCGCGGTGGCCGCCGCCGACCGGATCAGCGACCGGCTGCTCACCAAGGTCACCCGCACCGCCCGCAGGGCCGTGCGCCCGGACCTCGTCCCGGAATGGCTGCCCCATATCCCCGGGGCCGCGGCGCGCAAGCTGCCGCGCACCGCGCGCGTGGGAGCCTCCGCCGTCTACTACCCGGCATGCGTCAACCGCATCTTCGGCGGCCCGGGCGACCGCTCCCTGGCGCAGGCCGTGGTCGCCGTCTCCGCGCGCGCGGGGAAGCCGGTCTGGATTCCGGACGATGTCACGGGGACGTGCTGCGCGACGATCTGGCACTCCAAGGGGTACGACGCCGGGAACCGGGTCATGGCCAATCGCATCGTCGAAGCGGTCTGGGGCTGGACGGCGGGCGGCCGCCTGCCGCTGGTCGTCGACGCCTCGTCCTGCACGCTCGGCATCGCCCACGAGGTCGTGCCGTATCTCACCGCGGACAACCGCGAGTTGCACCGGGAGCTCACGATCGTCGATTCGATCGTCTGGGCCGCCGACGACCTGCTCCCCCACCTGACGGTGCACCGCACGATCGGCTCCGCCGTCCTGCACCCCACCTGCTCCATGCAGCACCTCGGCGACGAGGCGCAGCTCCGCGCCGTCGCCGAGGCGTGCGCGGACGAGGTGGTCGTCCCGGACGACGCGGGGTGCTGCGCCTTCGCGGGCGACCGCGGCATGCTCCACAAGGAGCTCACGGAATCGGCCACGCGCAAGGAGGCCGCGGAGGTCACCTCCCGCCCCTACGACGCGCACCTCTCGGCGAACCGCATGTGCGAGGTGGGCATGGACCACGCGACGGGCCGCGGCTATTACTCCGTACTCCTGGAACTGGAGCGCGCGACCCGTCCGTGAGGGCCCGTTCTCCACCACGGTCCGGACCCAGCGATAAATCCAACTCTTCGGCACCTCCAGTCTCTTGCGCCCCGGTCCTACCCCCGACCAGGGTGGCTTCCGCCCCAGTGGTAGAGACCAGCCGCCATTCAGCTACGGAGGTCCGATGCACGACGAGAACGTCACACCGAACCCTGAAGGCACCACCCCGGACGACGGCACCGAGAACAGGGCGGGTGACGGCCATTCGCGTCGCACGGTGCTCCGCACGGCGGGCCTCGCCGGCGCGGGGCTCGGAGTCGGCGCCTTCGCGAGCGGCACGGCGCACGCCGACGCCCCCGGCTCCGCGGCCACCGGAGCCGCCGCCACGACCGACACGGCCAAGGTGCCCGCGCGCAAGGGCGACACCATGATCGGCGTGCCGTTCCAGCGCCGCTCGACGGTCCGGGTCGGGATCATCGGCCTCGGCAACCGCGGCGGCAGCATGATCGACCTGTTCCTGGCCATCCCGGGTGTGCGCGTCGTCGCGCTCTGCGACCCGGTCAAGGACAAGACCGCGGCCGCCGCGAAGAAGGTCACGGCCGCGGGCCAGCCCGCCCCGGCGACGTACACCAAGGGCGAGAGCGATTACGAGAACCTGTGCAAGCGCGGGGACATCGACTTCGTGTACGTGGCGACGCCCTGGGACTTCCACTTCGCCATGGCGAAGTCGGCGATGCTGAACGGCAAGCACGTGGGCGTGGAGTGTCCCATCGCGCTGCGCCTCGAAGAGCTGTGGGAGCTGGTCGACCTCTCCGAGCGCACCCGCAGGCACTGCATGCAGCTGGAGAACTGCTGTTACGGCAAGAACGAGATGCGCGTCCTGCGGATGGCGCACGCGGGCAAGTTCGGTGACCTGCTGCACGGCGCGGGCGCGTACAACCACGATCTGCGCGGCCTGATGTTCGACCCCCACTACTACGAGGGTCCGTGGCGGCGCCTGTGGCACACCCGGCTGCGCGGCGACCTCTACCCCAACCACGGCTTCGGTCCGGTCGCCAACTACATGGACGTGAACCGTGGTGACCGCGCCACGCACATATCCAGCTTCGGCACGCCCTCCCTCGGCCTCGCCGAGTACCGCAAGGAGCACATGCCCGCGGGCGACCCGAGCTGGAAGGAGACGTACATCGAGAGCGACCGCACCATCAGCCTCGTCCAGACGGCGAAGGGCCGGGTGATCCGCCTCGAACACGACGTCTCGACTCCGCACCCGTACAGCCGCATCAACAGCCTGGGCGGCACGCGGGGCGTCTTCGAGGACTATCCGGAGCGCATCTACATAGAGCCGGACCACACGAACGACGAGTGGGGCGACTTCGCCAAGTACGCGGACTTCGACCACTGGTTGTGGAAGGAGCACGCCAACCCGCCCGGCGGGCACGGCGGCATGGACTACATCATGATCTTCCGTCTGATGCAGACCATGCAGCTCGGCCTCGTACCCGACTTCGACGTGTACGACGCCGCCACGTGGACGGCTCCCGTGCCGCTGAGCCATCTGTCGATCAAGGCGAAGGGCGCGCCGCAGGCGATCCCCGACTTCACCCGTGGCCTGTGGAAGAAGGAGCGGCCCGGAATGGACTCGGAGAAGCCCAAGGCGTAAGGGACTTGGGGCGGGCTGGGTTGTGGCCTGCGCGTCACCACCGAGCCCGCCCTTACCGATCAGCAGCGCCGACGGTCCTCCGTCAGGGTTCCCTGCACGGTGGCGATCGTCCGGTCGTAGCAGCCGGTGTCGCCGATCAGCCGGTAGCGCTCACGCGATGTGCCCACGGCGTGCCGCTGATCGCGGGGGACGTTTGCCGTGTACGTCGCGTCGCCGTCGTAACGGTCGTCCAGCACGGACCAGCCAGTGCGCCGACCGCCGCTCTTCGTGACGCTCTCGGCGCGGTCGCCGAGGGAGATCTCGGTGCGCAGCCGGTCACCGGCGCCGACGGTCGTGGTGCCGTCCATGGTGTACGTCCGGTCGGTGCGCACGGCGCGGTGGCCCGTCGTGACCGTCTCCCGGTCCGTCCACCCGGCCTTGAGCGCGTCCATCGACTCGCCCTCGGTCCAGCGGTGGACGGACGTGTTCCGGAGGCTTCTGGTCACGGTCGTCGCGACCCGGCCGTGCGAGGTGTTCACGTACCCCGAGACGCTGAGCCGGTGGCCGCCCTCCGTGTCCAGCCGGTGCGCCTGATCCCCCGTCCCTGGCGTGTACTTGGACGTGTTGGCGGGCGTGCCCTCCTTGTGGCCGGTCAGCCTGCCCGTGACGTGGTCGCTCTTCTCGTCCTGCCAGACCAGCACGTTGACCGGCGTGCTCCAGCCTGCCTGCGCCTCGGGGACACCGACTACGGAGACTTCCACCTGATGCGGGCGGCCGTCGTTGAGGACGCTCGCGAAGGGGGTCAGGTCGTACTCGATGGGCTTGATGTCGAAGGCGCGGGGCCCCGGAATGACGTACCAGAGGAAGGGATTGGACCAGCCGCCGGTCCAGACGGTCGGGAACGGCGCGGCGATGCCCGCCAGTTGTCCGTCGACCTTGACCTGCACCTCACGGTAGGGGCCGTGGTCGGCCTTGCAGGAGTAGGGCGCTGCGTCCGGCACGGTCAGATACCAGTACTCCTCGCAGCCGCCGCCGGAGCCGGTGGCGTACACCTCGGCGATGATGCGTTCGCTGTTGCGCGGGGTCGTGAGGGTGACGGTGCCCGCGGTGTCTCCGGTTCCCCTGGTGTCCCTGGTGTCCCCGAGGGGGATCACACGGTCGGGCGTGTTCGTGGGCTTCTGCGGCTCGTAGAACGTCAGCGTCGCCTTGACGTCGATGATGCCGGTGTACGTGTCGTTGACGACGTTCCCGATGAGCATCTCGACCTGCTGCCCGCGGCTCAGCGTCTCGCGGTAGCGGGTGACGTCCTTCTCCAC
Organism: Streptomyces sp. NPDC042371; assembly: GCF_056437465.1. Classification (NCBI taxonomy): domain Bacteria; kingdom Bacillati; phylum Actinomycetota; class Actinomycetes; order Kitasatosporales; family Streptomycetaceae; genus Streptomyces; species Streptomyces sp. NPDC042371. The sequence continues at coordinate 561,860 of NZ_JBWKAP010000006.1, read as the reverse complement.
GGACCAGGTGATGCCGTCGACCGACGGCTCCGGGGTCGATGTGCGCAGGACTTCGACCCCGCCGATGCGGAGGTATCCGAGACGGTCGTACTGCCGTCCCTTGACCTTTCCGTCGAGGCGCAGGACCACCTTGCCCCAGTGACCCTTGCCGCACTTCGTCGGAGGCGTGTAGTCGCCCTTGTACGGCGTGAAGTCCTTGAACTGCGCTTCGGCGACGGTCACTTCGCAGGACTTGGTGTGCGGTTTCGGTACGGGCGGCGCGGCGGTGACCGGGTCGTGCCAGTCGTCACCGAACTCCGCCGGGGGCGTTGCGGCGGAGGGCGTTTCGGCGGCGGCCGTGCCATGGGCGAGGGCGGCATTGGAGCGGATGTCGGCCGTTGCCGGTCCGGTACCGAGGAGGGTGCTCGCCGCGAGGGTCACTCCGGCGAGCATGGACATGACGCGTCTTCTCATGGGGGATTTCTATGGGCAGTTGCCGATCACCGCAATGGCGGCGATGACAACGGCGCTCCCCGGCGGCTCACGCGTCCAAATTCGCCTTGTCGCCCATGACCACGACCGGATGCTGCTTGGGGTCGAGCGTGCGCAAGAGGTACTCCATGCCCGGCTTGGCCAGGCTCACACAGCCCGACGTGCCGCTCCCGTGGTCCATGTGCAGCCAGATGCTGCCGCCCTTGGACTGGCCCTGCGGGCGCGTCGGATCGTTCGGCGGGGTGCCCTTGGCGCGGTTGTAGTCGATGGCGACGACGTAGTCGAAGTCGTGCCAGTGCGTCTTGGGCCAGTAGTGCGGGGCCTGGATGGACGCCGACTTCGTGTACGGGAGCTTGGCACCCGGGTCCGCGAGGACGCCCCCCGCGTCGGTGAGCGTGAACACGCCGACCGGGCTGCGCTTGTCGTTCTCGCGGTGGTCGGTCGTCCAGCCCTTCTTGCCGTTGTGCGCGGGCCAGCTGCGGGCCTTGTCCCAGGTGGCGCCCTTCGCCCCCGACTTCGTGTAGAGCACGACGGTCGACGTCGCCGAGTCCTCACCGTCGCCGTAGACCGCAACGACCTGACGGGCTTCCTTGGGGATCCTGGACTGCAGCCGGTCACCCACGTCGGGGATGCGTCGGAGGTCGACGGACCCGGCCTGGGCGCTCTTGCCGGGGCCGGCACCCGCGTCGTCCTTCTTCGAACCGTCGTCACTCCCGCTCGCGCAGGACGTCAGAAGGGCTCCGCAGGCCGCTGCCGCGACCACCACTCGCGCCGCACGTGCTATTCGCATCCGCCCATGGTCGCACCCAGCCCGCGGAACCCTCGCCAAGCACCGCGGCACACGCCGGGACAGGGCCGATTCTTTACCTCAGGGCGGAAAATCGTTTGCCTCGGACCACCGCGCGAGGCGAACCTTTCACGGTTTGTTACCGCCGTCCGCTCCCGCCGCCACCTCGCCGGAGCGACGGCCGCCGCACCGATTCCTGGGACGTCATGCAGATTCGCGACCTTCCGTTTCCCGACCCTGGTGTCCCCGATGCCCGGTCGGGGCCACGCTTCCTGCTGTGGCTGGGCCGCAACCAGCTCGGCGGACAGCTCAAGTCCCTCGCCTGGGGCCTGCTGCACTTCGGCGCCATCGCGGGCCTGCCCTACATGGTCGGCGTCGCCGTCGAGGCCGTGCTCGACCGTTCCGGCGGACGGCTCGCCCTCTCGGGCGCGCTGCTCGGCCTCCTCGGCATCGCCATCGCGGTGGGCGACACGATGCTGCACCGCACCGCGGTCACCAACTGGATCACGGCCGCGGCGCGCGTGCAGCAGCTCCTCGCGCGCAAGACCGCCGCGCTCGGCTCCGCGCTCACGCGGCGGGTCGCCGCCGGTGAGGTCGTGGCCGTCTCCACCGGCGACGTCGAGAAGATCGGCTGGTTCGTGGAGGCCCTGTCGCGGTTCGCGGCAGCCGCACTGACCGTCGTCCTCGTCTGCATCGGCCTCGTCGTGTACCAGCCCGCCCTCGGCGTCATCGTCGCCGTGGGCATCCCGGCGCTCGCACTCACCGTCCTTCCGCTGCTGCCCCGCGCCACACGCCGGGCGGACTTCCAGCGCGAGAAGGCGGGCCGGGCCACCGAACTGGCGTCGGACACCGTCGCCGGACTCCGGGTGCTGCGCGGCATCGGCGGCGAGGAACTCTTCCTCGACCGCTACCGCAGCGCATCCCAGGAGGTCCGCACGGCCGCCGTGCGCAGCGCCAGGATGTGGGCGGTGATCTCGGCCATCCAGGTCCTGATGCCGGGGCTGCTGCTCATCGCCGTCGTCTGGCAGGGCGTGCACCTCGCCCGCGAGGGCCGGGTCACGGTGGGTGAGCTCGTGACCGTCTACAGCGCCATCATGATGCTCAATTACCCACTGCGGCACTTCGAAGAGATCGCCATGGCGTACTCCTTCTCGCGCCCCTCCGCGAAGCGGGCAGCCCGTGTGCTCTCCCTCCAGCGGACGGCCGAGGCTGGGGGATCGCGGGACGCGGACTCTGGGGTAGCGCGGGACGCGGACTCCGAGGCCGCGGAACTGCCCACGGGTGACCTGTACGACCCGGCGACAGGACTGCTCGCACCGGCCGGGCAGCTCACCGCCGTGGTCTGCGGCGACCCGGACGAGGCAGGACGCCTCGCCGAGCGGCTCGGGGGACATCCCGCGTTCGACGAGGCCGCGGGCCTGCCGTCCGTACTCCTCGGCGACGTACCGCTGGACGATCTGCCGCTGGCCACCGCACGAACCGCCGTCCTCGTCCAGGACAAGGACCCCATCCTCCTCTCCGGAACGCTCCGTGACCTCCTCGACGTACCGGCCTCGGGAGCGGTCGGCGCCGAGGAAGCGCTGGACGCGGCGCAGTGCTCCGATGTCCTGGACGCCCTCGCGCAGGCGTCGGTGGACGACGACCCGATGGCCGCCCACCTCACGGAACGCGGCCGCTCCCTCTCCGGAGGCCAACGCCAACGCCTCGCCCTGGCCCGCTCACTGGTCACCGACCCCGAGGCACTCGTACTCGACGAGCCGACGTCCGCCGTGGACTCGCACACCGAGGCCCGGGTCGCCGACGGCATCCGGCACCTGCGCGCAGGACGCACCACCGTGGTGCTCACGTCGTCGCCACTGCTCCTGGACCGCGCCGAACGCGTCGTCTTCCTGGCCGACGGCGAGGTCACGGCGGTGGGCGCGCACCGCGAGCTGGTGCACAGCGAGCCGCGGTACCGCGCGGTCGTGACCCGCGAGACCGACGCGGAGCGTGTGGCCGCGGCCCCCGGGGCAGACACACAGACCCTGACCGATTTCGACATCGAGGAGACGGCATGATCGGCCTGGCGCCCCCGGCATACGATCCGGCGGCCCCCACGACGGCGGAGACCCTGCCCGTCGGCTCGGCCGCGACCGTGCGCACCTACGTCCGCGAACTCTTCCAGCGACACCGCCGGTCCTTCCTCCTCCTCATCCTGGTGAACACGCTCGCCGTCATCGCCTCGATGGTCGGCCCCTATCTGCTCGGAGACCTGGTCGAGAAGGTCGCGGACGACGCGCACGACCTCCACCTGGGGCTCACCATCGCCCTGTTCACGACCGCGCTCCTCGTGCAGGCCTTCTTCGTACGGGAGGTGCGGCTGCGCGGCGCGATGCTCGGCGAGCGGATGCTGGCGGATCTGCGGGAGGACTTCCTCGTACGGTCCGTCGGGCTGCCGCCCGGCGTCCTGGAGCGGGCAGGCACCGGTGACCTGCTCTCGCGCATCACCACGGACATCGACCGCCTCGCCAACGCCATGCGCGAGGCCGTGCCGCAGCTCGCCATCGGTGTGGTGTGGGTGGCACTGCTGCTCGGCGGGCTCGTCGTGACGGCACCGCCGCTGGCGCCCGCCGTGCTCGTCGCCGTGCCGCTCCTCGTCGTGGGCTGCCGCTGGTACTTCAAGCGGGCGCCTGCCGCCTACCGTTCGGAGGCCGCCGGTTACGCTGCCGTGGCCGCCGCCCTCACCGAGACCGTCGACGCGGGACGCACAGTGGAGGCCCACCGCCTCGGCCGTCGCCGCATCGAGCTCTCGGAGCGCCGCATCAAGGAATGGACCGCCTGGGAGCGGTACACCCTCTATCTGCGGTCGGTCCTCTTCCCGGTCATCAACTTCACGCATACGGCCGTGTTGTGCTCGACACTGATGATCGGCGGTGTCTTCGTCCTCCAGGGCTGGATCGGGGTGGGGCAGCTGACCACGGGCGTCCTGATCGCCCAGATGCTCGTCGACCCGCTGGGCATCATCCTGCGCTGGTACGACGAGCTTCAGGTCGCCCAGGTGTCGCTGGCCCGGCTCGTCGGCGTGCGTGACATCGAGCCGGACGCCGGTGACCCCTCCGTGGCTCCCGACGGGCGCCACGTCCGCGCCGACGACGTGCACTTCGGCTACCGCGAGGGCGTCGACGTGCTCCGCGAGGTGTCCCTCGCCGTCGAACCCGGTTCGCGTGTCGCCCTGGTCGGCCCGTCGGGCGCGGGCAAGTCGACCTTGGGCAGGCTCCTCGCCGGGATCTACGGTCCGCGCACCGGTCACGTCACCCTGGGCGGCGCCGCATTGTCGGCGATGCCCGCCGAGCAGGTGCGTGCCCATGTGGCCCTGGTCAACCAGGAACACCACGTCTTCGTGGGCTCGCTGCGCGACAACCTCCTCCTGGCCAGGACCGGGGCGCGGGACGCCGAACTGTGGGCCGCGCTCGGTGCGGTCGACGCGGCCGACTGGGCACGCGGCCTCGACGAGGGCCTCGACACCGAGGTCGGCTCGGGCGGGTTCGCACTGACGCCCGCACAAGCCCAGCAGATCGCCCTGGCGCGCCTCGTCCTCGCCGACCCGCACACGCTGGTGCTCGACGAGGCGACATCGCTCCTCGACCCCCGCGCGGCGCGGCACCTGGAGCGCTCCCTGGCCCGCGTGCTGGACGGCCGCACGGTCGTGGCGATCGCCCACCGGCTGCACACCGCGCACGACGCGGACGTCATCGCGGTGGTCGAGAGCGGGCGGATCGCGGAACTGGGCAGCCACGAGGAACTGGTGGCGGCGGACGGTGCGTACGCGGCGCTGTGGCGGTCCTGGCACGGGTAGGAAGGGACGCCGGGCGTGCGGGTGGACGGCGGGGCGTGTGAGGTGTCCTGCATTCGCTCGTACGGGGGTAGTTAAGGTACGAGAATGGCTGCACCCTCCACGGATACCGGCGTCCCCGACCAGCGCGGGCCTGCCCGCTACCTCTGGTGGGTGATCGTCAGCCAGCCGCAACGCATCGCTCTCGGTGCTCTGTTGGGCAGCGCGTGGATGGTCAGTCTGACTCTCCCCCCGTACATCCTGTCGCGCGCCATCGACGACGGCTTGCGGCCGGGCGACCGCACCGTCCTGCTGGGCTGGTGTGCGGCCCTGTTCGGCATCGGGCTCCTCAACGCCTGGCTGGCGATCATGCGGCACCGCACCATGACCCGGATCCGGCTCAACGCCTACTTCCGCACCGTGCGGGTCGTGGTCGATCACGCGACCCGGCTCGGCGCGGCGCTGCCCCGCCGGGTCTCGGCCGGTGAGGTCGTCACGATCGGTCATTCCGACGTGGGCGTCATCAGCCAGACCCTCACCGTGACGGGGCCGGGCGTGGGTGCGGTGATCGCCTACTTCGTGGTGGCGGCACTGCTGCTGTACGTCTCCGCGCTGCTCGCCGTGGTGGTACTCGTCGGCGTGCCCCTGCTCGCCGTGCTGATCGGTCCGTTCCTCGGCCGTCTGCAGGGGGCCGAGACGGCCTACCGGGAGCGTCAGGGAACACTCGCCGCGATACTCGGCGACCTCGCCGGAGGTCTCCGCGTCCTCAACGGCCTCGGCGGCAAGGGAGTGTTCGCGGCCCGCTACCGCGAAGGTTCGCGTCGGCTGCGAGACGAGGGCTACCGGGTCGGGTCGAGCATGAGCTGGATCCAGGCCTTCGGCCTCGGCCTGCCCGCCCTGTTCCTGGCCGCCGTGACCTGGCTCGCCGCACGCATGGCCGCCGAGGGCACCATCACCGTCGGCGAACTGGTGGCTGTCTATGGCTACGTGGCCGTGCTCGTCCTGCCGGTGACGTTCCTCATCGAAGGCGCCTACGACATCGGCCGGGGCCTGGTCGCCGCGCGGCGGGTCGTGGGCTTCTTGAACCTGGCACCGGGGGAATGGGAGACCGCCGCTCGTACGGAGCCGGTGCCAGGACCGAAGGAACCGTCCGTGCTGCGTGACCCGCTGTCCGGCGTGGAGGTCGCCCCCGGACTCCTCACCGCGCTCGTCAGCACGCGTGCCTCCGACGCCACGGACGTCGTCGACCGCCTCGGCCGGTTCGCTCCTTCCCTGGCCACCTGGGGATCGGTGCGCCTCGACGCCATCGCCCTGGACGAGGTCCGCACCCGGATCCTGGTCGCGGACAACGAAGCCGATCTCTTCGCCGGTACGTTGCGCGCGGCCATCTCCGGGCGATGCGCTCCGGATGAGGAGGCCATTGCCCGTGCGGTCGACGCTGCCGTGGCCCGGGACGTCGTCCTCGGCCTGCCGGACGGGCTCGAGGCCCCTCTGGACTCCCACGGCCGCAACCTGTCCGGCGGCCAGCGTCAGCGTGTCCGCATGGCCCGGGCCCTCCTCGCCGACCCCGAGGTCCTCTTGGCCGTCGAACCCACATCGGCGGTCGACGCCCACACCGAGGCGAACATGGCGGCCCACCTCCGCGCCGCCCGCACCGGCCGTACCACCCTCGTCACCAGCTCGTCCCCTCTGGTCCTCGACCAGGCCGACACGGTTTACCACCTGGTCGACGGCCGGGTAGCCGCGGTCGGCAGTCACGCCGACCTCCTCGCGCATCACCCGGACTACCGGCGTCTGGTGTCGCGCGGCACGGACGAGGGCGACCACGCGGCGGAGCAGCAGACAGCACGACGCCAGACACGCTCCCATCCTTCTGCCGAGCCGACTACTCATGAGGCCCTCCGATGACGTCGCCCCACCGCGGCCCAGCCGCGGAATCCCCCGCCCCCGGGCAGCTGCCCGTGGCCGACCGCCGCCAGGTCCGCCGCGCCGCCGTCCACCTGATCCGGCAGGACACCGGTGCCTTCATCACGATGATCGGCTTCAATGCGCTCGCGGCGGCGGCAGGCCTCACGGGTCCCTGGCTCCTCGGACGCATCATCAATACGGTCAAGGACGGCGGAGGCGTCGATGCCGTCGACCGCCTCGCCCTGGGCATCCTGGCGGGCGCACTCGCCCAGCTCCTCCTGGCACGCCACGCCCGCTACCTCGCACATCGCTTCGGCGAGCGGACCCTCGCCCGCATTCGTGAACAGTTCGTCGACCGGGCGCTGGCGCTCCCCGCCTCCGTCGTGGAACGGGCCGGTGCGGGCGATCTGACGGCCCGCGGCACCACCGACGTGGCGACCGCCGGACAGATGCTGCGCGACACCGGCCCCGATGTGTTCGTCGCGGCCGTGCAGGCGCTGTTCATCCTCGGTGCGGTCTTCCTCCTCGACCCGCTGCTCGGTGTCTGCGGTGTGCTCGGCCTCACCGGCATCTGGTTCGCCACGCGCTGGTACCTGCGGCGTGCGCGCGCCGCCTACCTCGAGCAGGGAGCGGCACACTCCGCACTGGCGGAGGTACTCGCGGCCACCGCTTCCGGAGCCCGCACCGTCGAGGCCCTGCAACTGCGCGAGCGCCGTGTCGCGGACAGCGAGGCCGAGATCGAGCGGTGCGTCACCGCCCACGACCGGACGCTGTTCCTGCGCAGCGTCCTGTTCCCCTCCATCGACATTTCGTACGCCATCCCCGTCGTCGCCGTGCTGCTCCTCGGCGGAGTGCTGCACGAACAGGGTTCCCTGAGCCTCGGCACGGTGGTCGCCGCGGCCCTGTACCTGCAGCAGCTCTCGCAGCCCTTGGACACGATCCTTCAGCAGGTCGAACAGTTGCAGAGCAGCGGCGCCTCCTTCGCCCGCGTCGAAGGCCTGGCAGCCGCCCCCAAGGGGCCGTCCGAGCCCTCCGAGCCCATCGCCGCGAGCACGGATGGCCTGGTCGGCGCCCCCGAGAACGACCGCCTCGAGGTTCAGGGAGTGCGCTTCGCCTACGACCGCGGGGCCGATGTCCTGCGCGGGGTCACCCTTTCCGTGCGCCCCGGCGAGCGCCTCGCGATCGTCGGGCCCTCGGGGGCGGGCAAGAGCACCCTGAGCCGCCTCCTGGCAGGGATCGACACTCCCGTCAGCGGAACAGTGACCGTCGGTGGCGCGCCCATCGCCGATCTGCCCCCTGACCGGCTGCGCAGGCAGGTCGTCCTCGTCACCCAGGAGCACCACGTGTTCCTCGGCACCGTCCGGGACAACCTCCTGATAGCGGCGGAGACCGCCACGGACGCCGAGCTCGGAGCAGCCCTCACCGCAGTCGGCGCCGACTGGTCGGAGAGCCTGCCGGACGGCCTCGACACGGAGCTTGGCCCCGGCGGCCACCGGCTGCACGGAGCGCAGGCCCAGCAATTGGCGCTGGCCCGAGTCGTGCTCGCCGACCCGCACACACTGATCCTCGACGAAGCCACCGCGCTGCTGGACCCGACGACAGCACGGCACACGGAGCGGGCTCTGGCCGCGGTCCTCCAAGGACGGACCGTCATCGCCATCGCCCACCGTCTGCAGACGGCCCACGACGCGGACCGCGTGGCGGTCATGCAGGACGGCCTGGTGACCGAGCTGGGTCCCCATGAGGAGCTCGTCGAAGCCGACGGCGCCTACGCCGCGCTCTGGAACTCCTGGCACGGTGAGCAGCCGGGCACGTCGTGAGCCGCGAGCGACGCGGCCGCCCTCCGGACGAAGGTGCTCCCTACAGCGAGGGAGCCCCCTCAGATGAAGTTGAGCGCGGCCGCGCCGCCCACTCCCCCGAGCAGCATGAACACCGGCATCAGCACCTTGAGCTCGATCCAGCTCCCGGCCCGGAACCGCAGCACCTTCGGCGGCCCGATCGGGTACCAGCGCTTGCGGCCGATGGGGATGGGCCACAGGATCGGGCATCCGGAGACGGTCAGGGCGTCCCCGATGTCGTGCACCAGGGCGCCGAGCACGATCGGCAGCCCCAGCCACAGATACTCCTGGCCGGGCTCGGTGAACAGCCAGTCCGCGCCGTTGCCCGGCTTGTCCAGGATCCCGGCGAGGATCCAGGCGCTCGCCGCGGCGAGCAGCCACACGAGCACATCGCTGCTCGACCCGCGGGCGGCCCGCCACAGCAGGCCTTCGATGGCGAGCACCATGTGGACGAAGAGGATCGCCAGCACCGCCCAGCGCCCGCCGAAGATCGCCAGAGCCGAGGCGCCCGCTCCGATCAGCACCGCCCACAGCCAGGTGTGCGTGAGCGTACGGTGCCCGCCCGAGCGACGCGGGTCCCCCTGTTTGCGGGTGGCCTTGTAGACGGCTGCCGAGAGCTTGTCGACGATCTCGCACAGGCCGCGGGAAAGCGGCCCGAAAGCTCTGGAGATGGTCGCCGACTTGTGGTCGAGGTCGGGCGCGAGCGCCGCTCCGGCGCAGATCAGCGCCCCTACGAGAAGGACCGGCCAAGGCATGCTGTGCCCCGCGGCCGCTGCGGCAGCGCCGACGCCTAGCCAGGCCGCCGCTCCCGACAGTGAGTGTGCCGGTCCCATCATTGTTGTTGCCCGCCCCATTTCGATTGGTCTGACGCCCCGTCGGCGACACAGCGTAGCGTTCATGATCTTCGTAGGGACCTCCGGTTCCCTCATCGGGTGGGAAGGAAGGCAAGATGGGGGTGTGACCCTTATCGATCAGCTGCCGCCCGACGCCGACCCCGATGCCCTCTTCGAAGCCTTCTCGTCGTGGGCCGAGGACCAGGGCATCACTCTCTACCCGGCCCAGGAGGAGGCGCTGATCGAGGTGGTCTCCGGGGCTAACGTGATCTTGTCCACGCCCACCGGCTCCGGCAAGAGTCTGGTCGCGGCGGGGGCCCACTTCACGGCGCTCGCCCAGGACAAGGTCACCTTCTACACGGCGCCCATCAAGGCTCTGGTGTCGGAGAAGTTCTTCGACCTGTGCAAGCTCTTCGGCACCGAGAACGTCGGCATGCTCACGGGCGACGCGTCCGTCAACTCCGACGCCCCCGTCATCTGCTGCACGGCCGAGGTCCTCGCCTCCATTGCCTTGCGGGACGGCAAGAACGCCGACATCGGCCAGGTCGTGATGGACGAGTTCCATTTCTACGCCGAGCCGGACCGCGGCTGGGCCTGGCAGATCCCGCTGCTCGAACTTCCGCAGGCGCAGTTCATCCTCATGTCGGCGACGCTCGGCGACGTCTCCATGTTCGAGAAGGACCTGACGCGCCGCACCGGCCGGCCCACCTCGGTCGTGCGGTCCGCGACACGCCCGGTGCCGCTGTCGTACGAGTACCGTCTGACGCCGATCACCGAGACGCTCACCGAGCTCCTGGAAACCAAGCAGGCGCCGGTCTACATCGTGCACTTCACGCAGGCCCAGGCGGTCGAACGTGCGCAGTCGCTGATGAGCATCAACATGTGCACGCGCGAGGAGAAGGACAAGATCGCCGACCTGATCGGCAACTTCCGCTTCACCACCAAGTTCGGCCGCAATCTCTCCCGCTACGTGCGGCACGGCATCGGCGTGCACCACGCGGGCATGCTGCCCAAGTACCGCCGTCTGGTGGAGAAGCTCGCACAGGCCGGTCTCCTCAAGGTCATCTGTGGCACGGACACCCTGGGCGTCGGCGTCAACGTCCCAATCCGCACCGTGCTGTTCACCGCGCTCACCAAGTACGACGGCACCCGTGTCCGCACGCTGCGCGCGCGGGAGTTCCATCAGATCGCCGGGCGTGCAGGGCGAGCGGGCTTCGACACGGCGGGCTTCGTGGTCGCGCAGGCGCCCGAGCACGTCATCGAGAACGAGAAGGCACTGGCGAAGGCCGGCGACGACGCGAAGAAGCGCCGCAAGGTGGTCCGCAAGAAGGCGCCCGACGGCTTCATCGCCTGGTCCGAGAGCACCTTCGAGAAGCTCATCGCCTCCGAGCCCGAGCCACTGAACTCCCGCTTCCGGGTCACGCACACCATGCTGCTGTCCGTGATCGCCCGGCCCGGCAACGCCTTCGAAGCGATGCGTCATCTCCTCGAAGACAACCACGAGCCGCGCAAGCAGCAGCTCCGGCACATTCGTCGGGCCATCGCGATCTACCGCTCCCTGCTCGACGGCGGTGTCGTGGAGAAGCTCGACGAGCCGGACTCCACGGGCCGCATCGTGCGCCTCACCGTCGACCTGCAGCAGGACTTCGCGCTCAACCAGCCGCTGTCGACGTTCGCCCTCGCCTCCTTCGAGGTCCTCGACCCCGAGTCCCCCTCCTACGCCCTTGACATGGTGTCCGTCGTCGAGTCCACCCTCGACGACCCGCGTCAGATCCTCGCGGCCCAGCAGAACAAGGCGCGGGGCGAGGCCGTGGCGCTGATGAAGGCGGACGGCGTCGAGTACGAGGACCGCATGGAGCGGCTCCAGGACATCACGTACCCCAAGCCCCTGGAGGAGCTGCTCTTCCACGCGTACAACACGTACCGCACGAGCCACCCGTGGGTCGGCGACCATCCGCTGTCCCCGAAGTCGGTCATCCGCGACATGTACGAACGGGCGATGACCTTCACGGAATTCACGTCCTTCTACGAACTCGCCCGCACCGAGGGCATCGTGCTGCGCTACCTCGCAGGCGCGTACAAGGCCCTGGAACACACCATCCCGGACGATCTGAAGTCCGAGGACCTGGAAGACCTGATCGCCTGGCTCGGCGAGATGGTCCGGCAGGTCGACTCCAGCCTCCTCGACGAGTGGGAGCAGCTGGCCAACCCCGAAGTCATGACGGCCGAGGAGGCCCAGGAGAAGGCCGACCAGGTCAAGCCAGTCACGGCCAACGCGCGCGCCTTCCGCGTCCTGGTGCGCAACGCGCTGTTCCGCCGGGTCGAGCTGGCCGCCCTCGACCACGTCGAGGAGCTGGGCGCGCTGGACGCGGAGTCCGGCTGGGACGCGGATGCCTGGGGTGAGGCCATGGACAAGTACTGGGACGAGTACGAAGATCTCGGCACCGGTCCCGACGCCCGCGGCCCCAAGTTGCTGCTCATCGAGGAGGATCCCGAGCACGGTCTGTGGCGCGTCAGGCAGACCTTCGCCGACCCGAACGGCGACCATGACTGGGGCATCAGCGCGGAGGTCGATCTCGCCGCTTCCGACGAGGAGGGCCTTGCCGTCATCCGGGTCACGGACGTCGGCCAGCTCTGAGGGCCCCGAGGATCCGCGTGCCCCGGACAGGAGTCGAGGAACTGCCATGAACAATCCCGCCGACAAGTTGGTCGATCTGCTGGACCTGGAGCAGATCGAGGTCAACATCTTCCGGGGCCGCAGCCCGAACGAGTCCTTGCAGCGCGTGTTCGGCGGGCAGGTCGCAGGCCAGGCCCTGGTGGCCGCGGGCCGTACCACCGAGGGCGACCGCCCGGTGCACTCGCTGCACGCGTACTTCCTGCGCCCGGGCCGCCCGGGCGTGCCGATCGTGTACCAGGTCGAACGGGTCAGGGACGGGCGCTCCTTCACCACGCGCCGCGTCACCGCCGTCCAGCAGGGCCGCACCATCTTCAACCTCACCGCCTCCTTCCATCAGCCCGAACAGGGCGCCTTCGAACACCAGCTGCCGCCGCGTCTGGCGGCCCCCGCTCCGGAGTCGCTGCCGACGGTCGCCGAGGAGATCAAGGAGCACCTCGGCGCACTCCCCGAGCAGTTGGAACGCATGGCACGGCGCCAGCCCTTCGACATCCGGTACGTCGACCGGCTGCGCTGGACCGCCGAGGAGATCAAGGACGCCGAGCCGCGCAGCGCGGTGTGGATGCGCGCCGTGGGGCCCCTGGGCGACGATCCGCTCGTGCACACCTGCGCGCTGACCTACGCGAGCGACATGACGCTGCTGGACGCTGTCCGCATCCCGGTCGAACCGCTCTGGGGGCCCCGCGGCTTCGACATGGCATCGCTCGACCACGCCATGTGGTTCCACCGTCCGTTCCGCGCCGACGAGTGGTTCCTCTACGACCAGGAATCCCCCATCGTCACGGGGGGCCGCGGCCTCGCCCGGGGCCGCATCTACGACACCGAGGGACGCCTCCTGGTGTCGGTGGTGCAGGAGGGGCTGTTCCGTCCGTACGGCGAGCGCCATATGGACAGTCCGACAGCCGGAGCATGACGGGCGCAGGCACGGAACGGGGAGCACGATGCGACGGATCGATGTGGCGGAGCGGAGAGCCCGGCTGGCGCTGCGCCATCGGCTGACGGCGGACACCAAGTCGGATGATCCGGTCGAGGTGGCGCGGTCTGTGCTGGCACTGCACGGCACGGATCCGTCGTCCGTTTACGTCGGCGCCTGGGCGCGCATGCGGGACGGCAGCGTGGCGGATGTGGAGCGCGCGCTGTACGAGGACCGGTCGCTTATCCGTCTGATGGGGATGCGGCGCACGGTCTTCGTGACGTCCCTGGATGTGGCCCCGGTGCTGCAAGCGGCCTGCTCTCGTGCCGTCGCCGCCCGGGAGCGCCGCCTCGTCCTGAAGATGCTCGCCGAGTCCGGTGCGGCGGATGACGCGGCCGGGGTGGAGGCGTGGCTCGCGCAGGCGGAGGACGTGGCACTGCGGGCTCTCAAGAAGCGCGGTGAGGCGACGGCGGCCGAGCTTGCGAGCGACGACCCTCGGTTGGCCACCGAGCTGGTCATGTCGCGCGGCAAGAGCTACGAGGGGCGGCAGAAGCTGGCCAGTCGGCTCCTTCTGCTGCTCGCCGCCGAGGGACGTGTGGTGCGTGCAAGGCCTCGTGGCACGTGGACTTCCCATCAGTACCGCTGGGCGCCGCTGACGGACTGGATTCCCGACGGCCTCACCGACTGGAACACCCAGGCGGCCGAGACGGAGCTTGCCCGACGGTGGCTTCGGGCGTTTGGTCCGGCTACTGCGGATGATCTGCGCTGGTGGGCCGGGTGGACCAAGACCCAGACGAAGCGGGCACTCACCGAACTGCATCCCGTTGAGGTCGACTTGGACGGAGCCCCCGGGGTGCTGCTTCCCGACGACATCGAGGAGACGCCTCCTCCCGCTCCCTGGGCGGCCCTGTTGCCGGCGCTCGACTCCACCCCGATGGGCTGGCAGCACCGTGGCTGGTTTCTCGGGGAGCACGGCCCGCGCCTCTTCGACAGGAACGGCAACATCGGCCCGTCCCTCTGGTGGAACGGCCGCATTGTCGGCGGCTGGGCCCAGGACAGCGCGGGTGAGATCGTGTGCAGGTTCCTCGACGATGTCGGCGCCGATGCGCGGGCCGCGGTGCACACCGAGGCCGAGCGCCTCGCCTCGCGGCTGGGGACCGTGCGGCTCACCGCTCGCACCAGGGGACGTACATGGCTCGAGGACGAACTGGCTGGCTGACGACCGCGGGGCAGGCGCACAGCGGTATTCGACGGGCATCTGTGTCTCCGTTCGGGATAAGTTCCGGATTCGGGAAAGGTTCCGGATGCGCACACAGGCGTGGCCACTGGGTCAGGTGTGGGTACAGGTTTTGAAGGGCACGAGGAATTGAGCGGGCTTTCGGGTCAGGACAGGGATCGGCTGTTGTCGGAGGCCGTGCGGCTTCGCGAGACAGGTCGGCGCGAGGAGGCCAGGGAGCGACTCGTCGCCCTCTCTTCGGAACTTCCCCTGGATGCGGAGGTGGCGTACCAGGCTGCGTGGGTCCAGGACACGCTGGGCCTGGAGGCCGAAGCGGTGCCGTACTACGAGCGTGCGCTCGACGGGTCGGGGCTGTCGGACGACGACCGCCGCGGGGCACTTCTGGGGCTGGGCAGCACCTACCGGATCCTGGGACGCTACGAGGAAGCCGTCGCCACCCTCAGGGACGGGGCGGCCGAGTTCCCCGACGACGGCGGGCTCAAGACGTTCCTGGCCATGGCCTTGTACAACACCGGCCGGACACACGACGCCATGGAACTGCTCCTGACGCTGCTCGTCACCACGACCAAAGACCCGGAGATCGCGGGCTACCGTCCCGCCATCGAGGAGTACGCCAAGGATCTAGACGCGACGATGTAAATGGCACCGTCGCGGATCGAGCGGCTCTGACTGGCTACGTCCTCCGTCGGCGCAGCCACTTCATCAAGCCTCGCGAGTCCTGCACCGAACCCGAACCCGGTGCGGAAGCCAGAGCCCTGCCCATGGCTGCGGATGGGGCTGTGGTTGTGGCTGCCGCCGCGGCATCGCTTGGCGCCGTCCATTCGGTCGTGGCGGCGGATGGTTCAGGGGCGGCACGTGGTGTCGGTCGTGGCGCCGGGCGTTCCGCGCGGGCCTGAACGAGACCGATCAGGAGGCTGGAGCGCAGCCACCGGATTTCGTCGGGATCGTCCGCCGTCATGATCCTCTCCACGATGTGTGCCCCGGGTGAGTCCGGTCCGCCCTGACTAGTGCGGGGCACGGACCTGAGCCGGTTGAGATACGCACGTTCGTAGGGGTCCCTGACGATCTCCGCGATCTGGACCGGGCCCAGCAGCGAAGCCATGGCCGCGGCTCGCTCCCATGCGTCTTCCGACTGGCGCAGCAGGAATCCGGTGTGCCGCCCCCGCCAGTTGCGCGCTCGCAGGTCCTGGCCTTCTTCGAGCCGCCCCCGCATCGTCTCGGGCATGCGTCCTTTGAGGAGTGCGGCGTGAAGTTCGGATTCGGCGAAGTGCTTCAGCTCCTCGGCGAGATAGAGCCAGACGACGGCCCGGTACCGGTTGAGGTAGAACTTCACGGGCGTCAGGAAGCCGGCGCGGGCCAGGCGGGTGAAGCGAGCCGAGGTGATGTGCATGAGCTCCGCGCCCTCCGCGGTGCCCACCGCTCTGACGCCCTCGCGCAAGGCCTCGACACAGCCATCGCCCCCGCGCAGGCGGTCGATCTCCTCTCGGGTGACGCGGCGCCGCCCGCCCGGTGTCTCCCCGACCGTGCGGATGCGTCCGAGCATCACGGCTAGGTCGAACTCCCCGCGCTTCAGACCCAGTTCTCTGGCTGCCCAGCTCGGTGTGACGGTCGGCCGGGCGGTCATTGCCCCGACGTCATCCGTGATGGTGTCACCGGTCATGGTGGTTCTCCCCCGTGAGATGTGATTGCTCTCGGGAAAAACCGTAGACCGCCCACCACGATCCTCGCTGAGCCTGTGGATAACTCTTGACGTGACAGCGTCAGCGCAGGTCAGAGGTCCACGACCGGGGTTCGCTCCGGCTGCCGGGCATCCACGCCAAGGTGTTCTCCGACGCGGTTCACGAGCAGCGTCATCTCGTAGGCGACCTGGCCGATATCCGCCTCCGCCGAGCTCAGGACGCACAGACAACTACCGTCGCCCGCCGCGGTGACGAAGAGAACCGCGTCGTCGAACTCGATCATCGTCTGGCGGACGTTCCCTGCGTGGAAGTGGCGGCCCGACCCCTTGGCGAGGCTGTGCAGCCCCGACGAGACCGCGGCCAGATGTTCCGCGTCCTCGCGCTTCAGGTCCGAGCTCGCGCCGGTCACCAGGCCGTCGTTGGACAGGACCAACGCGTGTCGTACGTGTTCCATCCGCTGGGTCAGGTCATCCAGCAGCCAGCCGAGCCCCATGCTCTGCCCCATGTTCCTGTCTCCCCGTGTCCTGTCCCCCTGGCTGGAGGACCTGACCTGCCAGCCTTCCCCACGACCGGCGCCCCGGCAAGCATGATGAGGACATGGCACAGAAGATGACCGATGACCAATGGCGGGCTTTCGTCTCACACGGCACCCGTACCGGCAAGCTCTCGACCGTCCGGGCGGACGGCAGCCCGCACATCGCGCCGATCTGGTTCCTCCTCGACGGGGACGACCTGGTCTTCAACACCGGCAGTGCAACCGTCAAGGGCCGCAACCTCGCTCGGGACAGGCGTGTGGCCCTCTGCGTCGACGACGATCAGCCGCCGTTCGCCTTCGTCGTGCTGCAGGGGCACGCTGAGCTGAGCGAGGACATCGACCAGGTCCAGCAGTGGGCCGGTCGGATCGCCGCACGCTACATGGGCGAGGACCGCGCCGAGGAGTTCGGCAAACGCAATGGCGTCCCGGGAGAACTCCTGGTCCGCATGCGAATCGACAAGGTGCTGGCGTATGCCGGGGTCTCCGACTGACGAACCCAGGCCACCGGCTTCGCCAAGGTACGGCTGATGCGCCCGCTGCTCGTCCCCTGATGGCTCATCCGACGGAGTCGAGCAGCCGGGCTGTGTGGAACCGCCCGGCGTACTCGACCAGCCGTATCAGCACCTCCTTCCCCGAATCGCGATCGCGGGCGTCGCACAGCACCACGGGCGTTCCGCGGTCGAGGTCCAAGGCTCGTGACACGTCTTGCGCCCCGTACGTACGCGCGTTCGCGAAGCAGTTGACCGCCACGACGAACGGGATGCGTCGGTGCTCGAAGTAGTCCACGGCGGGGAAGCAGTCCTCGAGCCGCCGGGTGTCCGCGAGGACCACGGCACCGAGGGCGCCTTGTGACAGCTCGTCCCACAGGAACCAGAACCGGTCCTGGCCCGGAGTGCCGAACAAGTACAGCGACAAGCCGGATCGGATGGTGATACGGCCGAAGTCCATGGCCACGGTCGTCGTGGTCTTCCGGTCGACCCCCTCGGTGTCGTCCACCGACTGGCCCACCTCGCTCAGCAGTTCTTCGGTGCGCAGCGGGCGGATCTCGCTCACCGCGCCCACCAGGGTGGTCTTGCCCACCCCGAAGCCGCCCGCGACCAGAATCTTCAGCGTCAGGGCCGTCGTCTCGGCCTCCACGGCGTCAGAGTGCTCGGAGCCCATCGATCACCTCTCGGAGAATCTTTTCGTCGGGAAGCTGTGCGGGCGGCACGGGTCGGCTGACTTTGACGCAGCCCATTTCCAGGAGGTCGCCGAGGAGCACCCTGACCACGCCTACGGGCAGATCCGCACCCGCGGCGAGCTCGGCGACGGACTGCGTCTCGGCGCGACACAGTTCGATCAGCGCCCGGTGTTCGGGGCCGAGTGCCGTGCTGTCACCGGGCCCCGGAGCACTGTCGTCCAGCGTCACGAGGGCGATCAGGTCGAAGCGGACTCCGCGGGGTCCCGGCTTGGTCCGTCCACCCGTCATCGCGTAGGGCCGGACAAGCGGACCGGCTTCGTTGTCGTACCACTGGCTGCCCGGCTGCTCCGAGACGCCTTTCGTGTCCTCGGTCATGGGTACCACCGACCCCCGGTCATCCGGTCGGTGGTTGCTCAGCGAAGCGCGCCGGAGCGCTGAGGTGCTCACCCACCCGTTTGACCATGCGGGCCATCTCGTACGCCACTAGGCCGATGTCGGCCGTCACGGCGGTCAGGACGGCGAGGCAGGAGCCGTCGCCCGCGGCCGCCACGAACAGGAAGGCGTCATCCATCTCGACCATGGTCTGGCGCACGCCTCCCGCACCGAAGTGTCGGCCTGCGCCCTTGGCCAGGCTGTGGAAGCCCGAGGCGACGGCAGCGAGGTGCTCGGCGTCCTCGCGGCTGAGGGCGGTCGACGCGCCGACCGGGAGTCCGTCGTTGGACAGCACCACCGCGTGCCGCACCTCGCCGACGCGCAGCACCAAGTCGTCCAGCAGCCAGTCGAGTTCGCCGGTCCGTCCGGTGGGGATGCTCTGGTCCTGGATCATGCAGGGTCTCCTTCGATGCTGTCGCTGCCCGGTACGGGTCCCGAAGGCGTGGGGGCCGAGCCGCCGGTGCCCGGGAGCCGGCCGCCCCCGCGCGCCCAGCCGTTGCGGTATGCCGTCATCCGGTCGCGCACCTGCTCCGGGCTGCGCTCGTCCCGCTCGGCGCCCGCTGCCTCGCCGCCGACGTTCGAGGGGTGGGGTTCGCGCAGCTGAGGGGCGAGGCTCGCCTGGCGCACTCGGCGCGGTAGTGCACTCGAACCGTCCTGCGAGGTGTCCTGTACATCGGCGCCCGCGACGTCGAGCGCATCGTTGTGCGTGGGCGGTGCGCCCGGATTGTCGGCGGCGTCCCGGCCGTGGTGCAACCGCAAAGTGGTGACGCCGGGCAGTGGCGGGGGCTCGACCGCGGCGGCCAGAACGGGACGGGAGGAGGTGTGCGGAATGGCGTCGGCATTCATGTGTTGGCCTGTTGCTCCCTGCACGCGCGCGTGCTCCTTGGCCAGGGCAGCACCACGCGCCAATGGGCGGGCCTCCCCGTTGTGGGCGTCTTGGCTCTCCGCCGTGCCACTGTGCAGGAGGGCTGTGGGCAGCAGCACGACCGCAGTGGTCCCTCCATAGGGGGACGTACGCAGATGCACCTTGATGTCGTGGTGCGCCGCGAGCCTGCTGACCACGAAGAGGCCGAGTTGGTCGCTGTCGAACAGGTCGAGCGCCTCGGACTGCTCGACACGACGATTGGCCTCGACGAGCATCTCCTTGCCCATGCCGAGCCCGCGGTCCTCGATCTCCAAGGCATAGCCGTTGCCCACCGGCTCGCCGCTGACCCGCACTTTGGTGTGTGGAGGCGAGAACTGGGCGGCGTTCTCGACGAGTTCGGCCAAGAGGTGGGTGAGGTCGGCCACCCCGGTTCCCAGGACCGATGCCGCGGGGAGTTGTCGTACCTCCACGCGCGCGTAGTCCTCGACTTCGGAGACTGCCGCGCGCACGACATTCGTCAGGGAGACTGGCATCCGCCAGGCGCGGCCGGGCGCGGCTCCGGAGAGGATGATCAGGCTCTCCGCGTGGCGCCTCATCCTGGTGGTCAGATGGTCCAGCCGGAAGAGGTCGCTGAGCTCGTTCGGGTCGTCGGCCCTGCGCTCCATGCTGTCGAGGAGGGTGAGCTGACGGTGGACGAGTACCTGGGTCCTCCGCGCCAGATTGACGAACACTCCGGAGACGCCGCTTGCGAGCTCCGCACGCTCGATCGCGGCGCGCAAAGCCGCGCGATGGACCGTGCCGAGGGCCTCGGTGACCTGCCCGATCTCGTCCTCCGCAGGTGGACCCGGCGGCGCCTCGGCACGGATCTCGATCTCTTCGCCCGCGCGCAGCCGTCGCATGGCGTGCGGGAGTTTGCGGCGCGCGATTTCAAGGGCTCCGTTGCGAAGGCACACGAGTTCGACGACCAGGCCTCGCCCGATGCGTACGGAGATGACGAGTGAGCCGGCGACGGCGACCAGTCCGAGGAGGACCGCGGCACCTGCTGGGGTGAGCACTCCGTGCGTGAAGGGGTCGGCACGGTCCGCAGCGCCTCGGTCCGCCCCCTTCTTGATCGCGTGGAGGCCGTCCCGCACCGCTGCGTAGGCCCCGTCCCAGGTCGTCACCGAAGCCGCGGCCAGGGCCTTCCGGCCGGGCTGGGCCACGAGGACCTTGTCCTCGGCTGCGCGAACGTTCCCGTATGCACTTCCGTCCTCAAGTTCGCGCCAGGCCGCTCGCTCCGGGCCGCGCAAGTCCGCGACCGCTGTTTCGGTCAGGGTCCTGCGGGTGTCGACGGCGCCGGTGAACAGCCGGAGCCGTTCGCCGTCCAGGCCGCCGGTCTGCCGGGCCGCGGCAAGCACGGCGTCCTCACGGGCCAGCATTTCGCCCGCCCTGGAGAATTCGAGCAGCACGCGCGCGTGGGATCCCTGACCGGCTTCCTGCAGGCCGGTCAGGGCACCAGCTACTGCAAAGGCCTGGGAGATCGTCCTCGTGTACTGGCCGTACGCCGTGTCCCAGCCCGTACGACGGTCCAGCACTTCGGTCCGCAGGGACCGCAGCTCTTCGGCTCCGGCCACGAATGCTTCCAGCCGGTCGGCCACCCCTTCGGGGAACCCTGCTCCTTCGGCGACGGTCTGTTTGTCACCCAGACGCAGTGCGGCCACGGCCCGGTCGGTCCTTCTCGCCTGCCGCTCCAGCGCATCCCTGCGGTCGCCTCCGGGTTCGGCCGCCTGGCGTACCGCGGCGGCGCGTTCGGCTTGGAGCGCGGTGACGGCCGTCTCGATCGGGCCGCGCACGTCGGTGTCGGCGCGCTGCACCTGCCGAAGGCGTGCCACGTCCTGCGCCGTGGTGACGGTCGCGTACCCCCACAGGGCGAGCAGCGAGACGACGGGCACCATCAGCAGACACACGATCTTGGCTCGCACCGTACGTGGACGGGGCCTCCACCACCCCGCGTGCGTGGACGCCCTGTTCGTCGGGAGTTCCACGGACCTGTCCTCCTGGTCCGGGTGTTCTTCGGCCGGCGGGCCCGCGTGGGCGCGGCGGCCACGTGTCGGTTGCTCCGGAGGTTGAGGCCAAGGTGCGGTGCCTGCGGCTGGCTCGGGGGTGCTTCGGGTGGTGTCCATGGCCTCCTCGCTCGGTTGGGTTGGGTTGGGTGGGGTGTCCCGGCCGTATCCGGGGGCCTCTTTAAGAAGCGACACCGTCCACCGGTCGCTGGGCCGAAACGGAGGCCTCGCGCTCTCCCTTGGTCGGGGACAGCGCGACGAAGGCCGAGGTCAGGAAGAGGTAGGAACCGAGGCCGACTGCGAGGGGAAAGATGAACTGCATCGTGGCGGCTCCGGGCAGGGCGGCATCGGAGGGCGTCACCCGCACGCTCACCGCGAGCATTCCGGTGTAGTGCATGCTCGTCACCGCCCCGCCCATGACCAGGGATGCCACGACGACCGCGAGTGGTGACTTGATGTTGAGGCCGGCCCACAGCGCTGCGGTCGCCGCGACGACCGCGATGACTACGGAGAGCCCGACGAGTACGGGGTCGTACCGCACTTCACCGTGCAGGCGCAGCGCAGCCATGCCGAGGTAGTGCATGCTTGCGACGCCGAGCCCTGTGGTGAGCCCGCCCAGCGCCAGGGCGCTTCCTCGATCGCGGCCGTATCCCACGGCGAAGATGCCCGCGCCGACGACGGCCATCGCGACCAGAAGACTCAGGAACGTCAGGGGCACGTTGTAGCGGATCTCCGTGCCGGTGACGCCGAAGCCGAGCATGGCGACGAAGTGCATCGTCCAGATTCCGGAGCCGATGGCGGAGGCGGCGGTGATCAGCCAGTTCCGCCGCGACCGGCCTGAGGTGCCCAGCGCACGGACGGTGCAGCGCAGACCGAGTGCGGCGCCGATACAGGCCATCGCGTACGACAGCACGGGGGTCAGCCAGCCGAAGGTGGCGTGGTCCAGGTGTCCCATGGCCCCGGGACGCTAGTCCGACCCAGGGCGCACGACGGGGGCGCATTTCGAAAGCTGCTGCAATGTGACAGAGAGACGACCCTGAACGATCGCGTCACGCTCGAACGAGTGCACCCAACGCACGTGCGGCACTTTGCGGGATCATGGGTCGTATGAGCGACGACCACACGCAGGTCCAAGAGTTCTTCACGGCCCGCGCGGCCGACTGGGACACCCGTTTCCCTGATGACGGGCCCGCCTACCGGGCCGCCGTCGCCGAACTCGCCCTCAGCGCCGGCTCCGCCGTGCTCGACGCCGGGTGCGGGACGGGGCGGGCTTTGCCGGCGCTCAGGGAGGCCGTAGGCCCCTCGGGCGTGGTTCTCGGCGCCGACCTGACACCGGCCATGCTGGAAGCCGCGACACAAGCGGGCAGGGGCTTCGACGGGCAGCTCCTGCTCGCCGACGTGGCCCATCTGCCGCTGCGCGCGCAGTCAGTCGACGCCGTGTTCGGCGCCGGGCTGATTTCGCATCTGCCCGATCCCGCGGAGAACCTCAGGGAATTGCGGCGAGTCGTGCGCCCTGGAGGGCAGCTCGCGCTCTTCCACCCCATCGGCAGGGCGGCGCTCGCGGCGCGTCAGGGGCGGCAGATCACTCCGGACGACCTGCGGGCGGAGGGCAACCTCGGGCCGCTGCTTGCCGAGTCCGGCTGGCGCATGACCTCGTACGTCGACGAGGACGCCCGCTTCCTCGCCCTGGCGGTACGCCAGGACTGAACCCACTCCCCGGCGACAGGCGACAGGCCGGGCAGGTCCGACCGGCCTGTCAGAGGCAACCGGCGATCGCGGCGCCGAAAGCATCCGGGTTGTCGAACATGACGTTGTGTCCCGCTCCCGGCACGGTCACCACGCGCACTCCTGAAGCCGTCAGTTCGTCGTACCCGGCGAGTTCCCCGCTCGAAGCACCCTGCAAGTAGACGCGGCCGACGGGAAGTTCCATGAGCAATCGACGCATGGTCGGGCGAGTTCCCGCGACGAGTCCGGCAGCGCTGCGATGGAGTGCCAGAGGGTCCGCGAGGCGCATGGTGGCCGCCCAGGTGGCACCGATCTCCTCGAGCACGCGCTCGTACCCACGGGCGACGAAGTCCTCCTCCGTGTAGGCGGCGATGCCGCTGCTGCCCGCCGTGGCGGGAGGATTCGGATCGAGGTTGGCCTCCGTGAGGACCAGCCTGGTCACCAGCTCGGGGCGCCGGTGCGCGAGCACGATGGCCACGGAGCCGCCCATGCTGTGCGCGACGATCTCCGCCCCGACCACCCGAGCCTCGTCGAGGACGGCGGCCAATGCGTCGGCGTGGCTTTCCAAGGAGTAGGCGAAGTCGGCGGGCCGGTCACTGAGGCCGTGTCCGGGAAGATCCACGAACAGTGAGCGCCTGCCTGCCAGTTCGGGCCTGGCGGCTATGTGCGCGTGGTAGACCGTCGACGCCGCTCCGAGGCCGTGAACGTAGACCCGCGCCGGTCCGTCCCCGTCCGCCTCGG
This sequence comes from Streptomyces sp. NPDC042371, assembly GCF_056437465.1. Classification (NCBI taxonomy): domain Bacteria; kingdom Bacillati; phylum Actinomycetota; class Actinomycetes; order Kitasatosporales; family Streptomycetaceae; genus Streptomyces; species Streptomyces sp. NPDC042371. The sequence continues at coordinate 538,189 of NZ_JBWKAP010000006.1, read as the reverse complement.
TCCACCGCACACGGCTGCCTCGCACATCGAACCGCGCCTCCTTCATCGCCTACCCCGTTCCCTCGTCACGTCGTCCACCTCGCCCGCCGTGAGCGGACTCCGGAGACAATACATCGGTAACGATGTATTGCGCATCAGGGGTACAGCGGGCGAGAAGGCCGGATGCGGCAGAATGCAGTCCATGCTCGAACTGGCCATCCTCGGATTCCTCTACGACGCCGCCCTGCACGGCTATGAACTGCGCAAACGCATCACCGCACTGACCGGGCACGTGCGCCCTGTCGCGGAGAGCACGCTGTACCCCGCCATCAAACGACTCGAGAAGGCCGGCCTGCTGGCCAGGGAGACTCAGCCCGGCGCCGTGGCCGCGCCGCGCCACGTCCTGACCCTCACTTCGGCCGGAAGGCAGGAGTTGCACAAGCGGCTCGCGGAACCGGCACGGGGGGACATCACGGACGAGAACCGCTGGTTCACGCTGCTCGCCTTCCTGCGCCACCTCGACGACGCAAGGGCACAAGCGGGGGTGCTGCGGCAGCGCCTAGCCTTCCTAGAGGAGCCGGCCAGCTTCTTCTACGACGGCGACCGCCCCATGAGCGCGGAGGAGCTCGACGACCCCTTCCGGCGCGGGATCCTCACGATCGCGCGCGCGACGAGCCAGGCCGAACTCACCTGGCTGCGGGCCACCTTGGTGTCACTCGACGGGAGTCGTCGCTGATCCACCCTTGTGCGGCACCGGGCACCCGCGAACGCCCGGCACGGGGAACGAACCGAGCTCGGCAACCTCGTACCCGTCGGGGTAGCCCTTGATCTCCCGATTCTGCCGTGCGTAGTGCGGCGTCCGGCGCGGCGGCATGAGGCGCACCACGCGCCCCCGCAACCGCACCGCGCCCCGAACCAGCGAGCGGGTGACAGGTTCCGGCTCTTCGTATCGGAACGCCCGCAGCAAGGGCTCGTCCAGCAGCGCGACAGTCGCCTTTCGCAGCATGGGCGCCAGCGGGCTCGGGTACCACGAGGCCATCAGGTCCAGGGTCGCGTCGGACACGCCACGAGCCCCTTGGTCCCAGCCAAAGTTGGCCTCTTCGTAGTCATCGAGACACTTCTCGAACTCTTCGTAGGAGCCCGGAATCTCCGCGATGCCCATGTGCCGCCCGAGGGTGCGGTAGTACACGGCAGCGGCGGCCGACTCGTGACGTGAGAGCCTGCGCCATCCGTAGGTGTCGATCCACCGCTTCGGCACCACCACGAACGTGCACAGCACGTATCGCATGTCGTCGTTGCTGATGTCGTAGCTGCGGTGCATCTGGTTGATGCGACGGATGGCGGTGCGGCCCTCATCGCTTGCGAAACCGTGTTCCACGACGGTGTCGAGCAGAAGGGCAGTGTCGTCGTACCGCTTCTGCGTACGACCCGTCAGTTCTGCTGTCTGCGCGAGCAGTCGACCGATGCTGGGCACCGCGTACGTGCGGTAGAGCGCGAGTTCTAGTGCGCGCGTATAGTCCCACGGAAACTCGAACGTCGTGGTGAGCCGGTAGATCTCGAGGAAGTCCCGCTCCGGATCGAGGCGCCTGATCTGCTCGAGTCGCTCGAAACGCTTCACCGCGCGGTCCCCCTTCTGCCACCGGAGCACTAACTCTACGTTGGCGAACGGCAGATGCAGGGATCAACGGTGGTGGGCACGCTCCCGGGGGAAGGTAGACCACATGTTTGACGCACTCCGAAAGTTCTGGCGAGCCGATAAGCCCCCAACGGTCGAGGACGGGGCCGTGCGCGGCCCTCAGAGGCAAGGGCGCCCCCACAACCTCTTCGAAGCGGCCGCCGTCTACGTGGCGGCATCTGCCGAGGACGATCAACCCAAGATGGACGAAGCACGGGGATGGGTCTCTCCGGAGGCGCTGTCCTTCGGTGTCAATGAGCTCGCGTGCCGGGCTGTCATAGCCCTTGCGCGCGAACGTAACGAGTCACCACGGGATGTGGCCCGTTTGCTCCTCGGACTGCCCGCCGCTTGAGCCCGCTTCCGTCGCGTGCACGTCGTTCAAGGCGGTCCGCTGGTGATTTTCCAGGTCATCCCCCTCTCGACGATCTCTGTGGCCAGTGGTTAGGGTGCGCCGACGGGTGAAGCGATGGGGAGGCTGGCATGGCCGGGACGGACGACGCTGTCGCCGCCGATGACGACGCGCTGTATGTCCTCACGGCGGTACTGCTGACCCCCGCGAAGTTCCCCAGCGTGCTGGGCGACGACTATCCGGAGGCCTGCGCGACGCTGGATCTGGCGCCGCTCGCCGCCGGGTACGGACTGGTGCTCGGTCAGGACGGCGAGGGCGCGCGCTGGACGGTCGTCGTCGACGATGTGTCGCTCGTGGCCGTGGCGATCGCCTCGTGGGACTGCGGCATGGAGTACGACCTGTCCCCCGATGAACGCACCGTGGTCACCGCGCTGCCCGGCTGGCCCCTCGCGGTCGCGGTGGCGGCTCCAGGAGTGCCTGCTCCACACGACCCGGAACCCCACGACGCGGGCCGACCTCCGCTCGCACCACCGGAAGCCGGGGCCTGGGGTCCGGCCCAGCGGCGGCTCGGAGCGGACGAGATAGCCCTGCAGTGGGCGGCCTGGCGGGGGCAGATCGACGACGGCGACTTCGCGACGGACGGCACCCAGGAGACACCCCCAGCAGACGCTGGGGCAGCACCTCTTACCGGTGTCAGGCATGTCCTGGCAGAAGCGCGCGCCTATGTGGACACGCCGCCGCCCCTGGGCCGTGTGCGGTCGGCCTTCGCCTCGGGTCACGCACGTACTTTGCGCGCCGACGGGCCTGGCTGGTCACTGGTCGCCAGGACCGACGACATCGCGTTCGTGCTGCTGGACGAGGAGCCGGGAGAGGTGCTTCCGGTGGGCCGTGGGCCCGAGCTTCCCTCGCTCTTGGAGGCCCTCGACAAGATGGCGGTGCGCCCTTCCTGAGTCGGCTGACGGATGGCCCGTCGCTCTCACCCTCCCGAACGGCCGGGCGCCGACTCCAAAGCTCAGTGGCCTATCTCCTTGCGTGTGACACGGCGCAGTCGGCGCCGCTGGCCCGAGTCGAGCGTGAGATAGGCGGCCGCGGGGACTCCGAGCACGAGCAGGAGCGTGGCCCACCAGGGCAACCAGAACAGCAGAATGATTCCGGCCGCCACACCACCTGCGGCGATCTTCGCCTTCTTCGACATGTGCGTCGCCTCCTTCGCGGCGTGTGCCGCTCTCTTTCTTGGAGAACGGGAACCGCTCCCCTTCGGTTCCTGGTCGCGACCCTGAGAGACCCCTGAGACTCACCCCCTACTGGTCCCTGACCTGCTCGGACCCGAGTGTTGAGCTGCTCGATCGACGCCCTCCGGCCTACTCGACCCGGAGCGGCTCGCCGACTTCATACATGTGCCGCAGAACCTGCCGGTAGGAGTCGACGAATCCAGCCTCTGCATAGGGCATGCCCACAGCGGCGCAGTGGGCGCGCACGACAGGCTGGGCGAGGCGCAGGTGGGGCCGCGGCATGCTCGGAAACAGATGGTGCTCGATCTGGTAGTTGAGGCCGCCGAGGAACCAGTCGGTCACCGGACCACCGCGGACGTTGCGGGAGGTCAGCACCTGGCGCTGCAGGTGCCCCCACCGTTCGCCGTTCGGGTCCGGCATTTCCATGCCCTTGTGGTTGGGCGCGAAAGCCAGCCCGAGGTGCAGGCCGAACAGTGCCTGGTGGACCGCGGCGAAGGCGATGGCGTGACCGAGGGGCATGGCGGTGAGGAGCAGCGTCGTGTAGCCCACGAGGTGCGCGACCAGCAGAAGGCCTTCCACCACGCGTTCACGCGAGGCCTGGCGCCGCAGATCCTGGAAACCGTAGATCTTCATGGCGACGCCCTGGAGGAGCGTCAGCGGGAAGAAGAGCCAGGACTGGTTGCGAGTGAGCCAACGCTGGAAGCCTTCCCGGACCTTGGCCTGCCTACTGGTCCACACGAGGACGTTCGCGGCGACGTCGGGGTCCTTGTCGACGTGGTTGGGGTTGGCGTGGTGTCTGTTGTGTTTGTCGTTCCACCAGGCCGAGCTCATCCCGAGCAGGAGATTGCCGTGCACGAGGCCGATGGCGCGACCGACTGACCGGTTCGCCGATACCTGCGAATGGCCCGCGTCATGACCAATGAACGCCGTCCGTGCACACAGGACGGACAGCACCGGGGCGAGCAGCAACACCCACCACGAGGCGCCTAGAAGGAACATCCCCACGCCCACAGCCGCCAGCGCGAAGGCGTTGATCGCGATGGTTCGCGTGTACCAACCGATGCGCCGGTCCAGGAGGCCCTGTTCCTTGACCGTGCGCAGCAGAGGGGCGAAATCACTTCCGGCACTCTTTTTGCCAGTGCTGGCTGGGGAGCGTTCCGCTACCGCGGCGGCCTGGGACATGGTGGGTCTCCGGTCTTCATGACGACGGGCTGACCTGATAAAACGTACGGATCGGTGACCTTGGGCAACCATGGCGGCACCACCCGTGTCTCACCGGGGGACAGCACCGCCCGACAGGGGGGCTGGCTACACCCCCCGATACGAAGTGACCTGAATCACCACCGAATCACTCCCGTGAAAGCCCCGACGTGCTGTACATTCAGCCGCTCCGGTCTCAGTAGTCAAGTTTGAGGAATGCGCCATCGCTGTGCACAGGCTCCCTGTCGTGTCCCCCTCCGAGATCTCCGAACTGTCCCGCTGTTCCGTTCTCTTCGTGCCTGCCGACCCGCCTCGCGACGGACGCGTTGCGTTCTGGCGCACCGACGGCACCGAGCCCCCTGCCACGGCTGCCGGTGACCATGAAGCACTGACCCTCGTCGTGCCGGGGGATGACGGCGTCGAGCTCGCGACCGTGCCCGCAGTGCTGGTTCCCGTCCGCGCCGCTCTACCGGTCCTCACGCGCGGGCGTGCCACTACGGAGACGCATCCGACGGGCGCGTTCTGGGGGACGGCAGGGGTTCTGGCCCTTCAACTGGCGGCTCGCGGTCTGCTGTTGCCGGGACTGACCGTCAGCGATCACGATGCGTGGCGTACCGGCCCGCTGAGCTCCGAGGACCTGGAGCGGCTGCGGGAGTTGGCCGCGGCGATGCCACCGGCCGCCCACGCACTGCCGCTAGGCGACACCCTGCCGCTGCGACTGCCCGAGCCCGAGCATTTGCTGCGCCAATTCCTCGACGCCGTGGCCGACACGCTCCCCCGCTCCGCCGCCGCGCCACTGGCCTCGGGCGGACGTGTCTTCGCCTCCGCTGAACCCCAGCACGTGCCGGAGCAGCGCGACTGGGCGCTGGACGTCGCTGCCGGACACGACGCCGGAGTGCGTATCTCGCTGCGCCTAGAGATTCCCGGTCTCGCCACGGTCGCCGAAGACGGCACGCGGCTGCCCTTCCGTGCCGTGCTGCAGTTGCACAGTGTCAGTGATCCCTCGCTCGTCGCGGATGCCGCCGAGGTGTGGGCCGGGTCCGGCGCCTCGGGCCAGGCCTTCGGGCCGCGTGCGCGCATGGATGCACTGCTCGCGCTGCGTCGTGCCACGCGCGCGTGGCCGCCGCTCGCCCCGCTGCTGTCGGCCACCGTCCCCGACGCGATCGAGCTGGCCGACGAGGACGTCACCGCGCTCCTCAGCGAGGGCGCCCGCATGCTGGCGGCCGCGGGCGTCGACGTGCACTGGCCCAAAGAGCTGGCGCGCAATCTCACCGCACACGCGGTCATCGGCCCGGCGGACGACGACGAGGACGACCGCAAGGGCCCGCACAAGCTCTCCTCGGACACGCCGTCCTTCCTCTCGGCCGATGCCCTCCTCGCCTTCAACTGGCGTTTCGCATTGGGCGATCAGCAGCTCACCCGGGCAGAGCTGGACACCCTCGCGGAGTCCAACCGCCCGGTGGTGCGCCTGCGTGACCAGTGGGTACTGGTCGACCCTTCCGAGATCCGGCGCGCCCGCGACCAGCAGGACCACAAGGTCACCCCCATCGATGCCCTAGGGGCCGCGCTGACGGGCACCGCCGAGGTCGGGGGTCAGCGAGTCGACGTACAGCCGACGGGCTGGCTCGCCACCTTGCGCGAGCGGCTCGCCGACCCGGAGGGCATGGAGCCCGTGGGGCAACCCGAGGCGCTTGCTGCCGAGTTGCGCGACTACCAGCTGCGCGGCCTGAACTGGTTGGCGCGGATGACATCACTCGGCCTCGGTGGCTGTCTTGCCGACGACATGGGACTTGGCAAGACGATCACACTGATCTCCTTGCATCTGCACCGCCAGACCCAGGAGGAGTCCGCAGGGCCCACGCTGGTCGTCTGCCCGACGTCACTGATGGGCAACTGGCAGCGCGAGATCGAGAAGTTCGCGCCGGGCACCCGCGTACGCCGCTTCCACGGTTCCCAGCGCAGCCTCGATGACCTGGTGAACGGCGAGTTCGTCCTCACCACCTACGGCACCATGCGGCTCGACGCGGAGAGACTCGGACAGACCTCCTGGGGCATGGTCGTCGCCGACGAAGCACAGCACGTCAAGAATCCGTACTCGGCAACAGCGAAGCAGCTGCGGACCATCGCCGCACGCGCGCGCGTGGCACTCACCGGCACGCCCGTGGAGAACAACCTCTCCGAGCTGTGGGCCATCCTCGACTGGACGACGCCTGGCCTGCTCGGCAGGCTCGGCACCTTCCGTACTCGCTATGCCCAGGCCGTTGAGGGCGGTACCGATCCCGCCGCTGCCGAACGGCTCGGACAGCTCGTGCGGCCGTTCCTCTTGCGTCGCCGCAAGTCGGATCCGGGCATCGCGCCCGAGCTGCCGCCGAAAACGGAGACCGACCGTGCCGTCTCGCTCAGCGCGGAACAAACGGGCCTCTACGAAGCAGTCGTGCGGGAGACGCTCGCAGATATCTCCGGCTCCGACGGGATCGCGCGCAGGGGCCTGATCGTCAAGCTCCTCACCGGGCTCAAGCAGATCTGCAACCACCCCGCGCAGTACCTCAAGGAGGACGAGCCCCGGATCCCGGGCCGCTCCGGAAAGCTGGAGCTGCTCGACGAGTTGCTCGACACGATCCTCGCCGAGGACGCGAGCGTGCTCGTCTTCACGCAGTACGTGCAGATGGCGCGCCTCATCGAGCAGCATCTGTCGGCGCGCGGAGTTCCCTCGCAGTTCCTGCACGGGGGTACCCCTGTGGCGCAGCGGGAAGCCATGGTGCAGCGCTTCCAGGACGGCGACGTGCCCGTCTTCCTGTTGTCTCTGAAGGCTGCGGGAACGGGCTTGAACCTGACCCGTGCCGAGCATGTGGTGCACTACGACCGTTGGTGGAACCCCGCTGTGGAGGCGCAGGCCACCGACCGCGCGTACCGCATCGGGCAGACGCAGCCGGTGCAGGTGCACCGGCTGATCGCGGAGGGGACCATCGAGGACCGCATCGCCGACATGCTGCTGCGCAAGCAGGAGTTGGCGGACGCCGTCCTCGGGTCGGGCGAGGCCGCTCTCACCGAGCTGACCGATGCCGAACTGTCGGATCTGGTGGAGCTGCGAGGGGGCACACGATGAGTGACATCCATGACGACACGTACGATCACGCGGACGACGAGCGCGGGGGCGCGCCGGAGCAGGAGCGCACGTTCGCGGCGTTGCCTCCCGCCCACGGACGGGGCTTCGCTCAGAGCTGGTGGGGTCAGGCCTGGTTGAAGGCACTCGAGGACACCGCTCTGGACCTGCAGCAGCTGAAGTCCGGCCGCAGGCTCGCGCGCGCGGGTGCGGTGGGCGCGGTTTCCGTACGCCCTGGCCGCATCACGGCAGTGGTCAAGGACCGGGACGGCACACCGCACCGTTCCGATGTCCTGCTCCAGGAGTTGAGCCCGGAGGACTGGGACCGCTTCCTGGAGATGGCCATCGAGCGGGCCGGGCACATCGCCGCGCTCCTGGACCGGGACATGCCGCCGCACCTGGTGGAGGATTCCGCGGCGGCGGGCGTCGAACTCCTGCCCGGCATCGGCGATCTGGAGCCCGAGTGCGACTGTGAGGCATGGGACCACTGCGGGCACACGGCCGCACTCTGCTACCAGGTGGCGCGTCTTCTCGATGAGGACCCGTTCGTGCTGCTGTTGATGCGGGGGCGCGGGGAGCGGGTGCTGCTCGACGAGTTGCAGGCGCGCAGCGCTTCGAGGGCCGAGACACCGGAGGCGCCGGAAGACGCCCAGGAAGCCGGTCCAGCGGGCGTCGACGCCGCGGAGGCGTACGCGGACGGCGCCATCCTCCCGCCGCTGCCCGCCCTACCTCCGCTGCCCGCGGAGCCCGGTCTGCCGCCGACGCTCGACACCGAGGCGGAGCCCGCTCCGGGGCTCGACGTGCCGGCGGTCGAGTTCCTGGCCGCGCAGGCCGCCGTCGAGGCGTACCGGATACTCGCCGACGCTCTCGCCCCCGGTCACCAACACCTGCCCGTCGAAGATGAGTTGACCGGCAGCGAGGACGCCGTGCGTCTGGCGGCGGCACAGCCCGGAACCGCGGTCGAGGCACGGCTCGCGGTGGCATCCGAGCGTGGTCGGGACGGCCTCGCTCTAGCCGTCCGGGCCTGGAGGTACGGGGGCCGGGCCGCGCTCCACGTCCTCGAAGAGGAGTGGACGCCGAAGGAGGAAGCGCTGGCACGCGCGCGTGCCGCGCTCGAAACGGCCTGGGACGAGGACGAGCGGCCGCAGCTGCGGGCGGCCCACAACCGCTGGACCGTGGTCGGCGGGGACGTACAGCTGCGCCACGGCCGCGACGGCCGTTGGTGGCCCTACCGGAGGGAACGCGGCCGATGGGTTCCTGCGGGCCCCGCGGCCCACGACCCTGCGACGGCACTGGCCGTGGCGAGCGGCGGCGAGTGACACTGCCCGTCACTTTCGGAGTGACGTGGCCCCTCCTCCCGAAGCGTGACGCGGGCCGTCATCGCCGAACGTCGAGCACGTCGGCGCCGAGGAGAACGCTGGGCCGAGAACCCGGGCGGCGCTCACCGGCGCTTTCCGGCCGGACCCGCGCGCGCCGGGAACACCGGCGCGTGCACTCCCCCAGTCCGGTGATTGAGCACGGACAAGCCGTCCGCGATCGTGGGTCACGTCGGTTCAGGGAGGTCCGACACAGGCCTTCCCGGACTCATCAGCGGGGACATCGGGTTCGTCAGCTCTGCTCGCATGACCGATCTGAAGGGGGTTGACCGGGGCACTGCGCCCGCACGAGTACTGATGATCGGACCAGTGGTCGCCGGCGGCGCCTCCTGCCCCTCGCAGGAGGCGCCGTCGGCACGTCTCCCGCAGTTCACCCGCAGGCCCCCTCGCGTTCGTGGCGGCGGCGAAGTCTGACCGCTGTCAACGCACCCGTGCACCAGGAGGCCCCGATGTCCCCGCACGCCGCCCGTAGGGGCCGTGTCCGCCGCTCTGCAGCCGTCGGTCTGCCGCTCGCCTTGGTCGCCGCTCTTGCGGTGGCAGGCACCGCGACAGGCCGCCCGACCGGCGGGCACGGCGAGACGCGGGTCACCGCGACCGCGACTCTCGGCGACATTCCGCTCGGCACCTTCAGCAACGCACTGCTTCCGGGCACGGTGAAGAACGACCGTGGGGTCGATCTCGGCGGCATCGGCAGCGACCTCTACCCGGCGGGTCGCAAGGGCGAGTTCTGGACGGTGACCGACCGAGGGCCCAACGGGCAGATCAAGGTGGACGGCAAGAAGCGCCGCACCTTCCCAGCGCCCGGCTTCGATCCGGCGATCGTGAAGATCCGGGTCCGTGGGGACAAGGTCAAGGTTGTCTCCGCGCTGCCGCTCACGACCTCGTCCGGCAAGCCCGTCACCGGCCTGCCCAACCAGGAAGGGCGCGACGAGGCCCCGTACTCGTACGACGCGAAGACCTCCCTCTCGTACAACCCGAACGGGCTCGACACGGAGGGGCTCGTGCGTGCCCAGGACGGCTCCTTCTGGCTGGTCGACGAGTACGGGCCGTCCCTGATCCATGTCTCCGCGCGCGGGAAGGTCATCAAGCGCTACGTTCCGCGCGGGCTGAAGCTGCGCGGCGCCGACTACCCGGTCGTCGAGGCGCTGCCAGGCATCCTTCTGCACCGCAAGACGAACCGCGGCTTCGAAGGGCTCACCCAACTCCCCGGCGGGGAACTCGTGATGGCTGTGCAGAGCCCGCTCTCCCTGCCTGACGAGGACGCGGGCGAGGGCTCGCGCACATCACGGCTGCTGCGATTCTCGCCGAAGAAGCAGGCCGTCACCGCCGAGTACGCCTACCGGTTCGATCCCGTGGACATCGTCGACCCCGGCGAGGACGACACCTCCGAACTCAAGATCTCATCCGTTGTCGCCGTCGGGCGCCACCGGCTCCTCGTCCAGGAACGCACCGACAAGGCCGCTCGGCTCCAGGCCGTCACCCTGGATCGTGAAGCGAACATCCTGGGCGGCAAGTGGGACAAGAGCGCGACACGGCCCTCCTTGGAGGAGCTCGATGATCCCGCCGCCTCCGGAGTGCCTGTCCTCGACAAGCGACTGGTGGTCGACCTGAACACCGTCGACGGCGTGCCCGACAAGATCGAAGGCGTCGCCCGGGTCGACAGTCGCACTCTGGCCCTCATCAACGACAACGACTTCGGGATGAGCGACGGTCCTGAGGCCTTCGACAAGGACGGCCGCCTGGTGGACAGCGGTACGGAGACCACGGTGACGTACGTACGGCTTCCTCGAAAGTACTGACTCCGGAGAGGTCGATTGGTCAGGACAGTGGCCTTGTGAGCTTGTGCTTGCCGGGTCCGCTGTCCCCCGCCAGGCTGCAGGCGACGTTGTCGATACCGACCTTGTAGCCCGTGGCATCCGGGTATTGCACCAGGGTTCCTCGTACTGTTCCGGACGGCTGGCTGCGCGCCTTGCGTTCCAGTGGCCGGTCGCAGAGAGCGGCCGCCGCCCGTTTCAGAGCGGCGTCGGTCGTGTAGGAGCCCTTCAGTTCGGCGAACTCGACGACTTCGGCGTCGTGCGGTGTGCTGCACGACGTCTTCGCGGCCTGCCCCGGCCTGCTGCTGTCGACGTTGAAGCAATCACCTGTCTTCAACAGGTAGTACGGGACTTGTTCATCGGCAGGCGAGGGTGCGGCGGAGCCCAGGCCGGTCGGGAATTCCGTGGGCAGGGTCGGGAAGTCGGTGGGCAGCGACGGGACACCGCTCGGCAGGCCGGTGGGCAGCTCACTCGGGATCTGGGACGGGATGCTCAAGGAGGGCGTGGGTGCACGCGACGTGCTTCTGCTGGACTCGACTGGTTCCTTCTTGCCGTCGCCGTCGTCGCCGGTGACCACAAGAACCCCCGCGGCAATGGCACCCGCGGCCACGACGACCGCGAGCACGACGTACAGGCCGGTACGCCGCCTTGAAGGCCCGCCAGGGGGCTGAGGCGGCGGCCAGCCCCCGGTCCCCGGAGGGGGCCCGTACCCGCCGCCCGGCGGGGGCCCGAACCCACCACCGCCGGGCGGCGGACCACTGGGCGGGGGACCGCTGGGCGGCGGAGGCGGCTGCGGCGGTACGGGCGGCATGGCCATACCATCAAGAGTCACCTCGAACCGGTCATATAGCGACCCCCGTGCGTAAGTTGACGGAAGCCCGGCCAGAAAGCCGGATCAGCCCCGAGCCGCCAGAAGGTGATCCATGGCCAGTTGGTCGAGGCGCTCGAAGGCCATTCCTCGCGCTGCGGCCTCCGCCACGTCGAACGCCTCATAGGCGCTCCTGTCGGCGAGCAGGCCCGAGAGCCCGTCATCTGCCGTGGGAACCGCGAGCTCGTCCAGGCGCGCGGCACGCAGCGCCTCACGCACCTCGGGGTCGGCCCGGAAGGCGGCCGACCGCTCGCGCAGGATCAGGTAGTTGCGCATGCATCCCGCAGCGGACGCCCACACTCCCTCGTAGTCCTCGGTGCGAGGCGGCTTGAAGTCGAAGTGCCTCGGGCCCTCGTAACCGCCCCTCTCCAGGAGGTCCACCAGCCAGAAGGCGCTGCGCAGATCCCCCGCCCCGAACCGCAGATCCTGGTCGTACTTGATGCCGGTCTGGCCATTGAGGTCGATGTGGAAGAGCTTGCCCATCCACAGCGCCTGCGCGATGGAGTGCGGGAAGTTCAGGCCCGCCATCTGTTCGTGTCCCACCTCGGGGTTGACGCCGTACAGCTCGGGACGCTCCAGGCGCTCGATGAATGCAAGGGCGTGGCCGACCGTGGGCAACAGGATGTCGCCGCGCGGCTCGTTCGGCTTCGGCTCGATCGCGAAACGCAGGTCATAGCCCTGTGTGGTCACGTACTCGCCGAGCAGGTCGAAGGCCTCCTTCATGCGGTCGAGCGCATCCGTCACGTCCTTCGCGGCGCCGGATTCCGCACCCTCCCTGCCGCCCCAAGCCACATAGGTGCGGGCGCCCAGTTCCGCCGCAAGGTCGATGTTGCGAATCGTCTTCCTCAGCGCATAGCGGCGCACGTCCCGGTCGTTTGCGGTGAACCCGCCGTCCTTGAAGACGGGGTGGGTGAAGAGGTTCGTGGTGGCCATCGGCACGACGAGGCCCGTCGCGTCCAGCGCCTGCCGGAAACGCTTGATGTGCCCCTCTCGTTCCGAGTCGGAGGATCCGAAGGGGATCAGGTCGTCGTCGTGGAACGTCACTCCGTAGGCGCCCAGTTCGGCGAGGTGCCGCACCGAGTCGGCCGGGTCGATCGCGGCCCGGGTGGCATCTCCGAAGGGGTCCCGGCCCTGCCAGCCGACGGTCCACAGGCCGAAGCTGAACTTGTCCTCAGGGGTGGGCTGGTAGTTCATGTGCGGCTCCCTCACCTATTTCGTCATGGCACTTTACAAATTAGTATCCGAGGGCGCTGCTGGGAAGGTCGAGGAGTGAACTCCGGAGCGCACCCGGGGACAGCCGCAGGAACGGAGACCGTCATGTCATCAGCGCCCACTGCTCAAGGGCCCCTCGTCGTCGGGGTGGACAGCTCCACTCAGTCCACCAAAGTCCTGGTCGTCGACTCGGCCACCGGCCGGGTTGTCGCGCGGGGACAGGCTTCGCACCACGTCAGCACCGGCGAGCTCCGCGAGAGCGACCCCAAGGAGTGGTGGGGCGCCCTGTGCGCGGCCCTCGAACAGTGCGGCCGACCGGCCCGGGAGGCCGCCGCCGTGTCCATCGGCGGGCAACAGCACGGACTCGTCACCCTCGGCAAGGACGGCAGCCCGGTGCGGCCGGCGCTGCTCTGGAACGACGTGCGGTCGGCCCCGCAGGCCCAGAGCCTCGTGGAGCGTCTCGGCGGCCCCAAGGTGTGGGCCGATCGGATCGGCAGCGTCCCGGGGCCCTCCTTCACCGTGACGAAGTGGGCCTGGCTCGCCGAGAACGAGCCCGCCTCGGCCCGCGCCACCACAGCCGTGCGTCTGCCCCACGACTACCTCACGGAACGACTGACCGGTCTCGGCACGACGGACCGCGGCGACGTCTCCGGAACGGGCTGGTGGGCGTCAGGAGCCGAACAGTACGACGAGGGAATCCTCGACATGGTGGGCCTCGACCCGGCGCTGCTGCCCCGCGTCGCGCGCCCCGGGGAGATCGTCGGAACGGTCCGGGACGGCGACGAACTGCCCTTCTCCAAGGGCACGCTGGTCGCCCCCGGCACCGGCGACAACGCGGCGGCAGCCCTGGGGCTCGGGCTGCGACCCGGCTCACCGGTGCTGAGCCTCGGCACGTCGGGCACGGTGTACGCCGTCTCGGAGCGCCGCCCCGCGGACCCGACCGGAACCGTCGCGGGCTTCGCCGACGCGCGCGGCGCATGGCTGCCGCTGGCCTGCACCCTGAACTGCACACAGGCCGTCGACCGAGTGGCCGCACTGCTCCACCTGGAGCGTGAGGCGGTGGACCCGGACGGCTCGGTCACGCTCCTGCCCTACCTCGACGGCGAGCGAACGCCGAACCTGCCGCACTCCTCCGGAGTGCTGCACGGCCTGCGGCACGACACGACGCCGGGACAGTTGCTGCAGGCCGCGTACGACGGAGCCGTCCACTCGCTGCTCGGTGCCCTCGACATGGTCCTGGATCCGGACGCCGACCGGTCCTCCCCCCTGTTGCTCATCGGAGGCGGGGCACGTGGCAAGGCCTGGCAGCACACGGTGCGGCGGCTGTCCGGACGCCCCGTGCAGGTTCCCGAAGCCGAGGAGCTGGTGGCGCTCGGCGCCGCGGCCCAGGCGGCCGGATTGCTGACCGGGGAGGACCCCAGTGCCATCGCGGGGCGTTGGGACACTGCTCGGGGGCCTGTACTCGACCCCGTGGAGCGCGACGAGGCGGCGCTGTCCCGGATCTCCGGGGTACTCTCCGACGCGGCGCCGCTCCTGGACAGGGCGCCCCATGGGGAGTGAGGACTGACCGAGGCATGACCGCACCGCTGCACGACGAGCGACGGGGAACATCCGGCGCGCGGCTGCCCGACACCCAGCAGGGGATGCGGCGCCGCAATCTGTCCAGGGTGATGCACGCCGTGGCCACGCACGGCCCGCTGTCCCGTGCGGCGGTGGCAGCCCGCATCGGGCTGACGCGGGCTGCCGTCTCCACGCTGGTGGACGAGCTGATCCGTTCGGGGCTGCTGGACGAGCTGGGCCCGGAGCGTCCGGGGCGGGTGGGGCGGCCGGGGTCAGCACTCGCGGTCAGTGCGCTGGGGCCCGTCGGCATCGGTGCCGAGGTGGGGGTCGACCATCTCGCGGTGTGCGCGGTCGATCTGCGTGGTGAGGTCAGGGCACGCGCCGAGCGACGGCCCGTCAACCGCGGTCGCTCGCCCGAGCCCGTGCTGGAAGAGCTCGCAGCCCTGGTGGAGCAGGTGTGTGCGGAGGCGCGACAAGGGGGCCTCTCCCCCGCGGGCCTGGCGGTCGCCGTGCCCGGACTCGTCGCTCGCGACACCCGGACGGTCGTCCGCGCCCCCAATCTCGGCTGGCAGGACATCGACCTGGACCGACTTCTCCGCACCGACCTGCCGCTGACGGTCGACAACGAGGCCAACTTCGGGGCGCTCGCGGAACTGTGGCTCGGCGAGGAATCGCCCGAGGACTTCCTCCACGTCTCGGCGGAGATCGGCATCGGCGCGGCGCTCGTCGTCGACGGGCGGCTTCTGCGCGGAACGCGTGGATTCGCGGGCGAGTTGGGGCACGTGCCCGTCCGCCCCGAGGGCCCTGCCTGCCCCTGCGGAGGTCGCGGCTGCCTGGAGCAGTACGCGGGTGAGGAAGCGGTCCTGCGCGCCGCGGGCCTGGGCCCCGGAGAGGAACGGGGCGAAGCTCTTGCCGAGCGCGCCACCGCGGGCGACGAAACAGTGCGGCAAGCCCTCAGCGGCGCCGGGACGGCCTTGGGCATCGCCCTGACCGGCGCCGTGAACCTGCTGGATCCGCAAGCCGTAGTGCTCGGCGGTGCGCTGTCGCGCCTCGCGCCGTGGCTCCTGCCCGCTCTCGAGCAGGAGTTGACGGAGCGCACCGTCGGCCGGGCCTGTGGAGTGACGGTGTCCGGCCTGGGGCCCGACGGGCCGCTGCTGGGGGCCGCGCACTCGGTGGCGCGGGCTGTGCTGGACGATCCGGTCGGCGCAAGCGCGGGCAGGACGGCGCAGCGCACGTAGGCAGGGCGGTCTCGATGGGCGCCACTCCCCCGATCGGGTGGCCGGGATATCCACAATCACGCTGCCGTGCACAGATCCTGGTCACGCCCTTCCACCTCAACCGGCAGCCGCCGTACCGTGAATCACGCGAGGCTCCGCTGCCGTGACGGAGTGACAGCGACAGCGGCGGCCACGCGGATCGGGACCCGAGCGAGCAGTGCGGCCCACCCCGGTCGGACCGACGGCCCATCCGGCCAGAGTGGAGCGGCGCAGCGATGAATGATGTTCAGATCCTGACCTTTCGGCCCGAACCCGACGAGTACGCCTGGACGTTCGGCGGTGCGCCGCCCGTGGCGCGCATCGCTCCGGGCACGGTCCTCGACCTGTTCACGGAGGACTGCTTCGCGGGGAACGTCCGCTCGGAGAAGGACCTGGTCTCCGAGGTCTGCGAGTTCCCGTTCCTGAATCCGCAGACCGGCCCCTGCGTGGCAAAGATCCGCAAGGAGTGGCTGCCCGCCCGCGAGACGCACCGTGGACTGCATGCGCGGTTGCGCGAAACGGCGGCCTCGCTCCCGCACGGGCCGGACCTCCGCGCCTCCTAGAGCTCAGTGCCTCTCGCCAGGACGGCCCCTCCCCGTCCGGAGACCGGCGCTGCGTCTTCCACGCCGTAGCGGCCATCACCACCACAGCGAAGCAGTGGGCCCACCACTCCGGTGGCCCCCCAGGTACAGCGCCAGTCCAGCCGTTCCCCCCACCGAGAGGCAGGCCAGTCATGGATCGAGTGAGACGCTTCCCCAGTCGGCGTCGGCTGCTGCAGGGCGCGATCGCCGCCGCTGTCCCCGCGGCGCTTCTGCCCGCCACCCACGCGACCGCACAGGCTCGTGCGGTCGACTATCCCCTGGCCGAATCGGTACCGGCCAGCACCTCCAACTACACGGCGGCCAACCGCCCCACCACCTATTCCGTCGACTACGTGGTCATCCACGTCACGCAGGAGACGTACGCGGACACGCTCGCCATCTTCAAGAATCCGGCAAAGCAGGTCTCGGCCCACTATGTGGTGCGTTCCAAGGACGGTCACATCGCCCAGTGCGTCCGCGAGCGGAACGTCGCCTGGCATGCCGGGAACTGGTCCTACAACACGCGAAGCATCGGAATCGAGCACGAAGGGTGGGTCGACAAACCCGAATACTTCACCGACGCGATGTACGAGCAGTCCGCCGCCCTGACTGCCGCCATCTGCTCGAAGTACGACATCCCGAAGGACCGTGAACACATCATCGGCCACCATGAGGTCCCCGGGTCGGACCACACGGATCCCGGCCCGTACTGGGACTGGTCGCGCTACCTACGCCTCGTCAACTTCGCCTGAAACACAGCGCGTCCTTGTCGGCTTCAGCCTCCGGGGCGACGATGGCACCACCGCATCGCCGTCCCAGGAGGCCGAGTTGACCGATCCATGGCTGGCCCTGGAGCCCGGTGTCGATCCCGTCGAGCGGGTGCGGGTGTTGCGTCGGGCGCACGAGAGGTTCACCGACGAGGGGACTATTTCCCGTCCGGTGCGTTCGGTGGTGGCCGACTCGTGGCAGAGGTCGGCGAGGGCGCGGGTGAGTCCCGAGGGCACCGTCGCGGCGGTGGAGCTGACCGACGGCGACCTCGGGGCGTACCGGTCGGAGCATCCGCTGGCACGGGTGATGCCGCTCTTCCGGGAGTTGATGGGCACCTTTGCGGCGGACGGGGAGCATCTGCTCGCCGTGTGCGACGCGCAGGGCAGGCTGTTGTGGGTCGAGGGCCATGCGGTGGCGCGGCAGCGGGCGGGGCGGATGAACTTCGTGCCGGGCGCGCGGTGGGCGGAGTCCGCCATGGGGACGAACGCTCCGGGGACCGCGGTCGCCGTGGGGCGGCCGGTGCAGGTCTTCGCGACCGAGCACTACATGCGGAGAGTGCAGCCGTGGACGTGCGCGGCGGCTCCCGTGCACGATCCACGGACGGGACGGCTCCTCGGCGCGGTCGACATCACCGGCGGAG
The DNA here is from genome assembly GCF_056437465.1 of Streptomyces sp. NPDC042371. NCBI lineage: Bacteria > Bacillati > Actinomycetota > Actinomycetes > Kitasatosporales > Streptomycetaceae > Streptomyces > Streptomyces sp. NPDC042371. Next base: position 520,576 of record NZ_JBWKAP010000006.1, on the reverse strand, counting down.
ACGGGCTCGCGCATCCGCACAGTCTCGCCTTCGTGCAGGCGGTCGCGCGGGCGGCGGAGTCCCAACTGGCCCTGCTCGCGCCGCCGGTGGGCGCGGGGGAAACGGTCGAGCTGACCGGGTTGGGGCGTGACGAGGCGTTGCTGCTCGTGGCGGGGCGCAAGGTGCGGCTCAGCCGCAGGCACAGCGAGATCGTCGTGCTGCTGGCTCGGCATCCAGAGGGGCTGTCGGGGGACGAGTTGCTGTATGGGTTGTACGAGGACGAGTCGGTGTCGCAGGTGACGTTGCGGGCCGAGATGGCGCGGCTTCGGCGGGTGCTGGGTGTGGAGCTTCTGCGCTCGCGGCCGTATCGGCTGGCGGCGCCCGTCGAGTGCGACGTCGACGTGGTGGAACGTCGTCTGGGCGCGGGGGCGGTGACAGCGGCCGCGGCAGCGTATGCCGGGCCGTTGCTGCCGCAGTCCCAGGCCCCCGCTCTTGTCCGGCTCCGCCGCAGGTTGGCGGATCAGCTCCGGGCGGCGCTCATCGAGCGCAATGACCCGGATCTGCTGGCGAACTGGGCGCATGCTCCGTGGGGTGAGGACGACCTGGCGGTGTGGCGCGCGCTGGCCGCGCTGCGTCCGACGGCGTCCGTCCGGGCCCGTCTGGACGAGCTCGACGCCGAACTCGCCTCGTAGTCAAACGGCCCGGGCGAGGGGGCGAAGGGGGTGCAGGCAACGTACAACGGAAGCGACACAACGTACGGCGGAAGGAGCGCAACGTCGATGCAACGTCCTCGCGTCTAGCCTCCGGGCGAGAGCTGCCCAACGGCGGGCAGCCTTCCCCGGGAGGCCAGCCAAGATGACCCGTTACGCAGCGCCCGGCACCGAGGGCGCGATCGTCTCCTACCAGTCGCGCTACGACCATTTCATCGGCGGCGAGTATGTGGCGCCCGCTCGTGGCCAGTACTTCGAGAACCCGAGTCCGGTCAACGGTCAGCCCTTCACGGAGATCGCCCGTGGCACGGCGGAGGACGTCGAGCGCGCGCTCGACGCGGCGCACGCGGCGGCGCCCGGGTGGGGGCGTACGTCGGTCACCGGACGAGCGGACGTGCTCCTGAAGATCGCCGAGCGGATGGAGGCGAACCTCGAACAGCTCGCGGTCGCCGAGAGCTGGGAGAACGGCAAGCCGATCCGCGAGACGCTGGCCGCCGACATCCCGCTCGCCATCGATCACTTCCGGTACTTCGCGGGCGTGATCCGTGCGCAGGAGGGGTCGCTGAGCGAGGTCGACGAGGACACCATCGCGTACCACTTCCATGAGCCGCTCGGTGTCGTCGCGCAGATCATTCCGTGGAACTTTCCGATTCTGATGGCCACGTGGAAGCTGGCGCCCGCGCTCGCCGCGGGCGACACGGTCGTCCTCAAGCCTGCCGAGCAGACCCCGGCGTCCATCCATTACTGGATGAGTCTGGTCGCCGATCTGCTGCCGCCCGGGGTCGTCAACATCGTCAACGGGTACGGCGCCGAGGCGGGCAAGCCCCTGGCGTCGAGTCCGCGTGTCGCCAAGGTCGCCTTCACCGGGGAGACCACCACGGGGCGGTTGATCATGCAGTACGCCTCGGAGAACATCAAGCCGGTGACGTTGGAGCTGGGCGGCAAGTCGCCGAACATCTTCTTCGACGACGTGTTGGCCGCCAACGACGACTTCCGGGACAAGGCGCTCGAAGGCTTCACGATGTTCGCGCTCAACCAGGGCGAGGTGTGCACCTGTCCGTCGAGGGCGCTCGTGCAGCGCGGGCAGTACAACGAGTTCCTCGAAGCAGCCGTCGCGCGCACGGAGCAGATCAAGGCCGGGCACCCGCTCGACACCGACACCATGATCGGCGCGCAGGCGTCCAACGACCAGCTGGAGAAGATCCTCTCCTACCTGGACATCGGCCAGCAGGAGGGCGCAAAGATACTGACGGGCGGTCAGCGCATCAAGTACGACGGTGAGCTGGCCGGTGGGTACTACGTCCAACCGACGATCTTCGAGGGCGACAACCGCATGCGGATCTTCCAGGAGGAGATCTTCGGTCCGGTCGTCTCGGTCGCGTCGTTCAACGACTTCGACGACGCGATCAAGATCGCCAACGACTCGCTCTACGGTCTGGGGGCCGGGGTGTGGACGCGTGACATCAACACGGCGTACCGGGCGGGCCGTGCGATCCAGGCGGGCCGCGTCTGGACGAACTGCTACCACGCGTATCCGGCGCACGCGGCGTTCGGCGGCTACAAGCAGTCGGGGATCGGGCGCGAGACGCACAAGATGATGCTGGAGCATTACCAGCAGACGAAGAACCTCCTGGTCTCGTACTCGCCGAAGAAGCTCGGCTTCTTCTAGGGATACGAAAAAAGGCGCCTGACCTGGGCTTTTGCTCATCAGGCGCCTTCCATGCGGCCCGCTCAAGCCGTTCTCGCAGCGATACCAGCTACGACCCTTCGGTCCTGGTTTTGCAGCCACCGCGGTGCAGGCAGGCGTGCCGGTGGTACCCATTACCATCGTGGGGGCCGAAGAGACGTTGCCCAAAGTGGGCGAGATCCGCTCGCTGGCCCACCGGTTTGGTCTGCCGTACTTTCCCATCACCACGCCACTGCCACTTCCCGCGAAGTGGCGGATCAGCCTCGGCAAACCGGTGCCCGCTCCTGGGCCCGCCCCGTCGTTCGCCGCGCGTTCCGCGGCGGCCAGGAAGCTGTGCGACGAGGTCTGGTTCACCATTCAGGACATGGTCGACCGGGACCGCAGCCGCCGTACGACACCATTCTGGTAGAGGGGACGGGGCAGATAGCCCCACCTCGCCCCCGCATCATGACCAGAAGACCGCAATTACGGTCCCTGGCCTGTATGAACACGGCCTTGTATGACGCGCTGTAGTGACAAAGGCTCAGTTCGACAGCCACTCGGAGGTCCTGCGGACGTCGTCAGCCGCGCGATTGCAGGCTCGGCCTGGGCGAGCAGAGTCATTCTGCAGCGTTCGCCGAACGCGTCGTGGTTCCAAGATGCCTCGGTGTACGCGCTCGCGTGGTCACTATCCGACAGTCCATGGCGACCTATCACGACACCATGACCCACCGCCCAGGATCAGGGGAAAGTCCACGTGGCGTCGGCGACTTCAGAAGGCGGACGCAAGTGTGCGTAGCCCTGGCGAGTGGTGGACAGCGTCTACGACCGCCGGTCGGGTGATCCGAGTACCCCACTTCTGTGTGCCATCTCAAGGGCGTTCCACCCAGGCGCTACACCGGATGGATGCCCACACCTCGCCCTTCCCGTCGTTCCTTCACGAAAACCGTTGCCGGTCTGGCCACGGTCGGCGTACCGACCGCGGCATCGTTTCCCAGCCACGCCGCTGACACGAGCGGCAGTGTTCCCGTCGCATCTCCGACATCTACGGAGGCAGCTGCGGACGTGGCACGAGCCTTGCTGGTCCTGGACAGAAACGATCAGCCACTCACCCCTGGCTACAAGAAGATCCTGCTGGGCGGCGGGCTGCCACGCGCCGGTCGGGCTCCCAAGAAGGTGTTGGTCGTCGGGGCGGGAGCGGCAGGGCTCACCGCGGCGCACCTGCTCAACAAGGCCGGCCACGAGGTGACCGTGATCGAAGCGAACGGCAACCGGGCCGGCGGCCGCATCAAGACCTTCCGGACCGGGGGTCACGAGAAGGCCGAGCAGCCCTTTGCCGACCCGAAGCAGTACGCGGAAGCCGGTGCGATGCGCATCCCGGACGTCCATCCCCTGGTGACCGGCCTCATCGATCAACTCGGCCTGAAGCGGCGCCGCTTCCACCTGGCGGATGTGGGCCGCGATTCCAAGGGAACGGGCCGGACCTGGCTGTATGTGAACGGCCTCCGGGTACGACGCGCCGACTACGCGAAAAATCCCAAGGCGGTCAACCAGTCCTTCGGCGTCCCCCAGCACTTGTGGGACGTTCCCGCGTCCCGCATCGTCGACTCGGTCCTCGACCCGGTCCGCGACGAGTTCTCCGTCGTAGGGCCGGACGGCCGACGTGTCGACAAGCCCCTGGCGGAGCTCCTGGCGGGTTGGACTCGTGTGGTGGAGCAGTTCGGCGCGTGGTCGACGTACCGGTTCCTGTCCGAGCACGCTGGTTTGGACCACCGCACGATCGAGCTGGTGGGCACCCTGGAGAACCTCACCTCCCGGCTGCCGCTCTCCTTCCTGCACAGCTTCACCGACGCCTCGCTCATTCATCCTCAGACGCGCTTCTTCGAGATCGAGGGGGGAACCGCCCGCCTGGCCGACGCCTTGCTGGCGCGGGTGCGGCACTTGGTCCGCTTCAACTGCCGGGCAACCCGCATCGCGCACGGCGCGGAGGCTCCGGCCGGCAAGGGAGTGTGGGTCGACACCGTCACCGAGTCCGGCGGCGGCCCCGTGCAGCACGAGGAGTTCACCGCCGACGTCGCGATCATCACCGTGCCCTTCTCGGGGATGCGTCAGCTGCCCGTCTCTCCCCCGCTCTCCTACGGCAAGCGACGGGCCATCATCGAGATGCACTACGACGCCGCCACCAAGGTCCTCCTGGAGTTCTCCCGGCGTTGGTGGGAGTGGACCGAAGCGGAGTGGAAGCGCGAACTGGAAGCGTTCCGGCCCGGCTTGTACGCCGCCTACCGCGACGGCAAGGCACCCACCGACGGTTCCCTGCTGGGCGCCCACCCCTCAGTGCCCGAAGGATGGCTCAAGGACACGCAACGCGTGCAGTACGCCGCACGTCGATCCACCCTGCGCGACCAGCCCGAGGCGACGGCGACCGTGGGCGGCGGCTCCCTCTCGGACAACTCCAACCGCTTCATGTTCCATCCCTCCCACCCGGTCCCAGGCAGCGAGGGCGGCGTCATCCTCGCCTCCTACAGCTGGTCCGACGACGCCCTGCGCTGGGACTGCCTGGACGACGACGCCCGCTACCCGCACGCGCTGCGCGGCCTGCAGGACGTGTACGGCCAGCGGATCGAAGTGTTCTACACCGGTGCCGGACGCACCCAGAGCTGGGTACGGGATCCTTACGCGTACGGCGAGGCCTCCGTGCTCCTGCCCGGCCAGCACACGGCGCTCCTGCCGCACCTGACCAACCCCGAGGGCCCTCTGCACTTCGCCGGGGACCACACCTCGCTCAAACCCGCCTGGATCGAGGGCGCAATCGAGTCCGCCGTGCGCACCGCCCTCGAGGTGCACCGCGCCTGAGCCCCAGCCAGTCGTCATCGTCGTGATGGGCCGCCCGCGTCGCAGCACCGCCCATCGAGGACGATCACCTTGTCACCGCCCGTCAGGGACAGCATTGTCGCCTTGTCCGGGTTGACTACGATGCCGTAGTCCGGCCTGCGCTGGGCGTGGCGGGCGAGCCGGTAGCCGATGGCTATCTGGTCCCGGCGCAGGGCGGCTTCGACCACCGTGTAGAAGGCGACGGTGGCGTGCGGCTGTACGTACTCCTGGGCGGGCCGGAGCCTGATCTGGCATCCCTCGGGATCGAAGAGTTCCTGGAAGAGCCGGTTCAGCTCGGGGTTCTCCGAGGTCTGGGCCATCCGCAGGCTGAGCAGGTTGTCGCTCAGGATGAAGTCGTCGGCGTGCGCGGCCTGGGCCAGTGTGCGGTTCCGGTCGTCGGCCATCTCGGTCACCACCGAGAAGCCGTGACCGTGCTGAACGGCCAGGTCGCGCAGGTGCAGCAGGGTCATGAGCGTGCGCGAATCCGTCGCGGACTTGTCGCACCCTCCACCGTCACCGACCACCATCACGTGCTGATAGGCAGCCAGGTCCACGTCTTCCAGGACGACACGGTTGGCGGGGTCGGCCGCGACAACCCCCAGTTCGAGCTGCGGAAGCCTGGCGCGGAGCTCCTCCACCCGGTCGTGGAGGTCGGGGACGTCGGCGACGATGTCGAGCCGGGAGCCCTCGGGCGCCAGCTTCGCCAACTGGTTCACGGCCTCGGGTGTCCGGGCGTTCCAGCCCAGCAACAGCACGCGCTCAGGGCGTGGATCCGACGCCTCGTCGGTGACGATCGCCTCGAAGGTGATGGTGGGTACCTCGTCGGTGGGGACGACGGTGTCGTCGTCCTGGGAGATGGCGACGATCTGGTCCGTGGCCAGGATCCCGGTGCCGGACGGGGGGTTGAGCAAGATCTGTCCGTCGAGGCGACGGAGTCCGATCACGGTGGAGGTGCGGAAGGCGTACACGGCCTCGCCGAACGTCTGCCCGGCCAACTGGGGTTGCGCGGACATGTAGATCTCGTCGCCGTCGAACTCCAGGAGTCCCGTGTAGACGATGGACAGTCCGGACTGGAGGCTGGTCTGGACGAGCAGGCGGGCGATGAAGCACTGGGCGCTGACGACGTGGGTGTGCGCACCGCCGGCGATCAGGGCCGCCGGAAGATTGTGGTCGTCCGCAATGCTGGTCACCACGTGCGGCACCGGCCGCCCCTCGTGACCCGCCTCGGCGAGGGCTCCGCTGGCCACCGCGAGCAGGGACTTGATGACGGAGATGTCCGCGTCCTTCTGTTCCGGGGGCAGGACGAGGATCGACCGTGCCTTCCTGGGGTTGACCAGGGCGATATCGGAGATGCGTGTCGGGTCGCCGGTGCGGCAGACCACCCGCGTCGATGCGGTGTCACCCACCCGTTCGCGGATCGCGTCCTCCATCTGCACCTTGTCCTTGGGAGCGAGCACGGTCACGCAGGCGTACTTCTGATTCCGGTTGGCCTCGACGAGCTCCGAGATGATCATGTGGACCTGCTCGGACCAGCCGAGGATGACGGTGTGGTCGCTCTCGACCACCACGGAGCGTCCCTTGCGCAGCTTGGAGAGCTTGCGCTGGATCCCGGCTCCGAGGACCGCGATGAGGGTGCTGAGCAGCAAGATTCCGATGATGGTGATGACCGTCGAGACGATCCGGTAAGCGACGCCGACGGGAGGGTCCGAAGGGACGTAGTCGCGTTGCAACATGCCGGGAGGGTTGAGGACCCGCAGGGTGCTGCGCCACAGGACGGAGGCGCCTCCCTCCTTCCGTACGAGGTCGGGCGCGAGCACAAGGAGCGTGATGGTGTTGAGGAGGGCGAGGGCCAGCATGGCGGCCGCGATGACACCGATCATCGCTGGTGTTCCGCGCGCCATGGCGTTGTCGAACCGGTAATGAAAACGTCGCAGCATGGGCCACCTCCTGGGATACGGGGCACGTCGCGTGCCAGAACCGGGCGCCGCGTGGCCGGCTGGTCAGCCCTCCGCGGCGCAGGGGGCCTCCCGGCTGACGTCGGGTGGGAGGTGGTGGGTCAAGCTCATTGCGGGCGAGGATCCCCCCGTGCTCCAGTCGAGTGACGCGCCGTGGCGGAACAGCCCTCCGTCAGGGCCGTACGCTCCGGGCCTGAAGGGGCCCTTGGGTGATGGGGAGGAGGGAGGAGACGTGTTGCTCCGAGGAGAGCACGTGGGTGCCTTCCCATGCCCAGGCCTCGACGCATACAGCTGCGGTGGCACCGAAGGGGACGATGAAGTCGTATCCACGTCCACGGTCCCACCCGTCGACGATCTCCTCACGCCGCTGCTCCGTCATAGACGTATCTCCTTCCTCCAACCACACGGGCGTTGGTCGGTACGACGGTCCCTACTCTGCATTCACCTCGGTCCGTCCGCATGGTGACCGGGAGCTGGGCGATCGCCCCGGTTGCAGAGAGCTTGGAGCAGAGGGTCAGAAGTTGCGAACGAACGGAGACGGGTCGACGGCGAGCAGGCCGCCGAAGGGGCTATCCAACTGGTAGATGAGCAGCGCCGTGAAGGCGATGAGGCCGGACAACCCCATCGCCATCACGACGTGGGTGAAGCTGCGGCGTACACCGAACATGAACATGAAGGAAATGGTGAGGACACCGCCGACGACCAGGCCGAACCAGATCACCGGCGAAAGCCGCTCCCCCGCGTCGGACTCGCGGCCGCGTCTGGCCTCGTCCAGGGCGCTGAGCTGCGCCAGCGTCTCCTGTCCCGTGACCTGCTGGGCGGGCGTGGCGTGGTCGGGCAGCTGTGCTGACACGCGCACCTGCTCCAGCAGCCGCCAGCCCCGCGGATCCGGTGTCGCGTCTTCGGCCATGGACGGCCATTCGACGTCCGCGACGTGATGGACGTACTCCTCGATCCCCTGGCGCATTCGGTCGGTCTGCGTGGCGGGCAGGCCCGCGGCCAAGAGGTGGATCTGGTGCGCCGCGCTGGCCTCCGCCGCGACGTGGTCCTCCGCACCGGAATGCGTGTCCCATACCGTGACGAGGGCCAGACCGAGGACGAGGGCGTACAGGACGCCGACCATCATCGAGATGTACTCGGCCACGTCTTCGCGGGGCTCGTCCTCCGGCCCCATCGGACGGAAGCGGTGCTTGATGAGAACGACCATGGCGGCGAGCAGCGCGACACCAAGGACGATGGTAATGCTTTCGATCATCGGGAGCCCCGTCGTGGATCGGTGGCATGATCAGCGTCTGCGCGAGCCGAGTACGGCGGCCGCGACAGCCGCGGGCAGCAGGATGAGGAACAGCGCCGCACCCACACCGAGCCCGGTGGGAGTGTGGTTCGCGCGGACGAATCGGCTGAGCAGCGACTGCGGGCGCCGTTCGGCCGTCTTCGGCGGCTGCGGCTTCGGCGGCTGCGGTTTCGCCGGGCGCAGGTCCACCGGTGGGGGCGGTGCGACGGCGTTGGGCCGAGCCGCCGCTTCGCCGGGTACGGGGATGCCTGGTGCGGCGATGCCTGGTGGGGGCGGTGGCGGGGGTGGCGGGACCAGTGGTGCGACGGCCTGAGGCAGGGCGTCGGGAGGGGCGGCCTCGCGGGGCGGCCGGTCCGGCGGATTGGGGGTGTGGCCCGGCGGTCTTCGTTTTGGAGGGGTCCGGGCCGCCTGGCCCGGCAGCTCAAAGCGCGCCGCCGCGTGTGCCGTCAGCCGGGGAGGCGGCAGCCACTCTCCCCCGGAGTCGATGGTGCGCAGCCGATCGGTGCCCTCGACGCGGACTTGGCTGCGGTAGGTGCCGGGAGGGCGCCGCACCTCGGCAGTACACGTCGCCGTCCCCAGCGGGGCGAGCGGTGGCACCGCGGAGCGGCCGCCCCCGCAGTCAGTGCGGTCCCGGCGCAGCAACGGGTCCGTCAGACGGGCACCCCACACGGAGCGGTTTCCGGTGTTGGTGACGCTGTAGCGGATCCGCGCCCGGTCGGGTCCTGTCACCCACACCTCCTCCCGCAGGGCCAGCGCGGCACCGACCCCGGCGTACCCGGAGTGCGCCGTCGCCACGCCCCTGGCCCGCAGGTACGGCTGCCATCCGATGGCCCGCACCGCACCGGCACGGGCTCCGGGCCGGGCGATCCCTGTCGCCGTGCACCGCACCGTACGCAGTCCCGTCAGCAGGGGAACCTCGTCGCGGCCGCCGGGACAGCGGACGCGGGCCCCGCCATGCCGGGGTCCTGGATACGCAGATCGTGCAGGTCGGCGCTACCGCGGTTGACCAGGCGGTACGACGCCAGCACCGGCGTCCCGGTGCGGATGCCCGGATGCTGCGCCCCCAGCCCCGGACGGTTGTTGACCGTCACCGTCAGTACGAGCCCGTCCGATGAGGGGGCCGTCGGCGGCCGAGGGCCCGGTCGCCGACCAGCAGGCCGCTCCCAACAGGAGGCCCGTCAGCAACCATCGCGTCACCTTCCCCACGCGCGGACCGATCATCACACCAGGATGCTGGTCGCGGGACGCACAGCCGGCCACCGCGACCGCGCACACCGCGCAATGCACCCGAACGGCCCTCGCGCTCCTGCCGTCAGTTGGTGTGCCGGTTGTACTGAGAGGGGCGGCGCCACCGAGTGGACCGGCCCTTGCCTCCGCACACCTTCGAGCGAGGCGGGCACGATGACAGCCGACACAGGAGCCGAGGCAGCCGACCGGATACCCGTCGGCACTCAGCCGCCCCTTTCTGCCGACGCGCTGGTGGAGGCCTCGACCTTTCTGCGGATGCCGCGCTGGCGGCCCGCAGAGCCGGAGCGGAACTGACCGCGGCCTGCTCCAGCTGGAGGCTCGGAATGCAGGCCGTGCGCCGACCTCTGTGGGGGCTCGGCGCGGCCCTGGCCGCGGGGCGTGCCGTGACGAACTCCGCGGGCCTCGGGTTCGCCGTCAACGGCGGCCCGGTCGGCGAGGTCGTCCGTTCCATGGGTACGGTCACGCGTCGCAGAGCGGCCTCCGTGACGATGGCGGTCGACGCGTTCGCCCTGCGCATCGAGGCGGCCGCCGCCGAGCATCCCAACTTGGCCACGCCAGCCGCCAGACGGCTCACCGACGCGGCCGTGGCCGGCCGCAGGACGGCGGTGCTGCGTGCGGTCAGGGAGCCGGTGCAGGTGCACGGCATCACGCGCACCCTCACCACGATCAGTCCCGTGGTCACGGAACTGCTCGCGCTCCTCGCGCTCTTGGACGAGAACCCGACCAACGACAGCTTCGCGTGGGTGACGCTCGCCGGAGGCGTGCCCACCACCGAACCGGCGCTGGGACTGGGCCCGCCCGGCGCCCGAGCCACTGGCTACCCTGGGCGGGCGCCTACATCTGCTCGAAGTGAAAGGACCGGATGAAGCAGTCTCGCGGCTGGCCGATCGCGAACAGGACGCAGTCGAGCACGGATTGGGCGGTCAGTGGGCCGTCTGCGGTCCGGGAAGCGTGATCCCAGGTGGAGTGGAGCGGGTCACCGTCCGTGAAGTCCGGCGGATAGAGCGAGATGACACGGATACCCTCGGGTCGGAGCCGGTGGGAGAGGATGTCGGCGAAGCCGGCCTGGGCGGCCTTGGCCGCGTAGAACGCGGGGTGTGCCTGGGAGCGGTGGTCTCGGGCCTCTGCGGCGGAGGAGATCACGTTGACCACGTCCGCACCGACAGAGGCGCGCAGCAGCGGCAGGAAGTGTTTGACCGTCAGCAGTGTGCCGGTGGCTCCGGAGGCGATGGTGTCGGTGATCGCGTCGTCGTCGGCGTCCCACAGATCGGGGCCTTCCAGGTAGCGGGCACCATTGTTGATCAGCACATCCACGCGGTCGGCGTGGGCGGCAATCCCCTCCGTGAAGGCCCGGGTGGAGGCCGGGTCGGCCAGATCGCAGGCGAACGCGGCGACTCTCGCGCCGCTGTCGGTCGCCACCTCATCGGCCACCCTCTGTGCCGCAGCCAGAGCACGTGCGGACACGAACACGCGCGCACCCAGCCGACCAGCCAGTAGGGCCAACGCTCGCCCGAACCCACGCCCGGCCCCGGTAACTACCACTGTGCGCCCAGTCAGATCCACAAACACACACCTCCTTCTACATAGGGTCTGTCTCTTCGAGCACGATCGGAGCCAAACGAGGAGTGCGTTGGCGGTCACGGTGCAAGCTCCTACTCAAGTCCACCAAGGTGGAGGAGTTCTTCAAGATCACCAAGCTTCGCGGACGACAGTACTCCCGCCTGCTCGACCAGATCCTTCCGAGTCAAGGTGACCAGCCACGTGCAAGGAATGAGGCCGGGGCGGGGGAACGCGACTCGCAGGACGCCTTCAACAGGTAGTCCTTCGGAGGCACCTACTGCCAGCTCAGCGGCCACCCCGCCGATCTCGGTGCCAGCGGGAGCGACGACCTGCATCGCCCGGAACTCGGACGCTTCCTCCGACAGCAGTACGACCGGCCGCCGCTCGTCGACATCCGCCCACCAGACTTCGCCACGTTGCACAGGTCCTCCTGACATAGAGCGGCGGGCGTACTCTGCGGTGCGCCCCGGTTCGAACACGTCATCGTCGGCCCCATCCGTGTGGGCTCCGGCCGATCATGAGCAGAGCCAGATAACGCCAGCGGCGGCGGTGACAGTGCCGAGGTAGACGTATCCGCGCTTGTCACAGCGGGTGGCCACGGCTCTGAACTGCTTCAGTTTTCCGATGGCTCGCTCCACTGAGCATGTCTGGGCAGGATACGAGCTTCACCCGGCCGTTTCAGAGGGTGCCATCACGTCACCGGGTCGGCGCCAGCGTCGCTCGGGTCAGGGGGCCAGGACGGTCTTGCCGGCCAGCTCTCCGACGGCAGCCGGGGCGCGGACCGCGGCCGGGTCGGCACGCAGCCGCTCGGCCAGGTCTCCGCCCTCGGCCCGGGCGGCCAACTCTGCGATCCGGGCGAACCGGCCGGCGGCACGGGCGTGGACCGTGGCCAGGTCGGCCAGTGGCAGCCGCTCGGCCACCTCGATCGCCAGCTCTCCGGCATCGACGCGGGCGACCAGGTCAGCGAGCTGGGCGGCGTCGCTGCGCCCGAACACGTGCACCGCGCGCACCCCGCGCCCGGCATTCTGCGGGCCGGGAGTGGTGACACTGACGAAGCTTCCACCGTCGGCGACCAGGTCCACCAACTGCGCGTTCTCCTCGGGGTCGGCGGGAGCCAGCTGCAGCACCACGTCGAACTGCCGCCCGCCAAGCGCCCGCACAACGGGGGTCACGGCATAGTCGACGATCCGGTCAGCGCCATAGGAGCGGACACGGTCGCGGCTGCGCGCACCGGCAGTCGCGGTCACGATGGCACCAGCCTGCGCGGCAAGCTGGACGGCGTACCCGCCCACTGCGCTGCCCGCGCCGTTGATCAGGATGCTCTGCCCAGACTTGAGGTCGGCGTGTTCGAACAGGGCCTGCCATGCCGTCAGCCCGACGAGGGGCAGGGCCGCGGCGTCGGCCGGCTCGACGGTGCGGGGAGCGGTGGCCAGCGCCTCGGCGGACACGGCGACGTATTCGGCGGCCGCGCCGGGCGCGTCCGCCGGCAGCAGCGCGACCACCGCGTCCCCCACGCTCCAGTCGGACACGCCCTCGCCGACCTCGGTGATGACTCCGGCCAGGTCGAGGCCGGGAACGTGCGGGAAGGTCAGGGGGAGCATGTCCTGTCGCAATCCCGCCCGGAGGCCGGAGTCCGCGTCGTTGTACGAGGTGCCGGCCACCTGCACCACTACTTGGCCCACACCTGGCACCGGCCGGTCTGCCTCCTCGTAGACGAGGACATCGCTGCCGCCGTAGGAGTGGTAACGCACTGCCTTCATGATTTCTCCCGTTCGCTCGCTTGCATGGCTCATCGGTTATCCCCCTGGCGGGTCAGCTGGTGAAGGACTCGTGGCCGAAGCGGCCCCGCGCCACGAAGGCGGCCGGGGCGAGGCAGGCCAGGTTGGGGCTTGGAAAGTTTGACGTCCGCGGTCGGGGACCGTTGGTGTTCAGCGCAGGGTGAGCGGGGTCGCGGATGCGAGGTGGGACAGCTTCTCGGGGTTGCGGACGTAGTAGAGGCCGGTGATGCGGGCGTCCTGGACACTGAGCGCCATGACGCCGTCGAGCTCGCCGTCCATGCGGACGAGGAGTGCCGGGTTGCCGTTGACCACGGTCGGTACGTAGGTGAGCGTGTCTTCGAACTTTCCGATGCCGCCGGCGAACATCCGGGCCACCTGCTCGGCGCCGGTGACCGGCCGTAGCGCGGCGTGTTTGATGCCGCCGCCGTCGCTCATCAGGACGACCTCAGGGGCGAGGACCTCAAGGAGGGCCTGCGAGTCCCCGCTTTCGACCGCGCGGTGGAACGATTCCAGGACCGCCTGGCCCTCGTTCGAGGAGACCACCCGGCGGGGGCGGCGGGCTTCGACATGCCGGCGGGCGCGGTGGGCGATCTGGCGGACGGCCGCGGGGCTCTTGTCGACGGCCTCGGCGATCTCGTCGTAGCCGATGTCGAAGACCTCGCGCAGCACGAAGACGGCACGCTCGGTCGGTGACAGCGTCTCGAGGACGAGCATGAGCGCCATCGACACGCTCTCAGCGAGCTCGATGTCCTGGGCCACGTCCGGCGCGGTGAGCAGCGGTTCGGGTAGCCAGGAGCCGACGTACACCTCCCGCTGGCGCTTGATGGTGCGCAGCCGGTTGAGCGCCTGGCGGGTGGTGACCCGGACGAGGAAGGCGCGCTGGTCGCGTACCTGGCCCTGGTCGGCCTTGACCCATTGCAGCCAGGTCTCCTGGAGGACGTCCTCGGCGTCGGCCGCCGAGCCGAGTACCTCGTAGGCGACGGTGAAGAGCAGGCTGCGGTGGGCAAGGAACACCTCGGTCGCCGGGTCGGTGGCGTCGTCGCTCATCTCTCGTCCCGTTTCCTCGTCCTTCGCGGTCGGCCGTGGGGGCCGGCCGCGTTCGCGTGCGTGCACAGCAAGATCCTCCCAACACCCCCGATCAGGCTGCCCGGACGGCTGCGGCCGGTGTCCCGGGGCGGTGGTCGCGCAGCATCTGCTTGCGCTTGGCGACGCCTCCCGGCATGCGGTGCAGCCTGAACGAACCGGGCTTGTCCGCCTCCCCGGCCAGGTGCTTGGGGATGCCCTTGCAGACCATTTCCTTGAGCCGGGCGCCCAAGCCATCGTCGATGTACAGCCGCACCGCGACGTCGGACCTGTTGGCGAACTGGTAGATGCCCGCGCTTCGCCCCAGGCTGATGCACTGGGCGTACATCGACTGGTGGAGGTTCTCCGGCTGCTCACCCGCGAGCAGGCTGAGCACCGTGTCGGCGGCCCGCGCGCCCAGCGGCGTCGCGTTCAGGCAGCTCATCCGCAGCGGCAGGCCGGAGGGTGCCGCCGAGTCCCCGGCCGCGACGATGCGCGCGTCGTCCACGCTCGTCAGCGTCTCGTCCGTGAGCAGGCGGCCCACGGCGTCGGTGCTCAGCCCGCTGCGCGCGGCCAGGTCGGGAACGCCGAAACCGACGGTCCAGACGGTGATCTCGCTCGGCAGCTCACGGCCGTCGGCGAGCCGCACGGTGTCGCGGGTCACCGCCGTCACCTTCGTGTCCGAGCCGTCGATGACCGTCACACCGAGCGCGGCCAGCCGCTTCGCCACCGAGCGCCGGCCCCGCGTGTGCAGGTACGGGCCGAGAACGCCGCCGCAGACCAACGTCACCCGGCGGCCCTGCTCCGCCAGCTCGGCGGCGGTCTCGATGCCGGTGGGACCGGCGCCGACCACCGTCACCGGGGCCGCCGCGGGCGTGGCTTCGAGGACGGCACGCAGCCGCTGTGCCTCCTCCAGGGTGGCGATCGGGTACGCGAACTCGGCGCCGGGCACGGTCGGTTCCGCGCTGCCGCTGCCCACGGCGTAGATCAGGTAGTCATAGCCGAGCGTGCCTCCAGCGGACAGCGTCACGCTGCGCTCGGCCGCGTCGATCCGCGCCACGGAATCGACCACCAGCCGGACACACCCGGCCAGGACGTCCTCGTACGCGACGACCGCGTCGTCGGACCCGCCCACCAACTGGTGCAGGCGGACGCGATGGACAAGATCCGGGCGCGGGTTGATCAGCGTCACCGTCACGTCCTCGCGCTGCGTCAGCCGGTTCGCGGCCATCACGCCCGCATATCCGCCACCGATCACGACCACGTGCGTGTTCCCAGTCATGGCGCCTCCTTCGGTTCCAGGTGTTCGGCCTTAAGTCACCGCATAGCCGGTCTCTGTGACAGGTTGTGAAGCAGATCACTTCACTGAGCTCGCCCGGAGCTGTGACCGCAGTGGCTCAACAGGATGGGTCAGGCCACGGTTTCGAGAGCGGCACGGCGACTCGGCCTGTTCTCTCCCCCAACTCGCGGCCGTCAACAAGGCCATCAGCCAGGGCGGCTATGCCCTCGTCGCGCTCGCCCTCGAGCAGTGCCCGGCCGAAGACGGCCGTGACAGCGTCGACACCAAGAAGCTGGAATGACTCACCCTCGCCTGACCACGGACGGCTGCGGTCAATCCGTCCGCCCCGGGCTCAGATGGTCGCGGTGTAGCGGCCGGTGGCTCTGTCGGGGGTGCCAGTGGCGACGATGGTTCCGCCTGCGACGCCGCCGCCCCGCCCCCATGTCGATGACCTGGTCGGCGTTGGCGACTCTCCCACCCCAGCCAGCGACATCAGTCTCAGGACGGAACGACGGCATAACTGAGGTCCTGGACCTTGAGCGAGGCGGGCCTCAAACGCAGCCACATCGTGCCTCGTTCACCCGGATTGTCATACAGATAGCCCACGAACCGCGCATCCCAGAGAGCCTCATCCACCCCCAGATAGCGGACCAGCTTGCGTCGGCCTCTCGGCACGTAGAACGGCACGAGATCAGCCCGCCCCCTCGCGATCACCTGCCGGACACGTCCGGCACGAGATCGCATTCATCCACTACGAGCGCGACGTTCGGATCGTTCTTCACCCGGTCGAACAACCGGGTCCACGGGCCCGTCAGCACCCAGAATGCACCGTCCTCCCGCAAGAACCACACCGCACGGTGGGCCCATTGGTGGCTAGGCGAGCGGTGAGCGGCTGCTGCAGGAACGTGTCCACCGCGAGACCTTTCTGGAGGAGCAGTGCATCAGCAGAAGTGGCTGATCACCGGCGTCAGCACGGGCCTTGGACGTGCCTTCGCCCAAGCCGCCCTGACCGCCGGGCACACCGTCGTCGGCACGGTCCGCTCCGAGGACGACCTGCGGGCCTTCGAAGGGCTCAAAGCCGGTACGCTCACGGCCGCATCCTGGATGTGACCGACGACGACGCCGTCTCGAGGGTGATCACGGAGGTGGAGCAGAGCGTCGGCCCTCTGGATGTGGTCGTCGCCAACGCGGGCTACGGCCTCGAGGGCACGTTCGAGGAGACGCCGCTGGCCGACGTGCGGCGGCAGTTCGAAGTCAACGTATTCGGGACAGTGGCCACGCTGCAGGCGGCCCTGCCCCACATGCGCCGGCGCCGCCGCGGACACAGGTCGCACAGTTCGGGATCCACGTGACGGCGATCGAGCCCGGGTCCTTCCGCACCGACTGGGCCGGATGGTCCATGACACGCATCGCGCGGTCCGTCGACGACTACGACGAGCTGTTCACCCCCATCCGTGAAGCGCGGCAGGAGGCCAGCGGGAACCAGCTGGGCAATCCGGCCAAGGCCGGGGACGCCGTCGCGCACATCGCGTCGGTCGACCAGCCGCCGGCCCACCTCATTCTGGGCTCGGACGCGCTGCGACTGGTCACCGCCGCGCGCACGGCCGTGGACGAGGACATCCGCGCGTGGGAGACGCTCTCCCGTACCACCGACTTCGCCGAGGGCGCTCAGCTCTGATGCCCGGCCACCACCGCGCGCGGAACCGACGCGCCACCGAACGCAAGGGTGACGTCCGGGAGCGGGCCATCCTCGACACCTGCGAAGCTCTGCTGGCGCAACAGGGCTATGACGCCATGACCGTTGGCGACATCGCGCAGGGCGCCGGCATCACCCGTGGTGCCCTGTACTTCTACTTCGGCTCCAAGCAAGAAGTGGTCACGGTGCTCGTGGCCCGGACCGTTGAGCACCTGTGGGAACGGTCCCGGGCCACCGCGCAGACCGACGAGCCACGCCAGGCCATCGCAGCAGCGATGCGACGCACGGTCGAGCTGTGGAACGAACACGGTCTGGTCATGCGCACGGCGATCGACCTGTCGTTGACCGTGCCGGAGATCGGCGAGTTGTGGAGCCACACAGCTGACTTGTTCATCACGGCCATCGCCGCCGTCCTAGAACGAGCCGGTGTTGAGGCCGGCACCGAACCAAAGCAAGCGTCGGCCAGGGCACGCGCCCTGTGCTGGATGATCGAGCGGACTTTCTACCACGCCTCACAAGGCTCCCGCGAGGAGTTGCAAAAGGCATCTTCAACCTGCGAACACATCTGGCTGATCAGCGCCGGCCTCATCACCTGATGCATCTCGTGTGGACGGTGAGGCGCGAAACCGAACCCCGTGTCCGAGGCCCACCGTCCAGGCACTCCGCCAGCGGAAATCCCGCGAGGCATAGCCCTATGAGCTGGTAACACGATCACGATCCGGGCTTCTTGAGGCGTGTCCACGCATGCGCGGGTCGTTGGCGGTGCGCGCCCCGAAGACGCGATGTCCTTCGGGGCGCGCGGCAGGGGTTCGGGTTCAGGCGTTGTAGCCGCCGTGGGCGTCCAGCACCGCGCCCGTGACGTACGACGCGGCGGGGCTCGCCAGGAAGGAGATCGCCGCGGCGATTTCGTCGGGGTGCCCCATGCGTTGCAGGGACAGCGAGCTGAGCAGCGCCTTGAGGGTGTTGGGGTCCGGCGGTTGCATGCCGCTGTCCATCAGCCCGGCTTCCACGACGTTGGCCGTGATGTCGCGGGGCCCGAGATCCCGTGCGACCCCCATGGTGTACCTCTCGATGCCCGACTTGGTCGCCGAGTAGTCGGCAACGCCCGGGACGCCGACCCGGGAGCCCAGTCCGGAACTCACCGTGATGATGCGGCCGCCCGTCCGCAGCACTCGGGAGGCGGCCCGGATGACGGAGATCACGCCGAGGTAGTTGGTGGCGTGCATCCGGTCCAGTGCGGCGGTGTCGGCCTCCGGGTCGTCCACCGTGCGGCCCTGCTCCACCGAGATCGCCGCGTTGTTGACGAGGATGTCCAGGCCGCCGAAGTGCGCGACCACGTCGTCGATCAGCGCCGACGCCCGGCTCGTGTCCGCCTGGTCGGACTTGAAGGCGACGGCCTTGGCTCCCTTGCCGCGCACCTCGTCGACGACGGCCTGCGCCTGCTTCTCGGAGCTGACGTAGGTGAAGGCGACGTCGGCGCCCTGCTCGGCCAGCAGCCGTACGGTCGCGGCTCCCAGTCCGCGTGATCCCCCGGTGACCAGGGCGACCTTGCCCGTGAATGGCTTGCTCATTCTTCTCACCTCGTTGATTGACCCTTCCCGACAGTCGCAACATTAATTGTTACGACAGTCTGCTGCAACCTTCACTGTTACGACTGCCGTAACATGAAGCGTTGTGGCCGAGAGGAGGAGCCCATGAGCGCCAACAGCAGGCTGACCATCGCCGCCCACGCGCTGGCCTGGATCGGCCTCTACCAGCGTCAGGGCCATGAGGTCGCCACCTCCGAGCAGATCGCGACCAGCGCGAACACCAACCCCGTGGTGATCAGGCGACTGCTCGGCGAGCTGCGCAGGGCCGGGCTCGTGGAGTCCCGGCGGGGAGTGGGCGCGGGCTGGTCGCTGGCACGCGAGCTGGAGTCGATGACCCTCCTCGACGTGTACGAGGCAGTGGAACCCGGCCCGCTGTTCGCAATGCACCGCACCACCCCGGACCAGGGATGCGTGGTGGGTCACGGCATCCAGCCGGCAATGCAGAGCATCTACGAGGGCATCGAGGAGACCGTGAGACACGAGCTGGCCCGCGTCACGCTCGCGGACGTACTCCGGGACGTACTCGCGGCACCTCGTTAGCCTCTCCGTTACGCCCTGACATCACCAAGATCCCCATCTATGCCCAGGACAGCGAACAGCCTGGCAACCAGTCACGCCGAAGACCGTTGCAGTACTAGGTCGTTTCTGATTGCTCTTGCTGGGGTGGGTGGACCATGCTCGGGGACGGGCAGGCGTCGGGCATGGTGCGACGACATGAGCTGACGGACGCGCAGTGGGAGAAGATCGCGCCGTTGCTGTCGGCCAACGGCAGGCCCGGCGGGCAGTGGTCCGATCACCGGACAGTGGTCAACGGGGTGCTGTTCCGGGCCCGGACCGGGGTGCCCTGGCCGGACCTGCCCGAGCGGTACGGACCCTGGCAGACCGTCTATGAGCGGCACCGGCGCTGGTCGGCGGACGGCACGTGGCAGCGGATCCTGGCGAGGCTGCAGATCGAGGCCGATGCGGGCGATCCCGACGGTGCCCTGGCCGAGGAGCTGGAGCGGAAGTGGGCGGTCAACATCGACTCCACCTCCTGCCGGGCACATCAGCACGCGGCCGGGGCCCGGCACCGGCCGCGTGACTTCCCGGAAAAGGAGGCGGGGCGCGTGTGGAGGCCGATGGGCGGGAGGCGTTGGGGCGCTCGCGGGGCGGATTGACCACCAAGGTCCGACTCCTGGCCGACGACCGGGCCCGCCCGCTGACCTGGCTCACCTCGCCGGGCCAGCGGGGCGACAACCCCATGCTCATCCCCGTACTGGCCGGGCTGCGGATCCAGCGGCGCGGGCCCGGACGCCCACGCACCCGGCCCGACCGGCTGCGTGGCGACAAGGCCTGCTCCAGCCGCGACACACGGGCCTACCTGCACGGACGGCACATCAAGGTGACCATCGCCCAGCCCGATGACCAGCGGGACAACCACCGTGTCCCGCGGTACGTGGCGGCGCCTGGAGGCGGCCAATCCGGCCGATGAGGTCTTGTCCCTGCCCGGGGGCCGGCACTCGCACGGCTTGGCCCGCCTCGCGGTCCACGCGGCGGTCCGCGTGTCCTACGACGCCTCGCTGGAGGCGATCTGTCGTCGGTGCGGTCCGGTGCTCGGCAAGCGTCGGCTCGCCGGTCTGCTTGTCGAGGGCGCCAAGGACATCGACGCTTCCTCTGACACGAGAGTCGTCGAGCCGTGCACCGCCTCCACGGGGTTGGTGCTGTCCGTCGACGGCAAGGGGATCGTCATGAGGCCCGAGGCCCTACGAGAGGCCGCCCGGGAGGCTGCCGTGAAACGGCAGCACACTTTCCGCACCCGCCTGGCCGCCGGAGAGAAGAGTGCCCAAAAGCGCATGGCCACCCTCGGTGCGGTCTATGACGCCGAACCGGTACCCCGCCGCCCGCATGATGTGATCGCTCCGCCTGGTGGCCGCGGGGGCGACTACGTTCCGCGGCCCGGCCCCATCGCCCGGCCCAAGTGGCTGTGCGCGTCGGTTGTCCACGACGCCGAGCACGTCGTTGGGCAGGTCTTCGACCACGCCGAAGCCCGCGACCCAGGCCATCGCCGCTGCTGGGTCGTCCTCGTGGACGGCGCCCGCCACCAGCTCGACCTGGTCCTGGCCGAGGCCCGCCTCCGTGGCGTCGACGTGCACATCGTCATCGGCATCGTCCACGTGCTCGAATATTCATGGACGGCGAGCTGGTGCTTTCCTCACACGGGCGAGAAGGTCGCCGAGGACTGGGTCGCCGCCCACGTGCTCGCCGTCCTGAACGGTGACGCTCTCTACGTCGCCAATGCCATCCAAGCCCAGTTCAGCCAGGCCGAGTTCCTGCGCTACCACCAGGCCCTTGAGGCCGACCGCCTCGACATTGGCGGCGCCCGCTGGGGCCTCGACGGCGCCGAAGCCGTCCTGAAGCTCCGGGCCATCGCGGCCAATGGTGATCTTGACGCTTACTGGAAAGACCATCTCGTCCGGGAATATCAACGTCTCTGTCCAGCCTGTGACCAGGAACAGTACGTTCTCACCGCTTGACCCCGATCTCATGGGGAAGGAGCCGCTCTCTTCCGCGACAGGCGTCCCAAGTCGGTGATCCGAAGTCCGGTAGGTCTACCAGTCGGTCAGGTCCACGAGGAGATCGCAGTGGGGGTCGTCCGGGGACGGCTGGCGGCGCTTCTCTTCCTCGATGAGGGAGGGGAGTGAAGAGATCAGCGCAGTGGGTGTGTCGGTCAAGTGGATGTCGGCGCCGATGATGCCGACGCCGCCTGGATGCTGGACGTACAAGCGCATCAGGCCGTCGCCCTGCATCAAGAAGCCGACCAGGAAGGGGTTCTCGTCGTCGTCGGAGTCGGACAGGGCCCTCAGGACGGTGAGCGCCTGGCCCTGTTCGGGCTCTGGGTCACGGATGAGGTCTTCTGGCCGGAGGCGGATGAGGGTCATCCCCATGGCCTCGCTGATGTCGTCGCTGCTGTAGAGCTGGGTCCCGACCAGGACGGTGCGCAGGATCCCGGGGATGTGGGCGGGAGCCACCGTGGCGTGGGGGATCTCGTAGAGGAAGGTGTCCGCGCCTTCGCCGTCCCCGGCGCGGATGGCGATCCGGATGGCACCAGGGGCGGGCAAGACGCCGCGCAGGCGGCAGCCTTCGGCGATGGGCGCGTTCAGGTAGTACAGGAGCAAGCGGCTGATGGCTGCCTGCTCCTGGCGGTCTTCGGTATGGGTCACTGGTTCATCCATGCGGGGCACTTGTTGTGGGGCTGGTTGGCACAGAAGGCGTTGACGACACCGACCTTCTGCCCCCGGCCGGCATCGTACTTCCTGTCCTTGGTGTAGCGGGAGTACTGGACGATGACGGTGAAGCGGACCTGCTGGGGCCTGGGGCCGGTCTTGATGGCAACGCCCTTGTACTCCAGGCGACCGTGGTGGTCGTTGTGGTCGACGTTGCCATGGATGGCGGCGGTGAGGATCTTGCAGACGCGGATGTTGTGGCGATGAGTGAAGTGGTTCCACCCGAGGTGGGAGTTACCTACTCGGGTGACGATGTGGCGTCCATCGGGGTCGGTGGCCTTGCAGTGGACATGCTTGTTCCAGTCTGCGCTCGACGCGGCCTGGGCGGTGTTCACGGTGCCGGACAGCAGGGTCGCCGTGGTCAGGGCTGTAGCTGCGACCGCAGTGATCTTCTTCATGTCCTGATCATGACAGGCGATCGATGCCGTGCACATTGTCTTTTAGGGATCCCGCGCAAGATACCGGCCTGACGGTAGTCCGTCCGGTCAAGGATTGGGCGGGTAGGCGGATTTCGGCTACTGCTGGAGAGGGCCGGTGATGACCAGGGCCAAGCCGCCTCCGGCCGCCGCTTCACGCTGCTCCCACTCCTCAACCCACGAGGCCACCACGACCGCCCCCTCGCTTCCTGCCCGAAACGGTAGAAGTGTCCAGCCCTCGCCACCAGCCCACCGACAAGCCCAGCTCAGTCAGCCCTCGGCTGAAGGACGACTACCTGAGGGTGCTGGGTCCCGACCACTCTGGCCATCCGTCCCAACCTCGCCCGGTGGCAGGAGAAGCAGTCGCCTGAGAGCAGTGGCTAGATGTGCTGTTCGGGCACGTTGCCGGCAGGATGCGCCTGGCCTGGTGCATCGTGGAGGACGGCTGGCCGCTGCGGCGGGCCGCCGAACGGTTCCAGGTCAGTGACACCACCGCCAAACGCTGGGCCGACCGTTGCCGCCTCCAAGGATGGAGGGGCATGTACCACCGCTCCAGCGGATCGCGGTCCGCAGCCACATCGCCGCCTCGAACTACGCACCAAGATCCGGACCAGGCGCGGACCAACTCAGCCTGTCACCAGACGGTTCCGCCCCTTGACGCAGGTCAGAAGCAAGGTCAGGCGTGTACCACCAGCAGACGAAGAACCTTCTGGTGTCGTACTCGGCGAAGAAGCTCGGCTTCTTCTAGAGGTACGCGAAAAGGCGCCTGACCTCTCCCGGGCGCAGTCCACGAAGAACGCCGCCAGCAGGTCGCCGCCGCGGCGGGGCAGGCTCATCGCCACCGAGGGGTTGCAGGCGGCGGCGGTAGCCAAGACGGCCACTGAAGCCAGGTGGGTACACGGCCACCCCAGAATCGATCGCCGTCGGCGACACCAACTGGGTACTTGTGTCGCTCAGCTCGTCCACCCGCCTGGCCTGCCCTTCCGGTGAGTACCTCACTTACGGCCGTCGTCATATGACGGACGACTTCACAGGACGCCCCCTGCGGAGGAGGCTGTCTGTTGTGCGGTCCGGTGTCTTCGGGGTGTGAACGGCCCCGTGAGCCGGGCTCGGCCAACCGTCTCGGCGGACCGGGCCACCAGCTCCATCGAGGGGGATGCCATGGCCTGGTCGGCCGACGGCAAAGCGGCTCGACGGCACCGCAGCGCAACCGCCTATCAGCACGATCCACTGCAATTCCTGGCGGCAGAGTTCGAAGGAACCCAGGATGTGTGGCGCTCGGCGTCTGGCCGACTCTGCGTCGCCAGCCCGCAGGTGGCCCGTGACGTGCTGGGCAATCGGCAGGGCGCTTTCAAGGAGACGTCCGACTTCTACCACACCCGTTCCGGGGTCTTCGGCCCCAGAACAGCCCAAGTCGAAATCGGGCGTGCGGCACGTGATCTGATACGCCGCCACCTGGATGCCCGCCGTGCGGACCTGCCCCGCCTCGTCGGCACGCGGCTCACACCCACCAGCACCTGGCCGGATGCGGGCAACCTGCTCATCCGCGAGCACCTGCAGGACGTACTCCTGCGCCCGGACGCTCCCGCAGAACTCCACGCAGTGGTCGACGGCATCATTGCCCGCGCAGTGCTGGCCGGCGCGCGAGAGCGCCATGCGGCCCTGTCCCGGCTGCGATTCCGCCGCAGGGCCATGCGCCTTCTGATCCGGAACATCCAGGCACGCCGCGGCGCCGGACTCCTCGAACCCCACGACCTGCTGGACGTCGCCGTCATCGGCGCCGGGCTGTCGGCGGACCCCGGCCAGGTGGCCGAGGTCTACCTGTCGTTCTTGTTCGCCACGGTCGGCTCGATCGGCTTCGCCCTCGGCTGGTCGGTCTATCTCACCGGCACGCACCCGTCCACCACCGGCGACGAACCAGCCTGGATCGTCCGGGAGGCGCTGCGACTGTGGCCGGTGGCCTGGCTGTTCGCCCGCACGCCGAACCGCACACACGAGCTGGCCGGCGTCACGCATGGCCCGCACGACGAGGTGAACGTGTGCCTGTATCTCGTACACCGCCATCCTCAGCACTGGGAGCACCCAAACGAGTTCATGCCGTGTCGCTGGGCGGCGCCTCCACACGAACCGGCCTACATGCCGTTCGGGTTCGGCCCGCACACCTGCGCCGGGGCGACCGTGACGATGACGCTCCTGGAGGACCTGATCCGCGTCATCAACCGCGACTGGCAACTCTCGATCAGCGCGAGCGGCGGCGGCCCCCAGGTGGGGCCCGCGCTGGCTCCGCCTCGTTTCACCGCGGAGCTGCACCAGCGAGCCGTCGACCAAGAGAGGAGGTGAATGACATGAGGAAGCTCATGCACACGGCCAAATCGGTCCTCAACATCCGGTCCGGTTACGGCGGGCTCCACTTCTGGTACCTCTACCACCACATCTGATCGGAATCGGTGTGGGCAGTGCCCGACCAACGGCTGCCCACACCGGCCGTGAGAGGCAGTGCCATGACCACACCGCACCACGGCGAGGACTTCCTGCACGGTCTGCGGCTGCGCAGCGTGGCCGAGGGCGGCATCTTCTGGCTGGACGACGGTCAGCTCGCCGTCTTCGAACCGGCCGCGGCACGCCTGGTGAGCCGTGCGAACTGGAACGGCCTGGTCATGACCGACCGGCTCGTCGACATGATCCGGCACCGCCACAGCACAGAGGTCCCGTGGACCCGCATACGCACCGCCTGGCTCACCCAACTGCACACGCTCACCACCAGCGAGCACACCGCCGAAATGATCACACGGATGGAACGGATCATCGACGCCCGGCTCGGCAAGGACATCGACCTCGTCCTGCTCGCTCAGGACATCGCCGTGCAGTCCATCCTGCCGGTCGCGTTGTCCGGCCTCACCGCCCGCGAATCAGCCCGCATCACACAGGACTTGCATCAGAAACTGTTACGTCTGATCGACCGCCACCCCGGTCGCGGACTGCGGCATCACGCACGCTTCGTCACCGTTCAGATCCGGGCCGGCCTCGTCGTACGAAAGGTCCTGCGCGGCCGAGCCTCGGGCCGCCGTGCCCGCGAACTGGACCTCACCGACCCCATCGTCGACATGCTCCCCGAACTCGGCATGGACCGTGCGCTCGACGTCGTCACCACCGTGCTCACCGCGATCGGCGGACCGCCCGGCTCCGCGGCCGCGAGCGTGCTCTACGAATTCGTGCGCAACCCGCAGTGGGCACAGCGGCTCACCCTCGAACTCGAGAGCGTGGACCCGGTCGAGTTCTGCGCCGCACCGAGCAAGGCGGCACCGGTCACCCATCGGTTCGTCAAGGAAGTCCTGCGCATGTGGAGCCCCCCGCTCCTGCTGGTGCGGCGTGCCCGGGTCTCCTCCGACCTCGGCGCCGCCCGGCTGGAGAAGGGGCAGAGCTACCTGGTCAGCCCGCACATGATCCACCGCGACCACCGGTTCTGGCAGCAGGCCGACACCTTCGACCCCGATCGCTTCCTGCCCGGCGCGCCGCACGGTCCGCCCGATCGGACGTGCTACGTACCGTTCGGCTGGGCACCGAAGAAGTGCATCGGCGCAGACATCGCCACCTCCCAACTGATGGCACTCTGCTACCTGATGTGCACCCGCTACCACCTCACCGTCCCGAACGCCGACACCATCACCATGGCCTGCCGGTTCGCCCCGGTACCGCAGCACTTCCGAGGCCACCTCATCCGAGCATGACCGCGGCACGCCAGGCCGTCCGCCAACAGCGGTGAACACGCGGTTGCCTGGAGGCCCCGGCCGGTGAGGCCTTCCGGTTCCTCTGACTCCTCGCGCGGCTGAAAGTGGGACGCTGACCGTGTACGCCCGGTGAGCGCCCGTAGGGGGAGTCCGTGCCCCGGCTGGTGGGGCGGCGGCAGCGGAGACCCCACTGCGTGCTGCATCCGGTGCCACTCCGTCTCGTGCGACTGTCGCTGGTCGGGCAGCGACCGGGCCGCCCGTTACCGAACGGTACCGTCCCCGGCCGCTGTTGTGTGCACGGCCGGGGAGGCGCAACGGCACCAATCCGCCCGACCTCGTCGAAGTGGCCGCGCTCCCGCTCCGCGACGGCCGTCCCGACAAGAGCGCCGCGGGCTGGTGGCTGACCCGCCCCAACCTTCCCGTCACCCCGTTGGCGACCCGGATCCACGGGCTGACCAACGACGACCTTGCCGGGCAGCCGATGTGGGCCGACGTCGCGGACGAGGTCCGCGCCTTCCTCGGCACGGCGTGGATCTGCGCGCACAACGCCCACACCGACTACCGCGTCCTGCGCGCACACCTGCCCGACTGGGCACCCGCCGGCGTCCTGGACACCCTCCGCCTCGCCAAGGCCGCCTACCCCGACCTCGGCAAGTACAGCCTCGACAAGCTCATCGAGCACATCCAGCCCGACCTGAGCCAGGCCCCGGACACCGACGTCGCGCCCCGTTCGACGCCTTCACCACGGCGCAGCTCCTTCTCGCCATGGCCCGCCGCTACGACACCAGTTGGCCGCCGCGGCCGTGCCGCCCGGTCTTCCCAGCGCCCCCGAACCAGATAGGTACCCCACCTTGTGGTGACCTCCCCGCCCATCCGGATCGCCGTACTCGGCACCCACTCCACCGGCAGCCACGTGGCTCCACCGTCTGCGAGATGACAGGGGCGCATTCTGCCTCGAAAGTCCAAAACACCGCTTATGAGTCCATAAGCTGATGCAAGGTAGTGGAAAGTCGGACAAGCATCAAGAATGGGTGATCAAATCTCATAGCGAGCGATTTGGTTGTTACCTTGAAGTGCATACGTATGGCAGTCCTGGCCGCTGTCTCGGTGGCCACCCCGACGCTGTTGGCTGCTACACCCGCGGCGGCGGCAGAGGCCAGCCCGTCGGCGCTCTCCATGCCAGAGCCTGCTCCGGAGCCCCCGACAGAGGAAAGAGGGGCGTCGGCCGGAGATCCGGCCAGCCCCGGTGCTGCGGAATCGTCCCAGGCTCCTGCGGCGCCTGAGGCAGGAACGAGCCCGGCGGCGCCCACCGCCAGCGGTCCCGCTGAGCCGACGCCAGGCACCCCCGCACCCAGGCAGACCGGCGTCCCCACCTCTCCGCCCGGGGCTTCGGCCGCCGGGGGCGACACCACGCCGGCCGGCGGGACCAGGCCGGCCTCCCCTGCCGCCGACCCGCGCGGAACCCTCGGGCCGACCGGGACCGCTGAGCCGCCCCACAGCCCCGACGAGCACCCGACCTCCAATGTCACGTCGAACGAGGTGCTGACCCGCACCCTGCTCGGTCTGCCTACCAAGATCGTGGCCGGCTCCGGATGGCACTACTTCACCCTCCGCGCCACCAACACCTCTGACAAGGCGATAACGACGGTCTGGGTCTATCTCCACGTAGACTCCGGCGGCCTCAACGGCGACAACTCGAGCCTGCTGACTGTGCAGTGGTACGACGAGCACGCTGGCGTCTGGAAGGAAACGATTGACGAGTATTACTGGCGTTACCACGCCTGCTTCGCCAATCTGGCGCCCGGTGAATACGTCGACACACAGATGCGCCTGAAGGCCGACGCCAGCATGCCGGAAAGCTTCGGCGCGGCCGGCATCATCGGATCGTATTACGACGAGAACGGCGTCTGGCACGACGTGAGGCCGTCGGGCTACGACGTCCACATCGTGGCTGCGGGCAACGAGCCGGGCAGGGTGCCGCCAGCCAAGGGCCTGTCAGCCAACAGCAACAAGCCTGCTTCGCAAGACGACTTGAAGGAGCTTCCGACCACCGGTACGCCCACCGGGAGCGGGGGCGGCGACGTCAGACCGGTCGCCGGGCGGCCCGGCGCAGCCGATGATTCCGCCGCCCGGGCCCGCCCGGGTGCCGCCCTGGCCGAGACCGGCAGCGATGCCGCCTCCGGCTGGATGCTCGGGGCCGGCGGTGCCTCGATCGCCCTGGGCACAGCGCTGGCCGCCGCCGCCCGCAGGCGTCATCGTCACACCTCTTGACCGGCGACCGACGTAGATGACCGGGGGTGGCCGACGAATCCTTTGCCGATGGGGGGGCATTGGATGCTGGTACGGGGTGACCCCGCCGCTCTCACGTCCCTGAGTGCTCGTAAAAGGCCTTGCCGCCGCACCCGGATCGCCTGGGGTTCTCGGGGCACGGGACAGGGCGAGGGGTGGCATGCCCCAGGACGGCGAACCACTTGTGCTGCCACCACTGAGAAGGTCAAAGACGCCCTCCGCTCCAGCCTCCCCGAGGCATGTCCCCGATGACTCGTTGAGCAACATCCGCGTGGTGCCCGGCGGATTGCCCGGACTCGGCACGTTGAGGCGTCGGCGGAGTCGGCCACATGCGCTTCAGCGGCATCGCGGCCGCCCCCGCCCCGGTCGCTCTGCGCGGTCTACCGCTCTCGAAGTGCACCATGACGTACCGCCCGAACGCGTGCAGGACGTACTGCGGCTCCTCGCCGTCTGCTACGAGACGCGGGAGATCGCCGACCGGATGGCATTCTCGGAACGCACCGTCAAGAGCGTGGTCCTGCGGGCGCGGCGCCGCCGCCGCGCCCGCAGCGGGGCCCAGGCGCTGGTGGAGGGGATACGGCGCGGGCTCATCTGAAGGCTCGCCACCACCGGGGCTGAAGGGTTGCCCTTTGAGGCAGCACACGGCGCGTCGTACCCCGAGGTCGGCCCCCGTGGCCGCTTCTCCCGGGCGCCGCGGGCTGTTCTGCTTGCTGGATGAAGCGCGCAGAAGTACCGCTGTGGCTGGACGAGTCGAACGTGATCTTCCGTAGGGGCATGGCCGACTGTCTCACCCTGGCCGGCTTCGACGTCGTCGGGGAGAGTGCGCATCTGTGGCCGGAGCCCGACCTCGGCGTGGCCGCCCTCCTCGTCACCGAGGCGGACGGGGCGGGACTCGCAGATGTCGCCCGCCTGCTGCCCAAGCGGTCGGCTCCGCTGCTCGGCGTACTCGATACGGCCCGCCCCGAGCTCGTGCGGTCCGCGCTGGAGCACGGCTTCGCGGGGCTGCTCGTGCGGGCCGAGATGACCCCCGATTCCCTGATCGCCGCCGTCGACGCCGTCGCGTCGGGCACCGGCTCGCTGCCGCCCGCCGTCCTCGCCGGACTACTCTCCGGCGCCCGCGGTGACGTGCTGAGGCTGCGGGCGGCAGCGGAGTGCCTCGCCCGCCGCGAGCTCGACGTCCTGCGTCTGCTCGCGGAAGGCAGCAGCACGCGGGAGATCGCAGGCGCGCTGTCCTACTCGGAGCGCACCGTGAAGAACATCGTGCACGACACCCTGGCCAAATTGAACTGCCGCACACGAGCCCACGCGGTGGCGGTCGTAGTGCGCCAAGGTGCCCTTTAGGGAGGCCGAACAGACGGCCCCGCGGCTGCCCCGTCGACTGCTTCATGAGCTGCCCGCCGGACTCTCGTCCCGGCCCCCGGCAGCGGCCTAGCGTCAAAGGCGACGGCAGCGGTGGACGACGCCACTGGCGAACGGTGCTACTGGGGAGGCGGCATGTGCTGCGCGTACTGGTGGTGGGCTTCGGCGGCATCGCGGGACATGGGATCCGGGCCATTCTGCGCCACCCTCAGATCCTCGTCGACGAGTGCGGGACGGACACCATGACCGAAGCGATGGCTGTGACCTGCCCCGACGTACTGGTCCTGGAGGGTGGGGTCCGGGGTGGGGACGCCTCGGCGATGCGGCTGGCGGCCGAGGCGCCGGGCACGACCGTGGTGCTCTGCTCCGCGCACCGGACCGACATGCGGGTGTTCCCGGCGTCGGGCGGCTGCTACACGCGGCCGCTGAGTGCGCGAGCCCTCATCGAGAGCGTGCGGGGTGGGTCGGGGTGAGCCTGCGGATCACTACGTACCGCGTTCCGTCGGGGCCTGCGGGCACCGCGCGGACCGTCGGGCACATGAGGTCCCTGATCCTCCAGGGCGCCAAGGACATCACCGTGCGCCGCAGCGCGGTGCGTCTGCTGAAGGCGCAAGGAGTGCGTCCCAAGGACTGCCTCGGAGAGATCAGGGCGCTGTTCGAGGGGGTACGGCGGACGGTCCGCTACACCCGTGACCCGTACCGGGTGGAACTCCTGCACTCCGCACGCCGGATGCTCCAGCTGCGGGCGGGTGACTGCGACGACATGACCATCCTGCTCGGCGCGCTGCTGCAGTCCGTCGGGCACCAGGTCCGCATCGTCCTCGCGGGACCCGACGCGGCGCGCCCCGGTCTGTTGTCCCACGTGTATCCCGAGGCCGAGTACCGCGGCCGCTGGATCGCGCTGGACGCCACGATGCCGCACCCCATGGGCTGGGCACCCGACAGCCCGGTGAAGAAGATCGTCCCGCTCCGCACGCGCCACACGACACGAAGGGAAAGTCCCATGAACGCGGCGGATACGGAGGACACCCTCGGCCAACTGCCGACGGGACCGGCCGCGGACCTGGTCGAGGCCGTGCACCGATCGGGACTGGCCGCACGCGATCAGCGCGTGCGGGCCGTCTGGGAGCAACTGCGCGCCCAGGGCCTGCTGGGCTCCGATCCCTGGCTGCGGCAAGTGCTCCGCAGGGTGTGGCAGTCGGGCCTCCCGCCGCGGTACCGGCCGCGCACGGCGGCCCGCCTCGAGGCCGCGCTCCAGAGCCTGGGGCGCTCGGCAGGCTCCGCACCGGGCTACCCAGGCCCTTGGTGGGGACCCGCCGTGGCGCCCGCGTACTACCCGGGAGCATCCGTCTACGTCCCGCCCGACCGCCGTCGCTACCGACGACCCGGATACGGCTACCGCCCTCCGTACGGCTACCGGCCCCCGTACTGGAGTCAGCCGCCCGCCCTCTACCGGCCGCCCACCCCGTACCCGCGCTACCACGTGGCACGAACGCGCTGACCGTGAGGAGAACAGACGATGGCTCGGGTGACCGGCGTCAAGGAGCAGCTGCACAGTCCCCTGTACGACGCCTTCTTCCTGCGTGACGCACAGGACCGTTTCGAGGACAGGATGACCGACCCGCGCGTCATCCGCTTCTTCGTCGACGTGCAGGACAAGACACGCCTGGAGACGAACATGCAGGCGTCCGGCGTGCTGCCCAGTCTGAACACCTTCGAGGCGCGGGCGATGCGCGTGGTGATCAGCGACACCGCGCCCGCCCACGAGCATCCGGACGCCTTCATCCCAGATCTGGTGTTCAGCTCCGTGGTGACGCTGCTCGTCGGCGAGAAGGAAGCGATCACCGCGCCGACGTACATGTTCCCCTCCGGCGCCGGGGTCGTCTCGGGCAACGGCTCCGCCCCGCTCAGCCACGGGGTGCCCGACCCGATGGCCACCTTCCGGTTCGCCGAGCCTGTGTTCATCGAACCGCAGCAGAACTTCCGCGTGGAGATGCTCTTCCCGCGCGGGCTGCCCGCGTCCGTCGCCGACGAGACGGGCCCCCGACACCTCTGGGTGGTCCTCGACGGCTACCTGGAGCGCGACGTCCAGTAGGGAGGCGCATCGCATGTTCCATGACGGATTCGGCGACGACTACAGCCTCGGTGATGAGGAGTTGATGACCGTGCAGGGCCTCGGCGGATACGGCGGGTACGGGGCAGACAGCGGGGACGAGAGGTACGGCGCGTACGCCGGATTCGGCTGCCCGAACTGCGGATTTGGCGCCGAGAGCCGTGGCCAGGACGACGAACTGGGCCAGTACGAGGAAATGAGCGCGTACGAGGACATGAATGGGTATGACGACCTCGGCCACGCCTTCCGGCGGGACGCTCCCCGCACCGCGACGTGCGTGCCGGGCGAGGTGCGTCAGGGGCGCGACGGGCGGCTGTACGCGTGGGTGGAGGGGTACGACGGGCTCGGATCCCCCGTGGGGTTCTGGTCGCTGTTGCCCGCCATCGCCAAGACGGTTCTGCCGCTGGCGGCCAAGTATTTGCCGCAGGTGCTGCGATCCTTCCAGAGCAGGCCGCGCCCAGTGGCGTACGCCGCCCCCGCTCCGCAGATGATGCCCATGCCGCCTGCACAGCCGACCCAGGCCGACGAGGGCGACGAACTGAGCGCCTACGGAGCCGACACGGGCGAGGCACTGCTCTCCGACGACGAGGAGCCGGGCCGCACCACGGGAGGCGTCGACGGCGGCATGGAGGGATACGTCCGCGAACGACGTGCGCGTAAGGGACAGTTCCGCCGCCCCGCCCAGGCCCCGGAGCTCTGGCGGCCGCTCTGGTGACCTGGAGGTCACGATGCAGGAGGACCAGCAGTACGGGCAGGCCCCGGCCCGCTACCCAGTCCGGGGCAATGGGCGGGGTGCGGGGGCGCAACCCTCGACGAAGGAGATCCCCCTTCGACCACGTGGCGGTCCTGAAGCTGCGCGGCCGGGCGGGCAACCGGGTCGAGGAGACCATCAACATCAGTGTCGACGGCGCGTTCGTCGCCACCTCCATCGGCTACAGCTTCATCCCCTCGCGGCCCGTCGGCGGGGTCATCAACGGCCAGGCGATCCCACTGCCGCCGCCCTGGGACGCGTTGGTGGGCGCCGTGTTCGACGATCCGGCGGACGGCGTCCCGTTGTCTGTTCGCACGCTTCTGCGGCATCGACTTCCCATACAGCATCGTCGACAGTGGCAGCGGGCGTGAGCTGCAGAACCGGGCGATCCACAACATCGCGGGGCTCGGCAGCGCCGACGGCGAGCGGCCGTTCAGGCCCATGGCCAAGCCGATGCTGTTCCTGCCCCGCTCCACCGTCCGCATCCTCGTGGACGAGGTGTCCGAAGGCCCCCTCTTCCAGGACGCACAGCTCTTCTTCGTGCTGCACGGCTACAAAATGAGCTATGACCTATGTCTACGGTGGAACTGACTCCAGCTGAGCCGAGTTGGTCCGCGCCTGGTCCACCCTGTGACGTCGGCGTGAATCCGAGGTGATTCCTCGCGCGCGGGCGGCGCCTATGCCCGCAAAGGGAGGATAATTGGTGCCCAGAAGCACCCTCCTCGAGTAGCAAACCGTCGCGCGATGGCTCGGCGGTAGTCGGCTTGTGGCCTGGACGCGGCAAAGCTCATTTTCCAGCCCCCGGGTGAGGTGGGGGCGGAAGGACGGATGCATGCCGTACAGGAAGACCGCTGTGCTGGTGGGGTTGCTGTTCCTCTCGTCGACGCTCACCTTCGCTGTCGGCAGCTCGCTCCTGGAGGACTATTTCTCCGGCACGGATTCCGGAGAGGGTGGGCTCCTTGCGGGCGTGCTGCTGGAGGGTTATACGGGTCTTGCGGTCGCCGGGATCGGCGTCGCACTGTTCCCCGTGCTGAAGCCGCACGGAATGCGCCTCTCCGCCGGGTATCTGACGCTCAGATGCGCGGAATGCGCTGCCATCATTGCGTGCGGCTGCTATTTCCTCGTGAGCAAGAGCGAGTTGACGGAATATGAGCTGCTGGTCTACGCGTTCTCCGGCGCTGGTGGTCTGGTCCTGTCCTACCTCCTGCTGCGTTCCGGGCTGGTCGCGTGGTGGCTTTCGGTACTCGGACTCGTGGGCTACGCCGTGCTGCTGGTGGGAGTGGCAAGTGACCTGTTGGGGCTCGTGGACATCAACTCCGGTGCTGGAGCGGCGTTCTACGTTCCTGGCGGCTTGTTCGAAGCCGTGCTTCCGCTGCTGCTGATCTTCAAGGGATTCCGTCTCATCGCGCCGACGCCCGGCACGGGCGATCGTGATGAGCGGCCAACGCCCGAGGGGGCCCGCGGATGACCCCGCCCGAGGGGGCCTCGCGGGCGGTCCGCGATGCCGCTCTGGTCGCGGGTGCGGGGATCCTGGCCATGGCCTTGTTGGCGGTCTTCGCCAATTTCGGGGTGCTGGAAAACCTCGTCACCGAGGGCGACGCGGCACGAACCGCCAAAGACATCCGCGGTTCCGAGGCCCTGTTCCGCTTCGGCGCCGTCGCTCTTCTCCTCGTCGCTGTCCTGGACGTGGTGGTGGCCTGCGCACTGTGTGTCTTCTTCAGACCGGCGCACAAAGCAATCGCGACGCTCGCGGCCTGGTTCCGGCTTGCCTACGCCGCAGTGCTCCTCGTCGCCGTCACCCAACTCGTCGGAGCGCTGCCCCCGGCCAAGGACGCCGAGGCTCTGGGGGCGTACAGCGCCGACCAACTGGACGCCGAAGCACTCATGCGCATCGACGCCTTCCACGACATGTGGGACGCCGGGCTCATCTTCTTCGGCGTCCACCTTCTGCTGCTGGGATGGCTCGCCTTCAGGTCCGGCTACGTCCCCCGGGTGCTGGGCGTCCTGCTGGCCCTCGCCGGACTCGGCTACCTCGTCGACAGCCTCGGCGCATTCCTGTCCTCCGGATACTCGGCCGAGGCGTCCGTGTTCACCGGCGCAGGCGAACTCATCCTCATGGTCTGGCTCCTGACCAAAGGCAGGAACATCGGCTCACGGCGTCCCGTCCAGGCCGATACGGCGCCCCCTGAGGGGGAACCTGACGCGTAACGCGCGGACGCCCCATACACCGTCGTGCCCGATGAGCACGCTGGCTGAGAGTCCGCGTACGCGCCGCGGCAGCTGGTGACAGTGGCGAGCCGGTACCTCACGCGGTGGTGGCTCGCGGGCGGCGGCGCGCACACCGCGTAGATCACGTCCGGGTCCATGATCGAGTGTATGCAGGAGGCCGACCAGTTCCACCAGTTCCTCACCGGCGTCCGCGGCGCGCACGGTGCGTCGAGCCGTGCACGAGGTAACGCACGTCCACCAGGTGGAGCGCGCCGAGTGGACTCCACCCGCACCCGGCGCGCATCGCGAGGGCCTCCACTCCCCACTCAGAGCCTGCTCCGTAAGGTGCGCGCCAATGGCGCCTCGCTGTGACAATTACTAGAGCGATGCCCGTAGTTGGGCTGTGGGGCGGTCGCGGTGGAGGGCGGTGCGGGCAACGGGCCCCGTCTCGATGAGGCGGAGTGTGATACGGCCTCTCAGCCCCCGTCCGGCGCGCGGGGCCCCCGGTGAGGGGGTCCCACGCTCATGGAGTCGGCGGGCTGCCGGTCAGAGGGCCTCGACCCACAGGTTCTCGGCCCAGCCGCCCGAGCCGCAGTCCCAGATGGACGCCTGCTCGGTGGTGCCGTTGCGGTACCCCTTGGTTCCGACGAACGGTGCGCTGCCCTGGAGCGCGGCGCAGACGCCGCGGACCCGGAACTCCCCGCTGCCGCTCTGGCAGAGGCCGACGGCCCGGTGTCCGTTGTCCGCGGTCCAGGCTCGGCAGTTGGACGCTGCCTGGGCCTGGGGTGCCAGGGTGACGGTCGTTCCCAGCATCGTGGCCAACACGAGTCCTGACGTGCCGAGCCACTTCTTCGCCTTGTTCATGGACCCCTCCAGATCGGTGGACTTCGAACTGGTCCTGGTCCGGCGGGAGGTCGGACCACCGCGCAAAGCTAGCAACCTGTGATGCAGGCGTGGCATCCGTTCGCGGGATGTATCCGGAGACCCACACAACCGGAGTCCGAAGGTCGGAACACGGGGCGTGGGACGCCAGGTGACCCGGGCGGCCTTCGCGGCTGGGGCGCAGGTCCCGGAGGCCGGTGACCTGGCATGACGTTCTCCTGGCGTCCATGGGCTGCGGGCTCGGCTTCCAGGGACTGTTCACCGTCGGAATACTGTCCCTGCTGTTCCTGGTGCACTGCGTCCAGGGTCGCAAGGGCACGGACGGGAAGTTCTGGAGCGGCGGCGGATCACCGTCGTAACCCTTTACCTCACCGAACCGGGTCCCGGTCACCCAGACCCAGCCTGAACGCGCCTGTGCGATATCTTCGCGCGACCGTCCGATGGAGTTCCACCACGTAGAGAGAGCGCTTCGCACCTTTGCGCAGATCAGAGCCGCCTCAGCCGAAACCTCTCAAGATGCCGAGGTCCCCCTCGCCTGGAGACGAACCCTGGTGGGCGGGGCTCGGCGTGATGGGTGGCGCGGCGGCCCTCGTCGCGATCGGAGGTGCACACTACCTAGGCGGAGGGTGAGGGCTGCCTGAAAGAGGTGGGTGAGGCGGTGGTCGTTTTCAGCGCGGGGCTGGCGGGTCCGACAAGGGCACCGATCCTCGCATGGGACCGGTTGGCGGCCTGCTGACCTGCGTAGAGCTTGTCCCCGCGACCCCAGACGGGGACACGGACGGAACCTCCCGCTCCTCGGTAGCCCCTCTGTCTGCCCAGCACTTGATGCCAGTCTCGGCGAGAGCGTAGACATCTGCTGCCGCCGACTCCGCACCTGAGGCTCCGAGACTCTTGACTTCAAGTGTTCCCCGTCGCAGCGGAGCGCTACGCATGCTCGCGTCATGGTCACCAGCTGGTGAACGATCCCGCCGCCCGGGACAGGACCGCAGCCGAAAGCTTATTGATGAACTCGTCACGATCTACTTTGGTTTTCTGGTCCGGGAAGCGTCGGACCACCTGGTATCGGGCGGCCAGCTTCACGATCCACGTATCCCGAAGGTCGCCTGCGGCGTCGAACGCCGGCCCCGACGTGGTGTCGACGGCGGTCTCCAGGTCATCCCTGACGTTACCCGGAGCGTTGATGTGGTGGTCCAGCACCAGAGCGACCCCGTACTGGGTGGTAAGCAGCGCGTCGACCCCAAGTTTGGGCGCGGGACCGCCTCCCACCGGCGCAGGCGCACCCGGCACGCTGAAGGTTCCGGCGTCCCGCCGCACCCGGTCGAACCTCCTGCACGCGACCTGCATTTCGGCGACCCGGTAGGGGACGGAGACGAGAGCGGTCAGTCTGGCCCGGGCGGCCCACTCGTTGTCGAACACACGGGCTCCGGCCGGTCCATGGCCTCCGAAGTACTCGAACCGTGGACCGATCGAGGCGGCGCTGGCCTGCTGCATCCGCACCTTCGTACCAGGGTCGAGCCGGTAGAGCGTGGCGTAGGTCGCGAAGTGGTCGTCAGGTGCGGCCGGCAAGCCGAGCGGGTCGGCCACCACCGCTGGGTCCGCCCACGGATTGTGGGCTGCGAGCACGGCTGCCGAGGGCACCGGGGAGACCGCGGTCTCGGTGCGCCCCCAGATCCGTGTGAGCATCCGGTAGAGGCCGAAGTGCAGGTCGAAGTGGTCGGGGGCGAGCCCGCGAAAGTGATCCCACAACACCGTGGCCTCGTCGTTCTGATGCTCGGTCCACTGTTGCAGCCCGGTGGACAGGATCCCCCGGTCGCGCAGCCGCGCCGCGTCCAGCAGGCCCTCGTTCGGGGAGATCGCCCCCACGACGTGGGCCCTGGCGTCGATTCGCGGGTCGCCGCCAGGGTTGATCTCGGCGCGGTGTGCGGCGACGAACGACGCGGTCAGCAGCCGGCCCGCGTGCATAGGGCCGGTGTATCCCTTGTAGTCACCGCGCGTGCCGGCGCTGAGCTGTCGGCCGAGCACGATCACCTGCTCCCCTCTGCTGGACTCGACGGCGGCGAGTGAGCCGGGCGGTGCCAGACGGGCGGCCAGTCTGCGGGCGGCCTCCGGAAGCACCGGTTCACGCGGCTGCACGCTGGGCCCGGCGTGCAGCGGCCCTTGCCAGGTGTCCGCCACCGGCGGCACGGTGGCCGCCAGCCCCAGCGCGAGGGCGAGCAGTCGGCGGCTGCGCAGCACGGCCTCCCGCTGGGCAGTTCCCAGTGTCGTGGCGTCGACCGGCTCGAGCGCGAACCACAGCCGACGCAGCACCGCGTTGCCGCCGGTCGTGCCGGCGAGCAGCTCGGCCTGGTGATCCACCATGCCTCCGCAGATCTCCAGGACCAGCCCCAACTGCTGAGCCGGACGGGTGCGGTGCACCTGGCGCAGCACCTCGATGATCCACAGCACCGGCTCATAGGGGTTGCGCAACATGCGCGTGGCGAGCTCGGCGCCGAGGTCCGCGGCGTCCGCGAGCGGCGCGAGAGCAGCGGTCACGTCGGTGCTCAGCCGGTCAGGGTCCGGGATCGCCAAGGGCAGCACCGGGGCGTGCCAGTGGAGCCGACCGGGCGCGCCGACCTGGGCCCACTGGGCGATGGTCTCCAGGTTGGTGACCCAGTCGCCGGTGGCCTGGTCGATCTCGACAGGGAGCGGCATCCGGAAGCCGACGTACAGAACGTCCGCCGGCATGGCGGTGAGGTGGGTCGAACTGTAGGTCTCGATGGCTGCTGCGACCGTTGCCCGGTCCGGGATCTCGGCGGTCGTGGTGCGTGTGCTGATGGTCGTGAGGAGGTCGGTCAGTTCGGCCGCGAGACCACCGAGGGTCGCTCCCGGGCCGAGCATCGCACTGGCGCGGGGCCTGAGCGAGGAATCGGTGGTCAGGTCGCCCCTGGCGTGGGCCAGGACTCCCTCGACCAGCGGCGGTGGCCGTACCGGGCTGGGGGCGGGCGGCGGCCATCGCAGCAGGTTGCGGGCCTGAGGGGGGACGCCGAGCAGTCCGAGCCCCAGCAGGATGTCGTCGATAGAGCTCATTCGCCCGCCTCCTTGGGGAGCGACTGCGCCGGCCGCACCGCCTGCGCCCGCTCGGACGGCAGGCCCGTGGCGGGTCGGGAACCAGCTTGCACCCGAACTGCCCGCGAGCGCACCACCCCTCTCGCCGCTCGTCGCACAGACGGCGAAGACCAACTCCGGCCGGTTCCGGCACAGGATGGGATACGACCCTTACCGGACGAAGCGCCCGCCGCTAGCATCCGCCCAAGGGTCGCGCATCAGAGCGCCGCACCGGTGCGTGGCCCATCCCTTCAGGGGAGCCGCTGATGAGTCTCGCTGTCTCCGTCAACCCGCAGATCGCCTCTTTGCTGAGCGCGATCGGGCTGACCGACGGCGACGGGCAGTTCATGCCCCGCTGGTTCGACGACCCGCTCGACGCGGTCCGGCACACCCTGTCCAACCCCACCCAACGAGCCGCGCTGCTGCGGCTGCTCGACGACCTTCTGCCACCCGACCCGCAGACCCCGGGCCGGTACCCGCTGCTGGACACCGTCGGTGGCAACCTCTACCTCACGGTCGAGGACGACGTGATCGGCCTCGCAGGAGCACTGCACAGCGGCGCCCTGAGCGATGACATCGGTCCGATACGCGCGAGCGTGGAGCTGCCACTGGTCAGCGTCGCCGACGGCCTGGAGGCGGTCGCCGGCACGGCCGCGGGGCCGCTCCAGGTGGGCGTGACCCTGGCGTTCACCGACCCCGACTCGCCGATGACCGCGATAGGGGCGGCTGTCACCGTACATCTGGACGAGGCAGCTCCCCTCGGGGTCCGGGCCGGGTTACGGGTCACCGTCGACGACTTCCGGCTCGGGGCCGACGACCCGATCGACCTCGTCGTGGATTCCGCAAGCATCGGCGCCGACCTGGTCACCGTTCTGCGGGTGCTGCTGCGCGAGGGCGTGGAGGCGCTGGCTGCCGCGGCGGGTAACGAGCGGCTGTCCCGGTTGGCCGCGCACCTCTTCGAGTTGCTGGGGCTGGACGCCGACGACACCGCCGTGATTCCCCCGCTACCGCTGGAGCAGCTGCTCGACGACCCGCAGGCCGTGCCGGACTGGCTGGTCGACATCGTCGACAGCCCAGAGAGCCTGACAGCGTGGGTTACCCACCTCGCGGGGCTGATCGGCGACGATCTGCCGGTCTGCGGGGCAGGGACGCCGGACGAGCCGTTCCGTGCGAGCCTGCTGGACTCCACGGTTGTCGACCTCGACCTGCTCGTCGCGGTCGGCTCGGACCGCGAGCTCGTGATCGGTCTGGACGCACAGGTCGCGGCCGGGCCGGTCG
The DNA here is from genome assembly GCF_056437465.1 of Streptomyces sp. NPDC042371. NCBI lineage: Bacteria > Bacillati > Actinomycetota > Actinomycetes > Kitasatosporales > Streptomycetaceae > Streptomyces > Streptomyces sp. NPDC042371. Next base: position 480,518 of record NZ_JBWKAP010000006.1, on the reverse strand, counting down.
CCCTGTCCGCGGCGGCCACTGTGCTGCGGATTCCGCTGCCCGCACTGCCTGGTACGACGGTCGACCCGACAGCACCGCCTCGGTCGACCGAGGTCGTCCCCGACGTCACGGTCAGCCTGCTCGGTCCGACCAGCGGGGCTCTCGTGGACGACGCCCCTCGAGTGCAGGTCGGTACGGTCCGGGCCGGGTTCCGGCTTGCCGACCGGCAAGTCCAGCCCTGGCTTGCGCTCACCGATGTGGTCCTGGACCGTCAAGACCACGGCACGGTCGATCTCACCGACGCGGACGCGGTCATCGGCGTGGTTGCCGACGTCGCCCGCACCGTACTCGAGGACGCGTTCGGCGATTCGTCCCTCGCCCGCGCCCTCCTCGCCCTACTGGGTCTGCGCCGGCCGGACACCGACCCCACCACGCCGCACCTGCTCGATCCCGCCGCACTCGGCCGTGGCCCGACCGCTGCCCTGGGCACGCTGCATCGCGAGATCCTCGCGGATGCCGCACACCCGTGGTCGCACCTGCTCGCCGAGGTGGCTGCCCTGCTCGGGCTGACCCCGGATGTCAGTGGGTCCGGAACCGTCGACGACCCGTGGGTCACGCCGATCGCCGTCGGCGGGTCGGCTGTGCTGTCACTGGCGGCGTGGAACGCCCGCGCCATCACTGACCCGACAGGCTTGGAACGCCTGCGACTGGGCGTGCGAGCGGGCGCGGCGGACGGTGTCTTCGCCGGTGCCCTGCTGATCGAAGTACTCGCGATGGACCTGCCGGCCACCGGCAACGGGTCAGTCTCGTTGATCGGCATGTCCCAACTCACCGTCGGCCTCAGCCCCGACCAGCCGTTCACCCTTGGCGGGCTCCAGGTGAGCTGCGCCAATGCCCGGCTGCGCGCCGGCTGGCGACCGGGGGAGCCGCCTTCCGCCGACGTCGGCCTGACCGGTGTGACACTGACCCTGGACGGGACGGCGTACGGCCCGTTCCACTGGACGCTGCCGGGCCTCCAGCCCGATCTGGGGCTGGGGGCCGACGCTCTGCGGCTGCTCGGCCACTTGGTCGGCACTGCGGTACGCGACTGGGGCGGCGAAGCCGCGCACGTGATCGCCGCAGCACTGGGCCTGCACCGGGATCGTCCCGATCTACCGCCGGATTGGCCGGTGCTTGCCGACCTGATCACCGGCGTCGACCAGCTCCAACAGCTGCTCGACGACCCGGCCGGGGCGCTCCGTGGTCACCTCGACCAGGTACTCACCGGGATCTCGGTCACCGGATCGCCGCTCGCCATCGAGCTGTTGCGGTTGCTCGGGCGGATCCTGCCGGACGGCCGACCACCCGACGTGAGCGGGCTCACCGCGGCCGCCTCGCCCGACCTCGGGGCGTTCCGGTCCATCAGCGGCGCGGGCCGCTACGACGACCCGTGGGTCGTCCCGGTGATCGACGAGACCACCGATCCCACCCACGGGGCGACCAGCGTCGACGTCCTTGCCTGGCTCGACCCGGCTGGACCGCCCGCGCAATGGATCGCCACGGTCGCGGACCTTGCCGATGAGGTCGGTGACGGCCAGTCACTCGCCCAACTGCTGCTCTCCGGTTCGGCCTTCCGTCCGGAGCTCGCCACCCTGCTCGCCGGACGCAACCTGGACGCCCTGGGCACCGCACTCGGTGACCTCGCGGATTGGCTCGGAGCCGGCGACGGGCTGGTTCCACTGGCTTCCCAGCTGCCGGACGGCTGGACCCACGGCACGACGGTCACCACCCCGCACGGCCTGCTGCCCACCGATCCCGCGGTGATCGGCCAGGTGACCGCACGGCTCGAATCGGCCGCCGGCCCGGTGCTGCTGGTCGCGGCGCCGTTCGCGAATCACTCGATCTACGACGACCTCATCGCCGCGATCACCGGTGCGCCGCCGGCGACCGGTCGGCACTTCGACCTGCGGGCGCTGCCCGATCCGTCCGAGGTGGACCTGACCCAGGTCGTGGCGCTCGGCGGGGTGTACACCGCGGACCTGCTCCCGGACAGCGCGGTGAGTGAGGTCGACCAGCTGCGCCGCGTCCTCGAGCGCGTCGTGGCGTTGGCCGGGCAGCCGGTCCGGGTGGTCGGCCACTCGAGCGCAGGCGTGGTCGCCAGGGCCGTGGCAGCAGAACACCCGGAACTCGTCGCCGACTTGGTCACGCTGGGCAGCCCTCACGCGGGCTCCGACCTGCGCCCGCTGGTCGAGGACGACCTGGCCGATGCCCTGCGAGTCGCCGCGTCGGTGGCTGTGCCTGTCGCCGACAGCGTGCTCGGAGCCACCACCCGCTGGCTCGCCGGCCTCTTGGACGGCGTGGGCGGCGAGCTGGGCGGCAGCGTCCGGTCGAACTGGTTCGCCGCGGCCCCCTCGGGTCTGGTTGACCCCACTCCAGGGTTGGCGATCGGCTCCCAGCTCACCGGCGACCTGCTCGGCCTGCTGTCCGGCGCCACGATCGCCGGCCTGAGCGCAGGCGGTGACCCGCCGACCCACCTCGGCGTGGGCCTGCGGCTGGGGCTGTCCACGCCGGACACAGTGGCCGGAGGGGTCGAGCTCTCCGCGTCGGTCCGGGTGGACTTGGCCCGGCTGCGTCTGGTCGACTCGGCCGCCGAGCCGACCCGCTCTCCCGTCGCCGTCACGGTCCGCACCTCGCTGTCCCGGCCGGATGGATGGCTGATCGGCCACGGTACGGCGCCTGCCGGGGAAGTCACTGCCCGCGTCCGGCGCGTCGAGGCAGGCGTAAGGGTGGCCGCGCACCGGTCCTTCACGTCGGGCGTCGGCACACCGGAAGCAGGCGTGGCCGATGGGCTGCAGGTCGAGCCGTGGCTTCGACTCGTCGAAGCGGCCGTAGACGCCACTGCCGCCCGAACAACGGTCGATCTCGGGGATTCGGACCTGCGGTCCGGTCTGGACGCGGTACTCGCAGAGCTCGAGGCGGCATCGGCCGATCCGGCCGCCACTGCGGCCTTGAGCCTGCTCGACGCGCTCGGTGTCGTGGGCGGCACCTCCGAGGGTCGGCGTGCCTCGATCCAGGGCTTGGAGGAGCTGGCCACCGTGCCGAGCCGCACCCTGGTCACGCGCCGCACCGCGCTCCTCGCAGCGCTGCGGGACCTTGTCGGCAACCCGGACCCGCAAGGCCTGGACCTGGCTGGCCTGGATGCCGGCTCGCTGGTGCTGACGTTGCCCGAGCTGCCCCTGCTGCTGGCCATGGACGACACAACGATGGTCCTGCGCCTGGCCACCACGACTGACATCGCCCTCGGAGGGCCGCTCCGCCTGGGTGGCCGGCTCGACCTGGACACCCGCACCCTGGCCGCCACGCTGGACGTGTCGCTCTGGGCCGGACCGGTCGTCCTGCGCCGGGCGTCGGACGCGACGATCACGCTGGCCGCCGAGCCCTGGCTCACCACGCCGCTGGTCCTCCGGCCTCTGGACCGGGCCCCGTTCCGCGCCCGGCTCGTCGACCTGATCCCGGACCTTTCGGTCTCGGCGGTGGTGAGCGCGCTCCTCAGTGCTCGGGCGGGTGGCGGGATCACCGTGCCGCCGGTCAGCGCGCTCGTGCGTGACCCCGGGGCGTGGCTGCGCCGACCGGACGCATTCGGCACCGCGGCAGGACTGCTGGACGGCGACCGACTCGACCACCTGCTGACGCTCGTCTCCGGAGCGCTCGATCTGGGCACCGGCCCGGGCCTCACACTCCCCGGCGGCTTCCTGCTCCGCAGCTCGGGCAGTAACCCGTTGCGGATCGACCTCTCCGGAGCGTTCGGTGGCACCACCGATCCGGTCGACGCCACGGTCACTCTCGGCGTCGAGATCCGTCCCCCGGGGCCACTGCCCACAGACACGCAGGTCAGCGGGGCGGGGTCGGTCAGCATCCGGCTCGCCCTGCCCGGGGAGTGGGGTGACCTCACCGTCGACTTCGGCCGTGACCCCACCGGCGTACGACTCGTCGTCACGCCGGAGAACGTCAACCCGATCCGACTGCTACCCACCGTCTCCGGGCTCGGCGACCTGCTCGGCAGCGCGGTCGGCATGCTGGTGCCGAAAGTGCTCCAGGAGATCACCGACGCGCTGGGGGCCGCATCGTCCCACCCGCTACTCGACGTTGCCCTTCGGGTGGCCGAGGAGCTCGGCATCTATGACCCGGCGCAGGGCTTCAACGGTCGAGAGCAGATGCAGCGGTTGCGCGCCATGCTCAACCCAGGCTGGCTGCAATCCCAGGTCACCGATCCGGCGGCGATCACCGGGGCCATCCGGAGTCTGTTCCCGAGCACCACGTCGCCGGGCGTCATCGTGCTGCCCGCCGGCCACCGGATCGACCGGATCGAGGACCGGCTCCGCTGGCAGATGGACCTCCGGCCAGGCTGTGTGCTCGGCGCCGAGCTCGGCTGGGCATCCGCCGGCCACCCCCAGGTCAGGATCACCCTGACCGGGCTGGACACCGGCCCGGCCAAGGTCGTGGAGGCGCGGCTGGGCTATCTGGACGAGCTCGAGGGGCTGCTTCGGCTACGGCTCGACGTCGGCGACCCGCTCGCCTGGTTTGCCCCGGAGCTCGAGATCGGGGTGGCAGGCGGCCGACTCACCTCCCGAGTCCTTCCGTTGGGAGAAGCAGCAAGCGGCAACCTGGAGATCGTCCTGCTGCCGACGCCGGCCGTCACCATCACGGCCGAGGGCGGCCTGCAGGTCGCCGGCTCGTGGCTGCTGCCGCTGCTCACCCGCTACGCCCTGCCACAGGTGGGCGACCTGCTCAAGCAGTCGCTGTGGCTCAACGACCCGAGTATCCGCAGTGTGCTGCACGGAGCCAGCCTGGTCACCGAGGCGAGCGGGCCACTGGAGATCCCCACCGACCTGCCCGCACCACCGGTGATCGCGATGGGTGCGCTCAAGTCCGCTCTGTCCGGGGCGACCATCAACCTCACCGACTGCCTGACACTGTCCATCGCCGAGGACGCCGGGCGGCTCGGCATCAGGCTCCAGGGCTTCGTCACGATCCCCGGTGACCCGACGGTCACGGTGATGGTGGGCGAGCAGGGCTGGATCGGCCCCCATCGGGGCGTCACCGCATGGGTGGTCGGCCCGGGCGCTGTCCCCGCGATTCCGGCTGCTCCCGCGCCGGGCCTAGACGTGGTCGGCGTCGGGCTGCGGATCGCCGGCCCTGATGCCGCGCACCCACTGCTCGGTGGGGAAACGGACAGCGCGATCCAGCTCGGCGGCATCGGGGCGATGTTCTTCGGCACGTTCGACTTCTGGGACGCCGCCGCCGGTCGCCCGAGGTTCGTCGTCGACTCCCTCGGCGCGGCGGTGGAGCTGACCGACGCCGCGGTCCGTATCGCCGGCTCGGACGGAGACTCGTTCGTCGCGAAGGTCATCCCAGAGGAGCTCGCCGCCGGGTTCAGCACAGCGATCGCCTACCGGAACGACCGGCTGGAGGTGCACGGCGGGCCGGGCGACCTGGACAACGGGATCGCGCTGACCTTCCCGTTGAACCTCGACATCCTCGACGTGATCTTCCTGCGCGAGCTGTACGTCGCCGCCGTGTTCGGTCGGCCCACCGACGTCGTTGCCGCACTCTCCGGCAGCGCCGAACTGGGTCCCATCGCGGTCGCCGTCACCCGCGTCGGCCTGCGGGTGACGATCGGTGACTCGGGCACGGTACTCGGCTTCAAGCCTCCCGACGGCTTCGGCTTGTCCCTGGACGCCTCCTCGATCCGGCTCGGTGGCTTCCTGCTGGTCGACGAGGCTCGCGGCCGGTACGTCGGCGCGCTCGAGATCTCGGTGCTGAACAAGTTCGAGCTCACGGCGATCGGTGTCGTCACCACAAAGCGGCCCGATGGATCCCGAGGCTTCTCCCTGCTCATGCTGGTGACCGTCACGCTTCCGGTGCCGATCCCGCTGGGCTACGGCTTCTTCTTCTCCGGAGCGGGCGGCCTGCTCGGTCTCAACCGCGGGATGGACGTCGACCGGATCCGAGACGGGCTGCGGACGGGAACCGCCGACTCGCTCCTGTTCCCGACCGACATCGTCAACCGGATCGACGTCATAGTCCGCGACCTGGAAGAGAGCTTCCCCCAGGCCGAGGGGCACTTCCTGATCGCCCCTGTGGGGATGATCCAGTGGATGAACCCGGCGCTGGTCACGCTCAAGCTCGGGCTCCTGCTGGAGATCGCACCCCAGCCGAACATCGCCCTGCTCGGCGTGCTGCGGCTGGCCCTGCCGACCGCCGAGGAGGCAGTGGTCGACCTCAAGGTCGCCTTCCTCGGCGGGATCGACATCGCGGCAAGCCTGCTCTACTTCGACGCCACGATCTACGACTCGTTCATCGGTTACGGCGACTTCAAGCTCAGCGTCGAAGGCGACTTCGCGATCCGGCTCTGCTGGGGCGCGAAGCCTGACCTCGTGGCGTCCATCGGTGGATTCCACCCCGGCTACACCCCTGCCGCCCACCTCAAGCTGCCCGTACTGCGCCGACTCACCCTGTCCTTGCTCAAGGACAACCCACGGCTCACCCTTCGGCTGTATTTCGCGATCACCAGCAACACCATCCAGTTCGGCGCCCAGCTCGACCTCTTCGTCGGGACCGACGGCTTCTCGATCAGCGGCGAACTCGGCTTTGACGTACTGGTGCAGTTCGCGCCATTCCTCATCGACGCGCACATGTGGGGCAGGCTCGCAGTCACTGCGGGCGGTACGGACATCTGCTCGCTCAGCCTGGACCTCTCGCTGCGCGGACCCACTCCATGGCTCGCACACGGCAGGGCAAGCTTCAGGATCCTCTTCTTCTCCATCAGCGTCGAAGTCGAGGCGAGCTTCGGAGAGGCGCACGAGGCGACCCTGCCGTCCGAGCCGGTCCTGCCCAAGGTGCTCGCCGCGCTGCGCGACCCGCTCAACTGGGCAGCAGAGCTGTCCTCGGCGGCCTCCGCAGGCGTCGCGCTACTGCCCCTGCCCACCGGTGCGCTGGTGGTCGACAGCGCAGGGCTGCTGTCGGCACGGCAGAACCTCATCCCGCTGGCGACCAGCATCAGTTTCGTCGGCAAGACACCGCCGAGCGACGTCTCACAGGTCACCATCACCGCCTTGAGCATCGACACGGACAGCGTCCCGTTCGGTGACGTCACGGCATCGTTCGCGCCGTCCACGTTCGCCGGAGCGTCCTCCACGAACGACGACTTGCTCAGGGCCCCCGCGTACGAGGAACGGCCGAACGGTGTGCAAGCAGCCTCCGGGCAGACCCTCCAGGCAGACACCGTGCTGTACCGCCCCCAGAGCTATGAGCGGATCGTCATCGACGATCCTGACCCGTCCGCGCCCACCCCACCGCCGGTGTCGGCCGTCCCGAGGCTGGCCTTCTCCCGTCTGGTCTCAGGCGGAGCGATCGGGGCCGGCGCTCCCGCCCGTGCGCAGCAGAGGCTGGCCGAGCGCGGCACCGTCTTGTCGGCCACCGCCGACGAGCCACGTTACGCGGTCACTACCAAGGACTCCCTGGTTCCGCTCGGCGCCGACGGCACGCCGGCGCCGAGCGGGACGGCGTTCCTGTCACGGACCGAGGCCCAGCAGTTGCTCAGCCAGGTACCGAGGGACGGACGCAGGCTGCAGATCGTTCCGGAGGCACAAGTTGCCCACTGAACTGCTTGAGTACAGTTTCCTGCCGTGGTCACGGCGAGGCATCGCAGTGCGAGTCGACCAGGTGGATCATCTGGGCGCCGCACCGGACACCGGACCGAAGGATCGTGCCACCATGACCGCGTCGGTCGTCGTGGAGTGCGTGCCGGCGGCCGGTGCCCCGGCGCCGGCGCCGACAGCGGTGGGCCAAGTGGTGTCACTGATCGGCCCCGGCGACATCAAGAGTCTGCGGACCGACACCGTGGTCCGCACGGTTCCGGTCCGGGACAGCGTCAACGCCAGTCCTGGCGAGCTGGCCTACGTCGAGTTCTACGACGAGGACCTGCCCTGGAGGTACACACCGGCCCGAGCCACCATCGACCACCGGCTGAGGCCATGGCTTCTGCTCCTTGTCCTGGCCGACGGCGAATACGCTCTCACCCCGGTACCTGGCGAGCTGACCGTCCTCGGGGTCGACGACAGAGCCCCGCTGCCGCCCGTCACGGAGACGTGGGCCTGGGCACACGTCCAGGCCCTCGGCGACCTGCGGACCGGTGACCCAGGGGATCGCCTCGACGGCCACGTCGGCGCCCACCCCGACCTGGCGCTGTCCCGCCTGGTCTCGCCCAGGCGACTCGAACCGCTTACCGGCTACCACGCCTTCCTCGTGCCGGGGTTCGAAGCCGGCCGCCTGGCCGGCCTGGGCACCCCTGCGGCCGCCGGGACCGTCCCTGCCCAGCAGCCGTCCTGGGGCCAGGGGCAACCCCGCCGGTTCCCGGTGCTGTACGACTGGGCCTTCCGTACCGGAGAGCTGGCCGACTTCGAGGTACTGGCCAGGCGCCCGAAGGCCTTTCTGATCGAAGCTTCCGGCTTCGGCACCCAGAACCTGGACATCTCCGCCCCCGGAGCCGGGGTCGAGGTGCCGGCCGGGTCCACCGTCGGCTTCGAGGGCGCCCTCGCGCCCGTCGACTTCACCACCCGGACCGCATACCCGGCGTCTCCCGGCCCGGCCGTGGTCGACCAGCTCCGCGAGGTCGTCGACCTGGCAGCCGCGTACCGCGACTCGGGCGCCGACGGCGACGAGGACCCGGTCGTCACTCCCCCCGCCTACGCACGCCGGCACGCCGGGCTGGCCCGGGTAGCCAACGCAACCACGCCCTCGAACCGCTGGCTGGCCGAGCTGAACCTGGACCCGCGCAACCGAGCGGCAGCTGGCCTCGGGGCCCAGATCGTCCGCGACCGGGACGAGGAGTACATGGAACGCGCGTGGGCCCAGGTCGAGCAGCTCAACGCGGTCAACCAACGGCTGCGCGAGGCCGAGCTCGCGCTGATCACCAACGAGCGGGTCTTCGCCAAGCACGTTCTCGGCTCGGGCCCAGACCGGGTGCTAGCTCTGACTGCGGCCGCCCAGTCAGCGCTGCGGGCCGGGTCATCGGACACGACGGTCCGCGGCGAGGTCGACGCCAGCCGTGTCCCCGCGGCGGCGCAGGCGCCCGCCTTCCGGCGGATCACCCGGCCGGGCCGTCCGCTGATACATGCCCTCGCGGCCAACGGGGCGCAGTTCCGGTCCGGGCTGCTGGACCGGCTGAACCTCGACCCCGGCAAGGCGGTCTCCACCGCGCCGCCGGCCCTCGACCCTGTCCTCGGCATCGGAGCAGGCCTCGTGCTCGCCGCGGCCGAGGCCGTCGCCGCGCAGGTGCCGCGTGGCCGCGACGTGCTGCCGATCCTGACCGGCGACGAGATCGAGGCGCAGCGGCAGGCCGGCACGCTGGAAGCCCTGACCCTCAGCGGCCTTCGGGACGGGATCAGTCAGCGGTTGGACGCGCTCTTGCCTCCGCCGGGCGACTCGACGACCGCAGAGACACGCACGGAGGCACTCGCCCTCAGCGCCTCGCTGACCACGCTGACCATCGGGCTCGGCACCAACCCCACAGTGGTGCGAATGGACTCCGCGACCTACACCGAGCACTACGGAACGACCACCGATGGCAAGGTCTACCAGGACGTCGTGATCGCACCGACGACAGCGGTCGGCCTGACCGCTCTGGCGCCGACCGCGGGGCTGGACACCGGAGCCGCCTTCGTCTCCGCTCTCACCGGCTTCACGGCATTGGCCGCCGCACGCCCCGCCCCTCCGGCGGCCGCGGTGCTGACCGAGCCGACAGCACTGGCCAAAGAGGTAGTGGCGCAGCTACTGCCGACAGTGTCGATGCCCGCCCGGCTGTCGCACGTACTCAGTGGCGTCGGCCACCTTGCCACCAGTCTGGCCGAGACCCGCCGACTCCGCTCCGTGCTGGCCTATCCGACATTCGACGACGCACTGTTCGATCCTCTGCGCAGACTGTCGCAGGACTACATCATCCCGAACCTGGATGGCCTGCCCGACGAGTCGATCTCACTCATGGTGCCCAACACCCGCTTCGTGGAGTCGCTGCTGGCCGGGGTCAACACCGAGTTCGCCCGCGAGTTGCTGTGGAACGAGTACCCGACGGACGAGTGCGGGACCTACTTCGCACGCTTCTTCGACGCCACGGACGCCGGCGAGGATCGCCCACCTGACATCTCCGAACTGCATCGATGGGCGGACGACCTCGGCTCGAACACCCCACAGTTGTCCGGGCTGCTCGTGCTCGTCGTGAGGGGCGAGCTGCTGGTCAAGTTCCCGGACACGATCGTGTTCGCCCAGCGAGGCGCGTGGACCGGGGCGGACGCGGACCGCCGCCGCACTCTGGTTGAGGACGGCGAGGCTCGCTACCCGGTGATCCATGGACGACTGGACCCGGACGTGTCGCTGTTCGGCTTCGAGATGACTCCCGAGGACGCGGTCGGCACGGACACGGATGCCGGGTTCTTCTTCTGCTTCATGGAGCGTCCCGGCCAACTACGTTTCGGGCTCGACCTGGATGAGGACCCGGCCGCGCCCGCCCCCGCGCTGAGTACCTGGGACGACCTGAACTGGAAGCACCTGCAGCCGGTCGCCGGCGGTCCGCCGCCACAGGTGCTGGTGGCCGCGAACAGCGCCCTTTCGCCGACCGCCCCGGGCCTGCCCGCCTGGGGCCTGACGTCGGCGCACCTGGCCTCGATCCTGGCCCAGAACCCGGTGTGGCTCGCCAGGCACGCGACCGACATGCTCCGCACGGACGCGGGTTGAGAGGGCGAGGCGCGATGAGTCAGAACACCACCGCCGCCGACCGGGCCGGGCCCAGCGACGTCGACTGGTCCGTCCTCGCCACCGACCCGGCGACCGCGGACGCGGTGGCGGACCTCGCCGCGCTCGCCGACGGCCTCGACCCACAGGTCCCTGCCGTGCTGCTGCCGGTGCGCGTGGAGACCCGCTTCACCAGCCTCGAGGTGTCTGACACGGTCGACCACCTCGACGAACTACTCGCAGACCTCGCCGCGGTGCGAGCTGTCCTGCGCCGCCTCGCCGAGCGCCGATACGCGACGACGCTGACGGGGACCGTGCGCGCGCAGAGAGTGCTCAAGGAGACCGTGGAGGTGCCGCTGTACCGGGCGACGGAGGACGATCTGTCCGGCCTGACCGACGCCGTGGCCCACCTCGGGCTCACCCTGCAGCAGCCGATCACCTCCGGCACCGCAGAGCAGCAGAGACGACTGACGGCGTTGGTTGCGGACGTGCCGGAGGTAGTCAGCGTCACGCGGGCCGCGATGTCGACCTTGCGCTCCGCCTACCAGCGAGCGCGTTTGACCAGGCTCCTTGACGTGCAGCGAGCCGTTCTGAACCGGCAACTCGCGGTGATCAGGCGGCGTGTGCAGGCCACTCTGGCCCTCTCGGCGGAGTTCGGTCCGCGACCCGGCGCCGAGGCTGCCCGTGCGGCCGGGCGGGCACCGACTGGTCGACCCTTGCGACCCGAGTTGAGGCGGGACGCGGCAGAAACACGCCGACTGCGGTCGGCCGCGCAAGGGGCCCCCCGAATCATCGTTGACGACGGCACCGGCGCCGAGGCGCTCGGCGTGCAGCGCATCGTGCGAATGGACCACGCACAGCTCGTCGCCTCCGCGGAGGCCGTCGACCTCGTCGCCGCGCGGCTGGCTGATCCCCATGCGGAGCTCGGGGCGGACCTGCGCGCCGCGGCAGCGAACATCGCTGTGCTCCCCGGCGCGCTCAAGTCGAGCCTGCTGGCCCGGCTCGACGCCGCACCACACCGGCTCGGCACAGCAGAACTGCGGGCCGGGATAGCCGCCATACCGAGCGACCGTGCCGACCTGGACGTCACGGTCCCCGAGCGCATCGCCGGCACGGTCTTCGCGCTGCCGGGGCGCACACGTACAGTCCACCAGCTCCTGGTCCGGATCTATCCCGAGGCTTTGGCGATCGACACCCACGAGGAGGACCTCACCGACACCGAGCGGGTCGACGGGACGACATTCTGGTCCGAGACGGAAGCCGCGGGCGCCGAAGAGGAGTTGCGCAAAGGTGCCTGGCGTGCGCTGTGCATCGGCCGGAGCACCCGACGCGCGGCATGGATCGCGCGGGTCACAGAACCGATCGCGACCGGGCCGACCCCAGGGGCCGCCTCTGCCACCCGGATCTCCGGGGCGTTGACCATCCTTGAGAAGCGGCTGGCCGACCTGACACGGCGCGACGCAGGTCCTCTACCGCGTCGGCGCCCCGGTCCGCAGCCCGACCTCACGACCCGACAGATCGCTGCTCTGGACCGCGCCCTGGACGGCATCACGCGGGCGGTCGACGCCGCCGAGGCCCTGCCGTCGCGGGCCGGTCCTGCCCTGATGTCACGGCTGACGACCACCGGAGCAGGCGTGGAGGCGCTCCTCGGGCGCTATCGCAACGTGCCGGAGACATGGCAGAGCCGACTCGACTCTTTGAGCGACCGGGTCGCCGCGATCCCGGTCGAGGACGCCCCCGCCCCACGGACACCCACGGTCGGCACGCGCGGCGGCACCTGGACCCGGGCCGCATCCTCCACGGTGCTGCCCCGACGTTTCGCGGTCCTCACCGTGACCGACGGGGTTGCCGGCCATGTCGCGGCCGGCAGCCCGATCCCGGCCGACCTCAAGCTCGGGCTCGACCCGTCGGGCGGCACCTTCAGCCCGGGCGACGACGGCTCGCTGGTGGTACCGGACTCGATGCGCTGGATGGTCGACTTCGACGAGGCCGAGGCCCAAGGGATGGCGCTGCGCCTGGCCATCACCGTGCGGGAAGCCGAGCATGGCTTTGACGAGCTGCTCGTTGTCGGCCTGTCGGACGGCGGCCCGGCAGACGGTGGCGACCGGCTCACCGCGATGCTGGAGGCACACCACTACACCGGGGACGGGCTGTCCCTCGTGCCGGTCGGCACGCCGACCAACAACACCGAGGACGACCAGGCCGGCATGTCCAGCACCGACCGTCCGGACCGGGCCTACCCGATCGAGCGCGGCGATCCCCTCGTGACCGCCGGGGCTGATACCGACGGTGGCCGGCTGGCCGCGGCGCTGGGTGTCGCACCTCAGATCCTCGCCCACGTCGCGGGGGCGGGCGGCAGGGCTGCTGCCGAGGCGCAGCTCGCCAACCGGGTGCTCTACCCGGGCACGATAGGTCACGCCCTCGACGAGTTGGCCGCAGGGCTGATCAGCCGCGACGCCCGCGAGAGGTTACGGGCGTACGCCCTGGGCCATGTGACCGCGCGTGGCCAGCTGCCCACGATCCGGGTCGCCGACCAACCGTACGGACTGCTCCCCACGGTGGCCCTGAGTCGCCTCGCACCGGACCTGAGGGACAGTGGTGCGGACCGTGCTGGGCCTACTGAGCGAGCCCGGCAGCAGCGGTTCGAACAAGTCCTGCTCGAATTGCTCCGCCTGCTGCACAGGGACTGGTCACGGATCCGTGTCGGCGCCGACGGCGCCGACGCGGTCAAGCACGCCAGTAGCCCCGAGATCGGCCACGTGGGTTTTGACGCCCAACAGCACTTCCTGGCGATGCTGGGGCTCGAACCCTTCTCCGTGGGGTCCGCGTACAGGTTCGCGGTCAACGTCGCCGACCGTGGCGGAGTCCGCGGCGAGCCGGATCTCGACCTCGGGTTCGGCATCCCGCCGGTCGCCGGACACAGCGGCGACGCGAGCGCGGAGCTCGGCCCCTTCGCCTTGATGGAACACCTCGCGCCGGTGTTCAGGACGGCGTTCGCCCCTCCGGCCGGGTCGGTGCCACGGGACCCGGCCACCGGGTCCGTCTCCAGCGAGTGGGCCCCGATCCTGGAGCGCATCGAGACGACGCGCGCCTACGGACTGCGCCTGCTCACCGGCTTGCACCCGCTGCTCGGCTCGGTTGCGGGAGCCGGTACGGGGCCGTCGCTCCTCAACCTGCTCGACACCACGATGGAGGAACTGCGCTCCCGCACCGAGCAGGACCCGTCGGACCTCGGGCTGGCCGAGCTGCTGGTGCGGCACGCCCTGCTCGCCGAGGAACGCCGGGTCGGGGCCCAGGTGTTGCTCTCCCGTGGAGTGCTCGACGAGGACGCACTCGCGGTCATCGGCAGTTCGAACCTGTACCGGACCTGGTCGGCCGGAACCCTGTCGCGCACCTCGTCGTGGGGCCTGTTGTTCGCCACCGTGGACCACTTGGTCGCGGTCGCCGCCGGCGGGGCCACCGTGCCCGGCGACCTTGTCGGCCGGACAATGGCCCAGTACCTCGCCTCCCCCAAACTCCCCGAACTGGTGGAGCACCGCGGCGCGGTGACCGCGTTCGCTGGGCTGCCCGCCGAGCGGATGGCTGCGCTCACCCGTGAACACCTGGACCTGGGCAGCTACCGGCTGGATGCCTGGTTGACCGGACTGGCACAGCGCCGACTCGCGGCGATGCGGGCCGGGCGACCCACCGGGGCCAACGTCGGCGCATACGGCTGGGTGTTGGATCTGCGCCCTGCTTCGTCGGATCCGGCCGTCGACGTCCCGGCGGCTCTGGCCGGGCTGCCGGGCAGGGCGCTGGTGTCCGACCCGAGCGGTGAGGGGTTCGTCCAGACCCCGTCGCCGACACACGCGGTGACCACGGCAATCCTCCGAGCTGCCTTCCGGTCCCGGCAGGCCGAGGGCTCGTTCGGCAACGAGATGTCGGTCAACCTCTCCTCCGAGCGGGTTCGGATCGCCCTCGGACTGATCGACGGGGTACGCGCCGGCAACGACCTTGGGGCGCTGCTGGGCTACCGGCTGGAGCGGTTCCTGCACGAGTACTACGCGCGGCCGGACACCCCTGCCATCGAGCTCGATGCGGCCATCTACTCGCTGCGCCGGGCCTACCCCACGGTTGCAGCCACCCACCCGACGGCGGGCGTCGTGACGGAGCCGACCCGGTACGTCGTCGACGGGCTGGCCCTGGTGCGCGTCATACTGGACTGGGTCCAGGTGCACCACCCCGGCGTGCACGGTCCGCTCCCGCAGATCCTGTGGGCCGACCAGGCCGGGTATCCGTGGGGCACCGTGCCAGGAGCGTTGCCTGCGAAGACAGATCCGGATGCCCTGCTCGGGGTGTTACGAGGTATCGACGCGATCGCTGATGCTCTGGACGCGCTCGGCGACGTAGCCACCAGCGAGACGGTGCATCAGCTCGCCCGCGGCAACCACACCCGCGCCGCGGCAGTGCTGTCCGCACTCAACGAGGGCAGCGCGCTACCGCACCCCGAGGTGACCGACACGCCGCGTACCGGGCTCCCGGTCAGCCATCGGGTGATCCTGCAGCTCCCGGCCGTCGCCGCCGAATCGGTCCAGGCGCCGACCGGTTGGGAGGCGGTCGGGATGAGCCCTCGTGCCATGCTGGAACCCGCCGTCAACGCCTGGCTCGCCGCGCTACTCGGCGACCCGTCGGCGATCCGCGTCCGCCTCACCTCTCCAGCGCCGGCTCCGGGGACACCACCGCCCGAAGCCTCGATCGCCGATCTGGGTCTGCAACCGGTAGACCTGATAGCGCTGCTGGCCGACGGTTTCGACGCCGCGGTGGGAACCCTCACCGCGCGGGTACTGGACCGGCTGCGCCCGGCCGACCTGCCACCCGACCAGATCGGAGTGGTGACGTCGGACGGGCCGGCGAGCACGGCGACCGATGCCTGGCACATCGACCCGGTCCGGGCCCCGGCGTGGCATCCGGGCATCCACAGCATCACCGACGTCGCACCCTTGGTGGCAGCCTGCGCGGATCTGCTCCGGACCGCTTCACCCGCCGTCGCTGCAGATTACGCATCACCCGAGGCCGCCGCGATCGCCGGGCAGGGTGTCGATCAGGCCGACCTGGCCACCCGCGCCCAACGGCTGCTCGACGGCGCGCGCGAGGACGCCGTTGCCCTGGCCCGACTGCTCGCGGAGGACCCCGGCATCGACGCGACGGTACTCGACCAGGACCCCGGAGAGTGGCTGTCCAAACTGCGCGACACGACGGTGCCCGACTCGGAACAGCACCCCAGCGCCTGGCTCGCGGGACTGGATCTGAGCATCGCGACACCGGAACAGATCGCCGCGCTCGACGACTTCTGGGCCCGGCGTGAACAGTGGCGCGGCGCAGCACGCGCTGCCCAGGCGTACGGGATCCGGGTGCCGCTGCCCCGGCGCTTCCTGTCGCGCACCCAGGTCAGCACCGAACTGCTCCAGTGCGCGGAGTCAGCGTTCCTCGAACTGTCGACCCGGTGCCGCACCGCCGCAGCCACCCTGCCGGCCGCGTCCTCCGACGCAGCGGTCCCGGTACCCACGCACGTATGGGTCCAGGTAGCCCAGGACCTGCTCGGCAACGCGGTCACGCTCGTACCACGCGTGCGTCTGGACCCCGTACTCACCGACCTGCACGCCGGGCTCGACGCGTCGCTGATCGGCCCGGCCGAACTGGACGCCTGGCTCGAAGGCGCGGCAGCGGTGCGGCCGGGGGCCGCCCACCTGGCCGACGTGCAGGTGCTTGCCGAGGCGCTCGGCCGCCCCGCACTCCACGCGGCGGTCGCCCAACTCCCCGTGGTGGCGGGCGAGCCGTGGCTCGGCGATCGGCTGGCCGACCCGTCGGAACTGGCCGGCCGTGTGAGCGTAGCGGTCCTCGGCGCCGAGCATCTGCCTGCCCCCGGCGAGAGCGGGACAGCCCTGCTGGTCGACCAGTGGAGTGAGCTCGTGCCGTTCCGCGAGGAAATGACCGGGGTGGCCCTGCACTACGACCAGCCGGATGCCACCGCACCGCAGGCGGTCCTACTCGCCGTCCCTCCGGTCGCGGATCAGCGCTGGACGCTCTCCGACCTCGCCGCGACGCTGCACGACACGTTGGAGATCGCCCGGAACCGGATGGTGGAGGTCGAGCAGATCGGTACCGGCCGCTACGGGCAGTGGTTGCCGTTGCTGGTCGGCGAGGTCGTCCCGGACGCCGCGCTGAGCGATGTCGCCGGGGACCGGGTCACCCTCGACTTCCACCAGAACAACCCGTAGGGGGAATCATGGCCTACGTCTCTGCGACCTGCGAGCCGTTGCGCATCTGGTCGCGGCTGGAACCGCGGGCCAGAGAGGTCGACTTCGCCGGGGCGCTGGCCGCGCGGATCGCCGATCCGATGTTCCTGCTCGGCCGCCAGTGGCAGTTCGGCGAGTTCACCGGAACTGACGCAGGGTCCGCCATCTTCGCCACCATGGCCCGCGCGATCAGCCCGGTCCGGGTTCCCGGCGCCGGTCCGGACGACGGGGTGGACGCGATCGCCGAGCAACTGCCCATCGACTTCCCGCTGATCGTGCGGGCACGGCTCGGCCGCACCCTGCTGAGCCGGCTCGACTCTGCTCTCGCGGCGGACACCGCAGCCGGCGGCGCTCCGCACGACCCGCAGATATACCGCGAGCTCTTGTACCGCTTCTTCGGTCCGCAGGACGCCGAGCCGAGCACCCCGATAGCTGCGGCCAGGGATCGCGGCAACCCGCGTGCGGCCCGCGCCCGGAACGCACTGCTGGGTCGCTGCGTGGACGGCCTGCGCGTCTACCGGTGGACCCGCCCCGACCTCACCGTGTCGATGTTCCCGGCCGACCTCGCCGCGGCGATCCCACCCGGTACGGCCGACCTGGTCCGCGACGTCCTGCTCGCCTACCGGGTTTGGTTCGAGTCCACTTACCTCCAGCCGGGAACGGGCGGACACACCAAGGGCCGGTGGCAGGGCGACCAACTCGAGTACACCGCGGACGCGGTGGCCGGCGGGGCTGCCTCCAGCACGCTGCTGGACGCGACAGAACACCAGGGCGGGCACCTGGACTGGTACTCCTTCGACCAGGGTGCGACGAGGCTCGCCACCCCGGAGGAGAGCGCCGAGGCCACGCTGGACGTGCGGACGGTCATCCCGGTCCCCTCGGAGTACCCGGGGATGCCGAAGCCGCGTTGGTGGCAGTTCGAGGACGCCGCGGTGGACCTCGGAGGGCTGAGCGCGGACGCGACGGACGCGGCCCGAATCGTGGTCAGCGAGTTCGCGCTGCTCTACAGCAACGACTGGTTCACCCTCGTGTGCCGACAGCCGGTGGGCAGCGTCGCCGAGCTCCAGGGTGTCATCGTCACGGATACGTTCGGATGGCGCACGCTGGTACGGCCGACCATCCCGGCAACCGCCTCGGCCTGGACGGGGTGGGACGCGTTCAGCCTGTCCCCCAAGTCGGCCGGTCCGACGCGTGCTCCCCTCGCCCAGCACTTCTACCTGCCCCGTACGCTCCCGCACATCGCCGACGGCGAGCCGCTCGAGCAGGTGGTGTTCGTGCGCGACGAGACCGCGGACATGGTGTGGGCCATCGAGCAGCGGATCCCCGACGGCACAGGTGGCTCCCGCGATGCCACTGAGGCCTCACGCCGCCTGCGCGAACGCCTCTCCCACACCGTGGACACCTCCATGCCGCCTGCGGGCGACGAGGCGAATGGCACCCTCATGCACTACGTGCTGCAGACCGAGGTTGCCGAGAACTGGATCCCTTTCATCCCGATTCGCCTGCAGGGCCAGCAGCGGGCGATTCAACTGCAGCGTGGTGCGATGCGCCGGACGATCGGCCCGGAGGACACGTTGATCCGTCCGGTTACGTCGATCCTGCGCGAGGGAATCGATGCGGATGACACCCGGCTGGCGCCCTACTACGTGCATGAAGAGGCGGTCTCCCGCGTCGGGGTCCAGGTCCAGGGCCTGCTTCGAAGGGCCCGACGCTACGACGGGACGCCCGTGGTGTGGCATGCCCGCCGGGTGACCAGCGGACGCGGCACCACCCGCTCCGGGCTCATCTTCGACAGTCTGGTCCGCTAGCGGCAACAACCGCCGAGTCCAGCAACAACGTCGCACCACTCGCGTGAGCGAAGGCGTTCGGGGAGCAACCTTGACACCCTTCAGGGTCCGCAGAACCATGAGCAGACCATCGGTAGTGCAGTGCACGCTCGAATTTGAACCGGGTGATCGGAAGAATTTCTGAGCCGTTGGGAGTCCTCCTGGGTGGAAGGCGTCATGTTCTCTCCCGCGGATGCGGGATGCGTTCTGGCTTTGACCTTCCAGGGGGCACTTGACTCATAGCTACCGCGGGATGGTGGGCCTGGTGCGTCTGGTCGTCCTGACCGGGCTGGCTGGCAGCGGCAAGACGGACCTGCTGGCACGGCTGGCGGCGGCCCACGAACAAGTCCTCGACCTCGAAGGACTTGCCGCGCACCGCGGCTCTGCGTTCGGCCGAATCGGCCTGTCTCGGCCCCAGCCGGAGCAGCGCGAGTTCGACGCGCTCATTACACGGGAGCTTGCCCTCCTCGACCCGGACCGCCCGGTCTGGGTCGAGGACGAGGGCCGCAACCTCGGGCCGCTGTGGCTGCCACTTCGTCTCAAAGCAGAGCTCGACAGCGCACAAACGCTTCCGGTGCTGGCGAGTCTCGAGGGTCGGGTCGAGCGACTCACTCGGACGTATGGCCGTGGCGACCCCGCCGCACTGATCGCCGCGACCCAGCGCATGCGTCGCCGCCTGGGCAATCCGCGCACCGATCGCGTGATCAGCCACTTCCACGCCGGGCACCCCGAAGCGGCTATCCGCACCCTTCTCACGTACTTCGACGAGGGGTACCGATTGCGTGCGAATCGCGACACCAGGACCATGGTGCCAGCGCATGTGTTCGTCTCGTGAGCGGTCATCGGAGCGACCGTCACTGATGGGCGTCAACCACACGCTGCTAGAGGTTGTCCCCAGCAGATGATCCGAAGTGGATCGAACCGTTCTCCGGGCTGACCGCGGAACAGTTCGCCAGGTTGGTGGCGTTCGTGCGGCGTCGTGGTGGTGATGTCCAGCGCGCCCGTCCCTGGCGGCTTCCGCTGGAGGACCGGGTATTACTGGTGGCCACCTATTGGCGCACGAATCCCACGTTGCGGCAGGTGGCGCCGCTGTTCATCCTCGATCACCTCGCGCCGCCGCTGGCCGTTGCGCCGGTCCGGCGGCCGCGCAAGGACGCCGTCTATATCGTCGATGGCGCCCTGGTACCGACCCGCGACCGCAACGTGGCGTCCTCGAGCAAGAACTACCGCTTCCCGACCAACCTGCAGGTCGTCATCGATGCCAACAGCCGTCTGGCCGTGGCGATCAGCCTCCCGTTGCCCGACAGCCGCAACGGCTGTCGGGCGTTCACCGAGTCCGGCGTGGAACGGGCCTGCCGTGGTGCCCCGGTCGGGCGAGGTCGGCGGTGTACTGCTCGGACCGGTGCCGGGTGCGGGCCTGTCGGCAGCGGCGGCCGTCGCGTTCCGGTGTTGCGGAAACACCGTAGCCGAACGCCTCGCACCCAGCCTCAACGCCCCTGCTTCTGTACGGGTGTTCAGATTTCCGTGCGGAAGCTTCCAGTGCTCCCGGCTCGCGCTTTGTCTGCGCCGGTCGGGTCCGCGCGAGGGTGGTCGGTGACCGGGGCCGGTGCCCCTGTGACCGGTCGCGTTATGGGCGGCCGGGCCCCGGTGAGGCGGTGGTCGTCATGACCGAGGTGAAGGACCGGGTCGGCAACGTCACCCGGCAGCGTTACGAACAGCTCGTCTCCCCGGTCATGGAACTGATCGCCCAGGTCGCCCGCGCCCAGTTCCCGCAGGCCGGGTACGGCCGGTGGTCAAGAGAGACGTCCCGGACCCGGTCGGCCCGGGGCGGACCCGGCTACGCCGCCTTCGCCTCGATGAGGCCGAATCCGTAGGCCTCGTCGATCGGGCGCACCGACAAGATCGTGAGGCCTGCCCGGCCGCACAGTTCCTCGAAGTCCTTGCGCGTGCGTTCCCGGCCACCCGCGCCCACGAGCATGTGGAGATCGCTCAGGTAGGTGAGGCCCGCGGTCCGCGGGTCGACGACCTCGGGCAGCACGGGATCCACGATCAGTACCCGACCGTCGGGAGGCAGCACCGCGCGGCAGTTGCTCAGGATGTTCGCCGCCAGGTCGTCGGACCAGTCGTGCAGCACGCTCTTGATCAGATAGACGTCGGCCCCCTCGGGCACCGACTTGAAGAAGTCCCCGGCCACCAGGGTGCACCGGCTCGTGAGGTCGTGCTCCCGCAGCTTCTCGGGGGCCTGGGCGAGCCCCTCCTCCGAGTCGTAGACGACTCCGCTCAGGGCCGGATGCGCGCGGAGCACCGCGGTCAGCAGTGTGCCGTCGCCACCGCCGACGTCGGTGACCTTCGTGAACCGACCGAAGTCGAAGGCGTGCGGCAGCGCGGCGGCGGTCGCCGCGGTGCCCTGGCTCATCGCGGCGTTGAACTGCGCGGACAGCTCCGGGCGTTCCTTGATGTAGGAGAAGAAGTCCTTGCCGAAGACCGTCTCGAACGTACTGGCACCGGTCCGTATGCCCTGCTCCAGGAGTTCCCAGGGGCGCAGGATCTCGGGGTCGGTGAGCATGCCCACCAGGGCCGCCATGGAGTCGGGGCGGCCCGTGCCGAGCAGGGTGCCCGCAGGCGTGGCCACGAAGGAACCCGGGGCCCGCTCGGTGAGGAGGCCGAGGCCGGCCAGGGCCCGCAGCAGCCGGTTCATCGCCTGCGGCTGGGCCCCGGCCGCCCCGGCCACCTCGGCGGCCGTACGTTCCTCGTCGCCGATCAGGTCGAACACCTCCAGCCGCGTCGCGGCGCGCAGGGTCTGGACCACCATGTTCCCGAAGGCCAGCTGGGCCACGTGCCCTCGGGCCGCCTGCTCGGCTTCCCGGGTGTCCTCGTTCGCCACAGGTGCTCCCCTTCCGCTTCCCGGCCGGCGCGCGACCGGCTCTCACCGGCCGGCCGCGCGAGTGGAGTCAGGCTAACCGTCCGACTCACCCGCCACAGTGGGATATTCGGGCACAAACAGCAGCCGGATATGGCCCGCCAGTCGGGTACATCCTCGCGCCGTAAAGGTGGGTGGTGGAGCGGTCGAATTCGTGGACGATGCGGGCTCGGCGCAACGCACGGGGCTACGAGCGGCTGATGTCCCACGCCGAAGCCCACATCCAGTGGGCCTTCATCACCCCCATGGCCCACCACCTGGCCCGACCTCGCCGCCAGACCGAGGCGCTACCGACCACCCTCGCGGCCGCGGGATCACTACCGGCTTCGGATCGCCGTGACCTGCGAAGAGAGGAGGTGACACAGCTAATCCGTTGTTAAGGGCCTTCCGCTCTCCCGTGGCCGACGGCGTCGGCTCGGCCGCCACTGCGGCGGCTTCCCGGGCGTTCCACTGCTTGGCTCTCCGCTCGCGCGGTGACTGAGTACGCGCCTGTTGCCAGAACCGCCACAGCCACCACCCCGCCCCACGCCCCCCCGGATCACCAGCCCTCTAGTGATCCAACCACCACCAAGATCACTTCGTGAGGAGCTCCAAGTCCTTCGCCGTCTCGTACAACCTCCGGGCCGGGTCGCTGGTCTCCTCGGCGAGTCACAGAAGCAACAGCAGAAACCACCGTGGGAGAAGATCGTGCGTCAGCGCACCCTGTACACCGCCATTTCCGTGGTCTCCACATGCCTGGTGGGCGGCCTCGCGCCCGCCGCCGTCGCCGCACCGGCGCAGGCCGTCAAGGCGACCAAGGCCGCGCAGGCCGTCTCCGACTTCAACGGCGATGGCTACCGGGACCTCGTCGTCAACCAGCACGGCAGCTCCGGGGAGAAGGCGGAGGGCGGCGCCGTGGCGGTGCTGTACGGCTCCAAGACGGGTGTGAACACGGCCAAGCGTCAGGTCATCACGCAGGACACCCCGGGCGTCCCCGGCGTCACCGAGGGCTATGACCGCTTCGGTTCCCAGTCCGTCGCGGGCGACTACGACGGCGACGGTTTCACCGACCTCGCGATCTCGGCGAGCGGTGAGGACATCACCTTCGGCACCACGTACCGCCGTAACGCCGGTCAGACCTTCATCGTCTGGGGCGGGAAGAACGGGCTGACGAAACACGGCGCCGTGACCGTGAAGCAGACCCAGCCCAAGGGCCCCGATGTCCGCCGGGGCTCGTCGCTGGCGACCGGTGACTTCAACGGCGACGGCAAGACCGACCTGGCGACCGGCGACTACAGCACCGGGCGGGGCGGCGAGGTGCTGTACGGGCCGATCAGCCGCACCACCGGCAAGGCCAAGTCCGTGATCAGCCTCGGCCTCAAGGACGGTCAGACGTACGTCCACACCGCCCTCGACTCGGGCGATGTGACAGGCGACGGCATCACCGATCTCGTCATCCAGGTCTCCGCGGGGCGCACGGGACCCGTCGACCGGATCGAACTGCTTCGGGGCACGAAGAATGGCCTGCTCCGCACCGGCAACCTGACCGGTGCCGACGGCAAGCTCCTGGTGAACCGGTCCGCCACCGACGGCCATGTCGCCGTCGGCGACCTCGACAAGGACGGTCACGCGGACATCGTCGTCGGCAAGGAGTGGACCTACGAGGAGCCGATCTACTCCGGTCAGGTCAGCGTCGTCTATGGCGGAAAAACCGGTCAGTCGACCCGTCCCGTCCAGGTGATCACCCAGGAGACCGACGGCGTCCCGGACTCAAGCGAGAAGGACGACTACTTCGGCGTCTCGGTCTCCGTCGGGGACATCAGCGGCGACGGCTACGCGGACCTCGCCGTCGGCTCCTCCGTCGAGAGCCTCGGCGAGCTGGAGCACACCGGCCAGGTGACCACCCTCCTCGGCGGCAAGGGCGGTGTCTCCGGCAAGGGCGCGACGTCCTACTTCAAGGGCACCGACGGCATGCCGGGCAAGCCCTCCTCATACGACTTCTTCGGCTCCGCCGTGAAGCTGACCGACCTGAACGGCGACAACCGCGCCGACCTCGTCGTGGGCTCCGGCGGCGACGACGAGTCCCACAACGGCCGCATCGACATCCTGCCCGCCGCGAAAGGCGCGATCACCGCGATCGGCGCGACGGAGTACACCGCCTCGGCGATCGGCCTCACCGATGGCGCTCGCCAGGGCTTCGGCCAATCCTTCGGCGAGTGACCTGGGGCCACCACGCGTGACCGGCCGTTCTCTGTCCGCTCGTGTGGCCGGTGAGTGTGCGAACGGCGTCCTGGTTCGGGTGAGTTGATGCAACTCGTCGCCGACGGCGCCAGCACCCCGTGCCGACTTCGCTTCAGGCGTTGCACCTGGGCGACGAACCCCCGGGGCCACAGGCTCGACCACGACGTCGTCGGCCGACTGCACGGCCGCGGCTTCGGCGCGGGCCTGAACGCGCGCCTCAGCTGATGACTGCCCAGCCCCAACCCGACCTTGCGTCTCACGAGTAGTTCTCAAATCCTGTGGATCGATGAGTGTGGTCGGACTTCCCAGGCAGGCCGTTGGAGCTGGTCGTTGTACACGATGATGTCGGCGTGGTCGGTTGGGCGGGCTGTGGCGAAGTAGAGCCGTTGGGAGGGGATATAGCGGTTGCGCCAGGACCGTTCGATTTCGGTGGTGTCGGTGGTGGATCCGGCCAGTGCCGCGCTGCGGTCACGGGCGCGCTCTACCGTCTGCTCAAATGGGACGGACACGAAGATGCGCAGGTCCCACCGGTGGATGAGTTCTGGGCGCAGGAGGAAGACGCCGTCGAAGAGCAGCACGGCGTCTGCGGGGGCGGTCGTGTCCGGCGGGGACGATGGGGTGTCGGTGTCTGCGTCGTAGACCGCGTGTTGGAACCTTCGGTGTCCGTCCGGGCCTAGCGGGTCGAGCAGGACCCGGCACAGCGCGGCGTGGTCGTGGGCGTCGAAGTAGCAGCCTTCGGCCGAGTACTGGCCGCGTCGGTAGCGCTGTGCACGGGGGACGAGGAAGTCGTCGACGGTCGCGCGGATGACGTCGCGGTTCTGCGCGCGCAGGACGACGGCGAGCTCGTCGGCCAGCGTGGTCTTGCCGGAGGCGGGCGGCCCGTCGATGGCGACCCTCAGCGGGTGCGCAGTTGTGACGGAGCTGATCGCCTCGGCCAGCCGACTGATGAGCTCGCCGCGGGTGCCTTGGTCCGTTGCTGTCTCTCTCACGGCGTCTATGTCTAGCACCGAACGTCAGGCTGCGGTCGACCGCTCGCGTTCGACGACGTCGCCTCGTACTGCTTGGTGAACTCCCTTGACCGCGGCGGCCGGATGCTCACGGTCCTCGGCGTTGTAGATGTCCTGGATGGCCGCCTTCTTTGCCGCGGGATGGCCTCCAGCGTGCGGCGATGGTCGGCCCACCGTCGTCCTCGGACCGGAGCGGCCGACACCAGCGGCTCAATCCGGTCCCACGTCGCATCAGTGATCACTAGCCGAACAGACACGTCCGATCAGCTGACCAACCGATCAGTACCTCACCGGTCGCTCCCGTCCGGCCCGTATCTCGAAAAGGTCCGGTCTCCGTGCTCGTGGGCCGGGTGACGTGATCGGTCTCGTGTTGGTAAGGGGGCGGCATGGACAGGGACGGGGCGCCCCGGCTGTGGTTGGGCGAGGTCGACCGTCGTGAGGGCGTCGCCCCTCATGACCTGAGAGGTAATCGACCCCCCTGCGGCCGAGCGGCAGTCTTGAGGCATCACCCCGCAGGACGACAACCACCTCACAGGAGGCTGACCCGCCATGACCGCACACGACACCGCCGCGTACGAGACCGCCGTCGCCCGCTACTTCGAGGCCTGGAACGCGGAGGGCGACGAGGACATCGTCAAGGCCGTGGCCGCTGCCTGGACCGAGGGCGGCAGCTACACGGACCCGCTGGCCGACGTCTCCGGGCACGAGGGCCTCGCCGCCGTGATCAACGGGGCCCACGAGCAGTTCCCCGGCTTCGAGTTCCGCCGGACCGGCACGGTCGACGGGCACCACGGCATCGCCCGCTTCACCTGGGAGCTCGTGTCGACCGCGGACGGGACCGCACCCGTTGCCGGGTCCGACGTCATCACGCTGGCCGACGACGGCCGGATCCGTGCCGTACACGGATTCCTCGACCGCGTGCCCACAGCCTGAACGTACGCGCGACTCCTGGGCCTGCCGGTGGCGGGCCGCGCACCACGGCGGTCGGCGGAGTACCGCTCCCCCGTGAGGCAGAATGTCTGCTTCATGGGGGTAGTCGTCTTGGGGGTTGTGTGCTGCTAGTCGATCTGTCCACCGTGGCGCCACGCGAGCGGGCGGACGCGTTTCATCATGCGTTGACCGACTCGCTGGTGCCCAATGAAGTGGTCCACGAGGAGCCGGAGACGGGCATCCACGCGCGCATGGAGCTGTGGCAGGTGGGCGGGCTCGGGCTCTTCTCCACCCGCAATTCGGGCTTCGAGGTGCGCCGCAACGACCGGCACGTGCGCCATCACCGCAGTCGGCCCGTGATCTCGGTCTCGCTCCAGCCCGAAGGCATCCACCGGGCCGATATCGCGGGCAGGCAGCAGGTCCTCGGGCCGGACGACATCTGCGTGTTCCACGAGCTCTCCCCCCGGGTCTACGGCTGGTCGGGCGACGGCGCGTCCCAGTCCATGATGTTCGACGTGGACCGCCTGGACATGCCGGTGGACGCCGTGGTGAAGGCCTCGCTGCAGCTGCGCGCCAGCCCCATGTACGACCTGGTCCTGAACCATCTGCGCGGTGTCTGGCGCGATCCGGGACGTCTTGAGAGCGACCCCGGCGCCGGAGCCCTCGCCACGGCCACCACCGAGCTCGTCCGCGCGCTGCTCGTCTCCGCCGCGCACGCCGAGGAGTCCCTTGCCGTCCGCTCGGCGATGGACGAGACGCTGCTTACGCGGGTCCTGGCGTACGCCCGCCGCCACCTCGCCGACCGCGACCTGACGCCGGAGCGGATCGCGCGGGAGCACGCCGTCTCGGTGCGCAAGCTCTACGCCCTGCTCAACGACGCGGACATCAGCCTGGAGCAGTGGCTCATCACCGAGCGCCTGGCCAAGGCGCGCGGGATGCTGACCGCGCCCCGCTACGACCGGCTCACCGTCGCGGCGGTGGCCGCGCGGTGCGGGTTCACCAGCCCGAGTCACTTCAGCCGCCGCTTCCAGGCGGCGTACGGCACGTCCCCCAGCGAGTGGCGTCGGCACCGCGACGTCGCAAGCTCCGACGGCGGTTGAGGGGCCGCCGGTACGGAGCGGCGTTCAGGCCGAGTGCAGGGCGGCGTGCAGGGTGTCCGTCACCTGGATGCGGGCCGCCCGGGACGCCTCGGTCCCGCGGAGCAGGTCGAAGAGCACGAAGCCGTGGATCGTGCCCTGGTAGCGGATCGACACGACGGGCACGTCCGCCTCCCTCAGCCGGGCCGCGTACGCCTCGCCCTCGTCGCGGAGCACATCGGCCTCGGCCGTCAGGACGAGCGCCGCCGGTAGACCGCGCAGCAGACTCACCGGCGCGCGCAGCGGCGCGACTGCCCCGTGTGCTCGGCTCTCGCGGTCCGGCGCGTACTGCTGCCAGTAGCCGTGCATGGCGGCGCGGCTGAGGAAGTACCCGTCCGCGAACCGCCGGTAGGACGGGGTGTCCATCGCCGAGTCCGTCACCGGGCAGACAAGCACCTGGTGCCGGAAGTCCGGCCCGCCGCGCTCGCGCGCCACGAGTGTGAGGGCCGCCGCCAGCTGGGCGCCCGCGCTGGCGCCGACGACCGCCATCCTGGCCCCGTCCAGGCGGCACACCGCGCCGTGCCCCGCGACCCAGCGGGCCACCGTGTAGGCGCGCTCCACTGCGTGCGGATGGCGGGCGTCGCGCGGGGTGTCGTACTCGGGGACGACCACGGCGGCATCGGCGCCGAGCACGAGGTCGGCAAGCAGCCGCCGGTGCGCGTACGCGTCGGTCAGCATCCAGCCGAGGCCATGCAGATACAGCACGACCGGCAGCGGCTCGTCGGTACCGGCCGGGCGCAGGATCCGTACCCTGATGCGCTTCCCGTCGCTCCCCGGCAGCGCCAGCCACTCCTCCTCGATGTCCGGGTCGTTCGCGCCGCCGCCGTCCCACAGGGCGGCCATGCGGGACCTGGATACGGCGGGGTCGTCGGACCCGGGATCGGACTCGGACCCCCGCTCAGCCCCGGGCTCGGACTCGGACTCGGACTCGGGCCAGGAGGGGCAGGCGTACGTTTCGGCGAAGGCCCTCGTGTGCCGTTCGAGCACAGGTCTCTCCCCGACGACTGGAACGTCTGCTTCCACGGGGACTCCTGCGCAGGGGGCGGATCGCGGGGCCGTTCGCGGCTCCGCCGACTCGGAGTACTCACCCTAGGACGCCATCGGCCGGACAGGGGACCAGCGCTGCCACTGATCCATGCCGCTGCGTGCACACTTCGGGCGCAGCGCCTGACGCGGACGCGATAGGCACGCGAAAGGCAGTCATATGACCTAACGCCTCCCACGGTTGTCGGCCCAGACTCACGGTCATGGGCCGTGGACCAGGGGTGACCGTCCCCCGCTGCCACGCACAGGGCATCGGCCCGGGGACGGTTGAAGGGAGCCCTCCGTGAGCGCTCGATCCGGAACGGCCGTGTCGCCGGGCGCCGAGACCTCGACCGACGTGGAGTCCGCCTTCGCGCGCTGGCTCACTCCCCTCGTGACACCCGGCGACACCGACGGGCGGGCCGACGGGTCCGTGTCGCTCCGGGAGTTCGGCTACGTCCGCATGCTCACCTGCGTCTCAGGGCCGCTCCGGCTGGTCGCGCCGGGAACGGCGGAAGCGGTCGCGCTGCTCGTCCCGCGCGAGGGGACGGTGCGGCTGGTCCAGGACGGACGCGACGTGTCCGTGGTGCCGGGCGAGTCGGCGCTCATCGACCTGCGCCGCGCCTTCACCGTCGAGCACGAGGGCACGGCCCGCACGCTCTTCCTGCGGCTGCCCCTGCACGCGCTGCACGTTCCCTCGGTCCCCCTGCGGTCCCTCACGGCCCGCGCGCTCCTGCCGCCCGCGGGCTCCGCGGCGGTACTCCCCGCCCTGCTCCGGCACTTGGAGACCTCGGCCTCACGGGTGTCCGCCCCGCTGGGCGAACGACTCGGCGGTCTCGTGACGGATCTGGTCGCCGGGCTCGTCGAGGACCTCGCCGAGAACACGGCGGGGCCGCCCGAGGACGACAGGCACCCCTTGGCCGTCACCATCCGCCAGTACATCGACCGTCACCTCGGCGACCCGGCACTGTCCGCGGAACTCATCGCCGCGGCGCACCTCATCTCGGTCCGCTATCTGCACCGCCTGTTCGAGGCCGAGGGCATCACCGTCGGCAGGCTGATCCAGCGTCAGCGCGTCGAGCGGTGCGCCGGGGAGCTCGCGCGGCGCGGCCGGAGCAGTCCGTCCATCGCCGTGGTCGCCGCCCGCTGGGGCTTTCGCAGTCCGGCGCACTTCAGCCGCGCCTTCAAGTCCGTCTACGGCCACCCGCCGCAGCAGTGGCGGCGGATGGCCATGGCCGGGGCGGCCGAAGCGCCGGGGGTGCGTGTCTGACGGTGCCGTCAGCGGCGGCCGGTGTCAGGTCCTTCGGCGGGTCTGGTCCGGCCGTCGCGCCAGTCGCTGGGCGACATGCCGTATGCCGTACGGAAGCTGCGGCTGAAGTGGGTGGCGCTGGCGAATCCCCAGCGTCTGGCGACCGCCGCCACCGTGATGTCGTCGCGTGCCGGACGGGCCAGCTCGCGGCGGGCCTCCTCCAGGCGGCGGTGCTGGATCCACCGGCCGACCGTGCTGCCCCGCCCCTCGAAGAGCTTGTGCAGATAGCGGATCGAGATGTGCTGGGCCTCGGCGACGGTGGCCGGTGTCAGGTTCCGGTCCCGCAGGTTCGCGTCGACGTACGCGCGCAGACTGCGGACGAGGGCCTCGCGGTCCTGGCCGTCCTCGGGGGAGCCGGGGCCTGCGTCCTCGACGGCGAGCAGCGCGACGAGGTCGGCGACCGCCCCGGCCGAGCGGAGCGCGGCCCGTGACGGGGGCCCGGGTTCCGCCGCGGCGATCCCGCTCAGGAGCGGGCCCAGCAGCGGCGCCACGGTTGCGTCGGCGAACGGCGCCCGTGCGACCAGGTCACGCGCCTGCCGGTCGGTGAGGGCCAGGGCGCGGTAAGGGACGCGCACCAGGTGCAGTTCGAATTCCTCCGTCTCCTCCAGGGTGAGGGGACGCGCCCCGTCGCGGAGGAAGACGTCTCCGGGCAGGCAGACCTCGGTGCTGCCAGGACCGCCGAGCGTGGCCCGCCCCTCGGTGTGGAAGCCCAGCAGGACGTACGGGTCGGTCACGGCGTCCGCATCGGGAACGTGCAGGACCGGGCGCGCCGCTCCCCGGAACGTGCGGATACGGAGGAAGCCGAGCGTGCGGTCGGCGAAGGTGTCCCCCGTGGTGGCGGTGGGGGTGAGCATGGTCGTCGTCACGTGATCAGCCTGCTGCCGTCGGACCCGGCTGACGAGCGCGTTCGGCCTGCCCTGCGGGCAGGGGCACGAGCCGTGCACGCACAGGCATCGCGGTGCTGCCACGGTGGTCGGAGGCGACCAGGGGAGAGTCATGGGCAGCGGACAGGGTGACAGGACACTCGTCGGCCGTCGGCGCGAACAGGCGCTGCTTGAGCGGTCCCTCGATGAGGCGCGCGTCGGGGCGTGCGGTTCGGCGACGGTGCTGCGCGGCGAAGCGGGCATCGGGAAGACGGCGCTGTTGGAGTGGACGGCCACGCGCGCGACGCGCGACGGTTTCACCGTCCTGCGCGTGGTGGGCAGCGAGTCGGAGTCCGGCATCGCCTTCGGCGCGCTGCACCGTGTGCTGCTGCCGCTGCGGGAGAACTCGCGCGCGCTGCCCCCGCATCAGCGGCTCGCCCTGGAACGGGCCCTGGGGCTGCGCGACGGGCTGCCGCCGAAGGGATTCATGGTGGGCGCGGCCGCGCTGGCACTGCTCGCCGAACAGGCTCGCCGCGGCCCGGTGCTGATCGTCGTCGACGACCTCCAGTGGGTGGACCCCTCCAGTGCCGCCGTCTTCGTCTTTCTCCACCAGCGGATCGTCTCTCTGCCCGTGGTCATGGTGTGCGCGAGCCGGTCCGACGGGTCCGCACTGGAGGGCTGGCCCGCCCACCCGGTGGACGTCGAGGCGCTGTCGGGCGAGGAGGCACGGACGCTGCTGCGGCGTCGGCACCCGGGGCTCGCCGCCGGTGCCGTGCGGCGGGTGCTCGCGGCGGCCGCGGGCAACCCCCTCGCCCTGGCCGAGTTGCCAGGCCGACCGACGGACGAGCACCGCAGGGGCGTCGTACCGCTCCCGGACCAGTTGCCGGACCGGCTGCCGTTGGGCAGCCGTCTGGAGGAGGTGTTCGCGCGGCGGGCGCGCTCGCTGCCCGGGAGCGCGGCGCGCGTCCTGCTGCTCGCCGCGCTGGACGACGCGGCGGCCGTCGGAGGCGACGCCGTGCGCTCGGGAGGACCGGGCGGCACCGAAGGGGTTCTGGACGCGATCGAGGCGAGCGGTCTCGCCCGCTGGGACGCCGCGGGACGGCTGGCCTTCCGGCATCCCCTGGTGCGGAGCGCCGTGATCGCCGCCGCCTCGGACGCCGAACTGCGGTCCGCGCACCGGTCGTTGGCGGAGCGGCTGCGCGAGGACGACCCGCGTCGGCTCCTGCACGAGGCGTCCGCCGCCGAGGGCCCGGACGAACGGCTCGCCGCCCGGCTCCAGGAGGCGGGCACCCGCATCGCGCTGCGCGGCGGTGACACGGAGGGGGCCATGCTGCTTGACCGCGCGGCCGCTCTCGGGACCGGTCCCGGCGACCGCGCCCGCCGTCTGACGCGGGCCGCCGTGATGTCGGCTCGGGGCGGGCGGCTCGCGTACGCGGCGGAACTCCTGAGGGAGATCCGCCGCGGTCCCGTGCCGGAGGACATCGCCCCGCTCTTCGCCTACGCGGTCGTCTACGTCGACCAGAGCCACCACGTGGACTTCGCCTCGTCCTTCGAGCTGCTGCCCGGGGCGCTGGAGGCGCTGACGGCGCCCGGCGCGCCGTCCTGCGGCGATCTCGTCGAGCAGATGGCGTTCAAGCTGCTGCTCGCGTCGGCCTACACGGGTGACTCGCGCGGCTGGGACGTGCTCGAGCGGCATCGCGGGCGCCTCTCCCCCGCCGTACGCCTGTGCCACCGCGCGTGGGCTGACCCGCCGCGCACGGCGCACGGCGCGGAGACGGAACTGCGGTCCCTGGTAGCCCGCGTCGCGGCCCGGCGGGAGACCGCGGCCGCGTGGCTGCTGCTGTGGGCGGCGTCGGCGGTGGACGCGGCCGACGAGGAACTGCGGCGGCTCTTCGCCGACGAGCACACGTACGCCACCCAGGGGTCCGTCGCGAAGGCACGCTGCCATCAGGCGTTCCTGCGGGGCCGTTGGGACGTCGCCGAGGAGTGTCTGCGCGAGGCCGACACCGCGGAGGAGCTCGGGTACCACTGCAACGCCCTGCTCTTCCGGCACTATTACGCGCACTTCCTGGCGGGCCGGGGCGACGAGCGGGGGCTGCGCGAAGTGCGGGCGCGGATCGGGCCGGTGGCGGCGTCAGCACGGATGCGGTTCGTCACGGACCACCTGGACCGTCTCGACGCGCTCGCCGCACTGGCGCACGGGCGGCACGAGGAGGCGTACCTCCTGCTGCGCCGCATCATGCCGCCGGGTCGGCTGCCGCGCGGCCTCGCGTGGTTCCACCTGCCGTTCTTCGACTTCGTCGTGGCGAGCCTGCGCTGCGGCCGCCGGGCGGAGGCGCTGGCCCACGTCGCGGCGGGGCGGGCCGCGCGGATGGACTCCGTCTCCGCGCACCACGCCTTCCTGCTGGCGGCCGCCACGGCTGTCACGGCGGGCGATGCGGAGTCGGACGCGGCGTACGCGGCGGCCTGCGCGGTGCCGGGAGCCGGTGAGTGGGTCTTCGACATGGCGCGCCTTCGGCTGCTGCACGGGGCGGGGCTGCGCCGTCGGGGACGCCGCGCCGAGGCGGTCGTCACGCTGCACGCCGCCCTGCGTGCCTTCCAGGGGCTGCGTGCGGATCCGTGGGTGGAGCAGTGCCGGGCCGAGCTGCGGGCCGTGGACCGCCCGTCGAACGGCACGACCGTCCCGGCCGACGAGCTGACCGCGCAGGAGTTGCGCGTCGCCCGCCTCGTGTCCACGGGGCTCACGAACAAGGAGGTCGGCGCCGCGCTCCAGCTGTCGCCCCGCACGATCGGGGCTCATCTCTACCGGATCTTCCCGAAGTTGGGGGTCACGTCGCGGGCGGCTCTTGCGGGGGCGCTGCCGGATTCCTGAGCTTCTCCGTCCTCTCCCTGTTACGGAACGTCCGCCCGGGAGTCGACAGGGTTCAGGACTCGACGCGCCGCGTGTCGCACTGCCACAGATCGTCAACTGATTGATTCTCACGGATCTGGTCGCTGTCCCGGTCCTGCGTAGGGTTCCAAGAAGGCGGCGGTGCGGCATTCGCGCACTCGATCTGCTGCCGCGCCGAGTGTTCAGGCGCACCCACGAGAGAAGGAAACACACCCCTTATGCGCGCCCTTGTGGTCGATCACAGTGAGGCCGGACCCGTCCGGTTCGCCGATGTCGATGAGCCCGTACCCTCCACCAGCGAGGCGTTGGTGGAGATACGGCACATCGGTCTCAACTTCGGAGAGCTGAATTACGTGCACCAGTGGCCGACCGGCGCTGTGCACGGTCACGACGCGGCCGGCATCGTGGTGCGCGCCGCATCCGACGGCTCGGGGCCGCCCGCAGGTACGCGCGTCGCAGTGGGAATGGCTCCCCACGCGTGGGCGGAGCGGGTGGCAGTCAGCCCCGCCTCGCTCGGCACCGTCCCCGAGGGCGTGGACCTGGCCGACGCCGCCGCGCTGGGGATCGCCGGCGTCACACCACTGCGGGTGCTGCGCACACGTTCCCTGCTGGCGCGCAGCGTTCTGGTCACCGGCGCCAGCGGGGGCGTGGGGCGCTTCGCCGTCCAACTGGCAGCGCTGGCGGGCGCCCGGGTGACGGCACTCGTCGGTTCGCCGGAGCGGGCAGCAGGACTCAGTGAACTCGGAGCCGACAAGGTCCTGACCGGCCTGGCCGGGACCGGGGACCGGTTCGACCTCGTCCTGGACACGGTCGGCGGACCCCTGGTGGCCCAGGCGTGGAGCGCCCTCGCCGAGGGCGGCACCATCCACCTGGTCGGTTACTCCTCGGGGCAGGAAACCACGTTCCCGTCTGGTGACTTGTTCGGCTTCGGCGAACCCCGCAGCATCGCCACCTACGGCGACATGACTCCGACCGGCGGGGAGTTGACGGACCTGCTGGGCCTCATGGCCGCCGGGAGGCTCTCGGCGCCGGTCGGACTGCGAGGCGACTGGCAGGACGTGGACGACGCCGTCCGGGCGCTGTTCGCGCGGAAGGTGCACGGAAAGGCCGTTCTTGACGTGGCCTGAAGCTGTGGACCAGGACACATGTGCCTCGCCCGCCGGTTCACGGTTCGCGGCGGTGGATGAGGATGGACCCATGGATGTGCTGGCGGAGATCTTGCGTGTTTCGGGTGCGCGTGGGGCGCTGGGGGTCATGCTGAAGGCCGGAGGAACCTGGGGCCTGTATCTGGACCCCTCTCCAGGAGCGGCACTGCACGTGGTGTCCCGCGGCACCGTGTGGCTCCACATCGCGGGCGAGAAACCTCTTCAGGTGCAGGCCGGAGACGCCGTCCTGGTGCCGCCGGGCACCGCACACGGGATAGGCGGCGGCGCCGGCGTGACGATGGGTTCCTGCGACCGTGAGGCAGCGGCCCGGTCTTTTGACGACGGCCGATCCCTGCGCCTGGGCTCGGCGCCGGTGCAGACGGAAGTGATTGTCCTGCGCTACGAGCAGGACCCCGAGATGCGCACGCCGGTGTTCGCCTCCCTCACCCGGCCGATGCACGTCACAGCTCGGGAGAACGCGCAGCTCAGAAGGACCGTCGAACTTCTCGCTGCTGAGCTCGCACAGCCACAGATCGGCACCACCGCCGCCATCAACAGCATCGTCGACCTTCTGCTCGTCCAGTTCGTACGCGCCTGGCTGGCACGCAACCCGCAGGAGCAGTACGGCTCATGGCTGGGAGCGATGCGTGACCCGGTCGTGCGCGACGCTCTGGCGTGTGTCCACGCCCGACCGGGTCACCCCTGGACCACGGAGACCCTGGCCGCCGCGACGCGTGTCTCCCGGGCGACGCTGTCCAGGCGTTTCCGGTCCGCCCTCGGACAGACGCCGGGCGCGTACGTGACGCAGTGGCGCATCGACCTGGCGTCCGTCCGGCTCCGCGATACCGATGAGCCCGTCGAGTCGATCTCCGGCGCGGTCGGATACGGCTCTCCGCACGCTTTCAGCCGTGCCTTCAGACGTGCCCGAGGCACGGCCCCTGGCGAGTACCGTTCTCGACTTCGCAAGTGATCCGGGCTCGGGACCGGTGGGCCCGGCGTGCCACGCCCACCGCAGGGGTTCAAGCACGGTTCCTGAGAGAGGCTTCCAGGGCCCGTGCGATTCCTGCCCTGGTGGTGATGTCGAGCTTGGGAAAGATCCGGTAGAGGTGGGCGCCGATCGTCCGTGGGGAGAGCGAGAGCCGTGCGCCGATCTGCCGGTTGGTGAGGCCTCGGGCCGCGAGCCGGGCTATCCGTGTCTCCTGGGCCGTGAGCAGCGGGTGGTGCCCGGCCGTCCCACCTGCCGCCTCGATGTCCGTGTCGGCCGCGGCGAGTTCACGGGAGGCCCGCGCGGCCCAGGGCGTGGCGTCCAGGCGGGTGAAGACGGTGAGCGCGGCACGGCTGTGTGCGCTCGCCTCCTCGGGCCGGTGCTGTCTGCGCAGCCGTACGGCGTGCGCCAGGTGGGCCCTGGCGAGCGGGAAGGGCCAGTGCTCCGCGTCGCGCTGGGCGTACACGGCCGCGTACCGCTCGTCCGCCTCGTCGTCGGCGGCGGCGATGGCCTCGGCGACGGTCACCAGAAAGGTGTGGTGCGCCGAGATGCGGGCGAGGCCGGACGAGCGGACCGCCCGCAGATGGCGTCGGGCCTCATCGGTCCGCCCGCTGTCGACCGCGGCCTGCACCCGGTCGACTAGCGAGAGGTGCGTCCATGGGCTGCGGTCCGCGACCGCACCGGGCGGAATGAGGTCACAGGCGTGCAGCCATGCCTCCTCGGCCTGCCCGTGGCCGAGCGCGCACAGCGTCCGCATCCCGCTCAGCTGGTCGGTGACCAGGCGCAGACGGCGTTCGCCTGCCCGGGTGCCGAGCACCGGTTCCAGTGCGGCGAGCCCCGCCCGGTCCCCGCGGGCGGCGAGGATCTGGCCCGTGGTCTGCAGGAAGAGCGTCTCGGCCAGCGCGTAGCCGTGTTCCGCGGCAGTTCGCGCACCGGCGCGGGCGGCGGCCAGGGCGGTGTCCCAGTTCCCGTGCAGGAAGTCGTCGTGGGCCCGGAGGCTGTCGGTGAACGTCTGGGTGGCGTACGCGTGCCCGCGGGCGAACGCGCTCCAGAGCGCGCAGTGCTCACCGAGGGAGTCGACGGCCGCGGCCGTCCAGAGCAGCAGCCAGGCATCGGTGGTCTCGCGGTCCGCGGGCAGGGCCGCGATCGTCTCGCGCAGCCGCCGCGGCAGCTCATGGACGGCGCGGACGGCGCGGACGGCGTGGACGGCGCGGACGGCATGGACGGCCGGGCGGGGGCCGGACCAGGCCTGTCGGCAGAGCTCCGCCCCGGCGGGGGCGTCGGGGTGCGCCGCGTGCCGGTCGACGGCGCCCCACGCCCGCTCGTCCCCGGTGAGGGCTGCCGCGACGAGGAGGAGGAAGAGGATCGGGCCGATGAGTGCGGCGTGCCGGTCCGCGGCGTCCGGCGGGACCGGTGCGTCCAGGACGACGGGCAGCAGCTCGATGGCGGGACGAGGGTCGGCGTCGAGCTGGAGCCGGGTGCAGGCGACGGCGAAGCCGTACGGGACGGCGGGTTCGGGCCTGCCGGGGTGTGCCGCGGCCTCGGCCTCGGCGAGGTGTTCCGCCGCCAGGTGCGGGCGACCGGCACGTACGGCCAGGGCCGCGGCGGCGACGAGACGGGCGGTCCTGCTCGTCCGGTCGGGGCTGAGTCCGGCCGCGCGCGCCATCAGTACCGTCGCCTCGGCGTCTCCGCCCTGGGCGGACATGCGGTCGGCCTCGGCGTGCAGCCGTACGGCGAGTCCGGCATCGGGGCCGAGCGCGGCGGCCGCGAGGTGCAGGGTGCGCCGCGGGTCCTCGGCGGGCAGGGCGTCGGCGAGCTGCCGGTGGGCGGCGCGGAGTTCGGCCGGGGAGGCGAGGTGCGTCAGGGAGGCGCGCACCAGGGGGTGGTGGAACTCCAGGAGTTCCCGCTCCGGGTCGAGGTGCGCGAGCCCGGAGCGTTCGATGTGCTCTTCGAGCCGGTGCCAGGGCGGCCCCGCGGCGTGCTCCGCGAGGTTCCGCAGCACCGTGCGGTGCCGGGTGGAGGCGCCGCCGAGGGCCGCGACGAGCAGGAGGCCGCGGGCGGCGGTGGGCAGGGCGCGCAGCCTGTCCTCGTACAGCCGCCCGAGGCGTTCACCCAAGGGCAGTGCGTCGAACGGCTCGGGCATCTCCGGCGGCACGGGGCACGCGAGGGATTCGGCACGGTCGGCGGCCAGTCGCCGCACCTGCTCCGGGAGTTCGCGCAGGGCGAGCGGGTTGCCCGCGGCCGCCCGCAGCACCCTGCGGCGCACCTCCTCGGGCAGGGACGGGTGGTGGGTGCGCAGCAGCAGCTCGGCCTGGGGCGCGTCCAGCGGCGGCAGGTCGATAACCTCTCCCGCCAGGCAGGCGCCGGTGTCGTGCTCCTCGTGGTCGGCGGGCGGGGCGCAGCCGGTCGCGGTCCCGGTGCGCCGGGTCGTCGCGATCGCGACCAGGGGCAGCGGGGCCAAGTGCCGTTGTACGTATCCGAACACGGCGACGCTGGACGGGTCGGCCCACTGCAGATCGTCCAGGAGGACGACCAGGGGGCGGCGTGCGGCGGCGTGGGCGAGCAGGGTGAGGGCGGCGCCCGCCACCGTGAACCCTCCGGGCGGGGCGCCCTCGCGGACGCCCAACGCGCTTTCCAGGGCGTGCCGCTGGTGTTCGGAGAGACCGTCGGAGTCGTCGAGGAGGGGCCACAGGACCTGGTGGAGGGCGGCGAACGGCAGCTCCGACTCGGCCTCCGCGCCGGTCATCCGCAGCACCCGCAGACCGTCCCGGCGGGCCGTCGCCTCGGCCGCTCCCAGCAGGGCCGTCCGCCCCGTGCCGGGGTCGCCGCGCAGGATGAAGGACGCCCCGGTGGTGGCGATGTCGGCCAGGGCCGCGTCGATGACCGCGCGTTGCGTTTCGCGCCCGGTCAACTCCGGTGCGCCGAGCCCGGCCCCGCCCCCGTCCCCGTTCCCGGTCGTACTCCCCTCGCTCATGGCTTCGCCCCTGCCGTCGGCGCTCAGCGCTCAGCGCTTCAGGACGCCGTCCAGCCACTCCAGGACCTCGGGCGTCACCGGCTCGGTGAGGTCGGCGAACTCCTCGTGCTTCTTGAGGAACTTAGCCACGTAGGGGCAGACGGGCACGGCGCGCAGGCCCGCGCTCCGCACGTCCTCCAGTGCCTCCCGTACGAGGATCGAGGCCAGGCCCTGCCCGGCGTGGGCATCGTCGATCTCGGTGTGGAAGAACACGCGCCGGTCGTCGCGGTCGCGGTACGCGGTGAAGCCCGCGCTCTCGCCGTCGACGAGGATCTCGTAGCGGTGCCTGGTGTCCACGCGCCGGACGGTCGGGGTCGTTTGGGACTGCGTCATCGTCGTACTGCCTTTCAGGCTTACGTCGGGAAAGCGTCGGAGGAACGCGTCAGATACGTGCCGGGTTCTTGCGCGGTGCGATGGTGGCGTTGGGGAGGGCGGGCGCGGGGAGGCGGGTGCCGGGGTAGCCCTCGACCTCGCCGAAGCGGTCGGAGGCCGCTTCCCACGCCTGCCTGGCCTCGACGATGTCCTCGTGGCTGCGGCCGATGAAGTTCCACCACATGACGATCTCCTCCTCGAACGGCGTGCCGCCGAGAAGGATCACGCGCGCCGCGGTGTCCGTCTCGTTCGTCAGTGTCAGGGCGGTGCGGCCGGGGCCGAGGTAGCCAAGGTCCGCCCGGTCGAGGAGGGTGTCGGCCATGCGGACCCGCCCCTGGTCGACGAGCAGCCCGTGCTCGAACGCGGCGTCCACGGCGAACGTGACGGTCGCGTGCGGGTCGAGGACGAGTTCGGCGCCGAGCAGCGGTGTGAAGGTCCGCACCGGTGAGGTCTCCCCCGCCAGGGTGCCGAGGAAGACCCTGGCGCGGGCGCCGTCCAGGTGGACCGGGGCGGGGGCGTGGTGCTGGAAGTCGCGGGCGGCGTGCCGGTGTTCGTCGGGGAGCGCCACCCACAGCTGCACGCCGTGGAGCACGGTGGTGTTCGGGGTGGACACCTCCGTGTGGCTGATGCCGTGCCCGCCCGTCATGAGGTTCAGCTCGCCGGGCCGTACGAGGGCGTGGCTGCCGAGGCTGTCCCGGTGCTCGATCTCCCCGCTGAACAGCCAGCTCACGGTCTGCAGTCCGGTGTGCGGATGCGGCGCCACGTCCATGCCGCCAGTCGCGGCGACGTCGTCGGGGCCGTAGTGGTCGACGAAGCACCAGGCGCCGATCAGGGTGCGGGCCCGCTGCGGCAGGGTGCGGCGCACCGTCATCGACCGCGGGCCGCCGAGCGGAACGTCACGCGCGGACAGGATGTCGGCCTCGCTCATCGCGGGCTCCTCCCACCAAGATATTTTGACTTTCAACAACTGTGTCCGATGATAAGCCCTGCGCCCGGCCGGGTGCGTACCGGCACGAGTCAGGGCCCCGAGCGGCCCGCGAGGGAGTCCAGGGTGAGCGACACGACAGCAGGCACGGATCGTCGCGTCTACGTCGACAAGCAGAGCCCCACGGCGTACCGCGCACTGGTCGAGACGTCCGAGGCGGTCCGCGCGACCGCGGCCGAAGCGGGCCTCGACCGCGTCCTCGTCGAACTGGTCAACCTGCGCGTCTCCCAGCTCAACGGCTGCGCCTACTGCCTCGACGTGCACACCAGGGCCGCCCTGCGCGCGGGCGAGACCACGCGGCGCCTGGGCACCCTGGCCGCCTGGCGCGACACCGAGTTGTTCACGGAGCGCGAGCGCGCGGCACTCGCTCTGGCGGAGGCGACCACCCATCCCGCCGACGCCTGGGCGCAAGAGAGCGCCTACGACGCCGCCCGTCGGCAGTTCACCGACGACGAGATCTCAGCGGTGGTCTGGGTGGCGATCACCATCAACGCGTTCAACCGCGTCTCGATCCTGAGCAAGCACCCCGTGCGCGAGGCCCCCGCGCGGTGACACGAGAGGCCGTCGCGGCGCCGGTCACCCCGGCGGCCTCGTCCAAGCGGCCTCGGAGGCTGCCAGGCGCCGGGCGACCAGCGCCGTCACCGTCAGCGCGGCGAGCATCAGCCCCAAGAGGAGAGCGAGTTCGCCCTTCGACAGGAGCCAGGCTCCGACGAACGCTCCCAGGAAGATGACCAGGACGGAGAGGATCCGCCGTCCGGGCCAGGGCGCCGCACCCCCTGCGGGTGTGGAGTCGGCGGCAAGACCCGTGAGGGTCAGGGTCAGCACGGTCGTGGTCAGGTCGGGGACGCCGAGCCGCCGGGCGACCGCGTTCTGCAGCCCCATGGCGAGGCCGAGCAGCACGATCAGGGCGTACTGGACGGGCGTCGTCACCCGGCCGTGCGCGACGACCGTCGCGCCGAGGGCCGCGGCGACCAGGACCGCCTGCACCGCCGTGCCGAGAGCCAGCAGCCGTCCGCGGTGCGCCGCGAAGCGGGTGCCGAACCGGCCGCCCGCAAGCGCGCCCGCGAGGAACGCGGCCATCGAGACGACGGAGGCCGTCGCGGACAGCCCCTCGGCGCCCGCCAGGGCGAACGCGAGGAAGACGACGTTGCCGGTCATGTTGGCCACGAAGACGTGCCCAAGCGCCAGGAAACTCACGGCGTCCACCAGGCCGGTCACCAAGGTCAGTCCCAGTAGGAGCGGCGGCAGCGGACCGTGCCGGTCGTCCTTCGGCGGCACCAGCGTGCGGGCCGCGTCAGCCAGCAGTGCGCGCATGGTCGCTCCTCCCCGCGGCGTACGGGCGGTGCAGCACCGCGCGCGTGAGCAGTCCGCTCGCCGGTCCCGCCACGAGGGCCGCGGCCTGGACCCAGGAGGGCCACGGGGTCAGCCCCATGGCGTGGTCGGCCGACCAGCGGCCCGGCCCGGTCAGCACCAGCACGGCGGCGGTCCCGACGAGGACCAAGGGGTACTCGTATCCGTCGTTCTGCACCCAGAGCCCGTTGTGCCGCTTCACGGTGCCCGCGACCGTCATCACTCCCATGGCGGCCATCGCCGCCAGCGGGGTGAGCAGCCCGGCCGCCAGGAACAGGCCTGCCCCGACCTGACTGCCGCCCGCGACGAGCGCGGTCAGTCGGCCGCCGCGGAAGCCGTCGCTGCGGAACTCCTCCGTCCCGCCCGCCAGGCCGTTGCCGCCCAGCCGGAAACTCACCTTCTGCACTCCGTGTCCCGCGATGAGCAGACCCACCACCCAGCGGAGGACCAACAGTCCGGTGTCCATCGTGTTCCTGCCTGTTCCTGACGATCCGTCAATGCTCGGAGGTGCCGGTCAGCCCGCCGCGTGGGCGCCGATGACCGCCTGGGCGTAGACCACGCCGAGGCCGTAGGCACCGGCGTGCTCCTTCACCACCTCGGTGA
This sequence comes from Streptomyces sp. NPDC042371, assembly GCF_056437465.1. Lineage (NCBI taxonomy): Bacteria > Bacillati > Actinomycetota > Actinomycetes > Kitasatosporales > Streptomycetaceae > Streptomyces > Streptomyces sp. NPDC042371. Next base: position 438,920 of record NZ_JBWKAP010000006.1, on the reverse strand, counting down.
CCGGGGCGTACGTCTCCGTCCGTGCCCAGTCGCGCTGGAGCTCGAGGAGGACCTGGACCCAGGTCACGGGCACCGCCCCGGCCTGGACCATGCACTGGACGGCGTGCTCGTGCGCCTGCGGGCTGACGCCGCCGGAGGCGTCCGTGACCACGTACACCTCGTATCCCTGGGAGAGGGCGGAGAGCGTGGGCAGGACGACGCAGACCTCGGTCCACAGCCCGGCGACGACGAGCTTCGTGCGGCCGGTGGCCTTGACCGCCTCGACGAAGGCGGCGTCCTCCCAGGCGTTCATCGAGGTGCGGTCGATGGCCTCCGTCCACCGACCGGCATAGTGGACACCTTTCGACAACCTCCAGATATGTCGGCACCGCTCGATCGCTTCGCCGCCACGCTATGCCGGACGAATTCCGCCGGGCCTTCCCTCAGTGCACTGCCCGCGGTCCGACAGTGCACTGCGATTCCCGCCGTGCGCTGTGGGTTCAATGCCGGTGCGCTGAGGGTCAATCGGGGCGGCCGGACGCCTCTTAGCGTGATCTCGCCGGAAGAACCGGCCACCCCTCACATGACACCCAGGAGAACCACATGTCAGACGTCGTCGAGCCGGTCCTGGAACCGGCGGCCGCCGCATTCGCCGAAGCGACCGCCCAGCCGCCCTTCCTCTTCGAGCTTGCCCCTGCCGAAGGCCGCAAGGCGGTCGACGAGGTGCAGTCCGGTGACACCGCGAAGCCGGAGATCGACGAGGAGTGGATCACCGTTCCCGGCGGCCCGACCGGCGGGGTCCGGACCCGTGTCGTCCGTCCGGCCGGTGTCCGGGGGAAGCTGCCGGTGATCCTGTACATCCACGGTGCGGGCTGGGTCTTCGGCAACGCCCACACGCACGACCGGCTGGTCCGTGAGCTCGCCGTGGGCGCCCGGGCCGCGGTGGTCTTCCCCGAGTACGACCTCTCCCCCGAGGCCCGCTATCCGGTGGCCATCGAGCAGAACTACACGGTCGCCCGGTGGATCGTCCAGGAGGGCGCGTCCAAGGACCTGGACGGGACCCGTCTCGCCGTGGCCGGTGACTCCGTCGGCGGCAACATGACGGCCGCGCTGACGCTGATGGCGAAGCAGCGCGGTGACGTGCCGCTGGTCCAGCAGGTGCTGTTCTACCCGGTCACCGACGCGCGCTTCGACACCGGCTCGTACCGGCAGTTCGCCACGGGATACTTCCTGCGCCGCGACGGCATGCGGTGGTTCTGGGACCAGTACACGACGGACGAGGCCGAGCGCGCGCAGATCACCGCGTCCCCGCTGAGGGCCTCCACCGAGCAGCTCGCCGGACTGCCGCCTGCTCTGGTCATCACCGGTGAGGCCGACGTGCTGCGCGACGAGGGCGAGGCCTACGCCAACAAGCTGCGCGAGGCGGGCGTCCCGGTGACCGCCGTCCGCTTCCAGGGCGTCATCCACGACTTCGTCATGCTCGACGCCCTGCGCGAGACGCACGCCGCCGAGGCCGCCATCACCCTGGCCACCTGCACCCTGCACGCCGCGCTCCACCGCGACTGACCGGCCCCGCACGACGACACACACCTTCCACCCGCACCACGGCACACGACACGTGCTTCCCCACGAGGAGACCCACCCCGCCATGAGCACCTCCCCCACCCCGACCGTCCTGCTCGTGCACGGCGCCTTCGCCGACGCCGCCAGCTGGACCGGCGTCATCACGGAACTCCAGAACGACGGCATCTCGGTGATCGCCCCGCCCAACCCGCTGCGCGGCCTGGCGTCCGACGCCGCGTACATCGCCTCCGTGGCAGCCCGGATCGACGGCCCCGTCGTCCTGGTCGGCCACTCCTACGGCGGCGCGGTCATCTCCGTGGCCGGGACCACCGAGAACGTGACCGGCCTTGTCTACGTCGCGGCCTACGTCACCGAAGAGGGCGAGAGCCTCTCCGCGTTGCAGGACCGCTACCCGCTCTCGCCGCTCGGCGACAACCTGGTGGAGTCGACGTACCCCGTCGAAGGCGCCGAGCCCGCCGTCGAGTTCACCATCGAGGCGCAGGCGTTCCCCGAGATCTTCGCCGCCGACGTCCCGGCCGCCGTCACCAAGGTGCTCGCCGTCGCACAACGCCCGCTGGCCGCCGCCGCTTTCACGGAGCAGGCGTCGGCCGCCGCGTGGCGGACCAAGCCGTCGTGGGCACTCGTCGCCGACGCGGACCAGGCGATCAACCCGGATGTCCAGCGGTTCGGTGCGCAGCGGGCCGGTGCGACGACGGTCGAGGTCGAGGGCGCCTCGCACGCCGTCGCCGTGTCGCGTCCCAAGGAGGTCGCCGACGTGATCCATGACGCGGTGCGCGGCACCGCCGCCTGACGGTCGGTCCCGCTCCTCGAACGAGAACTCCCCGACGGTGTCTTCGCGGACACCGCCGGGGAGTTCTCGTATGCGTGCGGCCGTGGCCTCGTCACCTCCGCGGCGCCGTGACCACCACGACGAGCACCACAAGGACCGCACCGGCGGCGAGTGCGGGCCACGGGGTGAAGGTCGCCGCAAGGAGGCCGAACACGGCGACCGGATACGGAGCTCGTTCGACCGCCGTGGTGAAATGCGGCCGCAGATGCACGGCCCACACGGTGATCAGGAAGACGGCCGCCGGGACGGTGACCGCGGCACCCGCGGCGAGCTGCGAGGTGTGCGCGTGTCCGGTGAGGTGATCGGCGTACGCGGCGAGGCCCGCTCCTTCGGCCGCCGCCGAGGCGAAGATCAGGTAGTGGCCGTAGGCCCAGCCGAAGCGGCGGCGGTGTGCCCGGTGCGTGGTGGCGAGCAGGGTGTGCGCGGGCCGGGAGAAGTACAGCCACCACAGCGCGAAGGCCGTCAGGAGGCCGCCCGCCGCTGTCGCGCAGAGCGATCCCGTGTTCTGGTGCCGGTCGAAGGCGCCGCGCACCGCGACGGTGGCGGCCGCCACGGACTCGCCCAGGACGATGAGGGTGAAGAGCTCGTAGCGCTCGGCGATGTGCCGCGGGTGCCACGGGGTCATCCCGGCGGACTGGGCCCACACCGGCACGGCGACCTCGGCGAGGACCAGCGCGGCGACGCCCGGCAGGCGCGCCGCCTCCGGCGCGGCGAGCAGGCCCACCCAGCCGACCTGACAGAGCGTCACCCCGGTGGCGAAGCGCAGCGCGGTCCTCCGGCGTGCGGGGTCCGAGCGGGCCGCCCGCAGCCACAGGGCGGCCAGCGCGGTGCGCAGGGCGACGTAGCCGATGGTGATGGTCCGCAGGTCCCCGTCGGCGAACGCGTGCGGCACCCCGGCGGCGAGGATGAGCGACCCCGTGATCTGGACCAGGACGGTGAGCCGGTACGGGATGTCGTCCGGGTCGTAGGCGGACGCGAACCAGGTGAAGTTCATCCACGCCCACCACACGGTGAAGAAGACCAGCGTGAAGCGCAGGGCCCCGGTGGCGGCCGCGCCCTCGGCCAGTGCCTCGTGCAGGCTCTCCGAGGCCTGCGCCACGGCGATGACGAAGCACAGGTCGAAGAGGAGTTCCAGCGAGGTCGCGGTCCGGTGCCGCTCCCCGGGGTCACGCCCCGGCATGGCGTGCCGCCACCGGGTCGCCCGGGACCCGGTGGCGGCGGCGTGCGGGCTCAGCGGAGCGCTCCGAGCGCGGCTTCGACCGTACGGTGGAAGGTGGGGTACGTGTAGATCATGTGCCGGAGCCGGTGCACGGGCACTTCGGCGTGGACGGCCACGTTCAGTCCGTAGAGCACCTCTCCACCGGCCGGACCCGCGGAGGTGGCACCGACGAGTACGCCCCGGTCGGCGTCCTCGACGAGCTTCACGAAGCCCGCGTTGCCCGGCCCGTGGATCCAGCCGCGGGTGGAGGAGTCGAGCGGGAGCACACCGGTGCGCACCCGCAGTCCCCGCTCACGCGCCTGTCGCTCCGTCAGGCCGACGGCGCCGATCTCCGGATCGGTGAAGGTGACCCGGGGCAGGGCCCGGTAGTCGGCGTCGGGTCCCGGCTCGCCGAGGATGTCGCGCACGGCTATCTGCGCCTGGTACATGGACACATGGGTGAAAGCGCCGCGCCCTGTGAGGTCGCCGACCGCCCACAGCCCGTCCGCCGCCCGCATCTGCCCGTCCGTGGCCACGGCTCGCGCGTCCGGGTCGAGTCCTGCCGTCTCGACGCCGAGCGCACCCGGGTCGGCAAGGCGGCCCGCGGCGACGAGGAGCCGCTCGGCACGCAGCGGTCTGCTGTCGTGCTCCGTCGTCCGGACGCTGAACAGGGTGCCGTCGTGGCCGACGTCGAGCGCGCGGGCGCCGGTGAGCACGGTGACGCCGTCGGCCTCCAGTGTCGCGGCCGCGAGCTCCCCGGCCTCCGGTTCCTCCTGCGAAAGGAGCCGGTCCTGACCTTCGATCACCGTGACCGCGCAGCCGAAGCGGGCGAAGACCTGGGCGAGTTCGACCCCGATGGCGCCGCCGCCGAGCACGATCATCGACGCGGGCAGCTCCTTGGCCGCCATCGCGTCGCGGTTCGTCCAGTAGGGGGTTTCCCGCAGCCCGGGGACCGCCGGAATCCGGGGGCGGGTGCCGGTGGCGAGGACGACTCCGCGCCGGGCCTCGATCGTGCGGTCGCCGACGGTGACGCGACGCGGTCCGGCGAGTCGGCCCCTTCCTCGTACGAGACGAGCGCCCTTCGACGTGAGCCGGTCTGCGGCCCCCCGGTCGTTCCAGCCGTCGGTGGCCTCGTCGCGGATGCGCCCGGCGACTCTCCCCCAGTCCGGGGTCACGACCGCCGTACCGGCCAGGGCGGGCACCCGGCCCGCCTCGGCGAGCAGATCCCCGGCCCGGATCATCATCTTGCTGGGCACGCATCCCCAGTACGGGCACTCGCCGCCGACGAGCTCCGCCTCGACCCCGACGACGTCAAGCCCCGCTTCGGCGAGGGCGCCCGCGGCGTATTCGCCGCCGGGCCCGAGCCCGACGACCACGACGTCTGCATGTCCGTCCACACTCATCCCGTCCACTCCTTCTCGGCTGTCCACCTGCGCCCCGCGGTCGGAGCGGCCCGGCCGAGGCTAGGTCGGCCTGCCGCGCCGTCCCGCCGGTCAGTGCACGGGTGCTGGCACGAGAGCGAACGAGACTGAAGCGGGAGCTCAGCGCCGTGCACGGACCGACAGCAGCGCGTGCGCTGCCGGACAAGAAGGGAGCGGCAAGGACGCTTAGCGTCCTGCGGTACGCACAGTTCGGCCCGTTCGGCCCGTTCGGCGCCCCAGGAGGCAGCGATGACCAGCAAGTCCCTTCCCGTGAACGGCAGTCAGCCGCGGCTGCACCAGAAGGGCGAGGTGATCCAGGAGTACGGCACGGTGAAGCAATTCCCGCTCGGCCTGTCGTACGAGGCGAGGATGTACGCCTGCCAGCGCCTCAACCGGGTCCTCGCGGACACCCAGATCCTGTACGGCCTCTACAAGAAGCACCACTGGCTGATGCGCGGCGCGACCTTCTACCAACTGCACCTGGTCCTGGACAAGCACGCCGGTGAACAGCTCGGCATCGTCGACACCCTCGCCGAGCGCGTCCAGACCCTGGGCGGCGTCGCGGTGGGCGACCCCCGGCACGTCGCGGAACTCACGACGATCCCGCGCCCGCCGGACGGTGTCGAGGAAGTCCCGGCGATGCTGTCGCGGCTCCTGGAGGCCCACGAGACGATCCTCGTCGAGGCGCACGACGCGGCGGCCAGGACCGCCGAACTGGGCGACGACGGCACGAACGACCTGCTGGTCTCACAGGTGATCAGGACGGGTGAGCTGCAGACGTGGTTCCTGGCCGAGCACTTGGTCGACACCCCGCTGGTCCGCGCCTGACCCGTCCGGTGAGGCCGGGAGCCGCCCCCTCTCCGACGAACAGGCCCTAGGTCCGCGCGCCGTGACGACGGCGGCGGGCGGTCACCGCAGCACGTTCAGGGCGCGGTCGAAGGCCGAGTCCCGCTTCTTGGCGAACTCCTCCTCGGTGAAGACCGGTTCCTTCAGGTGCGGCGGAATGCCGGGGCCGTCGAAGGTGTCGCCGGTGCGGGTCAGGAACTGCTCGTTGGGCAGTACGGCCCCCATGCCGTTGGGCAGCACGCGGCCCATGATGTCCGAGAAGACGCCCTGGGTGGGCTGGCCGATGCGTACGACGCGGCCCGCGGGCCGGTCGATGAGGGACTGGGTGAACGTCTCACCCGCGCTCACCGTCGACCCGCCGGTCAGCACGGCGATGGGGCCGGTGTAGTGGGGTGCTTGGGCGGGGGTGACGGGGATCGGCTCGGGGCGGGTGTACTTGGTGGGGTCGGCGGGGTCGTTGCGGGCGCGCTTGCGATAGGCGACGTAGGGCGAGTCGGTGAGGCGCTCCGCGATGCGCAGACCCAGAGGGTCGGCCCCGCCGCCGTTGATGCGCAGGTCGATGATGAGGCCCTTGAGCCGTTTGGCGCGCTTCGAGGTGAGGACGGTGTCCAGGGCTTCGTCGAGCACGGCCTGTTCGGCGGAGTAGGGGGCGCCTTCGGCCGCGTACCCACCGAAGCCGGAGATTCGCAGGTAGCCGCGCCCGCCGGGCAGATCGGCGTACGTGATGCGGCCGTTGGCGAAGTTCTGCACATTGCGCGCCTTGGCGAGGTCGCGCCGCACGATGTACTTCTTGACCTTCTCGTCGAGTTCCTCGGTGGGCATTTCGGTGCCGGGGCGGACCTGCGCGAAGTACGTGTCGCCGTCACCGACGGCGACATGCGCGTCGTAGAGCGGAGTCACCATGTCGCGGAAGACGGCGAAGAGTTCATCGCGCGTAGTGTCGGGGTGCACCTTGGCGCGGTAGCGGGTGCGCATGGCCTCCCAGTCGATGCCCTTGGCGGCGAAGAAGGGGTAGTTCTCCGCGAAGGAGTGCCAGAACACGTCGAAGCTGGCGAGAGGGCCACTGGGGGCGGGCCGGGTGCAGTCGTCGGGCAGCGCCGGTATCCGCTTCAGCTTCCGGTGCCCCGCCGCACCGTCGATGGCCAGCGTGGCGCGGTCGCGGTCGTGTCCGGTGCGTACGGTGAGGACGACGTTGTCCGGGGTGGTGTAGACGCCGGGGCGCGTCTGCCGGGCGGCGAAGCCCTTCAGGCAGCTCACGGCCGTGGTCTGGTACTCCTGGAGCTGTCCGTCCCGCAGGGCCAGGACGGTCCCGTAGCCGTCCATGCGCCACACGCCGTCCGTGCGGGGCGGTACGTGGGCGGCGGAAGCGGACGCGGAAGCGGCCTGAGTGACTCCCGCGGTGAGGGCGAGGGCGAGGACGGCAGACACGGTGATACGCAAGATTCCCCCCAGTGTTCGTCAGCGTGCGTCGCCCCGACAGTGCCTCACGCCCGCACGCCAGGTCCATCCGACCCACCACTTGACGCCACCTCATCCCGCTTCTTTCGAAAGTCCGCATTCGCCCCTGCCCGCGCCGGGAGGCGCGCACTTACCGGACCGGATGGTGGAGACTTCTTACTCGACGGCGACCCTCACAGAAGAGATGGGAGCGAAGGTGTGACCAGCCGTGTCACCTTGATCTCACCGGCGACAAGCCGATCGCTGCGGGAAGCCCGCTTCGACGACGGCAGTCCCCTCGACGCCCAGGGCACGGCCCGGGCCCAGGCAGCCGCCGGAACCCTTCCGGCAGCCGAACGGGTGCTGGTCTCCCCCACCGTGCGCTGCCGGGAAACGGCCTCGGCGCTCGGTCTGGACGCCCTGGACTCCCCTGAGTTGACGGGTCTGGCCATGGGGCGGTGGCGGGGCCGCACCCTCGACGACGTCAGTACGGAAGAGCCCGACGCGGTGTCTCGCTGGCTGTCGGACCCGGCCGCGGCACCGCACGGCGGGGAGTCCGTGCGGTCCCTGTGCGAGCGTGTCACCGCATGGCTGGATGCGATTGCGGAGGTCGAGGGCCGCACCGTGGCCGTGGTCGAGCCTGAGATCATGCGGGCCGTGGCGATCACAGCCCTCGACGCACCGCATTCGGCCTTCTGGCGTCTCGACGTCCCACCCTTGACCGCGACCCGCCTCAGTGGGCGTTCCGGGCGCTGGAATCTGCGGCTCGGCCAGGCGCTCGACACACGATGAACCGCCCGTCGGCTATGCACCCCTCGGCGCGGGACGGCCACTTGGCGCATCCGCCCCGCGTCCGTCCCGATGGCGTTCGAGCAATATGGTGAGCTCACACCGCAGGCACGATCCGACTCCTCGTCCCGCGGACATGTGCGGACCTGGGCAGGCGTCCTCCGACCGCCCGATCAGTGCCTCGATCTCCCGCAGCAATTCCTCACTCTGCTTCACACGCTGCGCCAGCACCCTGACCCGGGCGCTCTGGCCGCCGACCTGCCGCCTGCTGACGATCAGCCGCTCGTACTCCTGCGGGGTCAGTGCCACGGCCTCGTGGCCGCCGAGGGTGATGTGCCGCGGTTGTGGTGGTCTGGTCACTCGGGTCCCTCCTGCCGAGTCCATCGGTGTCGGAAGAACGCGAGAGGGCCCCCGGATGGTTCCGGTGGGCCCTCTGTGAGCGACTGGCTGCCGGTGTTTCAGTCACCGGCTCGGCATGAATGCCTCAGCGCGCCACGGGGTCGGCCTGCGAAGGCACCGCCGCCTCGGCTCGCGGGGCGAGCAGCCGCTGCGCCAACTCTCCGAAGATCAGGCCGAATCCGGCCCACAAGGTGAGCTGGATGGCCAGCGCCGAGGTACGGAACCGCCAGAGCAGCGTGGCCGGGAAATCCTTCGGGACCTCGTTGATGACGGGCAGGAACGCGCACGCGAGACCGATCACCAGGACGAAGGCGGCAACCGCCGCCACGGTGGCGTACCAGTTGCCCCACTTGAGTGCGAGCCGCTTGCCGAGGATCACCGCGCCCACCGACAGGAGCACGCTGAGCACCATCATCAGGAGGTAGAGAGTCGTGCGCTTGCCGATGGTGTCGGGGTCGCCGACGGACGGCGGGTTCGCCGGGTACTTCAGGAACGGCACCACGTACACGGCGAGCAGGGCCGTGCCCGAGAGCAGCAGTGCGGTGGCCCGCGGGGTGAAGCGACCGACGCGGCCGAGGGCGAAGCAGTAGGCCAGGGCGGCGATGCCGCCGAAGGCCACACCGTAGATCAGGACGCCGGTGGCGAGGCCGCCGGTGGACTGCATGCCGCGGCTGACGAGTTCGACCTCGTGTTCGTGCGCCGGTGCGTGGGACTCCTCGAAGCCGATGGCGTCGTCGACGCCGGGCTCGCCCAGGAAATAGGCGACGAGGAGAGCGAGCACACCGGCGCCGAGGCCTGCGAGCATGCCCCGCACGAGGAGGTTTCTGACCGTTGTGGAGTTCATGGTTGCGCGGACTTCCTCGTCAGTGGCAGGGGAAGCCGAGCAGGTGGCGGGCGTCGTGGACCCATTCGTGGACGTCTGCGCCGTTGACCACGGAGGTGGCTCCCTGTTCGGCGCCGACGAAGTACAGCAGGACCAGCATCAGGATGCCGAAGAAGACCGCCCAGGGGACGATCGCGCCGATCGGGAGCTTGCCGGGAGAAGCTGAGCTGGTGGGTGTCGGCTGGGCGACGGTCTGCGCCATGGCAGGACCTCCTCGGGAACTCGCGTCCCATTCGGTGGTGCACAGGACGACAGCTGCGGGTCTGACTTCCGTGACGTTCCCCCTCGCGGGGGCCCGTCGCCGTTCACAGTGGCGCGACCGTGCCGGAGTTCCACCGGCTTCCGCCCTGCCGTCGTCGATAACGCCCAGACCGTACCGCGTGTCGGGCACCGGGCCAAGACCGCTTGGCCGCCGCTCCGCTCGTCCTTCACCGGTTGGTGCGTTCGCGGAGTCGGCATCACTGACGCGGTTGATCCGAAGGTCCCTCGGCGATCCGCAGCAGATACGTGTCCATGATCCAGCCGTGCCCAAGTAGGCGCCCCAGTAGATCCAGGCGTCCTCCCCCTCGACCTGGTGAACGACTCGTGCGCGTCGTGCATGACGACGATGTCGCCGTTGGCGAGTTGCTCGTCGTCGATCTTGTCGTCCGCGTTGTTGACGAGCCATGCTGATCTGACGCGGCGGGGCTGGCGCCGCCCAACGATCCGACGGCCGCGGCGATGAACCAGCCGCCTCACAGCAGAAATGGCGCCTGGCCGGGGCTTCACCCGGCAGGCGCCATTTCGGTGCGGCCGTCTCGCGGTCGGCCGGTCCTGTTTCCTTTCTGAGCTATCGCCGGGTCACGGAGCGGATCCAGGCGAGTTGCTGGGAGATCTTTCCGGCCTGGGCGACCTTCTCCCGGTCGGAGCCGTTGAAGACGCCGACGAGGGTTTCGGTGCCGCGGGGGGCGACGCTCATGATCGGGCCTCCGGAGTCACCTCCGGCGGGAATCCCGGACACCTTCTTCATGCAGAAGTCCGGGCCGTTCGGCGTGACGTACCCCTTGCACCGGGGCGTGTCCGCCTTCACGACCTGCAGTTTCGACTGCTTGAGTACGTTGGACTGGCAGGAGTTCTCATCCCCGGTGCAGGTGGCGCCCCACCCGTACTGCCGTACGTTCTGGCCGACGCGGACGGGGGCCGTGGCCAGGCGCGCGGGCTTGACGTCCATGCGCGCCACCTTGATGAGCATCATGTCGGCGTGCGCGCTGCCCACCCGCTTGCCGGGCACCGGGCGGACCTTGGTGCCCTTCCGCATGTCGAGGTTGCCCACCCGGAACGAGATCCGCTTGTCGGCGACCGGCTGCGCCTGCTCGTAGAAGCAGTGCGACGCGGTGAGGATCCACCGGGTCGTGACCGCGGTGCCGGTGCACGCCGGTTTGCCGTCGACGAGCATGCGTACCGCCCACGGACCGTAGGTGCTCTTCGACCCGCCGATGACGGCGGAGGCAGGCGCGCCCGACATCACCGAGCCCACCACCAACAGCAGGGCGGCCAACAGCAGCACCTGGACTCGACGCACCATGCGTTACAGCTCCTCTCGACGGAGGCACCGTGCCTCCACGTGATGAGATACCTCACCGGCCCGGAAGGTTCCGTCGGAAGCCGTCACGTCTGGGCTACGGGAGCGTGCTGACGCGGATGTCGTCGTGGTAGGCGATGCGCGTCTTCACGCTGCCCTTCTCCGTGGTCGAGTCGGGCCGGTACAGGCCCCACTTGACGTACCCGAAGTCGGAGGGGTTCTTCGGGTGCCAGGTCCGCGTGTCCTCGTACACCTTCTTCAGCTCGAAGTCCTGCTGCCCCGGGAGCTTCGCGGAGATCTTGTAGGAGCCGGTGTCGTCGTCCGCCCAACGCACGTCGACGCGGAACCGCAGCCACTTGTTGACGTACGGGCGGTAGTCGTCGACGACCGGCCATTGGAGATCGGGACCCGGTGAACGGAAGATGATCTGGTTGCGCTTGGCGCCGAGGTAGAAGGAGGGCGGGTTGGAGTTGGCGGGCTTGCCCTGGAAGAGGATGTCGCCCGTGGTGGCGTCGCCCTCCTCGTACGTCTTCCAGTCCTTGAGCAGCACGCTGAACTCGTAGCGGCGCTCGTCGCCCACGCGGAACCGGGACGCCGTCACCTTGTCGGTGGCGCTTTCGCTGCGCGGCGCACCGTCCGATACGTAGCCTTCGTCGTCCAGCGTCACCTTGTGCATGACTCCGTGGCCGCCGGTGTGGCCGGGGCCCACGACGGCGGAGGCGTCCGGCGCCGTGGCATGGGTGGTGGTCAGGTCCGGGATTCCGGAGTCGAGCGTGCCGCTCTCGTAGTCGACGTCGAGCAGGGGCTTGGAGTTCTTGCGGTCGGTGCGGGCCTGTTGCGCGGGCTGTGCGGTCTGCGGGGGCTGCTGCTGGGACTGCGTGGCCTGGGGCTGTGCGTTCTTGGTGGGCTGTGCGGCCCTGGGCTGTGTGTCGCGGGACTGTGCGTCGGCGAGGTCCTCCGCGAGGCATCCGGTTGTCAGCAGCGAGCCGCCCAGGGTGAGTGCGGCCGTTAGGCGGACCAGTGGCTTACGCATGGTTCCTCCTTGAGTGGGGGGTGTGGGGGGATGTGGGGGGGGAGGCTGGGATCAGGCGTTGGGGTGGTCGGTGATCTGGACGAGGTTGCGGCCGCGCATGGTGTAGAGGTGGCCGGACTCGTCGTTGGTGAGGTGGGAGCCGCTGTACCAGCCGCCGTTGATGTCGGGGACGACGGTGGAGACGGCGAAGCTCTTGGGGTGGAAGCGGAAGACGGTCGTATCGGATACGCCGTAGACCACGCCCCGATTGGTCACCATGGCCGCGTAGCCGTTGCTGACCGAGCTGACGTCCGCCCGGTGGATCAGCTTGTGCCGACGGATGTCGATGACGAAGAAGCCGCCCTTGCGGGAGAGCCCGTAGAGGTGACGGCCGCGGATCGCGAGCGCGGCGACGCCCGCAGACTGCTGCGGGTCGACGCGCCAGAGCTCCTTGCCCGCCACCGGGTCGAAGGCGACGACCGTGGCGCGGGGCTCGGTGCCGGTGTTGTTGTCACCGCCGAGATAGGCCACGCCGTCCTGGGTGGCGACGCCGCGGACGCACTGCCCGTCGTCGATCGGGTTGACGTGGCACCGGGAGCGCCCGGTGCGGGGGTCGTAGGTCCACAGCGAACCGCCGCCCGCCGTGTCCGACTCGACGCCGACGAGGACGCGCCGGTTCACACCGTCCCAGACCACGTCGGCGGGTCGGTTCTGCGCGGGCGGGAAGGCGGCGGCCTGGTGGGCGGTGTCGCCCTTGCGGGGGTCGTGCGTCCAGATCCCCTGCGAGCTGTACTGGCCGGTGTAGAGGACCCGGTCGACGACTACGGCGTCCTTGGCCTCGCCGGGAGTGCGCAGGTAGACGGTTCCGTCCCGGCCGATGGCTCCGTCCCCGCCGAGCGTGTGGCGGGCGATCGTGCCCGTGCCGCTGACGTACACATGGCCGCCGCCCGCCGCGATGCCCATGACGGTCTGGGGAGCCGCAGGCGCGCCCGCGTCCGCCAGTTCGATGACCTTCGAGGTCTTGGCCGCGGGGTCGATCTCGGCCACGAACCCGAAGGCGGAGGTCACCAGGATCTTGTCCCCGTGGCGGTCCACGCCCCAGATCTCGCCGAGGTCCGGTCCGCGGAACTCGACGGGCCCGATCGAGTCGGTGGCCCTCTCGTAGGCGAGCAGCCCGGATTCACCGGCGAAGTACACACTGCCGTCCAGGGCCGCGAACTTCTTCGCGGTCGTGCCCCGCGACTCGGCCACCGCGTACGTCCCCAGGTCAGCCAGGTCCATGACAGCCACCTGTGCGGGGGCGGCGTGGCCCGCGGTGCCGACGACCAACTTGTCGTCGAAGACGGCCAGTTCCCTGATGGATGCGTCGCGCTGCAGTTCCCGGGGCGTGACCTGGGTGAACTCACGCGACGCACGGTCGCAGGCGAACAGGGCCGCCTTACTCTTCCCGCCACCGCCGTGCAGGATGCTCCCGGCGCCGAAGAAGACGGTCGAGGCCGTTGCCGCGACGGCCTGCGCGGTGGTCGCGTCCGCGCTCGGGACCCCGAGCGAGACGATCTCGCCCTTCGCCGCGTCGTACTCCCACAGTGCGGGTGCGGCCCCGCCCGCGCCTCCGCTGCCCACCGCGAACACGGCCCCGTCCGGTGCCACGGTCAGGTCCCGTATGTCGCGGTCCCCGATGTGGCCGAGGGCCTCGGCGGGCTTGCCGGGCGTCTTGAGGTCCCAGCGGTAGAGGTTCGCCGGGCTCACCGACTTCTGGAGCACACCGGCGTACAGGTACCGGCCGGTCGGGTCGGCCGCGAGGGCCTGGATGGAGTGCCCGGTGCCCAGCGGGGTCTGCGCCACGACCTTGCCGGTCGGCATGTGCAGGGCGATGATCTTCACGGGATCCAGGTTGCGCGAACCGATGTACAGCGTGTCGCCGACCAGCACCGCGCTCATGAGCGAGAAGCGGACCACCGCGGGGCCGAGGTCGACGACCCTCGCTCCCCCACTCCCTCCGGTGGGCTGCGCCGCCTGCCCCGGTCCGGCCGTGGCGAGGCCCGCTGCCGTCACCAGGCCGACCGCGCCACCGGCGCGGAGTACGGACCGCCTGCTGATGTGCTGTTGTGGCATGACATTCCTCCTGTGCTGAGCGACATTTGGTGACGTGTCTGCGTATGAACCGTGGATGAGCCCACGTCTGAACCGTGTACGTGCCTACGCCTGAACCGCGAGGGACTGCCGTGTCACCGGTGCCAGCGGAGGCAGCCCCGCGGCGTAGCGCTCGAGTTCGGTCAGTGCGGCGTCGGCCATCGTGCGGGTCTCCGAGCCGAGGGATCCGGCGATGTGCGGGGTGAGGACGACGTTGGGCAGGTCGTAGAGGGGACTGGACGACGGGAGCGGTTCCGGGTCGGTCACGTCGAGGACGGCGTGCAGACCGGCTCGGCAGGCGTCCTCCAGGGCCACGGTGTCGACCAGCGCGCCCCGCGCGGTGTTGACCAGGACGGCGCCGGGCGGCAGCGCGGCCAGTTGCGCGGCGCCGATCATGTGGTGGGTCTCGGGCAGGGCCGGTGCGTGCAGGCTGAGTACGTCGGCCTGCGGCAGCGCCTCCGCCAGTTCCGCAGGGTGTGCGCCCGCCGCGACGATGTCGGCCCGCTCGGCCACGGGGTCGACGACGAGGACGCGGGCCAGGTCCAGGCGGTGCAGCAGCCGGGCGACGCGTCGGCCGATGCGGGAGAAGCCGACGAGGACGACCGTGCGGTCGCGACCGCTCAACTCACCGTGGTTCTCCCGGTAGCTCCAGTCCTCGCGGAAGCGGCGCGCGTCCGCGGCGAGGAAGGGCACCTTCTTGAACGCCCACAGGATCGCGCCCAGGGTGAAATGGGCGACGGGCTCGGCGTTGGCGTCGGCCGCCGTGGTGACGAGCAGGCCACGGTCGAACGCCGCGTGCGGCACGTGGTGGCGTACCGACCCGGCGGCGTGCAGGACGGCTCGCAACCGGGGCGCGGCGGCCAGTACGTCCTCGTCGAGAACCGGGCAGCCCCACGACGTGACAAGCACCTCCACTTCGGCGAGCCGGGCCCGGACGGCTTCGGTGTCCAGGCGCGCGGCGGCGAGCGGCTGCCCGAGGGCGGCGACGGCGCGGAGCCGCTCCCTTTCCCGTGGCCCGAACTGGGTTTGCTGGGACTGCTCGTTCATCAGCAGGAGGGTTTCGGGCCTGCGGGCGGCACCCGGCCCTCGGACGGTGGAGGTCACTTCACGCTCCCGGCGGACAGGCCGCTGCGCCACTGGCGCTGGAGCACCACGAAGGCGGTGATCAGCGGTACGACGGCGAGCAGGGATCCGGTGATGACGAGGGGGTTGTAGTCGGGGAACTGCGGGGCGCGGGTGCTCCATTGGTAGATCCCGAGGGTCATGGGGAAGAGCTCGGGGTCGGTGAGCATCACCAGCGGCAGGAAGAAGTTGTTCCAGATGGCGACGAACTGGAACAGCAGGATGGTGACGAAGCCGGGCATCATCATCGGCAGCACGATGGTCAGGAAGATCCGCAGCTCACCGGCCCCGTCGAGGCGAGCCGCCTCCAGGACCTCGTCGGGCACGGACGCGTCGGCGAACGTCCGGGCGAGATAGACGCCGAACGGGTTGGTCAGCAGCGGCAGGAACACCGCCCAGAACGTGTTCACGAGGTGCAGGTGCGAGGCGAGCAGGTACAGCGGCAGGGCGAGTGCGGTGGGCGGCACGAGGACGCCGGTCAGGGTCACCGCGAACAGGGCACGCCGTCCGGGGAAGTCCAGTTTGGCGACGGCGTAGCCGCAGGCGGTGCAGATCAGGGCGCCGAGTACGGCACCGAGGCCCGCGTAGAGGAGGGAGTTGCCGATCCAGTGCCAGAAGACGCCGTTCTCGCGGGCGAACAGGTCCCGCAGGTTGTGCCACAGGTTGAAGTCGGCGAATTCGAAGGCGCTGGTGGCGGAGAAGTCGCCGACGGATTTGGTGGCCGACGTCAGCAGCCACACCAGGGGCAACAGGCTGTAGAGGGTGACGAGGAGGAGTACGCCGTGGACGGCGCCGCGGGTGGTCCAGCGGGATGCGCGCGAGCGGGCCGCCGAACGGTGCGGCGCGGGGGCGCGGGCGGGACGCCGGGGTGTGTCCGCGGACTGTCGCGTGGTGGTGGGCGCGCTCATCGTGACCTCCGGGCGGACAGGCGCATGACCAGCGCCGAGAGCAGGGCCGAGGCGGCGGCGAGCAGGATGGAAGCGGCCGCGGCGCGCCCGTAGTCGTTGCTGATGAAGGCCGCTTCGTAGATGTAGAGGCTCGGCGTCCAGGTGCTGGTGACCGTGCCGGTGAAGGTGCGCAGCACCATCGGTTCGGTGAACAGCTGCAGGGAGCCGATGGTGGTGAAGACGAGCGCGACGAAGACCGTCGGCCGGATCATGGGGAGCTTGATGGACAGCGCGGTACGGACCGGTCCCGCGCCGTCGGCGCGGGCGGCTTCGAGGACGTCGCGCGGCACCGTCTGGAGCGCGGTGTAGAAGATGATCGTGTTGTAGCCCATCCACTGCCAGGTGGCCATGTTGACGATGGAGGGCAGCACTCCGGTGTCGCTGAGCGGGTCGAACGGCAGGGCGCCGTTGAGCGGGCCGATGCCGGGGCTGTAGAGGTAGCCCCAGATGAGGCCAGCGATCACGCCGGGGACGGCGTACGGCAGGAAGGCCGCGAGCGACCAGAGCTGGCGCAGCCGCACGGTGGCCGAGTTGAGCAGCAGGGCGATGAGGAGGGCTCCGGCGAACATCACCGGGATGTGGATCAGGGCGTAGACGGCGACGTTGGCCACGCCGTCGCGGGCCGCGGGGTCGCCGAGGACGTCGGCGTAGTTGCCGAAGCCGGTGAAGACCTGGCGGTACCCCTCGAAGCCGAGCCCGGAGAGACGGTCGTCGAACAGGCTGAGGTAGCAGGCGTATCCGATCGGCACGAGCACGGTGCAGAGCAGCAGTACGGCGAACGGGGCGGCCAGTGCGGCGCCGGTGAGACGGTGGCGCCTCGTCGGCTTCGTCGGCTTCGTCGGCCCTGTCGGCCGGGTGGACGGCACGTGGGTCATGTCCGGCTCCCGCTGGTGACGGCGAGGCCGCGCTCGCGCATACCGTCGACGGCCGAGGCCTGGAGCCTGCGCACCGCCCCCGGGATCGTGATGCCTCCGGTGGGCACGGGGGCGAGCGCGTCGGCGGCCGTCGAGAACACGCTCAGCGAGGTGGGTCCCCACGTCCACTCGGGGACGCGTGTCGCGGCCTCGTCCAGTACGTCGAAGACGGGGTCGCCGACGAAGTAGTCGTCGTCGTACGCCTTGCGGGCCACCTGTCGGCCCGGGAGGTGGGCGGGCGAGGGGAAGGTGACCTGCGCGCCGATCCGGGGCACCGCGGGGTCGGTGCTCAGCCAGCGCAGGAACGTCAGTGCCGCCTCGGGGACCTCGCTCTCCGCGGAGACCCCGAACGCGGAGCCTCCCCATACGCCGGTGGCCGAGGTGTCGCCCCAGGTGGGCATGGGGGCGATGGCCCAGCGTCCCTTGTCCGCGGGCAGGGACTTCTTCACCATTCCCACGCCCCAGGTGGCGCCGAGCATCCCCCAGAGCCTGCCGTGGTGCATCGCGGAGATCCAGCTCTGCGTGCCGGTGGCGGTGTGGGCGACCCGGCCGGAGGAGATCATGTCCTGCCAGTAGTCGGCCATCCGCAAGGTGCCCGCGCCGTCGATGCCGACCCGCCAGGCATCGGACGAGATCCGCCACCACGGGCTCCCCGCC
This sequence comes from Streptomyces sp. NPDC042371, assembly GCF_056437465.1. Classification (NCBI taxonomy): domain Bacteria; kingdom Bacillati; phylum Actinomycetota; class Actinomycetes; order Kitasatosporales; family Streptomycetaceae; genus Streptomyces; species Streptomyces sp. NPDC042371. The sequence continues at coordinate 421,209 of NZ_JBWKAP010000006.1, read as the reverse complement.
TGCCAGGCCATCCCGGCGAAGAACGCACCGTCGTTCAGGGGGAAGGTGGCGATCCGCGCGCCCGCGTCGGCCCGCCGCACGGCCGTGGCGGCCCGCCTGAACTCCTCCCAGGTACGCGGTACGTGAATGCCCGCGTCGTCGAACAGGTCCTTGCGGTAGAAGAACGCCATCGGGCAGAAGTCCATCGGCAGCGCCCAGGTCCGGCCGTCGGGGCGGACGCTGCGCCAGGCGGCGGGCAGGAATCCGTCGGCGAGGTCGGCCACGTCGTCGGTCAGCTCGCGCAGGCCTCCGGTGGTCACGATCTGCGGCAGCGCCTGGTACTCGACGTGCAGGATGTCGGGGGCGTTGTGCGCGCGGATCGCGTTGGTCTGCTGGGCGTAACCGCCGGACGTACCGGCGGCGATGACGCTGAGCTCGACGTGGATGTCGCGCCGGGTCGCGTTGAACGCGGCGACGTACTGGTCCATGCCGGTCAGCCAGGACCAGAGCCGTACGCGGGTGGCGCCGGAGGCACGCCGGGAGCAGCCGGTGAGCGCGCCGCCCACGAGGGCCGCGGCGCCGAGTCCGGTCGAGGCCCGCAGCAGCGACCTCCTCGACCGGAGTGTCCGAGATCTGCCGCCGTCGGCGTCGGATGGGGTACCGAGCACCATGAATTTCCTTTCACGCAGCGAGGTGTTCGCACACTTCAGCCGCCTGCACGGCGCCCGGTCAACGACAACAAAACAAAGCGATCAGAATCGATAGAGAAGGAAAGCCCGGCTTGGCCGGAACCCGCCGGGCGTCGCGGTCAACCAGACGCCGAGTGCGCGCACTCCACCGGCAGGTGCAGGCATGAGACCCGCTGCGGGCCTTTCCCTCGTGTCATCCGATGCGATAGAACTGGCCAGCACACGGAACAGCTGAACGAACTGAACCGATCAAACGGCCGTCGGAGGAGCACCGGGTGGCACTCGCCTCGGAGCGACAGGAGCTCATCCTCGCCGCCGTGCGGAAGCAGGGCACCGTCCGTCTCGCCGACCTCGTCGAGCGGCTGGGCGTGACGGCGGTGACCGTACGGCGGGACGTCACCCTCCTGGCCGACCGCGGCCTGGTGCAGCGGGTGCACGGTGGCGTCACACTCCCCTACCGCGGCCCGCAGCCCGACCACCGGGCCACCCCGTTCGGCCGCCCGCAGGGGCAGGCCCTGGTCGGCATGGTCGTGCCCACCGTCGAGTTCTACTGGCCCGCCGTCATCCAGGGCGCCCAGTCCGCCGTGGCCGCCGCCGACGGCAGGCTGGCGTTGCGCGCGTCCGCGTACGACCCGCAGGAGGACCGGCGCCAAGTGGCCGCCCTCCTCGACCGCGGCGTACGCACGCTGCTCGTCGCCCCCACCACCACCTCGGACGCGGGCCTCGACCTGCTGCGCTGGCTCGGCTCGCTGTCCGTCCCCGTCGTCCTCGTGGAGCGAGTGCCGCCGCCCGCGCTGCCCACCCTGGCGCTCGACGCGGTCACCACCGCCCACAGCCTGGGCGCGGGGCTGGCGATACGCCACCTGGTCACGCTCGGGCACCGCCGCATCGCGTTCGTCACCGCGCGCTTCAGCCCGACCACGCAGGCGCTGCGCGAAGGGTGGCAGGAGACGAGCACCTCCCTGTCCCTCACCGCCTGTGACAGTCTCCGGTTCGAGGTCCCTCCGTACGGATCGGCGGGCTGGGCCGACGCCTACGACACCGTGCTGCGACGCTGCCAGGAGGCGGGCGCGACGGCCCTGTTCGTCCACTCCGACAGCGAGGCCATCGGTCTGGTGGAGCGGGCACGGGACCTCGGACTCACCGTTCCCGGGGACCTGGCCGTCGTGTCGTACGACGACGAAGTCGCCGCGGCGTCCGACCCGCCGCTGACCGCGGTGCGCCCGCAGAAGCGCCGACTCGGCGCGCTGGCCGCCGAAATGGCCTTGGCCCGCATGGCCGATCCGACCGAACGCCCCATCCACCGGCTGCAGTTGTGGCCCACCCTCGTGGTCCGCGCGTCCTGCGGCGGCGAGGACCGTGCGGTGCACTCATCCGACGTGTGACGGCCGCTCGCCGACCCCCGTGCTCGGCTCCGGCTGATCCTGCGGGTCCGACGGATGGGACTCCGCCCGCATCGCCATCACCACCACCGTGATCACACAGAACGCGACCACTGTCTCCGCCCAGAGGAACGCGACGTAGTCGAGGAGGGAGCCGGTGGGCGGGGCGCCGGAAGCCGTGTTGCGGAAGGCCGCCAGGGCGAAGAGGGTCGCGGCCTCCAGCCGAGGGAGGGCCAGGTCACTCCCTTGCGGCGGGTGAGCAGGAACCACGCGCCGATCAGGACCGCGATGGCCAGCGCCCACATCGCGGCCCTCATGAACACCACGAAGATCAGGACGCTGGTGGAGCGCGCGATGCCGACGTCGAACACCGCGGCGCCGAGCTCCAGCTTCGTCTCGTACGCGTCGAACGGGTAGTCCGTGATCGAGCCCGCCGACAGCGTGACCGGCACGTCCACGGTCGAGATCCTGCGGTGCGCGGGGAAGGTGAGGTCTCCCCGCACGGAGGCGGACGTCTGGAGCGTCAGGCGCTCCGCGGGAGAGACGCCGCCGGGCTCGGCGAGGCTGCCGCGCGGGGGGGGGGATACGGAGCACCAGGCCCGCGGCGAGCAGTCGGCCGCGGGGCCGGGAGGGGACTCGCATCGTGACCACAGCCGCTCCGGGGTTCGTCAGTCGACCGGCTTGCCGGGCTCGTCGTGCGTGGAGCAGTGGATGCCGCCGCCACCGGAGGCGATGGTGTCGATCTCCACCTGCACGATGTCCCGCTTGGGGAAGTGCTCCTGGAGGATGCTCTTGGCCCGCTTGTCGGCCTTCCGGTCGCCGAAGCGGGGCATGAACACGGAGTCGTTGGCCACGTAGAAGTTCGCGTACGTCGACACGAAGTCGTCGCCCTCGCCCGTGATCTCGTACAGGTCCGGCTGCGACAGGTCCACGATCTCGAAGGGGCGGCCCTTCGCGTCGGTGGCCTTGCTGAGCACCGCCTTGGCCTGGTCCGCCGCGCGCGACCACGAGTCGGCCGGGGTGTCGGGGTGCGCCCTGTCCAGGAGCACCACGCCCGGCTCGGTGAAGCGCACCAGGCTGTCCACGTGCGCGTCGGTGATGTCCTTGCCGCGCACCCCGGCCAGCCAGATCACCTTCTTGATGCCCAGGGTCCGCTTGAGCTCGGCCTCGATCTCGTCCCGGCTCTTGTCGCGGTTGCGGTTGTCGTTGACGATCGAGCTCTCGGTGATCAGGAGCGTCCCCTCGCCGTCGGTCTCGAACGAGCCGCCCTCGGCGACCAGCGGGGCCTTCTTGCGGGGGATGTCGTACTTGGCGAGCAGGGTCTGGCCCACCCGGCCGTCGTTGGTGTGCTCCTGCTTGTTGCCCCACCCGTTGAAGTTGAAGTCGATGCCGGTGACCTTGCCGTCGTCCTCCACGAACACGGGCACGGTGTCGCGGGCCCACAGGTCGTCGACGGGCAGCGGGATGACCTCGACGTCGCGCCCGCACGCCTTCTGCGCCGCCTTCAGCTGGTCGGGCCTCGCCATCATCACGACGTACTCGTACTCCGCGATGGCGCGGGCGACGCGGGCGATGTCCTCGCGGACGTAGCGCAGGTCGTCCTCCCACACCGACTCCAGGGCGGGCCACGACATGAAGGTGCGCGCGTGGCTCTCCCACTCGGCGCCCATGCGGCGGCCCTTCGTGTCCGTGTCCTGGTCGGCGGCGCTCGCGACGTCGGAGTCGCCGGGGCCGCAGGCCGACGCGCCGAGCACGACGGCGCCGATTCCGGCGATCGCACGCAGAGCCGAGCGGCGGGAGGGGAGGAATGCGGACACGGTGAACTCCGATCATCGTGATGCGGACAAGCTAGCCGCCGGTACGGCGGGCCGCGCGCCGAGCGGGGCGCGGGCGGTGGGGCAGCGGAGGCAGCCGGGGTGGGGATGGGGTGGTCGCGCCGTCACGCTGTTCCTTCACTGTCGCACGGACTGAAAATTCAGTCAAAGCCTGACAGCGGCGACGGCAGTGGCGGCGAAGCGGTTGAGGCCCCCGCGGTGCGCTGTCCGGCCCCGCACGCCCGGCGGTCGGCCGAGATCACCGGACCCTTGGCGGCCCGGTAGGGTTTGGATCCATGGCGCCTCGCACTACTCAGATCCTCGAAGCGGCCGCACGGCTGATCGCCCGACGCGGTGTCCGCGGACTGCGCGTCGAGGAGCTCGCCGCCGAAGCGGGCGTCTCGACCGGGCTGATCTACTACCACTTCAAGGACCGCACCGGGATCCTGCGCCACACCCTTGAGTTCATCAACGACCGCGCCGAGCGCTACACCATCGGCCGCGCCCCCGACGCCGAGCCGCTCGCTCCCCGCGAGGAACTGGACGAGATCCTCCTGCTCGAACTGCAGGACACTCCGGAGGTCAGGGAGAACAGCTCCGCCTGGGGCGAGTTGCGGGCGAGCGCCGTCTTCGACGAGGTGCTGCGCGAGGACCTCGCCAGGGCGACCCTGGTGTGGGTGCAGGAGGTGGCGGCCCTTCTCGGCCAGGTGCGGCCGATGACCCCGGCTCCCGTGCTCGCGGCGGCCGGCGAGCGGCTCACCGCCCTCCTGGAGGGGCTCAGCATGCGCTGGCTCAGCGGCGGACTCCAGATCGATCACGCCCGTGACCTGATGCGCGGCGCCATCGACGCCGAGCTAGCGCTGCTGCGGGAGAAGTAACCCCTCTCGCCCCACACCGACCTCGGTAGCGGCTCCGGCACCGGTCCGGTGGATGCGTCACCTCCAAGTCACTGACTGAGTATTCAGTCAATGCCAGTGAAGCTGCCGAGCTCGCGCGGTCCCGGCACGGCCTTGGGACGACGACGCGTACGCCAGGGGACACCATCGCGCAGCACCGCCAAGGCGGCGAGCCGCGGGTGCGCCAGGTCCACAGAGGCGCCACTCCCTCATAGCCGACCACGAAGAGCACGTCGTCCAAGGCGTCGCCGTCGATCAGCTCGGCCGCCTCCTTCGCCAGAGTCAGGGTCCACTCGCCGAGCGGAGTGGACCCGCTGATCGACGTTCAGGTCGGGGCGTTGCCGCGACGGGTGCTGACCAGGCCGTCGACGGGCCTTGCGGGGCCGCCTCGGTCGGCGTGGCGCACCGTGATGTCGAAGGGCTCGGGGGCGGGGTCCGTGACGAGGAGTACGGCGATGTGGGCCGCCTTCACCTGCTGGAGCCCAGCAGGGAGATCGTCCTCGGTGAGCGTGAAGCGCACCTGCCGGTCACCCTCGGGCACCTGCGGGTTGTGGAGGTCGTACCACTGGTCGGGAAGGTCCCGCAGCAGGCTGAACGCACGGTCGCCGCCGCCGAACCTGTCGTGGTGGGGACGCTCGACGACCTGCGCGCGGTAAGTGTCGTCGTGCAGGGCCGTGTAGTCGACGGTGAAGCGGGTCCCGGTGTGCAGGTCCGTCAGGAAGGTCTCCCCCATGCCGCGGACCGCGCCGCCCCCCCTGAGGGAGCGAGAGCACCGGGTGGGCCGCGGAGCCTGCCATGATCACCCCTCGCGCCGGAAACCGGATGGTCCGAGGTCCTGCTCACGGTTCCAGAAGGGGTGTCGGCCAACAACGCGCGGGCCGAAGAAGTGGTATCCCTGCCCGCCAGAAGCGGCAACCGCCTCTGCTTGAAGGCGTGGACGAACCGGCACGGGGCTGAGAAGCAGGCGCGAGCCGGGCCGCTTCGGAGGGGGCTCCGACGCGGCCCGGCCCCGGCTGATGTCCGCGGTGGTTACTTCAACCCGCGGTCCAGGGCGTTGAACAGGACGTTGTTCGAGGTGTCTCCGGACATCTCCCAGATCATTCCGCCGAGCAGACCCTTGGACTTGATGTACTGGGTCTTCTTCTCGATGGACCAGGCGTCGTCGAAGGACCACCACTGGCCGTTGGCCCCGGTGTAGCCGTACGTGGAGATGGACTGCTCGTCGTGGTAGACGGTCAGGTTCGGGAAGGCGGCGACGAGGTTGTCGTAGCCGCGGGTGCCCGCCTCCTCCTGGAACTGGCCCGGCGCGGCGCCGTTGGCGCTCTGCCACTCGCCGTGCGCGCCGCCTTCGGCGACCTGCTGCCAGCCGCGCCCGTAGAACGGGAAGCCGATGGTCAGCTTGCGCGGCTTGATGCCCTGATCGGTGTACGCCTTCACCGCGTCGTCGATGCTGAAGTCGGTGGGGTACGGGCTCTGTGCGTCCTTGTACAGGTTGGCCTGGTGGCCGGTGCGGTTGGGTTCCCAGGAGTTGTCGCTGCCCGCGCCGTGGAAGTCGTAGCCCTGGACGTTGCCGAAGTCCAGGTACTTGAAGACCTCCTTGAGGTCCCAGCCGTCGTTGATCTTCTTGGCATCGGCCGGGGTGAAGGCGGTGAGCAGCCGGTGGCTGCCGCCGAGCGCGTCGAGCTGCTTACGGAACTCGGCGATCAGGGCGGTGTTGTTGGCCTTGTCGTCCGCGCTCCAGTGGTTGCCGGGGTGGCCGTCGGGCGATCCCGGCCACTCCCAGTCCAGGTCGAAGCCGTCGAAGATGCCCGCGGCGACGCCGTCACCGCCCGCGCCGTTGTACGCGGGCAGGTTGCCCTTGATGTACATGTCGATGCAGGACTTGACGAACTTCTTCCGCGAGTCGTCCGTCTTGGCGACGTCGGAGAAGTACTTGGAGTAGGTCCAGCCGCCGAGCGAGACGACCACCTTGAGGTTCGGGTGCTTGGCCTTGAGCTTCTTCAGCTGGTTGAAGTTGCCGCGCAGCTTGCCCCAGCCGTCGTCGGCGACGCCGTCCACGGACTGTCCCGCGGGGAAGGCCCTGCCGTAGTCGGCCTCGGCGTCCCCGGCCCCGTCACCCTGGTTGGGGTCCTGGGGGTTCTGCGTGGTGCCCTTGGTGACGCCGTTGAGGCAGGTGAGGTTCTTGGGGTCGATGTTGGCGAAGGCGTAGTTGATGACGTCGAGCTTGCCCGCGGCGCCGGACGTCTCCAGGTCCCGCACGAAGTACTGACGGCCGTAGATGCCCCACTGCACGAAGTAGCCGACCTTGGCGTAGCCGCCCTGGCCGACGGGCTCCTTGGTGGTGACGGAGAGGGTGTTGCTCGCGGGCGACGCGTTGTCGGCGGGGTCCCGTGCCTTGACGGTGAAGGCGTACTCCGTGTCGGGCTGGAGTCCGGTGACCGTACTGGTGAGGGTGTCGGCGGGCAGGCTCTCCACGAGGGTCGTGCCGCGGTAGACGTCGTAGGCGGCGACGCGCTGGTTGTCGGTGGCCGCGTCCCAGGCGAGCTTCACGGTGCTCGACGTGACGTCGGTGGAGCGGAGGTTGCGGGGCGCGGTCGGCGGGACCGTGTCGGTCGCCGGGTCCACGGTGGTCGCGGTGACGGGGGCGCTGGCCTCGCCGGTGTTGCCGCGCGAGTCCTTGGCCCGGACGCTGAACTGGTAGGCGGTCGCCGGTTCCAGGCCGCGCACCGTGGCCTGGGTGGTGGCACTGGCCGCCACGACGGTGGTGCCGCGAAGGACCTCGTACGAGGCGACGGGGAAGTCGCCCTGTGCGGCCGCCGTCCACTTCAGGCTGACCGTGCGGGCGGTGGCGTCGGCGACGCCCACCCCGGTGGGCGCCTTCGGCGGCACGGCCGCGGTGCCGTCGCACTTGTCGCCGTTGATGAGGCAGCCGGTGGGGGGCTTGAGCTGGCCGCTGCCCCGGAAGGTGTAGCTGTACGGCTCGGTGTCACGGCTCGCGGGGACGCGGGCGTTGTAGTAGGCGGGCGTCACGGTGACGTGCTTGCCCTTGATCTCGGCGGTGCCGTGCGTGTGGTCGCTGATGGTGACGCCGTCGGGCAGGTCGAACTCCAGGGACCAGGTGTCCACGGCGGTGTCGCCGCTGTTCTTCACGACGAACTTGCCGGTCCAGGACGATCCGCTGCCCTCGCTGACGAAGGTGGCGGTGAGCTTGGCGGCCGCGACGGCGGGGGCCGCGAGTGCGGTGAGTCCGGCCAGCGCCAGTGCGAGCACGGCGAGGACGGCGATGAGGCGTCGGGGGTGGGCCAGGACCTCGCGGGGTCTGGCTGGGGGTCTGTGTGGGGACACGGCTCTCCTTGGGGGAGGTGGCGTCCGTCCGTGCCGGGCCTGCCGAGGCCGGGGTGCAGGGGCTTGTCGGGAGGCTCTCCTTCGGTTCGCGTCCGTGTGTCCGCCGCTGCCGGGGCGTACGAGGGCAGCGGCGGATGCGGGAACGGTCCGATGGGACAGGGGCCGGACGCGCTTCCTGCGGTACAGACCTCTCAGGGAACCACCCCTCGTGAGCATGTCAACGCGGGTGGGAGGGCTCCCGGGCGTACCAATTCACGGCGCCGGGCCCCTCTGCCTCGCTCCCGAGTCCCGCAAAGGACTGGACCAACTCGGAGAGATTTTGCCTCGCCTTGACGTGGTCGGCCGCTGGTCGGCGGATCGCGCTGCCCTGCCGCCGGTGGACCGGTTTGCGCCACATCAGAGATCGTTTTGCTACGGCAGCATTGCGATCTTTACGGCAACGTTGCGACCCCTGCGGCAACATTGCGGCCTCGTGGCCAGACCAGCCAAAACCTGGTGCGACCGCTTAGTACGGACCAAGCTGACATTCGCCCCTTCGCGGCACCGTTCCGTACTCGTACGCCCTCAGAAAGCTCCACCACACATGTACTCGACCTGTCTGTCCGGCGCCCTTCCGGCGCATTCCACCTGTGTGGTGAGGGGGCGGTCCGCACCGTGCGCTATGTGATGCGCAAGGCGGGCGGCTGGCTCCTGATGATCGTGGTCGCGACCAACGCGACGTACTTCCTGGCCAGTTACTTCCTCGACCCGCGATCGAACTTCAAGGAGCTGCGGCCCGTCCGCACCGAGGCGCAGATATCCCGCGCCCTCGCCCCGTACAACCTCGACCCCGGCATGCCACTGGTGCAACGGTGGTGGCACTGGCTCACCTCGGTGGCCCTCGACTTCGACTGGGGCAAGTCGCCGACCGGCGTCTCCGTCAACGGCGAGGTGGGCTACCGCGCCCTGGTCAGCGCCGAGTTGGTCGTCACGGCGACCGTTCTGTCCGTCGTGATCGGTGTCGCGCTCGCCGTCTACACCGCCGCCCGCCAGTACGGCGCTGCCGACCGTGTCTCGCAGGCGATATCCATCGCGATGTTCAACGTCCCGACGCCGGTCGCGGCGCTCGCCGTGGTCTTCGTCGCCATCTGGCTCAATCAGCACGCCGGGTTCGACTTCCTCTACGTTGCCGGGGAGAACTCCCCCAATGTGGAGGGGCTGCTCCCGACGATCGGTGACCGCCTCCTCCATCTGATCCTGCCGACCCTCACGCTGACGCTGATGGGTTACGTGGGCTACCACCTGACACAGCGTTCGCTGCTGCTCGACACGATCAACGCCGACTTCGTGCGCACGGCCCAGGCCACCGGCCTCACCCGCAGTCAGGCCGTCCGCAGGCACGCCCTGCGCGCCGCGCTGATCCCGACGGCGGCCTCGGTGGCGTTCAGCGTGCCCGCCGTCTTCACCGGAGCCGTCATCACCGAGACGATCTTCGGCTGGAACGGCATGGGCCGCTACTTCATCCAGACCATCAGCAAGAACGACGTGCACGGCACGGTCGCGACGGCCGCGTTCGCCGCGGTGCTCACCGCGATCGGCGCGATCCTCGCGGACATCGCCACGGTCTTCCTCGACCCGAGAGTGCGGGTGAACTGACATGGCGACAGCAACCGCCACCGCCCCGCCGCGCAGGGAACTCGGCCGCGGCCGTCTCTACCTGCGTCGCTTCCTGCGCAACCGCCTCGCCGTCACCGGTGTCGTGATCTTCGCGCTGCTCGTGCTGTTCAGCGTCTTCGGGGGCCTGTTCACGTCCTACACCCACACCGACGCCGACTTCACCGCCCTCACCCAGCCGCCGAGCGGCGCGCACTGGTTCGGCACCAACCAGGGCGGCAACGACATCTACGCCAGTGCGGTGCACGGGCTGCAGCGCTCGCTGGTGATCGCCGTGAGCGTGTCCGTCCTGACGATCGTCGTCGCCGCGGTCATCGGTTCGAGCGCCGCGTACTTCGGCGGGCGGGTGGAGAGGCTGACGCTCGCCGTCATCCACTTCCTGCTGATCGTCCCGTCGTTCCTCATCCTCGCCCTGGTCTCCAACCGGCTGGCAGGTGACTGGCGGGCCCTCATCCTCGTGCTCACCCTGTTCGGCTGGATGTCCACCGCCCGGGTCATCTGGTCCGTCTCCACCTCGCTGCGCGAACGGGACTACGTGACGGCGGCGGAGTTCATGGGCGTCCGCCCGCTGCGCATCATCCTGCGCCACATCATTCCCAACCTCGGCTCCCTGCTCATCGTCAACCTGACGCTCGGCGTCGTCGCCACCGTGCTCAGCGAGACCGCGCTGTCGTTCCTCGGGTTCGGCGTCCAGACCCCGGACGTCTCCCTCGGCACCATGCTCGCCGACGGGACGGCCACCGTGACCAGCGCGCCCTGGCTCTTCGCCTTTCCGGCGGGCCTCGTCGTCCTGCTCACCGTGTCGATGACGTTCATCGGCGACGGGCTGCGCGACGCCCTCGACCCCACCTCTGTGACCGGCGCGGCGGGAGGCCGACGATGACACTGACCACCCCCCTGCGCGACGACCCGGTCTCCCCCACCGGCGCCGCCCCCGTGCTCTCCGTACGGGACCTGCGGATCTCCTTCCCCTCCGAGGCCGGACCCGTCGAGGCGGTGCGCGGCGTCAGCTTCGATCTGCTGCCGGGCCGGACCCTCGGCATCGTCGGCGAGTCCGGCTCGGGCAAGTCGGCCACCGCGATGGGCGTCATGGGACTGCTGCCGCCCACCGCCGATCTGAGCGGCCAGGTCCTACTCGGCGGTCAGGACCTGATCGGCCTCGACGACCGTGCCCTTGCGCGGGTACGGGGCAAGTCCATCGGCATGGTCTTCCAGGACCCCCTGTCCGCGCTCACCCCCATCTTCTCCGTGGGCAGGCTGCTCTCCGACGCGCTGCGGGTCCACCAGGACCTGTCCAAGAAGGCGGCCTGGGAGAAGGCCGTCGAACTGCTCGACCTCGTCGGCATCCCCGACCCCCGCAACCGGGCCTCGGCCTTCCCCCACGAGTTCTCGGGCGGCATGCGCCAGCGCGTGGTCATCGCCATGGCGATCGCCAACCGGCCGAAAGTGCTGGTGGCCGACGAACCCACCACCGCGCTCGACGTCACCGTGCAGGCGCAGATCCTCGACGTACTGCGCCTCGCCCAGCGGGAGACCGGCGCGGGGCTCGTCCTCATCACCCACGACCTCGGCGTCGTGGCAGGCCACGCGGACGACGTCGCCGTCATGTACGCGGGCCGCTTCGTGGAGAAGACGGACGTGCACGCACTGTTCCGGCGGCCCACGATGCCGTACACCGCGCGGCTCCTGGCCGCGGTGCCGACCGTGGACGGCGGGGTCCGCCGCCCCCTCGTCCCGATCGGCGGAGAGCCTCCGGCCCTCTCTGGCCTGCCCGACGGCTGCCCCTTCGCGAACCGGTGCGCCGTCGCACTCGACGCATGCGGCTCCGAAGAACCGGAGCTGCGCGAGGTCACGGGGCACGGGGACGTGGCCTGCCTGCGCGCGGCCGAGATCGCCGACGGCACGCTGGACCCCACCGGGGGTGTCACGTCCGTCGAACGGACGGCGGGGGCGACGGGCGCGGGCACGGATCGCGCCGCGGGCGGCGATGTGGTGCTGCGTGTCGAGGACCTCGTCAAGACCTTCCCCGTCACCAAGGGCGCGTTCATCAAGCGCAGGGTCGGCACGCTGCACGCGGTCAACGGGGTCAACTTCGAGCTGCGGGCCGGAGAGACGCTGGGCCTGGTGGGCGAGTCGGGCAGCGGCAAGACGACGACGCTGATGGAGATCCTGCGGCTCAGAAAGCCGGAGGGCGGCCGGATCGAGGTCGCGGGCAGCGAGATCGGTGCGGGCGTCGGTGCCGCCGGTTCCGGCGGGCGCGGGCGCACCCTGCGGCACGACGTGCAGATCGTCATGCAGGACCCGCTGGGCGCCCTGGACCCGCGCCTCACCGTCCACCACCTGCTCGCCGAACCCCTGCGGGCCGTTGGCCGTGACCGCGAGGCGATCCGCTCCCGCGTCCATGAACTGCTGACGCTCGTCGGCCTCGACCCCTCGGTGAGCGACCGCTTCCCGGCCGCGCTCTCGGGCGGCCAGCGCCAACGCATCGGCATCGCCCGCGCCCTGGCCACGGACCCGAAACTGCTCGCCCTCGACGAGCCGCTCTCCGCCCTGGACGTCTCGGTGCAGGCCGGGGTGATCAATCTGCTCGGCCGGCTCAAGCGCGAGCTGGGGCTCGCCTATCTCATGGTCGCCCACGATCTCGCCGTGGTCCGCTACATCTGCGACCGCATCGCGGTGATGTACCTCGGGCACATCGTGGAGACCGGCGACACGGAGACACTGTTCTCCAACCCGAAGCACCCCTACACCCGGGCGCTGCTGTCGGCGATCCCCATCCCCGACCCGGAGCGCGAACGCACCCGCGAACGGATCGTCCTGAAGGGCGAGCAGCCGGGCGCCACGAACCTGCCGCGCGGCTGTGTGTTCATCGACCGCTGCCCCCTGTACCGCCTCGCCGACACCGACGTCCGGGAGCGCTGCCGCACCGAGCGCCCCGCGCCCAGGCCGGTGCCGGGCCAGTCGGGCCACAAGTACGCCTGCCACGCCGCGTAACCCCTACTGCCATCCCATCTCCCACCCCACTCCAACACAAGGACGCTCTCCCATGCGCGCAAGACTGGCCCTGCCCGTCGCCCTCATAGCAGCCATCTCCGTCACCGCCACCGCGTGCCAGTCCTCGTCCGGTGACTCCTCGGGCTCGGCCGGAAAGAACGCCCCGTCATCCGCTTCGGGCGCCGCCGACTACAACCCGACGGCGTACGACAAGCTCAAGGACGGCGGGACCTACACGACGGTGGGGACGTTCGACGAGCAGGGCAACCCGTTCAACGTCAACGGCACTCTCACGGCGACCCGGGTGTGGGCCTGGTACAACGCGAACGCGATCACCTTCTCGCCGACCGGTGAAGTGCAGTACAACCCCGACTACTTCAGTGATGTGAAGGTGTCCGTCAAGGGCGGCAACCAGAAGGTCGTCCTGTCGATCAACAAGAAGGCCGCCTTCAACGACGGAACGCCGATCGACTGGACCGCGATCAAGGCCACCTGGAAGGCCAACAACGGTTCCGACAAGGAGTACGCGGCCTCGACCACGGACGGCTACGAGCAGATCACCGACGTCGCGCGGGGCAAGGACGACAAGCAGGCCGTCATCACCTTCAAGGGCGTCTACCCCGCCTGGCCGAGCCTGTTCTTCACGTTCCTGCACCCGAAGGCCGCCAAGGTCGACAACTTCAACAAGGCGTACGTGAAGAAGGCGCACCCCGAGTGGGGCGCGGGCCCGTACACGGTCGGCAAGTGGGACTCCCACTCGGGCAACATCACCTTCGTCCGCAACCCGAAGTGGTGGGGCAAGAAGGGCAAGCTCGACAAGCGCGTCTACGTGAACCTGGAGTCGACCGCGGGGATCAACGCCTTCAAGAACGGTCAGCTCGACTACGTCTCGGCGGTCGACGCCGAGAGCCTGAAGCAGGTGAAGGGGCTCAAGGGCACCGAGATCCGCAGCGGCGGCAGCCCCTTCGTGTACTCGCTCTACTTCAACACGAAGTCGGCGGTCCTCGGGGACAAGGCGGTGCGCAAGGCCATTCAGGAGAGCATCGACCGCAGCCAGATCGCGAAGATCCAGTTCCAGGGCCTGGACTACCAGGAGCCGCTGCCCGGCTCGGGCCTCTTCTACAGCTTCCAGAAGGAGTACGAGGACAACGTCTCGTCCGTCCTCAAGTACGGGCCCGACCAGGCGAAGAAGGAGCTCGACGCGGCGGGCTGGAAGGCCGGGGGCGACGGGATCCGGGAGAAGGGCGGCAAGAAGCTGGAGATCGGCTACACGCTGATGGGCGACGACCCGCTGGGCAAGGCCACCGCGGGCGCGCTCGCCGCGATGCTGAAGCCGGTCGGCGTGCGCCTCACCGTCAAGAAGGCCGACGACGCGGACTTCTCCAGCATCCTGAGCGAGCGGAAGTTCGACCTGTTCCTGTCGGGCAACCGCTCCGGGGATCCCTTCGGGGCCCGCTACCTGTGCGAGATGTACTGCTCGGACCGTGACTCCAACCTGACGGGGGCCGGGTCCCCGGCGCTGGACAAGGAGATCCGCGCCACGTCGGACATCGCCGACCAGGACAAGCAGGCAGCGGCGGCGAACAAGGTGGAGCAGAAGGCCCTCCAGGACTACGCCCGGCTCCCGATGTTCAGCGGCCCGTCGACGTACAGCGTCAAGAAGGGCCTGGCCAACGTGGGCGCGACCATCTTCTACAGCCCGTTGCCTGAGACGGTGGGCTGGGAGAAGTAGCGCGCGGGCCGCGTCCAGGACGGTGTCCAGATGCCGTCTTGGGGGCGGCCCGGATAGGCGGCCATGAGGTGAGCGCGCAGGGCTGCCAGGGCGGGGTGGGGGTTGGCGGTCTGCCGGATCAAGGAGTGGGGGTAGACCGGGGTCGGGTCCTTGAGGGGGATGCGGCGCAGGTCGTGGCCGGTGGGCCAGACCAGGGGGGTCTGTTCGCTGACGAAGGTGCCCAGCGTCGTGGAGTTGGCGATGGTGTCGAGCAGGGGCTCGATGCCGAAGTCGGGGCCGACCGGGTCGATGGTGAAGCCGAAGGTGGCGGCCAACTCGTCGTAGTAGGCGGCCCACTCGGTCCCCGGCATGTTGCCGGGCATCCAGATCCGGTGGCCCGCGAGTTGGCCGGGACGGATCGCGGGGGCGTCGGCGAACTCGTGGTCCGGCCCGGTGAACAGGTGCAGCGGTTCGTCGAAGACAGGGGTGGCGTCGAGGCCGCGCGGGAGTTGTCGGCCCGGCATCGTCACGGCGCGGAAGGTCGCGTCGATGACTCCGTCCCGTACGGCCGCGAGGGCCGTGTCGGAGTCGAACAGCGTCACGACGTCCAGTTCGGTCTCGGGGTGTGCGCGGTGGAAGCCGCGCAGCAGACCGGCCAGGGAGAGCTGGCGGCCGATCACGTCGACGCGCAGCGCCCGGTGTCCGGGCTGCACGGAGGCGACGGCCCGTTCGGCGGCGCGGAGAAAGGTACGGGCGTGGGGAAGGAACGCCTGCCCGTCGATGGTCGGCCTCGCGCCGCGCGCGTCACGGGTGAAGAGCTGGACGCCGAGTTCCTTTTCCAGTGCGGCGACGCGCTTGGACACCGCCTGCGGAGTGACCGAAAGGTCGGCGGCGGCGTCCTGGAACTGCTCCGCTTCCACGACGGCTACGAAGGTGCGTACGGCGGTGACGTCCATGCCGCCCATCCTAGGGAGACAACCAAACGTTGTTCTTTCTCGCCCTGATCGTTGTTTGATCCCCGTGCAGGGCGGTCGGTTTGATGACGCAGGCCAACTTCTGGTTGGCCTGCGTCATACCCGAAGGGCCTCAGCGCCCCTGCCGTGAGGAACAGCCATGCCTGATCAGAACCGTCTCTATATCGACACTCCCGAGTGGGCGCGCACGGCCGAGCGGATCGAGCACGTCACCGCCCTCACCTCACGGCTCAATGTCCTGCCGTTCGACGACAAGGCGGCGCGTGCGGCCCTGTTGGCCGAGATTTTCGGCAAGCCCGTTCCCGACTCCGTGACCCTCTATCCGCCCTTCTACACGGACCACGGATTCGGCATCGAATTCGGTGAGCGCGTCTTCGTCAATCACAGCTGCACCTTCTACGACCAGGGCGGCATTCGACTGGGCGACGGCGTACTCATCGGCCCGAGGGTCAACCTCATCTCCTCCGACCATCCGGTCCGGGCGTCGGAGCGGAGCGCGTTCATCACGCGGGCGCCCATCACCATCGAGGCGCACGCATGGCTCGGGGTGGGGGTGACCGTGCTGCCCGGTGTCACCATCGGCCGGGGGGCCGTCGTCGGCTCCGGCGCCGTGGTCACCAAGGACGTTCCCCCGGACACCCTGGTGACCGGGCCCGCGGCCTTCGAGCGCAAGAGCTGGGAGGACTGAGGTGGGCTGAGGCGGACTGGTCCGGGGGAGGCTCACGTCGGCTCGGGCAGGTCCATCCGCCCGAGTGCGGCGGGGTCGGTCACGATCCTGATGTCGGTGATCCGGCCGTCGACGACGGTGAACGCCAGGAGCGACAGCGGGGTGCCGTCCTCGCTCCACGCGACGAACCCCGGCAGGCCGTTGACGCGTACGTCCCGACCTTGAGCGGCCGCCGAGGCGGACAGTCGCGCACCGGTCGCGACCCTGGTGGCACCGAGCGCGACGACCGTGCCGGTGGGAGTGTCGACGGTCAGCTTCACCTCGGGGTCGAGCACCCGCAGCAGCTCATCGAAGTCGCCGTGCCGAGTCGCCGCAAGGAACGCCCGCACCACTTCCCGCTGTTCCCGTCCGACGCCGGTCGGCCGCTCGATCCGCTGCACCTTCCTGCGGGCGCGGCTGGCCAGCATCTTGGCGGCGGCGGTGGACTTGCCGAGGATCCGGCCGATCTCGCCGAACGGCACCGCGAACAGGTCATGCAGCACGAACGCCAGCCGCTCGCTCGGACCCAGCGACTCCAGGACGACGAGCAGCGCGACCCCGACCGAGTCGGCGAGCACTGCGTCGTCCTCCGGAACCGGACCGTCGTCGAGCGTGACGACGAACTCGGACAGACCGTCGTCGTAGGACGCCTCCGCACGGGCCTGGCGTGAGCGCAGGACGTCGAGGCTGATCCGTCCGACCACCGTGGTCAGCCAGCCGGAGAGGTTGTGGATGCTCGCCGCGTCCTGGCGGGAGAGCCGCAACCAGGCCTCCTGCACCACGTCTTCGGCGTCGGCGTGCGATCCGAGCATGCGGTGGGCGACCGCGCGCAGCCGGTCCCGCTGGGCCTCGAACGCCTCGGTGATCGGGTCTGCCGGGCGGGTGTCGGACATCTGGTTACCTTCCTCGGGACTGCTCCGTCATGGGGATGACGGGCCCGGAGGGGCACAGGTAACCGATGAAGGAGCACCACCGATGGAAGCACGCTTGAACGGCGCGCCGAACCCCGATGTGATCACGGCGGTCCAGCACCTCTACAAGGCGATTCACGCGGGGGGCGTCGACCCGCGCCTGCTGTCGCTCGTCCATCTGCGCATCAGCCAGATCAACAGCTGCAGCCCGTGCGTCCACGCCTCGGTCGAGGGGGCGCGGAAGGCCGGTGAGAGCGACGAGCGACTGCACAACGTGGCCGCGTGGCGCGAGGCGCCGTTCTACACCGAGGCGGAGCGGGCGGGCCTCGCCCTGGCCGAGGCGTCGACCCGGGTCCAGGACGGCGCGCCGGGCGTGACCGACGAGATCTGGGAGGCCGCCGCCGAGCACTTCAGCGAGGAGCAGTTGGGCGCGATCGTCCTGGAGGGCGCTCTGACCAACTTCTTCAACCGGATCAACCGCGCGGTGCGGGAGCAGGCCGGGAAGACCTGGTGAGTCGCCTGTGAGGTGGGGTGGATCCGGCTGACGGCACGGAGAACACCGGCGGCGGTGAGGGAGGCTCCTCACCGCCGCCGGTGTTTTCCGTGTGCGTGGGCTTTCCGTGTGCGTTATGCGGCTCGGTACGCCCGGAGGAAGGTCCGCACGCCTTCGACGACGAGTGGCCTGACCCGGGTGTCCTCCACGGCGTTCGCGGAACCGAGCCTGTCCAGCGCGACGCCGAAGGTCAGCGCGATGAACTGGTCGGCCGCGAGCCGGGAGTCGGGGACGTGCAGCAGACCGGCATCGGCGAGGGCGGCGAACCGCTCGGCAAGTGCCTCGTCGGGGGTGTCGGCCATGGTGTTGTAGCCCCGGTGCGGCAGGTTGCCGGATTCCGCGCGGACCAGTCGCTGCAGCGTCGCGTACTCCGCCGAGCCGAGCATGTCGGTCGAGATGCGCATCGAGAACGTGACCAGGGCGTCCTCAAGGTCGGCGGCCTCGGTGTGGCCGCCGAGGTCGGTGAGGGTGTCGTCCAGGGTGCGCCGGATCGTCGTGATCATCGACTGGCCGATGTCGTCGACGACTGCCTGAAGCAGCGTCTGCTTGTCACCGAAGTAGTCGTAGACCGTCCGCTTGGAGACCTGCGCCCGGGCGGCGACCGCGTCGACGCTGGATCGGTCGAAGCCGTCGGCGAGGAACAGTTCCCGGGCCGCCGAGAGGATCGCGGTCCGCTTCTGCGTGGACCCCTCGCGGAGTGTCTTCGTGGTCGGCATGGCCATATCCTAGCCGCCCCTTCTCCTACACTGCACGGTGTAGTGTAATACTGGCGCAGTGATGGAACGGACCCGGCAAAGAACGGAAAGGACATCCATGACCGCAACGACCCTGGCTCCCCCGGTCCGCATCGGGAAGGCCGCTGTCGGAGCCCTCGGCCTGCTGGCCGTCGCCACCGGCGCCCTGGAGTCGGTGGTGACACCGACGCTCCCGCTGCTGCAGCGCGAACTGGACATGAGCCCGGCCGAAGGGGCGTTACTCAGCATCGTGCTCCTGATCACCGGCGCGCTCATCACGCCGGTGGCAGGCAAGTTCGGCGACCGCTACGGCGGAAAACAGGTGCTGATCCGGCTGATGGCGGTGGTCTGCGTCGGAGGCCTGGTGTCCTCGCTGGCGCCGAACCTGCCGGTGCTGCTGCTTGGTCAGTTGCTGCAGGGTGCGATGGTGGGCGCGCTGCCACTGTCGTTCATCCTGGTGCGCGAGCACCTCCCCGCGGGAGAGTCGAAGGTGGCCATCGGGTTGGTCAGCGGCTTGTTCGTGGCGGGCGGGATGACGGGCACGCTGTCGGCCGGGCCCGTGGCCGAAGGGCTCTCCCGGCACTGGATGTTCGCGCTGCCGACGATCGCGGTCGTCTTCGCCACCGTGCTGGTGAGCAGGCTGATGCCGCAGGATCCGCCGCGCAGGTCGGACGACGTGGGGGTCGACTGGCCCGGCCTGCTCCTCCTGAGCGGGACGCTCGTCACCCTCATGCTCGTCCTTGCGCTGGCGCCCGACATCGGCTCGCAGCCCTTCGTGCTCGGCGCCCTCATCGTGGTGCTTGCCGCCTTCGCGACGGGGTGGACGGCCGTGGAGCGCCGTGCGGCATCGCCGATGGTCGATCTGCGCATGCTGGCACGGCCCGCGGTGTGGAAGTCGTGCGTACTGACGTTCGTGATCTGCGCCGGGACCTCGGTGCCGGTCTATCTCCTGCCACAGCTGTTCGCGGTCCCCGCCGACGAGTACGGCTTCGGGGCGAGCGCCACCGAGATCGGCTTCTTCCTGCTGCCGGGCACCCTGGCCGCCTCGCTGGCCGGGCCGCTCAGCGGGATCGGGGCGCGGCGTTACGGCTCGCGTGCCGTCGCGACCGCCGGGATCGTCATCATGGTCGCCGCCCTGGTCGGCCTTGCCGCCGCGCACAGCGAGGTCTGGCACCTCGTCGTCGGCAAGGTCATGGTCGCGCTGGCCAACGGCCTCTGCGTCACGGCGATGGTGACCAGCACCGCCACCTCCGTCGACCAGGGCGACACCGGCATCGCCACGAGCCTGGTCCTGGTGACCCGCGTGCTCGGCTTTGCCGTGGGTGCGCAGGTCAGCGGTGCGATCCTCACCGCGGGCACCCCTTCCGGTTCGGAGGTCCCCGCCGAATCGTCCTTCGTCATCGGCTTCGCGATAGCGGGCGCCGTCACGGCGCTCGCCCTGCTGGTCACCCGCACCATGAACAAAGGAGTCAAGGAATGACCCTCGCCCGCACCGAACAGCTGAGCGCCGCCCGTACCTCGCCGAGGCGCACGGCCCTGATATCCGGGGCCAGCATCGCGGGGCCCGCCCTCGCGTTCTGGCTGAACCGCCACGGCTACGCGGTCACGGTGGTCGAGAAGGCCAGTGCGCTGCGTGGCGGCGGCTACCCCATCGACGTACGCGGCACCGCACTTGAGGTCGTCCGCAGGATGGGGATCCTGCCGCGGCTGCGGGAAGCGCACATCGAGCTGCGCCGCCTGACCTTCCTCGACGCGGACGGCGGCGAGGTGGCCTCGGTCGCCCCGCACAGCCTCACCGGCGGCGCCGCTGGACGGGACCTGGAGGTGCGGCGCGGGGACCTGACCGATGCCCTCTACACGGCGGTCCGTGACGACGTCGAGTTCCTGTTCGGCGACTGCATCGACACCTTCGAGCAGTCCGGCCACGGGGTCGACGTCACCTTCCGCGGGGGCAGCAGGCGTACGTTCGACGTGGTGTTCGGCGCGGACGGCGTGCACTCGCGCACCCGCGAGTTCCTGTTCGGCCCCGAAGAACAGTTCCACCGCTATCTCGGCTACTGCTTCGCCGGATTCACCATGCGCAACACGTTCGGTCTCTCCCACGAGGTCATGATGTGGAACACCCCGGGCAGAGCCGCGGCTCTCTACGCCACCGGGGACCACGACGAAGTGCACGGCTTCCTGAACTTCGCCCACCCGGAACCGCCGTTCGACGCGTTCCGGAATCCGCAGGCCCAACGCGACCTGGTTGCCGCGGTCTTCGCCGACGCGGGATGGGAGGTCCCCGGCATGCTCGCCGCCCTGCGCGACGCGGACGACCTGTTCTTCGACGCGGTCAGCCAGATCCGCATGCCCCGCTGGTCCAGCGGCAGGGTCGCGCTGGTGGGCGACGCCGCGTACGCACCCTCGTTCCTGACCGGACAGGGATCGAGCCTCGCGCTCGTCGGCGCGTACATGCTCGCCGGTTCCCTGGCCGACCGGGACCACGCCACGGGCTTCGCCGCCTACGAGCACGACACCCGTGGGTTCGTGACCGTCAACCAGGACCAGGTCGGCAAGGGCGATGCCGCGCTCTTCCCGACGACCGCCCGTGCCCTGGAACAGCGCAATGCCATGCTGCGCAGACTCAGCGTCCTGCCCGCCGCGGCGGAGCGACCGGCCCATTCGGCGCTGGCCCTGCCCGAATTCGCCGTCACTCGGCCTTCCGCAGCGGGTAGATGAAGCTCGTCGCCCGGCCTTCCTGCAGTACGAACGCCTCGTCCTGCTCCTTGGCGCGGCCGCTGACGATGTCGGACAGCATCCGGATGTGGAAGCGGATGTACGAGGTCTCGGTGCAGGCGAGGTGCTGACGGACCTGCGTCGACACCTCGTGCAGGTTCCAGGCCGGGACCCCGGGGTAGAGGTGGTGCTCGGCGTGGTAGTTCGTGTTCCAGTTGAGGAAGCTGAACCACTTGCTCTTGGTGTAGACCGAATTCGTGTTACGCCAAGGGTTGTCGCTCCGCTCCGCGTAGTAGTGCTCGGGCATGATGGAGAAGTTGTTCAGCACCCAGGCGATGCAGGCAGGCATGATGTATACGGTGAGCATCACCATGGGCCAGAGAACGGTCAGGGCGATGACGACGGCGATCCAGCCGAACAGGATCCAGGTGTCGCGGCGGATCGCGGAGCGGGCCCGGTCGGTCTTGACGAAGTAGGGGTAGCGATTTCCAAGCGAGGCCACCGACATTCGCAGGAACCCGATGAAATAGTCCCAGTTGATCATCGCCGTCGCGTATTCACGCAAATTAGTGATGATGCCGTCGGGTTCCGGGTCTTCCGCGGTATGGGTGTTGCGGTGATGGTGCATGTGGAACACCCGGTATAAGGCGCTGTTGACGAGAATGAGCGTACCGGCGACTTGTCCGGCGACCCGGTTCCCGCGGTAGGTGTTCATAAAGGTGCCGTGCGACGCGCAGTGCAGCAGGTTGTGCAGTGAGGCGATCACGACGGCGGCCAGCACCCAACCGATGCCGATGGCCCACCAGGTGTCGACGACCAGGGCCCCGGTCACCGGGATCGCGTAGAGCAGGGCGTGCGTCGCGGCGCGGCGCAGGGCCTGCCCGCTGGAACGGCGGGTCAGCTTGCGCAGTTCGGCCGAGGAGAAGAGGTCGTTGCGGTCGAGGTGGACGTTCTCCTGTGACTGTGTCATTCCTGAACTCCAAGAGCGTCGAAACAGCGCAAAGGGAGCCGGCGCGGCCCCACTCGCAAGCTACAGATTTCGATGCTGAAACAACACCCCTGGCGCGCACCGGACGGGCCTGCCGGGCATAGCCAGTTGGGCATACCCGTACTTCCCGTGGAATACCGATCCACCATTCCATAGACTCGATACCCGACCCTGACGGAAATACTGACTCCTGGGCAGGTGTACCTTGCTGGTTCGCGCGGTTGAAGAGGTCGTGGGAAGCGAATGCGACGTGGACTGGGGTAACGGGACGAGCCGAAGGCTGCTCGTTCAGGCCGACGAATTGGGTTTCAGCCTGACCGAGACGTATGTGCAGCCGGGCAGCGAGTCGTACCTGCGGTACGACAACCACCAAGAGGTCTGCTACTGCGTGTCCGGTTCCGGTTCGGTGGAGACGGCGGACGGCTTGTTCGACATCAAACCGGGGATGCTGTACGCCCCGGGCATGGGCGAACCGCACGTGCTCCGCTCCACCCACGGCATGACGCTGATGTGCGTCTTCACACCGGCGTTGAACGGTCCGGAGAAGCATCTGCTCACGCCTGGTGTGCACTCGAGTTACTAGGAGCGACAGCGGGTGGTGACGCGTCGGGCGTCGACGAGGAACTGCACTTCGACTCGGTGAGTACCTCGCGGCGCCCCTCTCCGCCGTCCGTCGGCACCATCCCGAACTCCGGTTGGTCGAGCCTCTGTTTGCGAAC
The DNA here is from genome assembly GCF_056437465.1 of Streptomyces sp. NPDC042371. Taxonomy (NCBI): domain Bacteria; kingdom Bacillati; phylum Actinomycetota; class Actinomycetes; order Kitasatosporales; family Streptomycetaceae; genus Streptomyces; species Streptomyces sp. NPDC042371. The sequence goes on along the minus strand of NZ_JBWKAP010000006.1, from coordinate 398,443 downwards.
AGGGAAGGCAGGAGAGCATGCCCGACACCATTGACCTGGTGATCCCGAACATCGTCGAGTTCAACCTGAAACGCGAACTGCTGGATTTCGACCCGGGCGTGGAACACGACCTGGTCGAACACGGCACGGGGTTCACCGATCAGTGTGTCTTCTGGAGCGCCGCCCCTCGCGTGCTCGTGCTCCCGGCCGGTTACTCCCAGGAGTGGCTGACCCACGTCCACGCGGGCCTCGGCGTCCCCGTCCCACCCGTCGTGTCGCCGGTCCCGCGCACCGGCCGCCTGGTCCACGACCTGCTCAACGACGACCGGGCGCTCGCCGCGCTGCTCGCCGCGACCAGCGGGGCGCGGGAGGTGCGGTTCCTGTCCTTCGGGGCCTCGCCCGACCTGTACTCCTTGGCCTCGGTGCTCCGCAGTCAGGGGCGGGACGTGCGGCTGGACGTCGCCGAACCGGAGCACTACTGGTCGTGCGAGTACCTCGAATCGAAGCTGAGCTGTGTCGACCTCGCCTCGCACATCCCCGGGTTCCGCGTGCCGCGGGGCATCTCGGTCACCAGCTGGGAGCAGCTGAAGGGCGCGGTCACGGCGATCGTGGACGGCGGTGGCCGGGCCGTGGTCAAGAGCATGTACGGGGTCGGCGGGTACGGCTCTGCCGTCGCGCAGAGCGAGGCCGACGGCACCGTCCGGCGGTTCTGGCAGACCCTGCGGCGCGAGCCCTTCTTCGGTACGTTCCCGCTCACCGTGCAGGACTACATCGAGCACGGCACCGACTGTCCGGCCGTGGACGTCCTCGTGGACGACGGCGCGGAGCCGCGGATGGAACACAGCATGCTCGGCGTCGACGGGCTGCGGTACCGCAGCCTCGCCCTCGGCCCCGGGGTCCTCGAACCCGGTCTGGAGGAACGGCTCTCCGCACTGGGCAGGGCCGTCCACGCGTTCGCCCGGTCCCTCGGCTACCGGGGCTGGATGACCATCGACTGCCTCCGTGCCCTCGACGGGGAGCTCTACGTCACCGAGATCAACGCCCGGCGCTCCGGCGCCATGCACGCGGTCGCGCTCGCGGAGCGGTGGGCCGACGAACTCCCGATCGCCTACACCCATGACGCGCTGCCGATGCGGCTCACGGGCACGGTGTCGTACACGGCGCACATCCGCCCCGTCTTCGACGAGCTGTGGGCCCGCGGCATCCGCGCCTACCCGTCGACTGTCCGTGCGCTCACGGGGCACCGGCCCTCGCTCGGCATCGTCGTCTGCGCCAAGAGCGCGGAGGACGGCGAGCGCATCGCGGAGGAGGCCCACCGAGCGGTCAACGCCGCCGTGGCAGGGTGAACTGACGGGCGCAGAAGGGCGCCTGGCCGCGGTATCCATCCCGGCCAGGCGCCCTTTTTCTGCTTACGCGTGCGCGGAGTTGGCCGCGTTGTCGGCCGTGTTCGGGGTGCCGCACCCCTTCTCCGCGAGGAACTCCGCCTGGGTCATGGGCGTGGCGTTCTCGAAGAGGCGGTTGAGGAGCTCTCCCTCCCACTCCACCGCTTCGACCTCGTCGACCCCGTACTCGGTCAGGATCCGGCCGATGGCCTGGAGGGCGAGCAGCGAGTAGCCGCCCATCTCGAAGAAGTCGCTGCGGTGGACGTCGACGGAGTCGGGGCTCACCTCGAGTACTTGCGCCCAGACCTTGCGCACGACTTCCGCCGCCGCTGCCGCGTCGCCCGGCTGGCCGGGGAGTTGGGCGGCCAGGTTGTCCGTCACGGTTCCTCCATGTGTATCGGTGTGCGGCTGATCGCCGGGGACAGGAATGTGCAGCTCTGTTGCGGTCCGGAGTGGTGGCGGTCTCGTCGGCGGTGGTGTCAAGGAATCAGCACCACCTTGCTGGCCTCGCCGGAGTCGAAGAGGCGGAACCCCTCCGCGGCCTCGGACAGGGGCATCCGGTGCGAGATGAGGAAGGTGGGGTCCACGCGACCACCGCGTATCAGGTTCATCAGCGGCTCGAAGTCGCTGATGGGGTCGCCGACCGCGAAGCGCAGCGTGACCTCCTTGGCGAAGGCGAGCCGGGTCGGCATGGGCATGGTCTCGGAGGCATGGGCACCCACCGCGCACACGACCCCGCGCGGCCGGACGACGTTCAGCGCGGTCAGGAGCGAGGCGTCGGTGCCCACCGCCTCCAGGACGGCGTCCACGCCGCGCCCCTCGGTCAGGTCGGCGACCTGCTGTTCGACGTCGGGTGCGGTCGGCACCGGGCATGCACCGCGTTCGGCGGCCAGTTTCCGTCGGCTCTCCAGCGGGTCGATGGCGAGCACCCGGGCCGCGCCGAGCAGCCAGGCGGCCTCCAGGGCCAGCAGGCCCACGGGCCCGCACCCCACCACCGCCACCGTGTCCCCGGGACGCACCTGGGCGCCCACGGCGCAGGCGTACCCCGTGGCGAGGACGTCGCCGACGAACAGGGCACTCTCGTCGCCGACGTCGCCGGGGATCGGGAACAGCACCGTGTCGGCGAACGGCACCCGCACGAACTCGGCGTGTCCCCCGGCGTAGGCCTGCGTGCCCACGACGGTGGCGTAGCCGAACAGGCCCACCCGGTCGCACTGGTAGTGCCAGCCCCTGCGGCAGGACCTGCAGTGCCCGCACGCGATGATGTCCGAGGCGACGACCCGGTCGCCGGGGCGCAGACCCCGCACTTCGGGCCCGACCTCCTCGATCACGCCGGTGAACTCGTGGCCGGTGACCGTCCCCGCCCCGAACCCGTCGATCTCGCCGCGGTACGGGTGGAGGTCGGTGCCGCAGATCGCGCTGCGGACGACCCGGACGACGGCGTCCCGCGGTTCCTCGACGCGGGGCATGGCGATGTCGTCCGCGACCGCCGCCCGGCGTGCGCCGTGCCATTGCAGCGCTCTCATGTGTCCTCCAGTGCACGGCAGCCCGCCTCGAGCTCCTGGTGCAGGTCGTCGAGGAGGCGTGCGGCGGCCGCGTCGTCGTACTGGCCGGGGTCGTGCACCAGCAGGACGCGCAGCGCGCCCGCGTCCTCGTAGAAGCCGAGGTCCAAGGGGTACGGCGAGAAGGGATCGTGGTTGATCAGGGTCGTGTCGAGGCCTTCGAGGGCGGGCGGCACCTCCGGTGTGGTCTGAAAGGAGACGCATACGCCGATCGCCGGACGGAACCCGGGCCCCCACAGCCCGATGTCGTGGGCGAGGCGCTCGAACGGCAGGTTCCGGTGGGTGTAGACGTCGATCAGGTTCCGGCGGACCAGGCGCAGCAGGTCGCGGAAGTCCGCGTCCACGGGCACCCGGGTCCGCACGGGCAGCAGGTTCACGAAGAGCCCGACGGCCTTCTCGAAGTCGGCCCGGGTGCGGAATCCGCCGCGTGTGCCGACGAGGATGTCGTCGGTGTCGACGTAGCGGCGCAGCAGGCGCTTGGCGGCGGCGAGCAGCACCATGAAGAGGGAGGCGTGCTCGTTGCGGGCGGCCGCGCGCAACCGGTCGCTCAGGGGTTGGGGCAAGGTCATCCACCGTGTCCGCGGGGACTGTCCGGGCGGTGCCGGTGCGGAGGAGGCCAGGGTGAGCGGCGGCAGTACGGTCGCGTTCGCCAGGGTCTCCTTCCAGTGGGTGAGCTGTTTCGCGTAGACGGGGCTGCTGAGCCATTCGTGCTGTCGGCGCACGAAGTCCCGGTACTGGGCGGGCGGGGGCGGCAGGGGTGAGGGCCGACCGTGCAGGTGCGCGGTGTAGAGCTGCTCCAGTTCCCGCAGGATCACCGACCACCACGACCAGGCGTCGGAGACCAGGTGGTGCAGGGTGATGCGCACGATGTGCTCGCGCGGCCCGAGCCTGATCAGTGCCGCGCGCACCACGGGCCCGTGGCCCAGGTCGAACGGGCGCCGCAGGTCCTCGGTGAGGAGCCGGGTGGCTGCCTCATCGCGTTCCGCCGCGGGGAGCGCCGTGAGGTCGGTGAGGGGCAGGGGCACCTCGGCCCGCGGGGAGACGCGCTGGACGGGCAGCCCCGCCACGACGGGGAAGCAGGTGCGCAGCGCCTCGTGGCGGCCGACGATCTCCTCGACGGCCGCCCGCAGGGCCGCCGCGTCCAGGTCGCCGACGAGGCGGAACGTCACGGGGTCGGCGTGCCGTGCATGACCGGAACGCCGTTCCAGGAACCACAGGCCCTGCTGGGCGTACGACAGGGGGATGTCGTCACCGGGACCGGCTGGGAACGCCCCGCCGTCCCCCGTCACTTGACGCCCCAGGTGAAGAGCCACCGCCGCGGCACCCCGCTCAGCTCCAGTCGCTCGAAGGTGGTCCGCAGGCCCCGGATCAGCGCGTCGGAGCCCAGGGCGAGGTCGTCGATCCCGGTGGCGCCTTCCACGAACACCGAGTACGTGCACAGGGCCTCCCAGTCCTGGAGGGTCCACGTGTACACGGCCTCCTCGGACTTGGTCTGGGAGAACCCCGCCTCGGCGAACAGCTCTTCGTGCTGGAGCGGTGTGAGCGTCTGGAGGGCGACCGGCTTCTCGCGTACGAGAACGAGGTCCGTGCCCCGTTCCCGCAGGAGGTCGCGGGTGGCGCGCAGCCAGTGGGTGTAGAAGGGCCGGGTCTCGGGGAGGACGGCACCCTCGTAGAACAGGGTGTTCAGCGCGCAGCGCCCGCCCGGTGCGAGCAGCCGGTGGCAGCCCGCGATCACGGAACCGCGCTCGGCGGCCGGTATCTGGTGCATCACGTTGCTCAGGACGGCGACGTCCACCGGACCGGTCAGGGACTCGACGTCCTGGGCGCGGCCCTGCACGAAGCGCACCTTGGGGTCGGTCAACCTGCTTCGTGCGATGGCCAGTTCGTGCTCCGAGGGGTCGATGCCGATGATGGCACCCACGTGTGCGGTGCGCTCCAGGAGCAGTTGGGTGGCGAGGCCCGAGCCGCAGCCGACGTCGGCGACGGCGCCGCCGTCGGGCGCCTCGCAGATGTCGACCAGGCGCTGGGTCACGTCGCCGTACAGCGGGCGCCGCGACATGGCGTCGAACTCGTATCCGTGGACGAAGGTCATGACACCTCAAGACGTCGATTCGGGAGGGTCGGGCGGGTCGGGCGGGGAGCCGGCGCGGCGTGGGGTGCGGCGGAGGCGAGCAGCCGCGCCGCTGTGCCTCCCATGAGGGCCTCGTACTCGATCGGCGACAGCGGGGCGCTGCCGTCCGGCCACGGCCCGGGGTCCCGGGCCAGTTCGGCCATGCGGGTCACGGACCCGGCCATGGAGGCGAAGGGGAAGTCGGTGCCCCACAGGATCCGGTCGAGAACGCCGCTGCGGCGGGCGTGGGCCAGGGCCTTGGCCACCGTCGGGGGCGGCTGGTAGGAGCCGAAGATGGACAGGTCCGCGTACAGGTTGGCGTGCCGGGCGAGCAGTTCGACGCACGGCCCGGTCCAGGGGGTGCCGAGGTGGGCGAGGATCACCGTCAGGTCGGGGAAGTCCTTGGCCACCTGCTCCACGAGAAGCGGGGAGAAGAAGCGGGGATCCGCCTGGCGCGAGGGCGTGTACCCGGTGTGGATGAGTACGGGGATGCCCAGGTCCGACGCGGTCTCGTACACGTCGTACCACCGGCGGTCGGCGGGTGACATGCGCAGATAGCAGGGGGCCGTCTTGAGTCCGCGCAGGCCGAGGTCGGTCACGGCCTCGCGCAGGCGCTCGGCCGCGCCGGGGGTGCCCGCGTCGACGGAGGCGAAGCCGGTCAGGCGGTCGGGGTGGCGGGCGCAGAGGTCGGCGACGAACTCGTTCGGCACCGAGAACCCCTCGACGCGGCGCACGTCGAAGGCGAGCAGGAAGACGCGGTCGACCCCGGCGGCGTCCATCTCGGCGAGCAGTTTCGCCTCGGGCGCGGACAGGTCCTCGGGCGCCAGGTCGGTGGTGGCCGTCATCTGCTGGGCGAAGCGGGCCGAGTAGTGGCGGTAGTACTCCCCCGCGTGCACATGCGTGTCGATGATCATGGCCGCCACTCCGCACCACGGGCGTCCCAGAACAGCAGGCGCACTCCCTTGGGCTCCAGTCGCAGCAGCTTCTCGGTCTCCGGAGCGCCGTCCGCCGTCGGGCGCCGCAGCACCGTGTCCACCGGTTCGGGAGCGTGGTTGATCACCACGCCGCAGCGCTCGTCACCGCGCCCGATGACCGTGGTCTCCACCGACGGGTCGTCCGCGGTCAGCGGCACGCGTACGCCCGCCTCCGCGGCGACCGCCTCGTACAACCGGTGCCAGTCGGCCTCCCGCAAGCGGTAGGGGGCGTTGAGTTGAGCCTCCAGGGGCGCGTTGAGGTAGTAGACGCTCCCCTCGCCGAGGCGGTGGCGGGTCAGGGCGGGCGAGCCGTCGGCGAACGCGGCCAGTGTCTCGGCGCCCGCCGTGTCGATCACCGGGATCGGGCCGGACTCCCAGCGCAGCGGGAACCGTACGCCTGCCCAGTTGAACCCGGCGTGCGTGTCGTCGGCCCGGGTGAAGTCCCGCACGCGGATGCCGAACAGCTCCTCGTCCCCGGCGGCGTCCAGCAGGCTGCCGGTGGAGTACAGCAGCACTCCCCCGGACCTGACGTACCGCGCCAGGCGGTGGCGATCGGGCAGCGACAGCTGCCGAGCCGAGGGACAGATCACCAGCGCGTGGCGTTCAAGCTCCGCATTCCCGCCTGTGAACTCGTAGGGCAGGTGCGCCTGTTGGAGCAGTAGGTGGGCGTAGAAGGCGGCGGGGGCGTCGCTGCCCGAGGGCGCCAGGTAGCCCGCATCGTCCTGCGGCTCGGCCTCGGGGACGAAGACGCCCACCGGGGCGGGCAGCGGCCTGAACCCGGCAAGATCGCCGGTCACGAGCCGGGTGAACGCCCGGTACTCGGTCAGCGCGGCCTTCTCCCTGCCGTCCTCGGCCAGCAGGCCGACCCGCCGTTCGTTGGGCCGCAGCGCGTACGGCTTGCGCTCGGTGGTGAAGTCCTGCCAGCACCAGACGGCGGTGCCGACCGCACCGGCCGCGAAGGCGGAGTGGGCGGCGGCCCGCAGATACTGCGCGGCGGTGGCCTCGTCGCAGCCGTAGCTGCCCAACTCGTCGACGTACACGGGACGGTGGGCGCTGCCGCGCCGCACGAGATAGGGCAGGAAGGCGGTGGCCTTGCGGGCCGCGACGGACTCGATGTGGAACGGCGTCCACACCGGGAATCCGTGCAGCCCCACCAGGTCGAGGCGTTCGGCGTTCTCCGGCCGGAAGGCATGGCCGCCGAGCACCGCGGAGGGCTCGTTGGCCTGGAGGACCAGCGCGTCCGGGTCGGCGTCGCGCACGGCTGCCGCGAGCATCCCCCACCACGCGCGCACCTCGTCGGCGCCGAGCGACGCGGACGACCTGGAGTCGACGTGGATCACCTCGTCGCCCAGGTCGTAGGCGAGGACGTTCGGCTCGTCCCGCAGCTCGGCGGCGATGTGGTGGACGAAGGCCCGCTGCCGTTCGCGCAGGTCCGCGTCGCGCCACAGGTCCCTGCCGTCGCGCCACGGCAGGTCGAACCGCTGGCCGTTCATCCAGATCGTCAGCAGCGAGGGGAGGCACAGCAGTCCGTGCCGGTCGGCGGTCCTTGCCAGCTCCCGCAGCCGGTCGGTCATCGTGGGGTCGTAGACGCCTTCCTTGGGCTCGAAGTCGGCCCAGAAGACGAAGAACCGCACGGTGTTCAGGCCCGCCTCGGCCATCCGGCGGAAGTCGTCGTCGATGCGGGCGCCGTCCCACTCCCGCCAGTAGTCGCACCCTGTCGGCGAGGGGTGGTAGTTGACGCCCGCGCTGACGAAGGGGTGCCCGTCGCGCTGCAGGGCGCCGTCGGCGAACGTGACGCGTCCGCGGCTCACGGTGTCGTCGGCCATGCGGCGCTCACCGCCTCTGCGACCTGCTGGACCTCGTTCTTGCCGATGCCCGGGTGCAGCGGCAGGGAGAGTTGACGCGCCATGACGTCCTCGGTGACCGGCAGTCGGCACGGCCCTCCCCCGTCGCGCTCCTGGTAGGCGGTGAACAGGTGGGTGGGCGGGTAGTGCACGCCGCTCTGGATCCGGGCCGCGCGCAGCCGGTCCTGCAGCGCCTCGCGGTCGGTGCCCTCGGGCAGCACCACCGCGAATAGGTGGTGGGCGCTCTCCTCCACCGGCCGGTCGGCGTACGGCACGGTGATCCCGGGCAACGGCGCCAACTGCTCGCGGTACATGCGGACCGCGTCCTGGCGGCGCAGCTGTCCGGCGGGCAGGGCGTCGAGCTGGACGCGTCCGAGGGCGCAGCCGATCTCGGTGGGCCGGTAGTTGAGGCCCAGGGTGTCGACGTCGTACAGGGAGGGCCCGCCGCGGTGGCGCTGCTGGGCGTTGACGGTCAGGGCGTGGGAGCGCAGCCGCCGGATGCGGTCGGCCAGGGCGGGGTCGCGGGCGACGACCATGCCGCCCTCGCCCATCGCCAGGTTCTTCGTGGCGAAGAAGCTGAAGCAGCCGATGTCGCCGACCGTGCCGAGCATCCCGTGGACCGAGTCGGTGACGGGGGCGTGGGCGCAGTCCTCGATGAGGGCGAGGCCGTGTTCGCGGGCCAGCCGGGCGAGGGCGGTGAGGTCGGCCGGGTAACCGCCGTAGTGCATGGCGACGATCGCCCGGGTGCGCGGGGTGATTCTGCGGGCGGCGTCCTCGGGGTCGATGCACAGGTCGTGCGGGCCCTTGACGTCGGCGAACACCGGGGTGGCGCCGGACAGGGCGACGGTCGCGGCGGCGGAGACGAAGTTCAGCGAGGGCAGCACGACCTCGTCGCCGGGGCCGAGGCCCAGGCTCAGGACGGCCAGGTGCAGGGCGGCGGTGCCGCTGCTGACGGCGACCGCGGAGCCAACGCCAAGCGCGGCCGCGAACTTGCCCTCGAAGTCCTCGGTGACGGGCCCGGACGAGAGCCATCCGGAGCGCAGGACCTGGGTGACCGCGTCGATCTCGTCCTGCCCGATCTGCGGGCGGTACAGCGCGATGTCGAAGGCCGTCATCCGGAGCCCACCTCCTGGAACGCGCCGGTGCCCGCGCGCAGTTCGGCCGCGGCGAGGCTGCCCAGGTAGCGGGCGCGATCGGCGCGGAAGGCCGTGGTGGCCCTGGTCAGCTGCTCGGGCGTGCCGATGTCGTGCCAGTCGCCCTCGATGACATGGCCCTCGATGCGTTCGCCCTCGTCCCTCGCGCGGTCGAGCAGGGCGGGCATGTCGTCCCGGCCGCGGGACGGCAGCAGCCGCCGCAGGGAGGGTTCGAGTACATAGATGCCTCCGCTGACGAGGTAGCTGAGCCGGGGCTTCTCGCGGAAGTCGGTCACCTGCTGGTCCTCGTCGAGTTCCACCACGCCGTGCGCGATGTCGATGTGCTGGCGGCTGAGCGCGACCGTGGCGGCGGCCTGCGACTTCTTGTGACGCGTGATCAGGTCGGCGAAGTCGATGTCGGTGAGCAGGTCCGCGTTCATCACGAGGGTGGAGTCCTCGAAGGGCGGCAGCAGCGCGAGCGGCCCCGCAGTGCCCAGCGGCTCCTCCTCCAGGAAGAAGTCGAGTTCCAGGTCGGCCCAGCGGTTGCCGCCGAAGCTCGCCTCGATCATGTGGGCCTGGTGGCCGAGCGAGAGCGACACATGGGTGAAGCCGGCACTCTGCAGCTGCGCCAGGATGATGTGCAGGATCGGTATGCCGTCGATGGGTACGAGGGGTTTGGGGATGGTCAGGGTGTGGGGCCGTAACCGACGGCCCACACCTCCGGCCAGTACCACTGCTCTCATCGGGCCTTCTCCGTTTGCTTCCGGGCGGCGATCAGCGTGCGGTAGACGGTGTGGACCCGGTCGGCGACCGCGTCCCAGCCGAGTTCACTGCGCACCTTGTCGAGGCCGCGCTCTCCCATGGCGCGGCGTTCGGACGGATCGGCGAGGAGCCGGTTGACCGCCTCGGCGACGGTCGGGGCGGTGGGGCGGACGAGCAGGCCGTCACGTCCGTGGGCGACGATCTCCCCGCTGCCGAGGAAGGTGGACGCGACGACGGGTCTGGCACAGGCCCACGCCTCCACGTACACGAGGGGGAAGAGGTCGACGGTGGAGGGCACGCACAGCAGCTCGCAGGCGGCGAGCGCGCTGTGCTTGACGTCCTCGTCGACCATGCCGAGCTCGATGACGCGCGGGTCGGCGTGCCGGGCGAACTGCTCCGCGCAGTCGTCGTCCCAGCGCGGCCCCACGAACACGAAGGACGTGTCCGGGTGCTCCGCCCAGATCTGCTCGGTCGCCTCCAGGAGCGTGACGTAGCCCTTGGACCGCATCTTGCGGCCCAGGAAGAGCACCACCGGCCCTTCGATGCCGTTCTCCCTGCGGAACCGGTCCGGGTCTGGGGTGCCGGGCAGGTGCGGTCCCTGGCCGATGATGTGCAGTCGGCGTCCGTCGACACCGGCGTCGCGGAGCATGTCGCGCTCCGCCGCGGACAGGGCGAAGACGGCGTCCGCGTGCAGGCATCCCTCGAGTACGGTCTCGCGGTCCGGCCAGAGGTCGGGGGCGGAGGCGGGGGTGACCGCGAACGGCACGCCCCAGGCGCGGGCGAAGTCCAGTCCGGCCGCGATGTCCTGCGGGTGGAACGCGTCGATGGCGTGGACCAGATCCGCCCGGTCGGTGTCGTCGGGGGTGGCGGGCAGCGGCTGGATGCTCACGCCCGCACTGCGCATGAACGTCGCGGTGTCCTCGTCGACCGGGTTCGAGTACACCCCGGCCTCCCAGCCGAGCTTGCTCATCGACGCGGCGAGGTACTGCGTCATCAGTTCGGCCCCGGCCCGTGCCGGGAAGTAGCCGCGGTGGACGTACCGTACGCGCACGCCGCTCACGCTCCGCTTCCGCGTGCCGCCGTCTCCCGGGGGTGCCGGGCGTACCACTCGCAGGTGCGGCGCAGCCCCTCGTTCAGCGGTACGGCGGGGCGGTAGTCGGTCAGTTCGCGCAGCAGGGAGATGTCCGGGAGGCGCCGGGCCGGGGACAGCGGGGGCGCGGGGTGGACGTCGACGGCGGGGTGCCGGTCCAGGGCGTCGAAGACCTTCCCGGCCAGGTCCTCGATGAGGATCTCCTCCTGGTCGTTGCCGACGTTGACCAGCAGGGGCTCCTTGGTGGGCAGGGCCGTCAGCGCGGTGATGGCGTCGACGGCGTCGTCGACGTAGCAGAACGCGCGCGTCTGGTCGGCGCCGTGGATCTCGAAGGGGTCCGCGCCGCTGAGGAGCCGCTCGACGAACTGCGGGATCACATGGTCGTAACCCATCCGGGGCCCGTAGACGTTGTGGAAGCGCACCATGCGCAGGGCGAAGCCGTGGGTGCGCGCGTAGGTGCGGCACAGCAGCTCGCCGGTGATCTTGCTGAAGCCGTACGAGGAGCGGGGCACCGTGAGGTCGGGGACCATCAGCGGCACGTCCTCCCCCGTGGGGACGGCCGCGACACCGGCCTCGACGCTGCCCGCGTAGGCCTCGCTGGACGAGGCGAAGCAGAGGGTGGCCCCGGTCAGCCCGGAGAACCAGTCGAGGAGGTGGACGGTGGTGAGCAGGTTGGTGCGCAGCACCCGCCGGGGGTTGTCGTTGGACTCCGCGACACCGACGACGGCCGCCAGGTGGTAGACCTCGGCGTAGTCGTCCCCGAGCAGCCCGTCGGGCACGGGGGTGGTCAGGTCGTGCTCGACGAGCTCGACGGAACCGAGCAGTTCGGACAGCTCCCCGTCGGACCGGCCCCTGCTGAAGTCGTCGAGCAGTGTGACGTCGCAGGTGGCGGCCAGGCGGCGGGCCAGGTGCAGGCCGATGAAGCCCGCCCCTCCGGTGATCAGGATCTTCTTACGCACGGCCGAGCCTCATCGCCTTCGTCGAGGACGGGAGGACCCGCCAGGTGTCGTAGACCAGGGCCGGGTCCGCCATGCGCGACACCAGGTCGGCGGCGTCCACCTCGCCGTAGCCCGCATGGTCGTTCAGGAGGATGGCCGCGTGCGCGCCGGTGAAGCCCTCGGTCAGGCCGACCGGCCGGACGCCCAGCGACTCGATGCGGGCCGGGGGCACCACGAAGTCGTGGCCGGCGATCTCCTTGACCCGGCCCTTGAGGAACGGCAGCAGCCGTTCGTACGGTGCTCCGCGCAGGTCGTCGGTCTCGGGGCGGCCCTTGTAGGCGAAGCCGGAGATCAGGACCGTGGCGTCGGCCGGGTCCTTGCCCTGCTCCCACAGCGCGGCCAGGACGCGTTCGCCGACCCTGCGCGGCATCGACTCGTTGAGCGTGCGCGCCGCGGTGATCACCTGGGGGGTGTGGTCGTACGCGGCGACCGAGTACGCCAGCAGGTACGGGTCCTTGGTCAGGCAACTGCCGCCGACGAAGCCGGGCTTGTGCAGGGTGGGCCTGGGGTAGTCGAGGTTGGCGGAGTCGATGACCTCCCGCGCGTCCAGGCCGAGCTTCTCGGTGATGAGGGCGACCTCGTTGCCGAAGCCGTAGATCAGGTCGGTGTGGCAGTTGCACACCAGCTTGATCAGTTCGGCGCACTCCAGCGAGGAGACGGGCACCACCTGGTCGGAGAGGGTGCCGAAGACCTCCGCGGCCCGCTTGCCCGCGTCGTCGCTCAGGCCGCCGACGATCTGCGGCAGGGACAGCAGCTCCGCCAGCGCCTGGCCCTGGATGGTGCGCTCCGGGCAGTACGCGAGCAGCGGTTCGGGGATCCGCTCGCTCAGGATGGGCAGCACCAGGCTCCGCGAGGTGCCCACCGGCACCGTGCTGCGCACGATGACCAGGGTGGTCTCGTCGATGCCCGGCGCGATCGCCTCGGTGGCGGCCCGCAGATGGCTGAGGTCGGGTGTGGTGCCGCCCGCCTCGATCGGTGTGCCGACGCAGATGATCACGACGGGGGGCAGCTTCTGCCCGCCGACGTCGGTGGTGACACCGAAGGCACCGCTCGCGGCCGCGCTCCTGATCTCCTCCTCGACGCCCGGCTCGGCCAGTTCGAGTACGCCCCGGGCGAGTTCGTCCGCCACCTTGGGGTTGGTCTCGTAGCCGAGCACGCTTCTGCCCGTGGTCAGCAGCGCGGCGGTGAGTGTGACGCCGACGTAGCCCTGCCCGACGACACACACGTCGTATTCCTCGTACGGCCTGGTCGATGGCATTGACATAGCTCCCTGGAGGTGGCGGGGGAAGGTGGTGCTCATGGAGAGGCGTCCCGTGGCGGCTTGCCGAGGAGTTCCACGACGCCGTCGACCAGGTGCCAGAACAGGCGCTCCCCCAGTTCCGCGGAGGCTCCGACGGCGGAGGAAAGCACCCCCTGGTTGGAGATCTCGTCGACGTCGACGGGGTGCCGGTACACCCCGGCGGCCGGCGGCGATTCGTGGCTGGGGCGCGCCGCCCCGACGACGTCCGGGCGGAGGTACATCATCAGGCTGGTCTCGGTCAGGCCCGCGTGCTCCGCGTGCCAGCCCGGGAAGTGCGGGATGTGCTCGCCGAGCCAGTCGTCGGAGACCAGGCTCCACCAGCTGAACGCGAGCACCTCGGTGTCGGGGAACAGGGTGTTCTGGGCGCAGCCGTCGATCGCCTCGAAGAGCAGGCCCTCGTTCTCGTAGTGCCCGTTGATCACAAGGAGCCGGGCAGGGCCGAGGCGGGCGAGGGAGGTCAGACACTCCGTGAGGTAGTCGATGAAGGGGGCGCCGCCGATGTGCACGGTGCCCGGGAAGTGCAGTCCGCCGCCGCTCTGCGGCAGCGACCTGGCGGAGAAGGGCTGTCCTGGCAGCAGCAGACCGCCGAGCTCCGCGGTCACCTGCCGGGCCAGGGCGTCCGGGATGTCCATGTCGACGGAGAGCGGGAGATGGGGGCCGTGCTGCTCAAGCCCTCCCACCGGCCACACCAGGGTGGCTCCGGCGTCGTGCACGGCCTGCCGCACCTGCGCGCTGGTCAGGTCGCCGTAGCGGGGTACGTTCGTGGTGCGTTGCCGCATCGCCTTCACCTCATGCCCCCTTGATGCTGCGTCCCACCAGGTCGGCCACCGTGCCGCCGCGCGAGGCCAGCCAGTCGTCGAAGCCCTGGCGGATGTCGCGGAGCGTGGCGTGCATGTTGCGGTGCAGCACCGTGTAGACCTGTACGGCCTCGGCTCCCACGCTCAGGTACTCCGCCACGTCCGTGGCGTCCTTCACTCCGCCGCTCGCCATCACGGGCACGGTCACCCCGTCGCGGCGCAGGCCGAAGATCTCGGCGAGTACGAGGGGCTTGATGCCGGGCCCCGAGTAGCCGAAGGCTCCGCCGAGCCGCACCTCACCGGTGTCCGCGTCGACGGCAAGCCCGGAGATGGTGTCGCTCAGGGTGAGCGCGTCCGCGCCGGAGGCAGTGGCGGCGTCGATGCGCTCGCGCACCCGCTCCCCGATCGCCAGCTTGACGCTGAACGGCACCGGGGTGCGGCGCCGCACCGCCTCGGTGTACGCGGCGACGCGCTCGGGAGTGTCCGTCAGACCGCCCTCGTCCTCGTTCAGGCACGAGATGCCGAGCTCCAGGGCGCTGCTGCCCGCTTCGGTCACGCGCTCGGCCAGATCGGCGAGTTCGGCCGGGGAGTCCGCGTGCACGGAGGTGATCACCGGCAGGTCGTCGTCGGCGAACCGGCGCAGCATCGTGCACCAGTCGTCCACGGAACGACGTGAGTACGTGGTGCTGTTGAGCATGCCGGTGGGCAGGCGGAGCAGGCGTTCGTTGCCCGGCGGGCCGGGGGTGGGGTGGATGGTCTTGGTGACCACGGCTCCCGCCCCGCCCTCGAGGAGTCGGCGGATGTTGCGTTCCTGGTCGGTGAGCAGACCGGAGCCCACGACGACGGGGGATTTCAGGCGCAGCCCGAGGACCTCGACCGGTGCGGGCGCGGAGGTGCTGGCGCCGCCCCCGCCCTTGGCAGCCGTCACTGCGCCATCACGGCTTCCTGGCCCAGCTTCTCGAGCAGCCGGAGCAGTTCGACGGGGTGGGCCTGCGCCTGAGCCAGGTCGAAGACGGTGACGTCGGCGACGGAGGGCAGGCCGCGCAGCAGGTGGCTCGCGTTGACCGCCATCGGCATCGGGGTGACGACGACGATGGGCTTGCCCAGCGCGGAGGCCCAGCCGAGTTCGACATGGGTGCCGTCGGTGCGCATCAGTTCACCGACCGCGTCGACGGGGAGCACCGGCACGAACACGTCGCAGCGGCGCATCCAGCCGATGTCGCGCACACTGACCTGGTCCGGCGAGAAGTTGGGTGTGTCCACGCCGAACTTCTCGGCGACGTGGGCGGAGAAGACCGTGCCGTGCGCGGCCGCTACGGCATCGATGATGTCGCCGATCGCATGCTGCAACGGCTGATGGAAGCCGTCTTCACGGATCGCGTGCTGGATGGGACCGCCGACGAACACCTTGACTCCCGTCAGGTCTATGCCGTCCGTACCGTCGACGCGGACCACCGTGCTGTCACTCATGACATCTCCCGATCTGCTTGGCGAAGCGCGATGTGATGCACCTTGAGCTGCGTGTACTCGTTCAGACCCCATGCGCCGTACTCGACACCGATCCCGGAGTGCCGGTGACCGCCGAACGGCACGTCGTGCCGCAGGTCGCCGTGGGTGTTGATCCACACGGTTCCGCACTCCGGCCGCCCGGCCAGGTCCCGTGCCCGGTCCTCGTCGCCCCAGAAGGAGCAGCCGAGGCCGTAGGGCGAGGCATTGACCCGGTCGATCACCTGCTCCAGGTCGTCGTAGGGGATGACGGGGACCACCGGGCCGAACTGCTCTTCCTCTTCGAGGCGGCTGCCGGGCGGCAGTTCGGTGACGACGGTGGGGGGATAGAAGTTTCCGGCCCTGTCGAGGGCCCGGCCCCCGGCCAGGACTTCGGCCCCCGCCCCCACGGCTTCGTCGACGATGCCCGCGACCCGTTCCAGCTGGGCACGGCTGACGAGCGGGCCGTACTCGGTGGCCGGATCGAGGCCTTCCCCCACGACGGCCGCGTTCGCCGCCTCCGCCATGGCTTCGGCGAGCCCGCGGTACTGGGCGCGGGGCGCGTAGACGCGCTTGACCGCGGCACAGAACTGCCCGCTGTTGGTCATGGACCTGGTGAACAGGTCGTGGGCGACGGACCGGACGTCCGTGCCGGGCAGGACGACGGCCGGGTCGTTGCCGCCGAGTTCCAGGACGACCCGTTTGAGGTCGGCCGCGGCCTGGCGGGCGATGGCCCGCCCTGCGCCGACCGAGCCGGTGAAGGAGACCATCCGGACCGCCGGGTGGGCGGTCAGCCGCGCACCGAGCTCGACGTCGCCGTCCACGACCGCGAACGTGCCGGTGGGCAGGACCTTGCCCAGGATGCGGCCCATCATCAGGCTGGACATCGGCGTGTCCGGCGACGGCTTCAGGACCACGGTGTTCCCGGCGAGGAGCGCGGGGGCGATCTTGCAGACGGCCAGCAGGACGGGGTAGTTGGACGGCGCGATCGCGGCCACCACGCCGTGCGGCACGCGTTCCAGACCGACGCGGGCGGTGGGCTCGTCGACCAGCCGCTCCGGCGCGAGCCCCAGCCGCGCGGTGCTGGCGAACCAGTCCGCCGCCAGGCGGACTTCGGCCCGGGCGTGCCGCAGGGGCTTGCCCTGCTCCCTGGTGAGCAGTTCGGCCATCGGACCCACCGCGGCCAGCAGGGCGCGGTGACACGACTGGAGCCGCTCGCGGCGTTCCGCCAAGGGGGTCGCCGCCCAGCCGGGGAAGGCACGGGCCGCGTCGTCCAGCACGGTGTCGAGCTGTTCGGGTGTGCACCCCGGGGCCTCGGCGAAGATCTCGCCGAGCGCCGGATTCTCGACCGGCGTCGGTCCGTACCGCGCATCGCAGAGGGCGCGTTGATCAACAGATGAGGACATGGGTTCCCGTCACGAGGGGGTCGCGTAGGGGCGGTTGTCGACTGCTGAAAAGGGGAGAGGGCTGAGGGGAGAGCGGTGCAACAGCCGCGGACGGGCCGTCCCCGGAAGGCGGACCTCGTGGGTCACTGTCCGGCATCCCGCTGCCGGAACCGTGATCGATCCGGGCGGCCCGGAGAACAGTCTTGCCGGGACCCAAGTGATCGAACACCCCCACTTTGGGCTATGGTCATCCGGCTACTCCGAAAGCCCGGTCCGATGCGCATGGCGGGCACGGTGAGGTCCGGGAATCATCGTGCGCACGGGAGTGGCACCCCACTCTGCACGCCTGCACCTGCGCCAATGCCTGTGCCTGTGCCTGAGCAACACGGCATGCCGCAGCGCCGACCGACGGGCAGAACCCTGACGGTCGGCGCACCTCGATACGGCTGCCTGTGGCGCCCCTACGTGCTGGCGACCCGCCCGGTCCCGCCCACGACGGCCCGCGGCTCCGTGTCCCCGGTGGACTCGGTGTCCTCGGCCCCCTCGGCGTACTCGACGAGCAACCGCTCGATGTCGTAGAGGAATCCGTGGACTTCGGACGGCGTGAGCGCCCGGTGGTCGGCGTTGAGCACCAGCCGGATCAGGCCCGGCGTCTCGTCGTCGATCACGATGAAGAAGGTCTCGCCCTCCTCGAACTCGTCGGGACCGACGACGGTTTCGGCCATCGCGGCCCGCAGGTCGGCGCCGGACTCCGTGGCACGGCCCTCGGCCGCGTCGGGCAGGGACTGCTCCTCACGGACGTCGTTGAAGCAGTACGAGAGGTCGACCGGAGCCCCGCTCTCCCGGGCGGAGGCGATCAGGACCTCCGCGTCGTCGGGGTCGTAGAGCCCGTTCGCGTACGCGGCGGTGCAGGCGGCGAGGGCGCGGCGTGCGACGTCCTCTACACGGTCGCCTTCCAGGTCGATCGTCACCGGCACCTCCGCGTGCAGATTCGCGATGGTGCCCCGCAGTTCCGGGTCCGACCGGTTGGCTGTGAGCAGGCGCAAGGTGCACGACGGCAGCCCGGCGCGGCGGCCGAGGAGTTGCGCGACGACGGTCAGGAGTACGACGGAGCTGCTCACCCGCCAGCGCCTGGCCACCATCGGCACCGCGAGCGCCACCGCGCGGGACTCCATGCCCGCGCTGTAACGGACCGGGGCCACCAGGCCGCCCGCGCCGCCGACGGATCCGTTCCGCGGCGGGAACAGGGTCGGGGGCGCGCTCTCCAGCTGACGGCACCAGTAGGCACGCGCCCGTGCCTGGAGGGCCCGGCCGCGCGGGGAGTTCTCCCACTGCGCCTGCTCTACGGGCTGTCGTGACGGTACGGCGGGCGGCAAGGGGCGACCCGCCGCACGCGCGTCGAGCAGCCGCGTCATCTCATCGGCCAGCAGCCGTACCGACGTCAGGTCCACGGCGAGGTGGGAGACGCAGAACGCGGCGAGCACCGGAGCGCCGTCGACGACGGTGACCATGAACCGGATCAGCGGGGCCTGCGCGGGGTCGAAGGCGGTGTGCCGCATCCTGCGCTCCCAGGCCTGCAGCACGCTGTCCGGGTCCCCGTCGGGGGGCAGGGTCCAGACCTCGGCCTCGAACTCCGCGGCATCCACGACCTGTTGGACCAGAGCGCCGTCCACGTCCCGGTGGAACCCGGTGCGAAGCGACTCGTGGCGTGCGAGCAGTTCGGCGAAGACGTCGAGGAGGTCCTCGGTGGTGCCGTGGCCGGGCAGGGGCACCGGGAAGCACACGTCGTAGAAGGCGGCGTCGGGTAATTGACGCTGCATCAAGTTCCATATGTGCCGCTGGGCACAGGTGGCGGGCGCGGTGACGGCCCGTCGTCCAGCGAAGGGGATGCGGTGCCGGACGAATTCGGCCACGGCGCGGTCCTTTCCAGCACGTCGAGGCGTGCTGCGGGAGGGGGTGGATGCGGGAGTCCGGCGCGGCATGACGCCCCGCGGAGAACCGCATCGGGATTCGCGCCCGAACGTTCGGCGAGTCGAGTACCCGCGGGCTGCCCGCCCGGATTCACCGTAGCGCCGGCTCCGCACGAACGGCACCCGCGCTTTCGGGGCTGACCGTTCGGGCACAATTCACCGTGTGGGGCTGCCCGATCTGGCGCACCGAACGGGCGCCCACTGGGGGCTTGCCACATCATTCGGGCACCACGAGTATCGGATGCATGCGGGAAATCCGCATGCCCCGAGCCAGGCGGCATCCGGATTTCCCGATATTTGAAAAAGCAGTAACGCACGACGTACGGACTTCCGGACTACCGGCCGGGCTTCCGGAAAAGAGGCGGGTCCTGCCCGCCCGGTGACACGCGCTCCACAGCACGGCGGGCGCGGTCGGCGCGCACAGCACAGACAGCACTGGCGGCGCCGGCAGCACCGGCCGCCGAGCGGGCAGGACCGTCAGGCGATGAGACCGTTCTGTATGGCGGTGACCACCGCGGCCGTCCGGTTGGGTGCGCCCAGCTTGAGCAGGAGGCTGGCGACGATGCGTTTGACGCCGTGGCTCGAGATGCCGAGGCGCCGGGCTATCTGTTTGTTGCTCAGCCCTTCGGCGAGCAGCGGCAGCACCTCGTTCTCCCGGCCGGTCAGATTGCCGACGCGGCGCCAACGCTGCTGTTCCGGCTCCCGGACGCGGTGCAGCAGCGCCCGGGTGACGGAGGTGGGCATGGGCACCTCTCCCGCCACTATTCCCTGCAGCGCGTCCTCGACCGCGGTGGCGGTCAACTCATTCTCGACCAGGAATCCATCGGGAACCGAGGGAGCCGCGAGTATTTCCTCGGGGACGTCCGTACTCGTGAGCAGAAGCAGCACCTTCGGTCGCCGACGCCTGGCATCCATGAGTACGTCTCGACCGGGGCTGTAGTCCTTCTCGTGCAGGAACAGCACATCGACCTGGCTCTTGCCTAAAGTCTCCTCCACCTCGCCCCAGTCGCCGCAGTGTCTGACGTCCCTGACCAAGGGGGTCGTCGACAGCGCGGCGCGCAGCCCGAGCTGCAGGAATCCGTTGCGCACGAGAGTGGTCACCACGAGCTGCTCTCCTGGATACGGGGGGTGGCACAGCGTCTGGCTCACTCGCATTCCTCCTCACTGTCGCCACTCGCCCGGCCGTATCCGACGTGGGGAGTTGACGCCGCCCCGCGCCGTCCACTGGCAGGCCGTGGCAGGCCTACTACCGCGCACACCTGCAATAGGCACGCAGTAGCAAGCGCTTTTCAGCACTGGACACTCATCACAGTACCCAGACGATTCAAGCGACTTCAACCATTCGACTTGACGCGCCACGATCAGGCCGGGCGGCCCGAAAAGGGCGGCCGAACACCTCCTCACCTGGTGATTTAATTTTCAACTCGGGGCTATTCGCACAGACTCGGAGCGGACTTTCTTTTTCGGGTGAAAACAAGTAGCTTCCATGCCACGGCACGACCAGGACCGGCCCGTTTGCACGCCAGGGCAATCCACGCCGCCGCAGATCCGACCCTCAACCCCAGCAAGACACCCCTGAGCAGGGACGACCCTCAACTTCCCCTGATCGCAGACGGCTTCGATCACGCCACCTCACTGCGCGCCGGGGGAGCCACTCGTGACCGCCCCCGCCCGCGCGCGGATCTTTGTGCGCGACCTGCACGCCCATGACCTGCGCGGGAAGGCGACCGCGGGCGACGACCAACTCCACAGGCACTCCACTTCCGGCCACATCGAATTCACATTGGCGGCCGGAAAGCCCTGTGAGCCACACACCCAGCAATTCGCTAAATGATGGCCGAAAACCATGCGTCGATTGCCTTTTCCGGACCTCTCCGGGCCCGGGGACGCTACGGCCCCCGACACGGAGAAGGAGCGCCGATGACCGCCGAGACCAAACCGGGCGGGGAGGCAGCCACGGGCACGGACACGCACACGCACACAGACGCCGGGGCCTCCGCAGACGCGGCCCCCGGCGTGCAAAGCAGCGTCCCCCGCTGGCTGCTGGCGCAGATGCGGCCCTTCAGGCCGTACATCGCCCTGTTCCTGCTGGGCAGTCTGGCCTGGCAGGCCCTGACCGCGGCGATCCCCCTCGTCACCGGCCTCGCCTTCGACGCCATCCTCGACCAGGACGACGGATCGCCCGACTTCGGCACCTTCCACGCCATCGCCGTAGGGCTGCTCGTGCTCGTGGTCGTCCGGGCGCTGGGCGGCATCATGTCCACGTACTGTCTGGAATCCTTCGCCAGCGGGCTCGAACGCAACGCGCGCGCCCAGGTCTTCGCCAGTCTGCTGCGCAAGAGCCAGGGCTACTTCAACCGGCGACGCGTCGGCGACCTGTCCGCCCGTGCCACCGGCGACGCGGAATCGCTGAACCTGATGGTGTCGCCCGGCTTCGACCTGGCCGTCGACCTCGCGCTGAACATCCTGATGCCGATCGTCTTCATCGCCCTGGTGGACCCGCGGCTGCTGCTCTCCCCCGTCGTCTTCGTCGTGCTGTTCGCGCTGGCCCTCGCCGAGCACGGGCGGCGCCTCGAGCCCGTGTCCGACGTCGCGCGGGAGCGCTTCGGCGATATGACGGCCCAGGCCTCGGAGAGCATCGCGGGCATCGAGGTCGTGGGGTCGACCGGCGGGGCCGACGAGGAGCGCTCCCGGTTCTCCGAGCTGGCGCGGGCCTACCGGGACGCCTCCGTACACCAGATCCGCACCCAGGCGCTGGCCCTGTCCCCGCTGCTGCTGACCCTCGCCACCGTCGGCGCCCTGGTGCACTCCGTGATCCTGCTGCGCGACGGTTCACTGAGCATCGGCGAACTCGTCGCCGTACTGGGCCTGATGGGCACCCTGCGCGCCCCCACCCAGCTGGCGTCCTTCAGCCTCGGGCTCATCTATCTGGGCATGGCGGGAGCGCAGCGCATCAAGGAGGTCGTCGACGACCCCGAGGGCGAGGACGAGCGCAGCGGCCGCCATGTCGCGCCCATCACCGGCGAAGTCGCCATGGAAGGCGTCACCTTCGGCTACGAACCCGGCAAGCCGGTCCTGCGCGACGTCTCCTTCCGCGTGGCCCCCGGCACCACCGTGGCCGTCGTCGGCGCCACGGGCAGCGGCAAGTCCACCCTGCTGCACCTGCTGAACCGCACCTACTCACCCGACGAGGGACGCGTCCTGATCGACGACGTCCCCACCACCGACTGGGACATCGGGGCACTGCGCTCGTGCACCTCGGTCATCGAGCAGGACGTGATGCTCTTCTCCCGCAGCATCGCGGAGAACCTCAGCCTCGGCTCGGACAACGGCACCGACCGGTCCCGCATCGAGGCCGCGGCCCGCATCGCGCAGGCACACGACTTCATCATGGCGACCGAGCACGGCTACGACACCGTCGTCGGCGAACGCGGCGCCACCCTCTCCGGCGGACAGCGCCAACGCGTCGCCATCGCGCGCGCGTTGATCGCCGACCCCCGCATCCTCGCCGTGGACGACGCGACCAGCGCCGTCGACAGCGCCACCGAGTACGAGGTGCAGCGCGCCATGCGTCAGGCCTCGGACGGGCGCACCACGTTCCTGGTCACGCCCAGGCTGTCCCGCATCCGGGCGGCCGACCACATCCTCGTCCTGGACGCCGGCCGGATCGTCGACCAGGGCAGCCACGAACAGCTCCTGCGGGACTGTTCTCTGTACCGCAGGATCTTCGCGCCCTACCTGAGCAAGCCGGCACCCGAGGGTCCGGACTCCGCGGGCGCCAAGGAGGAGAGCCACTGATGGCGCATCTGCTGGAGGGCCTCGACCCGGAGGGCTACGACCGCCGTTACGGCGACCGCGAGCTGACCCGCCGTATCGCCCCGTACTTCCGCGGCAAGGGCCCGGCGCTGGCCTTCGTGACCATCGCGGTGATCGTCGCCGCCACGGCGGGCAGCGCCGTTCCCCTGCTGCTGGCCCGGACCGTGGACTCGGCCCTGGAGGAGGACAGCGACGGGCGTCTCGTGCTGCTGATCGCGGCGATCCTCGTCGCGGGCATCGGCGCCTGGCTGCTGAACGTGCTCCAGGAGCGCGCAGCCGGAGCGATGGCCGGGGACGTGGTGCTCAAGCTGAGGGAGCATGCGTTCGCGGCGGCGATGCGCCAGGACATGGCGTTCCACGACGCCCACCCCACCGGCGTGGTGGTCAGCCGCGTCACGAACGACACACAGGCGTTCGCGACGCTGATCACCTTGATGCTCAGCCTCCTCGGCCAAGTGCTGATGATCGTGATCCTGCTGACCGCGCTCTTCGTGATCAATGTGCCGCTGGCCCTGGTGACGGCTTTCGTGGCCGCGGTCATCGTCGCCGTCAGCCTCGCCTTCCGGCGCGCGGCGCGCAGCGCATCGCTGCGGCAGCAGCAGGCGCTGGCCGAGGTCAACGGATATGTGCAGGAGACGCTGCGGGGCATCGCCGTGGCGCGCAACCACAGCCACCAGCAGTCCGCGCAGGCCGGGCTGCACGAGGTCAACCGGCAGTGGTTCCGGGCCAGTGTGCGGCTGAACCGGCTGTTCAGCGGCATCTTCCCACTGCTGATCTCCCTCACCGGGCTGGGCACGGTCGCCGTGGTCCTGGTGGGCGGCCACGGCGTCGACTCGGGCTCGGTGTCGGCGGGCGAGTGGGTGCTGTTCCTGGAGG
Organism: Streptomyces sp. NPDC042371; assembly: GCF_056437465.1. Classification (NCBI taxonomy): domain Bacteria; kingdom Bacillati; phylum Actinomycetota; class Actinomycetes; order Kitasatosporales; family Streptomycetaceae; genus Streptomyces; species Streptomyces sp. NPDC042371. Next base: position 374,980 of record NZ_JBWKAP010000006.1, on the reverse strand, counting down.
CCCTGGCCCTGTTCTGGTCGCCGCTCACCAGCATCGCCTCCTTCTGGAGCCAGCTCCAGCAGGGCCTGGCCGCGGGCGAGCGGGTCTTCGCCCTGGTCGACCGCGAGTCGACGGTGGGGCAGCGCGACCGGATCCCGGTGCCGCGCCTGCGCGGCGAGATCACCCTGCGCGACGTCCACTTCGGCTACGACGCCGAGCATCCCGTACTCGACAACGTGAGCCTCACCATCCCGGCGGGCCGCACCGTGGCCCTGGTCGGGCACACCGGGGCGGGCAAGTCCAGCGTGGTGCGGCTGATCATGCGCGCGTACGAGTTCCAGAAGGGCAGCATCGAGGTCGACGGTCTCGATGTGCGCACCCTGGACCTCGACCAGTACCGGCGCTGCCTCGGCGTGGTGACGCAGACGCCGTTCCTCTTCTCCGGGACGGTGGCGGACAACATCGCCCGGGGGCGACCGGGTGCCGGGCGGGACGAGATCGAGGCCGCCGCGCGTGCGGTGGCGGGCGGCGACTGGCTGGAACAGCTCACGGACGGCCTGGACACCCCCACCGACGAGGGCGGGCGGAACCTCTCCACCGGCCAGCGGCAGATCGTCTCCCTGGCCCGGGTCTTCCTCCAGGACGCCCCCGTGCTGATTCTCGACGAAGCCACCGCCAGCATCGACCCGCTGACGGAGGCGCAGATCCAGGAGGGTCTCGAGACGCTCGCCGCGGACCGCACGACCATCGTCGTCGCGCACCGCCTGCCGACCGTCCGCAAGGCGGACACGATCGTCGTCGTCGACGACGGCCGGTTCATCGAAGAGGGCGACCACACGACGCTGCTGGCGCGCGGCGGTGCCTACAGCCGCCTCTACGACCGCTACTTCCGCCACCAGCAGCCCGACGAGGACCCCGCGGACGACCCGGGCGCACGGCCGTCCGCAGCCGCGCCGTACGCGCGGGCGGCGGCGTCGGCGAACGGACACCCGGAGCGGGACGGGCAGGGTGCCCCGCCCGCCGCGAACGGAGAGGAGAGCGTGATCGATGGCCACCGCGTCTGACAGCGAAGCGAACCGGCTCACCCCGCTTGACCGGTCCACCCCGCAGCCCACCACCCTCAAAGACCTGCTCGACAGCGCCTGCCGGGCCCGCCCCGACGCTGTCGCCGTGCGCGGTGAGGACGCCGTCCTGACCTACGGTGAGCTGCACGAGAAGGTGCGGTCCACCGCGCGCCGCTTCTGCTCTCTCGGTGTCACGGAGCACGGCACGGCGGGGCTGCTCGTCGAGAACACCCCGGAATCCGTCGTCGCCCTCCTCGCCGCAGCCCGTCTCGGGCTGCGCCTGGTCCCCCTCGAACCCGGCACTCCCCGGTCCCAACTCATGTCCGTGCGGGATACGTTGGGCCCCTTGTCCGTCGTGGGGCACGCGGCGCGGCTCACCGCGCTCGACGGTGCCAAGGACCCGGGTCCCCTCGACTGCGCCCTCATCCCCGTGGAGGACCCGGGCGACGCCCCCCCACGGGAGCCCGACGTCGAGGAGCCGCCGACAGCTGCCGCGCCCGACGCCCCCTTCCTCCACCAGTACACCTCCGGCTCGACCGGAGAGCCCAAGGCGGCCGTCCACACCCAGCGCAACCTCGTCAACGGCGGCGACAGCTACGCCCGTTCCTACGGGATCACCGAGGACGACCGCATCCTGGCCGCCGTCCCGCTGCTGCATTCCTTCGGCCTGGTGGCCGGACTGGTCACCGCCCTGCGGGCCGGGGCAGAGCTCGTCCTCCTCGGCCGCTTCACCCCCGCACGCCTCCTGCGGGCCCTGGACGAGCACGCCTGCACGGTGCTGGTCGCCGCCCCCATGGCCTACGACCTGACGACCCGGGCGGCCGGTGCGGGATCGGCTGCGCCGCGGCCGCCCGACGCCCTCCGGCTGTGCCTCTCCTCGGGGGCCGCGCTGCCGCCCGCCGTGGCACAGCGGGCCAGGGAGCGGCTCGGCCTGGACATCCAGCAGGTCTACGGCTGCACGGAGGCCGGGGTCATCGCCGCGCGGCGACCCGAGGACGGCTCAGGGGCGGATCTCGGCGTGGGCCGTCCCATGCCCGGCGTACGGCTTCGCATCGTCGACGAGCGGGGGGACGAGGTGCCGCGCGGCGAGGAAGGGGCGCTGCTGGTACGGACACCCGCGATGTTCCTGCAGTACCTCGGCCACCCCGACGCCACCCGGCGCGCCTTCCACGACGGCTGGTACCGGACCGGCGACGTGGCCCGCCTCGGCCCCGAGGGCCATCTGCACCTGGTCGGGCGCAAGGACTCCTTCATCAACGTGGGCGGCAAGAAGGTGAACCCCGTCGAAGTGGAGCAGGTCCTGCTGGCCCACCCCTCGGTCGTCGAGGCGGTGGTCTGGGGCGAGACGATCGACGGCACCGGCGAGCGCGTACGGGCCACCGTCGTGGCCGGGGCGCCGCTGCGGGCGACGGAGCTGGCGGCCCACTGCCGCACCAGGCTCCTGCCCCACCAGGTCCCCGCCGCGGTCGACTTCGTCGCCTCGCTGCCGAAGAGCTCCATGGGCAAGATCAGGCGCGCCGCGGTCGAAGGCGCCGGGGCGTCCGGCGAGGCTCCCTGAGAGCCTGTGCCACAAGTCCCTGGCCGTCAGGCGGTCCTGGCCTGTTCGAGGGTGGGGTGGCAGGGGATCACGGCGTCCAGGCCGATGAGCCGGATGACGCGCAGTACGGGCTCATGGGCGCAGCCACCCCTGGGCGTCCGTGACGGCGTGCTGCGCGTCGATGAAGACGTTGATGCCGCTGGAGTCCATGAAGGTGACGTCGCTGAGATCGACCACGGTGCGCGGCGGCGTCGCGCCGTCCGTGGGGATCAGGGTCCGGCTGAGCTCGTCCTTGACGGCGTGGTCGATTTCGCCGTGCAGCGCGACGATGCGGACACCGTCGACCGCGGAGCGCATGACGGAAAGCCTGCCGTGTCGGCCGGGTTTCGGAGTATCGGCCACGGTCTCCTTTACGGTGCCTGGGTCGTTCCTCGTTCCGGGGTGGGTCGTGCCCCACCGATTCTGCCCCAAGGCCGTCGGCAGCAGGACTGATTCCGGGCCATGGGGCGGACGGCCACGCGTGACGGTGCGGTTCCCGGGCATGACGTGAGCGACAGGAGCGACGACGTGAGCGGAAGAGCCGCGGAGCCGTGCCCCGGGAAGGGCGACACGAGGGAAGGCGACGCATGACTGCACAGACCGACGTACCCGCCGGGCGACCGCTGTACGGGTGCATGGGGCTCGGCGGCACCTGGGACAGCGACCCGTACACCACCGCGGACATCGCCCACGCCGAGGCCGCCGTCGAGGCCGCGCTGGCCATCGGCATCACGGCGTTCGACCATGCCGACATCTACCGGCGCGGCAAGGCGGAGGCGGTCTTCGGCGAACTCCTCGCCCGGGCGCCCGACTTGCGGGAGCGGATCGTCCTGCAGACCAAGTGCGGCATCCGGCAGGCCGACGGGCGGCACCCCGGCATGTACGACCTGCGGGCGCCGCACATCGTCCGCAGCGTCGAGGAGAGCCTCACCCGGCTGCGTACCGACGTGATCGACGTACTGCTGCTGCACCGCCCCGATCCGCTGGCGGACCCGCAGGACATCGCGAAGGCCCTCACCTCGTTGCACGGCCAGGGGCTCGTGCGCCGCTTCGGCGTGTCCAACATGAGCGCCGCGCAGATCCAGCACCTCCAGGCCCACCTCGATCTCCCGCTGGTGGCCAACCAGCTGGAGATGAGCCTGAGCAGCAGGGACTGGGTCGAGGCGGGCGTCCTCGTGAACACCCCGGCCGCGGCCGCGAACGGCTTCCCGCACGGAACCGTCGAGTACTGCACCGCCCGCGAGATCCAGGTCCAGGCCTGGGGCGCCCTCGCCCAGGGCCGCTACACCGGCGCGCTCGATTCACCGGCCGCGCAGCTCGTCGCCGACCTCGCCGAACGCAAACGGACGACGCCGGAGACGATCCTGCTGTGGTGGCTCCAGCGCCACCCGGCCCGCATCGCCCCCGTCATCGGCACCAGCCGCCCCGAACGCATCCTCGCCTGCCACGACGCCGTGAGCCGCGAGCCCGAGCTCACCCACGAGGAGTGGTACGACCTGTGGGTCACCGCCCGCGGCGGCCCCTTGCCGTGACCGGCACCGCGAGCCGTACCCGATGGGCGCAGGAAACGGGTGGGAACAGGTGTGTCGCGGTAGGGATGCTGCGTGCAGACGTTCCTCCCGTACTCCGACTTCACCCGATCCGCCACGGTCCTGGACCGGGCCCGCCTGGGCAAGCAGCGGGTCGAGGCCCTCCAGGTGCTGCGCGGCCTGACCGTGCCCGGCTATGGATGGCGCCACCACCCCGCGGTCCGCATGTGGACCGGCTACGAGGAGGCCCTGGTCCGCTACGGCCTCGACGTGTGCGCGGTGTGGGTGGCGGACGGACACCCCGACACGTGCGCCGCCACGATGCTCACCGACTTCGCCCGGCACAGCCCCGGCGCCGACGTACGCGCCCAGGAGCAGCTCGCCGACGAGGACGAGTTGCCTCCCTGGCTCGGCGACCCGGCCTTCCACCGCAGCCACCGGTCCGCGCTGGCACGCAAAGCACCGGAGATCTACGTCCCGCTCTTCCCCGACGTCCCCGACGACCTGCCGTACCTCTGGCCGACGTCCGACCGCGACCCCGCGGCGTAACACCTCCTGCCGCGGCACTTCCTGCCGCGCCCATTTGCCAGAGAGGTGACCGGTTCACGACAATGATCGGATGGCAAACAGGGGGCGCATACTCAAGGTCACAGCCGTACTGACACTGTCGTCGCTCGCGCTGACGGGTTTCACGACGGGACGCGGTCATGGTGGCGGCAGTCGTCACGGTGGCGGGGGCGGCGGCGGAGGCGGCTGCAGCAACTCGAGCCAGGACCACGACAGTTCGTCGTCGTCGAGCAGCTCGGGCTCTTCCGGCTCGGGATCGTCCGGCTCGACGACATCCGGTTCGGGCTACGACGACGATGACGACATGTACGGCAGCAGCGGCGGGAGCACGGACGGGGGCAGCGGCGGCACCCGCAGGCGGCTGCCGAACGACCGTTCCACCGCCTCCAGTTCACCCGGGGGCGACGGACGCACGGAGGACGGGAAGGCCAAGCTGGTGCGCTGCGCGACCAAGGCGGCGCCGTACGCGACCGTGAAGGTCACGAACAACAACGCCAAGGCGGGCCGCTTCTGGGTCTCGGTCACTTTCGTGGACGCCAAGGGCCTCACCATCATCGAGCAGAGCGAGAAGGTCAAGGTCCCCGGGAAGGGCAAGGCGACCGCCCGGGTGGAGATCGGTGGCGGGGGTCTCGTCGACTCGTTGGACCACTGCGAGGTGGATCCGCAGGCCCCGCCCGTCTCCAGCTGAACTCGCCCCTTTGCGCTTTTCGCAAAGAACTTTGCCCCCTGGCCCACAGGGGGGCACTTTGTCGTCGGAGGCGGTGAAGGCGATGGCGACGGCGACACGGACCGCTCCCTCACCGAAGAACGACGAGAGGACCGGGTGGCATGGACGCCGAACGCTGGGACGACATGTACCGCAGCCGCGACCAGATCTTCAGCGGCAACCCCAACGGCGTGCTCATCGCCGAGGTCGGCGACCTGCCGCCCGGCCGGGCACTCGACGTCGGATGCGGCGAGGGCGCCGACGCGCTCTGGCTGGCCCGGCGCGGCTGGCAGGTCACCGCGGCCGACGTCTCCGAGGTCGCCCTGCAACGCGCCGCCAAGACCGCCGCCGTCGACGACGCCCAGGACCGAGTGACGTGGACCCAGGTCGACCTCAGCACCACGCCACCTCCGGCAGGCCCCTTCGACCTGGTGTCCCTCCAGTACTTCCCGCTCCGCCGCCAGGAGGGCCACGCGGCGCTGCACGGCCTGCTGGACGCCGTCGCGCCCGGCGGCACCCTGCTCTTCGGCAGCCACGCCCTCGCGGACCTGGTCCACCACCGCTCGGAGGAGTTCGACCCCACCGACTACTACCAGTCGGACGACATCGTCCCGCTCCTCGGCCCCGCCTGGACCGTCCTGATCGACGAGACCCGCCCCCGCACGACCCCGGCCCCGGCCGACACGCACCACACCCAGGACACGGTCCTGCGAGCGGTACGCCTGCCGTGAAGGGCGGAGGTCAGGCGTCCAGCACCCGCTGCACCGCCTGCTGCGCCGCATAGAAGTCGGCGTCGGAGACTCGTGGGTCGTCCTCGACGCCGTCGAGCCACTCCGCGATCTCCTCGGGTGTCCAGAGGTCGAAACCCTTTGGAATGTCGAGCGTCGTGGTGTCGGCACGCAGTTGCTCGGCGGCCACGGCTTCCTTGACGCTGCGCGTGCTCACTTCGATCATCGTGTCTCTCCCCTCGGGTCCGGGAACGGACGGGCGACGTTGCCAGAGGTGGCCCCGGGATGTCCAACCCGCCGCTCTCGGGGTCGCGTCATGCCGCCGGGAGCGCCTGGGCCACCACGTCGGTCAGGGCTCGGCCCAGGGGGAGGTCGATGCGGGTGGCCCAGCGGTCGCCGCGGGTGGGGCCCTGGTTCACGATCAGGACCGGGGTCCCGGACTGTGCCGCCTGGCGCACGAAGCGCAGGCCGGACATGACCGTGAGGGAGGAGCCAAGGACCAGCACGGTGGTCGCTCCGTCGACGAGGCTCCGGCAGGCCGCCACCCGCTCGGGCGGGACGTTCTCGCCGAAGAACACCACGTCCGGCTTGAGGATCCCGGTGCCGCAGACCGTGCACGCCACCGTCCGGAACCCGTCGACCGCATCTTCGGGCAGGTCCACGTCACCGTCCGGATTGACCTGCGCGGCGCGGTGCCGCTCGGCGACCGCCTCGAACCCGGGGTTGGCCTTTCGCAGCCGGTCGTGGAGCGTCGAGCGGTCACTGGCCGCGCCGCAGTCCAGGCAGATCACCCGGCTCAGGCTGCCGTGCAGCTCCACCACGTCCGGCGTTCCGGCGGCCTGCTGCAGCCCGTCGACGTTCTGGGTGATCACACCGGTGACGAGGCCCGCTCCTGCCAGCGCCGCGACGGCCCGGTGGCCGCTGTTCGGGCTGGCTCCCGCCATCGACCGCAGGCCGAGCTGGCTGCGGGCCCAGTACCGTCGGCGTGCGTGGTCGCTGCCGGTGAATTCCTGGAACGTCATGGGCACGTGGTTGCGGCGGAACGCGCCGTGCTCGCCGCGGTAGTCCGGGATGCCGGACTCCGTCGACAGGCCCGCTCCGCTCAGCACCACAACGCCTCCCGCCCGCACCGCGGCGACGACCGCCGACAGGTCGGTCGAGGCGGGCGGCAGGTCGCCCTGCGGCTCCCAGGTCAACGTGGGTCGCGTCCTCATGCCGCCCAGCTTATGACCGAGTCCGGACAGTGATCCAGAACCGGGCGGACGGCCGGAGTCGCGTGCCGCTCAGGCGTCCGCGGTGTCCTGGAGTACGTCGCAGGTGTTCTGGAACTCCTCCATCAGCCGGGTGGCCTCGACGATCAGGACGCCGTACGGGCGGGTCGCGTCGGCCAGCGGCAGCCCGTACTTCAGCGCGACGTCGAGGACCTTCTGGAGCGCCTCCTGGGCGGTCGTGGCGAGGGCGCACATCTCCTCGGCCTGGTCGGCCAGCGTGTCGGTGTCGAGTTCGGCGATGACGTGCACGATGTCGCGCAGGCTCGCGGCGAAGTCGGCGTAGACCTCCAGGGCGGGGGCGTACGTGTAGGTGTCCTCGGTCTCGCGCCAGCGGCCGAGGCTGCGGGTGAGCGAGGCCAGCTGGTAGACCGCGCGTTCCATGGCGCCAAGCACCTGCCGGTAGCGGCCGAAGGAGAGGTAGCCGCGGTGGGCGGGCAGCAGGCGGCGGGGGTTGAAGGGCAGACTGTTCTCCGCCGCGCTCAGCCCGGCCCGTGCCTGGCCCACCGCCGCCTGCACGCGCTCGCCGGCCTTGCGCCACTGCTCGGCGCGCTCGGCGGCCACGTCACCACTGCACAGGCCGTCGGCCATGTCGTCGAGCAGGGATTCCATCTCGGCGGCAAGGGCGTGCAGGCCCTGCTCGGCGCTGCGGTAGCGCAGTGGCGGCGCGATACAGAGGTTGACGATCAGCCCGACGCCGCAGCCGATGAGGACGAGGAGGACGATCTGCCCGAGCTGCTGGGCCCTGTCGGCGTTCGTGTCGGCGGCGGTGTACGTGGAGAAGGCGAAGAACGCCGCGGTGGCGACCTGGGAGCGCTGCTCCCCCAGCGCCGTCCACTGGCCCAGGCTCAGCGCGATGACGGCGACCACGGCGAAGGCGAACAGCTCGGGCCCTGCCGTGAAGCCGATCGCCGCCTGAACCGCCACGCCGACGACGACCGCCGCGATGTAGCGCAGCGTCTCCCACACCGACCTCTGGAGCGTGACGTTCATGGTCAGCACCGCGGAGAACGGTGCGAACGCCGGTGACGTGGCGGCCAGCAGGTCGTGCGCGATCCACCACGACAGCGTCGCCGCCAGCATGCACTTCGCGACGAGAAGCACCGTACGACGCTCGTGCCCGGACGAACCCCACACCCGCCCCACCCAGGCTCCACCTCTACGCAACCGCTCCACCACGCGCTCCGACCACCCTTTTGTGCCCAGTCCCGGCCATCAGGGACTTCAGACACTGTGTAACCCGCGTCGGTCGCTTGAAGCGTGAGCGCTCTACTTCTTGCAGCCTCCCTGCTCCGTCTGGACCATCGTGGTCTCCCCGACGTGTCCGTGGACAGGACGAAGCGAGCGGACCACCGCCGTCCCTGCGACGGTCCGGTCCTCGCGCATGGTGATCACTTGACCGGGTCGCAGGTGCTGCCACTGCACCGGGGTGAGTGGGGCGAGGCGTACCGATGCTTGTCCGCCGGGGTCCACGAAGGGTGCGAATTCCGCCCAGAGAGCGGCGACGCAGAGGTCGAGTTCGCCTGTTGCCGTGCGGCGCCCGATGTTCCACAGGGGCCGAAGGACGCCTGCCCCCGGGAACGGTGTCTTTCGGCGGCCCTCGTCGGCAGGGGTGAGAGTGAGGTCGGCTCGGATGACGATGCCCTGGCGTGTCTCGTGACAGCGCCAGCGGCACCAGGCCGCGCTCCGCGCCAGCCGCGCCTGCTCGGCGGCGGTGGCGAGGGACTCCCAGAAGTCGAGCGGGAGCGAGTCGGTGTCGCCGCCGAGTTCCTCCAGCAGGGCCAGGGCCACTTCCCAGTCGTCGTGGGCGAGGTACTCCCAGACGTCGTTAACCGTGATGTCGCTACCCGTGGCCACGTCTTCCGGGACCAGCAGGGAAGCCGCTTCCAGCAGGGAGGCTGCGTCCAGCAGGGAGGCTGCGTCCAGCCGTCTGGTCGTCATCTGCCCCAGCCACCCCCGCGCCCCCGCGCCCTCAGATGGCCGCGGCTCTCGCCCGTCGGGCAATGGTGCGGCGCACCTGCATCCGCATGTTCTCAGTGAGCAGCGGGTTGCTCTTGAGGACGCCGTTGAACTGGGTCAGCAGCCGGAAGACCGCGACGGGGCCCGTCGTGCCGCGACTCGGGTACGCGAGTGGGGGCAGCGGCAGGGCTCGGCCGGTCAGCGACAGGCCGTTCTGCACGGCGGTGTGCCAGAGCGGCTCGAAGTAGGCGGCTTCACCGTCCAGGGCGAAGACGAGCTCCTGGACGGTCTCCCACTCCAGCACCGCGGCGCTCTCCAGCATGGCAGTGATCTGCTGGGCCGTCAGATGACCGTTTTCCGCTGCCAGTTGGGCCGGATCGGGGCGTCCGGCTCGGCGGTACAGATAGCGCAGCGCCGCATGTAGGGAGGGCGTCGCGTTCCTCTTCGCGCCGCGGCGGGTCAGGGCGCTCTCCCACAACGGCCGCAGCTGGCCAGGGGACGCACCACAGGCACGCGCCAGGCGGCAGACGACGGACCAGGAGGGCAGGCGTTCACCGGCGATGATGCGCGAGACATAGCCCGGCGAGAGGCGGGCCTGCTCGGCGACCGAACGCAGCGTGCGGCCGCTGGCGCGGTGCAGGGAGGCCAGGGCGGGGGCCAGCTCTTCGGCGCAGACGACGACATCGGCGCCCTCCTCGTCGGCGTGCTGACCGAAGGTGCCGGTGATCATGTAGCGGACGGGACCGGGGCCCGGTCCGTCGTCGGGCGCCGCCGGTCTGCGCGGCGTGGGCCCCGCCGGACGCTGCGAACGGGGTGCCCGCTTGCGCTGGTAGCGCTCCATCGCAGTGGCGTATTTGTGGCGGACCGTGTCCGGGGTCAGGTTCATGGCCGCGCCGACATTGGTCCAACTGGCGTCGCGGGCCCGGGCGCGGCCGACCAGGCCGATGGTGACGGCGTCCAGCCGCTGCTGGATGCGCACCAGGATGCGCAGGGGGTCTTCGGGCGGCGCACCGGAGTAGTCGAGGGAGCCGAGCAGTTCCTCGACCTCGTCCTGGATGGCGTGGAAGTCCTGGAGGAGCTGCTCGTCGACGAGCCGGGTGTCGGGCGGCTCCGGACGGCTCTTCCTGCTCTCGCGGTTGGCCGCCTGGCGGCACTTGGTGCCGCAGTAGGTGCCGGGGCGTCCGGCTCCCTGCGAAATCCAGGTGTTGCCGCACTGCGGGCACACCCTTTCTCGCATATTCGGCTGATTCATGATGGGTCCCTTCCTGGCAAAAGTGGTGGCCAAAGCCTCGGACCACCGCACTGCTCCGGCCGTGAATTCCGTGACAGGAGCCGGTGATCCAATCCCCTTTTCGTCGGGAACTTGGGCACCGGCGTGGCACCGGAGGCCAGCCGGACAGGCCGACCTCCGGTGGTCCGTCAGTTCTGTCCGGTGCGGCCGAGCAGATACACCCCGCCCATCCACACAGCAGCAATGACGAGGGACGCTGCGGTTTCGGAGAGGCTCGGCTCGCCGTGGAACACGATCAGGGGCGGCGCCTGCAAGGCCGTGACCAGCGGGTTGCCAGTTTTGTTGCCTGCCGCGTGTTCAGTGTTGCCCGTCATATACGGGGCGACCGGTGCGCTGTTATGGTCGGGACCGGTTCGGCGCCGAGCGCGCTCGAACCGGAAGCGGCCAGGGAAATGGGGCATGCGTAACGTCCTCTTTCTTGGTTTGCATTCATCAAGAGCGCGAGCCCGGGACCCCGCTAAGAGAACGGGCTCGCGCTCGGTGAGCGTAGTGACACGGTATGCGCAAAGCTATTCGGACATTTGCCCCCAACTGCAGTGCATTTTCGGGCCGATCGGACACTTTCGTCGACCCCCTGCGGCCTCTTTGCATCCACTACGCCGAACAATCCCGCACCCGCGAATTGCTTCTGCTATAGACGAGCGCGACGGCGTACGCCGGACGGCCCGCTCGCGTACGCAGGCCGGTCCGGCGGTGGTTCACCGACTCACCGCGAGCGCCACGTCGTCCGTCTTCATGAAGGCCCACAGGACCGTGTCGTTGCCCCCGAGCAACTCCCGCGCCCCGGAGTCGTCGCAGGGCACGGCACCCCGCCCCAGGCGGGGGAGGTGGCGCTCGGCGAAGCCAAGCAGCCGGGAGAAAGCCCGCCACACACGCGCCTCCGGAACCGTCCCCACGGCCGCGTGGTGCGCCGCCAGCAGATAGGCGGCCAGCGGATCGCCCGCACCGGCCGCGAACCGCCACCAGAAGAGCGCGCCCTCGCGCCGGTCGAGCACGTACAGCAGACAGGCGAACGTCCGCGCCCCGGCCTCGTCGTAGTCGTCGGCGAAGTCGGCCAGGGAGCCGATGTGGGCGGAGCTCACCACCTGTCTGCACAGCCCCCGCACGTGCTCAAGGACCGCGTCCGGCGCGGCCGCGGGGTCGGGTGGGCAGAGCGGCGTGGGGCTGCGGCGCACACCGCGGCGCGAGCGGGGCCGCGAGGCGCCCGTACGCCGTGCGGGCCCCGGGGCCTCCTTGGCCGCGGCGGCCTCCTTGGCAGCGGTGCCGCTCTGGACACGCGGCGGCAGGGCGGCGTCCTGGGTGATCCGGACGGCGAGGCGGTGCATGAAGGCGTCGCTGTCGTGGGCTTCGAATTGTAGATCCAGTTCCTGCGCGCTGTTGCGCAGGATGTCTTCCAGCATCAGGAATCTCCTTTTCCCCGAGTGGGGAGATCCATGAGGGATTGAAGGTCTTTGAGGCCTCTGCACACGTGCACCTTCACACAGTCCGGGCTGATCTCCAGCCGTTCCCCGACTTCGCGATTGGTCAGTCCGCACAGGAAACGCAGCCGTACGCAGGCCGCCCGCATGGGTGCACGTTCCTCCAGGCGCTCCAGAGCCTGGTCCAGTTCCTCGTAGTCCTTGAGGGCGAGCAGGTCGTCGGCGGCCGGTACATCGGCGAAGGGCAGCTCCCCGTAGGGCGTCTCCCTGCCGGATATTCGGGCCTGCTTCCGGAAGAAGGTGGCTATCTCCCAGTTGAGGATCTGGTGGGCATACGCAACCGGATTCGCATGAGCCTGAATCCGCTCCCACTTGAAGTAGATGCGCTCGCCTGCACTGAGGACGATCTCCTCGGCGTCGTGCACATTGCGCACCCGCGAACCGGCCGACTTCAGGAACTCCTTCTTGTGGTCCCGGAAGAACGTCTCGAAGTCGGCTGTCAGCTCGGCAGGGTCAACCAGAGGGTGCTCCTGCTCAGACGGTTCAGTCACCCCCCGCACCCCCTTCGGCAGGATGCCCGGCCCATTGAGGCCTCACGGACTGCTCCTTTTCGCTTCACATGGCCGGCCGGGGCGCCCCGTTGCGCGCCCGGGAGGACATCGTCCTCGCCCCTACATCGCGCCGTCGCGCGCGCGGGGTTAACCGTGCGGCCCAACTTCTTTGCGGAACAGGAGATTCCGAACGCCACGGACTGTGCCACCTGCACATACCGAGAGCGTTGTGACGGAAGTCACGAGGGGGACACGAGGGAGACGTGAGGGGAAACAGCAGACGCCGGGACGCGACACGGGCGGCCCTGCCCCGTGTCGCGTCCCGGCGTCCCGGCGTCCCGGCGTCCCGGCGTCCCGGCGTACGGATCAGATGCCCGCCGAGTCCTTCTCCCGCGGGTTCACCGCCACAGGCCGCCGCGGCGCGGGCGCGGGCCCGTCCTCGCTCAGGCCGAACCGGTCGTGGAACCTGCGCAGCGGCCCGGGTGCGTACCAGGCGGAGCGGCCGAGCAGGCGCATCGCGGCCGGGACGAGGATGCCGCGCACGGCGATGGCGTCGATGAGGATGGCCAACCCGCTGCCCAGGCCGAAGAGTTGCATGAAGCTGATCTCCGCCGTGCCGAAGGCGAAGAAGCTGACCGCGATCAGGGCAGCCGCCGCGCTGACGATGCGTCCGGTGTGCCCGAGGCCGCCCACCACCGCGGACTCGTTGTCCTCGCCCAGCTCGTGCAGTTCCTTGATCCGACTGGTGACGAACACTTCGTAGTCCATCGAGAGACCGAAGGCGACGCAGAACATCAGCACGGTCATCGACGTCTCCATCGGCTGCGCGGTGAAGCCGAGCACCCCGGAGAGATGGCCGTCCTGGAAGATCCACGTCATCACGCCGACGGTCGCGCCCAGGCTGACCACGTTGAGGACCAGCGCCCGCAGCGGCTGCACGACGCTGCCGGTGAAGAGGAAGAGCAGCAGGAAGGTGGTGACGACGATGAGGCCCACGGCGAGCGGCAGCCGGTCTGCGATGGACGCGTTGGAGTCGACCAGTTCGGCGTCACCACCGCCCACCAGCGGGTGCGTCCCCGACGGCGGTGCGGCCGCCCGCACCTCGTCCACGAGGCCCTTCGCCGCGTCGGACTTCGGCGTCAGGGTGCTCACCACGTTGAGCTGCTGCGCGGCGGGACGGCCGAGCGCCGGGTTGCCGGGGCCGGTCGACTTCGGCTGCCCGTCGGCGTAGGCGCCCGCACTCGTCTCGACGCGGGCGACACCCTCGAGACCGGACAGCTTCGCCGCGTACGCCGCCAACGGGGCCTTGTCCACCGCCTGATCGATGACGACGTGCAGGGCCGCCGCGTCGTTGCCGTCGAAGTTCTCCCGCAGCGACACCGAGACCTCACGGCTCTTGGCGTCCTCGGGCAGGACGCGTTCGTCCGCCGTGCCGAAGGTGATGCCGAGGAGCGGGCTCGCCGCGAGGAGCAGCACCGCGAGCACGGGCAGCGCGGTGAGCGCCGGGCGCCGCATGGCGGTGCGGGCGAGACGTCCCCATCCCGACTCCCGGCCTCCGGAGCGCGCCCGCCTCGCCCACGGCATCCGCCCGCTGTTCACCCGGTGCCCCAGCACGTTGAGCAGCGCGGGCATCACGAACAGGGAGGCCAGGGCCGCGATGACGACGACACCGACACCGGAGTAGCCGAACGAGCGCAGGAAGTACTGCGGGAACACCATGAGCGCCGCGAGCGCGGCCGCCACGGTCGCCGCGGAGAACGCGACCGTGCGGCCCGCCGTGCTCATCGTCTTGCGGACGGCGTCCTCCACGCCCGTCCCCGCCGCGAGCTGCTCACGGAACCGGCTGATCATCAACAGGGCGTAGTCGACGCCGAGTCCGAGGCCGAGGGCCGTGGTCAGGTTGATGGCGAAGATGGAGACGTCGGTGACGCTGCCGACCACGTAGAGCTCCGCGAACACGCCCACGATGGCGATGAGCGCGATGGCGAGCGGCAGCAGCGCGGAGACCAGGGTGCCGAACACGACCAGGAGCAGCAGGAGGATGAGCGGCACGGCGATGGTCTCGGCCAGGACGAGGTCCTCCTCGGTCTGCGGCCCCATCTCGTAGCTCACGCCCGCGCTGCCTCCGGCCTTGACCGTGAGCGTGTCCTCGTACGTTCCCGCGTAGTCGTCGATGACGCCCTTCGCGTTCTCCTGCTGCTCCGCGTCGTGGCCCTTCACCCGGGCGAGCACGATGGCCTCGCGGCCGTCCTTGGAGCGGAGATCGGGGCTGTTCGTGTCCCAGTACGAGACCACGTTCTGCAGGTCCGCCTCCTTCTTGAGGTCGGAGACCAGGGCCCGGCCGCGCTGCTTGGCCGCGGGGGCGTCGATGCGGCCGTCGGCGGCGCGGACGAGGAAGACCAGGTTCGTCTCCCCGCCGAGCTTCTCGTCGATGACGTCCCTGGCCCGGGAGGACTGGGAGGCCGGGTCGTCGAAGCCGCCCCCCAGCAACTTCCCGAACGCACCGGCTCCCAAGGCGCCCATGAGGGCCACGACCACTGCGGCGACGATGAGTACCAGCCGGGACCGGCGGATCGCCAGCTCGGCTATGCGTTCGAACACGCGCTTTCTCCTTCGGGCTTGCGGTGCATGGGCATGCGATGAACACGGCAAGCGGTGCACACGGCATGCGACGGGCGGGGCGATCACGCGGTGTAGCGCTCCTCGCCGCCGTTGCCGACGCTAGCGGGGCACAACAAAATTGAGCAGTGTTAGATTTTCTTCACGGGATGCCCGATTTCGGTTCCATGACGAGGGAGACCGACGTACGGTCGCTGTATGTCCACCCACGAAGCCCCTGCGATCAGGCTGTCGTTGCGCGAGCGGCGGCGGGCCGTCGCCGTCCACGAGATCGTGAGCGCCGCCGAGTCGCACATCGTCGAACACGGCCCGCACGCGCTGTCGTTGCGCGCGGTGGCCCGGAGCCTCGGCATGACCGTGCAGGCGCTGTACCACTACTTCCCGAGCCGGGACGACCTCGTCACTGCGCTCATCACCAAGGCGTACGACGACCTGGCCGACGCCGTGCAGGCCGCGACGGAAACCGCGCCGGACAAGGCAGATGAGGCGGGCAAGGCGGACGAGCCGGACCTGCCGGGCATGATCGTGGCGGCTGAGGGTTACCGTCGATGGGCCATCGCCAACCCCGAGCGGTTCCAACTCCTCTACGGAGCACCGCTGCGGGGCTACCACGCGCCCGTCGACGGCCCCACCACGGAGGCCAACCGAAGGATGAGCGCGGTCTTCGAGCGAGAGCTGTTCCGCGGGTTCACGCCGGAGCAACTGGCGGCCGCCGACGTCCGGTTGCTCTCACCCGCGTTCCTGGGGCATCTGGGCCACCTGTGGCCCCCGGCGGACGAGGCGTCGCCGGGCGGCGGGCCGCTGCCGCCGCCCGCGACCGCCCTGCTGCTGAGCGTGTGGGGCTATGTGCACGGCATGGTGGTCCTGGAGGTGTTCGGGCACACCGGCTTCCTCGGCGCCCACCAGTCCGAGCTCTACCGCATGGCGATGCGGAACCTGTACGAGGATGTGCGCCGACGGATACCGGCGCTCATCCCCTGACGCGGCATGCCGGGCCGCGCCGCTCCGGGCTACTCCTTGCCGCAGAACTCCGCTTCGAAGACGTTCTCGTAGGGTCGGCCGTCCTCCAGCCAGTCACCGTTGAGGTGGAACGTCAGCGTGTGCTTGCCGTCGGCCGTGGTCGCCGTGCTGGTCAGCGAGCCCCAGACGATGCCGTCATGGCCGTAGACCTTCACTCCGCACGACAGGGTGCGGACGATCAGACCGGCACCGTACTTGAAGAAGGTGCCGGTCTCGACGGTGTTCAGCAACTCCCGTTGCTGCGCGGGCGGCAGCAGGTCACCCTTCATCAGGGCGCTGTAGTAGCGGTTGAGGTCGCCCGTGGTGCTGATGACCTCGCCGGTCGCGCCGGACCACGCCGGGTTGTACTCCGTGGCGTCGTGGATCTCGGGGCCGGGGTTCTCCGCGTACAGCTTGGAGTAACCCTTCGCGTAAGGAGCGGGCAGCTTCGGGTCGGTGCCGGGGAACGACGTCTCGCGCAGCTTCAGGCGCTTGATGATGCGCCGTTCGGCCTCGTCGGCGTACGTGTGGCCCGTGACCTTCTCGATGAGCATGCCCGCGAGCACGAAGTTGGTGTTGGAGTAGTTCCAGCTCGTGCCGGGCTCGAAGTCGGGCTTGTACTTGAGCGCCAGACCGACGATCCGCTCGGGGCTCCACGTCTCGTAGCGGTGGAGCAGGAAGCCCGGGCCGTTGATGTACTCCCGCCACTCCGGCGTGGACACCATGTCGTGCACGCCGCTGGTGTGGTTGAGGAGCTGGCGCACCGTGATCTTGGTGCCGTCGTAGCCGTTGCCCTGCAGGACGCCGGGCAGCCAGCGCTCCACGGAGTCGTCCAGGCTCAGCTTCCCCTCGGCCTCCAGCTGCAGCAGCACCACCGCGATGAGGGACTTGGTGTTGCTTCCCGCACGCAGGTGGTCGGCCGCGGTGCGTTCGCGCTGCGTCGCGGTGTCGGCGTAGCCCGCGGATCCGAACCACTTGCCCTGCGGGTCCTTCACCTCGGCGGCGACTCCCGGCATTCCGGCCTGCTCCAGCGCGTCGATGGCCCGCTGGGTGGCGGCGTGCTCGCCGGTGGACCCGGGCCTGTCGGAGCCCTCGGCCGCGGCGCCCGTGCCGGTGGCTCCCGCCAGGGCCACCGCGACGCCGAGCGCCACGGCGCCACCCCTGCGGAATATGCGCTTCCGTCGAGCGATGCGAATGGACATGCGTTTCCCCTCCCCCATCTGGTGAAGCATGATCATTTGACGGAGGCAGTGCACGAGGCGGAGAACAACGAGTTCATGGTCTATACCAAGAACTCCTGCCCCAGTATTCTCACCGTGGCCAGTGGCACACCGCACCAACCCCCCACCCCGGTTGCACACGGCCTCCAGGAGGATCACGGTGAAAGTTCGCACCAGAAGTACGGCGGTCATCGGCTCCATCTGCCTCATTGCATCCCTCGCCCTGACCACGGCATCCGCCGACGAACGCGCCGCCCCGCGCGAGGCCGCGAAGGTCGCGCTCACCAAGGTGGCCACGGCCAAGAACCCGTCCGCCGGTACGGCCGGGCCCGGCGGCAAGGTCTGGATCGCCGAACGCGCGGGAACCGTACGGACATTGACCGGGCAGGGGCTCAGCAAGCCCGTCCTCGACATCTCCTCGGAGACCACCACCGACGGCGAGCGGGGGCTGCTCGGCATCGCGTTCGACAAGGACTTCAAGCACTTCTACATCTCGTTCACGAACCTCGAAGGCACCAGCACCATCGACGAGTTCGCCGTGCGCAAGGGCAAGCTCCAGCCGGACACCCGGCGCACCGTCCTCACCCAGACGCAGCCCTACGAGAACCACAACGGCGGCGACATCAAGTTCGGCCCCGACGGCTACCTCTACATCGCGTTCGGCGACGGCGGCTCGGGCGGCGACCCGCACGGCAACGGCCAGAACCTCGACACGCTCCTCGGCAAGCTGCTGCGGATCGACCCGCGCGGCGGCAAGCCGTACGCGATCCCGGCCGACAACCCGTTCGTCGGCGACCCGAAGGCGAAGGACGAGATCTGGTCGTACGGACTGCGCAATCCGTGGCGGTTCTCGTTCGACGCGGGCAGCGGCGACGTGTTCATCGGCGACGTCGGCCAGAGCGCCTGGGAGGAGATCGACCGGGCCCCGGCGGCCAGCAAGGGCGGCGAGAACTACGGCTGGTCGCAGATGGAGGGCACCCACCCCTTCCGCGAGGGCACCGAGCCCGCGAACCACGTGCCGCCGGTCCACGAGTACGACCGCAACGGCCTGGGCTGCTCCGTGACCGGTGGCTTCGTGTACCGGGGCAAGGCGATCCCCGCCCTCAAGGGCCAGTACCTGTTCAGCGACTACTGCGACGGCACCGTCCGCGCCCTGCAGATGAAGGACGGCAAGGTGACCGGGGTGAGCGACCTGGGCGTCAACGGCGGCGAGGTCGTCTCGTTCGTGCAGGGCGGCAACCGCGAGCTGTACGTGCTCGACCTCGGCGGCCCCGTGTCCCGCATCGACCCGGCGGCGTAACACCGACGGACACGCTCAATCCGGCCCGGACCCAGCCGGATCAGTCCCTTCGGCCCCCCACGCCCCGGTGGCCCGAAGGGACTGTCAGCGTCCGTTGGCCGAGAAGTGCTGGTAGTCCGGGGACCGCCAGCGCCCGCCCCACTGCCAGCCCACCCTGCGCATCGCCTTCGTGATGACGTCGCCCGCCTTGATCATGCCCTTCGCGGTGCGGCGCCGGTCCAGGAAGGCGGCTCCCGCGGCGGGGTAGACGCGGCCGTTCCTGTCCACGTACGGGTTCTCCAGCGTGTTGATGTCCACGGCGTCCCCGTACGCATGCTGCGAGAGCCTGGACGCATCGCCCGTGACGGCACGGCAGTTGAACGCCGAGGTGTTGTCGGCCTTCATGGCCGCCGTGTCGCTGCCGCCGTACGCCGCCATCGGCCGCATCCGGCGGAGGGGGAACCGGGCGTCGAAGGCCCGACCGAAGACATACAGCAGCGGCCGCACGGCCTGCTTGCGCACGACGAGTTCACCGGCGTGGACACGGCCGTCGAAGCCCCAGTGGTTCATCCGGATGAGCCGGAGGCCCGCGGGCGCGACCGGGCACCCCGGATGCCAGCTGCGGCCCAGCTCACGCGCGGAGACGGCGGTGACCCGCGCGTCCAGGGAGGGTGCCCGCTGGGCGCCCGCGGCGGGCGGCGCCGGGCCGAGGGCGGCGAGGAGAACGGCGGCCGGGGTGCTGAGTGCGAGGAACGCACGGGCTCGAAGCGTGATCACTCCACAGACATAACGCGGCCCCACGGGCCCGCCCGGTCCGAACAGCCGACCATCGGCCGCCATTCGCCCGATTGGGCGGCCCGCACCCGGCACCTTCCTCCCGCCGGTTTTTCCTTTCTCTGGACAAAGTGTGGACGTCCTCCGGCGCCATCCCTACGCTGAGCGTCGCTCTGCCACAGAGATCTGCGTAACCCATGCCGGAACCACGCAGGAGGAAGAGTGAAGCCACGCCCCAGGCCGATGACCGGCCGACCCCGCCATCCCCGCCGCAGGGCCCGAAGATCCACGGGTCTGCTGCTCGCCGCCCTGCTCGGCGGCGGTCTGCTCACGCCCGCCGCGGCCGCGGACGACGAACCGCGGCCGTTCGCGGACCTGCCGCCCCAGGAACCCGGCGTCACCCTCCGGGTGTTCGACGTGCAGACCCCGCTGGCCAAGCTGTGCGACCTCAAGCCCGCACAGACCCCCAACGTCGACAAGCTGATCCCGACGGCCGACTGGACCTCGACCGAAGGATTCGGCTTCAGCAACAACTTCGTGTCGCAGATCATCGGCTACCTCGACGTGCCGGAAGCGGGCGCGTACGACTTCCGGCTGATCAGCGACGACGGCTCACGGCTCTTCCTCGGCAACCAGCAGGTCATCGACCACGACGGACTGCACGGCGCCGAGCCCAAGGACGGGAAGATCACGCTCAACGCGGGCTACCAGTCGCTGCGCATCGACCACTTCGACGCGGGCGGCGACCAGCAGGTCACTCTGCAGTGGAAGCCGCCGGGTGCGAGCGAGTTCAAGGTCGTGCCGAACTCCGTGCTCAGCACGGACGCAGGAGTCGTACGAGTCACCGCGCCCGGCCGCAAGGAGTGCGAGGGAACGTACGACACCCCTGGTGACGGCCTTCCGCTCACCGAGGTCAACCCCGGCTACAAGCTGACCGAGCTGCGCCCCAAGGGCTTCGAGCCGCAGGTGTCCGCGATGGACTGGCTGCCCGACGGCAGGCTCGCGATCTCCACGTGGGGCGGCAGCACCGAGACGAAGGGCGAGGTGTATCTGCTCGACCACGTCACCGGTGACACCGGCCCGGAGAAGGTCACGTACAAGAAGATCGCCGACGGGCTCAGGGAGCCGATGGGCATCAAGTACGTGGACGGGAAGCTGTATGTGTCGGAGAAGCACCAGCTGACCGAGTTGAACGACACGAACGGCGACGACGTCACCGACGAGAAACGGAAGATCGCCGAGTGGCCGTACGGCAAGAACTTCCACGAGTTCGCCTTCGGACTGCTCTACGAGAAGGGCGACTTCTATCTGAACCTCTCCGTCGCCATCAACTACGGCGGCGCGACGACCGACCCGCAACCCGCACCGAACCGCGGCACGACCATCAAGGTCAACAAGGCGACCGGCAAGGTGAGTTACCTCGCCGGAGGCCTGCGCACCCCGAACGGCATCGGGCGCGGCCCCGGCGGCGACCTGTTCGTCACGGACAACCAGGGCGGCTGGCTGCCCGCCTCCAAGCTGGTGCACATCAAGCAGGACCGGTTCTTCAACCACTACATGAACCCCGACGGGCCCTACGACGACAAGCCCGTCACCAAGCCGGTGCTCTGGCTCCCGCAGAACGAGATCGCCAACTCGCCGAGCACGCCCATGCAGTTGAAGAAGGGCCCGTTCGCCGGACAGATGGTCTTCGGTGACGTCACGTACGGCGGGCTGCAGCGCGCGGATCTGGAGAAGGTCGGCGGCGAGTACCAGGGTGCGGTGTTCCGGCACACGCAGGGGCTCGAAGCCGGTATCTCGCGGATCAGCGAGGGTCCGGACGGCGCGATCTACACCGGCGGCCTGGGCGCGGACGGCAACTGGGGCCAGGAGGGCAAGCTCCGCTTCGGTCTGCAGAAGCTGACGCCGAACGGGAAGACCGCCTTCGACATCAAGACGATGCGCGCCACGCGTGACGGCTTCGACCTCACCTACACCAAGCCCCTGTCCGAGGAGACCGCGGCCAAGCTGACCGAGGGGGCGTACGCGGTCGAGCAGTGGCGTTACGTGCCCACTCCGGACTACGGCGGCCCGAAGGTCGACGAGGAGTCGCTGCCGGTCGCGTCGGCGAAGCTCTCGGACGACCGCCGCACCGTGCGGCTCACCGTCCCCGGTCTGAAGCCGGACCGTGTGGTGCACGTGCGTTCGCCCCGCCCGTTCTCGTCCGCCGAGGGCGAGCAGCTGTGGTCCACCGAGGCCTGGTACACCCTGAACGCCAAGCCGGGTCCGCAGGAGCCGGTCACCACGTACGACGCCGAGTCCGCGAAGCTGTCCGGCAGCGCCGACATCGACAACGAGCACGCGGGCTTCACCGGCGGCGGCTTCGTCGACGGCTTCGGCGACAAGGGGGCGAAGGCGAGCTTCGACGTCGTGGTCGACAAGGCGGGCGCGTACGACGTGGGCCTGCGGTACGCGAACGGCCCCCATCCGGCCCCCGGCACCAAGACGGTCGGGGTCGGCGTCAACGGCGGCGCGGCGAAGCAGACGAGGCTGCCGTCCACGGGCGAGTGGAACCGCTGGTCCACGAAGACCGAACGGATCACCCTGCGCAAGGGCCACAACACGGTCACGTACGCCGTCGGCGCCGAGGACAGCGGTCATGTGAACCTCGACGCGCTTGACGTACGCCGACCGGGCACCAGGATCGATCTGTTCTCCGGCGGCAGCGTCTCCACCGCCTGGCAGCACACCGACGGCCGCAGCGCCGCCTGGCCGCACAAGGCCGAGAAGTCCATGGAGGTCTGCTGCGGCGACCTGCGCACCAAGCAGGCCTTCGAGGACTTCAAGCTGCATGCCGAGTTCCGGGTGCCGAAGCTGCCTGACGACGTCACCGGGCAGGACCGCGGGAACAGCGGGGTCTACCTCCAGGAGCGTTACGAGGTGCAGATCCTGGACTCGTACGGCGTGGAGAAGCTCGCGAACAACGAGGCGGGGGCGATCTACCAGAAGAAGGCCGCCGACCGTAACGCGTCGAAGGCGCCGGAGACGTGGCAGACGTACGACATCACCTTCCGTGCCGCCCGCTTCGACGCGGACGGGAAGAAGACGTCGGACGCCCGGGTCACCGTGGTGTGGAACGGCGAGAAGGTCCACGACGACGTGGCCGTGGACGGTCCGACCGGTGCGGGTGACGCCGAGTCGGCGGCGGCCGGTGCCATCCGGCTGCAGGATCACGGAAACAAGGTGCGGTTCCGCAATGTGTGGGTGGAGCCGCTGTCCTGACCGGTCCCCTGTCGACGGCTTCCGGTCCTTCGGCAGGGGCTCGTCCGGTCATCCCCCGGCGAAGAGGGTGGTGCCGTCGGGTCCGAGTGCCTCGACGCGCGCGCCGTGTTCGACGGTGCGGCTGACCGTGCAGTACTTCTCGTGGGTCAGCCGGATGGCCCGTTCCAGAGCCTCGGCGGCGCGGGTGTCGCCCTCGGGCAGGTCGAGTTCGTAGGAGACCCGGACGACGCCGACGCGGCCGTCGTCCTCGGGCCGGGACACCGAATCCACCACGACGCGCAGCGCGTCGTGGTCGACGGTGCGTGCCGTGCGGTCCACGACGAGCCCGCCGCAGCCGCCGAGGGCGGCGAGGAGGAGCTCCACGGGGGTGAAGGAGGGCTGGGCGTCGGGGTTGTCGGCGGCGGCGATGCGGACCTCGGCGCCGCGGTCGTTGCGGGCTGTCCAGTCGCGTTCGCCATTGCGTACGGTCTCGATGCGGTAGTCGGCCATGGCGGAACGGTAACCACGGTCGGGCCCGGCGCGGCGCAGGCCGCTCCGATGCGTGTCAGGGGGCCTGCTGGACGTCGCCCCGGGTGGGCACGGCGTTCGAGGACACGGTGCCTTCCGCCTGCCGGTCAGTCGTCGTCGGGCACGGCGAAGTCGCACCACACGGCCTTGCCCTCGCCCCGCGGCTCGACCCCCCAGTTGGCCGCGACCGCCTCCACCAGGAGCAGCCCGCGGCCGGAGGTGGCGGTCTCCGCGGGGGACCGCCTGCGGGGGCGGGCGCTGGAGCGGTCCTTCACCCACAGCCGGACGCGGCGCGGCGGTCCTGAGAGCACTTCGAGGGTGAGGATGGCGCCTCCGTCGGTGTGGACCAGGGCGTTGACGAGGAGTTCTCCGGCGGCCACCTCCACGTCGTCGACGACCGTGCCGAACCCCCACGAAGCGAGGTGTTCGCGCAGGGCGGCCCGTGCGTCGGCGAGCCCTTCGGGGTCGGCCTGATGGACGTACCGGTGGATTCGCGGTTCCTGGAGCGTCCCCGGGTCGGGCAGCCTGCGCAGGACAAGGAGCGCCACGTCGTCGCTCGTACCCCATCTCTCCCACAGTGCGCGGGAGAGATGGTCCGCGAGGTCCTCGGCCGACTCGGGGCCCTGGCTCATCACCTGGGCGAGGTTGCGCATGCCGGTGTCGAGGTCGAGGGCGGCGTCCTCCACGAGTCCGTCGGTGCAGAGCACCATGGTCTCGCCGGGCACCAGGTCGAGGCGCACCTCGGGGTAGTCCTCCATGCCGAATTCGGTGGCCAGGCCGAGGGGCAGCCCGCCGGGGACCCGTGGCACGCCCACCCGGCCGTCGACATGGCGCACCAGGGGCGGCAGATGTCCGGCGCGGACGGCGCGCACGATGCCGGTGGCGGGGTCGAACTGGGCGTAGGTGCAGGTGGCGAACCGTTCGGTGTCGAGCTCGGCCAGGAAGCGCGAGGCGCGGGAGAGGACCGTCCCCGGCGGGTGGCCCTCACCGGCGAAGGCCCGCAGGGCGATGCGCAACTGGCCCATGATGGCCGCGGCGTGGGTGTCGTGTCCCTGTACGTCGCCGACGACCAGGCCGATGCGGTCGCGGGGCAGCGAGATGACGTCGTAGAAGTCTCCGCCGACGTCACGGCCGCCCCAGGCCGCGTGGTAGCGCACGGCGACCTCGGAGTCCGCGACGTCCGGCACCCCGCGCGGCAACATCGTGGCCTGCAGGCTCTTGGCGAGGTCCCGCTCCTCGTCGAAGAGCATGGCGCGCTGCAGCGACTGGGCGACGATGCCGGAGAGCCCGACGCAGAGGTTGCGGTCGGCGTCGGTGAAGTCCTTGCGGCCGCGGAAGAAGAGCGCGAGTCCGCCGATGGCGCGGTCCTGGGCGACGAGCGGCAGGAACGCCGCCGAGTCCAGTCGCATCTGCCTGATGTAGGGGCCCAGGCGGGTGAAACGGCTCGCGAGATCGGGCAGCGAGCCGACGAAGCGGGGCTGCCGGGTCATGACGGCCTCGGCCAGCGGCAGCGACTGATCGGCCTTGTGCAGCTTGAGTTCGTCGAGGGCCTGCATCGTCTGGCCCACCAGGGCGATCAGCTTCAGGTTCTCCCCCTCGACGAGCCCCAGGACGAGGCCGTCGGCGGCGAACCGGTCGAGGCCGCTCGCGCCGGACAGGACAGCGACCACGTCGTCGACCGTGACGGCCCGCGAGAGGGCCTCGGTGGTGCCCTGCACCATCAGGGCGATGCCCTGGCGGCGCTCCTCCCTGGGATCGATGGCGGCGAGTTCCGCCGCGTCGTCCGCGGCCGTCCGCAGGACCCCGAGCACGCGCACGGCCCGGCCTGCGTCGTCGCGCACGATGTGTCCGCGCGCATGGCCGAGGTGGATCGAGCCGTCCCGGCGCCTGGCCCGGAAGTAGACGCCGTACATGTCGTCGCCGGAGGCGACGGCCTCGGTCACGGCGTAGTTGATGCGTACGACCTCCTCAGGGGGAATGCGCCCCTGCAGCGAGGTCACCAGGCCGTTGAATTCGTCGGGGCGCAGGTCGAGGACCGCGAGGGACCCTGCGTCGAGCCCGAGCTCGCCGGTCTTCAGGTCCCAGTCGAAGCCGCCCACGCCGGTGCGGAGCAGGCACTGTTGTACATCGACGGGTCTCTTCTTCGCTGACGTCATGGCTGTCTCCGGTATGCCGCTCGGCCACCATAAGCGCCCCGCGCATCACCCGCCCGCCGGAGTCCGGCGTGCCATTGGTCCCGGCAAACGTGACCTTGGTCCTGTGTGAGTCGTCATCGAGCGGACATTCGCTCTGTGTCGGCCTGGAGATCCAGCGCCGACCCGAGCACAAAGAGAGGAACGTTCTCGTGGGCATCATCGCCTGGATCCTGATCGGTCTCATCGCGGGGGCCATCGCCAAGGCCCTCACCCCCGGCAAGGACCCGGGAGGCTGCCTGGTGACCATGGTCATCGGCATCGTGGGCGGGCTGCTCGGCGGCTGGCTGGGCAAGGTGATCTTCGGTGTGCACTCGATCAACGGGTTCTTCCACCTCTCGACCTGGATCGCCGCCATCGTGGGCTCCGTGATCGTGCTGTTCGCGTACCGGCTGTTCACGGGGAAGCGGTAGCGGTAGCCCCGACCCGACGGTCCCCGCGGGGGCGTGCACCGGGCCGGGTGCACGCCCCCGCGCTGTTTTCGGACCGGCCCCTTTTTCCTATTAGCTCACTTGTTCGATTCACGGTTACACTGACCCCATGGCAACGCACCAGCTCCAGGGATCGCTCTTCGACCAGAGCGACGACGTGCGTCTGGGCGCTCTGGACGGAGTCCGCAGGACGGTCCTCGGCGACGGCGCGTGGATCGACCTGCTGCCGGGCTGGGTCGGCGGCGCTGACGCCCTGTTCGAACGGCTGGCCACGGACGTCCCGTGGCAGGCCGAGCGTCGCCAGATGTACGAACGGGTCGTGGACGTGCCACGCCTGCTCGCCTTCTACGGCGCCGGTGAACCACTCCCCCACGCCGTCCTCGACGAGGCCCGGCAGGCCCTCTCCGAGCACTACGCCGCCGAGCTCGGCGAGCCGTTCACGACGGCAGGGCTGTGCCACTACCGCGACGGACGCGACAGCGTGGCCTGGCACGGCGACCGGATCGGCCGGGGCGCCCGCGAGAACACGATGGTCGCCATCCTCTCCGTGGGCACCCCCCCGCGACCTGCTGCTCCGCCCGCTCCGTGGCGGCGCGACCGTCCGGCAGCCGCTCGGACACGGCGACCTGATCGTCATGGGCGGCACCTGCCAGCGCACCTGGGAGCACGCGATCCCCAAGTCCGCCCGGGCCACCGGGGGACGCATCAGCATCCAGTTCCGGCCGAACGGCGTGCGGTGACCGGCGAGCGGTGCCCGGCGGACAGTGAGTGCTCACCGCGCCGGGCCCCGTAGCGCGAACAGCCGGGTGAGCGGGTGGAAGCGGTAGCGTCCCGGGGCCCGGGACTCCAGGAGCTGTACGTCGACCAGCTGCTCCAGGAGCGCCTCCGTCGCCGACAGCGCCCCGCCGGTCGTCACTGCCGCCTCCGCCACCGTCAGCTCGCCCTGCTCCGCCGCCAGCAGGGGCAGAGCGAGGGCCGCCGCCCGGCCGGTGGGGCCGCGGGCCTGCAGCTCCCGGTGACCGGCCGCCAGGGCCGCGTGCATGTCCAGATCCGCGAAGGACAGTTCGGCCAGACGGCGTGCGGGGTCCGCGAGCCGGTCGGCGAGTTCCCGTACCGGCCAGCGGGGCCGTGCCGCGAGGCGGGCGCCCGCGATGCGCAGGGCCAGGGGGAGGTGACCGCAGTGCCGCGCGATGACCTCGGCGGCACCGTGTTCGGCGGTCAGCCGCCCCGGCCCCGCCCAGAGCCCGAGGACCGCGATGGACGCGGGAGGCGGCAGCGGCGCCAGGTGCAGGTGCGCGGCGCCGTTCAGGGTGGCGAGGACGCCGAGGCTGGTGACGAGGACCGCGCAGCCGTGCGCCGCGGGCAGCAGGGGGCGCACCTGGGCCGCGTCCAGGGCGTTGTCGAGGACGATCAGCACCCGGCGCTCGGTGAGCAGCGTGCGGTAGGCGGCGGCCGCGTCCTCCGTGCTGCCCGCGTACGGCCTCGGCGCACCCAGCGCGCCGAGGAAGCGCCTGAGGACGACGGCGGGCGGGACGGGACGATCGTCGCGATGTGAGCCCCGCAAGTCGGCGTAGAGCTGGCCGTCGGGAAACCTCTCCGCCAGCCGGTGGGCGGCGTGCACGGCGAGCGCCGACTTGCCGACACCGCCGGGGCCGTCGAGCGCGACCACGACGGGACCACCGCCCCGCACCCCGGGCCGCAGCACATCGAGTTCCTCCAACTCCCCTTCCCTTCCCGGGAGTTCATGAATTCCAGGAGGCAGTTGCCGGGGCACGGCAGGCCGCGGTCCGGCGTCGTCGGTGCCGGGCGGTCCCGGGCGGCCGCCGCCCGGCGCCGTACGCGAACGGCGTGCCTCCTCCACCCGGTCGCGGGCCGTCGCGAGCAACCGCAGCTCACGGCCGGTGGCGCCGAGGAGTTGGACGAGCGTGTCGAAGCGGTCCGTCGGCGGCAGCGTCTTGCCCGCGAAGTAGTCGCCGATCACCCCGTGCGCCCAGCCCGTGCGCGCCGAGAGCTGACGGTAGGTGAGCTGTGCGCCCCCGTCCCTGCGCGCGGCGCGTCTGCGCAACTGCCGCAGCAGCGCGGCCAGCGCGTCGGCCGTGTCCACGCATTCGATCGGGCCCACGCCCGCGGGCGCCTCCCGTGATCCCCCGTCCGGCACGTGTCCCGCCGCCCCCGTCGCCCCCATTGCCCCTGCCGCCCCCGACACTCCGCGCATCCGGATCTGTCCGGTGGTGCCCGATATCCGGGCCGCCCTGCCCCAGGGACGCGTTGCGAGCATCCCTCTACCGCTCGGCTCCCGCTTTCCGGCGAGCGGGCACCGCACCGGCTGTCACTACGGCATTCGTGGAATGCCGTCGGCCGGTTTGGTGCGGCACGACCGACATCGGAAAACACATCGGACAACCGACATCGGACAACCACCGCCCCGGTGCGCGAGACGCTCGACGCCCCCCCCCGGGAGGCGGACATGGTCCAGCTGGACGACGTCGCCGTCGAGACCATCGCGCTGCGCTACGAAGCGGGCGGCGACGAGGCGGCCTTCGGCCACTTCGTGACGGAACTGACCGGCTTCGCGGCGGAGCTCGACGGCTTCGCGGCGGACGGCGCGCCGCTCCGCATCCTGTCCGCGATGGCCGACCTGGCCGCGTCCGCCCAGTTCGTGGCCTTCGCCAACAAGATGGAGCCGCGTGACCCGGCGTGGCTGACGCCGCTGGACTCGGTCGCGTAGGCGTCCGTACGCAGCAGCAGCAGCAGCACGAACAACGAAGGAGCGCCGACCCGGGGCGGCGCCCCTTCCGTGTTGCCGTCGTTCCCGTGAGCTCGTCCTACCCACCGGCCCGGCCGCCGCATCGCCGACAGTAATGTCCCCTCGCATGGAAAACGTTGAACTGAGCGCCGCCATTGCGGACTTCGCGGGTCTCGTCGGTCGTGTCGAGGAGAGCGGCGAGCGGGTGGGTGTCGTCGACGGCGGCGAGCCGACGAGTGTGCTCCTCCCTGCGGCGGAACTCGCCGAGCTGGAACACTTCGCCCAACGGGCCGGAGACGGCGCGCGGCACCGGCCCAGATCCGGATCGGGGCAGGGGCACCCGTTCGGCCCGGACGAGCAGGGCCCGTACATCCGGTACGTGCACGCTGACGGAGGGCGGATGACCTTCGTGCGGGACCGGGTGGTCGTGGCCGAACTGAGGTCCGTCGCCGAGCTCGACTGGCTGGAGGACAGGGCGAGCACGGCCCGCCAGAGTTACATGCCTCCGAAGCAGGCGGCCGCGTTCGAGGAGTTCCTCGCCCGCCAGGGCCCGGTGGGCGACGGCGTGGCGTGGCTCGCGGGCAGTTGGCGGAACCAAGAGCCCTTCACGGAACTTGTATTCGTCAAGGGACCGAGCGCCGAGGACGTCGCCCTCGCCTACGGGGCCGACGCGCAGGACATCGCCGACGGGCTGCTGCTCCACCAGGTCGAGGAGCGGGACGCGCGGGAGGGCACCGACGACCTCACCCGCGTGCTGGTCTTCGGGGAGGAGAACGGCTGGACGTGGCTGGGCTACCACGACTTCGACCATGCCTTCTCGCGCTCCCTCGACCCGCCTCCCGAGCAGCAGATCACGCTCATCGCGACCATGGCCAAGGCCATCTACTCCTTCAGCTACTTCGAGGACGGGGTGTACCAGAACCCCTTCCCGCTCGAGGACGGCGCCGAAGACCGGCGGGACATGTACGAGCTCATCTGGTACACGCCGGGGGAGGCACCGTTCGCCCCGGAAGCGCCACTGTCCTTCCTCAACCTGCACCTCCGCATCGCGGAGAAGGCAGGCAACTGGGCGGACAACATCTCGCTGTTCTTCGAAGGCCTGGAACGGGCCTTCGGCCTCGCCCTGCCCCGGGACGCGATCACCTCGGGGAACGTGCGCTGCGCCCGTCCGGCCCGCCGCTGAAGATCCGGGGCATGTCGTCCGGGCAGGACGAGCTCACCGGTAGGCGCGTGCCTGCAGCGCGTACATCTGCGCGTAGAGACCGCGCCGTGCCAGCAGTTCGTCGTGGCTGCCCGTCTCCGCGACCCGGCCCTGGTCAAGGACCACGATCAGGTCGGCGCCGCGCTCGGTGGAGAAGCGGTGCGAGACCAGGAGCGTGGTGGCGCCCCCGCTCACCGTCAGGAATCGGTCGAAGAAGGCCGCCTCCGCCTGCGCGTCGAGGTGCGCGGTGGGCTCGTCGAGGACGAGTACGGCCCCCGACCGCGCGGCGAGGAGCGCGCGGGCGAGGGCGACCCGCTGCCACTGACCGGCGGACAGGTCGGCGCCGCCCGCGAACTGCCGGGAGAGCACGGTGTCCCAGCCCGCCCTCCAGGGCGCGCAGCCCCCTGCGTACGAGGACCAGCGCGCCGAACACGGTGAGTGCGACCAGGACGAGGCGGGCCTCTGCCGAACCGGGGCCCGCCTCGACGGCTCCGGGCAGGTCGCCCACGAGCCGCCCGGTGGCGATCACGACGAACGGGCCGGTGAGCGCCCCGCAGACCACGGTCGCGGTGAGTGCGACCGTGTGCCGCGGTCCGGCCCGCCACAACAGCCGCACGGCTGCCGCCCACTCCTGTGACGGTCCCGGGCGCGGCCGGACACTGCCGGTCGCGGTCCTGAGCGGTGTCAGCTCCTGCGGCGCGTGAGCGCGTGCCGTACCACCTTGGCGAGCACGGCCGGACGGAAGAGCAGCGCGGGCGGGGCCGTCATGTTCAGCACGCGCACGAACCGCGCCCATACGCTCGGGTCGCGCACGGCGAGCGCGAAGACCTGCTGGTTGTACCAGTGGGCGAAGCGCGCGGGCAGCGGGTGCTTGGTGGGTGCCCACATGAGGTCCGAGCTGGTGGCCATGGTCCACGGGACCTGGATGACCCGGGCGGCGGCGCGCTGGTAGGCGCGGCTCAGTCCATCCAGACCGGCGGGCCCGCCGCGGCCGTCAATTCCGCTCAACAGGCGGCCGAGCAGCTCCGCTTCGAGCGCGGCGACCGTGAGGCCCTGCCCATAGACCGGGTTGAACACGCAGAGCGCGTCGCCGACCGCGACCAGGCGCTCGGGCCAGCGGGCGTTCTTGTGGTGCAGGCGCCATTCGTTGCCGTTGTTGGTGTAGCGGCGGATCTCGCCTTCGCGGGTGCCGCGCTTGATCTGTTCGGCGAGGCGGGGGTTGCCCAGGCTCTGGGCGAAGTCGAGATAGCCCTCGTCGTCGGTGGGCGGCACGTGCTCGTCGATGCCGAACAGCGAGCACATCCAGCGGTCGCGCTCCACGGCGAGGACCACTCCGCCGCGCGGCACGTCGGGGGCGAAGGCCATCTGGTAGGCGACGTCGAACTCCTGCCGGTCCTGCGGCGGGCGTACGTAGCACGCGGAGGTGTAGGTGATCTTCGCCTTGATGACGGTCTTGGCGGAGGCGGGCAGGTGCGCCTCGGTGAGCCAGCGGTCGACGGAGGTGGAGCGGCCCGAGGCATCGACGACCAGGTCGGCGGTGACCTCGGTGGCGTCGTCCCCGGTGGTTCCTTCACCTTCGGTGGTTCCGTCGTCCTCTGTGCGGTACCGGACCCGGTCCAGGCGGCCGGGTGCGCTCGCGGTCACCGTCTCGCACCGGGCCGCGGGAAGCAGTCGCACCGCGGGGATCGCCGACACCCGCCGCCGAAGGCGCCGTTCGAGCTCGTCACGCGTGAAGGTCTGGATGCGGACACCGACCGGGTCGGTCGGCGCGAATCCCGTCGGCAGCAGGAAGCTGATCCGCTCTCCGTAGTCGAAGACGGGCGCGCCCTGGTCCGCGAGCTCCGACCGCAGCCCGGGGAAGAGGCCTTCGAGCACCTCGCCGCCCCGGGCGAGCAGCGCGTGCGCGTGGTAGCCCTGCGGGACGTGGGGGTGCACGCCGGTGTCCGGCAGCACCGGGTCGCGCTCAAGGACCAGGACCTCGGCGAAGTGATCGGCCAGGACCCGCGCGGTCACGAGCCCGGCGTACCCCCCTCCGACGACGACGGCCCGCTCCCAGCGGGCGGCGTGCGACGGGCTGTGCTGATTCTCCGGCATGGCCGGGCCCCTCCCTCTCAGCTCAACGTCCCACCACTCCACCGTGGGGTGCCGGGGTTCTCAAGACCGTCCGGGGAGCGCACTGGAGCATTTTCCCTTCCGTCCCTCGCGTCTCACGCCGGGGATCTTGGGTACGCGGTTCTGGCGGTCACGCCGTCGCCGCCCGTGTGGCGGACCGGCGGACGGTGTGGGCACCGTGGGAGGGGCCCACACCGTCCGGCCGCGAGCCGACCAAGGGAGCGCACCATGATCGGAGGGGCGAATCGCCGATGACGCGTTACGCGACGGTGGGCGCGCTGCTGGCCTGTGCGGCAGGCGGTGCGGTGCTCGCCCTGCTGGTCTCGCCCTGGTGGTGGTCGGCCGCGGCACCTCTCGCGGCCGTGGGGCTGACCGGGGTGTACGACCTCGTCCAGCGACGGCACTCCGTGCTGCGGAACTATCCCGTCCTGGGCCATCTGCGCTTCCTCATGGAGGCGCTGCGGCCTGAGCTTCAGCAGTACTTCGTGGAGCGCAACTACGACGGCAGGCCCTTCGACCGCGACACCCGCAGCATCGTCTACGAACGGGCGAAGGGTGTCGCCGCCGAGGAGCCGTTCGGCAGCGAGCTCGACATGGACCAGCGCGGCTACGAGTTCCTGGTGCCGTCCATGGCCCCGGCTCCGGTACCGGAGGACCCGCCGCGCGTCCGCATCGGCGGCCCCGACTGCGCACAGCCGTACGACATGGCCCTGCTCAACGTCTCGGCGATGAGTTTCGGTTCCCTCTCCGCCAACGCGGTCCTGGCGCTGAACACCGGGGCGGCGCGGGGCGGATTCGCGCACGACACCGGGGAGGGCGGCCTGTCCGACCACCATCTGCGGCCCGGCGGCGACCTCGTCTGGGAGATCGGGACCGGGTACTTCGGCTGCCGCACCCGGGACGGCGACTTCGACCCCCGGCAGTTCGCCGAGCAGGCGGCCCATCCGGCCGTGCGCTGTGTGTCGCTCAAGCTGTCGCAGGGCGCGAAGCCGGGGATAGGCGGTGTCCTGCCCGGCAGCAAGGTCAACGCGGAGATCGCCTCGGTACGCGGCGTACCGCAGGGTGAGACCGTCGTCTCACCGCCGTACCACCGTGTCTTCTCCACGCCCCGCGAGCTCGTCAGGTTCCTCGCCCGGCTGCGGGAGCTGACGCACGGCAAGCCGGTCGGCTTCAAGCTGTGCCCCGGGTCCCGGGTCCAGTTCCTCGCCGTGTGCAAGGCCATGGCGGCGGAGGGGGTCACCCCGGACTTCATCGTCGTCGACGGCGCGGAGGGCGGCACGGGCGCGGCGCCACTGGAGTTCGCCGACCACCTCGGCATGCCGCTCACCGACGGCCTCATCACCGTGCACAGCGCCCTGACGGGCACGGGGCTGCGGGACCGCATCCGCATCGGTGCCAGCGGCAAGGTGGCGACGGGCTCCGACATCGTCAAGCGCCTCGCCATGGGCGCCGACTACACCAACGCGGCCCGCGCGATGATGTTCGCCGTCGGCTGCATCCAGGCCCAGCGCTGCCACACCAACCGCTGCCCGACCGGCGTCACCACCCAGGACCCGCACCGGGCCCGCGCCCTCGACGTCGTGGACAAGGCCGCACGCGTCACGCGGTACCAGAAGGCCACGGTCGAAAGCGCGCTGCAGATCATGGCCGCGATGGGCGTGCGCGACGCCGCGGACCTGGGCCCGCAGCTCCTGCGGCGCCGCGAGGACCGCGGCAGGTTCCGTTCCTATGCCGAGCTGTACGAGTGGCTCTCCCCCGGCGAGCTGCTCGCCGCGCCGCCCGAGAGCTGGGCACCCGACTGGCGGGCGGCGGATCCGGACAGTTTCGCCCCCTGACGGCCGGGTCCGGATCACGTGCGCCCGGAAACAGGAGGGTCGCCACGTATCGCCCGCGCCAAGTCGGGCACCCGGACCGTGCACGGCGACGAACAAATAGCCGCATTCGACAAAAACCAGCAAGATGGCCTTAATGCCTCAAACCGGAACGCCACCTACTGAAGGGCACACGCAGCTCATGAACGACGTCACAGGCAAGGCGACCACCACCGACGCCGGCGTTCCGGTCGAGAGCGACGAACACTCGCTCACCGTTGGCGCCGGTGGCCCGATCCTCCTCCAGGACTCCTATCTGATCGAGCAGATGGCGCAGTTCAACCGGGAGCGGATCCCCGAGCGGCAGCCGCACGCCAAGGGCAGCGGCGCCTTCGGCCACTTCGAGGTCACCGCGGACGTCAGCGCCTACACGAAGGCGGCCCTC
This sequence comes from Streptomyces sp. NPDC042371, assembly GCF_056437465.1. Lineage (NCBI taxonomy): Bacteria > Bacillati > Actinomycetota > Actinomycetes > Kitasatosporales > Streptomycetaceae > Streptomyces > Streptomyces sp. NPDC042371. The sequence continues at coordinate 340,747 of NZ_JBWKAP010000006.1, read as the reverse complement.
TTCCAGCCCGGCACCCGCACCGATCTGGTCGCCCGGTTCTCGACCGTGGCCGGTGAGCGCGGGAGCCCGGACACCTGGCGCGACCCGCGCGGCTTCGCGGTGAAGTTCTACACCAGCGAGGGCAACTACGACATGGTCGGGAACAACACCCCGGTCTTCTTCGTGAAGGACCCGATGAAGTTCCAGCACTTCATCCGGTCGCAGAAGCGCCGCGCGGACAACAACCTGCGCGACCACGACATGCAGTGGGACTTCTGGACCCTCTCGCCCGAGTCCGCCCACCAGGTCACCTGGCTGATGGGTGACCGCGGCATCCCGCGCAGCTGGCGCCACATGAACGGCTACACCTCGCACACCTACATGTGGATCAACGCGCAGGGCGAGCGGTTCTGGGTGAAGTACCACTTCAAGACCGACCAGGGCGTCGAGTGCTTCACCCAGGACGAGGGCGACCAGATGGCCGCGGCGGACACGGATTACCACACCCGTGACCTCTTCGAGCACATCCGGGACGGCGAGTACCCCAGCTGGACCCTGCACGTGCAGGTCATGCCGTACGACGACGCGGCGACCTACCGCTTCAACCCCTTCGACCTGACCAAGGTGTGGCCGCACGGCGACTACCCGCTGATCGAGGTCGGCAAGATGACCCTGGACCGCAACCCCACGGACAACCACGCCGAGATCGAGCAGGCCGCGTTCCAGCCCAACAACCTGGTCCCGGGCATCGGACCGAGCCCCGACCGGATGCTGCTGGGCAGGCTGTTCTCCTACGCCGACGCGCACCGCCACCGGATCGGCGGCAACTACCAGCAGCTGCCGGTCAACGCCCCCGTCGCGCCCCTGCGCACGTACTCCAAGGACGGGGCCATGGCCTTCCGCAAGACGGAGGACCCGGTCTACGCACCGAACTCCAAGGGCGGCCCCGCCGCCGACACGGACCGCTACGGCTCCCCGCCCAGCTGGTACGCCGACGGCGACATCACCCGTGCCGCCTACGTCGACCACGCGGAGGACGACGACTGGGGCCAGGCGGGCACCATGGTGCGCGAGGTCCTGAACGACGCCCAGCGCGACCGTCTCGTGGACAACGTCGTCGGGCACCTGCTCAACGGCGTGACGGAACCCGTGCTCGTCAGGGCCTTCGCGTACTGGTCCAACATCGACAAGTCGATCGGCGAGCGCATCGAGCAGGGCGTGCGCGCCAAGGCGGGCGAGAAGGACCCGAAGGCCGCGAAGCAGGCCAACCCGGCGCGCAGCAGCATGCAGGACAAGGCCTGACCGCTGCCCCTGTTCACCTTCTGACCTGGGTCCTCGGCAGCCTCGTCGCCCCCGCGGCCGCGAGCAGACAGAAGCCGAGGACCCACCAGAAGGTGTCGGCGAACGCCGAGGAGATGTCCGTGCCCCGGGCCGAGAGCCGGTTCTCCAGGACGACCGCGAGGGCGGCCGTGCCGACCGAACCGCCCACGGTGTTGAGCAGGTTGAGCGCCCCCGACGCGCGCGGGAGGTGTTCGGGCTCGATGCGGCTGTAGACGATGTTCATCACGGGCGCGCCGATCATCGCCATCCCGATGCCGCGGACCGCGAGCGCCGCGATGATCACCGCGTCCGGAGGTTCGTGGCCCAGCTGGGTGAACGGGACCGTGCCCGCGAGGATCAGCACGATGCCCGCGACCACCAGCGTCCGTGGCGCGATCTTGTCGATGGTGCGGTTGACCAGCACCGATCCGGCCGCCGCGCCGAGGCCCTGGGGGGCGAGCAGCAGCCCGGCCTCCCAGGCCGAGAGGCCGCGGCCGGTCTGGAAGTACAGCGGCAGCAGGAACGTCGTGCCGAAGACCGACGCGCCGAGGACGAGCAGCGCGAGGGCCGCGGCCCCGAAGGGCGGCCGGGTGAACAGCCTCGGGTCGACCAGCGGGGTGCCGCGGGTGCGCAGCCCGTGCACGGTGAACCCCACCAGCATCGCGAGGCCCGCCGTCACGCCGAGCGCCGCGGGGAGGGTGCGGCCGTGGGCGACCTCGGTCAGCCCGTACACCAGCACGGCGAGACCGGGCGAGAGCAGCACGGCTCCCCGCAGGTCGAATGCCGTGCGCCGGGCCGCGGGCGGCACCGCGGGCACGTAGCGGCGGGCGAGCAGGGCCGCGACCGCGCCGATCGGCAGGTTGACCAGGAACAGCCACGGCCAGGACGCCACGCTGAGGATGGTGCCGCCGAGCAGCGGCCCGAACACCGGCGAAAGCAGCGGGACCACGGCGACGACGCTGATCACCCGGCCGGTGCGGTTGCGTCCCGCGATGCGGGCGAGCAGCGCCTGCCCGGTCGCGGGCAGCAGCCCGCCGCCGAGCCCCTGGACCACCCGGAACACGATCAGGCTGGTCGCCGACCAGGCCAGCGCGCACAGGATCGAGCCGAGCAGGAACACACCCACGGCGGCGAGCCAGGTGCGCCGCCCGCCGAAGCGGTCGGCCAGCCAGCCGGACGCGGGGACGGCCGCGACGACGGCCAGCAGATAGGCGGTGCTGACCCACTGGATGTCGGCGACGGACGCGTCGAACTCACCGGCGAGGCGGTCGATGCCGACGCTGACGATCGTGGCGTCCAGCGTGGCCATGAAGGTGCCGAGGACCAGGATGAACGCGATGCGCAGCAGGTTTCCGTCCACCCGGTCCTCGGGTGGCGCGGCCGTCTCGGTCGTCGGTTCTTCGGGAGCGCGTGTCATCGGCCCTCCAGGAGATCGCGGACGTCGTGGTCGAGGTGCGCGTCCAGGGTGCGGAGCAGGTCGAGCAGTTCCTCGGCGAGACCGTCGGCGCGCACTCCGGCGCGGTGCGCGAGCACGCCGGTCCAGCCGTCGCCGTCCGGCATGACCGTCAGGGTCACCGGGTGGTGCGTGGACTCGCGGAAGCGGGTGCCGACGACCGTGAGCCCGGGGGCCGGTTCGCGCAGGCGGTCCGGGTCGACCGGGTAGTTCTCGAAGACCACCAGGCTGTCGAAGAGCCAGCGCCGCCCGGTCGCCCTTTCCAGGTCGGAGAGGGCGATGTGGTGGTGCTCGACCAGCGCCCGCTGCCCGGCCTGCAGAGCGGCGAGCGTGTCGGCGAGCGTGCCCGCGAGCCGTGCGCGCACCGGAACCGTGTTGGCGAGGAGGCCGACGATCTCCTCGACGCCTTCCAGCTCCGGTGGGCGGCAGGCGACCATGGCGCCGAAGCAGACGTCCGCGCGGCCGGAGCGCCGCGCGAGCAGCACCGACCACGCACCCTGCACCAGCGTGTTGCGGGTCAGGCCGCGGCGCGCGGCGAGGCGGGTGAGTCCGGCCACCAGCTCCGCGTCGAAGGTGATGAGGGTGGGTTCCTGCCAGGCCGGGCCGGGTTCGCCGCCGCTCAGGTAGTCGCCCTCGGGCAGGCCGTCCAGTTCGGTGGCCCAGAGGTCGAGGTCCGGTTCGTGGTCGGCGCGCCAGCGCAGGTAGTCGCCGAACGGGACGGGGGCGGGCAGGTCGGGGGCGACGCCGCGGGTGCGGGCCGTGTAGAGGTCGAACAGTTCGGTGAGGATGCGCGGTGCCGACCAGCCGTCGGAGAGCACGTGGTGGCTGGTCATGACCAGGTGACACCGCTCCGCGCCATCACGGATCACGGTCAGGCGCAGGAGCGGCCCTTCCGCGAGGTCGAACGGCTCGGCCAGGTCGGCCGCGAGGGCCTCGTCGGCCGGTCCCTCGACCACCCGGAACTCCGGCCGGGGCGACTTGGGGAGCACCGCCAGGTCGGCGGGGAACACGGCGCCGAGGTTGGGGTGCCTGGCCATCAGGTCGGCGCCCGCGGCGCGCAGGGCGTCGGTGTCCAGCGGTCCTTCGAGGGTGAACGTCGACTGCACGGTGTACGGGTCGGGCCGCTCGGTGCGCGAGTGCCGCAGCATCACTTCCTGCAGCGGGGTCAGCGGCTGGATCTCGGCGGTCGGCCTGCCGCTGTCGAGCGCGCTGATCTCCGGCGCGGCGGCGAGTTGCAGCAGTGCGGTGCGCAGGCACTCGGCCAGCTCCGCCGCCTCTGCTGCGGTGAACAGGGCGGCGGGCCAGGTGATCCGCACGCCGAGCGCGTCGTCGCGTACCAGGGCGTTGACCATCAGGCTGTGCGGCAGGGGCAGGGTGTCGGTGCCGCCCGAGCCGAGCGGGTCGGCGTCCGGGGACGGCTGCCACGGCGTCTCGTCGGTGGGGGCGCCGGGGAACTGGCCGAGGTAGTTCCAGGCGATCTCCGGTGTCACGGGGTCGAGGAGACCGGCCGAGGTGAGGATGCCGTGTCCGAGGCCGTCGCCCTGGGCGCGCAGCCGCTCCCTGACCGCCTGTACGTCGTCGCCCGCGTCGAGTCGCACGGGGTGCACGGCGGTGCACCAGCCGACGGTCTGGGAGAGGTCCACGTGCTGCGGGCGGCCGTGGCTCTCCAGCGCGACCAGCACCGCCTGGGCCCCGCGCCAGGCCTGTACGGCCCGGGCGAGCGCCGTGAGCAGCACGGCGTCCGGGGTGCTGCGGTAGGCGGCGGGCAGGGTGGTGATGAGGGCGCGGGTCGTGTCGGGGTCGAGGTGGATCTCGTGGTGCCGCGCGGTGGCCACGGTGTCCCTTGTGGGGTCGAGCGGTGCGGCGAGTGCCGGGGTGGGGGTGATCGTCCGCTGCCAGTGCGGGAGTTCGGCCCGCCGGTCGGCCTCGCGCAGCGACTGCGCCCAGCCGAGGAAGGACTGGCCGTGGCGGGCGAGGTCGCCGCCGGAGTGGGCGTGTTCCACGTCGTCAAGGAGGACGCGCCAGGAGACGCCGTCGACAACCAGGTGGTGGGCGATCAGGACGAGCCTGCCCGGCCGTTCGGGCCCTGCGTCCACCCACACGGCGCGCAGCAGCGGGCCGGTGCGCGGGTCCATGGCGTCGCGGATCCCGGCGACGAGGGAGTCGATCAGGGGCCGCAGGTCGTCGTCCGTCGCGCGGACGACGGTCAGGATCTCGGCGCCGGTGACCGCGCCGACCGGCGGGATGCGCAGCACGTCGTCGCCCAGGCGGGCCCGCAGCACGTCGTGCCGGGCCAGGAGCGCGTCGAGCACGGCCTGCCAGGCCGCCGCGTCGCCGCCCGGCGGGACGCAGATCTCCACCCACTGGCAGAAGCCGTCGGCGGCGGTGCCCGCGCGGCGCAGCAGGTCGCGCATGATCGGGGTGAGCGGCGCGTCGCCGGTCGCGGGTGCCTCGTCACCGCCGAGGGCGCGGGCGCGGGCCGCGATGCCCGCGACCGTCGCTCCCTCGAACACGTCCCGTGCGGTGAGGCAGAGGCCCTGGCGCCGGGCCCGTGAGACGACCTGCAGCGACACGATGCTGTCTCCGCCGATGGCGAAGAAGTCGTCGTCGGGGCCGATGGCGTCGGTGCCGAGGACGTCCCGGAAGACGCCGAGGAGCACGGCTTCGGCCTCGGTGGCGGGTTCGCGCCGTGCGGCGGCCACGGTCTCGGGGGCGGGCAGCGCGGTGGGGTCGAGCTTGCCGCTGGGGCTCAGCGGCAGCCGGTCGATGGGCACGAGCGCGGTCGGCACCATGTGGTCGGGCAGCTCCCCGGCCAGGAACTCCCGTACGCGCGTGGTGTCCAGGTCGGCGTCGTCGCTCGGGATGACATAGGCGACGAGGCGTCCTTCGCGCACGATCACGGCGCAGGCGCGGACGTCGGGGTGGCCGGTCAGGGTGGACTCGATCTCGCCGAGCTCGACCCGGAAGCCGCGGACCTTGACCTGGTGGTCGACGCGACCCAGGAACACCAACTGGCCGTCGGACCGCCACCGCACCAGGTCGCCGGTACGGTACATGCGCTCGCCGGGCGGGCCGAACGGGTCGGCGACGAACCGCTCGGAGGTGAGGCCTGGGCGGCCCAGGTAGCCGCGGGCCAGGCTCGGTCCCCCGAGGTACAGCTCGCCGGTCACGCCGACGCCGGTCGGCTGGAGTCCGCCGTCGAGGACGTAGGCCCGGACGTTGGGGTCGGGCAGGCCGATCGGCAGCGGACCTTCGTCGTCCGGGTCGTAGTGCCAGGTCACGGAGTTGATGGTGACCTCGGTCGGACCGTAGGCGTTGAAGAGCGCCCGGCGGCCCCGGCCCCAGCGCCGCGCCAGTTCGGGGTCGAGGCGCTCGGCGCCGACGACGAAGAACACGTCGGGGTGGACGGTGCGGTCGTCGGGCATCGCGGCGAGGAACGACGGCAGCAGGTTCACGCCCGTCACCCGGTGCTCGACGATGTAGTCGAGCAGTTCGTCGCCGGGGACGCGCACCTCCTCGGGCGCGATCACGGAGGTGCCGCCGGACAGCAGCGGCACCATGGTCTGCCAGAACGCGACGTCGAAGCCGGTCGACGCGAAGTGCAGGTACCGGTCGTGCTCGGTGACGCCGACGACCTCCTCCTGCAGCGCGATCAGGTCGGGCACGCCGCGGTGGGTCACGCCGACGCCCTTGGGGCGGCCGGTGGTTCCCGAGGTGTAGATGACGTACGCGAGGGCGTCCTCGGTGAGCCGGGCGCGGGCCACGGTCGGGTCGGTGTCAGATGCGGCGGCGAGCGTGGCCGGGTCGTCGAGGCGCAGGACGGGGACGTCGCGGTCGACGGGCAGGTCGGCGCCGGTCGACACGACGGCGGCCGGAGCGATGTCGTCGAACATGTACGCGAGCCGCTCGCGCGGGTAGCTCGCGTCCATCGGCACGTACACCGCGCCCGCCTTGACCACGCCGAACAGCGCCACGGTCATCTCGATGTCACGTCCGAGCAGCACCGCGACCGGGTCCTGCGGCCGGACGCCGCGCGCGATCAGCGCGTGGGCGAGGCGGTTGGCCTCCCGGTCGAGATCGGCGTAACTGAGGCTGCGGTCGCGGCAGACCAGGGCCTCTGCGTCGGGCTTGCGGTCCACCCAGGCGGCGAACTCGTCGAGCCAGTGGCCGCGGGCCTTGGCGGGGACGATCCGGGTGCCGGTGCGCAGGATCCGCTCGCGCTCGTCGGGGTCGAGCGCGGGCAGCCCCAGTGCGGGGCGTGCCGGGTCGGCGACGATCTCCCTCAGGAGGTTGTGCAGCCAACGGCCGTAGTCGCGCACGGTGTTCTCGTCGAAGGCGCGCGGCTGGTAGCCGAGGCCGATGGTGATCTCTTCGTCGGGGATGACGATGACGGTCAGCGCGTAGTGCGTGGCGTCGGTGATGTCCACGCCGGTCAGGTCGAGCCCGGGGGCGAGCGGGGTGCGCTTCCTGCTGGACAGCGGGAAGTTCTCCATCACCAGCATGGTGTCGAAGAGTTCGCCGACGCCGACCGCCCGCTGGATCTCGGGCAGGCCGACGTGGTGGTGCTCGGCGAGCGCGACGCTTTCGGCGTGCACGTGGGCCATGAGGTCGCGTGCGGTCTGGTCCTGGGTGTGCCGCACGCGCACCGGGATGGTGGTGCCGAGCTGGCCGATCATCGACTCCACGCCGTCGACCTCGGCGGGCCGCCCGGACACGGGGCAGCCGAACACGACGTCGCGGCGCCCGGTGAGCTTGCCCAGGAGCAGGCCCCACGCGGTCTGGAGGACCGTGGTCAGGGTGACGCCCTGTTCGCGGGCGAATCCGCGGAGCCGGTCGCTGAACTCGCGGCCCAGCGTGACGGTTTCGCGTCCCGGCCGCTCGACGCCGGTCTCGGTGCTCGCGGGAGCGAGGCGCGTGGCGTCGTCGACTCCGGCGAGCGCGTCCCGCCAGGCGCCGACCGACACCTCGTGGTCGCGGTCCGCGAGCCACCGGAAGTACTCCGACAGCGGCGGGGCGACGGGCGCGGCGGGGCCGCCGCCCAGCTCGGCATAGAGCGCGAGGAGGGTGCGGCCGACCAGCGGCATCGACCAGCCGTCGAGCAGCGCGTGGTGGTTCGTGATCACCAGCTTGTGCTCGTCGGGCCCGACGCGGGACAGCAGGAAGCGGATCAGCGGTGGCCGGGCCGGGTCGAAGGGGCGCTCCAGATCGGCGCGGGCGGCCTCGGGGAACCGGTCGTCCTCCCGCCAGTCCAGGGATACGTCGGCGGGGATCACCTGCACCACGTCGTCGCCCGCCGTGCCGAGGTACACGCGCAACGCGGGGTGGCGGCGCAGCAGTTCGCGTGCGGCCTCGGCCATCCGCTCCGGGCGCACCTCGCCGACCAGCGTCGTCACGGCCTGCACGACGTAGACGTCGGCGTCCTGGTCGTCGCGGACCAGCGTGTGGAAGGAGAGGCCGACCTGCAGCGGCGTGGCGGGCAGCACGTCGGCGATGCGGCCGGTGCGTTCGAGTACGTCGATGGCGCTCTGGTCCAGGTCGACGAGCGGCAGGTCGGACGGGGTGAGCCCGCCGGGGGTGTGGAGCGCGTGCTCGGCCAGCGCGTCCAGCGCGGCGGCCCAGGCCTGCTGCAGCCCCGCGACCGCCTCGGCGCCGAGCACCTCGGACGCGGCCGTCCACTCGACGGCGAGCCGGGGCGCGCCCTCCTCGTGGACGAAGCAGTTGAGGGCGAGGACCTGTTCGAGCGCCTTGGCGCCGGGCTCGATCACGGAGAAGGCGTCACGCTCGGGCAGGCGCCAGCCGGTGCCGGGCAGCGAGGAGAAGCGGCCCAGGTAGTTCAGCAGGACGTCCGGGGGCGGGGCGGCGCCCAACTCGGGGCGTGTCTCCGGGTCGAGGTGGCGCAGGACGCCGTATCCGACACCGCCGTCGGGGACCCCGCGCCTGGCCTCCTTAGCCGCGCGCAGCACCGGTCCCACGCCGTCGGCCAGGGGAACGCGGACCGGGTACTCGCTGGTGAACCAGCCGACCGTACGGGACAGGTCGAGGTGTTCGCGGCCGTGGCCCTCCATCGTGACGGTCACCGCGTCGTCCACCGGACCCCAGGCGCGCAGGGTGAGCACCAGGGCGGCGAGCAGCACCTCGTCGACGCCCGCGCGGTAAGCCGCGGGCAGCGTGGTCAGCAGCGCATCGGTGACCTCGGGCGAGGCCACGGTGACGGACCGGCGGGCGGTGGAGACCGTGTCCCGTCGCTGGTCGAGGGGGCGGGCGCCGAGCCGGGACGCGGAGCCGAGCGCGGTGCGCCAGTGGTCGAGTTCGCCGCGGCGGGCGCCCGATGCGCCCTGTTCGGCGAGGAGCGTCGCGTGGCGGCGCCAGGACGCCCCGGCCGGTTCGAGGGCGGCGCCGGTGCAGGCGGCGTGCAGGTCGGGCAGGAGGATGCGCCAGGACACGCCGTCCATGGCGAGGTGGTGTACGACGACGACCAGCCGGTCCGAGGTGTCGTCGCCGGTACGGAGCAGGGCGGCGCGCACCAAGTCGCCGGAGCTCGGGTCGAGTTGTCCGGCGAGGCGCTCGGCGAGTGCGGTGACGTCCTCGCCGTGGGCCTCGTCGACCACGGCCCGTACCGCGCCGCGGGGCAGCACCTCCAGGCCGTCGTCCGCGCGCAGCCGCAGCGCGTCGTGGTGGTCGAGCACCGCCTGGACGCCCGCCACCAGGTCGCCGTGGGTGAGCTCTTCGACGTGCAGCGCGGTCCACTGGGCGTACCCGGCGACGACGTCCACGTCCGGGTGCGGGTCGAGGAGGCCGCGCACGATCGGCGGAGCGGGCACGGACCCGGTCGGCTCGTCCACCGGACCCGCGACGTCCGCCACGAGGGTGGCGGAGGCGGCGAGCGCGGCGAAGCTGCGGCGGGCGAGGAGGTCCCGCGGCCGCAGTTCGAGGCCCTTCGCCCGCAGACGGCTGCTGATGGTGATCGCGGTGATGCTGTCGCCGCCGAGGGAGAAGAAGTCGTCGTCGACACCGACCCGTTCGACCTCGAACACGTCGGCGAGGACCGCGCACAGCAGCCGCTCGTGCTCCGTGCGCGGCTCGCGGCCGCCGCCGGAGGAGGCGGGCGCGGGCAGGGCGGCGCGGTCGAGCTTGCCGTTGGTCGTGACGGGCAGCTCGTCGAGGACGACGACGGCCGCGGGCACCATGTGCTCGGGCAGCCGCGCGGCGAGCTGGGCGCGCACCTCCTCGCCGGTGACGGAGGTGGCCACGACGTAGCCGATGAGCCGGTTCGAGCGCACGGTGGCGGCGGCCGTGGTGACGCCGGGCACCGCGCCGAGCGCGGCCTCGACCTCGCCCGTCTCCACGCGGTGGCCACGGATCTTGACCTGTCCGTCGCCGCGGCCCAGGTACTCCAGGCCGCGGCCCGGCACCCAGCGGGCCAGGTCGCCGGTGCGGTACATGCGCGCGCCCGCCGGGCCGAAGGGGTCGGCGACGAACCGGTCCGCGGTCGCCCCCGGCCTGTCGAGGTAGCCGCGGGCCAGGTGCGGCCCCGCCAGGTACAGCTCGCCCGTCCTGCCGTGCGACACGGGCTGCAGCGCGCTGTCCAGGACGTAGCTGCGGGTGCCCGCGAGCGGGTGGCCGATCGTCGGGGCGCCGCCGTCGATCCGGGCGGTGGTGGCGTCCACGGTGGCCTCGGTCGGGCCGTACATGTTGCGTGCGGTGATGCCGGACGCGGCGACCCGCCGCCACAGCGCGGGCGGGGTGGCTTCGCCGCCGAGGACGAGGAGCGTCGGCCTGCGGTCGAGGAGGCCGCCGTCGACGAGCGGCGCCGCCATCGACGGCGTGGTGTCGACGATGTCGATGGCGTCGCGGGCGTACGCGTCGAGCAGGGCGTCGGCGTCGCGGGCCGTCTCATTGTCGTAGACGTGCAGTTGGTGCCCGCAGAGCAGCCAGATCAGGTGGTCGAACGCGGAGTCGAAGGCGAACGAGTAGGTGTGGGAGACGTGCAGCTGCCGTCCCGCGGCGCCCTCGGCCTCGGCGACGACCGTCGAGCGCTGGTGGTGCAGGAGCGCGGCCAGGCCGCCGGTCCTGCCGAGCACGCCCTTGGGGCGGCCGGTCGATCCGGAGGTGTGGATCACGTAGGCGAGGTGCTCGGGGTGGCGGGGCGCGGCCAGTTCGTCGGCGGTCAGGGGGGCGCCAGACAGCGCGGCGGCCTCGTCGAGCAGCGTGCTCCACGGCACTCCGTCGACCTCGTCGGCGGCGGTGAGCACCAGCGCGGGGCGGGTGTCGTCGAGCAGGCCGCGCAGCCGCTCGGGCGGGTGGGCGGTGTCCAGGGGCAGGAAGGCGGCGCCCGCGTCGAGCACGGCGAGGAGGGCGGCCACCGAGTCGGCGGAGCGGGGCAGCGCAAGCGCCACGACGTCGTCGGTGCCGATGCCGCGGGCCCGCAGGGCGCGGGCGACGCGGTGCACCCGTTCGGCCAGGTCGGCCGCGGAGAGCCGGTCGTCGCCGCACACCAGGGCCGTGTGCCCGGGGTCGGCGGCGACCATCGCGTCGAACGCGGTGGGTACGTCGACCGGCGCGCCGGGCAGGGCGGGCGGGCACCAGGACGCGAGGAGGCGCTCCGTGTACTCGGTGCTCCCGGCGAGCGGGATCCGTCCGACGGGCACTCCCCCGATCAGCCCGGCGAGCAGGGCGCGCAGGCCGGACAGCAGACCGTCCACGGACGCCTGGTCGTTGGACCTGGCGTCGACCTCGAAACCGAACAGCAGCCCGCCGTCGCGGGCCGGCAGGACGCTCAGGCCCATGTCCTCCGGCGGGCCGCCCGCGACGTTGCGCATCACGCCACTGGCGCCCGCGAAGTCGATCGCGAGGTCGAAGGCCTTGAGGTTGATGCCTCGGCCGTGCAGCAGCGCGCCCGCGCCGGGCACGCCGAGGTCGCGCGGCAGGTCCTCGCCGCGGTAGCGCTGGTGGTCGCGCATCTCCTTCATGGCGGTGGCGACCCGGCGGCTCAACTCGCCGAGCCCGTCGCCCGGTCGCACGCTGACCCGCAGCGGCAGCACGTTGACGGCCATGGCGGGGGTGCGCAGCTCGACCGAGCCCGCCCGGCACATGAGCGGCAGCGCGAAGACGACGTCGGTGCGGCCCAGCATGCGGTGCAGGAAGGCGGCGTAGCAGGCGATCAGCGCCTCGCCCCAGGTGACGCCCTCGGCGTCGGCGAACGCGCGGAGTGCGGCCGTCTCCTCGGGGGTGATGGCGGCGCGGGCGGTCAGCGTGCCGTCGGGTGCGCCTGCGGCGTCCGCCGCGTCGGGGAGCCGGCCGAGGTCGGGGAGCGGGGTGAACCGCTCGACCCAGTACGCCCGGTCGTCGGTGAAGCGGTCGCTCTCCCGGTAGGCCCGGTCGGCCGCGACGAGGGCGGCGAACCCGCCGAACGTCGACTTGCGCGGCTCGGTGCCGTTCACCAGGGCGGTGTAGCGGGCGGCGGTGCGGCGGGCGAGCATCGCCGCGGTGTAGCCGTCGAAGACCAGGTGGTGGCCGAGCTGGGTGTACCAGACCTCGCGGTCGGAGAGCCGGATGACGGTCCGTGCGTACAGCGGCCGGTCCACCATCCCCCGGCAGGCCGCGCCCGTCCGCGCCCGTTCGGCGTCGACGAGCGCGTGGGCGGCGGCCACGGGGTCGGGGTCACCGCTGACGTCGACCACCTCGGGTGCGGCGACCGGCTCCTGACCGACCTTCTGGCGCGGCCCTTCCGGGGTGTCGTACACGCGCAGCCGCAGCGTCTCGGCTTCCTCGGTGGTCGCCCGGACGGCCTCGACGAGCGCGTCGACGTCGACCGGTTCGCTGCCGGATATCTCCACCACGTCGCCGACCACGTAGTACGGCGAGCCCGGTTCGAGGCGCTGCGCGTTCCAGATGCCCAGCTGGGCGCTGGTCAGGTGGAGCAGGCCGTCCGAGGAGACGCTTGCGGTGCTCAACTTACTCTCCTTGCAGGGTGGGGACGACCATCGGCGTATCGGTGACCGGGTCGGGGACGATGACGCTCGGCAGGTCGAAGACGTCCTTGATCAGCGCGGCGTCGACGATGTCCCCGGGGTCGCCCTCGGCGACGACCCTGCCGTCCTTCATGGCGACGAGGTGGTCGGCGAAGCGGCAGGCCTGGTTGATGTCGTGCAGGACGGCGATGACCGTGCGGCCCTCGTTGCGCAACCTGGCGAGCAGGCCGAGCAGTTGGTACTGGTGGGTGATGTCAAGGAAGGACGTCGGCTCGTCGAGCAGGAGGTAGGGCGTCTCCTGGGCGAGCACCATGGCCATCCACACGCGCTGCCGCTGGCCGCCGGACAGCTCCTGCGCCGGGCGGTCGCCGAGGTCCTCGACTCCAGCGGCCACCATCGCCTCGGTGATGGCCTCCTCGTCGTCCGGGGAGCGCAGGGCCAGCAGCGACTGGTGCGGGAAGCGGCCCCTGGCCACGAGTTGGCGGACCTTGATGTCCTCGGGGGCCAGGGGGTCCTGCGGCAGGAAGCCGAGCTGCTTGGCCAGGGCCTTCGCCGGATATCCGGTGACCTCGCGGCCGTCGAACTCCACGTGTCCTTCGTGGGGGCGAAGGAGCCGGACGAAGGCGCGCAACAGGGTGGATTTTCCACAGGCGTTGGGGCCCACGATGGCGGTGAACGCGCCGTCGGGGACGTCCAGGCTCAGCCGTGTGGAGACCACCCGGTCTCCGTAGCGCAGGGTGATGTCCCGCGCGGTCAGGCGTGCGGTCACGCGCGCCCCACCTCCTTGGTCAGCAGCCAAATCAAGTAGCAACCGCCGATCGCGGTGCTCACCACGCCGACCGGCAGGGCGACGGGTGCGAGGAGCATCTGGGCGATCAGATCGGCGCCCTGGAGCAGCACCGCTCCGGTCAGTGCGGCAGGGAGCAGCGGCACACCGGCCGCGCCCGCGAGCCTGCGGCCGATCTGCGGGGCGGCGAGCGCGATGAACGCGATGGGTCCTGCCACGGCGGTGACCGTGGCGGTGCAGCCGACGCCGACGAGCACCATGAGCAGCCGCAGTCGGCCGAGACCGACGCCGGTGGTCACCGCGATCGCGTCGCCGAGTGACGCCTGGTGCATGGCGTGGGCCCGCGACGCCATCAGGGCGAGGAGCACGGCGATCACCGCGAACGGGATCCCCAGGTCCTCCCAGCCGACTCCGGCGAGCGAGCCCGCGCTCCAGCCGACCGCGGCGATCGCCACCTCCAGGTCGGCGCGGAGCACGATCCACGAGTTGAACGCGGTGACCATCGCGTTGACGGCGATGCCGATCACCACGAGTCGCAGCCCGGAGAAGCCCCGGTCGAACGAGAGCAGGTAGATGACTCCGGCGACGATCAGTCCGCCGAGCACCGAGCCGGTGGCCAGTTGGGCGGACGTGCCCGACAGGACGGTGAGGGCGAAGAGGGCGCCGGTGTAGGCGCCCGCGTCGAGGCCGATCACGTCCGGGCTGCCCAGCGGGTTGCGCGTGAGGTTCTGGAAGATGGCCCCGGCCACGCCGAGGGCGGCGCCGAAGACGAGACCGGCGAGGACCCGCGGCAGCCGCCAGTCGGAGATGACCACGGAGCGGTCGGTGCCGGTCAGCGAGGCGAACACCTCGCCGGGGGTGGACCAGGACGCGCCGTAGCAGAGCCCGAGCAGGCCGAGGGCCAGCATCAGGGAGACCATCACGACGACGAGGACCACCGTGCGGCGTTCGGTCTTCGGTACGAGCGTTTTCAGTACGAGTGTGTTCACAGCGACCCCGCCCCGTAGCGGCGCACGGCCCAGATCAGCATGGGGCCGCCGAGGAACGCGGTCACGATGGCCACCGGCACCTCGCCGGTGGGCAGTAGCACGCGCGATCCGATGTCGGCGACGAGGAGCAGGATCGGGCCGAGCACCATCGTGTAGAGGACCAGCCACGGCACCGAGCCTCCGGCGGGCCTGCGGACCAGGTGCGGCACGATGAGACCTACGAACAGGATCGGTCCTGCCACCGCTGTCGCCGCCCCGCTGAGCACGGTGATCAGCACGAGTGCGGCGAGCCGTACCCGTCCGACGTTCGCGCCCAGCGTGTGCGCCACGGTCTCGCCGAGCGACAGGGCGTTGAGCGCCCGGCTCAGCAGCAGCGCGCCGGCCAGGGCCACGGCGATCACCGTCAACGGCAGGGCCATCGGCGCCTGTTCGCGGGCCGCGAGGGAGCCGACCGACCAGAACCGGTACGCGTCGAAGGTGTCGGGGAGCATCAGCCGAAGCCCCAGTGCGACGCCGCTCAGGACGGCGGTCAGGGCGACGCCCGCGAGCACCAGGCGCAGCGGCGAGTGCCGTCCGACCGCGACGACGAGGAGCGCGGCGGCGACGGATCCGATGACCGCGAAGCCCAGCTCACCGGCCTGATGGGCGGTCAGCCCGAGCGCCGAGCCGATGGTGATGGAGAACCCGGCGCCCGCGGTGACCCCGAGGATGCCGGGTTCCGCGAGGGGATTGCGGGCCAGCGTCTGGATGAGGGCGCCCGCCACCGCGAGGGCGGCGCCCACCGCGACGGCGAGCAGCGCACGCGGTGCGCGGACGTCCCGCACGATCACGTGGTCGTCGTTGGTGCCCTGATAGTCGAACAGGGCCCGCACGACCTCGCCGGGCGCGACCGGGCGGGCGCCGATGCCGATGCTGAGCACGGCGACGACGGCAAGCAGCACGAGGCCGCCGACGAGCAGGCCGATCTGCGGGACGGCCTTTCTGGTTCCGGCCGCCTCGGAGGCGCGGCCCGCGACGGTCACCGCTTCAGCAGGGGCGCGAACGACGTGTCGATCGCGTCGAGGGTCTGCATGGCCTGCCCGTAGGTCGCGGCCTCGGTGTAGCGCAGCGGGAAGGTCTTGCCTGCCTTGACGGCGGGCAGGTTCTTCCACAGCTTCGAGTCCATGACGTACTTGACGGGCTTGGGGATGCTGCCGTCGGGGTTGACCGAGTAGGTGATGGCGTCGGCCTTGCCGAGCGCGTCCGGGAGCTCCTCGATGGAGGGGTACTCACTGACGGACTTCGAGCCGGGGCCGGGCTTCTTGACCTTGCCGTAGTACTTGGCGCCGATGTCCTGGGCGATGTTGGTGCCCCACGAATCGCCGAACTCGCGCTGGAAGGTGCCCTTCGCGGTCTCGCCGTACGCGCCGACGTGACCGAGCTTGAGCTTCGGCAGCACGTCCTCGTACTTCTTGGCCAGCTTGGCGGCCTCGGCCTCGTACTTGTCCTTCGCGACGTCGTACTTCTTCAGCGCGCCTGCCGCGTCGGACTGCTTGTGGGTCAGCTTGCGCCAGGCGGCGGGCACGGTGGGGCCGAGGGCGACGACCGGGGCGATGCCTTCGAGCCGCTTGACGTCGATGTCGCCGAGCACCGGCGCCGGGACGCCGATGACGATCAGGTCGGGCTCGGCCTCGGCGATGGCCTCGTAGTTGGTCTCGGTCGCCAGCTCGCCCGCCACCTTGGGCGTCTTCTTGTACGTGGCGAGGTCCTGCTTGCTCATCATCGGCTCGCCCCGCTTCCACGAGGAGATCCCGACGAGGGGCGCGCCACCCTCGATCATGGCCGGGACGGCGTAGCCGGTGGCCACCACACGCTTGGGGTCGGACGGGATGGTGATCTTGCCGTTGTCGGCGGCGAACACCCGCTTCTTGCCCTTGCCCGAGTCGTCCGCCCCGCCGTCCGACGATCCGCACCCGGTCACCAACACCGCCAGCGCCACGGCACCGACCAGGCCCGACGATCTGCGTATGGACATGTTTCGCTCCTTGTTACTTAGGTAAGGCTCACCTTAGTAGATGACCTTGTCGGCAGGACAATCGGGCGCGCAAAGATTTCGCGCGCCCTTCCGGCCGGCTGTTCAGTGGTCGTCCTCGTCGAAGTCGGCGACGCCGCGCTTCCAGTACCCGGTGATGTCGTGGTCGGCCTTGCCGAGCCCCAACTCGTCACGGACCCAGCGGCGCAGGGGCTTGATCTGCCCGGCCTCACCGGCGACCCAGACGTAGACGCGCTCCCCCTCGGGCACGGTCACCGCGGTCACGGCCCGCACCAGCGCGCCGCCCGTCCCCGCGGGCAGACCGCCCCGATGCAGCCAGTGCACCTCCACGCCCTCGGGCGCGGAGAGCTCGATCTCCTCGTCGGCGTCGGCCACTTCGACGAACGCCCAGCCCTTCGCGGTCCGGGGCAGCTCCTCCAGCCAGCGCGCGACGGCGGGCAGCGCCGTGATGTCGCCCGCGAGGAGATAGCGGTCGTAGGTGTGCGGGACGATCAGCCCGCCGGGCGGCCCCGCGAGGTGCACGACGGCACCCGGCTCGACCTCGTGCGCCCAGTCCGACGCGAGGCCACCGTCGTGCGGGACGATGTCGATGTCGATCTCGCCCGTGACGGGGTCGTAGCGGCGCACCGTGTACTCGCGCGAGGTGGGCGCGGGCCGCGGCCAGCGCAGCATCGCCCCGTTCCGCTCGGGCAGCCGCAGCGAGCCGTCCGGCTCCGGGAAGATGAGCTTCACGTGCTCGTCCGGCGCGTGCGCCTCGAACCCCTCGGTGCCGGGCCCGCCCAGGGTCAGCCGCAGCAGTCCGGCGCCGACCTTGACCGTGCGTACGACCTCGACCTCCCTGATGCCGATCGGGTAGCCCACCTTCTCGGCGTGCAGGCCCTGGCGAACCTCGGTGATCCGGTCCAGGTGGCGGTGCCGGTGGTCGACCCGGGTCATGCGGCACGCTCCGTCAGAAGTGCCGTCCAGTGCCCCAGTTCGGGCTGCTCGGCCAGGTCGGGGAACTCCAGCGTGGTCGCCCCCGCGGCGCGCCAGCGCTGGACCAGGGTCATGATCCGCACCGAGTCGAGGCCGAGGTCGAACAGGTCCTCGTCGGGAGCGATCTCACTGGGGTCGCAGTCGAGCAGCTCCGCGATGTCGGCGCGGACGCGCTCGGGCGACAAGGTCTGGTCCATGGGATGGCTCCTTCTGGGATGAGCGCCGACCGCGTGGTCGACGCGGGGGCGGTGGTTGCGACGGGGGCCGTGGCGCCGGTCGGCATGGATGCGCGCGTCGTCGGGGCGTTCGCCGAAAGCGGGCGAATCCGACGTTCACGGGCAGCAGTTGGAGGCGGGCCGAGGCGATCGGTCCGTGGGGCACGGCGGCCTCGCCGACCACCCCGGTAGCCCGGAAGGCCAGGGCGGTCGGGCCCACGGCTCCCCGTTCCCAGGCAGCATGGACTCCCCTCCCCCCAGCGTTACTCAGGAAAGGCTAACCTAACTTAATCATGGTCATCGCGTGAAAACGGGAGGCCTCCTAGAAGGCCTCCCGTAGATTTCCGCGCCGCGCACCGGCGCGGCCACCGCGGGGTCAGTCGACGTCGGCCCGGGACTCCCCCATGGCCAGGCCGTCGATCCAGTTGATGGATGCCGTGCTCGCGTCGGTGCCCCAATAGGTGCCCCACCGCGGCTTGTTGCCGAGGTCGTCCCAGGTGCGGGCGCCCGAGCGGGAGGCGATCTCCTGGCCGTCCATATAGACCGAGAGCTTCCCGGAGCTGCCGGAGCTCGTGGTGATGCCGAGTTGGACCGAGTGCCAGGCGCCGGACGACCACGCGGCCGAGCCGATGGGTATCCACTCCTCGCCGGGAGCGACGTACCAGACCTTCAGCTTGCCGTCCTCCACCTTCATGATCACGGGGTAGTTCTGGCTGTGCTGGTCGTTGGTGCCGTTCGACTTCCACTGGAAGACGGTCTGCGCGTCGCCCGTCTTGGTCATCGAGTCCCAGCCGAACCAGTACGTGCTGTCGTTGCGGAAGGCGTACTCACCGCTCCCGGTCCGCACGTTGTGCGCCTCGCAGCGCGGCACGCCGATGGGCTTGTTGAACTTGAAGAAGTCGCCGCGGGCCGTGCCCCAGTTGTCGACGGTGACGCTTCCGGGCGCGTCGCACAGCGTGGTCCCGAAGACGTCGAGGCCGTTCGACGCGTCTCCGTCCCACAGCACGCTCTTGGCACTGTCGGCACCTTTGGCACCCTTGGCGCTCTCGCCACCCTTTGCGCTCTCAGCACTCTTTGCGCCCTTGGCGTCCGTCCGACCGGCGGGGGCCGCCGAGACGCCGATGGATTCAGGGGCGGCGACGGCCCAGGCCGCAAGGACGGCCACGATGATGCCGCCTGCTGAGGTGAGGGTCTTCCCGGTCCGGTTCACGGCTTGCTCCTGCGAGGTGGGGGGCGGCTAGGGGGGGGAGCCGCCACGAGGGTGCCACCGGCCCGCGACTACAGCAAGCGCTTGCACAACAGAGGTCTGAACCTTTCACGACCTCAACGCGTTCGCCCCCGCGCCGAATACCTCAACCCCCTACCCCAAGCCTCACAGATGCCGTGCGACAGCGTGCTGCGCACTGTCGGACATCGAGCGGACCGCCCCCGCCGCATCCTCCGCCACTCCGTTCAACGCGCGCGTGGCGTCGCGCCTGGTGCGCCTGGCCGCCCGTCGGCCGGACGCGGCCGCGGTACGGGTGCGGTAGGCGACGGACGGCTTGCCGTGGGTGTCGGCCGCCGCTATCAGGAGTCCGCCCAGCAGCGAGACGTTCTTGATGAACTGAGTGCGCTGGGCAGCCCGCCGCTCCGGGTCCTTCTCCTTCCACCAGGCGTGCCCGGCAAGGGTCGTCGGCACCAGCGTCCCGGCGAGCGCGAGGGCGGCGACGCGCGGCACGCGTCCGGTCGCCAGCATCAGACCCGCGCCGAGCTGCACCGCGCCGTTGATGCGCACCAGCCGCTCGGGATCCTCCGTGAGCCAGGGAATCCGGGAGGCGACGGGAGCGACCAGGGGCTCGGCGGCGGGCGCCACGCGCTGCGGGTCACGAAGGGTCCCAAGACCGCCCGTGACGAAGACGGAGGCGAGCATGGGGCGTGCACATTTCCTGAGAACAGCCATGCCCTTCGACTGCCCGTAAAGTACGAGGTCAGTCAAGCCGCATCACCGGGGCCGCGCCGGGTACGGGAACAGCAACGGACAGCTCACCCGCCGCGACGGCGGTGCGACCTCAGGAGGAACCCATGGCCGGACTGCTCGCACGCATCAGGGCCTACAGCCGCACACCACAGGGCCGAAGGACCGTCGAGTCGGCGCGCCGGGCCGCGGCCGACCCGCGCAAGCGCGCGCAGGCCCGCTCCCTCCTCTCCCGGCTGCGCGGCGGCCACCGCTGAATCCGACAGCCGTACGACCGATGAGTTCTGCCGCATCGTCCGGTCTTCAGTGGTGCGGGCTGCGGTGACGCGGTCCTCAGCGATAGTTGCCGCAGTCACGCACGCCCAAGAAGACCTTCGGGAGAACTCAGATGCGCACCCTGATCAGCACCGCCTTCGTGTCGCTCGACGGAGTCGTGGAGGCCCCGGGCGGTGAACCCGGCTACCGGAACTCCGGGTGGACCTTCAAGGACATCGAGTTCCTCCCGGAGGCGTTCGAGATCAAGGGCCGGGAGCAGCAGGAGGCCGCCGCGCTGATGATGGGCCGCGTCAGTTACGAGGCGTTCAGCCCCGTCTGGCCGGACATGGCGGACTTCGCGGGCTACAAGGTGATGCCGAAGTACGTCGTCTCCACCACCCTCGGCGAGGGCGACCTCGTCGACAACTGGGGCGAGACCACGATCCTGCGCTCGCTCGACGACGTCGCCGCGCTGAAGGAGACCGCGGGCGGCCCGATCATCGTCCACGGCAGTGCCTCCCTCAACCGGAGCCTCTCGGACGCCGGGCTGATCGACCGCTACCACCTGCTCGTCTTCCCCCTGCTTCTCGGCGCGGGCAAACGCCTGTTCAGCGACACCGACAAGGACATGCAGAAGCTGCGGCTCGTCGAACACGAGGCCTACGCCAACGGCCTGCAGAAGAACGTGTTCGACGTCGTCCGCTGACCTCTGCACCGCCCCCTAATCTGGGCGGATGTTGCTCTACGCCCCGGCGGCCCTCCTCTTCCTCGTCTTCTGTTGGCGGATGGTGCGCGAGCGCCGCCGGTTCGGCAACGCGGTCATCCTCGGCCTCGCCGCGCTCTGCGGCCTCGCGGCCTGGATGTACCAACTGATCTCGTCCGGCTCCACGACCGGGCTCGTCATCGCCGCCACGCTGCTCGCGCTGGGAGCCGTGGGCATCCTCGTCCTCGTGGGGCTGCTCTTCCTCAACGGACTGCAGATGGTGCGGAAGGAGGGCAGGAGCCCCTCCAACCTGCTGTCGCTGATGGGCGCGTTGTGCATCATCGGCGTCGTGGCCCTGGCGGTCACGGCGGCCGTGCTGCGGACGCCGGTGCTGATCGGAGTGGGCACGGCGGCGCTCGGCCTCGCCTGCTACCTCTCGTTCCTGTTCCTGAGCTTCGTCGTGTACGCGTTCCTCTACGGCCGCATGCGCATTCGCCGCAAGGCCGACTACGTGGTCGTCCTGGGCTCCGGTCTCCTCGGCGGGTCCACGGTGCCGCCGCTGCTCGCCAGCCGCCTCGAGCGGGCCCGGGAGGTGCACGCGCAGCTCAGCAGGAACGGCGGGTCCCCGCTGCTCATCGCCTCCGGCGGGCAGGGGCCGGACGAGGACGTGCCGGAATCCCACGCGATGGCCGACTACCTGGTGGAGCGCGGCTTCCCCGCGGATCTGATCGAGCGGGAGGACCGGTCGACGACGACGGACGAGAACCTGCGGTTCAGCAAGGCGATCATGGAGAAGACCGGTTCCGGCTACCGGTGTGTCGTCGTCACGAACAACTACCACGCCTTCCGCGCGGCGCTCATGGCCCGCCGGGCCGGGGTCAAGGGGCAGGTGGTCGGCTCGACCACGGCGGCGTACTTCTGGCCCAACGCGACGATCCGCGAGTTCGTGGCCGTCCTCGTCGCCTACAAGCGGACCAACATCGCCATGTGTCTGCTGTTCGTCCTCGGCGGCGTTCTGGCGTGGGCGACGCGCTGAGAGCCTGTGTCATCACCGGCCCGCTCCACCGTTCCGCCCGCACCGCGAGCGGAACGCGTGAGCGGCCGCGCCTCCCTGTCCCACGAAGGTGCGCGGCCGCTCAGCTCGGAGGTGGAGCCGCCCACTGACCGGTCAGCGACTCCCGCAGGATGTCACCCCTGCACTGATCGCCTGCCCACCTCCAAGAGGGATACACACCCGGGATTCATGTCGAATCCCGCACCACAAGCTCCGGCTCGAAGATCAGCGACGTCGGCTCCGTCCGGACGCCCTGGACGTGTTCCTGGAGCAGCCGCGCCATGGCCGCCGCCATCTCCTCCACCGGCTGGCGGACGGTGGTGAGCGGCGGACGGCAGGTGAGCGCCACGCTGGAGTCGTCGAAGCCGACCACCGCCACCTGCTGCGGCACCTGCCCGCCCCGCTCGCGCAGCAGCTCGCACACGCCCTGCGCCATGAGGTCGTTGGCCACGAACACCCCGTCCAGATCGGGGTGGTCGGCCAGCAGCCCGGCCATCGCACCGGCGCCGCTCTCCCGGGTGAAGGCCCCCTCCGCCATCGGCACGTACGCCGTCCCGGCACGCTCCAGCGCCTCCCGGAAACCGGCGAGCCGCTCCTGTCCTGCGGGCAGGTCCAGTGGTCCCGTGACGGTCGCAAGGCGCCGTCGGCCGCGCGCGAGGAGATGCTCCGCGGCCAGCCGTCCGCCCTCGCGGTGGGCCAGGTCGACGTAACTGATCGGGACGGGCAGCGCGGGCCGTGCGAAGCACACGGCGGGCAGCCCCTCGGCGACGAGCTGCGACGGCAGCGGATCCTCCGCGTGCGTGGAGACCACGAGGGCTCCGTCGGCGCTGCCCTGCCTCAGGAACTCCGTCACCTGTTTCCTGGCCGCCGCGCTCTCGGCGACCATCAGGACCGGGTGCATCGACCGCGGCCGCAGGAATCCGACCACGCCGCTGATCACCCTGCCGAAGAACGGGTCGGCGAACACCCGGGCCGCGAAGGCGTTCTGCACGCCGTCGCCGGGACGGCCTTCGTCATCGCGGCCATCGGTTCGGCCGTCGTCGCTCTCCTCGCCCGCGCCCGAGATGACCAGGGCGATGGTTTCCGTGCGCCGGGTGACCAGGGAGCGTGCCGCGCGGTTGGGTGCGTATCCGGTGCGTTCGATCGCCTCGCGCACCACGTCCCGGATGGCCGGGTCTACGTTGCGCACTCCGTTGATCACCCGGGACACCGTGGCACGGGAGACCCCCGCCTCCCGTGCCACGTCCTCGAGCGTCAGCGACTGTCTCTCCATGCGTGCACTCTAACTTCCCTGCACAGCAAGGTGATAGAGCGCTCTCCCGTCACGCGGCCGCCGTCGGCGGTGGACACCGGATTCACCGGTAGACGCCGAACTCGTAGAGCGAGTAGCCCCATCCGGTGCCGCGGGCGGTGCCGTGGACGCGGACGTAGCGGCCGGTGCCGTTGACGTCGAAGTCGTCGATGCCGCCGTTGCCGTCCTTCACCTCGTGGACGGTCCGCCAGTTCTGTCCGTCGTCGGAGGTCTGGATCGTGTAGACCTTCGCGTACGACGTCTCCCAGTTGAGCTGCACGTGCTTGAACGACTGGCCGGAGCCGAGGTCGACCTGCAGCCACTGGGGGTCGCTCCAGTCACTGGCCCAGCGGGTGGTGACCTTTCCGTCGACGGCGCCCGCGGCGGTGCAGGGGCAGTCACCGCCCCCGGCCTGCTGTGAGGAGGCCTTCGCCGTCCTGCCGAGGGCGATGTTCGTGCCGCCGACCGGCGGGGCCACCACACGCACCGAGCGCGTCTCGACGCCCACGTTGCCCTTGCCGTCGGTGACCTTGACGTAGATCTTCCACACGCCCGTACGGTCCGGCGCGGTGACCTTCAGACGGCCGTTGCCCTCGTCGGTGTGGCGCAGGGGCGTGAGGTTCTTGTCCTTGTCGATGTACATGCTGTTGGCGAGGACTTCGTAGCTCAGCGCGTCCCCGTCGGGGTCTGCCGCCTTCGTGGTCAGGGTGAGCGCGCCGCCCGCAGGGACCTTGGACGCGTCGCCCTCGACGGTCATCCCGGAGATGACGGGCGGGGTGTTGTCCCGGGAGGTGTCCGCGCCGTACGCCTTCTTCACGGCGTGGTACGCGAGCCGCTTCTGGCCCGCGGGCAGGAGGTTGAACCAGATGCCGCCGAAGTCGTACTCGGTCCCGTAGTGGAACATCGTGGCGCCCAGCGCGACGCCCTTGTGGCCGGTGACGCAGTTCCAGGCCTTGGTGTACCCCTCGGCCTTGGCCCGGTCGGTCGGCTCTTCCGGTACGCCGTTGGCGTCGTCCGGCACCTCCCACTCCCCTGCGGGGCCGGTCTCGGTGACGATGTACGGCTTGGTGTAACCGCCCTGCTCCCAGGTGGACTTGATGTCGCACACCGCGTTGTAGGAGTTCACGGCGTACAGGTCGAGGTCGGGGGCGTTCTTCTTGTAGTACGGCCACGCGCCGGTCCACGCGTCGGTCGAGGTGACGGGGTGGCCGGGGTCGACGGCGTGGATCTTCTTCGTGATGTCGTTGACGAAGGTGGTGTAGGCGTCGCGCTGGCGCTCGAGCTCCGCGCCGGTGTAGCAGTTCTGCAGCCCGAGCACCGACTCGTTGCCGACGTTCCACATCAGGACGCCGGGATGGTCCTTGTAGGTCTGCACCCACTTGGGGAACTCTTCGAGCATCTGGTTCTTGTACGTGCTGTCGGTCAGGTAGTTGACGCAGCCGCCGCTGCCGGGGCCGCCGCCCGGCTGCAGCCAGAAGCCCGCGATGACCTTGACGCCGTGGGCGGCGGCCGAGTCGAACAGCGGCTTGCTGGATGCGTCGGTGCCCCAGGTCCGGATGGTGTTGACGCCCATGGACTTGACGTCGGGCATGTACTTGTCGGCGTCGGCGACGCTCGGCCCCCAGGTCAGGCCCTTGATCTGGTAGGGGGAACCGTTCACCGACAGCTGCCAGTTGCCCTGCGAGCCGGTCACCTTCACCACGTTCCCGGCGGCGGTGGCCTGCTGGGCGGGCAGGGCGAGGGCGCCGGAGGCGAGCAGGGCGACCGTGAGCGGTACGGCCAGGCGCCGTCTCGTCGGCGGACGGGGTGTGCGGACTGTGGGCATGCGGGATCTCCTGTGGGGCTGGGGGTGGGGTCGTACAGGAGGGGGGATGGGCCCGGCGCTCACCGCGCCGGGCCGGATGCCTCGGAAGGGAGGGGCGGTCAGGGCAGTTCGTAGTTCTCGTCGAGCGCGGCGCCCGCCTCGGGGTGGGTCTCGTCGTATCCGCGGGCGTTGCACTGCAGCCCGCCGACGACACAGTGATCGACGAGGGCCTTGAGGGTCGCCGGGTCCCAGGCGTTGAAGAAGTCGTAGTGGAACGAGTGGCCCTCACCGCTCGCCAGTTTCACCTTCGACAGATCACCGTTGACGGGGAACGCCATCTTGAACTCGATCATCGGCAGCGCCACCGGGTGGGACGTCGGGCAGACGTTGTCGTTCGTCCCCGCCTTCACCGTCGGGTACGACATGTGGCTCTGGTGGTCCGGCGTGTCGAGGTTCTTGCCGTCCCAGCAACTGGGCGCCTGGAAGCGGATGTTGAGCTGGGTGTCCGCCGAGGTCGGGCAGTTCTTGGGGATGTCGACGTTGAAGTAGCTCTCGCCGCACTCCCAGCCCTCGACGAAGCCCGGGTGGCGCCGGAACTCCTCGGCGCTCTGCATCGGGCTGCCGACGACGTAACGCAGCCCCTCCGGGAACGGGCGGACGCTGGTGTAGTCGGTGACGCCCGACTTGTAGTAGATGACCTGCGGGCCCACCGGAAGGACCGGCCCCCCGTTCTTCAGGAGGGTGGGCATCCAGTACGCCGACTTGTCACCGGGAGCCTTGCACGCGGTGTTCCCCCGCTTCAGGGAGTCCGTGGTGCTGTGCGCGTCCGTCGTCCTGTTGCCCATGAACGTGTGGTCGTGGGACTTGCCCGGCTGGCCCGGATAGACGATCGGGTCGTCCGGCCTGCTATGCGTCACCGAGCAGTTGGCCTGGAACTCGTGGAAGTAGCGGTGGGGCGGCGCCTTCACCGACGGCCGCGCCCCGGTGACCGGCGACGTCGCCGGGATGGTGCCGTCGCCGTCGCGGTCCTCCGCGGCGGCGACTGTGGAGGGCGCCATCGTGTGGCCCTGGTGGTGGGCGGAGACGGGGGCCGGGGCGGAGACGGGGGTTGAGGCGGAGTCCGCACCCGCCGCCATGCCGCCCACCCCCAGCGAGGTGACCAGGAGCGCGCCGGATATCAGTAACCCTGAAACGATCTTCGATCTCCGTGCCATGGAGACCTCCTGCCGAGTCGGTCGGGAATGGATCGGGAGGGGTTGAGAGGGGTTGAGAGGGGTTGAGAGGGGTTGAGAGGGGTTGAGAGGGATGGAGAGAGAGCGGGAGAGCGCTCTCCCGATTCGGAGTGTTGCGGCCCTGGCGCGAGCGTGTCAATAGAAAGTGAACGCTTCCGAGCCACCCCCGCACCACGGCACCACTCACCCCTCGCAGGCACCGCACGCCGTGGAACCCGTGCGACAACTGGGTCTGTGCAGCAGTTTTTTGATGTGCCATCAGGGACAACACCGGCAACTACAGAGCTACCTCTTGACGCGCCCCTCACTCGGATGAACTATTCCCGGTCAAGAGAGCGCTCCCTCGGCCCCTGATCGTTCACTTCCTGAAACAGGAGAGCCCCATGCCAACCACCCCCACACGCCGCACCGTTCTGGGCGCCATCGCCGCGTCGGCCGCCGGTGCAGGCCTCGCCGCCACCGCCACCCCGGCAACGGCAACGGCAACAGCAACGGCACGGACTTCCGCCGCCCTGCCCGGCGGCGGCGACCTCGGGCCCAACGTGATCGTCTTCTCGCCCTCCACATCCGGCATCCAGGCCAGACTCGACGAGATCTTCAAGCAGCAGGAGAGCGCCCAGTTCGGCACCGGGCGCTACGCGCTGCTGTTCAAGCCGGGCACGTACCACGGGCTCAACGCCCAACTCGGCTTCTACACCTCGATCGCGGGCCTCGGCCTCTCCCCCGACGACACGTCGATCAACGGTGACGTGACCGTCGACGCGGGCTGGTTCAACGGCAACGCCACGCAGAACTTCTGGCGTTCGGCGGAAAATCTGGCCCTCACCCCGGTCAACGGCACCAACCGGTGGGCCGTGGCGCAGGCGGCCCCCTTCCGCCGGATGCACATCAGGGGCGGGCTCAACCTGGCGCCCAACGGCTACGGCTGGGCCAGCGGCGGCTACATCGCGGACAGCAGGATCGACGGCAGCGTCGGCCCGTACTCGCAGCAGCAGTGGTACACCCGCGACAGCTCCGTGGGCGGCTGGCTCAACGCCGTCTGGAACATGGTGTTCTCCGGAGTCCAGGGCGCGCCGGGGCAGAGCTTCCCGAACCCCCCGTACACCACTCTGGAGACCACACCGATCTCGCGCGAGAAGCCCTTCCTGTACCTCGACGGCGCGGACTACCGGGTCTTTCTGCCGGAGAAGCGGACCAACGCGCGCGGCACGACCTGGGGCAACGGCACTCCTCGCGGTACGTCGCTGCCGCTCACCCAGTTCTACGTCGCCAAGCCCGGCACCAGCGCCGCCACGATGAACGCGGCCCTCGCCCAGGGTCTCCACCTCCTGCTGACGCCCGGCATCTACCACGTCGACCGCGCCATCGAGGTGAACCGCGCCAACACCGTCGTGCTCGGGCTCGGCTACGCCACGATCGTGCCCGACGGCGGCGCATCCGCCATGAAGGTCGCCGACGTGGACGGGGTGCGGCTCGCCGGATTCCTCATCGACGCCGGGCCGGTCAACTCCCCCGTGCTGCTCCAGGTCGGGCCGCAGGGTTCCAACAGGGACCACTCCGCCAACCCGATCACCGTCCAGGACGTCTTCATCAGGATCGGCGGCGCAGGACCCGGCAAGGCCACGCTCAGCATGGAGGTCAACAGCCGCCACACCATCATCGACCACACCTGGGTGTGGCGCGCCGACCACGGCGCCGGAGTGGGCTGGGAGACCAACCGCGCGGACATCGGCGTGCATGTCCGCGGTGACGACGTCCTGGCGACCGGCCTGTTCGTGGAGCACTTCAACAAGTACGACGTGCGGTGGTCCGGCCAGCGGGGGCGCACGATCTTCTACCAGAACGAGAAGGCGTACGACGCGCCCAACCAGGCGGCGATCCAGGACGGGAACGTCAAGGGCTTCGCCGCCTACAAGGTCGACAGCTCCGTGACGTCCCACGAGGGCTGGGGCATGGGCAGCTACTGCAACTACACCTCGGACCCCTCGATCCGCCAGGACCACGGCTTCGCCGCCCCGAAGACGTCCGGGGTCAAGTTCCACAACCTCCTGGTCGTGTCACTCGGGGGCAAGGGGCAGTACGAGCACGTCATCAACGACACCGGCGCCGCCACGTCGGGCAGCTCGACCGTGCCTTCGACGGTGGTCTCCTACCCCTGATCCGCTGTCCCTGATCCACGGTGCGGCATGGGCCGGGAAGGACGGAACGGCTAGTTCCCGATTTCCCGGTCCCAGTCCTTCTCGAAGTCCTTCTTGAACTTCTTCTCGCAGGCACGCTCGTCGTCCTTCGATTTGGCGTCCTTCACGCACTCCTTGAAGGTCTGCGCCGAGTCCGAGTTCAGGATCGACACGCCCAGGGCGATGATCAGTGCCGACGCGAGCAGTCCGAGCAGTCCGAGGATCGCGCCCGCGACGGCCATTCCCCGGCCGCCGGTCCGGCCGCGGCGCGCCCGCACCGCGGCGACGATGCCCAGGATCACGGCGAGCAGCCCCAGCACGACGCCGCCCACGACCGTCCAGAACAGCAGGCACGCGAGGATGCCCAGGACCAGCGCCGCGATGGCGAGGCCCCGGCCCTGTGACGCACCGGGCGGGGGCTGCGGCGGTTGCCGCCAGCCCTGGGGTTGGGAGCCGTACTCTGCGGCCATACCTCTGACCTCGCCTTTCCTGGTCCCCGAGCCGAAGATCAGCATCTTCGGACATCCTCACAGAGGGGACGGGGCGCCGCAGCCGAGGAGGCCCGGTCTGTGCTCTGTCCGGGTCAGCCGGGCCATCCCGTGTAGGCCTCGGCGAGATACGTCGATCCGGCGGCGGAGTCCACCACGGCGGCCAGCTCGCCGAGCTGGCGGCGCACGTCGAAGTCGGTGGCGTCGGGCAGCCGGTGCAGCATCGACGTCATCCAGTAGGAGAAGTGCTGGGCCCGCCATATGCGGCGCAGGGCCCGGGGGCCGTACGCGTCGAGGGCGGTGCGGTCATGCCCGCGGACGGCGCTCTCCACCGCTTCGGCGAGCACCCGCACGTCGGCCAGTGCGAGGTTGAGCCCTTTCGCCCCGGTGGGCGGGACGGTGTGGGCGGCGTCCCCGGCCAGGAGCATGCTGCCGTACCGCATCGGCTCGCACACCAGGCTGCGGAACCGCAGCACCGAGCGGTCCGTGACGGGCCCCTCCTTGAGGGAGAAGCCGTCCGGTCCTTCCACCCTGGCCTGGAGTTCCGCCCAGATCCGGTCGTCGGACCAGTCCGCCGGATCCTCGTCCGGGTCGCACTGGAAGTACATGCGCTGCACGGAATCGGTGCGTTGGCTGATGAGCGCGAAGCCCCGCGGGGAGTGGGTGTAGACGAGTTCGGCGGCGCTGGGCGGCGCCTGGACGAGGACGCCGAACCAGGCGAACGGGTAGGCGCGGAAGTAGTGCGTACGGGATGCCTCGGGCACCGCGGACCGGCACACGCCGTGCGCCCCGTCGGCGCCGACCAGGATGTCGCACCGCACCTCGTGGGGCCGCCCGGCGGCGTCGTCGAAGAGGATGCCGGGGCGCTCCGTCGTCAGGTCGACGACCCGGGTTCCCGTGATGCCGAAGCGGACGTCCGCGCCGTCGCGCTCGCGGGCGTCGGCGAGGTCGGTGAACACGTCGGTCTGCGGGTAGAGCCAGACGCTCTCGCCGACCAGCCCCCGGAAGTCGATCCGGTGACCGGCGCCCTCGAAGCGCAGCTCGATCCCATCGTGCCGTTGCCCGTCGCGCAGCACGCGGTCGGAGACTCCGGTGTCGGTCAGCAGCCGGACGCTGTCGGCCTCCAGGATTCCCGCCCGGCCGGTGCCCTCGATCCGCGCCCGGGTGCGGTTGTCGACCACGACCGATGCGATGCCGCCGCGCGCCAGCAGGTGGGAGAGCATGAGGCCCGCCGGGCCCGCGCCGACGATGCCGACCGTGGTGCGCGTGAGCTCTGGGGCCATGGCTCGTCCCTTCAGGGATTCCGTCCGCCGCCGGACGGATGCGTCAGCCGTTCGCCAGGATGGCGTCGACCGTCTCGTCCAGGGACAGCTCGGAGCTGTCGAACCACTCGCCCTCTCCCCCGAGTTCGCCGCGCATCGCCTCGTCGAGGAACGACCAGTCGTCGGCGAGGACCTTGTCCCGTGCGGTGAGCCGCCGCGAGACGACGTCGATCGACGGGGCAAGGACGATCAGGCGCAGCGGCAGGTCCTTCAGCTGCTCCCGGTAGAACTCCAGGTGCGCGCGCCGGACGACCACGTCGTCGATGACCGGGACGACCCCGGCGGCGTGGAAGCTGCGGGCGAGGACGGCTCCGTTGCGTGCGCGCAGGAGGAGTTGGCGGTCCGCCTCGAGGTCTTCCTCGGGCTTGGGCAGGTGGTTTCCCGAGACGATCAGGTCCTGGAGGTGGTCACCTTCGATGTGCGCGCCGAGGGGGAACCTGCGGGCGAGACCGTCCGACACGGAACTCTTCCCCGAGCCCGGAATGCCGACGACGAGGAACACGTGCGGCGCCGGTTCCGTGTCGACGACCTGCCCCTGGAACGAAGTGTCCGGCATGCTTCCCCACTCTCCGACCGCTCACGACTGATCTGCGTCGCCAGCCTAGGTGGGGCGGTCGGGCGCCCGCTGCCGGGTCGGTGCATCTGCAACGCATCGTGAACGGAACTGCTTCACATCGTGCACACAATCTGCACCGCGATCTTTACCCAACGGTTGATTGATGGACCAATTCCCAGCTCAGGGGCTGTAATTACTCATTCTTTGGCAAGATTTTGCTCTGTCATCCATCGGTAATGCGATGGCAAAGTGATGGTCACGACGGCCCTCCAGGCTGTCACCGGGGCGACAGGCGCCCACCGTCACGGCGGGCCAGTGCCGCCCCGCCGTCACCATCGACCCGACCACACCGCGTCCCGGCCCGCCGGAGCGACGCAGGAGGCAGGCCACCTTGAAATCGCTGATCGACAACGCCCGTTCGTTCGCCACGACACACGTGGCGGACCCCCGGAACGCAGCGGCCTTCCAGGCCCTCGAAGCCGGACAGTCACCCGAAGCCCTGTTCGTCACGTGTTCCGACTCGCGTGTCGTCCCGGCCCTGATCACCGGAGCACGCCCCGGCGAGCTCTTCGAACTCCGCACGGCGGGCAATGTCGTCCCGCCCTACCCCGCGGCCGGACTCGGCGGCCGCGTGGACGGCCCCATGAGCGAGGCAGCCACCATCGAGTACGCCGTGTGCGTGCTGGGAGTCCGCGACATCGTCGTCTGCGGACACTCGCACTGCGGCGCGGTGGGCGCGCTGGTCCGGCGCGAAGACCTGTCGGCGGTCCCGGCCGTGCGCGACTGGCTTGAGCACTCCGTCGCCCCGGACGACGCCCTGCGCTCACTGGCTACGACCTCGCCCGACGTGTCGGAGGCCGTGCAGACCCACGTGCTTGCGCAGGTGGAGAGGTTGCGGGCGTACCCCTGTGTGCGCGAGCGGGTCGCCGACGGCTCCCTCACCCTGCACGCCTGGTACTACGAAGTACACACGGGCACCGTCTCCGCCCACCGGCCGCCGGACACCGGCCGCCCCTCGTTCAGTCCCCTGTGAACGCCGCCGCGCTCCTCTGACCGGCCCGTTCCCACGACAGGACCCCCACCCTCATGTCCATTCCCTCCCCTCTCTCCCCTCTCCGCGAGCCCTTCCGCGCCCTGCGCGAACCGGGCGTGCTGCGCCGGGACGTCCTCGCCTCGCTCGTCGTCTTCCTCGTCGCCCTGCCGCTCTGCGTCGGTGTGGCCGTCGCCTCCGGCGTACCGGCCGAACTGGGCCTGGTCACCGGCATCGTCGGCGGCCTGGTCGTCGGCTGTCTGCCGGGCAGCGCCTTGCAGGTGAGCGGTCCTGCCGCCGGGCTGACCGTGCTCGTCTTCGAGGCCGTGCGCGAGTTCGGGCTCAGCATGCTCGGCGCGATCGTGCTGCTCACCGGCGCGCTCCAGATCGCCCTCGGCCTGCTCCGCTGCGGCCGTTGGTTCCGCGCGATATCGGTCTCCGTCGTCCAGGGCATGCTGGCGGGCATCGGCCTCGTGCTGATCTTCGGCCAGCTCTACACCATGGCAGGGGCGAAGCAGCCGCTCTCCGGCGTCGACAAGATCACCGGCCTGCCAGGGCTGCTCGCCGACACCGTCGGGGACACCACGTCGCTGACCGCCGCGGCCGTCGGACTCGGCACGATCGCCGTCCTCGTGCTGTGGCCGAAGCTGCCCTCCGCGGCTCGTGTCGTGCCCGCCCCCCTGGCCGCCGTGGCCCTCGCCACGGCCGTGACCGCCGGTTTCGGCCTCGACGTGGCGAACGTCTCGGTGCGCGGCATGGTGGACGCCGTCCAGCCGCCGGGACTGGGCGATCTCGCGGACCTCGGCAGCGTGGCCGTGCTCGGCACCGTGCTGGCCTTCACGCTGATCGCGTCGGCCGAGTCGCTGTTCAGCGCGGCTGCCGTGGACCGCATGCACGACGGGCCCCGCACGCACTACGACAAGGAGCTCGTCGCTCAGGGCGTCGGCAACACGGTGTGCGGCGTGCTCGGCGCCCTGCCGATGACCGCGGTCATCGTCCGCAGCTCCGCCAACGTCCAGGCCGGTGCCCGCACCCCGCTCTCCCGGATCCTGCACGGCGTGTGGCTCCTGCTGTTCGCGGTGCTCCTGCCCGCCGCGCTCGGCATCATCCCGCTGGCGGCGCTCGCCGGTGTCCTGGTGCACGCGGGCTGCAAACTGATCCCCGTCAAGGAGATCGTCCCGCTGGCCCGCGCCCACCGCGGCGAGGCGATCGTCCTCGCCGTCACGGCGATCGCCATCGTGGTGACCAACATGTTCGAGGGCGTGGTCCTCGGCCTGGTGCTCGCGGTGGCCAAGTCCGCCTGGGACACCTCCCATGTCCAGCTGGACGTAAGGGAGTTGACCGACGGCAGGATGGTGGTGACCCTCACCGGGAACGCCACGTTCCTGCGGCTCCCCCGCATCCTGGAGACGTTGGAAGCCATGCCTCAGGACCGGCCCATCGAGCTGGACCTGACGGAGGTCCGCCACCTGGACCACGCCTGCCGCACGACGCTGGAGAACTGGGCGCTGCGGCACAACGACAGCGGCACGGAAGCCGTACGGATGAAAACGCTTCCGGTGGCCAAGGCCTGACGGCCCTCTCGCGCCACCCGCCGCTTACCGTTTCCCCCTGCTCCGGGGACCGGGCATCGACGCCCGGCCCCCGGTGTCCCCACCCCCCTCGGCACAGCGTGCCGACCAACCATGGAGGTTTCACCGTGGAGAAGCTCATCAAGCGCATGACGCAGGAGTCCGTGTGGCAGAAGTGGGTCGCCGCCAACTCGGCCCAGGGCGCGGGCGCGAAGGACGGCTGCATCAGCGCCACGCCGAAGAGCGGCTGCATCAGCGCCACCGGCAAGACCGGCTGTATCTCCTGACCCGTTGACCCGGCGGGCGGTGGCGGCGGCAGCAGCCTCGGCCACCGCCCCGCCCCGGCCCCCTGCCCCGTCCCGCCCAGCCCCGGAGCCCCCCTTGAACCGCCTGCCGAGCGCCGACGTCCTGGACCAGGTCCGGGACATCCCCCTCTACCGCGCCTCCGTCGAACGCGGCGACTTCCCGATCCTGGAGAAGCCCGAGATCGCCGAGGGCTTCCCCGCCAACTGGATGACGCCCGGCCTGGAAAAGGCCCTGGAGACGGGCGATGCCGAGTTCGTCCTGTCCACCGGGACCAACCACGCCCGTATGCAGATCATCCGACCGCCGTACTTCCTGCTCCGCTCCTACTACCGCCTGTGGAGCGAGCACCCCGAGCTCGGCGCGCTCTGGCACGCGGGGGCGCGGCGGGTCTCGCTGACCACCGTCCTCGCCACCGAGCACGTCGCCCGCGTCAACGCCCGCAAGCCGGACACGACGCCCGGTGAGCGCTGGCTGGACGACCGGACCCTGTACCTCAACCGCCGCCTTGACCCGGACGACTGGGACCGTGCCGAGGTCGGGCGGATGCTCGCCGAAATCCGTGAGGTGAGCGCCGCGCACCCCACGGGCTCGTACCTCCTGGACTGCTCCGGCTACCACCTGGCGCACCTGGCGAGGAAGGTCACCGAGTGGGACCTGTGGGACCGCTTCCCGCGCCCGGCCGGGATCATCCACGCCTACGAGTACACGCCGCTGAACGTCCGCGCGTATCTGCGCACCCACTTCGACTGCCCCATCGTCGACCTCTTCGGCAGCACGGAACTGGGCTATCTCTTCTACAGCGAAGAGGACGGCCGCTACCGCCCCTATCTGCACGACATGAGCGTGGAGCTGATTCCGGTGGAGCCGGGCAGCGGCATCCACAGCCTCATCGTCACCAGCATCCGCAATCCGTACATGCCGCTGGTCCGCTACCGGTCAGGCGACTGCGTCCGCACCGCCGACGGCAGCCCCGACCCGGAGCGGATCGTCTCCTTCTGCGGCCGCGAGAAGGAGCTGCTTGCCACGCCCGGAGGCCCCGTCGCCCAGGCCGACCTCGACGCCCGGGTCACCGCCGTCGCGCCCCGGGTCTTCCTGCACCAGCTGCGCCTCACCGGCGAGGGCCGGTGCGCGCTGTGGTGCACGACCTTCGACGGTCAGCCGCTCACGACCGCGGAGACGTCCGAACTGGCCGCGGCCGTAGGGGCGTTGACCGGGCGCACCTGCCTCGTGGAGCACCGCACCCACGTACCGATCGGGCGCTCCGGCAAGTACGCCTGGCTGACCACCCCCTGACGACAGCAACGCCAGCGACGACCACCACCGACAGGAACCGCCATGCAGACCTCCGCACCGCACCCGCCCGCCACGACAGGACCGGCCCCCACCGCCGAGGAGCTGCTCGGCACCGACCTGCACGCCGAGGTGGTACGGCACTTCGCGGCGAAGCCCGGCGCCCCGGACCTCCCGTACATCACCCACCAGGTCCGCGAGTGCCTCCGCTACCTCTACCTGGTCTCCCGCCACCCGGACCGCCTCGCCGGGCTCTTCCTCCCCGTCGAGCAGGACATCGACGAGGTCTGGCACTACCTCATCCTGCAGACCCGGGAGTACCGGGAACTGTGCGAACAGCGGCTGCCCGGCGGCCACTTCATCCACCACAGGAGCGTTTCGTACGACGCGTACCAGCAGGAGCCGGGGCGTGAGACGGCCGCGGAGGAGGCGCTGCGGTGGATCCCCCTGTACACCGCCGCGTTCGGCCCGTACGACGAGGACGCCCTGCCGCACTGGACGGTCGTGCGGTTCCTCCATGAGGTGCTCGAGCTGTCCCTGACGGAGATCGCTTCGCTGGCCGACGGTTCGGAGGGCTGAAGGACCGGCCAACTCGCCTGATGTGAGCGGTATTTGCCGCCGCTCGACCGATCCCGAAGAGGCCGCGCCATAGTAATGTGACATTTTACTGTCCCGTTCGCGTCGCCTCCAGGGAGTCCTCGTGACCGCATCCGGCATGCACCCCGCCACTCCGCTCCACACCGGCAGCCACGACCTGGCCGCCTCCGCAGAACTGTCCCGCTTCATGGCGGAGTCCTGGGCCCCTTCCGCCCTCCCCGACTCCGCCCGCGTCCCCGCGCACGCCGTCACCCCGGCGCGCCGGGCCCGGCTGTCCGCCCGCTTCCCCGGGGAGCGGCTGATCGTCCCTGCGGGTGAGCTCACCGTTCGCTCGAACGACTGCGACCACCGCTTCCGTCCGCACAGCGCGTACGCCTGGCTGACCGGACTGACCGGCGAGGACCAGGCAGGCGGCGTGCTGGTCATGGAGCCCTCGGGAGCGCACGGGCACGAGGCCGTGCTTCATCTGCGGCCGCGGTCCCCGCGCGTCGACGGGGACGAGGAGTTCTACCGGGACCGGCGCTACGGCGAGTTCTGGGTCGGCCGCCGCCCCGACCTGGCCGAGGCGGAACGGCTCACCGGCCTCCGCTGCGCCCACCTGGACTCCCTGGGGTCCCCGCCGGGGCGCAACGCCGCCACCGACCCCGAACTGTCCGCAGCGCTATCGGAGTTGCGCCTCGTCAAGGACGCCTGGGAGGTCGAGCAGCTGCAGCTGGCCGTCGACCACACCACCGCGGGGTTCGAGGACGTGGTCCGTGCCCTGCCGCGCGCGCTCGCGCACCCGCGCGGCGAGCGCTGGATCGAGGGGGTGTTCGGCCTGCGCGCCCGCGCCGAGGGCAACGGCACCGGCTACGAGACCATCGCGGCCTCAGGAGCCCACGCCTGCGTCCTCCACTGGATCCGCAACGACGGGCGCCTGAACCGCGACGACCTCCTGCTCCTGGACGCGGGCGTGGAGACGGACAGCCTCTACACCGCCGACATCACCCGCACCCTGCCGCTCTCCGGCCGCTTCTCCCCCGTCCAGCGCCAGGTGTACGAGCTGGTGCTCGCCGCCCAGGACGCGGGCATCGCGGCCCTGCGCCCCGGGGCCCGCTTCCGGGACTTCCACCGGGCCGCCATGCGGGTCGTCGCGGAGGGGCTTGCCGAATGGGGCGTGCTCAAGGACCCGCGGGGCGACCTGCACCGCCGCTACACCCTCTGCGGCAGCGGCCACATGCTCGGGCTCGACGTGCACGACTGCGCCAAGGCGCGGGCCGGGACCTACCTGGACGGCGTGCTGGAGGAGGGGCAGGTCCTCACCGTGGAGCCCGGTCTCTACCTCCAGCCCGACGACGAGACGCTCCCCGCCGAACTGCGCGGCATCGGCGTCCGGATCGAGGACGACCTGGTCGTCACGGCGGAGGGCGCCCGCCTGATGTCGGGCGCCCTCCCGCGCACGGTCGAGGGCGTCGAGGAGTGGATGGGCACGCTGCTGGACGGTCAGGCAGCGTAGCCCTTCGGCGGGATCAGGCTGGCGAGCTGGTCGAAGGAGAGCCAGTAGATCTGGTTCCCGCCGAAGGAGGCCGGGTCGGCGATGAGGACCGTGCCGTTCGCGTCGTCGTACCCGATGACCGTGAAGTAGTGGTAGATCGTCTGGTCCGACGGGTAGCCGGGCGGCTGGTTGCCGGGCGGGGCGACGATGTTGGCCACCAGCGGATAGTTGTTGTCGATGTCCAGCACGATGTCGCGCCACAGCAGGTCCTTCTGGGCCTGGGTGGGCGGATCGTTCGGCATCTCCTTGGTCTCGTACCAGCCGGTGCCGAGGTTGGCGTTGAGCACGCGCGTCACCTGGCCGATGTGGTCGGTGCCCGCCTCGGTGGTGCCGAGCTGTCCGGCCAGGTCGCCCTGGCTGGGCGGTGCGACGCGGGCGGACAGGGCGATGCGTGTCGCGGCGGGGCCGCACCAGTAACCGGTCTCCTGGACCTGGTAGTCGACCGGTAGCGTGTGCGCGCTCACGGTCCGCGCGCCTGCCACGCTCAGTCGCGTGCCCGGCTCGTTCCGGCCGCTGACGACGGCGGTCCCGGCCTCCGAGCCGTGCGCGAGGACGGAGATGCCCGGGGCGGGCGCCGGTTCCGACGAGGCGGAGGCCGAGGCCGGTGCGACGAGGGCACCGACGGCGGCCACGGCGATCGCTGTGGCGACAAGTCTCTTACGCATGCGGGCTCCTGGGGTGGGATGCGTGGGGGGTGTGGGGGGATGCGCGTGCGACAGCCCGGCCAGCTTGCGGGCATGCCCATGACATCCGCAACGAATGAAAGCCCAGACTTACGGCATCCCGCGCTCGGCACTGCGCAGCAGCGCACGCCCCTCCGCGGTCGCCACGTGGAAGGAGCGTCCGGCCCTGCGGACCGTGGTCACCAGACCCGCCGCGCGCAGCACCTTCACGTGCTGGCTGACGGCCGGGTGGGTGACCGCGAGGAGACGAGCCAGCTCGACGGTGGATGCTCCGGTGCGGGCCGCCCGGAGGACCGCGGCGCGCGTGTGCCCCAACAGCGGTCCCAGGGCGCCGCCTTCCGTACGGGCGGGCGCCGTGGCGCCGGTCCAGTCGGGCGCGTGGTCGATGGGATACACCAGGACGGGAGGCAGCGTGCCGTCGGCGAGCGTGATGGGCGTGGGCCAGCAGAAGAACGAGGGCTGCAGGATCAGTCCGCGGCCGTCGAGCCGCAGCGTGTGGTCCACCGGATAGTCGGCCTCAAGCACCGGCGCCCGCCAGCGGAACCGGGGCCCGAGCCCGCCGAGCAGCCCCTCGGTGCCGCCGTCGAGGAGGCTGTGCAGCCGCACGATGCGGTCGGCGTCGACGTGTGCGCGGATGCGCTGCCAGAAGGGGGCGAGCACCTCCACGTGGTACGCGTGGAGGGCTCGCCCCAGCTCCCGGAGGGCGGTGCCGTCACCGACCGCCAAGGACCGTGTCCAGGACGGCAGTTGCCGTACGGCGGCGACCCTCGTCAGGTCGGTGTGCAGACGCGGCCGGGGCGTGCGGACGAGGGTGTCGACCGCCGCCTGCAGCGTCTCGCAGTCACCGTGGGTGGGCGTGAGGAAGTCCGGGGAGTCCCCCCGGGGCGGCAGGAGGGGCGGCAGAATCCGGCAGCTGTCGGGCAGCCGTGGTCCCGCCCAACGCCGCCAGGCGCCGAACTCCCGCGCCCCGTCCCGGCGTTGCAGGGTCTGGACACTGTTGCTGATCTCCCACAGATAGTCCGGCCCCGGCGCGACACGCACCCGCGCCAGGTCCTCCGGTGTGAAGTGCACCCGCAACATGGCCTGCCCCTCCCCCGCGTCCCGGGCCCGCCGGCTGGGGCCCTAGTCCTGGTACACCCGGTCGGTCCCGGGACCGCCGGACAAGGTGTCGTTGCCCGCGCCGCCGTGCAGCAAATCGTCGCCGCTGTTGCCGTAGATGGTGTCGTTGCCCGCGTTGCCGTACAGCTTGTCGTTGCCGCGGCCGCCCAGGATCTTGTCCCCGTCCCCGGAGCCGTACACGGTGTCGTTGCCGTCGCCGCCGGTCAAGGTGTAGTCACCGCTGCCGCGGACCCCGCGCACGGTGTCGTTGCCGGTGCCGCCGTCGCAGTCGGAACTGCAGTCGGTCAGCGTGTCGTTGCCCGCGCCACCGAAGAGGCCCTCGCCGTACACGCCGCCGCCGTGCTGCATGCGGTCGTCGCCGTCCTCGCCGTACAGGGCCGTCGAGTCGTCGCCCTTGAGGGTGTCGTTGCCCGCGCCGCCGTGGAACTGCAGGTAGGCCGTGTTCCCGGGGGCCACCGTGATGCTGTCGTCCTTGTCCCCGAGGTACGCGCCGAGGGTGAACAGGTCGGACGCCCGGTCGCCGGGCGTGGAGATCGAGCACAGCACCACCGTGCGGTCGGCGGCGTCCGGGTGGCTGCAGCCGGAGTCGCGGGCGGCGG
This sequence comes from Streptomyces sp. NPDC042371, assembly GCF_056437465.1. Taxonomy (NCBI): domain Bacteria; kingdom Bacillati; phylum Actinomycetota; class Actinomycetes; order Kitasatosporales; family Streptomycetaceae; genus Streptomyces; species Streptomyces sp. NPDC042371. Next base: position 301,461 of record NZ_JBWKAP010000006.1, on the reverse strand, counting down.
TGATGGCGACGCGGTCGTCGATGGTCACGTCGTAGATTCCGTCGTTCTCGCCGTCGGGGCGGTAACGGACCGACACGGTCACGTCGTTGGCCTGGCCCGCGGCGGCCTCGTACTGCAGCCGCGACCCGGAGACGGCCTCCACGGTCGCGGCGGGGGCGGCGGCGGATGACGGCGCGCCGGTGAGGCCGACGACCGCGGCGGAGCAGGCCAGCGCGGCGGCGACGCCGATCGGACGGAGGCGACGGGACCCTAACGGTTGAGCGAACATGCGTGTGTCTCCATGGAGTTCAGTGGTGCGGTCGGCACGTCGTGTGCCGTCGGTGGCGTTCCCACCTCACCCAGGTCAGACGGTCCGTCGGCGCCGCCGTTGTGCGCGGGCACCACTTGTTCACCGGGGGTTCATTGCCGTACGAAAGCGCGTCATACGGCGGCAACCGCGCATTTCACTCCCGGCGGGTCCATGGGGTACTGTCGATCATGTGCTCGACGCCGGAACGACGGCGCAGGGCCCGGCGTTGGTGGTCCAAGGAAAGGCGCCCCACTTCCTGTGGGGAGATGCAGGTGCAAGGCCTGCCCAGCGCTCTTGAGTGAAGGCCCCGGTCTCCGTGATGGAGACCGGGGCCTTCTGCTGTGCCCGGAGCCGGTCAGCGCAGCAGGCCGCCCCGGCCCGCCCTCGCCGTGGAGACGAGTTCGGCGACGGTGGCGAGCTTGACGCGCGGACGGCCCGCGCTCGCGCCCCGGTTCACCTCGGCCCGCTCGATGGCGGCAAGACCGCGCGCGTCGACCACCTGGCGGTTCCGGCGGCGCACCAGCCGGTGGAAGGCTTTCGTGGCGTGGAGCGGGGCGGGCAGCGCACCCGCGACCGCGTCGGCCAGGAGGGTGGAGACCGTCTCGGCGGCGCAGGTGCGGTTGGCGCCGATGCCACCGCTGGGGCCGCGCTTGATCCAGCCCACGACGTAGGTGCCCGGCTGTCCTTCGACCCGGCCGCCCGCGTGGGGCACGGTGCCGCCGGTCTCGTCGAAGGGCAGTCCGGCGACGGGCACGCCGCGGTAGCCGATGGCGCGCAGGAGCAGGCCCGCCGGTACCGTCCGCTCCCCCGCGTCCGCCGCCACGCGCACCGCGTCGACCCGCTCCGCGCCGAGGACTTCGACGGGTTCGCAGTGGAAGCGCAGCACGATCCTGCGGCCGGGCTCCGGCGGCCCGTCCCAGTCCTGCCGGGCGCGCGTGACGCCTTGCAGGACCGCGGCCTTGTCCTGCGCACCGGCGGCGTCGACGGCGTCCGCGATCTGCGGGTCGTGGTCGTCGACGACCAGGTCGACGCCCGGCAGGTGCTTGAGGGCCAGGAGTTCGGACCTGGTGTACGCGGCGTGCTCGGGGCCGCGCCGGGCGAGCAGGACCACTTCGCGGACCTTGCTGTCGCGCAGGGCGCGCAGCGCGTGGTCGGCGATGTCGGTGCGGGCGAGGGCGTCGGGTTCGGCGAGCAGGACCCTCGCGACGTCCAGGGCCACGTTGCCGTTGCCGACGACGATCGCGCGCTCCGCCGACAGGTCGACGCCGTCGGGCGCCGCGTCCGGGTGGGCGTTGTACCAGGCGACGAACGCGGTCGCGGAGATGCTGCCGGGCAGCTCCTCCCCCGGGATCGCCAGGCGCCGGTCGGCCGAGGCGCCCACGGCGTAGATGACCGCGTCGTGGTGGGCCGCGATCTCCTCAGGGGTGACGTCGGTGCCCACGTCGAGGCCGAGGTGCATCCGCACCCGCGGGTGCGCGTGGAAGCGGGCGAAGGTCTCGCCGACCTTCTTGGTCGCGGGGTGGTCGGGGGCGACGCCGTAGCGCACGAGTCCGCCCGCCACCGGGAGCCGGTCGATCAGGGTGACCTCGGCGCTGGTGTGCAGGAGCAGGTCCTGCACGGCGTACATCCCGGCGGGTCCCGTGCCGACGACGGCGATCTTCAGCGGTGCGAAGTCCGCGGGCAGGACGCGGGGGAAGGTCGGCTCGCCCCAGGCATGGAAGTTGGGCCCCTCCGGGTCAGGCTCCGGCGCCTCGTCCGCCGTCGCGCCCTCGAAGTAGGCGGCGTTGATCGCGGCGTACTCCTGCTGCGCGACGGGGAGGCTGTCCGCCGGAAAGATCGCGTCGACGGGGCACGCGTCGGCGCAGGCGCCGCAGGAGATGCACGTCCTGGGGTCGATGTGCAGCATCTCCGTGCTGCCGAACGCCCGTTCCTCCGGCGTGGGGTGGATGCAGTTGACCGGGCACACGGCCACGCAGGTGGCGTCGTTGCAGCAGGTCTGGGTGATGGCGTAGGTCATGTTCGTCGGCTCAGCTCGCGTCGGATCGGCTCGGCTCGGATCGGCTCAGATGAGGTTGGCGCGCTTGTAGAACACCAGGGCCGGCTTGGTCAGCAGGCCGCACGAGGCGAGGAACTCCATGAGGCCCGAACAGCTGGACCGCATCATGGACTTGTGGTGCTCGTTCGCCTTCGCCTCGGCGAGCGCGCGCTCCTCGTCGAGTCCGGCGTTCGCGTACACCTTGCGGTTCACCATGCTCGTGACGATGACGTACGACGCGATGGCGATGACGAGGGAGTTGAGCTCGCGGCGCATCCGGCCCGCGCCCGCGAGCTGCTTGCGCGTCTGGTCGCGGGCGAACTTCATGTGCCGCGACTCCTCGACGACATGAATGTTGTTGATGGTGCGGACGAAGGGCACGACGCGCTCGTCGCGCATCCAGTCGCGCTGCATCACGTCGAGGACTTCCTCGGCCACGAGGATCGCGGCGTACGCGGCCTCGCCGAAGGCGACGGACTTGAAGACCCTGCCGAGTTCGGTCGCCCAGCGGCGCGGTCGGTAGGCGGGAGCGCCGAGCTTCTCGGCGCCGCGGGCGAACATGATGGAGTGGCGGCACTCCTCGGCGATCTCGGTCAGCGCCCACTGGACCTCGGTGCTCGTCGGGTCCTTGGCGTAGACGTCGCGCAGCACCATCTGCTGCAGGATCATCTCGAACCAGATGCCCGTGCTGGCCACCGAGGCGGCCTCCTGCCGGGTCAGCGCCTTGCGCTGCGCCTCGGTCATCTCGCGCCAGTAGGCGGTGCCGTAGAGCGTGCTCCACTCCGGGCTGGCGCCGTGACAGTTCAGGTCGAGCGGCGTCTCCCAGTCGACCTCGGTGGCCGGGTCGTACGCCAGGACGGCGGCGGAGTCCAGCAGCCGCCGCGCGACATCGCCCTCCGGGGAACTGCCCTGTGTGCTCGGCCGAACAGTGCTGCTTGCCATGCTGCGGCTCCTTGGCTCAATGACTCGTCGACTCGGACGATGTCCAGGCAGCGGGCGCGGCGTCTCGCACACGGCAGGCCGCGACCCCCTTGTTAGACAGAACGTATAACAAGGAGGTCGGGTGCGCCTACCCTCGAGTAAGCAAGAGATGGGGCGGAGCCGGTACGGCGGGAAACCCGCGCAGGTCAGCCGGTCGTGGCGGGCCAGCTGATGCGCGTACTGCACGCGGAGACGACCAGCGCGGAGGCGGCCACGGCGGCCAGACCCCACACCAGACTGCTGGCGTTCGCGATGAAGCCGATGAGCGGCGGCCCGGCGAGCAGGCCCGTCGTCCCCATGGCCGCCACCAGGGTCAGCGAGTCCGAGCCCTGCCCGGCCGCGGCCACATAGACGCAGGGGGTGACGGCCGCGATGCCGAGGCCGACACAGGCGAAGCCGAGCAGCGCGGGCACCAGACCCCCGCTGAGCAGGGCGAGCGCCAGACCCGCACCGGCCAGCACACTGCCGGTCAGCACGATGCGGCCGTCGCCCCAGCGGCTGCGCCAGCCGTCGGCGAAGAGGCGGGCGACGAGCATCATGCCGGAGACGACGGCGATGCCGAGCGGCGCCAGTTCGGCGGAGGCGTCGGCCACGTCCTCCAGATAGAGCGCCGACCAGTCGTTCATGGCACCTTCGGTGACGGTGCCGAACGCCATGGCGACGCACATCCACAGCGTGACGCTGGACGGCCGGGTCCACTTGGCGCTCTTCTTCTCCGCCTCCTCCGCTTTCTCCCCCTCCTCAGCCTTCTCCGCTGCCGCCGACTGCTCCGTCAGCAGACCCGTGCGCGCGAGCGCCACCAGCAGGAGCAAGAACAGCGCGGCCGCCGCGAAGTGCGCGGCGACCGTCGAGGTCACCGTGTGCATCCCGGAGGCGAGCAGCGCGGCGAGCAGCGAACCGCCGCTGAACGTCGCGTGCAGCCTGGCCATGGCATTGCGCTCGTACCGGCTCTCCAGCTCGGCACCCTGCGCGTTCATGGCGACGTTGAGACAGCCCACGAGGACGCCGTCGACGCACATGACGAGCAGGGCCACGGGATAGTTGGGCGCCGCGGCCAGGGCCAGGAGCAGCAGGGCGAGACAGAGCGCCGACAGGAGCGCGAGGCGCTGCGAGCCGAGGCGCCGCATCAGCACGGCCACGAGCGGGAACGACACGGCCGCGCCGATACCCGCGGCCATCAGGAGCACGCCGACCTCGGCCGCGGTCAGGTCGAGGTCGGACTTGATGGCCGGGATGCGCGATGCCCAGGTCGCGTACTGGAAGCCGAGCGAGCAGAACAGCGCCGCGATCGCCAACTGGCTCCGATGGAAAGGATCACGTACGCGGAGCACCCGCATCAGCCCACTTCTCTGTAGCGCTCGATAGTTCTGTTCCGCTGTGCGACGACACGAGTTCCGTCTCGATGTGCGGCAGCGGGCCGCCGGGCACCGCCCGGGACATGTAGACCGCGGTCGGGCCGTAGCCGACCGGCGGCGGGCCTCCTCGGCGGGCGGCGAATCCGCGGCCCGCCCAGAACGTGTCGCTCCCGCCGACGGCGACCAGGGAGATCTGCTCGTACCCGTGCGCGCGGGCCGTCGTCATGAGGTGGCGCAGCAGGTGTCGGCCGAGGCCCCGGTGCCGCAGTTGCTCCGCGACGACGATGTCGTGCAGGTGGAGATTGCGCGACGGGAGCGCCGCGCCCGGCTCGGTCCCGCTCAGCTCGGGGTACTGGGACTCCGGGTACGGCAGGGCGAGCAGGTAGCCCGCGAGATGCTGCCCCAGGTCCAGCGCGAAGCAGGTCTCCGGCGCCGCACGCATCCGGGACTCCAGCGCGGCCCGCCCCTCGGAGAGGCCGAGGGGCGTGTAGGCGCGGGCCTCCAGCTCCACGATGCCGTCCCAGTCGCCGTCGGCGATGCGGCGTATGCGTATGGCCTCGGTCATGCCGCCTCGCCGTCGATCCAGGTGTACGGAAGCGGGCTGAAGCCGTTGAAGCCCTGCGTCATGTAGCTGGTCGCGTACGCGCCGCTGGACATCACCCAGACCGGGTCGCCCGAGGCGAGCCCCTTGGGCACCGGCACGAGACCGTCCTCGTGCGAGAAGGCGTCGTCGCTGTCGCAGGTGGGGCCCGCGACCACGGCGGGGACGGACTCGGCGCCGCGGTGCGAGGGGAAGACGAGCCGGTACTGCAGCTGGTCCATCTCGTACAGGCCGTTGAACTTGCCGCAGCTCAGGTACAGCCAGTACTGGCGCTCGCCGTCCGGCCGACGGCGCGCCGACAGCCGCGACACGTGTGCGCGGATCGCGCCGTGGTCCGCGATGAGGTAGCGCCCCGGCTCCACGATGAAGCCCAGGTCGTGCCCGGGCAGCGCGCTCAGGCGTGCCATGCCCTCCCGGATGACGGTGAAGATCTTCTCCATCGGCGGTTCGAGGGTCCTGCCGTGCTTGTCGCGGTAGCCGAGCGCGGGCAGGCCCCCGCCGAGGTTGACGTGGTCGAGGAAGATGCCCCGGCCACCGAGCGCGGTCAGCACGTCGGCGATCCGGTCGAACGCGCCGTTCCAGGCGTCGGACGTCATCTGCTGCGAGCCGACGTGCACGGAGAGGCCCGCGGGCGTGAGCCCCAGGTCGCGTGCCGTCTCCATGATCAGGAGGGCGTCGTCGGGCGAGCAGCCGTATTTGTTGCTGAGTCCCCAGAGCGCGCCCTCGCCGGTGGTGGCGAGCCTGCAGAACACGCGGCTGCCCGGCGCGTTCGCCGCGACCGCCCGCACGTCCTCCAGGCTGTCGGTCGCGAAGTCCCTGATGCCGAGCCGGAACGCGTCGGCGATGTTCCGGTCGGACTTGACGGTGTTGCCGTAGTGCACCCGGCCGAGCGGCACGCCCGCCCGCAGCGCCTGCTCCACCTCGATGGGGCTTGCCGCGTCCACGCCGGAGCCGCGCCGCGCGAGGAGGGCGAGGACCTCGTCGACCGGGCAGGCCTTCATGGCGAAGCGGACGGCCACTCCGGGGAGTTCACGCACGAGCGTGTCGTAGCCCTCCTCGATGCCGGGGAGGTCGAAGACGATCTGGTCCTCGGCCGCGGCCTCCAGCGCGTCCAGGAGCGAGGCGCTGTCGGGCCCGTATGTCGTCGTGGTGCTCACGCGGGGGTTCCCGTCGCCAGGAGCGGTCCGATGTCCTTGCCCGCGCGCATCAGCGGCTGCCATGCCTCGGTCAGCAGGGCGAACTCCTCGATGTCGCTGCGCGCCTCGTCCAGCAGGCGTTCGCGGTGCGTGGCCAGGTGGTCGGCGCACTCCGCGTACCGGCCGCCGAGCGTGCGGTAGGCGGCGTCCAGGCGGTCGAGCCGACGGACGTTCTCCGCCTGGTCGAGGCCGGTGCTCTGACGGGCGAACTCGGCGACGGCGGACGCGCGCACGTGCCCCTGCTCGTCGAGGAGCTCCTCGCCCGCCTCTGCCATGCGGTCGTAGATGTGGTTGAAGTAGAGCATCGACAGGAAGAACTTGGCGAAGCGCGTCTGGTACGCGAGGAAACCGGCGTCGGTCCTGCGCTCCCCGGTGTAGTAGTTGACGATGTTGCGGTTGTGCAGGACGCCGGGCAGGGCGGCGTCGTGGACCAGGTGGATGAGGAAGTAGTCGCTGCCGATGGTGTCGGTCGCGGGCGGCAGCGGGACGCGCTCGTGCACGTCGTGGAAGCTGATGTTGCACATGTCGACGCGCATCGGGTCGACCAGGGCAAGCAGCGCGTGGTCGCGCTCGAAGGTGTCGGAGCCCGCGCCCCGGAAGGAGTCGTCGACGAGCGCCCGCTTCTCTGCGTCGGACCAGTGGTCGGGCGCCCAGAGGCTGACCACGTCGTAGTAGACGTCCGGGTCGATGCGCTGGATCTCGCCGATGTCCACGGAGAGCTCCCCGACGAAGGAGCTGCCCACCATCGCCACGCGCTTGTCGTCGTGGCGCGGGTCGAGAGCGCTCTCGGTGACGCCCTGCGCCGCCTCCCGCGCGGTCCTGCCGAGCGACATGAGCTCGTGGTGGACCGGGAAGACGGGCTCGCCCTTGGCACTCTGGTAGCGGCTGTCGGAGTCCCTGCGGTGCACGGACTCGCAGCCCAGGGCCCCGGCGATGAGGAAGGCGCGGTTGGTGCAGGCGCCGTAGGAGAGGCGGTCGGGGAGCATCAGGTCGAGCATCAGCTCGGGCTTGGCGACCTCGGCCTCGGCGATCACCCGGCGCAGGAAGTCGCGCTGGGCCTGCTCGTCGAGGTGGTGCACGACGACGCGCGGCACGTCGGGCAGCGCGGCCACGGCCCGGGTGTGCTCGGCGAACGTGGCGGCGTCGGAGGAGTCGAGGATCAGCAGGTGCGCCTCGACGTCGAAGTGCGCGGTGGCGTACGCCGCCTCCTGCCCGATCGCGGCGATGGTCTGCGGGCAGGACCGGTTGGTGGGAAGCGTCAGGCAGATGCGTCGCATGCGGCTTCCCCGTTCCAGGACTTGAGGCCAAGGAGTTTGGCTCCCAGGTCGTTGAGCGCGGCGGTGCCGTAGCGCAGGGACTCGTGCTTGTCGGCGTCCCCGAGCAGCGTGGCGTTCCACTCCGGCGTGCTGAGGTTGCTCCAGGAGTCGACGCGGGAGCGGCGGAGCTCCTCGTGGGACTCGAGCGCGGGCATCATCGAGAGGTACTGGACCGCGCGGACGCCGTCCTTCGAGGTGTTGGGGGCGACGCCGTGCGCCAGCAGGCCGTTCCAGATCAGCAGGTCACCGGCTTCCAGCTCGGGCCGGACGACGGGCATCTCGTCGCGGTCGATCGCCGGGCGTATGGGGTCGCGGCCGTCCGGCTGGAGGGCCTTCCACCGGTCGAACTGTCGGAACAGCTCGGGGCAGCACTGGAAGCCGCCGTGGTCCTCGCGGGTGTCGTCCAGGGCGATGATGCCCTGCACGCGCTGGGGCAGTACGCCGAGGGTGGTGTCGACGTCCCAGTGGAGGTTGATGTCGAAGCCGCGGTCCGTGGGCGCGATCAGGGAGCGGGAGCGGTTCTTGACGTTGGGCGGGTTGAGGTTGAGGCGGTCCAGGGTCACCCAGAGCTCTTCGCAGTCCCAGACGTCGACGAACGCGTCGTAGACCCGCTGCGTCTGGCGGCTGTCCCAGATCAGCTGGTGGTGGTAGGCCTCGACGAAGCCGTAGACGTGCAGCTCACGGTCCAGGTCGGAGCGGAACTCACGGTCCTCGTACCAGGTCTCGGGGCGGCCGCGGTCCAGGCCCTGGAACTCCCAGGCGAAGTCGAGGAGGTCCTTGGCGGACTCCCTGGGGATCGCCTGCTTCACGACGACGTAGCCGTACGTCTGCCAGTGGGCGAAGTCCTCCTCGGAGAGGACGCGCAGGGGGCGGGTCTTCTCGAGGTCGCGCAGCTGGGTCTGGACCAGGTACGTGTCGGCGTCCGAGCTGAAGTACGGAACGTCGGAGGGGGCTCGATGGAGGTAGCGGTCATTCGCTGACATGTGGTGCTCCAAGGATCGGTTTTTCGTCCGGCGGCAGGTCTCCACGCCGGATGGGCCGGGTCGTGCCGGCCCGCCGGGGCAGCACGTTCACACCCGCCCCCTGTCGAACTTGCGTCCCACCTAAAATGGACTAGACCAACTCCATGTGTCAACAATTGAATTGGGTGCCTTGAGGTCCAAAAAGCTGACATTTACCCCCAGTTCACTCGCCCGCCATATGTGGATTCGGCAAAGATCCCGCAGCTCAACTCGGTTCTACTGGGGGGTAGTTGGTCCATACCAAAACGAAGAGGCGCCACCGCGTACGGTGGCGCCTCTTGGTACCCCCGCCGAGGCGGGTTCAGAGTGTCGGAGCGCTGCGGCGACCGCTCCGGGGCCGGGCCCCGATGCCGCTGCCGCCGCAGGTGGTCATGCTACTCGTCGATCGCCGCGCCGAACGCCGCTCCCGTGGCGGGCGCGCCGAGCGAGCCCGCGCCGTACGTCCAGGACCCGGTGCCGGTGACGCCGCCCGAGCCCGCCGACAGCACCCACACCACGCCGTCCCCCGCGTTCTCACCGGGCGCGGCCGCGAGGAGCCCGAAGCGGCCGTCGCGGTTCGGGTCCGTGAGCCGGACCTGCGCGCCCCACTTGTCGCCCTTCTCCGCCTCGCCGGGAATGTCCGCGGAGTTCTGGTCGAAGGACTTCGCGCCGCTCGCCGTCATCCCGTTCTCCGAGCCGCGCAACACCCAGACGGCGCCCGCGTCGGCGACCGTCCCGATGTCCTCGCCCGGAGCGCCAATCGCGACGTCGGCATAGCCGTCGCCGTTGGTGTCCGCGACCGACAGGTCGGCGCCCCAGCCGTCACCGCGCTCGGCGACGCCGGGCACGCCCTCGGCGTCCTGCGTCCACCACTTGGCCTCGCTCACGAGACCGTCCTCGGTTCCGTAGCGCACGCCGACCAGACCGCCGGTCATGGTCTCGCCGCCGTCGTCCGGGGAGGCGGGCTCGCCGGTCACCAGGTCGTCGTAACCGTCGTTGTTGATGTCACCGGAGGCCGCCGCCGGGCCGCCCCGCAGATCGTTCTTGTACGTGAGGCCGTCGGCGCCGCCCGCGAACTGCACGGACCAGCCGTGACCGGGTTCGTCGCCCTCGGTCGTGCCGGAGGCGACGAGGTCGGCGTACCCGTTCTTGTCGTAGTCACCGGTGGTCAGCGACTTGGACACGATCGTGCTCGCGGCGGCCGACCTGCCGAGCCGCTCGTGGACCTGACGGCGCAGCGGCGCCTCGCCCCGGGCCTGCGGCGCGGGGTCGTACACGAACAGGTCCACGTTGTCCCGGTCGAGCACGGCGAGGAGGTCGCCGGGAGTGTCCGCGGTGAAGTGCGCCGCGGCGAGACCGAGGCCGAACTGCTGGCCCGCGGCGGCGTCCTGGCTCTGCAGCCAGCTGCTTGCGGACCCAGTGAGCCCCGACTTCGAACCCCACAGGACGGCGACGCCACCGGCGTCCGCCCCCGCGTCGAGGTCCTCGCCGGGGATGCCGATGACCGCGTCGTCGTAGCCGTCGCCGTCCAGGTCGCCGGTGGCGACGGCCTTGCCGAAGCCGTCGCCCGCTTCCGCGGCGCCGGACACACCGGCCGTCGACTGGCTGAATCTGGCGACGTCGGACGTGCCGATGCCTCTGGTGGAGCCGTACTGGACCGTGACGAGGCCTGCTCCCTTGGCCCCGCTCACCGTGGCGCCGGGGGCGCCGACCAGGACGTCCTCGTATCCGTCGCCGTTGAAGTCACTGTTGCGGTCGTCGGCGCGGGTACCCCCAGGGGTGCCGGCGAAGGCGGCGGGGGCGGCGGCGATACCGGCCCCGGTGAGCAGAAGGAACGATGCCGCGGCGAGGGCGGCCGAACGGTTCTTGCGCACGAGCGGCTCCTGTGAAGGAAGGTGGCCGGGCAGGCGCGGGGGGTGTCCGGAAAGGGCCCGTTCCTTGTCCGGCGCCCTGTTCGACACGGCATGGGGCGCAAGGGTTGTACGAGGCCCTCATTCCGCTACTGGGACGCGAAGTCGCAGGTCCTGAGGGGCACTTCGGGACGACCCCGGGACGTCGCCCGCGGCGGGCATCCGGACGCCATCCCGGCCAGGCTCCCGGGGCCGCTACGCGCAGGCCCCGTGGCGTCACTTACCGCAGGCCCCGTGCGTCACTTCCAGCCGTACGCGTACGCGGCCACCCAGGTGATCTCCAGCTGGGCGCTGCTGCCGGGTTCTGCGCCCGGTCCTTCCAGGGCGCTCTCGTTCTGCAGGACCCAGGAGAGCGGCCGGTCGGGCACGCCCCGCGTGTCGTGTCCCGTCTCGCGTCCGTCGACGAAGAACCGCACGTGGCCGGGGGTCCACTCGGTGGAGACGGTGTGCCACTCGGTCCAGTCGTCCGCGCCCGGGTAGGAGCCCTGTTCGCCTCCGCCGCAGGGGTGGTGGAAGGCGGTCAGGGAGCCGGTCCACTCGCCTTCGGGGTGGTCCATCTCGCAGCCGCCGCCGTAGTGCAGCCACGCCGACTTGTAGCCGGGCGCCTGCTTGGTCACCTTGATGCGGGCGCTGTACTTGCCGTACTTCATCTGCATGACGGCGCGCGGTACGACCGCCGACGCGTGGACGGGCCCTCCGTCGGCGGGCCGCCACATGCGGATGCGCATGCGGCCGTCACCGTCGGCCGCAGGTCCCACGCTCACGGTGTCCTCCGGGTGGTAGACGCCGACGACATCGCGGTTCCTGTCGTTGGCCGTGTCGCGCCAACCGGTGGGGTAGGCCCACCAGTTGTCGCGATAGGCGCCGTCGAGCCCCGCGCAGTACGCGGCGGACGTGTCGGCGTGGTGGTCGCAGTCGGCGAACGCGCCCAGCGGCACCCGGTCGCCGTTGAAGTCCTCGGCCAGGACCTGCCAGAACGGCCCGCAGTCCCCGAGCGGCAGCGTGCTGCCCGCGGTCCGGCAGGCGTCCGCCGACAGCGGCGCTCCCCCCGCGCTCGGGATGCACAGCAGGGCCGCCGCCAGCGTCACCCCGAGCGCACCGGCCACGACCGGCCGCCCGCGCCGCCGTCCCGCCGCCGCATGTGATCCCATCGTGCCGCCTCCGCTCCACGGACGCCCCACAGGAGGGGCCATCCTCGTGGAGCGCGGACCGCCCCGCTACAGCCGCGCCGCCAGCAGTTCCTTGGTGTACGGCTCCCGCGGCCCGTCGAAGATGTCCTCCCGCGTGCCGGTCTCGACGATCGCGCCGTGGCGCATCACCGCGATGCGGTCGCAGAGGTGGCGGACGACGGCGAGGTCGTGCGAGACGAACAGGAGGGAGAGGCCGAGCTCTTCCCGCAGGTCCATCAGGAGGTTCAGGACCTGGGCCTGCACCGAGACGTCCAGTGCGGAGACCGGTTCGTCGGCGATGATCAGGCGCGGCCGCGGTGCGAGGGCCCTGGCGATGCCGATGCGCTGGCGCTGGCCGCCCGAGAACTCGTGCGGGTACCGCGGGAGGTGGGCGGCGTCCAGGCCGACCTGCGCCAGGAGTTCGGCGGCGCGGTCGCGGCGCTCCTCGCGGGTCATGCGGGTGTGGACCCGCAGCGGCGTGGTGACGATCTCCTCGACGGTGCGGCGCGGGTTGAGCGAGGCGTACGGGTCCTGGAAGACCAGTTGGACCTCGCGGCTGAGCGCACGGCGCAGCGCGGCGTCCTCGGCGGCGCGCCCGATGTCACGGCCGTCGAAGCGGACCGTGCCGCCGGACGGTCTCTGCAGCCCGGCAAGGACGCGGGCGGTCGTGGACTTGCCGGACCCCGACTCGCCGACCAGTCCGAGGGTCTCACCCTCGGCGAGGCTCAGGCTGACGCCCCGCACGGCATGCGTGGGCTCGCGGCGTCTGCCGAGGAGCGTGCGTCCGCCACCGAACTCCACCCGCAGGTCGGTGACTTCGGCGAGGGGGACGCCGCCTTGCGGCCGCGTCCGTGGCTCCGTACGGACGGGTGGTTCCGGGACGTCCACGGTCGGCAGCCTGCTCCCGGGAACGGTGTCCAGGGAGGGCGCCGCACCCACGAGCGCGCGGGTGTAGGGGTGGGACGGGGCACTGAGCACGCGGCGCGTGGGTCCCGTCTCCACCGTGCGCCCGCCCCGCATGACGAGCATGCGGTCGGTCACCGCGGCGACCATGTCGACGTCGTGCGTCACCAGCAGGACGGCCGTGCCGAACTCCTGCTGCAACTCGCCGAGCAGATCGAGTACTTGGCGCTGGACGCGGACGTCGAGCGCGGTGGTCGGCTCGTCGGCGATCAGCACGTCGGGGCGGTTGATCAGCGCCATGGCGATCATCACGCGCTGGCGCATCCCGCCGGAGAACTGGTGCGGGTAGTCACGGACCCGGGAGGCCGCGATGCCGACCCGCTCCAGCATCTCCACGGCCCTGGCCCGCGCCTGCTCCCGGCCCGCGTCCTTGTGGTGCAGCCGGTAGGCCTCGGCGAGCTGGGCGCCCACGCCGTGGAAGGGCGAGAGCGAGGCGAGGGCGTCCTGGAACACCATGGCGATGCGTCCGCCGCGCAGCGCCTTCAGGCGGTCCTCGCCCGCGGTCACCACGTCGGTGCCGCCGACCTCGACGCTGCCCCGCACGGTCGTCCGCGCGGGATCGTGCAGCCCCATCGCGGCGAGCCCGACCGTGGACTTCCCCGACCCCGACTCCCCCACCAGACCGAGGACTTCACCGGGTGCCAGGTCGAAGGAGACGTCCTCGGCGGCGGTGACGGTGCCGCGCGGTCCGGTGAACTCCACCGTCAGATCGCGTACGCGCAACACCGCTTCGCGTTCCGTCATGCCACCCTCGCCCTCGGATCGAGCCAGGCCACGACCAGGTCGGCGACGGCCACGAACACCACCACGAAGAACGCGGCGATCAGTACGGTGCCGACGACGGTCGGCAGGTCGTTCTGGGTGACGGCGTCGACGGCGAGCTTGCCGACGCCGCTGAGCCCGAAGACCGTCTCGGTGATGAACGCGCCGCCGAGCAGCGCCCCCACCTCCAGGCCGAGGAGCTGCACGATCGGTGCGGCGGCCCCTCGCGCGGTGTACTTCAGATGGGTGCGCAGGGTGCCGAGCCCCTTGCCGCGCGCCGTGCGCACGTACCCCTCGTGCATCACCTCCAGGAGCTGGGCGCGGGACAGCCGGGCGAAGACCGCGGCGTTGACGAAGCCGAGCACCAGGCAGGGCAGCAGCAGTCCGGACACCCAGGCTGCGGGGTCCTCGCCCGGCGGCGTGTAGCCGGGCAGCGGCAGCCAGCCGGTGGAGTACACGAGCAGGTACTGCAGCGCGTATCCGAGGAAATAGATCTGCACGCTGGCGCCGAGCAGGGTGAAGCCGGACAGGAGCCGGTCACCGACGGAGCCGCGGCGCAGCGCGGAGACGAAGCCCGCACCGATGCCCACCACCACGATCACGGCGAGCGCCCCACCGGCCAGCGAGAGGGTGACGGGGAAGCGTCCTGTGATCGCGGAGAGCACCGGTTCGTGCAGGGTGTACGAGTAGCCGAGGCAGGGCGCGGGGCAGGCGATGGCGGTGCCGTCGACGTCGCTGATGGTGCGGCCCGCGACCAGTCCGCGCAGGTAGTCGGCGTACTGGGTGAGGATCGGCTGGTCCAGGCCCATGCTGTGGCGGACGGCCGTGACCTGCGCGGCGTCGCACTTGGGGCCGCAGGCGATGGTCGCGGGGTCGGAGGGCGCGGCATAGAAGAGGGCGAAGGCGGTGGCGGAGATGGCGAGGAGCACCACCACCGCCTGCAGCCCCCGTCTGGTCAGATAGGTGAGCATGGGTCAGGACTTCTTCAGGTACAGCCAGGCGGGGCTGATGGTGCCGTAGATGGGGTGGATGAAGGCGCCGCCGACGTTCGCGCCGCGGGGCTGCTGGACGCGCTGGTGCAGGAACGGCACGAGCGGCACGTCCTTCATGATCGTGTTCTTCTCCAGGGCGACGAGGGCCTTCGCCTTCTCGGTCGCGTCGCCGAGCTTCGCGATGCGGTCGAGCTCCTTGTCGACGGCCGGGTTCTTGTAGCGCGGGTCGTTGTCGAGGCTGTCGCGGCGGCTGTCGAAGCGGTAGGGCACTCCGGTGGCGGGCGTCGGCCAGTCCACGGAGCTGCCGGACATCCACAGGTCGTACTGCGGATCCGGGCTGCGCAGGACTTCGTTGGTGTAGGCGGGCAGCGGCATCGGCTTGGTGACCAGGGTGATGCCTGCCTTGGCGAAGGCCTCGACGAGGACCTGTGCGACACGGTCGTTGGCGGCGTTGGACTCGTAGGCGTAGGTCAGGCTCTTGACCGGCTTCCCGGCCTTGGCGAGGTGCTCCTTGGCCTTCTTGATGTCGCCGGTCGGGGCGACCGGGTACGTGTCGTACTTCTGGTAGCCGACGATCGCGGGCGAGGAGTACGTGGTGGCGATGTCGCCGACGCGCGGGCCGCCGAGCGCCTGCCGTGCCTGCTGACGCGGGAAGAGGTAGTGGACGGCCTTGCGGACCTCGGGGTCGGGGACCCGGTCGTTCCTGACGACCAGGTGGTACGTGAACGCGCCGCGCCGCCCGTCGACGACGAGTTGCTTCTTCGCCGGGTCGCGGGTGGCCTCGCCGTACAGCTCGGGCGGCAGTTCGTTCTTGGTGGTGACGGTGTCCGCGCCGTCGCCCCGCCCGTTGAGGATCTCCTGGGCGGTGTTGAGCTCCTTCTTCTCGAAGGTGAACTCGAACTTGTCGGCGTACTGGTGGCGTATCGGGTCGGTCGCCGCCTTCCAGTGCGGGTTCCGCTCCAGGGTCATGCTGCGGTTCTGCTGGTGCTCGACGATGCGGTACGGGCCGGTGGCGAAGGGCTTGACGTCGTACTTGGTGCCGGTGTCCTTGTCCGGGCGCACGGGCGAGGAGGACGACTGCGCGGCCATGAACGGCACGTCGGACTGCGGCTTCGCGAAGTGGAAGACGATGGTCTTGTCGTCCGGCGTCTCGATGCCCTTGAAGGCGCCGTCCTTCTTCGGGCCGCCATAGGTCTTCCGGGCCTCTGCGAGGTCCTGCTTGCCGGTGAGCCACTGCGGCCAGTAGGGCGGGCCGAGTTCGAAGCCGGGCGCGAAGGTGCGCTCGATGCCGTACTTGACGTGCTGCGCGGTGATCGGCTTCCCGTCCTCCCAGGCGATGCCGTCCTTCAGCCGGTACGTCCAGGTGCGGCTGCCGTCGGATGGCTTGCCGGTGTCGGTGGCGAGGTCCCCGACGAGCTTCGCCTTGCCGTCGACGACCTGGTACTGCGTGAGCTGACGGCCCCAGAGCAGCGAGGTGTTGTAGGTCTCGCCCGCGTAGATCTTCTGCGGGTCGAGGTGCGAGGCGTCGCGGAGGTTGGCGACGCGGAGGGTGCCGCCGCGCCGCGCACCCTCGACGGCGGGCGCCGGGCCCGCGCTGTCCTCGGCGGTCCCGATGCCCGCGACGAGCCGCGGCTCCTGCGCCACCGACGGCGCGCCGTCGCCGTTCGCCCCCGCGCCCGAGGAGCACGAGCAGAGCACGAGCATGGCGGAGACGGCGGCGACGGCAGGCACGGCGGCGCCGCGCGGGCTGATTCTGGGCATGACGAACTCCCTTGAGAGCGTGCAGGGTTGATGCGAGGAGGAAGAGCGGGTCGCTCAGCGGCGCGTACGGGGATCGAGCGCGTCCCGCACCGAGTCGCCGAGCAGGTTGAAGGCGACGACGAAGACGAGGATCGTGACGCCGGGGAAGAGCATGTACGTCGGGTCGTCGTAGAAGACCTCGGCGCCGCGGGCGATCATCCGGCCCCAGTCGGGGATGGGTTCGCTGATGCCCACGCCGAGGAAGGAGAGCGCGGCCTCGGCGGTGACGATGCCCGGCAGCGCGATGGTGATGTGCACCAGGACGGGCGCCCACACGTTGGGCAGCAGCTCGCGGAACACGATGTGCCGTCGGCTCGCCCCCACCGCCCGTGCCGCGTCGATGAACTCCCGCTCGCGCAGGGACCGCACGGTGGTCCGCAGCATCATGGCGAGCGGCACCCAGCCGAAGGCGGCGAAGACGAGGACGAGGACGGTGAACTGCATCCACGCGGGCTCGTTCTCGCCGGGCGGGACGAAGCGCGTCTGGATGATCGGGCTGAGGGCGAGGAGGAGCAGCAGGGTCGGGAAGGCGAGGAGCACGTTGCAGACGAAGGTGAAGACGCGGTCGGCGAGTCCGCTCAGATAGCCGACGGTCACCCCGAGGACCACGCCGACGACGGCGATGAGGGCGATCGACGCGACGGCGACGAGCAGCGAGGTGCGGATCCCGTACAGCAGCTGGGTGAGGACGTCACGGCCGAGTCCTGGCTCGACGCCGAACCAGAAGTCGCCGGACATCCCACCGCCCGGCAGGACCGGCAGCCCTTCCTCGCTGAGCAGTCCCGGCTCGTTCTGGCCGTAGTGCTCGGTCGGGTTCTTGTCGTAGAGGACGGCGAGCAGCGGGGCGGCGAGCGCGAGCACGGCGAACAGCAGGACGACGCCCAACGAGGCGAGGCCGAGCCGGTCCCTGCGGAAGGCCCCGACGGCCACGGCGAACGGGCCGTGTGGGGGTGACTGTTTCTGTACGTCGGCCATGCGCTGCCGTGCTCCTGGTGAAAAAGGTTGGTCCGTACCGGGTTTCCGTGCCGGGTTGCGGAGAATTACAACACCGCTGGAACGGGCCCTGCCACACGCCCGGAAGGCCTTCACGGCGTTCATGATCAGCACGTTTCAGGAGCCTTTCCGGAGGCCGTGAATTGTTCATGACGCCGCAACAGAAGCAGGAATTATTCACGCCATACCGGGACGTTCATCCGAAGGCTGTCAGACCTCGCGTTACCTTGTGAGCTCCCCCACATACCTTCATTCATAAGGCGTTACACGGTAAATCACGACGTTCCGAAGGTCGTGAGCCGATGTCACGCGAATGGACCAACACTCATCCTTTGCAGTGCTCTTCTTATGAAGCGCGGATAGGTTCAATGGTCCGGGACGTCAATCGTGCGAGCCTCCTCCACGTCCCTTGACCCTGTGAGGAGCTGATGTGCGCGTGACCTTTCCTTCCCTCATCCAGACCGGAATGAGGTACCTCTGTCTCCTCGGCGTCGTGGCGGGAACCAGCCTGTCGGCCCTGCCCGCCGAGGCCGCCGTGGCGAAGCCCCTGCCGGGCGGCCTCGGCCCGTGCGTGCCGGGCAACTGCCCGAGCGGTGGATACCCGCCCATCAACAACGACGGGATCAAGTACCGCGACAACGGCATCAACGTCTACGTGGGCGGGGACTTCCTCGTCCGCGAGAAGGCCGCGGAGGCCGAAGGCCGGGTCGTCGTCCTCGGCGACTTCGACCAGGACAAGGCTGACGGCGTCAGCGGCATCTACAACGTCGGCGAGGCGGGCGTCGGCTCCCGGGTGGCGCCTCCCGTGGGGTCGGACTGGCTCACCACGGGAGGCAACGTCACGGTCGCCGCCGGAGAGCGGCTCATCGCCGAGGAGGGCGTGGTGCGGTACGCCAAGGACGCCACCGGCACGATCGTGGCCACCAAGCGCCAGGACCCCGACGCCGCCAAGCCCTACATCCCGCTGCGCGACGAGCTGACCGCAGCCAGCCAGTGCTACGCGCACCCCGAGGGCGGCACACGCACGCCCACCGGCCGGGCCGTCCACGCGGGCGGCGAGACTCTGTTCAGCGGCGACAACACCTCCATGCTGCAGGTCTTCAACGTCGACTTCGACCTGATGGGCGGCAGCGGCGGCCAGGAGGGCATCCGCTTCGAGGGGATCCCGGACGGCGCCACCGTCCTGGTCAACATCCTCGGCACGAACCGCACCATCAACACCTACAGCGGCACCATCGACGACAGCAGTCAGCTGAACAAGATGCGCAGCCGCCTGCTGTGGAACTTCCCCGACGCCACCTCGGTGGAGGTCAAGGGCACCGGGCAGTTCCAGGGCAGTGTCCTGGTCGGCAACCAGGGCTCGATGACCACGGTCAGCGTGCCGGGCATGAACGGCCGCTTCTTCACCACGGGCTCGCTCACCCACACCAGCGGGGCGTCGGGCGGGGGCGGCCAGGAGTTCCACAACTACCCCTTCGACGGTGACCTGCCGGACTGCGCCACCGCGCCCACCTCCGGCGAGGTCAAGGTCGTCAAGACCGACGAGGACGGCGGCAAGCCGCTCGCGGGCGCCGAGTTCGAGCTGTGGCAGGAGTCCAACGGCGTCGACGGACTGCAGACCGGCGGCGCCGACCCGGACAAGAAGATCGGCAGCCCCTGCGTCACCGAGGCGCAGGGCGAGTGCGCGCAGACCGTGCCGCTCGGCACGTACTACTGGCGCGAGACCAAGGCCCCGAAGGACTACGAACTCCCTTCGCCGAACGTCTTCGGACCGCTGGAGCTGACCGCGGCCAACGCCGATGCGGGCGTGTCGGTCCCGGCCACCAACAAGAAGAAGGACGAGCCGACCGTCAAGGAGGGGCCTGTCACCGTCGTCAAGAAGGACCAGGAGACCGGGAAGCCCCTGCCGGGCGCCGTCTTCCAGCTCTGGCGCGAGACCAACGGCACCCCCGGCCTGCAGCAGAGCGGCGCGGACCCGGACACCGCCAAGGGTTCGCCCTGCACGACGAACGGCGCCGGGACCTGCCGCAGGACGGTCGCCGTCGGCACGTACTACTGGGTCGAGACCAAGGCCCCGAACGGATACGAGCTGCCCGACCCGGCGGTCTTCGGGCCCCTCGTCCTCACCGACGCCGATGTCGCGGTCGGAGCCTCCGTCGAGGCGCTGAACCACGCGCAGCGGCACCCGGGCACCCCGGGTTCGATCACCGTCGTCAAGAAGGACAAGAAGACGGGCAAGCCCCTGTCCGGTGCCGTCTTCCAGCTGTGGCGCGAGAGCAACGGCAGGCCCGGCCTCCAGTCGACGGGCGCGGGCCGGGACACCCTCACCGACGGTGGCTGTGCCACGGACGGCCGCGGCCGGTGCGCGTTCCAGGGCCTCGCGCCCGGCTCGTACTACCTCAAGGAGACCGCCGTTCCCGACGGCTACGTCCTGCCCGCCAAGAACGTCAACGGCCCCCACAAGGTCACCGGCCACAAGCCCGCCAAGGACATCACGGTGACGCTCACCAACCAGCGCGGCGGAGGCAAGAAGGGGAAGTGATCCCCGGCGGTCCTCCGCGGGGCACGGGTGGCGTCAGCCGCCCGTGCCCGGCTTCGTTCCCCAGAGGTAGAGGCGGTCGCCCTTCTGCAGCAGGTCGTAGAGCCGCCTGGCGTCGTCCACGGCCAGGTTGACGCAGCCGCCCGAGCCGGACGAGAAGAGATCCGTGCGGGTGCCGTGCAGGGCCTGTCCGCCGTTGAAGAACTGCGCGTACGGCATGGGGACGTGGTAGATCGTCGAGTAGTGGTCGCGGTTCTTCCAGTAGATCCGCTGCCAGCCGCGGCGGGTCTCCAGACCGTCCCTGCCACTGCGGATCGGCACCGGGTCGAAGACCAGCCTGCCTCCGCTCTGCGCCCACAGGATCTGCCGGGTCAGGTCCACGCAGGTGACCCGGTACGGCTTCACGGGGCAGGCCCGTCGTTCCGCGGGGTCGCGCCGGATCTTGTCCGCGACCAGGAAGCGGTACGTCCGCAGGGTGGCGCTGCCGTCCGCGGGGCGGATGCCGAGCCGCTCCTGGAGCCGCCGGATGGCCGCGCAGTCGGCGGCGGACTGGCGCCCGTCGACGGGCAGCCGCAGCTCACGCTCCAGTTCCCGCTGGTATGGAGCGGTGCCCGCGCGGCACGCCGGTGCGCGGGAGGCGGCGTACGGAGCGGCATGAGCGGGTCCGGAAGCCGCCACGTGCGACACGGGAACGGCCAACGACAGTGCGGCGATCGCCGAGGGGAGCCAACGCATCGCACCAGCTTCACCCGCGCGCCGCCGCACTCGGCGCGACACGACCCGACAATCCCACAATTGGTCCGAACGGGGGTCGCGCGGACCGGGGCCTCCCTCGCAACCCTGTTGCAACGTGCCGAGGGGCAGAGTCCTGCCATGGACCGTCATGAGACGAAGGACGCCGGGGGCGACGTCCCCCGGGTGGAGCTCACCCCCGCCGCCGCGCTGCTCCTGCGGCAGCTGAGGGAGACGCACGGGCCGCTGATGTTCCACCAGTCGGGCGGCTGCTGCGACGGCAGTGCCCCCATGTGCTACCCGGACGGCGAGTTCCGTACCGGCCAATCCGACGTCCACCTCGCGTCGCTGACGGTCGATGGGGTGGCCGAGCCCGTAGCGTTCTGGATGTCGAAGAGCCAGTACGAGCTGTGGAGCCACACCCGGCTGATCGTGGACGTCGTGCCGGGACGGGGCAGCGGCTTCTCGCTGGAGGCCCCGGAGGGCGTGCGTTTCCTCATCCGTTCCCGCCTGGTCGGAACGTAGCCACCGGGCTCTGGTGAACTCCTCTGGCTGCTGCGACAGTTGCTTCGCTGACCGGTCGACTCCTGGGGGATCTGTGACTCGCCAGAAACAACGCGGTGGACGGTTCAGAACGGCCCTGACCCTCGTCACGACGCTCGGCATGCTGGCCGGGGCGGCTCTCACGGGAGCGGCCCCGGCCAGCGCCGCTGCCGGGGGTGGTGCGCGGGCCTCAGGACCGGTGGCGCCGGGCGTGGAGTATCGGTACTTCGATGTGCAGGGCTCGCACGGCGCGGCCCGTGTGCACGTGCTCGACGTGGATCTGCGCGACCCGCGCACGAGCGTCGGCCTGCTGTATCCGGGCAAGGTCGCCGCGCGCTCGCCCGTCTCCGCGCTCGCGGACGGGGCCGGTGCCGTCGGCGGCATCAACGGTGACTTCTTCAACATCACCGAGACGCAGCACCCCGGCGTCGAGGCGACGGGCGCGCCCGTCGGACCGGCGATCGCGAGCGGCCGTGTGCTCAAGGGCGCCGTGCCGGACGGGCAGCGCTTCGGGCCCGCGATGCCGCCGGGCGTGACCACCGAGGCCGTCCTCGGCGTGGGGTACGACCGCAGGGCCCGCCTGGACAGCCTCGCCCTGGACGGGGAGATCCGCACGCGGGGTGCCCGCCTCCCGCTGGGCGGCCTGAACCAGTACGCGCTGCCGGTGGGTTCCGTCGGCGCGTTCACCAGCGACTGGGGCTCCGTGTCGCGGCTGCGGTCGACCTGCGGCACCGACACGAGCCGCGGCGCGCCCTGCAGCACGGACACCCACGAGGTGACGGTCCGCGGCGGTCGCGTCGTGGCCTCGTCCGACACGCCGGGCGCGGGCCCGATCGCCCCGGGCAGCACAGTCCTGGTCGGACGCGAGGCGGGCGCGCAGGAGCTGCGCAAGCTGTCGGCGGGTGACTGGGTGTACGTCAAGCACCGCCTGGTGGCCGCCGAGTCGCGCATGCCGCTCCGCTTCGCCCTCGGCGGCTATCCGGTGCTCCGCCGCGGTGTGCCGCTGCCCGGCCTGGACGGCGTCACGTCGGCGGTGCGGACCGCCGCGGGGATCTCCGACGACGGGCGACGCCTGCTCCTGCTGTCGCTGGACGGGTCGCCGGAGTTCCGTGCGGGCCTGACGATCGCCGAAGTGGCGCGGACGCTGCAGGAGCTGGGTGCGCGGGACGGCTTCAGCCTGGACGGCGGCGGCTCGTCCACGCTGGTCTCGGCCACGTCCACGCTGGTCGCGCGGCCCCCGGGCGCCGATGCCGTGACGGTCCGCAACAACCCCAGCGGGGGGATCGAGCGGCCGGTGCCGAACGGCATCGGCGTGTTCTCCCGGTCCTGAGCCGGTTCCCTCACTCCGTGTCGCGCACCGCCACGAGCCCGTTGAAGGCGCCCACATAGGCCGTACCGTCGGGTCCGAGCGTCACGGGCGCCCAGTTGTTGTCGTAGGCGATGCCCGTACCGGCGAGCCGCTTCCAGCGGGTGTCGCCGGTACGGAAGTCGACGGCGGTCAGGTACCACGCATCGATGCCGAGGCGGTTGGGCTCCTTCGTGTAGAAGTACAACAGGCCGTTGGCGGTGGACAGTTTGGGCACGGTCGACGGGGAGCGCACCCCGCTCTC
Organism: Streptomyces sp. NPDC042371; assembly: GCF_056437465.1. NCBI lineage: Bacteria > Bacillati > Actinomycetota > Actinomycetes > Kitasatosporales > Streptomycetaceae > Streptomyces > Streptomyces sp. NPDC042371. The sequence goes on along the minus strand of NZ_JBWKAP010000006.1, from coordinate 278,674 downwards.
CCAGGCCGTGTCGCAGCCGGTGCCGTCCTTGCGCACGTCGATCCGGCTGACGCCGCCGACGACGCTGCGGCCGAGGGTGAGCGAGGTGATGTTCTCGTAGCCGTAGTTGTTCTCGACGACGAGGCTGTTGCCCCAGGTGATCAGCGAGTTGTCGGTGGTGGAGGCGCCGGAGCCGAAGACGGGGACCTTGCAGACGAGCCGCTCGTCGTCGGGCACGTCGGCGCCGCGCCGGTAGACGAGGACGTTCATGCGGTCGTCGGCGTTGTCGGTGATGGCCACATAGTCGTCGTGCTCGCCGAAGAGATCCGGGGTGGTGCCGGAACCCTGGTTCACCGAGCCGGGCTTGGTGCCGGTGCCGCGGTCGTACGTCTGGCGCCAGAGGACCTTCGGGGTGCCGTCGGCGGTGGCCCGGAAGCTGTACAGGGCGTGGTCGGAGACGATCGAGACGCCGTCGTCGGCGACGGAGAACGAGTTCTGGATCTCCTCGCCGTCGAGGCGGACGGAGCGGATGTCGCCGGACTTGGGGTCGACGGTGCCGATGCGGCCCTGCCGGGTCACCCACCAGATGCGCCCGTCCCAGTCCGGCATCACCGACGTCACCGGGTCGCACTCGCCGCTCGGGTAGAGGTTGGTCCAGCTCACGCAGTCGTGCGGGACGTGGTCCGTCAGGTCCCACTCCTTGTCGACGACGAACCGCCAGCCGCCGCCCGCCGTCCGCTCGTGCGCGAGCCGCACGATGTGCTGGCGTGAGTCGGCGAGGACGAGCCGGTCCTCGTTGTCGAGGTACGAATAGGCCCCGCCCGACGTGTCCTTGAAGATCTTGGAGAAGTCGAGACGCGTGATGGCCTCGACGGTCGAGGGCCGCTGCGGCAGCTTGTACTCGGCGAGCGTGTCCAGTGTCCTGGGATCCAGCAGCTTGACCAGGAACCCGGTGAACGTGCCGCACACGGTGACGATGCGCCCGTCGCGGTCGAAGGTGACGGTCGCGCACTCGCCGCCCAGCGCCGCCATCTTCTCGCTGTCGGCGGCGGGCCGTTTCCCGAGCGGTCCGCTCCAGGGGTAGGTCCCGCTGCCCGCCGCGTCGGCGTGCATGCCGCTGCGGCCGTTGGCGGCGAGGTACGGGTGCTGGGGCGGCGGGGTGCCGGGCAGGGGGCGGGCCTCGGCGGGCGCGCCCTCGTACTGCTCGACGAGCCGGTGCCCGGGGGCGTTGGGTATCTCGTCGGCGTACGCGGGCACCGCCAGGGAGACGGTCAGGGCCACGACACCGGCGGGAACGATGCGGCGCAGTCTGCAAAACATGCGCCGAAGCTAGAGCGCACCCGCCCAACTGTCCATGACGCAGAGTCAGTTGTTCATGAACTCGCAAGACTGGCAGGACCGAATGGCCTGCGAAGGCTCATGGCCGAATGGAACTGACGATCTCCGCGGTGGCCGTGAGTCCGTTGTGAATGGTCGGCGCCATGCTCGTGCTCGCCAGATAGAACCCGAGGAGCCCGCAGACGACGGCGTGCGACACCTTCAGCGCTCCGTTGCGCAGAAAGACCACCGCAAGGACCACGAGCAGCAGCACGACAGAGATCGAAACGGCCATGGGAAGTACCTCCTCCGCCACGTGGAACCGCGGCTTCCGGCCGTCAGTCTGGCGTAACGGAGGGGGCATCCGGGCGTCTGACCTGTGCTCCGAACGGGTGCTACTTCCGAGCGGGTTGATCGTCGAAGATCATCCGCGGTGCGCGTCGAGGAAGGCCTCGAGACCCGCGAGGTCGTCGGTGTTGAGATGGTCGACACCGGCGGCGAGCAGTTCGCCCCAGACCGCGTCGCGCTGCGGCCCCGGCAGGTCGGGCGTCGCCCAGAAACGGACGCGCTGACCGTGCGCGTGGGCCGCGGAGACGATGCCGCGCAGCTTCTCCCGCTCCGCCGCCGGTATCGGCCCCACGCCCTGCCAGCTGAAGTTCAGCGCCCAGTTGTCGCTGATCAGCGGGATCAGCGAGGCGGGCGCGGCGGTCCCCAGATCGGCGAGGCGACCGTCGTAGAAGGCGTACCGGACCCGCTGCGCCTCCATCGGGGCACGCGCCGCACGGTCACCGGACACGACGGCCGTGACCGCGCCGCGGCGCACCTTCCCGTAGGTGTACGACGTGAAGAGGCGCCGGTAGGGCCGCAGATGCCGGTGCAGCTCGGCGTACGTCGACGCGCCCTCGGTCTTGATGTCGATGAGCAGCTGGAAGGGGACGCGGTGGTAACCCCGGTACACGGAACCGTGGTTGGCGCGCACCCGGGCGGCCAGGGGCTCCAGGTAGAGCGACTCCAGGGTGCGGGTGGGGTCGAGGTCCACCGGGTCGTGGGCGACGAGGAGCTGCCCGTCGACGAGATAGATGTCGGCCTCGACGCTGCCGAAGCGGTGGTCGAGCGCGTCGAAGAGGGGCCGGGGGTGTTCGTAGTCGTTGTGGGCGTGGGCGCGGATCAGGGGCCTGGGGTGGTGGCCGCCGCCGCTCGCATGCGCGTAGGCGGGTATCGCGACGCTGCCCGCGACGGCGGCTCCGAAGGTGGTGAGGGCTCTGCGACGGGTGGTGAGGGCCATGTCTGCCTCCCGGGGGCGAGTGGAATCAGGGGGTGGGGTACTGCGACGGGCTGAGCCGAAATGAGTATGAGGCTCCGCCCGCGCCAGGAAACCTGCCCTGTCCGGGAGTTGGCGCTTTGAAGATGGCGTTGGGCATGCCGCTGCAGATGAGGGAGCCGTTGCGGCGGAAGGCCTCGTCGAGGACGCCCTCGTGTTCCCAGCGGGTGAGGATGTCACCGGCCCGCCAGTTCGTCCCAGTGCACCGTCCGGTCGCACCACCGCTCCAGGAGTACGCGGTCGTGGCCGACGGCGAGGAGTCCGGCGCCGCGCTCGGCCCGGTACTCCTCGACGACGTGGACGAGCGCCGCCGTCGTCGAGGCGTCGAGCATCGCCGTCATCTCGTCGCAGATCAGCCAGCGGGGGCGGAGCACCAGGGCGCGGGCCAGGCAGGCCCGTTGCAGCTGGCCGTCGCTCACCTCGTGCGGGCGGCGGCCCAGGAGGTCCGTGCCGAGGCCGACCCGGGCGGCCAGCTCAGGGACCGTGGCGGCCGCTTCGGCGCCGCGTCCGACGGCCCGCAGCGGTTCCGCGATCAGCGCGGTGAGGGTCAGGCGGGGGTCCGCGGAGAGCCGTGGCTGCTGGAAGACGACGCCGAAGGCGGTGCGCAGTTCGCGGGGCGCCCGGTGCCGCCAGCCGCATGCGGTCTCGCCGTCGATGACGACCTGCCCCGCGTCGGGCCGGTGCAGGAGGGCGGCGACCCGCGCCAGGGTGGACTTGCCGCAGCCGCTGGGGCCGAGCAGCCCCACGGACTCGCCGGGCGCGAGGGTGAGGCCGACGTCCCTGACGACGGGGGCACGGCGGTCGTACCCGGCGGTGATGGAGCGCAGTTCAAGCACGGGGCGCCTCCAGCACGTCCGCGTGGGGGTGGTGGCAGGCCATGCCGTCGGTGAGCGCGGGCAGCGTCCCGCACGCCCGGTCGGCCCGCTCGCAGCGCGCCGCGAAGGCGCAGCCCGCGGGGAGCGCGGACAGTTCGGGCGGCATGCCGGGGACCGGAGTGAAGGCGCGCTCCGGAAGGGCGTTCAGGAGCCCGCGGGCATAGGGGTGCCGGGGTCCCGGCGTGCCGAAGAAGTCGGCCGCGTCGGCGAGTTCGACGACGCGGCTCGCGTACATCACGGCGACCCGGTCGGCGATGCGCTCGGCGGCGGCGAGGTCGTGGGTGATCAGGAGCAGCGCGCGGTCGTCGCCGACGTGCCTCCGCAGCTCGTCGACGGTGCGGTCCACCAGGTCCCGGTCGAGGCCGGTGGTGGGCTCGTCGGCGAGGAGCAGCGGCGCGTCGCCGATCAGGGCGAGCGCGGTGGCGGCGCGCTGGGCGAGGCCGCCGGACAGCTCGTGGGGGTAGCGGTCGAGGTGTCCCATGGGGAACGCGGCGCGCTCGGCGGCCGCTTCAGCCGCGGCCCTGAGCTGCGGCTTCCGTACGCCCGCCAGCTCGCGCAGGGTCTCCTCCAGCTGGGAGCGGACGGTGCGGACCGGGGTGAGATGGGCGGCGGGGCTCTGCGGTACGAGGCCGACGCGGCGCCCTCGTACGGTGCGGGCCAGCGTGCGCTCGTCGGCGGTGAGGAGGTCGACGCGGCCCGTGCCTTCGGCGTCGCCGATCAGCGCGGATCCGGCGGTCTCCGCGTTCTGCGGGAGCAGCCCGAGCAGCGCGGAGGCGAGCACGGACTTGCCGCAGCCGCTCTCGCCGACCAGGGCGAGGCACTCCCCCGCCGCGAGGTCGAAGGTGGCGTCGGTGACGGCGGACACGTGGGTGCCGCCGCGCATGCGGAACCGTACGGAGAGTCCGTTGACGGAGAGGACGGGGACCGTCACAGCATGAGCTCCGATCGGCGCCGGGGATTGATCCGTTCCCGCCAGGCGCCCGCGAGGCCCGCGATCGCCAGGGTGGGCACGATGATGAACAGGCCGGGGAACAGCGTGGGCCACCAGTCGCCCGCGAGGAGGGAGCCGCGCGCGCTCTGCACGAGCGTGCCGAGGCTGGCCTGGTGGGAGGGGAGTCCGAGGCCGAGGAAGGACAGTGCGGACTCGTGCCAGATGGCGTGCGGCACCATCAGGACGGCGGCGAGTCCGGCCTGCGGCAGGACGCCGGGCAGCAGGTGCCGCACCGCGACGCGCGTCCGCGAGGCGCCGCCGGAGATCGCCGCGTCGACGTAGGGCCGTGAGCGCAGCGAGAGGACCTCGGCGCGCACGATGCGGGCGGTGGACAGCCAGTGCGTGAGCGCCACGGAGACGACGACCGGCCAGACGCCTGGCCGGAACATCGCGACGATGAAGATGCCGAGCAGCAGATGCGGCACGGCGGCGAAGACGTCCACGAGGCGCATCACGAGCCGGTCCACCCAGCCGCCCGACGCGGCGGCGATGGCGCCCACCGCCGTGCCGATGACGGTGGCGACGACGGCCGCGACGACACCCACCAACAGCGAGACCCGCAGCCCGTACACGCAGCGCAGCAGCAGGTCGCGGCCGACGTCGTCGGTGCCGAAGGGGTGGGCCAGCGACGGCGGCTGGAGCTTCGCCGCCAGGTCGACGGCCTGCTCGTCGAGGTGGACGAGGGGCGGTACGAGGAGGACGGCGAGGACGACCGCGGCGACGAGCACCGCGGCGGTGCGCACCCGCCACGCGCGCGTGGAGCGGCGCACGCCGCCCCGGTCGCGCCACACGATGTCAGCCATCTCGGCCTTCTCAGCCATCGAATCCCACCCTCGGATCGGCGAGGCCGTACAGGAGGTCGGCCACGAGGTTGCCGAGCAGCACCGCGACCGTGGCGAGCGCGGTCAGCGCGGCGAGCAGCGGGAAGTCCACGGAGGTCGCGGCCTGCACGGTGGCCGCGGCGATGCCCGGCCAGCTGAAGACGGTCTCCACCAGGAGCGCTCCGGTGATCAGTTCGGGTACGCGCGAGCCGATGAGCGTCAGGACGGGCAGCATGCCGGAGCGCAGCGCGTGGCCGAGGAGCACGGTCCGCTCGGCGAGGCCACGCGCGCGTGCCCCGCGCACGGGGTCGTCGCCCAGGGCGTCGCCGACCCCCTGACGCACGTACAGCACGAACCAGGGCAGCTGGGAGACGGCGAGCACACCGGCGGGCAGCACCAGGTGGCTCGCGACCTGTCCGGCCGTCACGGTCGAGCTGGCCGTGTCGGTGAGTCCGCCGGAGGGCAGCACGCCGAGCTTCAGCGCGAAGAACCAGACGGCGAGGAGGCCGAGCCAGAACGGCGGCGCGGCTTCGAGGGTGTACGCGAGGGACGTGACGGCACGGTCGAGCCAGCCGCCGGGCCTGCGGGCGGCGAGCACGCCGAGGGCGGTGCCGAGGAGGATGGCGACGACGAACGCGGTCGCGGCGAGCAGCACGGACCAGCCGATGCGTTCGCCGATGGCGTCCGCGACGGGCTGCCTGAGCGTGCTGGAGTCCCCGAAGTCGCCGGAGAGCGCCGAGGTCAGCCAGTCCCACCAGCGGGCGGTCAGCGGCCGGTCGACGCCGAGGTTGGCGCGCAGCTGGTCGAGGTTCTCCTGGGATGCGGTGAGTCCGGCCGTGCCCGCGTACGCCTTGACGGGGTCGAAGGGCGACGCGGCGGCGATGGCGAAGACCCCGAAGGTGACGAGCAGCAGCACGGGTACGGCGAACAGCGCCCGCCGGGCGACGAGCCGGGCCATCGGCCCCCAGGGGAGGCGACGGCGCGTCGCCTCCCCCGGAGCCTTGGTTGTCGCAGACGTCACTTCTTCGGCTGCCAGTCCTCGACGTTCCACCAGGGACCGGAGGCCAGGCCGTGGTCGTGCGGCTCGACCTGGGTGCTCAGGTCGCCGAACTTCTTGTCGACGACGTAGAGGTGGTCGATGTGCGTGAGGAACGTGTAGCCCGGGTTCTTCACGAGCTCGCGCTGGATCGTGTCGTAGGCGGCCTGGCGCTCGGCGTGGTCGCCGCTCTTGCGGGCGTCCTCCAGGGCCTTGTCGACCTTGGGGTTGTCGTAGTGCGCCATGTTGTTGAAGCCGTCACCGGCGAGGGAGGACTTCAGGAGCGTGTACTGGTCGAAGTCCGGGTCGGCCGGGGAGCCGCCGCCCGCGAGGACCGCGTCCTTGGGCATGCGGGGCTCGATGACCTCCCACGTGCCGGACTGCACCTCCACCTTGACGCCGATCTTCTTGGCGTCGGAGGCGTAGGCGAGGGCGTGGTCCTGGCGGAGCTTGTCGCCGGAGAGGTACCAGAGCGGGAACTTCGCCTGGACGCCGTCCTTCTCGCGGATGCCGTCCTTGCCCGGCTTCCATCCGGCGTCGTCGAGGATCTTCTTCGCCTTGGCGGCGTCGAACTTGCGCTCGGTGCCCTTGGTGAACCACGGGCTGTCGGTCGGGACGGGCCCGTAGGCCTCCTTGCCCTCGCCGTACAGGATCGAGTCGACCATGGCCTTGCGGTTCACGCCGACGTCGAGGGCGCGCCGGATGTCGGTGTCACCGGCGACCTTGTTGCCGGTGGGCAGGGTCACGACGCGGTAGTCGAAGGTCTTGGCGGCGTAGGTGTTCCTGCCGCTGTCGCTCTTGTACTTCTTGGCGAGGTTGGGCGGCAGGATCGCGCCGTCGAGCTCACCGGCGTCGAGCCGGGTCGCGCGGATGTCGTCGTCCTTGATGATCGCCATGGTGAAGTTCTTGACCTTCGGCGCGCCGCCCCAGTAGCCGGGGTTGGCCTTGAAGGTCAGCTTCTCGCCCTTGGACCACTTGACCAGCTCGTACGGTCCCGTGCCGACCGGCTTGGTGGTGAAGGTGCCGGTGTTCACGTCCTGCTTGCCCGCGACGTGCTCGGGCGCGATGGGCAGGACGGTGCGCTCGGCGAACGGCGCGTAGGGGTACTTGAGGTGGAAGACGACGGTGCCCTCGCCCTTCGCCTCGACGCTCTTGACGGCGTCCAGCTCGGTCTTGGACGCGTTGTTGGTCTTCTTGTCGAGGATCGTCTCGTACGTGAAGACGACGTCCTTGGCGGAGAAGGGCTTGCCGTCGCTGAACTTGACGCCCTCGCGGAGCTTGTACGTGTAGGTCTTGCCGTCGTCGGCGACCTTGGGCAGCTCGGCCGCGAGGGCGGGCTTGAGCTTCATGTCGGCGTCGTGCGTGAGCAGCCCGTCGAAGATCTTCGAGTTGCCGTCCTTGCCGTAGCCGAGGAGCGGGCTGAGGGTCTCGGGCTCGTACGCGATGCCGACGACCGCGGAGTCCTTCGCGCCGCTGTCGCCGTCGCCCGGCGCCGAGCACGCGGAGGCGGCGACAGCTGTCGCGGCCGCCATCGCCACCGCGCCTGCGCCCCGTATCGATCGGGCCCTCATGCTCCACACCCCTACTGAAGATCAGCTGTTATTGCGAACAGATCGCAATTATGCCGTACGTAATGGTGGCGTAAAACGCGCAGCCCACACCTGGTAGGTGTGGGCTGCAGGAAAATACGGGGGTGGGGTGTCCGGGGAGCGTCAGGGTGGCCCGGCGAGCCTCAGGGGGCCTGGAGGTCGACCAGTGCCGCCAGCGCCTCACGGTGCCTGCCCGCCGTGCCGTAGGCGATCGAGTCCGCCTTGGCGCGCTTCAGATAGAGGTGGACGGGGTGCTCCCAGGTCATACCGATGCCGCCGTGAAGCTGCAGCGCCTCCTCGGCGGCGTGCACCGTGACGGAGGCGGCGTAGGCCTGGGCGAGGGCTGCTGCCACGTCCGCGTCGGCGCTGTCCGTCGCGAGGGCGTCGGCCGCGTTGCGCGCCGCGGCGCGGGTGTTCACGACCTCCAGCCACAGCTGCGCGAGCCGGTGCTTGAGCGCCTGGAAGGAGCCCACGGGCCGGTTGAACTGGTGGCGCTCCTTGGTGTACCGGACGGTCTCCGTCAGGCACCACTCGGCGACACCGAGCTGCTCCGACGCGAGCAGGGCGGCACCGGCCCGCAGGCCCCGCCGTACCGCCGCGTCGGCGTCCCGCGTGAGCTCGCGCGCCGCGGCCGCGTCGAAGGTCACCGTGGCGAGCGGCCGGGTGAGGTCGAGGGAGGTCTGCGGGGTGACGGTGACGCCGTCCTGCGCCGTGTGGACCGCGAACAGCCCGCCGTCGGCGGGAACGAGCAGCACATCGGCGCCTGCCGCGTCCGCGATGCCGGTCAACTCGCCGTGCAGCGCGCCCGCTTCATGGCGTACGCCCTGGAAGGGAGCGCCAGGGGCAACCGCGAGGCCCACCGCGAGCGCCCCCACCGTGCGCCCGGCGGCGAGCGCGCCCAGCAAATCGGTGGCCTCGCTTCCCCCACAGCCCAGCAGCGTCTCCGTGGCGACGACGGCGCTGGTGAGATAGGGCACGGGCGCGACCGAGCGGCCCAACTCCTCCAGGACGACGGCCGCTTCGCGGTGCGTGGCGCCCTGCCCGCCCAGGTCCTCGGGCACGAGGAGCCCGGCGAGACCCATGCCTTCGGTGAGCGCCTTCCACAGTTCGCGGTCGTGCGGCCCGTCGGCCCCGGGGGATTCGGCGCGGGCGAGGACGGTGGCGGCATCGCACCGGTCGGCGAGCAGGCCCCGCACGGCCGAGCGCAGCGCCTCTTCCTCTTCGGAGTAGAGCAGGTCACTCATCGCGCGAGGTCCTTCCAGGCGACGTCCTTGTCGGTGCGCGGCTCGGCGGGCAGGCCGAGGACGCGCTCGGCGACGATGTTCAGCAGGACCTCGCTGGTCCCGCCCTCGATGCTGTTGCCCTTGGAGCGCAGATAGCGGTAGCCCGCGTCACGGCCCACGAAGTCGACGAGCTCGGGCCTGCGCATCGTCCAGTCGTCGTACAACAGGCCCTCCTCGCCGAGGAGTTCCACCTCCAGGCCGCTGATCTCCTGGTTGAGGCGGGCGAAGCCGAGCTTCATCCCGGAACCCTCGGGGCCCGGCTGTCCGGCGACGAGCTGCTGGCGCAGCCGCTCCCCGGTGAGCCGGGCCACCTCCGCCTCGACCCAGAGCTTCAGCAGGCGCTGGTGGAGGTCGTGGGTGCGCAGATCGGGGCGGTCGCGCCAGGCCGCGGCGACCGGGCCGATCATGCCGCCCTCGCGCGGGATGCGCATGCCGCCGATGGAGACGCGCTCGTTCATGAGCGTGGTCTGGGCGACCTTCCAGCCGTCGCCGACCTCGCCGAGGCGGTGCGCGTCGGGGATGCGCACATCGGTCAGGAACACCTCGTTGAACTCGGCCTCGCCGGTGATCTGGCGCAGCGGACGCACCTCGACGCCGGGGTCGGTCATGTCGCACACGAAGTACGTGATGCCCCGGTGCTTGGGCGCGTCCGGGTCGGTGCGGGCGATGAGGATGGCCCAGCGCGCGTTGTGGGCGCTGGACGTCCACACCTTCTGGCCGTTCACCACCCAGTCGCCGCTCTCCCCGTCGCGGACGGCGCGCGTGCCGAGCGCCGCGAGGTCGGAGCCCGCGCCCGGTTCGCTGAAGAGCTGGCACCACACCTCATCGCCGGTCCACAGCGGGCGCAGGAAGCGGCGCTTCTGCTCCTCGGTGCCGAAGCCGAGGACGGTGGGCGCCGCCATGCCGAGGCCGATGCCGATGCGGCGCGGGTCGTTGTCCGGCGCGCCCGCGGCCTCCAGCTCGGCGTCCACGACGGCCTGCAGGGAGCGTGGCGCGCCCAGGCCGCCGAGACCCTCGGGGTAGTGCACCCAGGCGAGACCGGCGTCGAAGCGGGCCTGGAGGAAGGCTCCGCGGTCCGCCGTGGCGGGCGGGTGCTCGGCGAGCAACGCGCGGGTGCGGGTGCGCAGTTCGTCGGCGTCGGTCATGCGGCACCTCCGTGCGGCAGGACGACCACGCGGCCGGTCGTGACGCCGTCGGCGACGCGCTGCACGGCGGAAGCGGCGCCGTCCATCGGCACGCGCTCGCTCACCAGCGGCTTGATGGCGCCCTTGGCGGCGAGCTCGGTCAGCTCCTCGTGGCAGCGCAGGATGGAGCGCGGGTCCTTGGTCTTGTAGAGGCCCCAGTGCAGGCCCATGATCGAGTAGTTCTTCACGAGCGCGTGGTTGAGCGCGGGGGTGGGGATGGCGCCACTGGCGAAGCCGATGACGATGATCCGGCCCTCGAAGGCCACGCACTTCGCGGACTTGGCGTACGCGTCACCGCCCACGGAGTCGTAGATCACGTCGGCACCGCGTCCGCCGGTCGCCTCCTTGACGGCACCGATCACGTCGTCCGAGCGCCGGTCGAGGACCAGGTCGCAGCCGAGCTCGCGCGCGACCCGCACCTTGTCCGCGCCGCCGACGACACCGATGACCTTGGCGCCCGCCGCCTTGCCGAGCTGCACCGCGGCGCTGCCCACCCCACCGGCGGCCGCGTGCACCAGGAGCGTCTCGCCCGCCTGGAGGTGCGCGCGGCGGTGCAGGGCGAACCAGCCGGTCTGATAGCCGATGTGGAGCGCGGCGGCCTCCGCGTCGTCGAGCGCGTCGGGCGCGGGCAGCAGCCCGGCGGTCTCCGCGACGGCGTACTCGGCGAGACCTCCGTGCGGCAGCACGGAGTTGGCGATCACGCGCCGCCCGTCCTCCGTCTCGCCGCAGATCTCCACGCCAGGCGTGAACGGCAGCGGGGGCCGCACCTGGTACTGCCCGCGGCAGAGCAGCGCGTCCGGGAAGTTGATGTTCGCGGCACGGACCTTCAGCAGCACCTGCCCCTCGTCGAGCGCGGGGCGTGCCACCTCCGCGAGGCGCATCACCTCGCCCGGCTCGCCGTTCTCGTGCACTTGCCATGCCTGCATGCGGGGCCTCCACGGGGCTGTCGTAGACCGTGCTCACCCGCATACTAAGCGGTCGCTTGCCCTAAGGGAACCGTTCCGGGAACAGCCCCGGGAGCCGTCAGTCCCCGTCACCCTTGCGAGTCGGCCGCGCCCGCACATGCATGCGCTCCCCCTGTGGCCCGAAGAGGCTGATGAACTCCGCGCCGCCCTCACTCGTGGCCCCGAACCAGTGCGGAACCCGGGTGTCGAACTCCGCGGCCTCCCCCGGGCCGAGCACCACGTCGTGGTCGCCGAGGATCAGGCGCAGCCTGCCGGAGAGCACGTACAGCCACTCGTACCCCTCGTGCGTCTGCGGGTCGGGGGCGGGCGACGTGCGGGCGGGCTCGACGACCTTGTACGCCTGGAGGCCGCCGGGCTGGCGGGTGAGCGGCAGCATGGTGCGCCCGTGCCGGACGATGGGCTTGGCACGGACCCGCGGATCACCCACCGGTGGCGCGCCGACCAGCTCGTCCAGGGGAACCTGGTGGGCGCGGGCGATCGGCAGGAGCAGTTCCAGGCTGGGCTTGCGGTGCCCGGACTCCAGGCGGGACAGGGTGCTGACCGAGATGCCGGTCGCCGCGGAGAGGCCCGCCAGGGTGGCGCCGCGCTCCTTGCGGATGCGGCGCAGCCGGGGCCCGACCTCGGTGAGGACCTGATCCATCTCCTCCGGCTCCGCGCCGCCGCCTGCGCCACCTTCTCTTCCGGCCGTCTCTTCTCTCATTCCTCCATCATGCCAGTTGTTGCGGTATCGGCAAAGGAGCTTGTCGATACCGCATCGTCGGGGGCATGGTGCGAGTGGAGGTGATCCCCATGAACGGGAGCGCGGACGAGAGGCGGAATGTGATGGGCAACGGAATGAGCAACGGGACGGGCAGCGGCATGGGCAACGGAACGGCGTACGACGTGGTGGTCGTCGGCGGAGGCACGGCGGGGCTGAGCGCGGGGCTCGTGCTCGGCCGCTCACGCCGACGGGTCCTCGTCGTCGACGCGGGCGAGCCGCGCAACGCGCCCGCCGCACACATGCAGGGCTACCTGTCGCGGGACGGCATGCCGCCCGCCGAGTTCCTCGCCGAGGGACGGCGGGAGCTGGAGCGGTACGGCGTGGAGGTCGTACGTGACCGCGTGTCGGCCGTGACGCCGGACGCTGCCGGGGAGTTCGGGGTCGCGCTGGCGGACGGCGGGGAGGTGCACGCGCGCCGGATCGTCATGGCGACGGGCCTCGTGGACGAGCTGCCCGCCGTGCCGGGCCTCGCCGAGCGCTGGGGCCGTGACGTGCTGCACTGCCCGTACTGCCACGGCTGGGAGGTCCGGGACGAGTCCTTCGGCGTGCTCGCGGGCGAGCCCTTCAACAGTCACCAGGCGCTGCTCGTCACCCAGTGGTCGAAGGACGTGACCCTGTTCCTGCACACCGTGCGGGACCTGCCGGACGCGGAGTGGGAGCGCCTCGCGGCCGCCGGGGTCCAGGTCGTGGAGGGTGAGGTCGCGGGTCTGTCGGTCGAGGACGACCGGCTGACGGGCGTACGTCTCGCCGACGGCCGGGTCTTCCCCCGCTCGGTGCTGTTCGTCGCCGCGAAGCCGGTGCCTCGCGGCGGTCTTCTGACCGGGCTCGGCGCCGAGTTCAGGGACACCCCTTTCGGGGCGTACCCGAAGGTCGACGAGGCGGGCCGCACCAGCGTCCCGGGCGTGTGGGCCGTGGGCAACGCGGCGAGCCCCATGGAGCAGGTGATCAACGCGGCGAGCGCGGGCTACCGGGCCGGTTCGACGATCAACGCCGAGCTCGTCATGGCGGACATCGAGGCGGAGGTGGCCCGGCGCCGGGCCGGGGTCTTCACACCCCGGGCGGAGGCGGAGGCGGCACGCGTGGCAGCGGGCTCCCGCACCCACGAACTCGTTACGGACTAAAACCTGTCCGTGTCCAGCAGGATCCACTGGTCGTCCGGCGCGTCCACGGCCACGGAAGCGGAGACCGGGCGCGACTCCTCGCGCCAGTCGGAACCCACGGCCGCCGTGGCGACGCCGCGCCAGAACCGGGCCGCACCCGCATTGGCGGGCTGGAACGCGATCGCCCAGGCACCGGGCCGGGAGCGCAGCAACTGGAGGGCGGCAGCACGGCCGACACCGCGTCTGCGCAGCGCCCGTACGACGAAGAAGGCGGAGATCGAGGTCGCGCCCTCGGCCATCGGGCGGGTCAGCACGAAGCCGACGGGCGCCGAGCCGTACTCGATCAGCAGTGCCGACCGCCCCGGCTCGTCGAAGAACAGCGGCAGCTTGCCGAACCCGAACGTCCCGTCGGCCGCCGGGAGGTGACCGAGGAACTCCGACATGTCGTGCCGGTAGAGCTGGGCCAATCGCTCGATCACGGGCCGGAGTTCGGCATCGGCGGGGCGGAGAAGGGTTCGTGCGGGTTCCTCTGCGCTGATCATCCGGGGATTCTCGCACCGCACCCGAACTGCTTACCCGTCAGGGCGCGTTCGTGAAGGAGCGGCGGTACGAGCGCGGCGGCACCCCGCGGCGGCGCACGAACTGTTCGCGCAGGACGGCGGCGCTGCCATAGCCGACGCGGCGGGCGATCTCCTCGACCGGCAGGTCCGTGGTCTCCAGGAGTTCCTCCGCGCCGCTCAGCCGCAGGCTCCGCAGCCAGGCGTGCGGCGTGGTGCCGGTCGCGGCGGTGAAGCGGCGGGCGAAGGAGCGTTTGCTCATCATGGCGCGCCGGGCCAGTTCCGCGACGGGCAGCGGCTCGTGGAGGTTCTCGCGGGCCCAGGCGAGCACGTCGGACAGCCGGTCGTCGTGACAGTCCTCGGGCACGGGCGCGGCCAGGTACTGCGCCTGCCCGCCGTCGCGGTGCGAGGGCAGCACGACGTCCCGGGCGACGGCGTTGGCCATCGCGGCGCCGTGCTCCCGCCGCAGCAGGTGCAGGCAGAGGTCGAAGCCCGCCGCGGCGCCCGCGCCCGTGATGACGCGCCCTTCGTCGATGTAGAGGGCGTCGGGCTCGACGGTGACGTCCGGGTGGCGGTCGGCGAGCAGTCCGGCGAACCGCCAGTGGGTGGTGGCCCGCCTGCCGTCGAGCAGTCCGGCGGCGGCGAGCGCGAAGGCGCCCACGCAGTGGGCCGCGACGAGGGCGCCGCGCTCGTGCGCCGCCGACAGCGCGTCCAGCACGGCGGGGGCGGGCGGCGTGCGGAAGTCGGTCCAGGGCAGGGCGATCACCAGGTCGGCGCGGGCCAGCCGGTCCAGGCCGTGGGTGAGGGTGAGCGGCACGCCGACGTCGGTGGGGACCGGCCCCGGCCGGTCGGTGCACAGGGCGAAGTCGAAGCCGGGCACCGCATCGCCATGCGGCCCGAAGACCTCGGTGACGATGCCGACGGCGAGCATGCCGACCCCGGGCGGGGTGTAGGCGGCGACTGTCATGAAGGGAGGCACGCGCGCAGTGTGGCACGGGTGGCAGCAATCCTGCGATCAGTGGCACACGTGCCACTCGTGGGTGGTCCGCCCGCCCGGAAGGATTACGGCCATGACGAACGCACCGCTCGGCCGCAGCGCCGCATACACGATCCTGACCACCGGTTACGTCGGCTCCACCGGCCCCGGAGTCGCCGCCACCGTCTCCTACGTCGCCGACGGTGACCGGCACGTGGTCTTCGACCCGGGCATGGTGGCGAGCCGCGACCGCATCCTCGCGCCGCTCGCGGAGTTGGGGCTCGGCCCCGACGACATCACCGATGTGGTGCTCAGCCACCACCACCCGGACAACACCATGAACGTGGGCCTGTTCGGGCAGGCCACGGTGCACGACCACAAGGTGGAGTACCGCGGCAACCAGTGGCGGAACCGGGACGCGGAGGGGTACGGACTCACCCCGTCGCTGCGGCTGATCCGGACACCGGGCCACAGCACGGAGGACATCACCCTGCTCGCGGGCACGGACTCGGGCGTCGTCGCCTTCGCCGGTGACCTGTGGTGGCACGCGAACGGCCCCGCGGACGACCCGGTGGCCCCCGACCGCGCGGTGCTGCGCGACTCCCGGCTCCGGGTGATAGCAGCAGCAGACCTGATCGTCCCTGGCCACGGCGCCCCCTTCAGGCCGGACGCGACCACGCCGCGCTGAAGCCCTGGCGGCCCGACCCGGCACCTCGGCCGCTCCCTAGCCCAACCAGGTCACATCTGCGCCCAACCCTCCCCCCGTCGGTGCGTCCCCATGACCGGTGCGCGCCGCTCGGACGATGTTGGTGCCGGTGTGCGTGCCGGTGGCGGTTTTGGCACCGGACAGGAAGTCGGAGCGAGGGAGCCCACGATGCCGGAACTGTTCGTCGACGGGCAGTGGACAGGGGCCGTCGAAGGTGCGCGGCGGGACGTGGTCAATCCGTTCGACGCGTCCGTCGTGCAGCAGGTCGACGACGCCTCTGCGGCGGACGTCGACCTCGCCGTGGGGGCCGCCCGGCGCGCCTTCGACCGCGGCGACTGGTCGGCGGCGCCCACCCGGGAGCGGGCCGACGTGCTGCTGAGGGTGGCGCGGTTCCTGCTGCGGGACCAGGAGGACATCGCCCACGTCGAATCACTCGACACGGGCAAGACGCTCGCCGAGGCGCGGATCGACGTCGAGGACGTCTCGAACGCGTTCCGCTACTTCGCCGAGATCGCCGACAAGGACGGCGGCCGGGTCGTGGACGTCGGCCCCGACGTGCTCAGCCGCGTCACCTACCACCCCATCGGGGTCTGCGCTCTCATCGCACCCTGGAACTACCCACTCCTCCAGGCATCCTGGAAGGTCGCCCCCGCCCTCGCCGCGGGCAACACCTTCGTGCTCAAGCCCAGTGAGGTCACACCGCTCTCCACCCTCCACATGATCCGGCTGATCGCCGAGGCGGGCGCTCCTGCCGGGGTCGCGAACCTGGTGCTCGGCCCGGGCAGCACCGTGGGCGCGGCGATGTCCTCGCACCCCGATGTGGACCTGGTCTCCTTCACCGGCGGTCTGGCCACCGGGCGGCGGATCATGGAGGCGTGCGCGCCGGGCGTGAAGAACCTCGCCCTGGAGCTCGGCGGCAAGAACCCCAACGTGGTGTTCGCCGACTGCGACTTCGAGGCGGCCGTCGACCACGCCCTGGAAGCATCGTTCCTGCACTCGGGGCAGGTCTGCTCGGCGGGTTCCCGGCTCCTCGTGGAGGACTCGCTGCACGACCGGTTCGTGGAGCGGCTCGCCGCCCGCGCCGGAGCCATCCGCCTGGGCAACGGCCTCGACCCGGAGACCGAGAGCGGCCCGCTGAGCTCGGCGGAGCACCGGGAGAAGGTCGAGGGCTATCTGGACGTCGCCCGGCAGGAGGGCGCCCGCCTGGTGTGCGGCGGCCGCCGGCCGGACGATCCCGAGCTGTCGCGCGGCTTCTTCCTGCTGCCGACGGTCTACGCGGACTGTGACCGCTCCATGCGGATCGTGCGGGAGGAGGTCTTCGGCCCGGTGGTCACGGTGGAGCGTTTCCGCTCCGAGGACGAGGCCGTGGAGCTGGCCAACGACACGCACTACGGCCTGGCGGGCGGCATCTGGACGAACGACGCGAGCCGCGCCCAGCGGGTCGCCGCCCGGCTGCGGCACGGCACGGTCTGGATCAACGACTTCCACCCCTATGTGCCGCAGGCGGAGTGGGGCGGCTTCGGCCTCTCCGGTTTCGGCAGGGAACTCGGGCCGACCGGGCTGCGCGAGTACCAGGAGGCCAAGCACATCTACCAGAACCTCAGGCCGGGCCCCTCCGGCTGGTTCAAGGGCTGAACGGACAGAGCTCGGCAGGGCGAGGCAGGGCGCGACGGAAGGCGGCGGCATGGCCGACGAGACGACGACTTACGACTACCTGATCATCGGCGGCGGTACGGCGGGGTCCGTACTGGCCGCCCGGCTGAGTGAGGATCCGGCGTGCCGGGTCTGTGTGGTGGAGGGCGGGCCCAGCGACGTCGGCGACGACCGGATCCTGAAGCTCCGCAACTGGATCAATCTGCTCGGCTCCGAGTTCGAC
The DNA here is from genome assembly GCF_056437465.1 of Streptomyces sp. NPDC042371. Taxonomy (NCBI): domain Bacteria; kingdom Bacillati; phylum Actinomycetota; class Actinomycetes; order Kitasatosporales; family Streptomycetaceae; genus Streptomyces; species Streptomyces sp. NPDC042371. Next base: position 261,338 of record NZ_JBWKAP010000006.1, on the reverse strand, counting down.
TACGGCTACACCACCGAGGAGCAGCCGCGCGGCAACTCCCACATCCTGCACTCCCGGGCCCGTGTGCTCGGCGGCTGCTCCTCGCACAACACCCTGATCAGCTTCCTGCCGTTCCCGCAGGACCTCGACGAGTGGGTGGCGAGCGGCTGCGAGGGCTGGGGTCCCGAGACGATCCTGCCGTACCGGTCACGGCTGCAGAACACGATCGTTCCCGTCGGCGCCGCCGACCGCAACGCCATCGCCCAGGACTTCGTCACGGCGGCGACCACCCGGCTCGGCGTCCCGGTCGTCGAGGACTTCAACGCCCGCCCCTTCACCGACGGCGCCGGATTCTTCTCCCTCGCCTACGACCCGGCGACCAACAACCGCTCCTCCGCGTCGGTCGCGTATCTCCATCCCGTCATGGACCGCCCCAACCTGACGCTCCGTCTGGAGACCTGGGCGTACCGGCTGCTGCCCGACGACGAGGGCCGCTTCACCCGCGTACAGGTCCGCAACCCCGACGGCTCGGTGTCGACGCTGGAGGCCGAGGCGGAGGTCCTGCTGTGCGCCGGGGCCATCGACACGCCCCGGCTGCTGATGCTCTCCGGGATCGGGCCCGCCGACCAGCTGCGCGACCTCGGCATCGAGGTGCAGGCGGATCTGCCGGGAATCGGGGAGAACCTCCTCGACCACCCCGAGTCGGTGATGGTGTGGGAGACCAGCGGGCCGCTGCCGCCCAACTCGGCGATGGACTCCGACGCAGGTCTCTTCCTGCGCCGCGACGCGGCGGGCGGCCCGCGCCCCGACCTGATGTTCCACTTCTACCAAGTGCCGTTCACCGTCAACACCGAACGCCTCGGCTATCCCGTCCCCGAGCACGGGGTCTGCATGACCCCGAACGTGCCACGGGCGCGCTCCGTCGGCCGCATGTGGCTGCGCAGCGCCGACCCGTCCGTCAAACCGGCCCTGGACTTCCGCTACTTCACCGATCCGGAGGGCCACGACGAACGCACCATCGTCGACGGCCTGCGCATCGCCCGTGAGGTGGCCGCCACCGCCCCGCTCAGCGACTGGCTGCTGCGCGAGGTCGCCCCGGGTCCTGACGTGCAGTCGGACGCGGACCTCTCGGAGTACGGGCGCCGCGCCGCGCACACCGTCTACCACCCGGCGGGGACCTGCCGGATGGGCGCCGAGGACGATCCGATGGCCGTGGTCGATCCACAGTTGCGGCTGCGCGGGCACGACGGGCTGCGCATCGTGGACGCGTCCATCTTCCCGACCATGCCGACCATCAACCCGATGGTCACGGTGCTGCTCGCCGCCGAACGCGCCGCCGATCTCATCATGGCCCGGCCAGCCCCCGGGGCCGCGGATTCGCAAGGGGTAGACCAGTGACCACTCCCGGCACACCGGACAGCACCGCGGACGCGGTCCCCGGGGAAGAGAAGTCGGAGTTCCGCAAGGAGATGGGACCGTGGGCGAACTTCGCCCTCGGGTTCACCTATCTCTCCCCCGTGGTGAGCACGTACACCCTCTTCGGCACGGCCCTCGCCGACGGCGGACCCCCGATGATCTGGGCGTTCGTCATGGCGGGGTGCGGGCAGTTCCTCGTCGCGCTGGTCTTCGGCGAGGTCGTCGCGCAGTACCCGGTCGCGGGCGGCGTCTATCCGTGGGCGCGGCGCCTGTGGGGCAAGCGCTGGGCGTGGATGACCGGCTGGATCTACATGTGGGCGCTGCTCGTCACCATCACCAGCGTCGCGTACGGCGCGGGACCCTACATCGCGATCCTGCTCGGTTTCCGCCCCACCGTGCACACCACCGTGCTGTGCACGATCGCGCTGATCGTCATCTCCGTGCTCATCAACTACGCGGGCACGAAGGCACTTTCGATGGCGGCGCTGATCGGCTTCAGCGCGGAGCTGCTCGGCGCGCTGGTCGTCGGCATCATCCTGCTGACCACGCACCGCTTCCACGGCCTCGGCGTCCTCTTCGACGACTTCGGCGCGTCCGGTGACGGCTCCTATCTGCCCGTCTTCCTCGGCGCCGCGATCATCGGCTTCTACCAGTACTACGGGTTCGAGGCCTGCGGGGACGTCGCCGAAGAGGTCAAGCACCCCGGCAAGGTCATCCCCAAGGCGATGCGCCGCACCATCTACGTGGGCGGGGCGGCGGCGACGTTCACCTGTCTGACGCTGCTCCTCGCGGTCGTCGACTACCGGGACGTGATCTCGGGGAAGGACAGCGACCCGGTGGTCAGGGTCCTCTTCGACGCCCTCGGCGAGGCGGGCGCCCGGACGGTGATGGCCGTCGTGCTCATCTCCTTCCTGTCCTGCACGATCAGTCTGCAGGCCGCGGCCGGGCGGCTGATCTACTCCTACGCCCGCGACGAGATGATCATCGGTCACCGGCTGCTGCGGAAGTTCTCGTCGGCGCGCGCCGTCCCGCCGTACGCGCTGCTCATCTCGGCGGTCCTGCCCGCGCTGATCGCCGTCGGCTCGCTCATCTCGGAGGACGCCCTGACGAAGATCGTGTCCTTCGCGATCCTCGGCATCTACGCCGCGTTCCAGATGGTCGTCCTTGCCGCGCTGCGGGCCCGCCTCAAGGGGTGGAAGCCGAGCGGCGAGTACAAGCTCGGCCGTTGGGGGCTGCTGGTCAACCTCGGGGCGCTCGCGTACGGGATCTTCGCCATCGTCAACATCGCCTGGCCCCGCACGCCGGAAGCCCCCTGGTACGACAACTGGATCGTGCTGCTCAGCGGCGGCGTCGTGGTGGGCGTGGGCCTGGTGTACATGTTCACGACGCACCACTACGGACGAGGCGACGCGCCATCGGGGAACGCGGTGCCCGAGGAGGCGGACACCGCGTGACTCCGTGGACGGGCGGGCGAGCGGCTAGGTGAGGTCGGCCAGGAGCGCGTCGAGCGCCTTGGTGAGGGATGCGGCGTTGGGCGCGTCGAACCACGTGGTGCGGATGCGTTCATTGCTCCCGCCGGGTGTCTCGTGGTCGCCCGCGAGCTGTGCGGGCGACCGCGTCTCGTCGCCGAGCGCCCGCCCGACGGCCTGGAAGAGGCTGCGTACGTAACGGTCCGCGGCCTCGCCGGGGATGCCCTGCCGGGCGGCCCAATCGGTGAGCGTCGCCAGGTACGCGTAGTGGGCGCTCAGCGTCCCCGTCAGCGTGGAGAAGACGCCGAAGGCCGCCTCGTCCGCGACGGGGAGCGAGCCGCCGAGTCCGTCGAAGAAGGCGTCGACCACCGGGTGGGCCGGGTACGTCACGGTGACGCACCGGCGCTCGCGCACGGCGGGCAGCGGGATGGCACGCACCACGGGAGCGGTGGTGCCGAGCATGTCGCGCAGCTCGTCGATGCCGACACCGGCCATGACGCTGAGCACGACCTTGTCGCCGCCGACCCGCAGCCCGTCGAGGGCCTCGGCGCGGTCCTGGGGTCGGACGGCGAGGATCACCAACTCGGAGCGGTCCGCGACCTCCTGGTTGTCCGCGCACACCCCCACGTTCGGATGGCGCTCGGACAGCTCGGCGGCCGTGCGGGCTCCTCGTGGCGAGAGGTGGATCTCCGGTGGCTCCTGCGCGCCGTCGCACAAGCCGTCCACCATGGCCCGGCCGATCTCGCCCACGCCTATGATCCCGATGCGGTTCACCACTGTTGGCCCCTGTCGTGTCGATGGAGGTTTTGCCCCGCACGGAGTATCCATGCGCGCATGACGAACCACGACACGGAGGACGGGGCACTCCCCGGGCTGCCCGCGCCACCCCCGCTGGGCGCCACCGCACTGCCACCGGGCACGTACGACGGCACGGTCGTCCTCGTCACGGGTGGCGGCACAGGTCTCGGCAAGGCCGTCGCCGCCGAGTTCGCGCGGCTCGGCGCCGACCTGGTGATCGCGAGCCGCAAGGAGGACCGTCTCGGGGCGGCGCGGGACGAACTGGCCGCGCTGGGCGGGCGCGTGACCGCGGCGGTCTGCGACATCCGGGACGCCGAGCGCGTGGCCGAGGTGTTCGACGCGGCGCAGGAGGCGTACGGACTGCCCGGGGTCCTGGTGAACAACGCGGCTGCCAACTTCCCCGTGCCCGCCGAGGACATGTCCCCCAACGCCTGGCGCTCGGTCGTGGACATCACGCTGACCGGCACGTTCCTGATGACGCGCGAGTTCGGCCGCCGTCACCTGGCCGCGGGCACCCCCGGCTCGGTCATCGACATCGGCGCCTCGTACGCCTGGACGGGCGGCCCCGGCTTCGCGCACAGTGCGGCGGCCAAGGCGGGGGTGAAGAGCCTGGTGGAGACCCTCGCGGTGGAGTGGGGGCCGTACGGCATCCAGGTCAACGGTCTGGTGCCGGGGCTGATGCCGCACGACGACATGACGGCCGACATCCGCGGCAACCTGGACCCGGCCCGGGACAAGGACTCCCGCCAGCCCGCCCTCCGCGTGGGCCTGCCCCGCGAACTGGGCTGGGCCGCCACGTTCCTGGCCTCCCCGTACGCCCGCTTCATCACGGGGCACACGCTGGTCGTCGACGGCGCGAACTGGCAGCGTCGGGGGCTGGTGAGCCCGCCGGTGGTGACGCTGCGGGAGCAGATGGGGAGACCGGCGTTCGACGGCCGCTCCACCGCGGACAAGCAGCCCGCCTCCGACCGGCGCCCTACTTCCCCTCGAACACCGCCGCCCGGCCCGCCGCCTTCGCCCCGTACCCCTCCCGGGAGTCCTCCGAGGTGAGCGTGATCGCCGCGTTCATGGCGACGCCGTCGAGCGCCGTCGCCATCCCCGAGTCCGCGTACGCGTCGATGCCGCGCTTGATGCCCTGCACCGCAAGCGGCCCGTTCGCCGCGATCTCGGCCGCCAGGGCCCGGGACACCTTCCCCAACTCCGCCACCGGCACCACCTGTTGGAGGAGGCGGAGGCGCTCCGCCGTGGACGCGTCGATCCGGCGGCCGGTGAGTGCGAGCAGCTTGGCCCAGCCCGCACCGGCCTCGCGCGCGATGCGCAGATCGCCGCCCGCGTCCACGGCGACGCCGAGCTGCGCCTCGGGCAGCGCGAAGACCGCGTCGTCCGCCGCGATCCGCACGTCCGCCATGAGCGCCAGCTCGAAGCCGAAGCCCAGGCAGTACCCCTGGACGGCCGCGACGACCGGCTGCGGGAGCCGTGCGAAGGCGCTGAAGCGCTCGTGGGCCCAGCGCAGCCCCTCGTAGTAGCCGCTGGTGCGCTCGGCTCCGGAGCGGCCCGTGATCGCGCCGCCCGGCGCCGTGATGTCGATGCCCGCGCAGAACGCCCGGCCCTCGGCGCGCAGCAGCACCGCCCTGATGGAGTCGTCGAAGCGGATCCGGTCGGCGAACAGGCCCAGCTGCCGGGTGGCTTCCCAGCTCCATGCGTTGAGCTTGCGCGGGCGGCAGAGGGTGAGGATGCCGAGACCGTCCTCGACGTCGAGGCGCAGCCGCTCCTCGCCCTCCGGGATGTCCGTGCCGATGGTGTCGATCATCCGCGCCCCGCTCCCCTCTGCCCGCATTCCTGATGGGTCGTCAGGTCAAGCAGACTAGGGGCGCGGGCTCAACGACTGAAGACCTCGAACGCCACCGCGGGCTTCCCGCCGAAGCGCGACGCCAGCGATTGCGCGTTGCCCGTCAGGAACGTACGGCAGTACTTCTCGGGGTCTTCGTCCGTCAACGCCTCGATGTACGTGCGGTGTTCGAGGAGCGAGGCCACCGAGCGCTCCAGGCCCGCCGAGGCGTCCGCGGCATGGGTGGGCGTCGACGAACCGGCGACGGCGACCCACCGCACGCCGTTCCAGGGCTCCAGGCCCTGCTCCTCGATCAGCTCCGGGAAGATCCAGCGGTTGCCCGCGTCCGCCGCGGCGTCCAGCGTGGCACGGCCGACGGCCACGTGGTCCGGCGTGTTCCAGGCGACGCCGCCCCATGTGTCGCGGTGGTTGAGCGTGATGACCAGCTCGGGGCGGTGCCTGCGGATCGCGGCGGCGATGTCGCGGCGCAGCGCCGTGCCGTACTCGACGACGCCGTCCTTGTGGTCGAGGAACTCCACGGCCTCGACGCCGACGACGGCCGCGCTCGCGCGCTGCTCCCGCTCGCGCAGCGGCCCGCAGGTGGCGGGGTCGATCGTGTCTATGCCCGCCTCGCCCCGGGTGGCCAGGAGGTACGTGACCTCACGGCCGCCGTCCGTCCAGCCCGCGATGGCCGCCGCGCACCCGTACTCCAGGTCGTCCGGGTGGGCGACGACGGCGAGTGCGCGCCGCCAGTCCTCGGGCATGGGCGTGAGCTGGTCGGCGGGGGCGGCTGAACTCTGCTGCTCGGTCATGATTCTCAGCCTATCGCCGGGGTCCGACAATGAGTTGGCCCCGGCGGCGGGCTGCCGAAGCGGGCCGCGGAGCCCTCAGGCCTCGCCGCGTGCCAGCGCGAGCAGCCGGTCGAGCACCCGCGGGCCGCCCACGCGCAGCCCGTCGTGCTCGAACTCGTCGGTGACCCAGGTGCGCAGGCCCCGGATGGCGCGGGCGGTGCGCAGGGAGTGCTCCGTGTCGACGTACATGTCGTCGTGGTAGACCGCCGCGGCCACCGGCACCTCGTTCGCGGCGAGGCGCTCGGTGTCGTACAGGCGCGGCCAGTCGGTGCGCTCGGCGAGGAGGTCGGCGGTGTCGCGCAGGGGGCGCAGCGCGGGGTCGCTGTCGAACATCCAGCGCTGCACGGCCTCCCCGGTGAACAGCAGCGGCGCGTCGCCCGCCAGGGTCTTCTCGGCGTCGAACCGCGGGAACTCGGTGCGCATCCGCTCGGCCGACCAGGCGGTGGGCCGCTCGCCCTGGCCGTAGATCGCCTCGTGCAGGACGGCGAAGAGCGGGTTGCCCGCGTAGGAGAGGGCGGCCTGCACGTTCTCCTGGAAGGCGTCGGAGAGCGCGGGCCCTGCCGGTGTCCGCACGAAGGCGTCCTCCAGGAGGTAGTGCAGGCGGTGGCTGCCGTCACCCGTGCCGAGGAGTATCCCGAGGGACTGGAAGGCCTGGACGGTCAGCTTGTAGCCGCCGTTCAGGACGGGCTCGTGCTCGGCGAGGTGGGCGGCGATGCGGCGGGCCCGCTCGACGTCCTGCGGGTAGCGGGCGTAGTGCGCGGCGGTCTTGCGCTCCATGCGCGGGTAGGCCGCGCGGTACACGTCGTCGGCGTGGCCGTCGAGCGTGGGCAGGCCGCCGGTGATCAGCGCGGTGGCGAGCCCCTCGGGCGCCGCCGACAGGTAGTGCGTGGCGCAGAAGCCGCCGAAGCTCTGGCCGAGGACGGTCCAGGGGGCGCCGCCCGTCACCTCGGGGCGGATCGCCTCGCAGTCGCGGACGATCGAGTCGGCGCGGAAGTGGGCGAGGTAGTCGGCCTGTTCGCGGGGTCCGCCGCGCAGCGGGAGCGTCTGGCGGTTGGCGGGCGTGGAGCTTCCGGTGCCGCGCTGGTCGACGAGGAGGACCCGGAAGTCCTGGAGGGCGCGGTCGAGCCAGGACTCGGAGCCGTTGAAGCGGGTCGCCCCGAAGCCCGGGCCGCCCTGCAGATAGACCAGCCAGGGCCGGTCCGCGCCCCCTCGGGAGGCCGAGACCGCTTCTCGCGCGAAGACCTCGATCCGTTCCCCCGCCGGGTCGTCGTGGTCGAGCGGCACGCTGAAGCGGCGGTCGGCGAGGACGACTCCGGGCTGGCGGTACGAGAGGGTCACAGCGGCTCCTGGCGAGGTGGCGGGCGGGTGTCTTCGTGGACCCAGTCCAGCACACGCGTCGCGTCGGAGGGCTTCGGGGGCTGTCGCAGCTCAACGCGGGGGCAGGCTGGAGCGGCGCACCACCAGTTCGGGCACGAGCACCACGCGCCGGTGCTCGTGCGCCCCGGCGGGCCGCTCGTCCGTCTCCTCCAGGAGGAGCTCCGCCGCCATCGCGCCCGTGGTGACGGCGGGCGCCGGACTCGAACTGGACGCCCCCGTCCTGACGGAGGAGAGCAGGCGGGCCAACTTCACCAATGAGCTGGGCATCGACGGCACCGTCCGGTACCTGCGCAACATCATGGGCCTGTGGCTGCTGCAGGAGTGTCTGCGCGCCTGGCGCCGACCCGACCCGGCCGACCTGCTCGCCGCGGCCGCCGACGCCGAACCGCTGCGCTCCGTCGTGGACGCGGGCTCGCCCGAGTTCCTGGCGCCCGGCCGGATGCCGGACCGGATAGCCGAAGCCTGCCGCGACTCCGGGCAGCCCGTGCCGAGCACGCCCGCCGAGACGACGCGCTGTGTCCTTGACTCCCTGGCGCTCGCGCACCGCCGGGCCGTCGAGGACGCCCAGCGGCTTGCCGGACGCACGGTCGACGTGGTGCACCTGGTCGGCGGCGGTGCCCGCAACGCACTGCTGTGCCAACTGACCGCGGACGCCTGCGGGCTGCCGCTCCTGGCGGGCCCTGCGGAGGCCTCGGCGCTCGGCAACGTCCTGGTGCAGGCCCGCGCCCACGGCCTCCTCGCCTACCGGGCGGAGGCACGTGCGCTGGTGGCCCGCGCCCAGCCGCCGAGGCGGTACGAGCCGCGTGGTGGCGCCGCCCGGTGGCAGGCCGCCGAGGAGCGCCTCATACGACGTGACCGCTGATGATTCCCCCGCGGTCCGTGCCCGCGTACGCTGCATCCATCCGATGACCGAGTAGGAGGAACCCGCGATGCGTGTCGCCCTGTTCCTGACGTGTGTCAACGACACGCTGTATCCGGAGACGGGTCGGGCAGTGGTGAAACTGCTGACCAGGCTGGGAGTTGACGTCGACTTCCCGATGGCGCAGACCTGTTGCGGGCAGGCGCACTACAACACCGGTTACCGCCATCAGGCCGAGCCACTGGCGCGGCATTTCTCCGATGTATTCGGGTCGGACGCGTACGACGCGGTCGTGACGCCGTCGGGGTCGTGCGGGGCGATGGTGCGGGAGCTGTACCCGCGCATGGGTGAGCGGGCCCGTGCCGAGGGCCGCGGCGACGGCCTTGCGCGCACGCTCGCCCCGGTGGTCCCGAAGACGTACGAACTCACGGAGTTCCTGGTGGACGTCCTCGGTGTCACCGATGTGGGCGCGTACTACCCGCACAAGGTGACGTACCACCCGACCTGCCACGGTCTGCGTGCCCTGGGGCTCGCCGACCGGCCCACCCGGCTCCTCCGGGCGGTCAAGGGGCTGGAGCTCGTCGAGTTGCCGGGCGCCGAGGAGTGCTGCGGTTTCGGCGGCACCTTCGCCGTGAAGAACTCCGATGTCTCGGCGGCGATGGGCGCCGACAAGGTGCGCCACGCCGAGTCGACAGGGGCCGACGTGCTGTGCGCGGCGGACAACTCCTGTCTGATGCACATCGGCGGCACGATGACGCGGTTGCGCACGGCAGTGCGCCCCGTGCACATCGCGGAGATCCTGGCCAGTACGGAAGAGGAGCCCCTTTCATGAGCGGCGGGACCTTCGTCGGCATGCCCGCGTTCCCCACGGCGGCTCGGGAGGCGGTAGGCGACACGACCCTGCGGGCCAACCTGCGGCATGCCACCCGCACCATCCGCGACAAGCGTGCGCGGGCCGTCGCCGAGCTGTCCGACTGGGACGGGCTGCGCGAGGCGGGCAAGCGCATCAAGGACCACACACTGCGCCACCTCGACCGCTACCTCGTGCAGTTGGAGGAGTCCGTCGAGCGGGCGGGCGGCACCGTGCACTGGGCGGCCGACGCCGACGAGGCGAACCGCATCGTCGCGGAGCTGGTCAAGGCCACCGGCGAGTCGGAGGTCGTCAAGGTCAAGTCGATGGCCACACAGGAGATCGGCCTCAACGAAGCCCTTGAGGCGGAAGGCATCCGTGCCTACGAGACCGACCTCGCCGAGCTCATCGTGCAGCTCGGCCGGGACCGCCCCTCGCACATCCTGGTGCCCGCCATCCACCGCAACCGCGGCGAGATCCGTGACATCTTCCGCAAGGAGATGGCCGGTTGGGGCCGCCCGGCACCGGAGGGGCTGACCGACACTCCGGCCGAGCTCGCCGAGGCTGCGCGGCTGCACCTGCGGGAGAAGTTCCTGCGCGCCAAGGTCGGCATCTCCGGGGCGAACTTCATGGTGGCCGAGACCGGCACGCTGGTCGTCGTGGAGTCGGAGGGCAACGGCCGGATGTGCCTCACGCTCCCCGAGACGCTGATCTCCGTCGTCGGCATCGAGAAGATCGTGCCCGGCTGGCGCGACCTGGAGGTCTTCCTGCAGACGCTCCCCCGCTCCTCGACGGCCGAGCGCATGAACCCGTACACGTCGATGTGGACCGGCACGACCGACGAGGACGGCCCGAGCGACTTCCACCTCGTCCTGCTCGACAACGGCCGCACCGACACCCTCGCCGACGAGGTGGGCCGCCAGGCCCTGCGCTGCATCCGCTGCTCGGCGTGTCTCAATGTCTGCCCGGTGTACGAGCGGGCGGGCGGGCATGCGTACGGCTCGGTGTATCCGGGGCCGATCGGCGCGATCCTCAGCCCCCAGCTCCGCGGCACCGGCAGCGAGATCGACGCCTCCCTGCCGTACGCGTCCTCGCTCTGCGGGGCCTGCTACGAGGTGTGCCCGGTCGCCATCGACATCCCCGAGGTCCTGGTGCACCTGCGGGAGCGGGTCGTGCAGGGCGGCGAGGCGGTGCGGGACGGCAACAGGGTGACGCTGAAGCCCGCGAAGGGGCATGCGGCGGAGCGGGCGGCGATGCGCGCGGCGGGTCTGGCGTTCGCCCGTCCGGGTGCGCTCCGCGCGGGCCAGCGCCTGGCGTCGCGGACCCGGCGGCTTCATCCGCGCACGCTCCCCGGGCCCGGCAGGGCGTGGAGTACGACCAGGGATCTGCCGAAGGTGCCCGCGGAGTCGTTCCGCGACTGGTGGCAGCGCACACAAGGCGACAGCGGCGGTACGACGGAGGGGAGCGGCCGGTGAGCGGCAGGGACCGGATCCTGGGCCGGGTGCGGCGGGCGCTCGCCGACGTGCCCGCCGACGACCCCGCGTACGAGGCGGCGGTGGAGCGCGGGTACGCACGCGAGCACGGCGGGCGCACCGTGGAGGAGACCGTTGACCTGCTCGCGGAGAACCTCGCGGACTACCGCGCGATCGTGCACCGCTGCACGGAGGACGAGGTGTCGGACCTGCTGATGCGCCTGTACGCGGAGCGCGGTGCCGAGACCGTTCTCGTGCCGCCGGGGCTCCCGCCGCACTGGCTGGCGGCGGCCGACCCCGTGCGGATCCACGACCGGGCGGTGAGCACCGCGCACGAGCTCGACCGGGTCGACAGCGTCATCACGGGCTGCGCCCTGGCCATCGCCGAGACCGGCACGATCGTGCTCGACGGCTCCCCGGACCAGGGCCGCCGCCGCATCACCCTGGTGCCGGACCACCACGTCTGTGTCGTACGGGTACCCGACCAGGTGGTCGCTTCGGTGCCGTTGGCCCTCGAACGGCTCGACCCGGTGCGGCCGCTGACCTGGATCTCGGGACCGTCCGCGACCAGCGACATCGAGCTGGACCGGGTCGAGGGAGTGCACGGCCCGCGCACCCTGGAGGTGGTGCTGATGAGCGGTGAGTGACGGGCGCGGCTAGCGTGAGGGCATGATCCGGTTCGAGCAGGTGACCAAGCGCTATCCGGACGGCACGACGGCCGTGGACGACCTCTCCTTCGAGGTCGGCGAGGGCGAACTGGTCACGCTCGTCGGCCCCTCCGGCTGCGGCAAGACCACCACGATGATGATGGTGAACCGGCTCATCGAGCCGACGTCGGGTCGCATCTTCGTGAACGGGGAGAACATCGCCGACGTCGACCCGGTGCGCCTGCGCCGCCGGATCGGCTACGTCATCCAGCAGGTCGGCCTCTTCCCGCACCGCACGATCCTCGACAACACGGCGACCGTCCCTGCCCTGATCGGCTGGAAGAAGGCCAAGGCGCGGGCGCGGGCGGCGGAGCTGCTCGAGCTGGTGGGCCTCGACCCGAAGACGTACGGCGCGCGCTACCCCGAGCAGCTCTCGGGTGGTCAGCGCCAGCGCGTGGGCGTGGCCAGGGCGCTGGCCGCCGACCCGCCGGTGCTCCTGATGGACGAGCCGTTCGGCGCCGTGGACCCGGTGGTGCGCGAGCAGTTGCAGGACGAGTTCCTGCGGATGCAGGCCGCCGTCCGCAAGACGGTGCTCCTGGTCACGCACGACATCGAGGAGGCGGTCCGGCTCGGTGACCGCATCGCGGTGTACGGGCAGGGGCGCATCGAGCAGTTCGACACTCCGGGGGCGGTGCTCGGGGCGCCCGAGACGCCGTACGTCGCCGAGTTCGTGGGCGCCGACCGCGGACTGAAGCGGCTCTCCGTCACCGAGATCCAGACCGACGACCTGGAGGAGCCGCCGATCGCCCGGCTCGACGAGCCCGCCGCCCAGGCCGCGGCCCGGCTGCGCGAGGAGGAGGCGCGGTGGGCCGTCGTCCTTGACACGGACGGCGATCTGCACGGCTGGGTGGGCCTCGACGAGCTGTCGCTGGCCGGTTCCGGCGGCACGGTCGGCGACCTGGCGCACCGGATGAAGTCCTGGGTGCCGATCGGCGCCCCGCTCAAGCAGGCCTTCGGCGTGATGCTGCAGCACGACGCGGGGTGGGTCGCGGTGCTCGACGGGGCGCGTTTCCTCGGCGTCCTGACCCCGGCGAAGCTGCACGAGGCGCTGCGCCGCTCGGTGGACGCGGATGCGCAGGGCGTGGCGCGGGACCAGGTGGAGTTCGACTCGGTGGCCGACGCGTGAGCGCTCCGCCGGTCGGGCGGTTCCCCGTGGCCCTGACGGGGCTCTACAGCAGGCCCTTCTTCTCCAAGTAGGCCCGTGCCACGTCCTGCGGGAGGCGGCGCCAGCTGTCCACCTGTTCGTTCAGGGACGCCAGGTCCGCCGTCGTCAGGACGGGGCTGAGGCGGCCCAACGCGGCGGCGACGCCCTTGCTGCCCGCCCGGGAGCGGTTGACCACGGGCACGAGGTAGTCGGCGTTCTGCAGCTTCTTGTCGTCCTTGAGGAGCACCAGGCCGAAGTCGTCGAGGGTCGCGTCCGTCGACGTGGTGAGCACCATCTGGTCCTGGCCGCCCTGGACGGCCTTCTTGGCCTGGGTCGTGCCGACGCCCTTGGGGTCGACTCCGGTGATGTCGATGCCGTACACCTTCTTCAGCCCCGGGGCGCAGTAGGGGCGTTGCACGCATTCGTCGCCCGCGGCGAGCCGCACCTTCAGGCCCGATCTGCCGAGGTCGCTGAGGGTCTTGAGGTTGTGCTGCTCGGCGTAGGAGGCGGCGACGGCGAACGCGTTCTGGTCGACGGCCTTGCCGGGGTCGAGGACGGTGAGGCCGCGTGGGGTGGCGAGGCGGCGCAGGGCCTTCATGGTCGCGTCGAGGTCGGGCGAGCCGACGGGCCGCGCGTCGGCGCCGTTCTTCTTGGCGTTGAGCCAGTCCGCGAAGGTCGCCGCGTACTCGGGGACGACGTCGATCTGGCCGGACTCCAGAGCGGGCTCGTACAGCTCGCGGTTGGCGACGGACAGGATGCGCGTGCTGTAGCCCGCCTTGTTCAGGAGCAGCGTGTACATCTGGGCGAGCAGGTCCGACTCGGTGAAGCCCGCGGAGCCGACGACGAGGCTCTTGCTGTCGCCCGGCGGCGCGGTGACCTCGCCCTGGGTCTCCAGTGAGGGGCCGGTCGCGCAGCCGCTCACCAGGACGAGGGCGGCGGCCGCGAGCCCTGTGCGCCGCTTCATCCGGCACTCCCCCGCCCCCGCGCCCAGCCGGGCGCGCACCGTTCGGCCACCTCGAAGACGCCCTCGACGAGCAGCGCGAACACAGCGACGAGGACGGCACCGGCCACGACCTGCGGGGTGCTCGCCAGGTTGAAGCCCGCGGTGATGATCCGGCCGAGTCCGCCGCCGCCCGCGAGCGCGGCGATGGTGGCGGTGGCGACGAGCTGCACGGCGGCGATGCGGATGCCGCTGAGCACCAGCGGCAGCGCGAGCGGCAGTTCGACCCGCCACAGCATCTGCCGCCCGGTCATCCCCATGCCGCGCGCCGCCTGGACGATGCTGCGGTCGACGCCGCGCATGCCCACGTACGCGTTGGTGAGCAGCGGCGGGACGGCGAACAGCACGAGCGCGACGACGGTCGGCCCTTCGCCCCAGGTGCCGAGCGGGGTGAGGAGCAGCAGGACGAGGACCGCGAAGGTCGGCACGGCACGTCCGACGTTGGAGATGTTCACGGCGAGCGCGCCGCCCCTGCCGAGGTGGCCGAGGACGAGGGCGATCGGCAGGGCGATGAGGCAGCTGAGCAGCAGACAGACGACGGTGAGGACGAGGTGCTGGGTGAGCCGGTGCCAGATGCCGTCGTCACCGGCCCAGTGCGCCAAGTCGGTGAGCCACGCCCAGGCGTCGCCGAGTGTGTTCATGGGCGTACCGCCCTCGCCGCTCGTTCCCAGGGGGTGAGGATGCGTTGTACGCCGAGCAGCAGCAGGTCCGCCGCGATGGCGATGACGACGCACAGCACGGATGCGGTGAGCACCTGCGCCTTGAAGTAGGTGTTCATGCCGGTGTAGATGAGGTTGCCGAGCCCGCCGAAGCCGACGATCGCGCCGATGGTGACGAGGGAGACGGCGGAGACCGTGGCGATGCGCAGCCCGGCCATGGCCGCGGGCAGCGCGAGCGGCAGCTCCACCGTGAGCAGGAGGCGGATGGGGCCGTAACCCATGCCGCGGGCGGCCTGCCGGGTGTCTTCGGGGACGGCGCGCAGCCCGGCGAGGATGTTCCGCACGAGCAGGGTGAGTGAGTAGAGGACGAGGCCCGCGACGACGAGCGAGGCGGAGAGTCCGTACACCGGGAGCAGCAGCGAGAACATCGCGAGCGAGGGGATGGTGTACAGGACGGTGGTGAGCGCGAGGACCGGCCCCGCGGCCCATCCCCAGCGGCGGGCGAGCACGGCGAGCGGCACCGCGACGACGAGCGCGATCACGACGGAGAGCGACGTCAGCTGCAGGTGCTGGACGACCGCGTCGAGCAGGATCTGGCGGCGGGTGCTCAGATACTCACCGCAGATCCATTCGTTGCGCGCGAGGCAGTCGTCGGGGGGCGCGGTCACCCGTTCATTCAAGGCGGGAAGGCGGGGGGACGGCGCGTTCTGGTGACCCGTACGGGTCCGCCCCCCCCGGGATGTTCCCCATCGGGGGCCGGGGGCTGCGGCGTCAGCCGGTCTCCTACCGCGCCGTCCCGTCCCGCGCCGGTTGCGCCCGCAGCGCGTCGACGGCGATGCGGGCGGCCGTGCCGATCACGGCGTCGGCCGCGGGCAGGATCGCCGCGGTGCCTGCGGCGCGAGTGAAGACGGCCACGGCGTAGCGCCCGCCGTCGGGGTATTCGACGACGCCCACCTCGTTGCGCAGCGTGGGCAGGCTGCCGGTCTTGCCCGCGACGTGGACGTCGTCGAAGGGGAAGCCCGACGCCATCCGGTGCGGCCAGACCTGCAGGCCGAGGAGGCGGCGGAGCGCGGCGCCGTGCTCGGGGGCGCAGGCTTCGTCACGCCAGACGGCGGCGAGCAGCCGGGTCATGTCGCGCGGGGTGCTGCGGTTGCTGCGGGCGGGGTCGAGCGCCCGCAGCCGTGCGATGACGTGGGGATCGGTCAGCGCCTGCGCGCCGCCGGGGCCCGCGTCCTCCTTCATCGTGGCGAGGAGTTCGCTGAAGGTGTGCCTGGCGTGCGTGCGGTCCAGGCCGAGCGCGGCGGTGGTGGCGTTGACGGCGTCCAGGCCGACGCGTGCCAGGAGAAGGTCGGCGGCGGTGTTGTCGCTGACGGCCATCATGAGGAAGGCGATGTCGCGCAGGGACATCCGGACGGGGTCGAGCATCGCGGAGAGCCCGGTGGGCCCGGGCGTGCGCAGGTCGGCCGGGCACTCGACCTGTTCGGTGAGGTCCAACTCCCCGGCCGCGGCCCGCTGGTGGAGGGTGAGGAGCAGGCACAGCTTGTGCACGCTGGCGGTGACGACCGGCTGGTCGGCACCGGCGTCGACCTCCGCCCCCGAGTCGATGTCGACGGCGTGCAGACGGCCCGTGACACCGGCTTCGGCGAAGGCTCCGCGCAGGAGGCCGAGAGTGTTGCTCACAGGTAGTACTCCGCTGCCGGGCGCAGATGGACGGGGCGCGAGGGCAGGTCGGTGGTCACCGCGGCAGTTTTCCACATGGCATGGGTGGTGGCGTCGGCGAAGGCGGTGACGGCGGCGTCGCTGTGCCCCTGTGGCCAGGCCACCGAGTGGCGCAGGGCCAGGGGCGCTCCCGCGAGCGG
The DNA here is from genome assembly GCF_056437465.1 of Streptomyces sp. NPDC042371. NCBI lineage: Bacteria > Bacillati > Actinomycetota > Actinomycetes > Kitasatosporales > Streptomycetaceae > Streptomyces > Streptomyces sp. NPDC042371. The sequence continues at coordinate 245,070 of NZ_JBWKAP010000006.1, read as the reverse complement.
GCGCCAGACGATCTCCGGGTCGTCGCCGGCCGTCTCGGCGGAGCGGGCCTCGCGCGGCCGGAAGGCCACGGAGTTGGCGGAGCGGATGAGGCCGCGGATGAAGCTGGGGCCCTGGCCGTGCCGGATGTTGGCGGGCGTGTAGCCGTTGCGGGCGCAGGTGGTGAGCAGGTCGTCGTGCAGGGCGGGGGCGTTGGCGCGCGGGAAGAGGATCAGGTCGTGGTCGCCGAGGGAGCCGAGCGGCACCTCGTCGAAGGCGGCGGCGGGCGCGTCGCGCGGCAGCAGCACGCCCAGCTCGCGCCGGAGGACCGGACCGAGGCCCAGGCCCGTGACGTCGCAGGGGTGGTGGATGAGCCCGACGTCCAGGTCGTGCGAGGCAAACCGGGCGAGCTGCTCCGAGGTGGACAGTTCGTGCAGCTCCAGCTCCACGTCCGCGTGGCGCCGCTGGAAGTCGGCCAGGATCTCGGCGACGGTCTCGCCCGCGATGTCGGGCGGCAGTGCGGCGCGCAGCAGTCCGGCGTCGCCGTCCCTGATGCGGCGGCTGGTGGCCATCAGGGCCTCGGAGCGGGCCAGGAGCTCGCGGGCCTCGTCGAGAAGGAGCAGACCGCCCTTGGTGATCGTCACCTGGCGGCTGTTGCGCTCGAAGAGCCGGACCCCGAGCTCGCGCTCAAGCCGCTGGATGCGCTGCGACAGCGGTGGCTGGGCCGTGCCGAGGCGGGCGGCGGCACGGCCGAAATGTGACTCTTCTGCAACAGCCACAAAGCACCGGAGATGCAGTATCAGGTCCACGAGCAGCAACGATATCCCAGATGCATCATTACGCACTCCATATCCATCTTGGACATATGCAGCACGGAGCTGCTCTCCTCTGGCAATGAACAGGACATTGCGGCACATAGCCGTCTTCTGCGGGGTCCTCGTGCTGTCCTTGCTGGTGCGGGCCACGTGGGTGCAGTTCGCCCGGGGCGACAGCCTCGCCGACCACGCGAAGAACCGGCGGGTGCAGATCGACACGTTCAGCAGTCCGCGCGGCGACATCGTCGTCGGCGGGAAGGCGATCACCGGGTCCGTGGCGACGCCGGGTTCGGACCTCAAGTACAAACGCACGTTCAAGGAAGGACCGATGTACGCGCCGGTCACCGGGTACTTCTCCCAGGCCCAGGGCGCGACGTTCCTCGAAGGCGTCGAGAACGACGTGCTGAGCGGCAAGGACAGCAGGCTGCTCGGCAACCCCCTGTCCGCGCTGACCAGGGAGAAGCCGCGCCCCGGCGACGTCGTCACCACCATCGACCCCAAGGCGCAGAAGGCCGCCTACAAGGGGCTGACGGATCTCGACGCCAAGGGCGCGGTGGTCGCCCTCGATCCGCGCACCGGCAAGATCCTCGCGATGGCGAGCACCCCCTCGTACGACCCCTCCGTCTTCGCCGGTATCTCCGGGAAGGAGAGCAAGGCGTTCAAGGAGCTCGACGAGCGCAAGGACAAGCCGCTGAACAACCGGGCGACGCGCGAGACCTACCCACCCGGCTCGACGTTCAAGATCCTCACCGCGGCCGCCGCCCTGGAGCACGGCACCGTGACCGACATCGACGCCCCGTCCGGCGCCCCGGCCCCCTACCGGCTGCCGCTCAGCAGCACGGAGATCGGCAACGTCGTGCCCGACGCGCAGTGCGACAAGGTGTCGATGAAGACCGGCATGCAGTGGTCGTGCAACAACGTCTTCCTCGACGCGGCGCTGAAGACGGGCAAGGACAAGATGCGGGAGACGGCGGAGAAGTTCGGCTTCAACAAGGAGCAGTTCACGCCCGTGCGCTCGGCGGCGAGCGCCTACCCCGAGCGGCTGGACAAGCCGCAGACCGCGCTGACCGGCATGGGCCAGGGCAGCGTGACCAGCACGCCCCTGCAGATGGCCATGACCGTCGCCGGGCTCGCCAACGACGGCAAGGTGATGAAGCCGTACATGGTGGACGAGCTGCGCGGCCCCGACCTGGCGCTGATCGAGAAGGCCGAGCCCGAGGTGCTCGACCGGGCCGTCTCCGTGGACACCGCCAAGAAGGTGCAGGCCATGATGGAGCACACGGTGACCGAAGGCACGGCGGACAAGGTGCGGATGGAGGGCGTCACGGTGGGCGGCAAGCCGGGCACCGCGCAGCACGGCGCGAACGTCCGGGACGAGCGCCCGTACGCCTGGTTCGTCTCGTACGCCAAGCAGCAGGACGGCACTTCACCGGTGGCGGTCGCGGTGCTCGTCGACCCCGAGGACATGAACATCTCCCGCTCCGAGATCGCGGGCGGCCGTCTGGGGGCGCCGATCGCGAAGGCGGTCATGGAGGCGGTGCTGAAGCGCTGAGGGCGGGCCGACGGGTCCGGTCCGGTCCGCGCCAGTCCCGTCGGAACCTCAACTCCCCCTCGGGCGGGCCGTGTTCTCGACCACGGAAGGGCCGTGGCCGGGCCGCCCCGGGTGACAGTCGCGGTCTGACGCACCATGATGGGTGCGTCATGAAGACTTCGGGACCGGTGCTTCGCTCCCGGCCGCGCGGCCCGCACACGGCCGCCGCGCGCCCGGGAGCGTCGGCATGGCCGACGACGGCGGTGCGGCCGGGCGCGACGGCGCGTCAGGCGTCACGGCCCGTCGTCCTCTCCCTGGCGAGCACCCTCTTCGCCGTCGCCACGTACCACTTCGTGTTCGGCCCCATGCTCGGCCCGACACCCTCGTGGGACGCCAGGACGGCCGCTGCCGCGGTCCTGTTCCACACCGCGCTGTCACTCCGCCTCGCCCTGCCGCAGGACGGCGGCCGCACCGGGTGGAACGCCACGCAGTGGGCCTCCACCCGGTGGGCCACCCTCCGCGGCAACCGGAGCCCCGCCCCGACTCCCGCATCCCGGCCGCCGAACCCGCTCGGCGGCTCCCTGGCACGGCTGCTGCGCCTTCTCCGGGCGTTCCTCACCCGGCTGCTGCGCCCGTTCCGCACGCCGCTGCCCCTCGCACCGCCCGGCCCGGTTTCAGCGCGCCGCCCCGGGGGTCCGGCCCACGCGCCTTCGCTCCCCCTCCTCCTCGCGGACGCGGTCGTACGGCGGGGTCCCCCGGCCCACCCGCAGCTCACCGTCTGACCCGGACCGCAGCGCGTCCACCGCGCGGGCCGAGACGGACGGGAGCAGCTCCGGCCTGCCGACTCCGCACGTTCCGCTGCTGATTTCGGTGCCGCCCCGAGCCGTGTCCGTACCCCTGACACCTCGCGCGCGTGCGGCGCCAGGAGGGACCTCCATGTCCAAGACCGTCGTCGTCATCGGCGCTGGCCCGTACGGCCTGTCCGCCGCCGCACACCTGCGGGCGCGCGGCATCCCCGTGCGCGTCTTCGGTGCCCCCGTGGCGAGCTGGGCCCGGCGCATGCCCGCGGGGATGCTCCTGCGGACGCCGCCCGCCGCCACCGAGCTTGCGACCCCGCGCGAGGGCTTCACGCTCCACGACTACTGCCGCGACGCCGGGGAGCGCAGGCTCGACACCCACGACCAGGTGCCCGTCGGGCTGTTCCTCCGGTACGGAAGGTGGTTCCGGGACCGGCTGGTGCCCCGCGTCGAGGACGAGCGGGTGGCCGCGGTGGACCGGGGTCCGGACGGCTTCCGCGTCAAGCTGTCGTCGGGCGAGGTGCTCAGGGCCGGGGCCGTCGTCGTGGCCACCGGGCTCACCGGCTTCGCGCATCTGCCCGAGCCCCTCGCGGCGGCGGCGTCCGGCGGACCATCGGCGCTCGGCCTGATCTCGCACAGCTCGCAGCAGACCGATCCGAGCAGCTTCGCCGGGCGCACCGTGACCGTCGTCGGAGCCGGTCAGTCCGCGCTGGAGAGTGCCGCTCTGCTCCATGAGGCGGGCGCCGACGTACAGGTGGTGACGCGCGGTTCACGGGTCCGGTTCGACGCGCCGCCGTCTTCGGGGCCGCACTGGCGGCCCGAGACCCCGGCGGGCCGCTCCTGGGCCATGTACGGCCTCACCCGCCAGCCCGCCGCGTTCCGGCGGCTGCCCGCGGCGGCCCGGCTCCGCCTCGCCGAGCGGGCGTTGCGCCCCGGCGGGGCATGGTGGCTGAAGGAACGGTTCGAGGGCAGAGTGCCCGTCCTCGCACAGCAGCAGATCACGGCGGCGGAGACGTACGGCGGCGGGATCACCCTGCGGACGACGACGCCGGACGGACGTACCCACACCGTCGAGTCCGAGCACGTCCTGGCCGCCACGGGCTACCGCATCCAGCTCGAGGCCCTGGACTTCCTCTCCCCCGAGCTCCGCGCGGACCTGATACGCATCGGCGGATTCCCCGTCCTGGACAAGGGGTTCTCCTCCAGCGTGCCGGGGCTGTACTTCACCGGCCCTTCGGCGGTCGCGACCTACGGCCCCGCCATGCGGCTGGTCAGCGGCACCCGGTTCGCGGGGCCCCGGCTGACCAAGTCCGTGGCCGCGTGCTGCGACGAGTGAACGCGCCGCGGCACCGTGCGGTCCGCTCTCACCTCGGTACGAGCAGGGCGACGAGCCGCTCGGTCTGTGCACGGGGGTCGGGCGCACCGGCCCAGCCCCCGGTCATCAGGAGGTGGTGGACGGTGCCGACCAGGGCGAGCGCCGTCGTGGCGGTGTCGGTGCCGTCCGGCACCCGGCCGAGCCGCAGTTCGGCGTCGAGGTAGTCGGTGAGCGCGTCCTGGATCGCGCCGAAGCCGGGGGATCCCTCCGCCATCGCGTCGCGGATCTGCTGGGAGGTGGCGTTGCTGGTCACGGCGAGGCCGACGACCCTGGGGTCGAGGGAGTCCAGGAGCCCGAGCGCGACGCCGGTCAGGTTCGCCGCCACGGTGTCCTGACCCGCCCGCCCGGGGAGCCCCTTGGCGTGGGCCGCGGTGCGCGCGAGCCGGTCGAGCACGAGCTCGGCGACGAATGCGTCCACGCCCCCGAAGTGCGTGTGCAGCACCCCCTTGGCGCAGCCCGCCTCACTGGTGACGGCCCTGCTGGTGAGGGCCGCGGCGCCCTCACGGGCGACGATCCGCTCGGCGGCGTCGAACAGCCGCTCACGAAGATCGGGGATCGCGACTCCGCGCGGTGACATGACTTTCTCCTCGACATCGACAACAAGGCATCTGGGCTGACCCATTGCACGTATGGGCGCTCGCCCATACTGTTTGGGCGAGCGCCCATACTAACGGTGACGGGCGCTCCATTCGCCATGCGTCAGGGGGCACGAAGTGCAGGACGTCATCAACACCGAACAAGCGCAGGCGTGGAACGGTTACGAGGGAGAGCACTGGGCCCGCAACCAGGACCGCTGGGACGCCGTGAACGCCGGATTCAACTCCCCGCTCCTGGACGCCGCTTCGGTCGGGCCGAACGACCGCGTCCTGGACATCGGCTGCGGCGCGGGGCAGACGACCAGGCTGGCCGCGCGCCGGGCGGGCAACGGCCATGCGCTGGGCCTCGACCTGTCGGCGCCCATGCTGGCCCAGGCGCGCCGCGCCGCCCGCCGGGAAGGCCCGGACAACGTCGACTTCACGCAGGGCGATGCCCAGGTCCACCCCTTCGACCCGGGCGCGTACGACGTCGCGATCAGCCGCTACGGCGTGCTGTTCTTCGCGGATCCCGTGGCCGGGTTCGGCAACATCGCGCGTGCGCTGCGCCCCGGCGGGCGCGCGGCGTTCGTCTGCGGCGCGTACCCCGAGGACAACGAGTGGCTGCGGGCCTTCGCCGCGCTGCGCGACCTGCTCCCCATCGGCGGCTTCGGTGCGCCCGGCGGGCCGGGCATGTTCTCCCTGGCGGACGCCGACAGGACCTGCGAGGTGCTGTCGGCCGCCGGGTTCGAGGACGTCGGGGCCACGCGCGTGGAGACGTACGGGACATGGGGCAGGGACGCGGCCGACGCCGCCGGGTTCCTCCTCGGCTCCGGTCCCGGACGCCATCTAACGAGCCAGGTCACCCCCGAGGTCCGGGACCGGGCACGCGAACGGCTGACGGAGATCCTGCGCACCCACGAGGCCGACGGCGCGCTGCGGCTGCGCAGCACGGCGCTCTTGGTGACGGCGACGGTGCGGGGTCCAGGGACGGGGAGCAGCGCCGGGACGGCTTGAGCCCGCGGCACGGGGAGCGGCAGACCAGGGCAGGACCGGGATACGGCCGGGATACGGCCGGGGTACCCGAACACCCCGGCGCCGACGATCGCTACGATGCGCTGCGATGAGACAGTCGCAGTGGACCCGCGCCTCCCGGCACGCCTTGTGCCGCGCCGCGTCGGCAGCTGCGCTCGTCGCCCTCGTCACCACGCTGTTCATGTGTCTCGGCCCCATCGCGCCCGACGGCGGCCACGAAGGCGCCGGGCACGCGGCGGCCGTCGCCCTGACACTGTCCTCGGACGACCACGCGTCACCTGTGGAAGGCTCCGACTGCCCGCCCGACGAGGAGTGTTGCGCACCCTCCGCCCACGGCGTACGAGCGGTGCCCGGCCCGGCCGGACCGTCCCTGTCGGCCTTCCACCACCAAGTGCCCTACCCCCAGGCGCTGTCGGCGCCCGGCCCCGCGGTCGAGCAGCCCTCGACCCGCGGCTCTCCCGACCTCCACATGCTCCAGGTGCAGCGGACCTAGGCGGACCCCGGCAGGGCGGGCCCGCGGATGCGGCCTGCCCCGCGCACCCGGCGTCCACCGACACAGACACCGCCACCACCGCCGCGCCCCCGTGCGGCGGGGACAGGAACACCCATGGCCAAGGCCAAGTCCGGCAATCCGAAGAAGCCGAGCAAGAAGGCGGTCGCCGCCGCGCGCAAGGCCCGAGTCGAGGCGATGCAGCGCGCGGAGCAGGCCCGCGAGCGGCGCAACCGCATCATCACCGTCTCGGTGAGCACGGTGATCGTGGCCTCACTCATCGGTTTCGGCGCGTACGCCATCAACCGGGCCAACGACAAGGAGGAGCAGAACACCGCGGCCGCGAAGAAGCCCGTGCGGGGCGAGAAGACGTGGGACGCCAAGAAGCTGGGCCGCGACCACGTCGAGAAGGCGGTCGACTACCCGATGACGCCGCCGGTCGGCGGCGACCACAACCAGGCCTGGATGACGTGCGAGGCCAAGGTCTACAAGAAGGCCATACCGAACGAGAACGCCGTGCACTCCCTCGAACACGGTGCGGTCTGGGTCACGTACAACAAGAAGGCCCCCGCCGCCGACATCAAGAAGCTGAGTGACAAGGTCTCCAAGACCTCGTACAGCCTGATGAGCCCGGTCGAGCAGCAGCGGAGCCCGATCATGCTGTCGGCCTGGGGACACCAGCTGACCGTCGACAGCGCCGCCGACCCGCGGGTCGCGGAGTTCTTCAGCAAGTACGTGCAGGGCCCGCAGACTCCGGAGCCGGGCGCCGCATGCGCCGGAGGGATCGAGTCCGCGTGATCCGGGCCCGGTCGGCGCGCGGGCCGAGTGCCGCGCGCCGACCGGACCGGGGACGCCGTCAGGTCAGGCCGCTGCCGGTTCGACCTCCGGCGACGCGGGAGTCAGCCGTCCCGCGCGGTGCAGCCCGTACAGGGCCCCCGAGCAGCCGAGGCCGAGGAGGAGCAGCGCGAGCCAGGGCAGCGCCGACATCCCGGCCTCGCGCGCCGCGTCCAGGGCGACTCCCGTCAGCAGGTTGCCGAGGGTGATGCCGACACCGCAGATGGTGTTGTAGAGGCCGTAGTGGGTGGCGACCAGCCGGTCCCCCGCCAGCCGGACGATGGTGTCCATCTCGAAGGGGTACGCGATCATCGTGCCCAGCGCGAGCAGCAGCGCGGCCAGCGTCGGCGGGACGGCGGCGAGCAGCCACCGCCCGGCTCCCCCGCCCGGCACCGGCAGGGCCGTCGCCGCGATGAGCGGCACGAAGGCCAGCCCCATGCTCAACAGGCCCCAGGCCAGGGCCCGTCCCGGCGCCAGCCGCTCCTTGCACCAGGCGGTCACCCGGGTCTGCCCGAGGATGGTCGTGAGCCCGGACACCGCGAAGAGCAGCGCGACGGCGACGGTGCCGAAGTCGCCGTCACCGCCCAGGCGCCGCACCTCCAGGGGCAGTGCCAGATAGACCTGGAAGGTCAGGACGTACGAGCCGATCATGGCGGTCGAGAAGAGCAGGAAGGCACGGTTGCGGATGATGCTCCGCCACTGGGCGAGCACTCCTTCGCCGGAACCGTCGTCCGTGCCGCCCTGCGCGTCCGCTCCCCTTCGCGCGGGCAACGAGCGGATCTGTACGACACTCAGGAGCGCGAAGATCACCGCCGAGACGAGACAGGTGATCCGGAAGTCGACGCCGGTGAGCAGCATGCCCACGAGCGGGCCCAGCAGGATGCCCGCCTGGTAGAAGACGTTGAACAGCGCGAAGGCCTCGACCCGGCGCTCCCCCGCGTCGGCGGCGAGGTAGGCCCGCACCGCGGGGTTGAACAGCGCGCCCGCGAATCCGGTGGCCGCGGAGGCGACGAGCAGCGCCGGTACCGAGTCGACGAGCCCGAGGGTGGCGAATCCGATGGTGCGCAGGACGCACCCCGCGACGATCAGCGGCTTGTAGCCGAACCGGTCGGCGAGAGTGCCGCCGACGAGGAACATGCCCTGCTGGCTGAAGTTGCGTACGCCGAGGACGAGTCCGACGAGCCAGCCCGCGAGGCCGAGCGTGCCGGACAGGTGCTGGGCGAGGTACGGCATCAGCATGTAGAAGCCGAGGTTGATGGTGAACTGGTTGGCCAGGAGCAGTTGGACACTGCGGTCGTAGGAACGGAACTGCGTGAGGGTCGTCTTCACCGCGTCTCGCCTTCGGGCCGGGCTGAATGGGTGGTGTCGGCGTAGTCGGGGGCGGAGTTACCCAGGGGATCGTGGACGGTGGTGCAGCGGGTCCAGCGGGTGACCTCCTTCTCGTCGGGGCGGTCGACCACGTCGGGTTCGGAGGCCGGGGACCCGCCGAGGAGTCCGTGCCGGGCGCAGTACGCGTCGTCGTAGACGGTCTCCAGATAGCGCTGCGGGCCGTCGGGGAATACGGCGACGATGCGGGTGTCGCGCGGGAGCGTCCGGGCGAGCCAGCCCGCCACCAGTGCGACCGAGCCGACGCTCCAGCCGCCTGTCGCGTAGTGCGAGGTCGCCAACTGCCTGCAGGCCCACACCGATTCGGCCGGTGACACCCAGTGGACCTCGCTGAAGTTCTCGTACGCGACGTTGCGCGGGTAGATGCTCGATCCCAGGCCGCGCATGAGCCTGGGCCGGGCGGGCTGGCCGAAGATGGTCGAGCCGACGGTGTCCACGCCGACGAGGCGCAGCCCGGGGTAGAGCTGACGCAGGACGCGGGAGATGCCCGCCGAGTGACCGCCGGTGCCGACGCTGCACACCAGGACGTCGATGTGGCCCAGCTGCCTGGCGAGTTCGAGGGCCAGCGGGGTGTAGGCGGCGACGTTGTCGGGGTTGCCGTACTGGTCGGGGCACCACGAGCCGGGGTGCGCCGCGAGGAGTTCGGCGACGCGGTCGCGGCGGGCCTGCTGCCAGCCTCCGGCCGGGTCGGGCTCGGGCACCATGTCGACGGTCGCGCCGTGGGCGGCGAGCAGCCGGGTCATGGACGGCTCCAGGCCCGGGTCGGTGACCAGGGTGACCGGGTGCCCGTGGACCGTACCGGCCAGCGCGAGGCCGAGGCCGAGGGTGCCGCTGGTCGACTCGACGATGCGGCGCCCGGGCCGCAACTCGCCCCGCGCACGGGCGCGTTCGACCATGTGCAGCCCCGGGCGGTCCTTGATGCCACCGGGGTTGAAGCCCTCCAGCTTGGCCCAGAAGCCGCGGCCGGGCGGGGTGAGGGGGTGGGAGACGTGGAGGACGGGAGTGTTGCCGACGAGGCCGGAGAGGCCTGGGAGGGTGGGGCGGGTGGATCCGGCAGGGGCGGTATGCGTGAAGTGGGCGGAGTCGTGCGCGATCGGAGAATGCATCTCTTCGCTTCTTCGCTCTCGTTCGGGGGGGGGTGGACGCGTACGGGGATCGCGACGGGCCCCTATATGCGCCATCTGCAGAGCGAGTTGAGGGCGGCCCTGCCACCGCACGGGTCCCTGCCTCGCGCGACGCCCAGGGGTCGCGCCGCCGAGGCACGCACCGCATGCACGGCCGGTGCGGTGGTGGGCACGGGCGCGAGGAGACGTACGGACGACTGCGCGACGGAGCCGGACCCGGAACCGGGTCCTGAATCGAGCTCGTGGCAGTGATCGGGAGAAGTGGGCGCGTCGGCCACCTGGAGTGTCGACGGCGCGTGCGGCCCTTCCTGGCCGTGGTGATGTCCGCCGGAGCACATGAGCACCGCGGCGAGCAGCAGGACGTACAACAGATTGCGGACAAGGAGCCGAGGCAGCACAGATCCTCCGCGCGACAACTGCCCGGCGGCGGCACGCGTACGGGACGCGCAGCGCTGACACCTACGGCCGGGACGAGGACAGACCGGTCGGGGAACCGGTCGGTCTAGACGCGCAGGATCGTGGTGTCGGCCGCGTGCGCTATCGGCACGACGAAGTCGCGGCCCGCGACGCGCTGGGTGCCCGCAGCCACGGACACACCGTCCAGCCACGCCGAACCCAGCGGCGAGAGGCAGGGCTGGTCGACGTCGGGCCCCTGCGGGGGCTGCCCCAGGGCACACTCCTCGACGGTGTGCGACTGGGGGTGATCGTGCGGATGGCCCCCTGGCGCCTCGGCGACGGCGGGCGCTTCGGCCACATGGGCCACGCCGACCACGGGATCCGCCGCCACGACACCGCCAACGGCCTCGATGTGACGACTCGTCGCCTCGGGGCTGGCCGCATGCGCGAACACCAGCCCGAAAAGGAAGAGGCCCAGCCCCAGGACCCGCAACAGAGCCGCTGTCGAGCGGCTCCCGCGCGTACCGAAAGGAGACCAGGCCGTCATCACCCCGTGATCGTAGCCCGGCGACAAGGCGCTCGCGGCTTCCGACGTCCAACACGGCTGAAGATCGAGGGTCTTGGGTCTCGAAGTCTCGAAGGGCACCCCGTCGGGGCGGGCTCGATCGCCGCACGCGAGACGGGTCCTACGAGAGGCCACACTCCCGTCAGCCCGCGCCCGGTAGGGCCCGTTCGAGGAGGACCTCCGCCGCCGCTCGCGCGTACCGCCCGTACCCCGCGTCGTCCAGCACCATGGCGCGACTGGCCGCCCCGTCCGCGAGGGTGACCAGCTGTTCGGCGAGGGCGGCGGGTTCCCGGCAGCCCATCTCCGCCACCAGCGCGGTGACCAGCTCAACCATCCGCAGCTTCTGTTCCCGGGCGTAGGAGTGGACCGCGCTCTTCGGGTCGGGAAACTCGGCGGCGGCATCGATGAAGGGGCACCCCCGCACCGGTGCCGCGTCCACTGTGGGCTGGTCGAACAGGCGCAGGATCCGCTCCCGTGGGGGGCTGTCCTCGCGGGTCAGCACGCTTTCGAGGGTGGCGCCGGACGACGCGAGGTTCGCCAGGTGCGCGAGGACCAGATCGTTCTTGGTCCGGAAGTGCGCGTAGAGCGTCCGCTTGGACACCGGCGCCTGGTCCGCGACCTGTTCCATGCCGGTCGCGTTGATCCCCTGGGCCGCGAACAGCTGGGCGGCGGCGGCCAGGATGCGCTCCCGGCCCCCACGTCCCCGTTGCTGAGGTGCGGTCGTCGTCGTGGCCATGGCGAAAGTATACGCCTGCGTTTACTTCAGAGGGGTCGGCTCGCTACGATCACTTCCAAGTAAACGCCACCGTTTACTTCTGTCGTCGCTGAGGAGTGCGCCATGCCAAGCCGAACCCCCACCGAGCCCACCGAGCCCACCGGACCCACCACCGAACTGAGCGGCTCCGCCGAGAAGCTGATACGCGGCCGTCACGCGACCCGCGCGTTCCGCCCGGAGGCCGTGCCCGCGGACACGATGCGCGCGATCTTCTCGCTGGCGGGCGCCGCGCCGTCCAACTCCAATACGCAGCCGTGGCAGGTGGAGGTGGTGAGCGGCGCGGCGCGCGAGCGCCTGGCGACGGCTCTGCGGGCGGCCCACGCCGAGCGGCACACCTCGGTGGACCTTCCGTACTCCGAGGACATGTACGCGCAGGTGCACCGGGCGCGCCGGGCCGCGTTCGGCGCCGAGCTGTACGGAGCGCTGGGCATCGCTCCCGACGACCACGGGGCACGTGCGGCCTACGACGCGGAGAGCCTGCGCTTCTACGGCGCACCGCACGCCGCGTTCCTCTTCGTCGACGGTGACGGCGCGGCACGGCCCGCCGCCGACGTCGGCGCGTACATGCAGACCTTGCTCCTGGCGATGACCGCGTACGGCGTGGACAGCTGCCCGCAGGGACTGCTGAGCTTCTACGCCGACACCGTCCGGGACGAACTGGGCGTCACCGGAGGAAAGCTGCTCGTGGGCATCTCGTTCGGTTACGCCGACGAGAGCGCGCCAGTGAACAGGGTGACGACCGGGCGCGCCGCGCTGGACGCGACCACGGCCTTCCACGACTAGGGCCTGCCCGGCGGACCTTGTCGGTCGGCACGAGGTGGTGCCACGCGCGGGTAGGGCCCGCATCATAGGTCGGCTAGCAACATCTTCTCCGGCGGCAGCCACGACCTGGACCTGTCCAATGGCGCCACCGCGGTGTTCATCGACGCGCTGATGCTCGCCGTGTCCGATCTCGCGCCCGAGGACCGGGACTTCCGCTTCGCGGCGCTGCTGACCCGGCAGGACCAGAACGTCATGGGGCGCGGTGCCGTCGGATTCGACCTGGCGGAGTTCGACTGGGCCGCGACGGCCTCGTGCGTGCGCCACCGCGTCCTCAGTGCACTCCCGCTCTGGGACGGCTGCTTCCTCTGCGATCGGCCGCACCAGTAGTGCTTCGTCGGGTCTGGTCGTCGGGGCTGATCAGGCGGATGGCACGCGACCGCGCACCCTCGCGCCCCCGCCATTAATGATCTCTAGTCGCCGGAATCGACGCGGTGGCGCGGATGGGGCTGCTGGAGGGGGTGCGCAGTCAGCTGGTGGACGAGGCGGGCGTGGCATTCGTCGACTCCCGCGGGAGGCCGAAGGCGACGATCATGGCCAGTACCGTGGAACGTGGTGGTCTCCCTCAGCGTGGCGCGCTCGGTGACGACGTGGTGCAACCGGCCACCCTCGCGGACGGAGCGGCCGCGCCATGGTGCTGAACCAGGCGGCTTACGGCGGCCGCGCGCACGCGACGGCGCACCTGGCCCTCTCCGTGACCGCCCGCCCATCGCCACGGGGTCGAAACAATCGGACCGAGCACGAGCCCAGCCGGAATGCCGATCAGCATGCCTGCCGCGCTGTCGGCGTCGGAGCAGGTCAGACTGACAGGCGGCCGATTTCCTGTGGGTCGAGGCCGGTCAGTCGGGCGATGCGCTGTGCGGGAATCCCCGCGTTCAGGGCGCGGTGCACGAGGGCCTGCCAGTCCTGGGTCGTCTCGGGGATGAGCGTCTCGGCCTCGGCGGGCAGGATCCTGACCTGCTCCGAGGACGCGGAGGTCTCCTGGGCCTGCAACCAGCCGTGCACCGCAGGGGGTTCCGTGCGTTCCAGGGCTTCCCCCCCCGTACGACATCAACCCGCCGTACGACATGAGCCCGCCATGCGATCGACCGCCGTCGTCGCCGCGGCCACGAAGGCGGCGATCGCAGGATGGGCGCCACCGCCCGCACGGAACGCCACCTTCGAGCGGCGGAACAACGGCAGTTCCGTGAGCACCACGCCCGCGGGGCTCGGCACGGCGGCCATCTCCGGCACGCACCCGGCTCCCTGCCCGGCGGCGACCAGGGCCAGCACGGTGCGGAAGTCGTTGACCTGGTGGCGGATCCTGGGCTGGAATCCGGCGGCCTGGCAGGCGCGTACGGCCATCGCGTGACCGGTCGTGCCGTCGCGCGCGGTGATCCACGGAACCTCGGCGCAGGGCCCGAGCAATGCCGCCAGTGTCTTCCCGTGGCCGGGGTTCGCGGCCCCGCTCCCGGCTCGCGTGGCCTCGCTCCCGGCATGGGTGACCAAGTACATGGGTTCCTCGAGCAGAGGCTCCTCGTCCACGGTCGTGTCCGGCGTCGCGGGTACGAAGTCGTAGTCGTGGACCAGGGCCACGTCCAGCTCACCGGCCCGCAGACCGTCGGACACGCGCGCGGAGTCGATCTCCCGCACCATCGGCTCCAACAAGGGGTGCCTGCTCGTCAGTTCGGCCAGCGTGTGGGGAACGATGGTGTGGCCACCGGAAGGGTACGTGCCGATACGCAGTGGCCCGCCGATGCCGTCCCGCGCGCCCGCCAGCTCGGCGACCGCCTATTCGAGGCGGTTCAGCACCGCGTCGGCGTGCGCGACGAGGGAGCGGCCCGCGGGCGTCAGGATCACGCGTCTGCCGCTGCGTTCCAACAGGGGCACGCCCGCCTCCCGCTCCAGCACCCCGAGCTGCTGGGAGACGGCGGACGCGGTGAAGGTCAGTGCTTCGGCCACGGCGGCGATGGTGCCCCGCCGGTCCAGTTCGCGGAGCAGATGAAGACGACGGACATCGAGCATAAGTTCAGCTTAGGCGTGACGGCGGAAATCTGAAATGGATCTACTGAGTGGGGTGGGCCAGGGTGGGAGACATGAACCCCGAACCGACCTTCACAGGCCTGTACGTCCCCCTGATCACTCCGTTCACCGCCGATCTGCGCCTGGCCCCCGACGCGCTGGCCCGACTCGCCGACGAGGCCCTGTCGGCCGGCGCCTCCGGTCTTGTCGCTCTCGGTACGACCGCCGAGACCGCCACGTTGACCGCCGAGGAGAGAGAGACGGTGGTCCGCATCTGCTCGGCCGCCTGCCGGGCGCACGGGGCGCCGCTCATCGTCGGGGTCGGCACCAACGACACGGCCGCCGCCATCACGTCCTTGCGAGAGCTGGCGGCCGAGGGGAACGTCGCCGCGGCGCTGGTGCCCGCACCGCCCTACATCCGCCCCGGCGAAGCGGGGACCCTGGCGCACTTCACCGCGCTGGCCGAGCACGGCGGCCTCCCGCTGATCGTGTACGACATTCCGTACCGCACCGCACAGACGCTGAGCGCCGACACGATCGCCGCGCTCGGCCGCCTGCCGGGGGTCGTCGGCATCAAGCATGCGACCGGCGTGATCGACGCGACCACCATCGAATTGCTCGGCTCGCCCCTGCCCGGTTTCGCGCTGCTCGGCGGAGACGACATCGTCCTCTCGCCGCTCCTAGCGGCGGGCGCCCACGGCGGAATCATCGCGTCGGCCAATCTGCGGACGGCCGACTTCGCCGAGATGATCGCGCTGTGGCGAAGAGGCTCCGCCGCCCCCGCCCGCAGCCTCGGAGCCGAGCTGGCCCGGCTGTCCGCCGCTCTCTTCACCGAACCGAACCCGACGGTCACCAAGGGGGTCCTGTACGCCCAGAACCGCATCCCCAGCCCGGCCGTGCGCATGCCGCTACTGGCCGCCTCCACCGATTCGGTCCGCCGGGCGGCACTTCTGGCCGTGGGCCGCGCATGACACGGGGGCCGCATGTCGGCCCGGTGGCCGGGTCTCAGGTCTCGCGTCCCGGGTCTCGGGTCTCGGGTCTCGGGTCCCGGGTCTCGCATAGTGGTCACTCTCTGGACCCGGCGCCCGGTCGCTGTGTTTACATGCGCGTAATACTGTCCCGGCCGTGCCAGAAAGGGCTCCTTTGACCACGCGACCCGATACGAAGACAGCGCAGCCGGTGCTCTCGCAGCTGCTCACCGAGATCGAACACCGCAACCCGGCCCAGCCGGAGTTCAACCAGGCCGCCCGCGAGGTGCTGGAGACGCTGGCGCCGGTCATCGCGGCTCGCCCCGAGTACGCCGAGGCCGGGCTGATCGAGCGCCTGTGTGAACCGGAGCGACAGATCGTCTTCCGGGTGCCGTGGCAGGACGACCGCGGTCACGTGCGGGTCAACCGCGGCTACCGGGTGGAGTTCAACAGCGCACTCGGCCCGTACAAGGGCGGCCTGCGCTTCCACCCGTCGGTGAACCTCGGCGTCATCAAGTTCCTGGGCTTCGAGCAGATATTCAAGAACGCGCTGACGGGCCTCGGCATCGGCGGTGGCAAGGGCGGCAGCGACTTCGACCCGCGCGGCCGCAGCGACGCGGAAGTCATGCGTTTCTGCCAGTCGTTCATGACGGAGCTGTACCGGCACATCGGCGAGCACACGGACGTACCCGCGGGAGACATCGGTGTCGGCGGCCGGGAGATCGGCTACCTTTTCGGTCAGTACCGGCGCATCACCAACCGCTGGGAGGCGGGCGTCCTCACCGGCAAGGGCCGGAACTGGGGCGGCTCCCTGATCCGTCCGGAGGCGACCGGCTACGGCAATGTCCTCTTCACGGCGGCGATGCTGCGTGAGCGCGGCGAGACCCTCGAAGGCCGGACGGCGGTCGTGTCCGGCTCCGGGAACGTCGCCATCTACACCATCCAGAAGCTGGCCGCCCTGGGCGCCAACGCCGTGACGTGTTCGGACTCCTCCGGCTACGTGGTCGACGAGAAGGGCATCGACCTCGACCTCCTCAAGCAGGTCAAGGAGGTCGAGCGCGCCCGGGTCGACACCTACGCGCAACGCCGCGGCGCCTCGGCCCGCTTCGTGCCGGGCCGACGCGTCTGGGAGGTACCGGCCGACATCGCACTGCCGTCGGCCACGCAGAACGAGCTGGACGCCGATGATGCCGCCGCTCTGATCCGCGGCGGTGTGAAGGCCGTCTCGGAGGGCGCCAACATGCCCACGACCCCCGAGGCCGTGCGCCTCTTCCAGCAGGCGAGGGTCGCTTTCGGGCCCGGCAAGGCGGCCAACGCGGGCGGTGTCGCGGTCAGCGCTCTGGAGATGGCCCAGAACCACGCACGTACGTCGTGGTCGGCGGAGCGCGTCGAGGAGGAGCTGACGCGCATCATGAACGACATCCACAGCACGTGCCACGAGACCGCCGAGCGCTATGGCGCCCCCGGGGACTACGTGACGGGTGCGAACATCGCCGGGTTCGAGCGGGTGGCGGACGCGATGTCCGCCCAGGGTGTCATCTGACCCCACGCGGCGAGCAGCCCGCGTCGCGCCTGGTCGCGGGTATGGGTGGGCGAGCCGTCCGGATCGGGCCAGGCACACGATTGCCGCGCGTATATAGGTACGCGCGGCAATCGTCGTCATCGAACGTCGGGCAGCAGCCCCAGCGCTCAGATCGTCTTGCTGAGACGGTCGGCCAGCAGGGAGGCGAAGCGTGCCGGGTCGGTGAGGTCGCCGCCCTCGGCGAGCAGGGCGGTGCCGTACAGCAGCTCGGCCGTCTCGCTCAGTTCCGGGTCGTCGGGCCGCTGGTCATGTGCCGACTTGACCGCGCTGACCAGAGGGTGCTTCGGGTTCAGCTCAAGGATGCGCTTGACCGACGGGAGCTCCTGGCCCATCGCCTTGTACATCTTCTCCAGGGCCGGCGTGAGGCCGTCGGTGTCACTGACCAGGCACGCCGGGGAGCTGGTGAGCCGGGTCGTCAGGCGCACCTCCTTGACGTCGTCGAGCGTTTCGTTGAGCCAGGTCAGCACTGCCGCGTACGCGTCGGCCTCCTCCGGCGACGACTCCTCCTCGGAGGGCAGGTCCACCGCGCCGCGGGCGATGGACTGGAACTCCGTACCCACGTAGTCGCGGACCGCCTCGACCCAGATCTCGTCCACCCGGTCGGTGAGGAGCAGGACCTCGTACCCCTTGGCCCGGAACGCCTCCATGTGCGGGGAGTTCTCGATCTGGGCGCGGGTGTCGCCGGTCATGAAGTAGATCTTGTCCTGGTCCTCCGGCTTCCGGGCGAGGTAGTCGGCCAGAGTGGTGGGCTCCTCACCGGCGGTGGAGGCGAAGGAGGCGATGTCGAGGATCGCCTTGTGGTCCTCCGATCCGTCGAGGAGCCCCTCCTTGACGGCGGGCCCGAACTCGCGCCAGAACGTGCGGTACTTCTCGGCGTCCTTGTTCATCAGGTCCTTGATGGACGCCAGGATCTTCTTCGCCAGGCGGCGGCGGATGAGCTGGATGTGCCGGTCCTGCTGGAGGATCTCGCGGGAGATGTTCAGCGACAGGTCGGCGGCGTCCACGACGCCCTTGACGAAGCGCAGGTGGTCGGGCAGGAGCTCACGGCTGTCGTCCAGGATGAACACACGCTTGACGTACAGCTGGAGACCGTGGCGTGCGTCCCGCTGGTAGAGGTCGTGCGGGGCCCGCGACGGCAGGAAAAGCAGCGCCTCGTACTCGAAGGTGCCCTCGGCCCGCATCTGGATGATGTCGAGCGGGTCCGTCCAGTCATGGCTGATGTGCCGGTAGAACTCCCGGTACTCCTCCTCGCTCACCTCGGAGCGCGGGCGGGCCCAGAGCGCCTTCATCGAGTTGAGGGTGCTCTCCCCCATCCGGACGGGGAACGAGATGAAGTCCGAGTACCGCTTGACGATCTCCCGGATCTTCCCTTCGTCCGTGTAGTCGTAGAGGGCGTCCTCCTCGTCGGCGGGCCGCAGGTGCACGCGGACCGACGTGCCCTCGGGGGCGTCCTCGACGGTCTCGATCGTGTACGTGCCGTCCCCGCCCGATTCCCAGCGCACCCCCGTCGGCTCGCCCGCCTTGCGGGTGAGCAGGGTGACCTTGTCGGCGACCATGAACACGGAGTAGAAGCCGACGCCGAACTGACCGATCAGCTCCGCCGACTCCTTGTTCTCCTTGAGCCGACGCAGCGTCTCGGCCGTGCCGGACCTGGCGATGGTGCCGATCAGCCCCACGACCTCGTCGCGTGTCATGCCGATGCCGTTGTCCCGCACGGTCAGCGTGCGGGCCTCATTGTCGGCCTCGATATCGATGTGCAGGTCGTCCGTCTTGAGGCCGTCGTCCTTCAGCCCGGCCAGGCGCCGCTTGTCCAGGGCGTCAGAGGCGTTGGAGATGAGTTCGCGAAGGAAGATGTCCTTGTTCGAGTAGATCGAATGGACCATCAGATCCAGCAACTGCCGCGCCTCGGCCTGGAACTCCAGCGTCTCGGTACTCATGGCTTCCCTTCTGGGCGATTGGTCTGTGCGACGCCAACATTTTCCGACAAGGGTTTCGCGGGCTGGTACGGGGGGGCGTGCATCCGGGAGGTGGTGGGGCGGTGTGCGGGCACGTGGCACGGGGTGAGTTGCGCACCCCGGAAGTCCTCGCGCGTGACCTTCGCTGCCGCGAGGTCGATAATGCCGACGGCAATTCTTCCGGGGCCTGCCGGGTCCCGGTGGACGTCCTCCGCAACGCCATCCACCATCTCCCGCTGGAGCGGGGAGGCGAGAAAGGTCACCGCGCCGCCCTGGCCGTGTTCGTCGAAGGGGCCTCGGCCCAGGAAGCCGCCGCCCGGTGGCTGGGCCTGCTGTTCAGCACCTAACGGCGAACGACGATCAGGTCGTTCTCGACCGCGGAGACGTTCACGAGCGGCTTGCAGGACTTGAGGAACTCGCTGATCACCATGGTCTCGGGATCGCGGGCGACAACCGTCTTCCAGCCCACGATGGTCCAGCTCTGTACTTGACCACACCGCACTCGAGCGGGGCCTGGTCGGAAAGGTCCTGCTCGACATCCCGTGACCGCGAGAACGGCACCGCCTGTTCCCCGGAGCCACGTATCCAGTCGAAGTACAAGGATCGCTCACGCCCTGTCCGGCGGGGCTTGAAGTGCCGTCCTGTTGGGGCGCGTTCATCACATCGGTCGATGACGGCTTCGACCGGCGTTCCGATCTCGCCTCCGCATCCGAAGTGCCGAGCGTGCTCCCTCTGGTCCACGTGGCCTGGCCGTCGCGCGCCTGGAGCTGTCCGGTCTCCGGGTGGACACCTCGTTCGAGCCCTGGCGCGGCCTGATCCACGACGTCCACTTGTTGCGCCTGGACTCGTTCCAGATCGCCGACCGGCTGAAGCCCGAAGCCCCGAGCTCGTGCCATGTGGGACCCGTGCTCACGTGCACGGGCACCTCCAACCCGACGATGACCGGCACGTTCGCCGCACGCCGCACGCCGCACGCCGCACGCAGAGTGACACGGTGCAGGGAAAGAGACACCGGCACCCAGCCGCAAGAGATCGTTCGATTCGGGGCTCGCGTTCACTCTGCCCGTCCTCACGCGTGACCTTCGCTGCCGCGAGGTCGATACTGCCGACAGCGGTACCCCAGCCGCGCCCCGGCCGAGACACGAGCCACCTGACATGCCGTCACCAAAGTCAGCAATAGGTCAGCAATGGGGCAGCAATGGGGCAACAACACTACCGTCAGAAGCCGCTTCGGATCGCTACGCACCGCCAAGACCGCACACTGGCCATACCTGCCATGACCAGCAAAAACGCACGTGAAGGTCCTGCCTGCCAACCTTCCTAGGAGACACTCATGAGGATGCTGATCAACGTCGCGGAGACCGTGGTCGCCGACGCGCTGCGCGGGATGGCCGCCGCTCATCCCGAGCTGACCGTCGACGTCGAGAACCGGGTGATCGTGCGCGGGGACGCTCCCGTCGAGGGGAAGGTCGCCCTCGTCTCGGGCGGCGGGTCCGGGCACGAGCCGTTGCACGGTGGGTTCGTGGGTCCGGGGATGCTGTCGGCGGCCTGTCCGGGAGAGGTGTTCACCTCGCCCGTGCCGGACCAGATGGTGCGGGCCGCGGCCGCCGTGGACAGCGGCGCGGGCGTGCTCTTCATCGTGAAGAACTACACGGGTGACGTCCTCAACTTCGACATGGCCGCCGAACTCGCCGAGGACGAGGGCATCCAGGTGGCGAAGGTGCTCGTCAACGACGACGTCGCGGTCACCGACAGCCTCTACACCGCGGGGCGGCGCGGCACCGGCGCCACGCTCTTCGTGGAGAAGCTGGCGGGGGCCGCCGCCGACGCGGGCATGCCGTTGGAGCGGGTCGAGGCGATGGCCCGGCAGGTGAACGCGAACACGCGCAGCTTCGGTGTCGCGCTCAGTGCGTGCAGTACGCCCGCCAAGGGCAGCCCCACCTTCGATCTGCCGCCCGGCGAGCTGGAGTTGGGGGTGGGGATCCACGGCGAGCCGGGGCGCGAGCGGCGGGCGATGATGACGTCCCGCGAGATCGCCGACTTCGCCGTCAACGCCGTACTCGAAGACCTCGAACCGCACAATCCTGTGCTTCTGCTCGTCAACGGCATGGGAGCCACTCCCCTGTTGGAGCTCTACGGCTTCAACGCCGAGGTCCAGCGCGTGCTCGTCGAGCGCGGCGTCCCCGTGGCGCGCACGCTCGTCGGCAACTACGTCACCTCCCTGGACATGGCGGGCGCCTCGGTGACGTTGTGTCAGATCGATGAGGAGATACTCCGGTTGTGGGACGCTCCGGTGCGGACTCCCGCGCTGCGCTGGGGGTGCTGACGCCGTGCTCGACGCACTCTTCTTCCGCCGCTGGCTGACGGTGACTGCCTCAGCCGTCGACCGTGAGGCGGAACGGCTCACGGAACTGGACTCGCCCATCGGTGACGCCGACCACGGCAGCAACCTGAAGCGCGGCTTCACGGCCGTCGCCGCCGTCCTGGAGAAGGAGGCACCGGACACCCCGGGCGCCGTCCTCACGCTGGCGGGACGGCAGTTGATCTCGACGGTCGGCGGCGCGTCGGGGCCGCTCTACGGCACGCTGCTGCGCCGCACCGGCAAGGCGCTCGGTGACGCCCCCGAGGTCGACGAGGCACGGTTCGCCGAGGCGCTGCGCACCGGCGTCGACGCGGTGGCCGCGCTCGGCGGTGCCGCGCCCGGCGACAAGACGATGCTGGACGCGCTCGTGCCCGGCATCGACGCGTTGGAGGACTCCTTCGGCGCGGCACGCGAGGCCGCGCTCCAGGGCGCCCTGTCGACGACGCCGCTGCAGGCGCGCAAGGGCCGCGCGAGCTACCTCGGCGAGCGCAGCATCGGGCACCAGGATCCGGGCGCCACGTCCTCGGCCCTGCTCTTCGCGGCCCTCGCTGAGGCCGCGGAGGCCGCTGAGGGCACCGGCGACGTGCGGGAGGGCGGCCGTGGCTGACGAGCGGCTGGTCGGCGTCGTCCTCGTGTCGCACAGCGGGCCCGTCGCCGAGGCGGTCGCCGCGCTCGCCACCGGGCTCGCGGGCGGCGGCGCCACCGCGCCCGTGGCCGCCGCCGGGGGCACGGCCGACGGCGGGCTCGGCACCAGCGCGGAGCTGATCTCGGCGGCGGCCTCGCGGGTGGACCGCGGCGCGGGGGTCGCCGTTCTCACCGATCTCGGCAGCGCGGTCCTCACCGTGAAGGCCCTGATCACCGAGGGCGACGAACTCCCGGACGGCACACGTCTGGTGGACGCCCCGTTCGTGGAGGGCGCGGTGGCGGCGGTGGTGACCTCGTCGGCCGGTGGCGACCTCGCCGCGGTCGAGGCGGCGGCAGCGGAGGCGTACACGTATCGGAAGGTGTGAGCCGGGAACCCGTGGGCGAGCCCTGCGATGCCCCGTCAGTTCCGCCGCACGAACTCCCGCGCCAGCGCGTCGCCCCGGGCGACCGCGGCCCCGTGGCTCTCGATCGGCTGCGCCCTGGAGCCCTTGAAGAGGACGTACGTGACGTCTTCGCCCGTGCCGCCCGTGCGCGGGTCGGGGCGGATGCCGAGGGCCCGGGCCGTCGCGTACGACGCCTCGCCGATGAGGTCGGTGGGGCCGGTGTCGCCGACGACGGCGTACTGGACCCGGCCTCGGTGGACGACGGCGGCGACGGTGCCGCCCGTGATGCCGTGCTTGGCGTGCTTCCAGCGGTGGCTCGCGCCGGGCACGACGACGTAGGGCAGGCGTGCCGCGTTCAGATGGCGGCCGTCGGACTGCTGGAAGGCCGTGGTGGGCTGGAACAGCGGGTCGGTGCGACGGTTGCACGCCTTGCTGCGCCGACCGTCGCAGTCGATGTCCATGTCGGCCTTCCAGAAGACCGCGCCTCGGGTGGCGCACACGGGGACGTCCGCGCGGGCGCCGTCGTCGGTGCGGTACTTGCCGTGCGAGATCTGCTTGCACTTCCGGGTCGCGGCCAGCAGGTCGGCGGCGCCCACCGTTCCCTCACGGACCGTTCCCTCTCGGGCAGGGGCAGCCGCCGAACCCGGCGCTCCGCGCGGCGACTTGGCGTCCGGTTCCGACAGCGACTGCTGTGCCGCGGCGGAGTACCAGGCGGGGGCGAGCAGGGCGACTCCGGCAGCGACGACCAGGGCCGTCGTTCTGTTACGCACGAGAAGAGACCTTTCGTTGGGGACAACTGACGGCTCGAAGGCCAGATATCCCAATTTGTGCACCGTCGTATGCCCCTTCCGCCGATCACGGTCCGTACGGCGGACGCCCCACCCCTTGATGTGCCCTCGTCACCTGTGTCAAATAGGTCCGTACCAATGCCGTCGAGTGGAAGGCAGCACCGTGCGACGGATCCCCCGCCCGTCCGCCCATCCGGCCCCGCTGGCCCTGCTGACCGTCATGGCCGCGACCGCGGCCGCGCTGGGCGGCTGCGCCTGGGGCGGCGACGACGCCGGGGACACCAACCCCCCGGCGGCGCCCCGCGGCCTCACCGTGCAGGCAGGCAGCTCCACCACCGCCCACGTCATGTGGAACCAGGCCACCGACGACACCAAGGTCACCGCGTACGAGGTGTACCGCGGCACCAAGAAGGTGAAGGAGGTGTCGGGGCAGGAGACCATGGTGGATGTCGTCGGCCTGAAGCCGACCACCACCTACAGCTTCACCGTCCGCGCCCGCGACGCCGAGGGCAACGTCAGCGAGGACAGCAGGAAGCTGTCGGTCACGATGCCCGCCGCGGCCGCCGCCGACCGCAAGCCCCCGTCCCGGCCCGCGGACCTGAAGGGCGAGGCCGAGGGGAGCAGGGCGGCGATGCTCGCGTGGGGCAAGTCGTCGGACGACAAGAAGGTGGCCTCGTACGAGATCTTCCAGGGCGGCTCGAAGATCCACAGCGTGGGCGGCAACCAGACCGCGACGCTCGTCACCGGGCTGCGGCCCGGCACCCACTACACCTTCACGGTCAAGGCGCGGGACGCCGCCGACAACTTCTCGCCCGCCAGCCGCGAGGTCAGCGTCACCACCGCGGCGGGCAAGGACTCGGGGCGCGGCACCGCGCCGACCGGGTTCCGGGCGGGCACGCACCGGGCCGACGGGGCGTACTACATCGACCTGACGTGGACACCGCCGCGCACCGGCGGCGCCGTGGCGGAGTACCAGATCCAGCTGGACGGCCGCACCGCCACCTCGCTCGTCTTCGGCGGGACGGCCCCGCGGGACAAGGCAGAGCACAGCTTCTACATCGGCAAGAAGGACGGGGAGCGGCACCGGGTGCGCATCCGTCCCAAGCTGCCGGACGGGACCTGGGGCGGCTACTCCCCCGAACGGACCGTCACCACCGGCTGACCCCGGACCGCGGTCGGCGCGTGATGCGTCATGACCGTCCGCGCGCGGCGGCGGCCCGCTCATCCAGGAGCGCCGCCGCGCGTCGGCACCAGTCGCGGGACTCCCGCTCGAAGGCGAGGCCGCGCAGGCAGGTCAGATAGGGGCCGACGCGCTCGCCGGTGCGCAGGAAGTCGTCCTCGTCGGCGCCGCCCCGCAGCCGTACGAGGAGCTTCTCCAGGACCTCGATCTTCGCGTCGGCGACCGCCGCACGCTCGGTGAGCTGCTCGATGACGGGCGCGGCGGCCACACCGTCGACGGCCTGCACCTTGACCAGCAGGTCGTCGCGGATGAAGGACGGCTTCGCGGCCCGGGCGGCGAACCGCTCCATCTCGGCGAGGCCCTCGTCGGTGACGTGGAAGAGCCGCTTGTTGGGCCGCCCCTCCTGGACGACCTCCCGCCCGGCGACCAGGCCCTCCGTCTCCAGCTTGGCCAGCTCGGCGTAGAGCTGCTGGGGCAGCGCGTGCCAGAAGTTGGCCACGCCGATGTCAAAACCCTTGGCCAGTTGGTAGCCGCTGTACTCGCCGTCCAGCAGTGCCGCGAGCACCGCGTGCCGCAGAGCCATCTCCCGGGCCCCTTCCCTTTCGTCGTCCAGCACCCTCATCATAGTCATCAATGTGACTACTCAGATTCTTGACTATGGAGCTCTGGAGCAGACATGACCCACCCCACCGCCGCGCGCTTCCGCACCATCGTGGAGCAGCGCGACCTCGACGCCCTCGAAGAGCTCTTCACTCCGGACGTCCGCTTCTACAGCCCGGTGAAGTTCACGCCCTTCGAAGGCCGCCCGATGGTACTCGGGCTCTTCGGCGTGCTGCTGCGCACGTTCGAGGACTTCCGGTACGTGGGTGCGTACGCGGGCGAGGCGCAGACCAGCGCCGACGGCACCGAGGCCGAGTCGGACGTGCTGCTCTTCCGCACCACCGTGAACGGCAAGGAGATCCACGGCATCGACCTGCTGCACTTCGACGAGGAGGGGCGGATCAAGGAGTTCACCGTGATGGTGCGCCCGCAGTCCGCGGTCCAGACGCTCGGTCAGGCGGTGTACGAGGGACTCGTCGCGGACGGCCTGGTCCCCGCTCCGCAGTGACACGTCCCCCATGACACGTCCCCCGTGACACGTCTGCCACGACGCGTCTGCGCCGGACGATGGATTCCGTCACCTGCCCGGCGGCCGTCCGCATGCGCTCCCCGCTCGCGGCACGTTGGCTCTTCGTCAGGTAGCACGGGCCCTTCCCCGACTGCGGCGGCGCATGGGTTGTACCGCCTCCCGTGTCACCGGAGGGCAGACTCATGCGTACCCGTCAGATATGCGTCCGTACCGGCCTGATCGCCGCCGCCGGCGCGCTGCCGCTTCTCCTGACCGCTCCTTCGGCGTTCGCGGGCGGCGGCGACCTCACCGTCACCGCCACCGGTTCCACCGTGCGGGCCACCACCGCCGCATGCACCGACGGCGGCACGGCGTCGCTGATGGGCGCCGCCAATGCCAGCTTCGCCGGAGGACAACAGGCGGAGCTGGTCAACGGCAGCGCTTCTTGGCAGAACGTCAGCTCCGGCTCCTACACCGTGCTCGTCTCCTGCAAGGACGGCACGTCCGTCGGGCCGCAGACTGTCACCGTCGGCAGTACGCCGACGACCTCCTCGACGACCGCGCCCGCGCGCGGCGTCCGCGGCGGGCTCGGCGGCGGTTCCGAGGACCGGGGCACGCTGACGCTCGTCGGCGGCGGGACGCTGGTGGCCGCGGCGGCGGTCGGCGGCGTCTGGTACCTGCGCCGTCGCGGCGCTGCCGGGCGTACCTGATCGGACCACGACCGGCACGGCACCACCGGCTGCCGCCCCTCCGTCACCACCGAGGAGGGGCGGCAGTCGCATGCCGAGGCACCCTTGCCCGCCCCACCGAACCGACATACCGTCCTCCCAGCCGACAGGGAGGGCGCGTTCATGCCACGACCGCTCAGCGTTCAGCTCTACTCCGTGCGCGATCAGCTCGTCGCCGACCGGGAGGGGACGCTGCGCCGCCTCGCCGGTCTCGGGTACGGCGCGGTGGAGGCGTACGACGTGCTCGGCGACCCGAAGGGGCTGCGGCGGATCGTCGACGACCTCGGGCTCACCGTGTCCGGCACGCACGCCGTGCAACTGCTCGGCCCCGACCCGGACCCCGTCCTCGACGCGGTGGCGGTGCTCGGCACCGACCTGGCGATCGTCCCGGCGGGCATCCCGCCCGAGGAGTTCGCCTCGCGCGACGGCCTCGCACGGACCGCCGACCGTCTCAACTCCCTTGCCGAGGTGGCCCGTCGGCACGGCATACGCATCGGCTACCACAACCACTGGTGGGAGATCGAGCCCCGCTTCGACGACGAAGGCGACGGAGGCAACGGACAAGCACTGCTCCCGCACGCCGTCGACGTGCTCGCCGAACTCCTCGACCCCGCCGTGTTCCTGGAGATCGACACCTACTGGGCGGCGGTCGGCGGCGCCGAGGTCCCCGAGCTCCTGCGCCGCCTCGGCGACCGTGTGCGGGCCCTGCACCTCAAGGACGGGCCCGGCACGAAGGAGGACCCGAACGTGGCGGTCGGCGGCGGCACCATGCCCGTGCCGGAGATCCTCGCCGCCGCGCCCGACGCCTGGCGGATCGTCGAGTTCGACTCCTGCGCGGGCGACGCCGACACCCTCTTCGACGAGCTCGCGGCCAGCCGTACGTACCTCGGCTCGCTGGAGGCGGCATGACCTCGGCCCCCGTCGGCTCGGGCCCCGTCGGCGTCGCCGTCGTCGGCGCGGGCGTCATCAGCGCCCAGTACCTGCGTACGCTGAGCCGCTTCCCTGACGTCCGGGTCGTGGCCGTCGCCGACCTCGACGAGGTGCGGGCCGCAGCCGTGGCCCGCACCTACGGCATACCCGTGTCGGGCGGCCCGGCCGAGGTGCTTGCCCTGCCCGAGGTCGAGCTGGTCGTCAATCTCACCGTGCCCGCCGCCCACGCGCAGGTGGCGACGGCCGCCCTGCGCGCCGGGAAGCACGTCTACGGCGAGAAGCCCATCACCCTCGCGCCCGCGGAGGCGGAGAAGCTGCTCGCCGAGGCGTCGGAGCGGGGGCTCCTCGTCGGCAACGCGCCGGACACGTTCCTCGGCGCGGGCTTGCAGTCGGCGCTGCGGGCCGTCGCGGCCGGGCACATCGGCGCTCCGGTGGCGGCGACGACGGTGACGCAGGGCCTCGGCCCTGAGGCCTGGCACCCCGATCCCGCGTTCTTCTACCAGCCGGGCGCGGGCCCGCTCTTCGACCTCGGGCCGTACTACCTGACCTCGCTCGTCGCCCTGTTCGGCAGCGTGGAGCAGGTGGCCGCGACGGGGGCGCGCGCCCGCGAGGAACGGGTCGTCGGGTCGGGGCCCAAGGCGGGCCAGGTCTTCCCCGTCGACGTACCGACGCACGTGTCGTCGCTCATCCGGTTCGCCTCGGGGGTGCGGGCCGACTCGACGTTCAGCTTCGACTCGGCGCTGCCCCGCATCCGCTTCGAGATCACCGGCACCGAGGGCACCCTCTCCGTGCCCGACCCGAACACGTTCGGCGGGCCGCTGAAGCTGCTCCCGAACGGCTCCGACGGCTGGCGCGAACTGCCCGTGCGGGGGCGGACCGACGGCCGTGGACTCGGCGTGGTCGACATGGCCCGTGCCGTGCGCGGCGGCGGGGCCCACCGGGCGTCCGGCGCGCTCGCGCTGCACGTCCTGCAGACGATGAGCGCGATCACGCACTCCGCGGAGCATGCCGAGTTCCTCCCGATCGGCACCCAGATCGTGCCGCCGCAGCCGCTGCCGGAGGGCTGGGACCCCGAGGAGCCGACCCTGGGGAGCGGAGGACGCGCCACCCGATGACGGCCTCCCGGCCCGGTGGGACGTTGCGCATCCGGGCCGCGCGCCCGGACCCACACAGCGCCGCACCCACGGCACCGGGGAGGGAGAGTCGCCATGACGAAGGAGTAACATCCGCTTCAACACCCACATCAACATCAGCTAGCGGCGCGTCGTCGGCCACTGGTGGAATCGGGGCGCCGTATCCGTCACGGCGCCTCCAGTTCCTCGATCGTCCGCGTGAGCCACTGCGTCCAGAACGTCTCCAGGTCGATGCCCGCGCGCAGCACGACATGGCGGAGCCGGTCCTCGACCGCGTCCTTGCCGGGCGGGAAGTCCCGCTTCTCGATCTCCTCGTACTCGGCCAACTGCCGCCGGTGGAGGGCGAGATGACGGTGCAGGTCCTCCTGGACGCCCGCCGTGCCCACGACCGCGGCGGCGCGCAGGCGCAGCAGGAGCGTGTCGCGCAGGGGCTTGGGGTCCTGGCTCGCGGCCGTCCAGCGGGCCAGTTCGTCGCGGCCCGCCGGAAGCACCTCGTACTCCTTCTTCTGCCCACGCGTCGCCCCCTGCCGCGGCAGCGCCCGGATGGCGCCGTCCCGCTCCAGCCTGCCCAGCTCGCGGTAGATCTGCTGGTGCGTCGCCGACCAGAAGTAGCCGATCGACTTGTCGAACCTGCGCGTCAGTTCGAGGCCCGACGAGGGCTTCTCCAGGAGCGCGGTGAGGATCGCGTGCGGGAGTGACATGGGGCAATCCTAGGGACGGCGCCGCCGGAGGCGGGGCCGCCTCACAGCGCGGCGGCCAGCTCCGTGCCCTGCTTGATGGCGCGCTTGGCGTCCAGCTCGGCGGCCACGTCCGCGCCGCCGATGAGGTGCACCGGGGCGCCTGCGGCGACGAGCTCCTCGTACAGGTCGCGGCGCGGCTCCTGGCCGGAGCAGAGCACGACCGTGTCGACCGGGATCACGGAGGACTCGCCCTCGACGGTGATGTGCAGGCCCGCGTCGTCGATCAGGTCGTAGCTCACGCCCGCCACCATCGCGACGCCGCGGTGGCGCAGTTCGGTGCGGTGGATCCAGCCCGTGGTCTTGCCGAGGCCCTTGCCGACCTTGGACGTCTTGCGCTGCAGCAGGTGGACGGTGCGCGGCGGCGTCGGCCGCTCGGGCTTCGTCAGGCCGCCGCGCTCGCGGTAGTCCATGTCGACGCCCCACTGCCGGAAGTACGTCGCCGGGTCCAGGCTCGCCTTTTCGCCGCCGTCGGTGAGGAACTCGGCGACGTCGAAGCCGATGCCGCCCGCGCCGATGATCGCGACCCGCTCCCCCACGGGGGCCTCGTCGCGCAGCACGTCGAGGTAGCCGACGACGCTGGGGTGGTCGATGCCGGGGATCTCGGGGGTACGGGGGGTGACACCGGCGGCGACGACCACCTCGTCGAAGGCATCCCCTGCGAGCTCGTCCGCGGTGACGACGGTGTTCAGCCTGACGTCCACGCCGCGCAGGTCGAGCTGGGTGCGGAAGTACCGCAGGGTCTCGTCGAACTCCTCCTTGCCGGGGATCTTGCGGGCGACGTTGAGCTGGCCGCCGATCTCGTCGGCGGCGTCGAAGAGGGTGACGTCGTGGCCGCGCTCGGCCGCCGAGACGGCGAAGGCGAGACCGGCGGGGCCCGCGCCGACGACGGCGAGGCGCTTCTTGGTGCGGGTGGGCGCGAGCACGAGCTCGGTCTCGTGGCAGGCGCGGGGGTTCACCAGGCAGGAGGTGATCTGCAGGTTGAAGGTGTGGTCCAGGCAGGCCTGGTTGCAGCCGATACAGGTGTTGATGGCCTCGGGCCGCTCGTCCTTCGCCTTGTTGACGAAGTCGGGGTCGGCGAGCAGCGGGCGGGCCAGCGACACCATGTCGGCGGCGCCGTCCGCCAGCAACTGCTCGGCGATCTCGGGGGTGTTGATGCGGTTGACGGTCACGAGCGGCACGGAGACCTCGCCCATGAGCTTCTTCGTCACGAAGCTGTACGCGCCGCGGGGCACCGACGTCGCGATGGTGGGGATGCGCGCCTCGTGCCAGCCGATGCCGGTGTTGATGATGGTCGCGCCCGCCGTCTCGATCTCCTTGGCGAGCTGGACGACCTCGTCGAGCGTCGAGCCGCCGGGGACGAGGTCCAGCATGGAGAGGCGGTAGATGATGATGAAATCGGCGCCGACGCGCTCGCGGGTGCGGCGGACGATCTCGACGGGGAAGCGGATGCGGTTCTCGTAGGAGCCGCCCCAGCGGTCGGTGCGCTGGTTGGTGGGGGCCGCGATGAACTCGTTGATCAAGTAGCCCTCGGAGCCCATGACTTCGACGCCGTCGTAGCCCGCGGACTTGGCGAGCTCGGCGGCGCGCACGAAGTCCTCGACGGTCTGCTCGACCTCGTCGTCGGTGAGTTCGCGGGGCACGAAGGGGCTGATCGGCGCCTGGAGCGCGCTGGGGGCCACCAGCTTGTCGTGGTAGGCGTACCGCCCGAAGTGGAGGATCTGCATCGCGATCTTCCCGCCCTCGGCGTGCACGGCGGCGGTGATCGCCTCGTGCTCCTTCGCCTCGTCCTCGGTGGTCAGCTTGGCGCCGCCGTCCCAAGGGCGGCCCAGCTCGTTCGGGGCGATGCCGCCGGTGACGATGAGGCCGACGCCGCCGCGCGCGCGGGTCGCGTAGAACTCCGCCATCCGCTCGAAGCCGTTCGGCGCCTCTTCCAGGCCCACGTGCATGGAGCCCATGAGGACCCGGTTGGGCAGGGTGGTGAAGCCCAGGTCGAGCGGGTTCAGCAGGTTCGGGTAACGGCTCATGCGGCCCCTCCGTACGCGGTGTCTACAGGACAGTTGTAGACCAGCCACTACCGTTATGCAACTAGTTGCATAAAGCGTGAGCGGAGTCTCGTTCCCGGTGCCTCAGGGCGATGTCCGAATCCCGCCAGCCCGGCTCGCGCGCGCGAGCCAGACTCGACCACGTCAAGCTCAGAGAACCAGGCACCACCGAGGAGAGTCCGATGACCGTCTACACGACGACCGACAGCCCGCTGGGCGAGCTGCTGCTGGTGGGCGAGGAGTCGGCCACCGCCAAGGGCGGCACCGCGCTGGTCTCGCTGTCCGTGCCCGGCCAGAAGGGCGGTGCCGCCGTCCTGGCGGACTGGGTGCGCGACGACGCGGCCTTCGACGCGATCACCGCGCAGCTGCGCTCGTACTTCTCCGGCGGTCTGACGCACTTCGACATCGAGTACGCCACCGGGGCGGGCACCGAATTCCAGCGCAAGGTCTGGGCGGCGGTGGACTCGGTCCCCTACGGCACCACGACCACCTACGGGCGGCTCGCCGAACAGCTCGGCCTCTCCCGCGCCGCGGTCCGCGCCCTCGGCACCGCCATCGGACGCAATCCGCTCCTCGTCGTGCGCCCCTGCCACCGGGTCATCGGCGCCGACGACTCCCTCACCGGATACGCGGGCGGCCTGGAGCGCAAGCAGCAGCTCCTCGACCTGGAGGCGACGTGACCACCACCGCACGCACGCCCGACGCGGCGGTCGACTCGGCGGACTGGGCGGCGCTCGCCACCGAGCTCGACGCGCACGGCTGCGCACTCACGCCCCGGCTGATCGACCCGGCCGGGTGCCGCCGCATCGCCGAGCTCTACGACGACCTCACCCTGTTCCGCTCCACCGTCGACATGGCAAGGCACCGCTTCGGCTCCGGGCAGTACCGCTACTTCACCCACGACCTTCCGGGCCCCGTCGCCGAGCTGCGGTCGGCGCTCTATCCGCACCTGCTCGCCGTCGCCCGCGACTGGGCGGACCGCCTCGGCCGCCCGGCCCCCTGGCCCGACTCCCTGGAGGAGTGGCTCGACCGGTGCCACGCGGCGGGCCAGACCAAGTCCTCCCAGATCCTGCTGCGCTACGAGGAGGGCGACTGGAACGCCCTGCACCGCGACCTGTTCGGGGACATGGTCTTCCCGCTCCAGGTCGTCATCGGCCTGGACGAGCAGGGCAGCGACTACACGGGCGGCGAGTTCCTGCTCGTCGAACAGCGGCCGCGGGCCCAGTCCCGGGGCACGTCGACGGTCCTGAAGCAGGGCCACGGCCTGGTCTTCACCACGCGCGACCGCCCGGTCCGCTCCGCGCGCGGCTGGTCCGCGGGGCCGGTGAGGCACGGGGTGAGCACGGTGCGGTCGGGGCTGCGCAGGTCGCTGGGGCTCGTCTTCCACGACGCGGCGTAGACGCGGCTCGGACGCGCTCAGCCCCGCTCCGAGAACCCGCTGACGCGCAGCGTGATGTTCAGCCGCCCGGCCAGCCCCAGCTCCGGCGGCGCCGTGCCGGGGAGCACGCGCGGCACCCCGTGGTAGGCGAGCCGTGAGGCACCGCCGAAGACCACCAGGTCACCGCTGCGCAGCTCGATGTCCGTGTAGGGCTTCGTGCGCGTCTGCGTGTTGCCGAAGCGGAAGACGCCCGTGTCCCCGAGGCTCAGTGACACCACCGCGGCGTCCGACTCCTCGTCGCTGTCGCGGTGCATGCCCATCCGCGCGTCGGCGTCATAGAAGTTGACGAGGGCGATGTCGTACGGGTCCTCGACGTCGTGACCGGCCACTTCGGCCGCCCGGCGGCCAAGACCGGCGAGCCACGGCGGCATCGGCTTCACCGGGGCGCCGTCCCCGTCGACCACGGTGCGCGCGTACCCGTACGGATACCAGTGCCAGCCCAGGCAGACCTGCCGCGCCGTCATCGAGCCGCCGCCGGGCGTCCTGACCACCCGCAGCCCGGCGGGCGGCCCCGCCCACTCCCGGCAGGCCGCCAGAAGCCTCAGCTGCGCCTCCGGTGCCAGCCAGTCCGGCACGTGCACCGCCCCCGGGCCGAGGGCGGTGCGGCTCCTCGGAAACAGCTCGTTCAGTACGGCCACGTCCAGTCGGCCACCTCGGGGAGGTCCGTGCCGTGCTCGCGGATCCAGGCGTGGTGGCGGGTGCGGGCGTCGGTCATCGCCTGACGCACGCCCGTCGCGCGCACGCCCAGGCCGGGGACGCGGTCGATGACGTCCATGACGAGGCGGTACCGGTCGAGGTCGTTGCGGACGACCATGTCGAAGGGTGTGGTGGTCGTGCCCGCCTCCGTGTAGCCGCGCACGTGCAGGTTGGCGTGGCCGGTGCGGCGGTAGGCGAGGCGGTGGATCAGCCACGGATAGCCGTGGTACGCGAATATCACCGGCTTGTCGCGGGTGAAGAGCGCGTCGAACTCGGAGTCGGCCATCCCGTGCGGGTGCTCCCCGCTGGGCATCAGGCGGGCGATGTCGACGACGTTGACGACGCGCACGGTGAGCTCGGGCAGGTGGGAGCGGAGCAGCGCCGCCGCGGCGAGCACCTCCTGCGTGGGCACGTCACCGGCGCAGGCGAGGACCACGTCCGGTTCCCGCGTCCCGTCCTCCGTCCCGGCCCACGCCCAGACGCCCGCCCCGCGCGCGCAGTGGGCGCGGGCGTCGTCGAGGGAGAGCCAGTCGAAGCAGGGCTGCTTGCCGGCGACGACGACGTTGACGTAGTCGCGGCTGTGCAGGACGTGCTCGGTCACGCAGAGCAGGGTGTTCGCGTCCGGCGGGAGGTAGACGCGTACGACATGGGGGCTCTTGTTCAGGACGTGGTCCACGAAGCCCGGGTCCTGGTGCGAGAAGCCGTTGTGGTCCTGCCGCCAGACGTGCGAGGTGAGCAGGTAGTTCAACGAAGGCACGGGCGCCCGCCAGGGCAGCGCGCGCGAGGTCTTCAGCCACTTGATGTGCTGGTTGACCATCGAGTCGACGATGTGGACGAACGCTTCGTAGCAGGAGAACAGGCCGTGGCGGCCGGTGAGCGTGTATC
The DNA here is from genome assembly GCF_056437465.1 of Streptomyces sp. NPDC042371. Classification (NCBI taxonomy): domain Bacteria; kingdom Bacillati; phylum Actinomycetota; class Actinomycetes; order Kitasatosporales; family Streptomycetaceae; genus Streptomyces; species Streptomyces sp. NPDC042371. Next base: position 211,015 of record NZ_JBWKAP010000006.1, on the reverse strand, counting down.
CCTCCAGCCAGCCCTGGCAGAGGTGCTCGGAGAGGACCTCCATGACGCGGCCGTCGCTGGCGAGGTGCTCGTCCGTGCCGAGGGTCCGGTCCTGCCAGGCCTTGCCCGTGACGTCGTACAGCGCGCCGAGCCGGTTGGACTCGGTCTCGTCCGGGCCGACGACCCGGAAGTCGCGGCGCTCCGCGGTGTCCGCCATGACCTGCGCGAGCAGGCCGCCCGTGACCCGGGTCGGCTCGTGCAGCGTCGTGCCCGGCTTGTCGACGGTGACGGCGAACCGCTCGAGCGGCGGGACGGGCAGCCGTCGGGTGAGCCTGCCGCCGTCGGCGTGCGGGGTGGCACCGAGTCGGCGCTCGCCCTGCGGAACGCAGGACACGACCTGCTCGGTGGGGCGGCCGTCCCCGTCGAAGAGCTCCTCGGGGCGGTACGAACGCAGCCACTCCTCCAACTGCCGCAGATGCTCCGGGTTCTCGCGGACTCCGGACAGCGGCACCTGGTGCGCCCGCCAGGTGTTCTCGACGGGCTCACCGTCCACGGTGGCCGGGCCGGTCCAGCCCTTGGGCGTGCGCAGCACGATCATCGGCCAGGGGGCGCGGCCGTGCGCGCCGCCGCCGCTCCGGGCGGCCTGCTGGATGGCGCCGATGCGGTCGAGTGCCTGGTCCATCGCCGCGGCCAGCGCCTGGTGCACCTCGTGGGGCTCGTCACCGGCGACGTACAGCGGCTCGTGTCCGTACCCCTTGAGGAGCGCGTCGAGTTCGTACTCGGGCAGCCGGGCCAGCACCGTCGGGTTGGCGATCTTGTAGCCGTTGAGGTGGAGGATCGGCAGGACCGCGCCGTCGTGCACGGGGTCCTGGAACTTGTTGCAGTGCCAGGATGCGGCCAGCGGCCCGGTCTCGGCCTCGCCGTCGCCGATCACGCAGGCGACCAGGAGGTCAGGGTTGTCCAGGGCGGCTCCGTAGGCGTGCGCGAGCGAGTAGCCGAGCTCGCCGCCCTCGTGGATCGAACCGGGCGTCTCGGGGGCCACGTGGCTGGGCACGCCGCCGGGGAACGAGAACTGCCGGAACAGCCGTGCCATGCCCTGCGCGTCCCGCGTGACGTCCGGGTACGTCTGTGTGTAGCTGCCCTCCAGCCAGGAGTTGGCGAGGACGGCGGGACCGCCGTGGCCCGGACCCCACACGCACAGCGCGTCCAGGTCCCGCTCCTGGATGACGCGGTTGAGGTGGGTGTGGACCAGGTTGAGGCCGGGCGAGGTGCCCCAGTGTCCGAGCAGACGCGGCTTGATGTGCTCGGGCCGCAAGGGCTCGGCCAGCAGGGGGTTGCTCATCAGGTAGATCTGGCCGACGGCCAGATAGTTGGCGGCGCGCCAGTGGGCGTCCAGTGCGGCCAGCCGGTCCTTCACCACGGGTGCCACTAGGTCCTCCTCGCGGGGTTCGGTGCGTACGGCTGATGTCGGGGGTGCCCCGCGGGTTCCACGGGAACGGCCGGTCAGTCGTGCGGGGCTACGGCACAGTCGGCTCCGCGTCCCAGCACATCAGCCGTACGGGACGGCCGCCACCGGGCCGGGGCCGACCATGACACTGCCACCGTGCGGCCGTCCGTGGGAGGGCCGCACGGGCCCCGACCGGAACAGCCCCCTGCCGCGAGGAGTCAGCGCTCGCCCTTGACCGCCCGCAGCAGCACGAACTTCGGGTCGCTCGCGACCACTTCCGCGTTGCCGAAGAGCTTGCGGAGCTGCACGTGGTAGCCGAGGTGGCGGTTGCCGATGACCCACAGCTCGCCGCCGGGGCGCAGCGCGGCGCGGGCGCCGGTGAACATGCGGCGGGCGGTCGCGTCGGTCGTGGCCTGGTGGCTGTGGAACGGCGGGTTGTTCAGGACGACGTCCACCGTCCCCGGCGGTACGGCGGCAAGGGCGTCACCGGCCACGAAGTGGGCCTTGGCGTCGTCCGCGGCGTTGGCGCGGAAGGTGGCCTCGGCGGAGGCGACGGCCTGGAAGGACTCGTCGATGAAGGTGACCGTGGCGTCGGGGTCGGCGACGGAGGCGGCGGTGCCGAGCACTCCGTTGCCGCAGCCCAGGTCGACGACGTGGGCGCCGCCGCGGGCGCGCGGCAGGTGCTTGAGGAAGAAGCGGGTGCCGATGTCGAGGCGGTCGGCGCAGAAGATGCCCGCGTGGTTGACGACGGTGAGGCCCGCGCCCGCCCCGGAGTCGGCGGGCAGCACATAACTGCCGGGCCAGGGGTTGGCTCCGGCGGCGCGCGCCGGGTCCGGGGCACAGAAGACGAGCCGCGCCTTCTGCCGGGCGAGCGAGGTCCTGGTCGGGCCGATAATCCGCTCGAAGAGGTCCAGCGTCGACGTGTGGATCTCGGTGACCATGCCGGTGCCGATGACGACCGTGCCTTCGTGCAGGGCGGGCGCGAGCCGGTGGAGCTGGTCCTCCAGGAGCGCGAGGCTCTTCGGTACGCGGACGAGGAGCACGTCGACGCGGGCGGGCGGAGCGTCCCCGGTCGTCAGGAGCCGTGCCGCGTCCGGCGCGTGGCCCGCCCGCGCGAGGTTGGCGCGGGTCGCCTGCTGGGCGAGGAAGGAGTCGGTGATCTGGACCGGCACGCGCGCGTGCCCGGCGAGGGCGGTGGTCAGTGCGCCCCATCGGTCGCCGAGGACGGCCACCGTCCCCGAGAGGTCGACCGTGTCGGAGAAGCCGTCGGGCGCCGCCTCCTCCTCGCCCGTCAACTGCCGCAGCAGATAGGCGTCGGCCGCCGACCAGGCGCGCAGCTGGTCGCGGGGATCCTCCGGGAAGCGGGTGAGGTCGTACGCGCCCCATGACGTGCTCAAACGGTTCATCGTGCCCTCAGGCTAACGGAGAGCGGCGAGCCCCCGCAGGGTAGGTGCGGGGGCTCCGTGGCTCACTGTGCGGGCTGGGCGGGCTCGAACCAGGTGGGCTCGTCCGCCAGTGCCCGCTTGATCCGGGACAGGGAGAAGTCGTGCAGTTCGGGCAGCGCGTCCACGTCGAACCACGCCACTTCGAGCGACTCGTCGTCGTTGACCCGCGCCTCGCCGCCGACGGCACGGCAGCGCAGGGTGGTGTCCATGTACTGGCAGATGTCGCCGTTGTCGTACGTCACCTTTTCGAGGGCCTGCACCAGGACCACGCGCTCGGGCACGCAGTGCACGGCCGTCTCCTCGTACACCTCGCGCACCGCGCACTCCGCGGGCTGCTCACCCGGCTCCGGGATGCCGCCGATCGCCGACCACCTGCCGTTGTCGGAGCGCCGCCCGAGCAGCACCCTTCCCTCGTCGTCGAAGACGATGGCGGTGACTCCGGGGAGCCAGAGGAGCTGCCGGCCCGCGTCGGCCCGAATGGTGCGGATGAAATCAGGAGTAGCCATGGTCCGACCCTAACTGCGCCGCGCCACCGCCCGGTCCGGGGCCCGGGATCACCGATCAGGGCCCCGCGAGCGGCAGTTACTTCTCCGCGTTGCTTCTCTGCGTTACTTCTCCGCGGCTACTTCTCCGCGCTCCGCCGGGCCCGCGCCGCCGACGTCACGGCCCAGCCGAGACCGCCCGCGGCGATCAGGACCAGGATGCCCTCGGGCAGCACGCCGAGCCGGGTGGCGGGGGTCTGCGACGAGCGCAGCGGGACCTCCTCGACGAGCGAGTCGGCGGTGTACCACTTCGTCTTCGCCCTGACCTTGCCGTCGGGCATGATCACGGCGCTGACGCCGCTGGTCACGGGAACCGCGACGGCGCGGCTGTGCTCGACCGCGCGGATCCGGGACATGGCGAGCTGCTGGTAGGTCATCTCGCTGCGGTCGAAGGTGGCGTTGTTGCTGGGCACCGAGATGATCTGCGCGCCGTGGGTGACGGTGTCGCGCACCGCCCAGTCGAAGGCCGCCTCGTAGCAGGTGGCGATGCCCACCTTCGTTCCGGCCATCGTGAAGACGCCGGGCTTGGTGCCGCGGCTGAAGTCCCGGCGCACCTTGTCGACGTCGCTGCTGAACGCGCTGATCAGCGAGCGCAGCGGGATGTACTCACCGAACGGCTGGATCTGCCGCTTGTCGTACGTGTGCGTGGGGCCCTTCTCGGGGTCCCAGAGGATCTGCTCGTTGTAGAGCTTGCCGTCCTTGTTCTCGACGACGCCGCCGACGGAGACCGGCACGCCGATGGCCTTGACCGCGCCCTCGATCGCGAGGCGCGCGTCGGGGTTGGTGAACGGGTCGATGTCGGAGGAGTTCTCCGGCCACAGGACGAGGTCCGGGCGCTTGGCCTTGCCCGCCTTCACCTCGGCGGCGAGGCGCTCGGTCTCGAGCACGTGGTGGTCGAGGACCGCGCGGCGCTGTGCGTTGAAGCCGAGTCCCGCGCGCGGGACGTTGCCCTGGATCGCGGCGATGGTCGCCGTGCCGTCCTCCGCCTCGTCGCTGACGAGCGGGCGCGCCGCGAAGGCGCCGACGACGGGGACGAGCACGCTGAGCGCGGCGACGGCCGCCGCGCCCCGGCGCACGACGCGGGTGCCGCGTACGTCGACGACCTGGCGCACGACTTCGTACAGCCCGAAGCCGCACAGGACGACCGCGAAGCCGAGCACGGGGGTGCCGCCGAGTGCGGCGAGCGGCAGGAACACGCCGTCCGCCTGGCCGAAGGCGATCTTCCCCCAGGGGAATCCGTTGAACGGCACGCGCGCGCGTGCCGCCTCTCCCGCGATCCACAGGGCCGCCGCCCAGAGCGGATATCCGGGCAGCCGGGAGACGGCCGCGATGCCCGCGCCCACGAGGGCGACGAAGACAGCCTCGACCGCGGCGAGCGCCAGCCACGGGCCCGGGCCGACCTCGACGCCGGTCCACACGAGGAGCGGCAGCAGGAAGCCGAGGCCGAAGAGGTAGCCGAGGCCGAGGCCCGCCTTCCAGGTGCGGCCGTGCAGACACCAGGCGAGGGCGCCGAAGGCCGGGAGCGCCAGCCACCACAGGGTGCGGGGCGGGAAGCTGACGTAGAGCAGCACTCCGGAGAGGGCCGCCACGGCGGCGGGCACCGATCGGCGCAGGAGGCGCACGGCACGGGAGGCCTGCGGGGGCTGCGGATCGAGCCGGCCGGGCTCGTCCACGGGAGTGGTGGTGGCGGTCACTCGGGGAGTGTACGGCGCCTCACCTGGGCGCCGACAGCTCGGGCGGGGAGGGCTCCGCCGGGCGACGGGGAACCCGGCGCGCGGATGTTCGACGAATCGTTCCTGCACAACTGGTCCCAAAGTGGGGCGTCACCCATTAGCGTGTGGCCGAGTCCCCGAGGCCGTCCGGTCCACGTCACCGTGGAGCGGTCCGTGCCGGTGGGGACCCGTCACATACCGGGGGGCGACGGGGTGGGGTCAACGGGTACGGCCGTGCCGGCCGGTCCGGCAGCGGCGCACGAGCGGCGGAGCGCGTCCGACGCGACAGGCGGCGCGCTGCTCGGCGCCTGCGCCGCCTGGGCACTGATCACCGCGGGTGTGCACGGCGGCAGCCCCGAGGGGATGCTCCTCGCGGTGCTCGCCGTGGCCGCGGGTTATGCGGGCGGACGGATCTGCGGGGCGCTGCTGCCGGTCGCCGCGCCGGGTGCGGGAGCTGTCGCGGGGCTCGGTCTCGCCGTGGCGGCGCCGCGCCTCACGCTCAGCCCCTCCTCTCCCCTGGGCCACACCGGTGCGACCGCGGCACTGCTGATCCTCTCGGCCGGGGCGGCCTGCTGCGCGGCCTGGGCGGCCCGGGTCCCTTCGGCACGTCTGGCGCTGCGGCTGCTCGCCGCGGGGATCGCCGGTGCCGCGGCGGCCCTCGGCTCGCCGGTCGGCTGCGCCGGATCCGTCGTGGTGCTGCTCTGCTCGCTCGCGGCGGCCCGGCTGCGGCACCGGGCCCTGGGCATCATCGGACTTGCCGTCGCGTCGGTGCTGGTCACCGGCGCTTCGCTGGCCCTGGCCGACGACTCGCTCCCCGAGGGTCTGACGGCACCGCTGGAGGGCAGCGTCGGCCACCACCGCGTGCTGCTGTGGCAGGACGCGCTGGGCCTCGCGGAGCGGGAGCCCGCCATGGGGGTCGGCCCCGGCAGGTTCGGCGACGTCAGCCCGGTGGCCACCGGCGACTCCGGCGACTCCGGCGACTTCCTGGCGGACGACAAGCCGCACTCGGCCGCGCTCCAGCAGGCGTCGGAGCAGGGGCTCGTCGGGGTGGCGCTGCTGGCCGCGGTGTTCTGCTGGCTCCTGTACGCGCTGTGGCTCTCCCCCGGCTCGACCCAGGTCGTCCTGTCGGCGGGCGCGGCGCTCACGGCACTGACGGCCGTGGCGGCGGTGGGCAACGCGCTGAGCGTGACGACGGTGACGACCGGGGCGGGGATCCTCGCGGGCATCGCAACGGCCCGGCCGCTGGCCGACGAGCCGCAGGAAGGCGCCGCGGTCAGCTCGGGGTACCGGTGAGGCCCAGGCGGGCCCTGATCGCGCGCACCGCCGACTCGGCGTTGTCGACCGTCACCGTGAACTTGTGGCCGTCGCCCAGGCTCAGCACCAGCGCCTCACCGCGCCGGACCACCACGGCGGTGCCCTTCTCGGGGCGCCAGCGGTATCCCCAGCCGCCCCACTGCCGGGGCGTCACGGCGGGCGCGAAGTCCGCGCCGACGACGTGCGAGAGCGGAATGTGGCGGCGCGGCAGGCCCAGGTGGCCGCAGCGCACCTCCAGGTAGTCCTTCTCGACCTTCACGGCCACATGGACGAAGGCGAGCGTCCCGAAGAGCATCAGGAGTCCGACGGCGATGCATCCCACGACGGACATGGCCAGCGGTGCGACGCCCGAGGTCCACATGGAATCGACCGCGAGCTCGATGCCGAGCGCCATGCAGGCGGCACCGGCGCACGCGAGCAGCCACTGGACGCGGTTGGTCGCGCGTCCGGTCCAGACTTCGTGCGGGCTGTCGGATGCGGCCCGCTCTTCGGGGGCGTGGTCCTTCATGCAGTCGAGACTACTCAGATTCCGCCGCGAAGCCACCGCGTGACGGAGCGTGACAGCCGCGTCAGAGCGCCGGGCTGGTCTCCGCGAGCATGCGCCCCTCGGCGTACGTGAGTGCCGCCAGGGGCAGCTGCTCCTCGCGCCCGCTGAGCAGGACGGTGAGGCCTGGCGTGACGGCCGAGGCGCCCACGGCGGCGTCGGCCCTGCGCAGCGCCTGGGCCGCCACCGCACCGGCCGAACCGTGCAGGACCAGCGGCGGCCGACCGGGCTGCTGGACGGCGGCACGAATACGCTCGGCAACCAGCTCGTAATGGGTGCAGCCCAGGACGACGGCCCTTACATCGCGCGGCGTGAGGGCCGCGGCGGCTGCGATCGTCTCGTCGATGGCCGCCTCGTCCGCGTACTGCACGGCGTCGGCGAGGCCGGGGCAGGGCACCTCGGTGACCTCGACCCCGTTCGCGAAGTCGTCGATGAGCCCGCGCTGATAGGGGCTGCCGGTGGTGGCGGGCGTGGCCCAGATGGCCACGGGTCCGCCGCCCGCGGCCGCGGGCTTGATCGCCGGAACGGTCCCGATGACCGGGATGCCGGGCTCAAGGCGGGCCCGCACGGTGGGCAGCGCGTGCACGGAGGCGGTGTTGCAGGCCACGATCAGCGCGTCGGGACGGTGTGCGGCGGCGGCTTCGGCGACGGCGACGGCGCGCTCGGTGAGGTCCTCCGGAGTGCGCGGTCCCCAGGGCATGCCGTCCGGGTCCGAGGAGAGGACGAGATCGGCGTCGGGCCGAAGGCGACGCACCGCGGCCGCCGCGGCGAGCAGTCCGATGCCGGAGTCCATGAGCGCGATCTTCACCCGGTCACCATAGTCGATGGGCCCCACAGGCACCGTCCCGTGGGGCAGACTTCGGCGGATGAGCGCCGTTGCGTGGATCGCCACCGGATCGCTTGCCGCGTGGCTGTGGCTGCTGTTGGGGCAGGGCTTCTTCTGGCGTACGGACATGCGTCTGCCGCCACGCCGGGATCCCGCCGACTGGCCTTCGGTCGGTGTCGTCGTGCCCGCGCGGGACGAGGCGGCGGTGCTGCCGCTGAGCCTGCCCTCGCTGCTCGCGCAGGACTATCCGGGGCGGGCCGAGGTCTTCCTTGTCGACGACGGGAGTTCGGACGGCACGGGCGAGCTGGCGCGGGCGCTGGCCGAGCGCCACGGCGGGCTGCCGCTGACCGTCGGCTCCCCTGGCGAGCCGCCCGCGGGCTGGACGGGCAAGCTCTGGGCGGTACGTCATGGCATCGGTCTGGCCCGCGCGCGGGACCCCGAGTATCTGCTGCTCACCGACGCGGACATCGCCCATGAACCGGACAGCCTGCGCCAGTTGGTGGCCGCGGCGGGCAGCGGGGGCTACGACCTCGTGTCACAGATGGCCAGACTGCGGGTGGAGAGCCTGTGGGAGCGTCTGGTGGTCCCGGCCTTCGTGTACTTCTTCGCGCAGCTCTATCCCTTCCGGTGGATCGCCGGGAAGGGGTCGCGGACGGCCGCCGCGGCGGGCGGCTGTGTGCTGCTGCGCACGGACGCCGCCGAGCGCGCCCGGATCCCCGATGCCATCCGGCAGGCGGTGATCGACGACGTGGCGCTCGCGCGGGCGGTGAAGCGCTCGGGCGGCCACATCTGGCTCGGGCTCGCCGAGGGCGTGGACAGCGTGCGGCCTTATCCCCGCCTCGGCGACCTGTGGCGGATGGTCTCGCGCAGCGCGTACGCCCAGCTGCGGCACAACGTCCTGCTGCTCATCGGCACGGTCGCCGGTCTCGCCGTGCTGTATCTCGCCCCTCCGGTGGCGCTGTTCGCGGGACTCGCCACGGGCAGCCGGGCAGCGGCGGTCGCCGGTGGCCTCGCCTGGCTGGTGATGACGGCGACGTATCTGCCGATGGTCCGCTACTACCGCCAGCCGCTCCCGCTCGCGCTGCTGCTGCCCGGCACCGCGTTCCTCTACCTCCTGATGACGGTGGACTCGGCGGTGCAGCACTACAGGGGGCGTGGTGCCGCGTGGAAGGGGCGTACGTACGCACGCCCCGACACCGCGTCTCCGGAGCCCTCGCCCGAGCAGCACTGACCTGCTACTTCCTGCCGGGCGTCCAGTTCATGCCCCACCCGTAGGTGTGGTCCATGGTGCGCTGCGGGCTCACGCCGCGGTCCGGCACCAGATAGCGGGCCTCCCGCTGGACGACGAGGTCGCCGCCGTTGTTGGTGATCAGGGCCAGCGCACAGACGGTCGAGGGGACCGTGCACTCGTCGAGGGAGAAGTCGACGGGGGCGCCGTGCTGCGGCTGGAGGGTGACCGTGGCATTCAGGTCGGCGAAGCTGCGCGCGCCTTCGTAGATGGTCACGAAGATGACGATGCGCCGGAAGTCCTTGATGTGGTCGAGGTTGATGGTGAGGTTCTCACCGGTGGCGACGGCGCCGGTGCGGTCGTCGCCGTCGAGCAGGATGTACGGCGGCTGGTTCAGCGAACCGAAGGCGTTGCCGAGCGCCTGGACGACTCCCTTGCGGCCGTCGGTGAGTTCGTAGAGGGCGCAGAGGTCGAGGTCGAGGTCGGCGTGCATGGCGACGGCCCTGCCGAGCTTGGCGCCCCAGCCCTTGAACTGCTTGCGCACCTCCCAGTTGAGGTTCACGCGCATGCCGCCCGAGGTGCCGCCCTGCTTCGTCAGGGAGACGGACGGCGCGTCCTTCGTCAGCGTGACCTTGGTCAGGCGCACGGGCGCGGGGGCCGCGGCGGGCGGCGGCGCGGGGGCGGCCGGGGGCTGGGTGACCGGGGCGGGAGGGGCCGCGGGAGGGGCCGGAGGCGCCGCGGGAGCGGGAGGCGCGGCGACGGGCGCGGGCGGGGCCGCCGGAGCGGGGGCGGCCTGCTGCGGCTCGTCCACCGAAATGCCGTAGTCCGTGGCGAGCCCTTCGAGGCCGCTGCCGTACCCCTGGCCGACGGCGCGGAACTTCCAGGCACCCTGCCGACGGTAGAGCTCGCCGAGGACGAAGGCGGTCTCCACGGTCGCGTCCGCGCTGTCGTAGCGCGCGATCTCGGCGCCGCTCGCCGCGTCGAGGACGCGGATGTACAGGCCGGGGACCTGGCCGAAAGTGCCGCCGTCGGCCGACGCGGCGAGCACCACGGACTCGATCCCGGGCTCCACGCGCGCGAGGTCGACGCTCAGCACGTCGCTCACGCCGTTGCCGGAGCGCTGCTTGCCCTCGTGGCGCACCGCGCCGGAGGAGTGCCCGGGCTGGTTGTAAAAGACGAAGTCGGCGTCCGAGCGCACCTTTCCGGAAGGTGACAGCAACAGCGCGGACGCGTCGGCGTCCGGCACTCCGGCTCCGGAACCCCAGCCCAATTCGATCCGTACCGCGGGTGCCGGTACGGGAACATTCGATCCTTTAGACATTGTCATGTCCGCCCCCATCGTAAGTCGCCATCCGGCTGGGCCCGCCGTTTCCGTTCATGACCAACCTATTACCCGGACCATGCGGAGGCCCACGACCGTGTCGCGCGGGCCCCACGGCCAACCCCAGGTAACCCCTCAGGAGCTCGGCCTTTACACGATCCGAACATCGTTCGGCGACCGATTTTCCCAAGTTCGCTCGCATTGGGGATCCACAGTCACAGCCGACACGTAAAACAACCCTCTTATCGGTCTCCCCAACCAGCACATCAAGGGCTTAACTTATGGAGCATGACCTCCCCCCGCTCCACCTATGGCGGCGGTTACTACTCCGCGCCGTCCTTCCCGGACACTCCGATCTACGACTCCCTCGTTGCAGAGCGGGGCACTCCTCAGATCGCCCCGATCCGGGTCCCCTCCGCGTACGACACGGGCAGTCACCTGCCCGCGCTGCCGCCCGCACTGCCCGCGCTGCCGGCCGCCCCTTCCCATCCCAACCAGGCGTACGGCTACCAGCAGGCCCAGCAGCACGCACCGCTGCAGCAGGCGCCCGCGCCGTACATCCCGCAGCAGACCGCGGGACCGCGCGGCTATCCGGGAGCCCAGCCCCAGCGGCCCGCCCCCGGCACGGGGTACGAGGCGATGCGCCCCGCGGCGCCCCGCCCGGCCCCCGCGTCGTACGAGGATCCGTACAACCGCCCCTACCGCGGGTACTGATCGTCGGCGGCCGTCCGCTGTCAGCGGCTGCTGGCAGGATGGCCGCATGCCGTACCCAGCACTGAGGTCCATCCACGTTCACCCGCTCAAGGCGGCCAGGGGGCACGCTCCGCGTGAGGCCGTCGTCGAGCCCTGGGGGCCCGCGGGTGACCGTCGATGGATGCTGGTCGACGGCGACGGACGGTTCGTGTCGCAACGACCGCATCCGCGCATGGCGTTGGTCGCCGCCGAGCCACAGCCCGGCGGCGGCATCCGTGTGTCCGCGCCCGGCCGCGAGGCCCTCACCGTCGGCGTGCCCGAGCCCGGCAGGACCGTGCCGGTGGAGATCTGGCGCGACAAGATCGAGGCGGTGCCCGCCGAGGACGCGGCGCACGCCTGGTTCAGCGCCCACCTGGACACGGACGTCCGGCTCGTCCACCTCGACGACCCGGCGACCCGCCGCCCCGTGGACCCGGCGTACGGCAGGGCCGGGGAGACGGTCGGCTTCGCGGACGGCTTTCCGCTGCTGCTCACCGCCCTCTCCTCACTCGACGCGCTCAACTCCCTCATCGCCCAGGGCGACCACTCCGACGAGGGCCCGCTGCCCATGAACCGCTTCCGGCCCAATGTCGTCGTGGCGGGCACCCCGCCCTGGGCCGAGGACGACTGGCGGCGCGTCGCCATCGGCGACGCCACCTTCCGCGTCGTCAAGAAGTGCGGGCGCTGCGTCGTGACGACCACCGACCAGCACACCGCGGAGCGCGGCAAGGAGCCCCTGCGGACACTGGCCCGGCACCGCCGCTTCGGCGACCAACTCGTCTTCGGGCAGAATCTGGTGCCTGAATCCACCGGAAAGATCCGCGTCGGTGACGCGTTCACGATCCTCGAATGACCGCTGCCCGAATGGGAACTCGACGCCGGGGCACGGACGTTGGGATCGTGGGCATGAAGCGCAGCGGAGGGAGGCGGCTGCAGAGAGTGATTTCGCTCTCTCTTCTCGCCACTCGCACGTAGGCCGTGCCGTTTCCGGTTAGGACGGACGCGGAAGGGGGTGCAGGGCAGTGCGAGCAATCGTCGGCCTGTGGCGGTGGCGGCGCAATCCGCTGCGCCGTGGCACCGACCTGGTCGAGGCCTGGCTGGCCCTGGCCGCCCTGCTGCTGATCATCGTCGGCGTCCCGGTCGTCGGAGCGTTCACCGCGAGCCTGTCGCGGGACGCCCTCCTCGCCTCGGTGCACCAGCAGCACGAGGACCGCCACGCGATCACCGGCACCGTCCTGCGCAAGGTCGGCTCGTCCCCGATCGACCCCGACCCCGAGACCTCATCGGCACGCGACGCGCACAGCCGCGTCCTGGCCCGCTGGCAGGCCCCGGACCACACCGATCACTACGGCGTGGTGCTGTCCGACCTCAAATCCCCCGACCCCGGCGACCACTTCAGGCTCTGGACGGACGAGCACGGCCGCGTCGTCGGCCGCCCGCTGGACGGCGCCACGGCGACGACCCACGCGGTGCTTGCCGGATTCGGCGCCGCCACGGCGAGCGCGGGGCTCATCGAGGGCACCCGCAGGCTGATCCTCTGGCGCATGGTGCGCGCGCGTCACGCACGGCTTGACCGGGCGTGGGAGAAGGCCGGACCCGACTGGGGGCGGACCGGCACCGGCTCCTGACGGACCCACCCCGGCGATCGGGTCAACTCCGCCTGCTCGCGCGCGCTACGGTGGACCGGCCGAACTCCTCGGCTCCTTGCGCAGTGCCACGACATGCAGTGACACACCACAACGCCGCAAGGTCCCGCGTACGACAAGGTGGGGGCAGAGCAACTCCATGGCACAGGGCACGGTCCAGGTGACGCACACCGGCACGTCGCGGTGGCGGCGCCGCACCGGCGAGTACGCATCGCTCGCCGCTGCCTTGGAGGCCGCGAGCGACGGGGACGTACTGACCGTCGCCGCCGGCACGTACCGCGAGAACCTCGTCGTCCAGCGCGCGGTGACGCTGCGCGGCCCCGAGAGCTCCCCCGGCTCGGTGCGCATCGCGCCGTCCGACGGGGTGCCGCTGACCGTCCGCGCCTCCGCGGTCATACAGGACCTGCACGTCGAGGGCCAGGACTCGTCCGCGCCCGCGCTGCTCGTCGAGGAGGGGGCACCGGAGCTCATCGGCATCCGGGTGGTCACCCGGTCCGCGGCCGGGCTCGAAGTGCGCGGCGGGGCGCGTCCGACGGTGCGCCGCTGCACCGTCGACAACCCCGGCGGCATCGGCATCGCGGTGCTCGACGGCGGCGGCGGTGTCTTCGAGGAGTGCGAGATCGTCGCGGCGGGCCAGTCCGGCGTCGCGGTGCGCGGGGGCGCCCACCCCCGTCTGGAGCGGTGCCGGGTGCACCACGCCTCGGGCGCGGGCCTCTCGGTGACCGGGGAGCACACGGGTCTTGAGGCGATCGGCTGCGAGGTGTACGAGGTCAAGGGCTCGGGCGTGCAGGTCACCGGGCGGGCCGCGGCGCACCTGACCGACTGCGACGTGCACCGCACCACCTCCGACGGCATCACGCTCGACACGGACGCCGTGCTCACTTTGGCCGACTGCCGCATCCACGACATCCCGGAGAACGCGATCGATCTGCGCTCGCGCTCCGTGCTCACCCTCACCCGGTCCACGGTGAGCCGGTTCGGGCGCAACGGCCTGTCGGTCTGGGACCCGGGCACACGCGTAGACGCCAACCAGTGCGAGATCCACGACAGCACCGGCGACTATCCGGCGGTCTGGGTCAGCGACGGCGCGACGGCCGTCCTGGAGTCGTGCCGGGTGCACGACGTGCCGGACGCGCTGTTCGTCCTGGACCGCGGCTCGCGCACCGACGTCGTCGACAGCGACCTCTCCCAAGTGCGCAACACCGCGGTGTCGGTGAGCGACGGTGCGACCGCGCAGCTCGACGACTGCCGCATCCGCGAGGCCGCGACGGGCGCCTGGTTCCGCGATCACGGCAGCGGCGGCACCCTCGCCAACTGCACGGTCGACAACGTCCAGACGGGTGTGATCGTCACCAAGGGCGCGGACCCGACCATCGAGCGCTGCACGGTCACGGCACCCGCCGAGGCCGGTTTCTATGTGTCGGCGGGCGGCCGCGGCAGCTTCCACGGCTGCCGGGTCAGCGACAGCGGCGGCTATGGCTTCCACGTCATAGACGGCTGTCGTACGACGCTGAAGAAGTGCCGCACCGAGCGGTGCGCGCGCGGCGGCTTCGAGTTCGCGGAGGAGGGCCCGCTCGTCGAGGACTGCGCGAGCGACGAGAGCGGCGGCCTGCGCTCCCCCGGGGCACCGGCACAGTCGGCACCCACCGTGCAGACGGCCACCCAGACCGTGGGCCTGCTCGGCGCCCTGCCCGCCCAGCAGACCCAGCAGCCGACGGCGCCCCCCGCCGAGGAGAAGAGCTCCCGGGCCTCCACGGAGGTCCTCGGTGAACTCGACGCCCTGGTCGGCCTGGACAGCGTCAAGCGCGAGGTGCGCGCCCTCACCGACATGATCGAGGTGGGCCGCCGCAGGCAGCAGGCCGGTCTCAAGGCCGCCTCCGTCCGCCGTCACCTGGTCTTCACCGGCTCCCCCGGCACCGGCAAGACGACGGTCGCCCGTCTCTACGGAGAGATCCTCGCCTCGCTGGGTGTCCTGGAGAGCGGCCACCTCGTCGAGGTGTCCCGCGTCGACCTGGTCGGCGAGCACATCGGCTCGACGGCGATCCGCACCCAGGAGGCCTTCGACCGGGCGCGCGGCGGCGTGCTGTTCATCGACGAGGCGTACGCGCTCTCGCCCGAGGACTCCGGGCGCGACTTCGGCCGCGAGGCCATCGACACGCTGGTGAAGCTGATGGAGGACCATCGCGAGGCCGTCGTGGTGATCGTCGCGGGATACACCGCGGAGATGAAGCGGTTCCTCTCCGTGAACCCCGGAGTGGCGTCCCGCTTCTCACGGACCATCACCTTCAGCGACTACGCGCCCGAGGAGCTGCTGCGGATCGTGGAGCAACAGGCCGACGAGCACGAGTACCGCCTGGGCACGGGCACGTCCGAGGCGCTGCTCAAGTACTTCACGGTGCTCCCCAAGGGTCCCGCGTTCGGCAACGGCCGTACCGCGCGTCAGACCTTCGAGGCGATGGTGGAGCGGCACGCGGGCCGGGTCGCCCAGTTCGGCGAGCCGAGCACGGACGACCTCACGCTGCTGTATCCGGAGGATCTGCCGGAGCCGGTGTGACGTCTTCCGCCGCGGCGGACGCCGGGGCCTTTGCCGGGAACGCCGAGGGCCTCGGCGCCGGTACGTCCGGCTTGAGGCGGGCCAGGAGCCGCGCCCGTTCCTCCGCGAACGCGGGGTCCGCCTGGTAGTCGCCGTGGCCGAGGATCGGTGCGGGCAGCGGGTGTTCCTCGGTGCGGCCGTAGGCGAGGGGGTCCTTGAGGGCGGCGCGGTCGACCTGCGGGCCGCAGTCGCCGTGCAGCTGGATGGGGCCGCCGATCGGGTCGGTGGTGCGGTACAGGTTGCGCCAGCAGTCGACCTCGCGGTGCAGGGAGGTCAGGGCCGCCGGGCCGAAGTGGGCCGGGAACCACCTGCCGTACAGCCGCTCCAGGGGCGAGCCGTAGGTGAGCAGGGCGACGCGCCTGCGGACCGAAGGACGCAGCTGCCAGGCGGCGGCCGCCGCGAGGACACTGCCCTGGGAGTGTCCGGAGAGGACGAGCCGACCGCCGGTGGCGCTGGTGGCCCGCGTCCAACTGGCCATCCGCCAGGTCAGGTCGGGCACCGCGCGCTCGGCGTAGCAGGGCGGGGCGAAGGGGTGGGCGGCGCGCGGCCAGAAGGTGCCGACGTCCCAGAGGATGCCGATGGTGCGGCGGGCCGAGGGGTCCTTGTAGGCGCGGCGGCCCCAGGTGACGAAGAGTATGAAGCCGAAGCCGATCAGCCAGGAGCCGAGCGCCTGGGAGGTCTGCGCCGCTCCCTCCAGGACGTCGGGCATGCCGTCCGCGGCCTGCCCCGGCACCTCGTTCGACATCCATGCGCCCGTGAGCGCGGCGGCGCCGAGGAGCAGTGTCACGGTCGAGATGATGCCGACGAGCAGGGGCGCGCGGTCGGTGAGGGCGGCACGCGCGCGGGTGCCCGCGATGCGGCGGGTGCGGGTGGAGTCCTTGCGCTCGTCGGGATAGTCCACCGCCATCCGCGCCATCTCCCTGCGCTTGCGCTGGACCGTGCGGAAGCCGAACCAGCCGCACAGCACCGCGACGACCACGAGGAGCGGCGGGATTACCGAGGCCTGCCAGGTGAGCACCAGGGCGGGCCCGTCGATCGAGCCCTGGGTGCCGTCCAGCCAGTCCGAGACGCGCTGCGCCCCGCCGCCGGTCATGACGCCGCCGAGGGCGCAGGACAGCATGGCGACGGCGGGACCGCCGAAGCCGCGGATGGCGGTGCGGGTGTCGGGAGAGGTTCGGTAGAGCAGGTGGGCGATCACCGCGAGGCAGAGGATCAGGAGGCCCTGGACGAGCGCGATGCCGCCGAACGTCGCGTCGCCCGGCAGCCTGCCCTCTGAGCGCCAGCCGGGGCGCGACCAGCCCGCGTACAGCAGGACGAGGGCGAGCAGGACGAGCGCGCCCAGCGGCAGCCAGCGGACCAGCGTCTTGTCCAGCGCCTTGTCCAGCCTGTTCTCCGAACGCCCCCTGCGGCAGACCACCCACACCACGACTGCCCCGCCCAGCACGAGCGTCGCGTCGAGTGCCCAGCCGATCAAGTCGAGCGGTCCTGGGCCGCTGGGACGCCGGTCGTACCGCGCCGCCGAGGTGCCGACGGCCGCGGCGACGGTGAGCAGGCCCGCCGCCGTGTGGGCGGCGCGCAGCCGGGCCACCAGCCTGCGTCCGTACCAGAACCCGGGCCTGCCGAGTGCGGTGCGGCTGGTCTCCTCCTCCGGATCGGGCTGCTGGGGCAGCGGCTGCTGGGATTCGTACGCGCTCCACGTTCGGTGGGACAGGTACCAGAGGAGGCCGGTCAGGGCGACGGGCAGGAGCGCGGCGAGGGCGAGGCGGCGGCCGGGCTGGGACCACCAGCCGCCGTTGCCGGAGCCGTCGGTGGCGAGGAAGCCGAGCCAGGCGCGGTCGCCTGCGCACTCGGGGGTGCCCGCGCACTGCCAGGCGGTGAGGTCGAGCGCGATCTCGCAGGCGGCGGCGACGAGCAGCACGGTGAGGGTGAGCCCGACGAGCCGCACCAGCAGGCCGTACGTACGCACGAGTCGTTTGCGGTGGCGGGAGGTGGGCCGCATCCAGTGGGCGAGGTTGACCACCATGAAGGGCAGCAGCAGGAGCCACAGGGCCCGGGAGCCGTTGCCGGAGGTCAGATTGCACCAGACGTACGCCTCGGGCACCGGTTTGCCGCGGTAGTCGTCGGGGCGCCGCTCCGCGTCGGCGTCCTCGGTGCGGCGGAACACCGCCGCCGTGTCGTCGCCGGAGACCCGCACGGTGCGCGGGTCGCCCAGCATCTCTTCCGGTGTGGTCCCCCCGACTCCGTGGACCAGGAGTTCGAGGGCCGTCTCGTCCTGCTTGGCACGCTCCACTGTTCCGCTTCCCCCGAGATGCGCCTGGTGAGGGGACAAGGATCTCGACTCGGGGCCCCCTGCGCACCCCTCGTCACGCAATCTCCCCCTCCTGATTGTTCCCAGCCGCGGGCGGCTCACCCGGTCGGTGGCACGGCTGTCGGTGGCCCGTGCGAGGATGAGGCAGCGCGCCGGGCGGGCGCGCCGGGCATGACGGGGCAGAAGGGCCGGACCGGGCGTGAGCGACAATCAGAACCTCCTGGCCGAGCAGCGCCGCGCCCTGATCCTGGACGAGGTGCGCCGCCGCGGCGGCGTCCGGGTCAACGAACTCACCCGCAAGCTCGGGGTGTCCGACATGACGGTCCGCCGCGATCTCGACGCGCTGGCCCGCCAGGGCGTGCTGGAGAAGGTGCACGGCGGCGCGGTCCCGGTGATGGAGGCGAGCACGCACGAGCCGGGGTTCGAGGCCAAGTCGGGCCTGGAGCTGACGGCCAAGGAGGACATCGCGCGGACCGCGGCGTCCCTGGTGGCCCCCGGCACGGCGATCGCCCTGTCCGGTGGTACGACGACGTATGCGCTGGCACACCACCTCCTGGACGTGCCGGACCTGACGGTGGTGACGAACTCGGTGCGGGTTGCGGACGTCTTCCACTCCGCGCAGCGCACCTCGGGTCAGCGGCAGGGCGCGGCGACGGTGGTGCTGACCGGCGGCGTGCGGACCCCGTCGGACTCGCTGGTCGGTCCCGTCGCGGACCAGGCGATCAGGGCGCTCCACTTCGACGTGCTCTTCCTCGGTGTGCACGGCATATCGCTGGAGGCCGGTCTTTCGACGCCGAACCTGGCCGAGGCGGAGACCAATCGGCGCCTGGTGCAGTCGGCGCGGCGCGTGGTGGTCGTCGCGGACCACACCAAGTGGGGGACGGTGGGCCTGAGTTCGTTCGCCTCGCTCTCGCAGGTCGACACGCTGGTGACGGACGGGGGGCTTGCGGCGGAGGCGCGTGTGGAGATCTCCGAGCATGTGAACCGGATCGTGGTGACGGGCGAGCTCGCGACGCCCCATGAGGGCGACGGCGTGGCGGCTGCTGACGACGACGCCGTGGACGTCGACGACTCCGGTGCCCGCGCAGACATCTGACGGACCGCCAGCTATGGTGACGGTGCCCGGTCAACCGTCCCGTTCCGCTGGGGGGCAGCGTTCAATGGCACGCCGACTGAGCCCTGTTGGGCTCGACTTCGTTCAGACCGCTCCGGTGCGTCTGGTCTTCGCCCGTGAGATCGGCTCACCTCCCGATGCGGTGTACCGCGCCCTGGCCGACGACGTGACCGGCTGGCCCCAGTGGTTCACCGCGGTGACCCTGTGCCGGCCGACCGGGGGCGGCGCGGGCCGCGAGGTCCGGCTCAAGGGCGGCACGCGCTTCCAGGAGTCGGTCCTGGCGGCCGAGGGCCCTGAGCGGTACGCCTACCGCATCGACGAGACGAACGCGCCCGGCCTGCGTGCCCTCGTCGAGGAGTGGCGGCTCTCCCCGGGCAGCGGCGGCACCGGCACCCGTGTCCAGTGGACGTTCGCCGTGGACGGCCCCGCCCCGCTGCGCGTCGCCCTGAAGCTCGGCCGCGCGGGCCTCGGCCGGGCGTTCCGGGACGCCGTCACGACCTTGGACAAGCGGCTCGCCTCGGCCAAGGCGTAGCCACTTCCACCAGCCGGGGAGGCACAGCCGCGCCCGAGCCGGTTACTCGGGCCACGCCCCCGTGGCCAGCAGGGTGTCGATCGCCTGCGCGTAGGGCGCGATGTCCAGGCCCTGTTCGGCCAGCCACGCGTCCGAGTAGTACTTGTCCAGATAACGGTCACCGGGGTCGCAGAGCAGCGTGACGACGCTGCCCGTGCGCCCCGCGGCCACCATCTCGGCGACGATCCGCAGCGCGCTCCACAGGCCCGTGCCGGTCGAGCCGCCCGCCTTGCGGCCGATGGCCTGCTCCAGGGCGCGTACGGCGGCCACGGACGCCGCGTCCGGCACCTTCATCATGCGGTCGATGGCGCCGGGCACGAAGCTCGGCTCCATGCGGGGCCTGCCGATGCCCTCGATGCGGGAGCCGCAGTCGCTCGACGCGTCCGGGTCGTTCTTCGTCCATCCGTCGAAGAAACAGGAGTTCTCCGGGTCGGCGACGCAGAGGCGGGTGTCGTGCTGCATGTAGTGGACGTAGCGCGCGATGGTCGCCGAGGTGCCGCCGGTGCCCGCCGTGGCGACGATCCAGGTGGGTTCGGGGTAGCGCTCCAGCCGCAGCTGCTGGTAGATCGACTCGGCGATGTTGTTGTTGCCCCGCCAGTCGGTGGCGCGCTCCGCGTAGGTGAACTGGTCCATGTAGTGCCCGCCCGTCTGGACGGCGAGGGCAGCGGACTCCGCGTACATCGTGCGCGAGTCGTCCACGAAGTGGCACCGGCCCCCGTGGAACTCGATGAGGCGGATCTTCTCCGCGCTGGTCGTGCGGGGCATCACCGCGATGAAGGGCACCCCGATCAGCTTCGCGAAGTACGCCTCGGAGACGGCCGTGGACCCGCTGGACGCCTCGATGACCGGACGGTCTGGCCTGATCCAGCCGTTGCACAGGCCGTAGAGGAACAGTGAGCGGGCGAGGCGGTGCTTGAGGCTGCCGGTCGGGTGGGTCGACTCGTCCTTGAGGTACAGGTCGATGCCCCAGTGCTCGGGCAGCGGGAAGCGCAGCAGGTGTGTGTCGGCCGAGCGGTTGGCGTCGGCCTGGACCTTGCGGACGGCCTCTTTGAGCCATGCCCGGTACGTTTCGTCGCTGTGGTCGACGTCGAGCGTCGGCATGGGCTCGTCGGCTCGAAACTGCTGTGGGGTGCTCACGGCGGGGCTCCTTCGCGTCGTGCCGGACGCGATTTCGACGCGGCCGTACACCTCGATCTTAAACACCCCCAACACCGGCCTCACCTGCATAAACACACCTTTGAGACCCTCAAAGGAGCAGCTGTCACAGCCTTGGGGAAAGCTTGACGGCGCGCCGTCGCGGGCGTCACAAAAGCCCCTGGCCGACGTCTCCATGCGTACTGGTGCTCGACGCCTGGGACGTGCAGACTTCACCGCACGGGGCAGCTGTCTCATCCCGGAGCGGTTCACCCACAACGCACTAGGGGGCGGAGTGCCATGGCGGAGCCGGAGTTCACGGCCACGGGTGTGCGGATCGGGCGGCGCTTGCGCTCCCTCACCCGGGCCGGCGAGGTCCGCATCACCGACGGCAGGCTGGAGTTGCTGACCAGCTACGGCACGGAGATCGACAGTGCCCCGGTGCAGGCGGTGCGCACGGGCAAGCCGTGGTTCGCATCGGACGACCGGGCTCTCGCCGAGGTGAACGGCACCCGCTATCGGCTCACGCTCGGCGAGCACGAACCACGCCCCGGGGAAGCCGGTCCGCCGACGGTGCGCAGGTTCATCGAGGCGGTGCGCAGCGCCACGGAGCACCGCCTTCCCAGTAGCTGACAGGGCCGCTCGACGCGACGCGCGAGTTGCATGCCCGCACCCCCTGAGTCACTCTGGTCTCACATCACTCTGGGTTTACCGGCGATGACGCTGCGAACCAGCCCCGCCGGCCGCACAGCAGGCGGCAGACCCCGCGGCCCCTGCTGGATCCGATCGTCGCCTTCTTCCGGACCTCAATTCGGGGAGTCGCAGCCGTGATCAGCCAGCCAAGCAGGCATTGCACGGTAGAGCTGCAAGCCCTGCCGTCGCGGATCGGCCAGGTCCGCAGAATCGTATCTGCGCAGTTGCGCTACTGGCATCTCGATCCATTGATAGACCAGGCAGCCCTCGGTGTGACGGAACTTCTTACCAACGTCCACCGGCATGCCGAGCCGGACAAGATGTGCACCGTGGAGATCGAGCTGCTGCTCGACCGCCTCACGGTCTCCGTCCACGACCACGATCCACGCCTCCCCCAGCTTCATGACGCGGAGCCCTTCGCCACCTGTGGCAGGGGGCTCGCGATGGTCGCGGCGGTGAGCGAGAGCTGGGGCGTGCGCCCGCAGGGCGACGCGGGAAAAGTCGTGTGGTTCACGCTCCCCGCACCCTCCCCCACGGTGGCCATGTCCTCGTATCCCGTATACGGGGCGGCAGAGAAGACTCCCGCCCGGTCGGCCGTTGTCGGCTGACCGGGCGGTGATCGTCCGTTCCGGGTGCGCTCCCCTGCGTGCAAGTCCCTTCGTGTACGCGGGCGGGGAGGGCGTCGCCCGGCGCCCGGGCGTCACTCGGTGGCGATGGCCCGCAGCACATCGAGGCGCGCCGCCCGCCGAGCCGGACGCAGGCCCGCCAAGGCGCCCGCCGCCAGCCCGACCAGGGCGACCACCACCAGCTGCACCGGTGGCACGGCGAACGCGAAGGCGCTCTCGGTCGTACTGTCCGACGCCTTGACGAGCACCCAGCCGAGGAAGCCGCCCAGCACGAGCCCGCCCGCCGTGCCGAAGGCGGCGACGAGCACCGACTCCCAGCGGACCATGGCGCGCAGTTGGGCCCTGGTCTGGCCGACCGCGCGCAACAGGCCCAGCTCACGGGTGCGTTCGTGGATCGCGAGGGTCAGCGTGTTGGCGATGCCGAGCAGGGCGATGAGCACCGCGAGGGCGAGCAGGGCGTAGACGAGGGTGAGCATCATGTCGATGCCGCTCGCGGAGGCCTCCGCGTACTCGGAGCGGGTCTGCACATCCGGATTGCCGTAGCCCTTCGCCGTCGCGGCGACCGCGGCCTTGCCTTCGGCCGGGCTCACCCCGTCCTTGAACGTGACGGAGACGACGCTGTCGGAGTCCTGCATGCGGTGCGGCGCCCAGGCCTCGCGGCTGATGACGTAGTCACCGGCGAGCTCCGACCTGCCGAAGACGGCACGGACCGTGAAGGTCTCCTTCTTGCCGTCGGCGAAGGCAAGACCGGCCCGGGAGCCGACCTTCAGGTCCTGCTTGTCCGCCTCCGACCTGGTGATCGCGATGCCGCGGTCGCCGAGCGCTCCCAGCGATCCGTCGACATCGCCGAGGTCGAAGGAGTTCGCGAAGGGCCCCGGGTCGGTGACGGTCAGGACGCGGCCCTCACCGTTGACCTCCGCGGCGCCCTTGCCGAGGCCGACGGCGGTCTCGACCTCGGGCTGCTTCGCGAGCGCGGGGGCCAGCTTCGGGCTCAGCCCGCTGCCGCCCGCGCCGAAGGCGGGGGTGCTGACCGCGATGTCTCCGGCGAAGGAACGGTTCACGGTCTGGTCCATCGTGGCCTTCAGCGAGGCGCCGAAGACGGTGAAGAGGGAGACGACGGCGACGCCGATCATCAGCGCGCTCGCGGTGGCCGCGGTCCGCCTGGGGCTGCGCAGGGCGTTGCGCCGGGCGAGGCCTCCGGTGACGCCGCGCAGCCGGTCGAGGGGCCCGCCGAGGACGCGTACCGCTCGCGAGGAGGCGACGGGCCCGAGCACCACGAAGGAGACGAGGGCCAGCACCGCCCCCGCGCCCGCCAGCCAGATGGAGGGATCGACCAGGACCCCGGTGAGGGCGAGGCCCACGGCGGCCAGGGCGAGGCCGGTGCCGGCGACGGCACGACGACGCGAGGCGCCGGAGTGGTCGACGGCCGTCTCGCGCAGCGCGGCGAGCGGAGCGGTGCGCCCGGCCCGTACGGCGGGCAGCAGCGCGGAGCCCAGGCAGACCACGACGCCGACGGCGAGCGGCAGCAGCATGGAGAGCACGCTGATCACCAAGTCGCCCTCAGGGAAGGGAAATCCGATGGCCGGGAAGAGCGCCTGCAGTCCTGCCGCGACGCCGATGCCGCCCGCCAGCCCCGCGGCCGACGCGATGACGGCGACGGCGCTCGCCTCGACGAGGGTCGAGACGGTGACCTGTCGGCGCGAGGCGCCGAGCGCGCGAAGGAGCGCGTTCTCGCGGGTGCGCTGGGCGACGACGATGGCGAAGGTGTTGTGGATGCTGAAGGTGGCGACCAGCAGGGCCACTCCGGAGAAGACCAGCAGGAAGCTGGTGAAGACGGTGAGGAACTGGCCGGAGATGTTGTCGGTGTTCTCCGCGGCCGACGCCTCACCGGTGATGGCCTCAACGCCCTTGGGCAGTACGGGAGTCAGCGCGTCGACGAGCCCCTGCTCGCTCACGCCGGGTCCGGCCCGCACCCGGATGGCCGAGGCTTCGCCGGGCTTCGGGGTGAGGTACTTCTCGGCGTCGGCCAGTGTCATGCCGGTGAAGGTGGTCTGCGCCATGCCGTCCTCGCCGCCGAAGGTCGCGAGGCCCACGATCTTCACCTGCACGGGGTCGGGGGCGCGCAGCGTCGTCGTGTCGCCGATCTTCAGGTCGCCGGTCTCCGCGGCGCCGCGGTTGACCACGACCTCGCCGGGCCGGGACGGGGCGCGTCCCTCGGCGAGTTGGTACGCGTTCAGCTCGGTGTCGTCGATCCAGTTGCCCGCGAGGGTGGGCGGGCCCTTGCCGCCGATGGGTTCGCCGTTCTTGCCGAGCAGCTGGCCCGCGCCCTCGATGTCGGGCGCGGCGGCGGCCACTTGCCCGTTCTTCTCGATCGTCTTCACGAGGCCGGTGTCGACCGGCCTGCGGGTGCCCCGGGTGTCGTCGGGGGTGGTGATGGTGTCGGCGCTGCGGACGACGGCGTCGGTGCCGCTCGTGGCGTTGCCGAACATCGTGTCGAAGCTGGCGCGCAGGGTGTCGCCCATGACGAGGGTGCCCGCCAGGAAGGCGACGCCGAGCATGACGGCGAGGAACGTACCGGCGAAACGGCGCCTGTGGCCGCGCAGTGACGACATGCTGAGGCGGACGGAGGCGTTCAGGGAGCCCAGGGGCTTCGGGGAGCTCATGATGACGTCTCCTTCCTGACGGGCCGGGCGCCGGGCGCGTGGGGCGTGGCGGCGGCGTGCGTGGCGGAGTGTGCGTCGGATAGCGCCGCGGATCCCGTCGTGGGCGGTCGCGTGTCGAAGGCCTTCATCCGGTCCAGGACCCGGTCGGCCGTCGGGGACTCCATGCGGTCCACGAGGCGCCCGTCGGCGAGGAAGACGACCTCGTCGGCGTGGGCGGCGGCCACCGGGTCGTGGGTGACCATGACGACGGTGCGGCCCATCTGGTGCACCGCCCTGCCGAGCAGGTTGAGCACCTCTTCGCCGGAGCGCGAGTCGAGGTTGCCGGTCGGTTCGTCGGCGAAGACGACGTCGGGTCGGCCCGCGAACGCCCGTGCCACGGCGACGCGTTGCTGCTGGCCGCCGGAGAGTTCGGCGGGCCGGTGGTGCAGCCGGTCGCGCAGCCCGACGACGTCGATCAGGGCGTCCGCCCATGCACGGTCGCCGCGGACCCCGGCAAGGTCCATGGGCAGGGTGATGTTCTCGGCGACGGTCAGCGTCGGGACCAGGTTGAAGGCCTGGAAGACGAACCCGATGCGGTCGCGCCGCAGCAGGGTCAGGCGCCGGTCGTCCAGCTTCCCCAGCTCGGTGTCGCCGATGAAGGCGGCGCCCGAGGTGAGGGTGTCCAGGCCCGCCGCGCAGTGCATCAGGGTGGACTTGCCGGACCCGGACGGGCCCATGATCGCGGTGAAGCGTCCGGCAGGAAACTCGACGCTCACCCCGTCCAGGGCCCGTACGGCGGTGTCCCCGCTGCCGTAGACCTTCACGGCGTCGGCGACGCGAGCGGCGCCGACGCCCACGGGCCTGGTGACCCGTCCGGTGGCGGTGCTCATGCCGCACCGCCCTTGGAGGTACGGCCGAACTCCTCGTTGAGGACGGTCAGCCGACGCCAGTACTCGTCCTCGTCGATCTCACCGGAGGCGAACCGACGGCCGAGCACCGCGATGGGCGAGTTCTCTTCGACGCCGGTGTGCCCGGTGGGTCCGGCGGCGCCGAGCGCGCCCCGGAACGGGCCGCGGCGGCCGCGCCACACGGTGCGGCGGAGCAGGGTGACGGCGCCGATGACGACGGCCGCCCAGATCAGCGGGAAGAACAGGATCCACGGGCCGGGCCCGCCGTCCCAGTGCGCCAGGGTCTGCATCTGAACTCATCTCCTCCGAAGCGGTTTCTGTACTGCCTCCAAACTCGCCCCGGGGGTGCCCCCGCGTCGTCGTACGGCCAGCGGCACCGTGCGTACCACCGAGGGAGTACGCACGGCGGCCGCCGCTACGCCCGCCTGCTGCCCCAGCTACTGCTCCGACTACTGGATCTCTGTACCTACTAGTATGTACAGTGCCTTCATGAGCACTCCGGAGCGCCTGATCGAGTCCACCCGCGAGCTGCTGTGGGAGCGGGGGTACGTCGGCACGAGCCCCAAGGCCATCCAGCAGCACGCGGGCGCGGGCCAGGGCAGCATGTACCACCACTTCGCAGGGAAGCCCGACCTCGCGCTCGCCGCGATCCGGCGCACCGCCGAGGAGATGCGCGCCACCGCCGAGGCGGTCCTGAGCGGCGAAGGATCGGCGTACGCGCGCATCGAGTCCTATCTGCTGCGCGAACGCGACGTGCTGAAGGGCTGCCCGGTCGGGCGGCTCACGATGGACCCGGACGTCATCGCCAGCGACGAGCTGCGTGCACCCGTCACCGAGACCCTCGACTGGCTGCGCGACCGGATCGCCGGGATCGTCGAAGAGGGGTGCGTCCAGGGCGAATTCGCGGCCGCGTTCGATCCCCGGGACATCGCGTCGGCGGTCGTCGCGACGGTGCAGGGCGGCTATGTCCTGGCCCGGTCGTCGGGGTCGCCCGCCGCGTTCGACACGGCGGTACGCGGCCTGCTCGCCCTGCTCACCGCCGCCCGCACCCCGGACGACACCACCACTCAGTGAGGATGCGTACGTTGCACATCACCCGGAACCGGCCCGACAGCCGCCAGGGACCCGCCGAGCACTTCACCGGCACCGTCTGGCTGGACGAGATCGCCGCGCCCGACGCCCCGTCCCGCCTGCGCATGTTCAGCGTCCACTTCGCCCCCGGCGGCCACACGGCGTGGCACCGCCATCCGCACGGCCAGGTCCTGCACGTGACCGAGGGCGAGGGGTTCGTGCAGCGCGAAGGGGGTCCGGTCGAGCCGATCAGGGCCGGAGACACGGTCTGGATCGAGCCCGGCGAGTCGCACTGGCACGGCGCGGGGCCGCGCACGTTCATGACGCACCTGGCCGTGGTCGAGGCCACGACGGACGGCACCACGGTCGACTGGGGCGACCTGGTCGACGCCTGCACCTACCCCAACTGAGCCTGCTGCCACAGGAGTACGCGATGCACGCGATGCAGTACGAGATCACCCTGCCCGCCGACTACGACATGGGCATCATCCGCCACCGGGTGGAGTCGAAGGGCCACCTGATGGACGAACTTCCCGGCCTCGGCTTCAAGGCGTACCTGATGCGCGAGCGCGGCAAGGACGACTCGCCCGTGAACCAGTACGCACCGTTCTACCTCTGGAACACGGCCGAGGGCATGAACTCCTTCCTCTGGGGACCCGGCTTCCAAGGCCTCGCCGAGGACTTCGGGCGGCCGGTGGTGGAGCACTGGACGGCCCTTGCGTACGAGGAGGGGCCCGCGTCCGGAGCCGTACCGAGGACGGCGATCCGCCGCCGACAGCGCATTCCGGCACCGATGCATCTCCCTGGGACGGCGGTCGAACTCGCCGCGGAGGCCGGGCGTCTAGCGCGGCGGGACGGCGCGGTGAGCGCGCTGACCGCGGTCGATCCGCGGACCTGGGAGGCCGTGCACTTCTCGCTCTGGGAGAGCGAGGCGCCGCAGGGCGTCGGCGACGTCTTCCAGGTGCTGCACGTGTCGGCGCCGGAGCGGGCGAAACTGGGGCGGGGGCGGCAGTGGTGACCGGGGGCGGCACCCGCATGGTCCGGACCGTTCTCGGGGACATCGCCCCGGCGGACCTCGGCGTCTGCGACGCCCACGACCACCTCTTCCTCAGCAGCCCTCAACTCCCGGGCCAGGAGCTGGATTCACCCGCTGCCGCGGCGGGGGAACTGGAGGCGTTCCGCAAGGTGGGCGGACAGAGCGTCGTGCAGTGGACGCCGCACGGGATGGGGCGGCACGCCGGACTGCTGCCGGAGCTTTCGAGGTCGACGGGTGTGCGTCTCGTCGCCGCTACGGGGTTGCACCAAGCGGTCCACTACCAGCAGGAGTTGCTCGACCGACTCCGCATGGACGGCCTCGCGGCCCTCTTCGTCCGTGAACTCACCGAGGGCATCGGCGAGTCCGGCGTACGGGCCGGACTCATCAAAGTCGCGGGCGGCTTCCACGGCCTCGACGCGCACGCACGCTGGACGATGACGGCGGCGGCCGAGGCGCATCACGCGACGGGCGCGCCCATCGCCGTCCACCTGGAGCTAGGCACCGGCGCGCTCGACGTACTCGACCTGCTCTGCGGCGAGTGCGAGGTGCCGCCGCAGAGCGTCATCCTCGGCCATCTGAACCGCTCCCCCGACCTCACAGGCCACCTCCAGGCCGCCGAATCCGGCGCCTATCTGGCCCTCGACGGCCCCTCCCGCACCCATCACGCCACGGACTGGCGCATGCCGGACGCGATGCGCTCCCTGGCCGACGCGGGCTTCGGCGACCGCCTCCTCCTGGGCGGCGACACGACGACGGCGGGAGCGCAGTCGGTGCACGGCGGCCCCGGCATGCCCCACCTGCTGCGACGGGTGCGCCCCCGACTCGGGCTCGCCGTGGGCGAGGAGCTGGTGGAGCAGATCCTGACGGTGAATCCGGGGCGGGCGTTCGGCGTGGACTGGGAACCTGCAGCGCCCCGCCACGTATTGCACTGACCGTTCCAGAACCTGTACGGTTCCGACATGGCCCGACCGAGAAGCTTCGACGAGGAGCGGGCCCTGGACGCGGCGATGC
This sequence comes from Streptomyces sp. NPDC042371, assembly GCF_056437465.1. Taxonomy (NCBI): domain Bacteria; kingdom Bacillati; phylum Actinomycetota; class Actinomycetes; order Kitasatosporales; family Streptomycetaceae; genus Streptomyces; species Streptomyces sp. NPDC042371. Next base: position 182,572 of record NZ_JBWKAP010000006.1, on the reverse strand, counting down.
ATGCCTTCTGGGCGAACGGCTACGAAGCCACCTCGACCCAGGACCTGTGCGACGCCACCGGCCTGGGCCGCAGCAGCATCTACAACACGTTCACCAGCAAGCACGACCTGTTCCGGCGAGCCCTGACCCGGTACATGGACGGCATGAACGCCGGTCAGCTCACGATCCTCGAAGACGTGGAGCGGTCGGCCACGGAGCGCCTGCGCGCGCTGTTCGACCGGGTCATCGACGGGGAGTTCGAGCAGCGCCGGAACGGCCACAGCATCGGCTGCCTCACCGTCAACACCACGGTCGAGCTCGCCGGGCGCGACCCCGAGGCCGCCAGGATGCTGGAGCGGGACCTCGACACGCGGCTCACCGCGCTGCGCGTCACGATCCGCGCCGGACAGCAGGACGGCGACATCACGTCCCGGCGCGACGCGGACACGCTGGCCCGATACGTCAACGCGGTGATCGGCGGCATGCGGGTCTCCGCGCAGGGCGGCGCCGACCGTGCCACCTTGCAGGCCATCACCGAGACCGCGATGGACGCGCTCGCGACGGACCGGTAGCGGCGCGCGACGCAACACGACCACCTCCCGGCCGCCGACCCTCCTCTTCGACCTTCCGCACCCTCGCACGCCCTTTTTTTGTACTGATCCATCCAAAACTTGCCCGACAGGAGCACCCCACCATGCCCCGCGCCGTATACGTACTGGCCCTCGGCATCTTCGCCATGGTGACCAGCGAATTCGTGGTCGCAGGACTGATGCCGCAGATGGCGGACGGGCTGGACGCCACGATCCCCGAGATCGGCTATCTCATCACCGCCTTCGCCGCCGCGATGGCGCTCGGCGGCCCCTTCCTCACCGTCGCGGTCCTGAAAATGCGTCAGAAGTCGGCCCTGATGCTGCTGTTCGGCATCTTCCTCGCGGGCAACATGCTCGCGGCCCTCGCGCCCGACTACCGCACCATGCTGGTCGCCCGCGTCCTCACCGGCATCGCCTCGCAGGCGTTCTTCGGCGTCTCCATATCCCTGGCCTCCCGCATCACCCGGCCCGAAGTCCGCGGCCGTGCCGTGGCGGTGGCCCTCAACGGTCTGATGCTGGGCACGCTCCTCGGGCTCCCGTTCGCCACGGTCGTCGGTGAACACCTCGGCTGGCGCGCCGCGTTCTGGGCGATCACCGTACTGACCGTGCTCGCCGCGGCGGCCACGTTCGTCGGCGTGCCGAGCGCCGACGGCGAGGGCGAGGAGACCGGCAGCCTCCGACAGGAGCTGGGCGCCTTCCGCAAGCCCCGGCTGTGGCTCACCCTCACCACAAGCACCTTCGTGATCGGCGCGACCTTCTCCGCCTTCAGCTACCTCAACCCGATCCTCACCGAGCTCACGGGCTTCTCCACCGGGACCGTCCCGCTGCTCCTCATCGCGTACGGCGCTGCCACCGTCATCGGGAACACCGTCGTCGGCAGGCTGGCGGACCGCCGCACCATCCCCGTACTCGTCGTCGGTCTGGCGCTGAACCTGACGTTCCTCGTCGGGTTCGCGCTCTTCGCCGAACTGACCGTTCCCGCCGTGGTGTTCATGCTGGGCATCGGCCTGGTCGGCGTCACCATGAACCCCGCGCTGGTGACCCGCGTCCAGCGCGTCGGCAACGCCCGCTCCCTGGTGAACACCGTGCACACGTCCTTCATCACGCTCGGCATCATCATCGCCACGTCCGTCGGCGGCCCCGCCATCGACACGTACGGGCTGCGGGCCCCGCTGTGGATCGGCGCCGGTCTGGCCGTGCTCGGCCTCGCCTCCCTGGTACCTGACGTGCGGCGCCGCCTCCTGGACCCGGCCCCGACCCCGACTGCCACGTCAGTGGAGGAGGCCGCAGACAAGGTCCCGCAGGGGGTGTGAGACCCAAGTCGACAGGATGGCCCCAGGGTTCCGCACGGTGGTTGGGGCGGGGCCGGGACGGTCACCCGACGTCAGGGAGTGGTCTGCTCCACCGTCCGCTCCTCCTGCACGGACAAGCCCGTCACGCCGAGCGCCGCGGTGCCCGCGCCGACGAAGACCACGGCGGCCGCCGCCGCGCCGACGACCGCGAGGCGCAAGCGCGGCGGGCGTCGCCGCCCTCGGCGGTCCCTTCGCGGCTCGGGCTGCTCCCTGATGGATACGGCGGACGGCCGTGCGCCCACCGCGATGTCCCGGCGGGCCGCCACCCACTGCCGGATGTCTCCGGCGTCCAGGCCGCACGCGACGACGAAGGCGACGAGGACGGCCTCGCGGGGCAGGCGGTCGCGGCGGAGCATGGTCGCCGCCGTCGAGTACGGCAGCACCTCGCCCGCCGCGGCCGCCGCACGCTCCAGCTCCCGGTAGCTGAGCCCCGACCAGGCCTTGAGGCGGCGCAGTTCGGCCATGAACGCGGCCTCTCCGGCGGCGGGGGTCGGCACGGGCGGTGACATCATCGGGGTTCCTCCGGTTCCGGCGTGCGTCGCTGACCTGCGCGTACAGGAACTCGCACCAGCTCGAACAGCTCATCCGTGCCCGGTGGAGAGGGTGCCGGACCCATACGGCGACAACAGCCCGATCGGTTACGTCACGAACTTCTACGTCACGCCACCACAACGCGGCAAGGGAGCGGGATCGGCACTCCTCGAAGCGCTCGAACAGCACGCGCGCAGCGCCGACTTCAACACTCTGATCGCCTGGCCCTCAGAGCGCAGCGGTCCGCTCTGGCAGCGGTCCGGCTTCCGGCCCCCGGAAGAACTGTTGGAGCTGCCGCTCGACACCCGGGCTCATGGCTGAAGTCCTTCCTCGCAAAGGCAGTTGAGGTGACGGTCGGACCGAGTGTGGCGTCGTGCTGCAGGTCGGGCCGACCGTCGTGGAAGTCAGAGTCGCCCGGTTCGGGGCGGTCCGCCCGGTCGGCCGGACCGGACCGGGCGCGACCGGACCGGAGCGGACTGGCCCTCGCCGTCTCCTCCTACCCCAGCGCCCCCAACGGGTCGTCGAGCACCGGCTGCCAAGCCAACTCCGCCGCCCCCACCAGGCTGTTGTGGTCCAACGTGCACGCCAGGATCGGTACCCCACCGCTGCGCCCCCACAGGCTCCGGTCCGCGACGACCGCGCGCAGGCGTTCCGGGTCCGCCTCCAGGAGGGCGCGGTGCAGTCCGCCGAGGATGATGCGGTCGGGGTTGAGGATGTTGACCAGGCCCGCCAGTCCGAGGCCCAGGCGGTCGATCAGGGCCTCGGCCGCGGAGCGTACGGACGGGTCGTCGTAGGAGCCGCCGAGCAGTTCGCGGGCCTGCACGAGCAGGCCCTCGGGTCCCGGCTCGCGGCCCGCCTCCGTCAGGAAGGCCAGGGGGTCCGTCTCGACGTCCAGACAGCCCCGGCTGCCGCAGTAGCAGGGGCGCCCCTCGGAGTTCACGGTGAGGTGCCCCACCTCCAGGGCGAGGCCCGAACTCCCGGTGTGCAGGCGGCCGTCGAGGACGAGGGCGCCGCCGACACCCCGGTGGCCGGTCGCCACGCACAGCAGGTCCCGGGCGCCGCGCCCCGCGCCGTGGCGGTGCTCGGCGAGTGCCGCGAGGTTGACGTCGTTGCCCGCGAAGGCCGGTCCGGCGATGCCCGCGTCCCGTACGCAGTCGGCGAAGATCTCACTGACCCGCGCCCCCGCGGGCCACGCCACGTGCAGCGGATTGAGAGCGGTGCCCTCCGGCTGGGCGACCGCGGACGGCACGGCGAGACCCGCGCCCACGCAGCGCCTGCCGGTCTCCCGCAGCAGGCCCGCGCCCGCTTCGACGACCGATCCGAGGACCCGCGCGGGATCGGCGTCGACGGTCTCGCAGCCCGGCGCGGTCGCCACGATGCTCCCGCCGAGCCCGACCAGCGCGGCCCTGAACCCGTCGGCGTGCACCTGCGCGGCGAGCGCGACAGGTCCTGCCTCCGCGACGGCGAGCCGGTGCGACGGCCTGCCCTGTGATCCCGCGGCCGCGCTGGGCTTCGCGTCGATCCGGATCAGCCCGAGCGCCTCCAGCTCGGCGGCGACGGCGCCCGCCGTGGCGCGGGTGACGCCCAGCTCCGCGGTGAGCACGGCACGGGTGGGGGCACGCCCGGTGTGGACCAGTTCGAGCGCGGGGCCCAGCGCGCCCCGCCCTCGCTCCAGGCGGGTACGCGTGGTCACTTCCCCCTCGGCACGGGGGGCAGCCTTGCCGTTCATGAGGGCGAGTCTCCCATGATCCGTACACGCTCCCGCTGTTCAGTCGTCATCCGCCCGTTCCTCCCCGGAACCGTCGCGCACTCCGGCACTCGCCGTCGCACACGTCGGCATCTCGTCGCCGCACACGTCGGCATCTCGTCATCGCGTACGTCGCCATCTCGTCGCCGCGCCCGTCGGCTCTCGTCGTCGCGCACACCGCCACGGAACCGTCTTGTCCGCGCCCCATGCGCACCTCTACTCTGACTTTGTGCCGCCACTGAACAAAATCGGGACCGCAGCGTCGCGGCCCGCCGTCGCCGCCCCCGACCTCCGCCGCCTCCGCGTCGTCCTGACGGTCTTCTTCGCCCTGGACGGCTTCATCTTCGCCGGGTGGGTCGTCCGCATCCCCGCGATCAAGGAACAGACCGGCGCGTCGGCCAGTGATCTCGGGCTCGCGCTGCTCGGCGTCTCCGTCGGCGCCGTCATCACGATGACGCTGACCGGACGGCTCTGCCGCCGCTTCGGCACCCATCCGGTGACCGTCGTCTGCGGCGTGCTGCTCTCGCTGAGCGTCGCGCTGCCTCCCCTGACGCACTCGGCGGCGGCCTTGGGCGCAGTGCTGCTGATCTTCGGAGCGGCGTACGGGGGCATCAACGTCGCCTTCAACAGCGCCGCCGTCGACCTCGTGGCCGCCCTGCGCCGCCCGATCATGCCCAGCTTCCACGCGGCCTTCAGCCTCGGCGGCATGGCCGGTGCCGGGCTCGGCGGGCTGATCGCCGGTTCCCTGTCCCCCACGCGCCATCTGGTCGGCCTCACCGTGATCGGCCTGCTCATCACCGCCGTCGCAGGACGCGCTCTCCTGCGCCTCGATCCCCCGGCGCCCGCCGACCGCCCGGCACTGAACCTGGACCCGGCCCCGGACAGCGACAGCAGCCCCCGGCGCCTCGACGGCCGCACCCGCCGCATGGTCGTCGTCTTCGGCCTCATCGCGCTCTGCACCGCCTTCGGCGAGGGAGCACTCGCCGACTGGGGCGCCCTCCACCTCGAACAGGACCTGGCCGCCCACCCGGGCGTCGCAGCCGCGGGCTACTCGTGCTTCGCCCTCGCCATGACCCTCGGCCGACTCAGCGGAACCACCCTGCTCGAACGGCTCGGCCAGACCCCGATACTCGTCGCCGGCGGCGCCACGGCGGCCGCAGGCATGCTGCTCGGCGCGCTCGCGCCCACCGCCTGGCTCGCGCTCCTAGGCTTCGCCGTCACCGGCCTCGGACTGGCCAACATCTTCCCCGTCGCCGTCGAACGCGCGGGCGCGCTGGCCGGGCCCGGCGGCGTCGCCACCGCCTCCACGCTCGGCTACGGCGGCATGCTGCTCGGCCCGCCCGCCATCGGCTTCATGGCCGACTGGTTCACCCTGCCCACCGCCCTCACCAGCGTGGCCGTGCTTGCGGGCCTCGCCGCCGTCATCGGCTACACGACCCGCGACTGAGGGAACAGCGAGGGGACGTGGCGAGAAACGGGCGGCGCGTCTGCGTGCCCTGAGTGAAGAGTGACCGGAGCGAACCCCACCGCCCGTCACGTCAACCCCCTTTTCCGGCCAATTGGCCGGAGGTTGCCGGAACCTGGACTCTGTAAAGCGGACGTCCGTTTCGCCAGCACGCGCGCGCCCGCATGGCGCCCCACGACGCAACCGGATGTCGATCGAGCGTTCACAACTCGTGCAGTCAGGCCAACCCCTGAGTTATGCAACAAAAATAATGTTTTACAAGCGGCGTTCCCAGGAATTAAGGTGAGCGCTCAACTAGAGATGACCCGCCGGGATCGGGAATTCAAGGTCGGACCCTTTGATCCGTACCGTTCCTTTGATCCGCACCGTTCTTCTGATCCATATGCTTGATCGCAACCCGGCCGGTCAAAACGGGGAGAGTGTAAAGGCATGTACGTGAAATTCCTTGAGGCGACTCGGCGCATCGGTTCACGCTGCTGAGGCCTTCCGAGCGCTGACAGAGCTTCGCGCTGGGTCGCGAAACTCCCCTTCATGACAGGCGCCTGCGCGTCCGCATGTCGTACCCCACTATGCCTGACATGCATGACACGCACCCCATGCGCGCCTGAGCGCTTTCCGGTTGAGACGAAATCCAAGTACCACAAGGCACTGATTCCGTCGCGCCATTCCCATTCACATTTCCATTTCCAGCCCACCTCGGCTGTTTTCGCGTGAAGGTCGACCACCGAAGGTCGATTCCGGCTGCCACTTCGGCACGACCGCTTCACCGAATTTCCGCATGCTTCGGCAAAGCTTTGCCATGACACATCCAAAAAGTCTACGGATTCCAGGTAAGACAATGATGACGAACCCCACGGGGCCCAAGGAATTGTCCCTGCCAGACATGCTGCGCGCGGTCGTACTCGCCCAGCCCGACCGGACCGCCGTCTCCTGCGGCGCGGAAAGACTGACTTTTCAGCAGCTCGGCGAGCGGAGCGGGGAACTGGCGGACCGTCTGCGACATCTCGGCGCCACCGCGGATGCACGGGTCGGCATTTTCCTGCAGCCCTCCATCGACCTCATGGTGAGCGTCTGGGGTGTCCTGCGCGCGGGGGCGGCCTATCTGCCGCTGTCGCCCGAGTATCCGGACGAGCGGGTGCGCTACATGGTGGCGGACTCACGCACCGAGGTCATCCTGACGGAGGAGTCCCTGGTCTCCAGGCTGGCCGCGATGACTCCCCCGGAAACGAAGATCGTCACCGTGGCCCGGGGCGGGGCCACCGGCGAGCCGACCCCCGCGCCCGTAAAGGGCGACGACCTCGCGTACGTCATCTACACCTCCGGGAGCACGGGCAACCCCAAGGGCATCGGCATCGAACACCACAGCATCGTCCACCAGATGCGCTGGCTGGCCGACGAACAGGGCCTGGACCGGACGAAGACGGTGCTGCAGAAGACACCGCTGAGCTTCGACGCGGCGCAGTGGGAGATCCTCGCACCGGCCTGCGGCGCGAGCGTGGTGATGAGCGAACCGGGGGTCTACGCCGACCCCGGCGGACTCGTCGACCTGATCCAGGCGAACGGGGTGACCACCTTGCAGGGCGTGCCGACCCTGCTGCAGGCGCTCGCCGACACCGGACGGCTGTCCGACTGCACCTCGCTCGCCCAGGTCTTCAGCGGCGGCGAGGCGCTCACCAAGAGTCTGGCGACCGAGCTCCTCGACGCGCTGCCGGAGTGCGAACTGACCAACCTGTACGGCCCCAGCGAGTGCACCATCAACGCGTCGTCCCACCGCGTGGACCGGCAGGCCGTCCAGCACGGCCCGGACCACTTACCCATCGGACGCCCGGTGCGCGGCACGGGATTCCACATCCTCGACACCGCCCGGCAGCCGGTCGCGCCCGGCGACTCCGGTGAGCTGTACATATCCGGGCCGCAGTTGGCCCGCGGCTACCTGAACAATCCCGAGCTGACCGCCGACCGGTTCGTCACCGGCGCGTTCACCGGCACCGGCGCGTCCCGCCCCACCCGCCTCTACCGCACCGGAGACCTGGCCCGGCTGAACGACGACGGGACCGTGCAGTTCCTCGGCCGCACCGACAGCCAGGTCAAACTGCGCGGCTTCCGGGTCGAGCTGGACGAGATCAAGGTGTCCGTCGAGAAGCACGACTGGGTGAAGTCCGCCGCCGTGCTGGTCCGGGACGATCCGCGGACCGGCGCCAACCTCGTCGCCTTCGTCGAACTCGACCCCGACCGGGCCGCGCTGATGGACCAGGGCAACCACGGCGCCCACCACCAGTCCAAGCAGAGCAAGCTGCAACTCAAGGCCCAGTTGGGCAATCTGGGGGCCCGTCAGGACGACGGACTGCCCGTCGTCGACCTGCCAGGACAGACGGCGACGGCCCGGCAGCGGCGCACGGTGTTCGCCCGCAAGACCTACCGGTTCTACGAAGGCGGCCAGGTCACCCGGGACGACATCCTTGCTCTGCTCGCCCGCCCGGCGCAGCAAACCACCGCGCCCCGCGCCCCGGACACCCTCACCCTGGCCGAACTGGGCTCCCTGCTGCGCTACTTCGGCCAGTTCCCCAGCGGCGAACGGCTGCTTCCCAAGTACGGGTACGCCTCACCCGGCTCCCTGTACGCCACCCAGCTGTACGTGGAGCTGTCCGGCATCGCCGGTCTGGAGGCGGGCCACTACTACTACCACCCGGTCGACCACCGCCTCACCCTGATCGGCCCCGCGCCCGTGGGCAGGCCCGGGCTGCGGGTCCACTTCATCGGGCACCGGGCGGCCATCGAGCCGGTCTACCAGAACAACATCGAGGAAGTCCTCCGGTTCGAGGCGGGCCACATGGTCGGCCTGTTCGACCACGTGCTCCCCGAGTACGGGCTGCGCGTCGGCGCCCGCGCGGACGAGCCGGGCGTCAAGGACGTGCTCCGCTGCCCGGACGAGGACTTCTACCTGGCCACGTACGAAGTGGAGACGGCCGCCGCGGCGGTCGCGCCCGGCCCGGTCGACCTGTACGTACAGGCCCACCCCGGCCGCGTCGCCGATCTGGCCGAGGGCCAGTACCGGTACCGAGACGGGGATCTGGTGCGGGTGTCCGACGGTCTTGTCCGCAAGCAGGACGTCATCGCCATCAACCAGGAGGTGTACGCACGGTCGAGCTTCGGGATCAGCATGATCGGCGGCGCGGCTGCGCCGTGGCAGCGCTACGTCGACCTCGGCCGGGAGCTGCAGCGCCTCCAGCTGAACGACGTCGGCCTGGGGCTGATGTCCTCCGGCTACAGCTCGGAGACCGGCAACCCCCTGGGGTCGGCCCGGCGCATCACGGATCTCCTCGGGGCCGGACCGGAGACGGCCGCTCGACCGGAGACCGCCGCCCGTCCGGACCCCGCCGCCCGTCCGGACACCGCCTCCTACTTCGCCGTCGGCGGCCGCGTCAGCGCCGAGCAACGGCTCAGTGAGGGCATGAAGGAGGACTCCGTCCACATGCGGGGGCCTGCCGAGATCGTCAAGGACAACCTCGCCGAGACCCTGCCGCCCTACATGGTGCCCAATCGGGTCACCGTCCTCGACTCCTTCCCGCTCACCCCGAACGGCAAGATCGACCACCAGGCCCTGCGCGAGCTGGACAAGGCCGCCGTCGACGACGCCGACGCGCCGGTCGTCCCGCCGCGCACGCCCACCGAGGAGGCCGTCGCCGCGCTGTGGCGCGAGGTGCTGCGCCAGGACCGGGTCTCGATCCGGGACAACTTCTTCGCCGTCGGCGGCCATTCGCTGACCGCGGTCAACCTGGTCGGCCGGATCAACCGGGAGCTGGGCAGTTCCCTGCCGCTCCAGGTGCTGTTCGACGCGCCGACCGTCGCCGGTCTGGCCCGGCTCGTCGACCGCACGCCCGCGGCCGCGCTGTCGCGGACGGTGCGGCTCGGCGGCACGGACGGCGGGCGGCCGGTGTTCTGCTGGCCCGGCCTCGGCGGCTACCCCATGAGCCTGCGGCTGCTGGCCGGGCGGCTCAATCTCTCGCGGCCGTTCCTCGGCGTCCAGGCGTACGGGATCAACCCGGGCGAGACCGCGTACCCGACGTTCGACGAGATGGTCGCCAAGGACATCGAGCTCATCCGGCAGGTGCAGCCGACCGGTCCGTACACGCTGTGGGGTTATTCCTTCGGGGCCCGGGTCGCCTTCGCGGTCGCCCGCGAGCTCGAGCGGGCCGGGGAGCGCGTCGACGAGGTGATGCTCCTTGCGCCCGGGAAGCCGCCCGTGGAGGTCGGGGACGGCGCGCCCACCGGGGCGACGGTCGACTTCACCGACCCCGCCTTCGTCTCGATCCTCTACTCCGTGTTCGCCGGGAACATCCAGCGGGCGGCGATCGCCGAATGCCTGGCATCGACCCACGACGAGGAATCGTTCATCGCGTGCCTCTGCTCCCGGTTCGAGCATCTGGACCGCGAGCTGGTGCGCAGGATCGTCGGCGTGGTCCGGCTGACCTTCCTGTTCGAGTACGCCCCCGAGGACATGGCCGGGCACCGGGTCACGGCACCGGTCACGGTGTTCCGGGCCGCGGGCGACCAGGACTCCTTCATCGACCTGGGCCACGCGCTGTCGAGCACGCCTCCCAGGATCAACCGGCTGCAGGCCGACCACTACGCGCTGCTGCGTGCGCGCGGAGTGGACGAACTCGTCACCGCCGTGCGGACCGCACGGCTCCCCAGAAAGGTCATCCCCATGCCCCACGTCACCATCAAGCACTTCCCGAACAACCTTGAGGACACGCAGATATCGGCCCTGGTGGACGCGATCACCAGCGCGGTCAGGACCGCCTTCTCGGTCGACGAGGGCGTGGTGTCCATCGCCCTGGAACCTGTCGCCCAGGACGCGTGGAACGAGCGGGTCTACATACCGGAGATCGTCGAAGATCCCGGCCATCTGGTCAAGAGTCCGGACTACTGAGGCGGCTGAGCACATGCGCAGGACCATCACCAGGATGCGGCAGGACCTCGCCATGATCGTGGCCCGGGACCCGTCGATCCACACCCGCGCGGAGGCGCTGCTGCACCCCGCGCTCCCGGCCCTGTGGGCCCACCGGACGGCACACGTCCTCTACACCCGCGGACACCGTCAACTCGCCCGGCTGATCGCCTACTTGGCGCGCTCGGTGACCGGCGGCATCGAGATCCACCCCGGCGCGCGGCTCGGCCGCCGCGTGTTCATCGACCACGGGGCCGCCGTCGTCATCGGGGAGACCGTCGAGATCGGCGACGACGTCACGATCTTCCACCAGGTCACGCTGGGCGCGGTCGGCTGGTGGCGGGACGAGCGGCGCGAGCCGGGGGCCCGACGGCACCCGGTCGTCGGCGACCGGGTGGTGCTCGGCACCAACGCGATCGTGCTCGGCCCCGTCACCGTCGGCGACGACGCGCTGATCGGCGCGGGATCGCTGGTTCTCGGCGATGTGCCGCCCCGGGCCCGGGTGACGGCTCCCGTGGCCGGGGTCGTCGTACCGCTGTCGCCCGCGGAGCGCGCCGAGTCCGACCACCTGCTGCGCACCCTGGCCACCGCCGGGTGCTGGTAACGGCCCGCTGCTCCCTGATGCACGGACATTCACCACGGCACGGCACGTGCCGAGGCACGGACATTCACCGAAGCACGACCCGGCCACGGGCCGGTCTGTCAACGGAGGCACAGATGATTCACGTCGGAGTCCTGGAGAGCAACCTCTCCGGTTCCGGCTTCGAGGGCCTGCAGATCATCAAGGAACTCGACTGCCGCGTCACCTTCTTCACCCGCGACCTGGAACGCTACCTCGCCGTCCCGGGCGGGCCCGCCTACTTCGACCGCTACGTCGACGACATCGTCCGCTGCGAGACGAACGTCTTCGAGGACCTTCTGCCGCACGTGCACGCGGCCGGGGCCGAGCACCCCTTCGACGCGTTCCTCACCCTCGCCGAGTACGACGTGGTCGTGGCCGCGGAGGTGGCGGTCCACCTCGGGCTCCCCACCGTCAGTGTCGACGGCGTCGCCACCGCACGCAACAAGGCGCTGATGCGCCGCCGCTGTGCCGAACTCGGCGTGCCCATACCGGCGTTCCGCACGGTGGGCACGCCCGAGGAGGCGGCGACGGCCGCGGCGGAGATCGGTCTGCCCTGTGTGGTGAAGCCCGCCGACGAGACCAGCAGCGCCGACGTGCGCCTGGTGGACACCGCGGAGCAGGCCGCCGAGCACGTCGCCCTGATCCGCTCCCGCGCGGAGAACACCCGCGGCCAGGCCCGCCACCACGAGCTGATGGTCGAGGAGTATCTGACCGGACCCGAGGTCAGTGTGGAGGTGCTGGCCGACGGCGACCGGTACGAGGTGTTCGGGGTGACCGACAAGTCGGTCGTCGGTCTCGGCTACTTCGTCGAGCTGGCGCACACCTTCCCCTCCTGCCTGCCCGAGCCGCTCGTGCGCGCCTGCGGCGAGCTGGCCGTGGAGGCGCTGCGCGCGGTCGGCTTCGACCTGGGCATGGCCCACGTCGAGGTCAAGCTGACCGCGTCAGGACCCAAGCTCATCGAGATCAACCCGCGGCCCGCCGGTGGAAAGATCACCTACCTCGTCGACCGCGCGCTTGGCATCAAGTCCCTGGAGCTGGTGGCCCGCCAGTACCTCGGTCAGCCGCTGCCCGACCCGGTGCTGCCCAGGCATCCGGTCGGCGGCGCCGCCATCCGCTATCTGACGGCGCAGCCCGGCCGGGTGGTGTCGGTCACCGGCCGGGAGCGGGCCGCCGCGCTGCCCGGCGTGGAGGAGGTCGTCGTCAAGCCCAAGCCGGGTTCTGTCGTACGGGAGTTGCGTCGCAACGGGGACCGTGCCGGACATGTGCTGGTGGTGGCCGGGACGGCCGAGTTGGCGGCGCGCACCGCGGAGGCCGCCGTCCAGGAGATCGGCATCCGCACCGAGCCGGTCTCCCGGCGCCCGGTCGCGGACTCCCTGACCGACCTCGTCGGCGGAACTCCCTTACTGAGGCTACCCGTTGACCGGATCGTGGACGGGGCGCCCGCCGATGCCGAGGTGCTGGCGAAGCTGGAGTCGTTCAACCCCTGGTCAAGCAGCAAGGACCGGGCCGCCCTGACGATGCTGCGCGGCGCCGAGAAGCAGGGACTGCTCGTCCCGGGCTCCGGCACCGTGATCGAGGCGACCTCGGGCAACACCGGCATCTCGCTGGCCGCGTTGGCGGCGCCCCGCGGCTACCGCTGTGTCATCGTGCTGCCGGACAACGCGACCCGGGAACGGGTGGCCATGCTGCGCTCGCTCGGTGCCGAAGTGGTGCGGACCCCGTACAGCGGCGGCTATCAGGCGGCGGTCGACAAGGCCGAGGAACTCCACCTGCAGACACCCGGGTCGTGGTTCTGCCGCCAGCACGACAACCCGGACAACACACGGGCGCACTACGAGACGACCGGCCCCGAGATCTGGAGCGACGTCGGCGGGCGCATCGACGTGTTCGTCTGCGGAGTGGGCACCGGCGGTACGCTCAGCGGCGCGGGGCGCTATCTGCGCGAGAGCCACCCCGCGGTGCGGATCGTGGCGGTGGAGCCGGCGGGCTCGCCGCTGCTGTCCGGCGGCAGGCCCGGCACGCACGGCATCCCGGGCTTCAACGGCGGCTTCATCGCGCCGACCACGCAACAGAGCCTCATCGACGAGGTGATCACGGTGTCCGACGCGGACGCCATGGACACCACCCGGCGGCTCGCACTGCACGCCGGTCTGCTGGCCGGTGTGTCGGGCGGCGCGGTCGTCCATGCGTCCGGCGTCCTGGCGGCCCGTCCCGAGTACCGGGGCCGACGCATCGTGACGCTGCTGCCCGACACCGGCGAGCGGTATCTCAGCCTGCTCGCCCACGAGAAGGCCCCGGCGCCCGTGGCATCCACGGTGACGGCGGCCGACCGGGGCGGTGCCCGATGACGACACCCCTGCCCGCGCATGCCCTGGCGCACGACGACCGGCCGCGGCTGCTGATGGTGATGCCCTACCGCCAGTTCGTGCGCAAGGCACAGGCCGCGGGGTTCTGGGTCGGCGCGATCTGGGACCCACGGCTGGAGACGCCCGCCTATCTCGACGACGTGCGCGCCCTTGCGGACCTGTTCGTGACGGTGGACTTCCGGGACGAGGATCTCCTTCGCCGCACCCTCCGCGAAGTGGCCACGGAACACCGTGTCTCGATCGTCCACCACCTCGGCAGGGAGGAGACGATGGTCGCCGCCCACGAGGTGGCCGAGGAGCTGCGCGCCGAGGTCAATCCGGCCACGGCGATCCGCTTCCTCGCCGACAAACACGCGATGCGGGACCTGCTCGCGAGGCACCAACTCTCCCCCGTGGCCTACGAGTCGGCGCCGACCCGGCACGAAGTCCCGGCCGCGGTCGAGCGGATCGGCCTGCCCGCGGTCGTCAAGCCGGTCGCGCTCGCGGGCAGCCGCGGCGTGTTCCTGTGGCGCGAGCCGCGGGACCTGGCGGACTGGACCACGCTGGTGGACACGTACGGCTATGACGGCCCGTTCCTGGTCGAGGAGTACCTGAGCGGGCCCGAGTACAGCGTGGAGACGCTCAGCCACGACGGCAGGCACCAAGTCGTCGGCACCACAGAGAAGTTGCTGGGCGCTCCGCCGCTGTTCGTGGAGGTGGGGCACGTCCATCCGGCGCCGCTGCCCCCGGACCGCAGGCAGGCCGTCGAGGAACTGGCGGTCCGCTTCCTCACCGTGTGCGGGTACCGGTTCGGTCCCGCGCACACCGAGGTGATCTGGACGGCGCGCGGCCCGCGCATCGTCGAGTCGCAGGCCAGGCTCGGCGGCGACCGGATCCCGCGGCTCGTCGAGCTGGCCGGTGGCCTCGACATCGAGCAGGCGATCTTCACCGGTCTGGCGGGCACACCGGCCGAGGTGCCGGAGCCGACGGCGACGGCGGCCGTGCGGTTCTTCACCTTCCCGCCCGGCCGTGTCGACGCGATCCGCGGCCTGCAGAGGGTTCAAGCGCTGTCGTACGTCGACGAGTTGACCTTGCGGCTGCGCACCGGGGACACCGTGGCGGAGGTCCGTGACTCCAAGGGCCGCCAAGGGCACGTCATCGTCTCCGGTGCCACGCCCGGGGAGGCCCGGAGCCGGTGCGCGGAGGTGCTCGCCGCCATCGAGCTGGTCATCGACGGGACGCCGGTTCGGGCGGACGGCCGGACCGGGGAGCCGCGGGCCGTCCCGGACGACGAAGGACAGGTGGTGTTCGTCGGCTACAACGCGGCGTACCTGCGCGCCATCGACGGAAGTGTCCCCGACGGTTCCGTCGTGGTCCTCGAAGAGCCCGACATCATCCGCAAACGGGAACTGGGGGACGCGGCGACGCGCTTCGGCTGCCTGGACCGGATCGTTCCCGCGCACTACCAGCAGTCGGCGGGGGCCCTCGACCTGGTGGCCGACCTGGAGGCCGAGCGCCCGGTGGCCGCGGTCGTCCCCGGCCTGGAGTACGCGGTGCCCGCGGCGGCCGCGCTGGCCGAGAAGCTGGGGCTGCCGGGCGCGACCGAGCCCGCCGCACAGGCGCTGCGGGACAAGGTCCGACTGCGCGAGGTCTGCGACGCGGGCGGTGTCCGCGGTCCGCGCTGGCGCGAGGTGCACGGGCCCGACGACATCCTCGACTTCGCCGCCGAAGGCCCCGTGGTGGTCAAACCGGCCAACCGGCAGGCCAGCGTCGGCGTACAGCTCCTCGACTCGGTCGACGCGGCCACCGCGGCGCGGGCGTGGGAGCGCACCTCCTCCGCCGCCGAGTACGAGCAGGTGCCCGACCGGCACCTGAAGTGGCGCTTCCTGGCCGAGGAACGGCTGCGCGGGCCCGAGTACAGCGTCGAGGCGCTGGTGCGGCAGGGCGAGATCGTCTTCCACAACATCACGGCCAAGACGGTGATCCCGGGTCCTTACCCCGTGGAGCTCGGTCATCTGCTGCCCGCCCCGCTCGACCCGGACACCCAGGGCGCGTTCGAGGAGGCCATGCGGGCGCTCGTCGTGGCGACCGGCTATCGCACCGGGATCCTGCACGCCGAGTGGATCCTGACCGCGTCCGGTCCCGCGCTGGTGGAGTGCGCGGGACGCTGCCCCGGCGACTACTTGATCGACCTGAACGACCTGGCCTACGGCACACGGATCAGGGTGGCCCTCATCGACCTGCTGGCCGGGCGTCCGGTCACCCTCCCCCGTACCGCGCGACTGACCTCGGCGATCCGGTTCCTGGCCGCCGAGCCCGGCACCGTCACGGAGGTCGCGGGGACGGAGGCGGCACAGGCCCTGCCCGGGGTGAGGACCGTGGAGGTCGACGTCGAGCCCGGCCAGGAGGTCCGGCCGTGGGCGTCCTCCTGGGACCGCGCCGGACACGTCATCGCGACCGGCCCCGACGCGGACAGCACGCGCCGACGCGTCCTCGACGCGGACGCCGCCATCCGCATCACCACGGAGCCCCGCCGCACCACGACCCGTACGACCACGGATTGAGGAAGCAGATGTCTGTTCTTTGGCAGCGCGTCCGGGGGTGGCCCCGGAGCATACCCGGAGGGCGGGTCGGCCTCAGGCTGTCCGTGATGGCGATGATCGACGCCGTCGGGACCGGCGCCTTCCTGGCCGTCTCCGTGCCGTTCATCACCCGGTCCGTCGGTCTCTCCGTGGGCCAGCTCAGCCTCGGTCTGGCCCTGTCCGCCGCGATCGCGCTGACCACGGCCGTCCCCATCGGCATCCTCGCCGACCGGATCGGCCCGAAGAAGGTGCTGGTCGGGGTGAGCCTGTGGCGCTGCGCGTGCTTCGTCCTGTACCCGTTCGTACAGAACCTGTGGCAGTTCCTGACGGTGGTGTGTCTGCTCGGTCTGGTCGACAAGGCGGCGGCGCCGATGGAACAGGCCCTGGTCGGGCAGGTGACGGCGACCGACGACCGGGTCAGGGTGGTCGCGGTGCTGCGGTCGCTGCGCAATGTCGGCTTCACCGTCGGCGCCCTGCTCGGCGGTGTCGGACTGCTGATCGACACCCGGGCCGGTTACGGCGCGATCCTGCTGCTCAACGCCGTCTCGTTCGCCGTGCTCGCGACCCTGGCCCACCGGCTGCCGGTGCTCAGCACACCGGCGAAGAGCCTGCGGCGCCGCTTCTCGGTCGACGCGCTGCGGGACAGGCCGTTCCTGTCGTTCACGGGGATCAATGCCGTGCTCACCATGCACATGACCCTGCTGAGCATCGGCATCCCGCTGTGGATCGTCGAACACACCGACGCCCCGGCCGCGGTGATCTCGCCCCTGGTGGCGGTCAACACCGTGCTCGCGGTTGCCTTGCAGGTACGCGCCAGCCGGGGCACCGAGACCATCGCGGGCTCCGCACGCGGGCTGGTGCGGGCCGGTGTCGCCCTCGCGGTCTGTTGCCTGCTGCTCGTCGCGGCGCCGAAGCCGCCCGTCGTAGTCGGGGTCGGCGTGCTGCTCCTCGCCATGATCGCGCTGACCGCCGGGGAGCTGTTCCAGTCCGCGGGCGGCTGGGGCGGTTCGTATCTGCTCGCGGCGCCCGGTCAGGAGGGCGTCTATCTCTCGGTCTTCTGGCTCGGCGTGGCCGTCCAACAGATCGCGGCACCGATCGTGGTCGGCGTGGTCATCACGGCCGGGTCCACCGGGTGGGTCGTCCTGGCCGCGCTGTTCGCCGTCTGTGGTCTCGCCGCGCCGGTCATCGGCCGCTGGGCCCAGGCCCAGGCGGACCGCCGACCGCAGCAGCCCCAGACCCTGGCCGAGGCCACGTGATCGCCCCCGCCCGCCGGACCGGCAGGCCTCAACTCGCACATCACTCAGGAGGAAAAATGTCCGTTCCGCTGTACGTCCCCGCCGGTGAAGGCGAGTACGTCGACATCCGCGACACGAAGAGGACGTATCTGAAGCTGACCACGCCCGACTCCAACGGGGAGTTCGGCTTCTTCGAGCATCACATGGCTCCGGAGGCGAAGGGCGCGGCCCCGCACATCCACAAGCAGTCCACCGAGATGTTCTACGTGGTCAAGGGCGAGATCGAGTTCACCATCGGCGACCGCAAGGTGGTCGGTGAGCCGGGCGCGTTCGCGTACGTCCCCAAGGGGGAGCCGCACGGCTTCACGAACCGGGGCACCGAGGACGCCACCCTGCTGATCATGTTCTACCCGATCTACGACCGCGAGGACTACTTCCGCGGCCTGGGCCGTCTGACGGCCAACGGGCGCAATCCCAGCATGGAGGAGCTGCGGGAGCACATGGCGAAGTACGACCAGTTCATGGTCTGACGTCGCCGCCCCCACGCTTCCCCGTACGGAAGCGCCACTGCAACTCACGTATCTGATCCGCCAGTTCGGGCACCGGACCGGCGACCTCGAGACCGGGCACGACGTCCCGGACGGCCAGCGGACTCAAGGGCGAGGCGAGGGGCACGCCCCACTCGGCCTTCCACTCTCTGGCCTGCCGGGACGAGCTCGCGTACACGATGCGGCCAAGGCCGACCCAGCCGTGCGCGGCCGCGCACATCGGGCAGTGCTCCCCCGAGGTGTACACGGTCGCCGCGGCCCGTTCCCCGGCGGTCAGGTGGAGTGCGGCCCACCGGGCGAGCGCGAACTCCGGGTGGGCCGTCGGATCTCCGGTGGTGGACTCGCGGTTGCGGTCCTCGGCCCTGATCTCGCCGTCCGCGTCGACGAGCACGGACCCGAACGGCAGGTCGCCCGCGTCGAGCGCCTCGGCCGCGAGTGCCACGCAGCGGCGCAGGTAGGGCAGATCGGTTCCGGTGACGGCGGTTGCGTCG
The DNA here is from genome assembly GCF_056437465.1 of Streptomyces sp. NPDC042371. Taxonomy (NCBI): domain Bacteria; kingdom Bacillati; phylum Actinomycetota; class Actinomycetes; order Kitasatosporales; family Streptomycetaceae; genus Streptomyces; species Streptomyces sp. NPDC042371. The sequence continues at coordinate 164,134 of NZ_JBWKAP010000006.1, read as the reverse complement.
GTGGCGTCGGTTCCGGAGAGGTCATGGTCGGGAAGGTCGCGGTCGGGAAGGTCGCGGTCGTGGGGTGTCACTGTGACTCCGTCCCTGTAGAGGCGCCTGCGTCCGATGGGGGGCTGCGTCCGATGTACGGCTACGTCCGGTGTGCGGCCACGACGGCCAGCGCCTGCCAGGCCTCCTCGGGCCGCAGGGTCTCTTCGGGGTCACCGTGGTAAGGGTCGAGCAGCACGGCGTCGGCACCGGCCAGGCGCAGTTCCTCGACGTCCTCGAAGAACTGCTCGACAGTGCCTTCTCCGGCTCGGCGCGTCGGGTGGTCGACCGGCTTTTCCGCGAGCCGGAGCCGGATCCGTGGCGCGAGCCCCGGCACGGGCCTGCCGAGCTGGGCGGCCGTTCCCCTCAGTCGCGCCAGCGCCCCCCTGAACCAGGGCATCGTGAAACTCAGCGGGTGCCATGGAGCGTCGAAACGCACGGCCCGGCGCATGGCCGCGTCACTGTTCCCGCCGATCCAGATCGGGATCTGCCCCGAGCGATAGTCGGCGTCGTCCTGCCACGCGGCCCGCATCGTCCGCAGATGTTCGTCGGTCAGTGCGCCGCGTCGCTCGAAGGGGATGCCGAGCGCCTCGAACTCCCCTCGGGCCCAGCCGACGCCGACGCCCAGAATCAGTCGGCCACCGCTGAGTTGATGCAGGTTGGCGGCCATGCGGGCGACCAGCAGAGGATGCCGGTAGGGGGTGATGAGAACGGTCGTCCCCAGCTGTATCCCGGTCGTGATTCCCGCCATCCAGGCGAGCGTGGTGAAGGGCTCGTAGAACGGCGCGGGATACCGCTCGGCCACGTCCGACGTGATCGCCACGTGATCGGACATCATCAGCAGATCAAAGCCGAGACCCTCCACGGTTTCGGCCCAACGGGCGAGGTGATCCGGGTGCGCCCCTGGCCCGAAGTTGGGGACGTTCACACCTATCCGCATGGGCGTCACCCTAGCAACGAGCCGCCCTCAACGCGCCTTTACAGCAAGGCAGTTGAGCGGCTCCCCGGTATTGCTTCTCGGGATTGCAGGTGACCACGGGACGTACGCCATTGGTCCGACATCACCCGGAGGTTCCGGTTCCAGCGCGCCGCGTCCGACACAATCTGCCGCATGGAGATTTCCGAGCACATTCACGTGGTCGACAAGGAGGGCCAGTTACTGGCCCGTGCCGCGGCCGAGGCGGGCACCGAAGCCAAGGTGCCCACCTGCCCCGACTGGCAGGTGCGGGACCTGCTGCGGCACACGGGAATGGTCCACCGCTGGGCGGCCGCGTTCCTCACCGAGCCGCGCACCTCGTACCGGCTCGGCGGCGAACTCCCCGACCTGGACGGCGAAGCCCTCGTCGAGTGGTTCCGGGAGGGGCACGCCGCACTCGTCGCCACGCTCACGGTGACGCCGCCCGACATCGACTGCTGGACCTTCCTGCCCGCCCCCTCCCCCCTGGCCTTCTGGGCCCGGCGGCAGGCGAACGAGACGACCGTCCACCGGGTGGACGCCGAGTCAGCGCGCGGGGGCTCCCCGTCCCCGATGGACGTCGCCTTCGCCGTGGACGGGATCGAGGAGCTGCTGTTCGGCTTCCACGCCCGCGAGAGGAGCCAGGTGCGCAGCGCCGTCCCGTCCGTGCTGCGGGTGCGGACCACGGACCCGCGGGACGAGCGGACGTGGACCGTACGCCTCTCGGACGGGCCCCCGGTCGCGGAGCACGGCACGACGGCGCCCGCCGACTGCGAGGTGTCGGGTTCCGCGGCGCGGCTCTATCTGGCGCTGTGGAACCGGCTGCCGTTCCCGCAGGTGACCGGGGAGCGCGCGCTGGCGGCACTGTGGCGGGAGAAGTCCGCCATCGTCATGTGACCGTCAGCCGGTGGAGGCGTCGAGCATCCGCCCGAGGACGGCCCGCTGCAGCGGCCGCACCTCCTGGTGGAGTGCTCGACCCTTGTCGGTGAGGGAGACGCGCACGCCGCGACGGTCCTCGCTGCACATGCCGCGCTCCACGAGGCCGTCCTTCTCCAGCCTCCCGATGAGGCGGGAGAGCGCGCTCTGGCTCAGATGCACCTGCGCGGAAATCTCCTGCACGCGGAACGTACAGCCACCGTCGTCCGACGATCCCTCGGCCAGTACGTCGAGCACCTCGAAGTCACTCGCGCCCAGGCCGTGCGGGTGCAGCTCCCGGTCCAGCTCGCACAGCGTGCGCGCATGCACCGCGAGGATGCCGCGCCATTGGTCCACGAGCCCCTGCTCGGCCGATTTCACCGCCATGGGACCGCACGCTAGCAGAGATTCGCCACTTCATTGCATCGTCATTAAATGCACGCGCATTTAATGCGCCTGCGTCCCGGCCGGGGGCGGTCAGGGGCGGATCAGGGGCGGTCCCGGTTGGCCGAGGCCCTCAGGGCGGCGACCGTGAGCGCCACGACCAGCAGCGAGGCGAGCGTGGCGATCGCCGCGGACAGGGTCGGGAGCGGTGCCGTCACCCGGTCGGGTCGCAGGACGTAGGCGAGCGTCGTCGAGTCGATCCGGTCGTCCACGAGGTGGCTGACGGTCAGCGCACCGGCCACCAAGGTGCTCGCCACGGCCACGAACGGCGACCCGCTCAGACACAGGGCCGCACCCGCCGCGGCGCAGACGACGGAGACGCCGAGCGCGGCGGGGAGACCGAAGGCGGGCGCGTCCGACCAGTTCAGCGGAGCGTGAGCCGCCGCGCAGAGCAGCAGGAGTACGCCTGCCACGCGCCGCAGCCACACCAGGGAGGTCGTGCTCCGCACCTGGGTGGCGGCGGCGTCCGGGGTGGAAGTGGGGCGGGCGGCGGCGACGGATGCCGCGAGCGGGGCGGCCGTGGTCTTTGCCCGGACGCTGTCGCTGCCCTTGGCGTTGTCGGCGCTCTTGGTTCCTGGGGTGCCTTGGGTGCCTCTGTTGCTGTCGGCGTCTCCCCTGTCTCCGGTGCTGTCCGCGCCGACTGTGTCCTGCTGTTCCCGCAGGCTGTCGATCAGCTGCATCAGGTCCTCGACCGACCTGGTCGTGCCCGCGGCGTGCACCACCTCGGCGCCGCTGTGCGGATCGTGCGGGGGACGGGACAGGAGGCGTACGAGGCGGGTCACATCCGGGATGGGCCGCTCCTCGGCGGCGTGCCGGATGGCCTCGTCCATGTGGTCGGCGGGGTGTTCGGGCGGGCCGAGGAGTTCCACCAGCCGGGTGACGTCGTCGACGGAGCGGGCCACGGCGGCCAGGCGGAGTACCGAGGCGGCGGTCGGCGAGCCGTCGGGCGACTGCTCCAGGAGGGTGACCAGGTCGACCACGTCGTCCAGGGGCCGCGACAGCACGGCGACGCGTATGAGCTCCTGCACCGCGTCGTCGTCGGTGCCGGGCGCCGCCTGCTCCGGGGGTCGATCGCCTGCCTCGGCCACGGTCGGTTCCGGGGTTCTGCCGTCGGCGACGGCCACGGCCCCTGCCGGGGACATCTCGTCGGTGACGTGGCCTGCTGCCTGCGGCCGCGGGGCGGTGTCCTCGCGGAGCGGGCCGCCGAGCTGTGCGGTGCCCCAGTGGACCGATGTGGACACCAGCGGATCGCCGGTTCCGGATGTTTCCCCTGCGGCGGAGAATGACTCAGCGGCCATCTCGTCTCTCCATTTCAGCGGGGCATCCTCGCCCCGCACATGTACGTGTCTCCCGTTCTATGCACGCTTCATTCGGCCCGCCACTGGAGCGGGCCCGGAGGACGGGTCGACGGACGCAGGCCGAGCGCGACGCGGACACGGTCGAGACCACCGGGGCCGTGATCTTCTTCGCGGTGCTGGCGACGATCCTCTACGGCACCGGAACGGGCACCGGAACGGGGACGGGCACCGGGCCGGAATCGGGACCGGCACCGGGACGGGCACCGGACCGGGACCGGCGCGTGCCGCCTCAGCCCAGCCAGCCGGGGCGGACCAGGCCCGACTCGTAGGCCAGGACGACGAGTTGAGCGCGGTCCCGGGCGTTCAGCTTCACCATGGTCCTGCTGACGTGCGTCTTGGCCGTGAGCGGACTGACCACCAGACGGCGGGCGATCTCCTCGTTCGAGAGGCCGATGCCGACCAGGGCCATCACCTCCCGCTCCCGTTCGGTCAGTCCGTCGAGAGCACCGGCGGCCGCGGGCTCCTTGGAACGCGCCGCGAACTCGGCGATGAGGCGGCGCGTCACACCCGGCGACAACAGCGCGTCGCCCTCGACCACCGCCCTTACCGCGCGCAGCAATTCCTCCGGTTCGGTGTCCTTCACCAGGAAGCCCGACGCTCCGGAGCGGATCGCCTCGAAGACGTACTCGTCGAGCTCGAAGGTGGTGAGCATGACCACCTTCACGTCGCCCAGAGAGGGCTCGTCGGTGATCCGGCGGGTGGCGGCAAGCCCGTCGAGCAGCGGCATGCGGATGTCCATCAGGACGACGTCGGGGCGCAGTTCCCGCACCATCCGCACCGCCTCGTCGCCGTCGGCGGCCTCCCCGACGACGCCGATGTCAGGCTGTGCGTCGAGGAGCGCCTTGAAACCTGCTCTGACCAGGGACTGGTCGTCGGCGAGCAGTACGCGGATCACTGGTCCTCCCGAGGTGCGGTGCGGGCCTTGGCATCCTCGTCCGCCGCCAGGGGCAGTACGGCGGTCACGCGGAAGCCGCCGTCAGGGCGCGGGCCCGCCTCGATCGTGCCATCGAGGGCGGCGGCACGCTCCCGCATTCCGGCAAGTCCGTTGCCGCTGCCGCCCGCATCGGCGCCGGTGGCGGGCCCGTCGTCGTCGATCCGCAGGGTGAGCGACGCCGCCTCGTGGTGCACCAACACGCGTGCGCGGCGCGAACCCGAGTGACGTACGACGTTCGTCAACGCCTCCTGGACGATGCGGAACGCGGCGAGGTCCGCGCCCGGCGGCAGCGGCACCAGGGTGCCTTCCGTGGTGACTTCGACGGTCAGTCCCGCGCTCCCTGCCTGCTCGACGAGTTCGGGGAGGCGGTCGAGGCCGGGCGCCGGGGCGCGCGGCGCGGCGCCGGGGGCGCGCAGGGTGTCAAGGACCTGACGCACCTCCCCCAGCGCCTCCTTGCTTGCGGCCTTGATGGTGGTCAGCGCGGTGCGGGCCTGTTCGGGGTCGGAGTCGAGCAGCGCGAGGCCCATGCCCGCCTGCACGTTGATGACGGAGATGCTGTGGGCGAGGACGTCGTGCAGCTCGCGCGCCATCCGCAGCCGCTCCTCGTCCGCCCGCCGCTTCGTGGCCTGTGCGCGCTCGGCACGCTCCTTGGCCCACTGTTCACGGCGTACGCGGGCGAGTTCGGAGACCGCGATGATCGCGACGACCCAGACGGCTGCCGCCACCTCCTCGCTCCAGGGGCGGGCGCCGTCGTCGCCGGGCGGCAGCCACCGGTAGAGCCAGTGCGCGATCAGCAGATGCCCCAACCAGAGACCGCCGACGGCCCCCCAGACCGCACGCCGGTGCCCCGCGACGATCGCGGCGAAGCAGCCCACGGCGACGGCCAGGAAGATCGGACCGTAGGGGAAACCGGCCCCGATGTAGACGAGCGTGAGCCCTGCGGTGGCGTACAGGACGGGCACGGGATACCGGTGGCGCAGCAGGAGAACCGACGTGGCAAGGAACAGCAACACCCGGGCGAAGAGGCCGATGTCCACCCGGTCGGCTTGACCGTGCTCGGCGAACCTCGATCCGACCTGCACGAACAGGGTGAGCGCGGCCGTCGTCAGCCACGGCAGGCGGCGGGCCCTCGGCCCCTGGGACCCGGAGTTCCACCAGGGCGGCCCGTGCCGCCACATCGGTGGTCCGCCCCACTTCGGGGGCGGACCACCCGGCCTGCCTTCACGCTGCTCTTCCATGTCGGTCACGCTAGACCGGAGCGGGTTGCGCGGGCGTCCGACGGGCGTGGTGATCACACGTACTCCCACGGGAGTAGGAGCCGCGGGGCCTGGCGGGGCATAGTGGCACCACTGAACCTCGTCTGTCCGACAAACAAGGGGTCAGACCGAAGCGATCTTCGATTCAGACGGCTGATCTGTACGGTCAGATCCAGCGTCATCTGGATCGACATGACCACCAGACTCCAGTACGTCCAGTACGTCCAGTACGTCCAGTCTGACGACTCATCGAGCTCGCGCATTGCCCCCTCCTCTCTCTTCCGGGACGTCCTCGGAAAAGGTCGGAGGCTGCTGCTCGATGACTCACGGGCCACTCTATGGGCGACCCCCGCTGCCTTTCAGCAGTGTGCTCCGCATGACAGAAGTTGTGGGTACGGAAGCCTCAAGTAGGTGAAAACGCCGGGCCGTTGGCGAAGAATCCGGGGCGTCAGCTCTGCCGCAGCAGGCCCACCCCGTGCGCGAGCTGCGTCACCGCGTGCGAGAAGAACGCCGGGCGGTCCTCGACGATCCGGTTGAACTGCCCGAACACCTCGAACCCCACGAGCCCGAAGAGCTGCGCCCACGCCGCGACCATCGCCGTGATCGTCGCGGGCGGCAGATCGGGGGCGAGGTCCGCCGCGAGCCGTTCCCCCTCGGTGCGCAGTTCGCCGGGCAGCGGCCCGAAGGCGACGCCCCGCCCCTGGTGTGCGTCGCGCACGATGCCGATGAGGACCAGGCCGACGCGCGCGGCGGCCCGGACGGTCGTGTCCGGTGCGCTGTACCCGGGGACGGGCGAGCCGTAGATGAGCGCGTACTCGTGCGGATGCTCCAGCGCCCAGGAACGGACCGACTCACACACCGCCGTCCACCGCCGGACGGGCTCCTGCCCGGCCGCCTCCGCATGCGCGGCCTCGGCGGCGGCGCCGAGCGAGTCGTACGCGTCGATGATCAGGGCGGTCAGGAGGTCGTCCCGGCTGGGGAAGTAGCGGTAGAGGGCGGAGGAGACCATGCCGAGCTCGCGGGCGACCGCGCGCAGGGAGAGCTTGGCGGCGCCGTCGCCCGCCAGCTGCTTGCGCGCCTCGTCCTTGATCGCCGCGGTCACTTCTTCGCGGGCACGGGCCCGGGCTCCTTGGGTGGCGCTGGTGGTGCTGCTCATGCAAGCCAGTGTGCCACGCGATCGGAGCAGTGCACATATTCGAGAGCACTGCTCTTGCTTTGGAGCACCGACCTCGGGCACACTGCTCTCAAGCGAGAGCAGTGCTCTCGGAAGCTGGTTCCGCGCCAGGTTCACCGCCATCACCTGCGTCACCCCCAGGAGGGCACCATGTCCACGAACACCTCGTCGTACTACCTCAAGGGCAGCCGCCTCAATGTCCGTCTGAACAGCGTCATCGGATGGCTGGCGCGGCACGGAGTCAGCCTGATGGGCAGCGCGGAACTCTCCGTCCGGGGCCGCAAGAGCGGCAAGATGCAGCGGATCCCCGTCAACCCGTATACGTACGACGGAGACCAGTGCCAGTACCTCGTGTCGGCGCGCGGGCACTCCCAGTGGGTGCGCAACATGCGTGTCGCCGGTGGCGGTGAGCTGCGACTGGGGCGCAAGGTGCGGGAGTTCACCGCCGTGGAGGTGCCCGACGCCGAGAAGCTGCCCCTGCTGCGCGGTTACCTGGAGAAGTGGGGCTGGGAGGTCAACCAGTACTTCCAGGGCGTGACCGCAAGCTCCTCCGACGAGGAGATCATTGCGGCCGCGCCCGACCACCCCGTCTTCCGCATCACCGTGCAGAAGAAGCGGTAGGAACCGTAGGAGCTGTAAGAACTAGCGGTCGTCCCGCGCCTGGAGAACACGGCCCACCATCGGGTGCGTACGCACCAGCTCGCCCAGCGTCGTGGAGCCGCGCGTGATCCTCGCGAAGGCGTTCCACGCGGGCCGGAAGCCCGTGATCGCCGTGTGCAGCATGCCGGGGCGGCGCTCGAAGGCCTTGAGCATGCGGCGTCCGACGCTCATCTCCACGCCGAGCCCCGCCTTGATGGCGAAGGCGTAGTTGAGGGCCTGGCGGCGGGCGTCCACCGCGTCGTGCGACTCGGCGACTCGCACCGCCCACTCCCCCGCGAGACGACCGGAGCGCAGCGCGAAGGAGATGCCCTCACGGGTCCACGGCTCCAGGAGCCCCGCGGCGTCACCGCAGACCAGGACCCGGCCGCGGGAGAGCGGCGAGTCGTCGCTGCGGCACCGCGTGAGGTGCCCCGAGGAGACGCTGGGCTCGAACCCGGCAAGGCCGAGCCGGGCGATGAAGTCCTCCAAATACCGCTTGGTAGCGGCGCCTTCGCCACGGGCGGAGATCACGCCGACGGTGAGGGTGTCGCCCTTGGGGAACACCCAGCCGTAACTCCCCGGCATGGGGCCCCAGTCGATGAGGACCCGGCCCGCCCAGTCCTCGGCGACGGTCTCGGGCACCGGGATCTCGGCCTCGAGGCCGAGGTCGACCTGGTCGAGCTTCACGCCGACGTGCGCCCCTATGCGGCTGGCACTGCCGTCGGCGCCGACCACGGCACGGGCCAGGACCGTCTCACCGCCCTGCAGCACCACGGCGACGGTGCGCCGGTCCGGCACCTCGGCGCCGTGCTGCTCGACGCGGGCGACGGTGACGCCGGTGCGCAGCTCGGCGCCCGCCTTCTGCGCGTGCTCGACGAGCTGCTGGTCGAACTCGGCGCGGTTGATCAGCCCGAAGAGCATCTGCCGGGAGCGGCGGGTGCGGGTGAACTTGCCGTCGAGGGTGAACGTCACCGCATGCACCCGGTCGCGGAAGGGCAGCTCGAAGCCGGGCGGCAGGGAGTCCCGCGAGGGGCCGATGATGCCGCCGCCACACGTCTTGTAGCGAGGGATGTCGGCTTTCTCCAAGAGGAGGACGCTGCGTCCCGCGACCGCTGCCGCGTAGGCCGCCGAGGCCCCGGCAGGGCCGGCTCCGACCACGACGACGTCCCACACGTACCGGGTGTCGTCCGCTGAGTTCTCGCTGCTCACGTTGGTCTACCGCTCCTGATCCCGCTGTTGGCCGCGCTTTCCCCAGGCATCCTACGGCGGAGCCTCGTGGGCCCCTCCTGTGGGAGGATCACACGTACCCACATGTACAACGTCGCACCTACGAGGAGCGTGCCCATGTCGCCGAATCCGATCGCCGAGACCGTCGCCTCACTGATGCCGAAGGCGAAGGCGGAGCTCACCGAACTGGTGGCCTTCAAATCGGTGGCGGACTTCGATCAGTTCCCGAAGAGCGAGAGCGAGGCCGCCGCGGGCTGGGTGGCCGACGCGCTGCGCGCCGAGGGCTTCCAGGACGTGGCGCTGCTCGACACCCCGGACGGCACGCAGTCGGTGTACGGCTTCCTGCCGGGCCCCGAGGGCGCGCCGACGGTCCTGCTCTACGCGCACTACGACGTCCAGCCGCCGCTCGACGAGGCCGCATGGGCCACCCCGCCGTTCGAGCTGACCGAGCGCGACGGCCGCTGGTACGGCCGGGGCAGCGCCGACTGCAAGGGCGGCGTCATCATGCACCTGCTCGCGCTGCGCGCCCTCAAGGCCAACGGCGGCGTCCCCGTGAGCGTGAAGGTGATCGCGGAGGGCTCGGAGGAGCAGGGCACCGGCGGCCTGGAGCGGTATGCGGAGAACCACCCCGACCTGCTGACGGCCGACACGATCGTCATCGGTGACGCGGGCAACTTCCGGGTCGGTCTGCCGACGGTGACGTCGACGCTGCGCGGCATGACGCTCGTACGCGTCAGTGTCGACACCCTCGAAGGCAACCTGCACTCCGGCCAGTTCGGCGGTGCGGCCCCGGATGCCCTCGCCGCGCTGGTGCGCACGCTGGACTCGCTGCGTGCCGCGGACGGTTCGACGACGGTCGACGGTCTGACGAGCGACGCCGCCTGGGACGGGCTGCAGTACGAGGAGAGCGACTTCCGCAGGGACGCCAAGGTCCTCGACGGTGTGGAGCTGATCGGCGAGGGCACGGTCGCCGACCGCATCTGGGCGCGCCCGGCCGTCACGGTCCTCGGCATCGACTGCCCGCCGGTGATCGGCGCGACGCCTTCGGTGCAGGCGGCCGCACGGGCGCTGATCAGCCTGCGGGTGCCGCCGGGCGTGGACGCGGCCGAGGCCACGAAGCTGCTCCAGGCGCACCTGGAGGCGCACACCCCGTGGGGCGCGCAGGTGCGGACGGAGCAGATCGGGCAGGGACAGCCGTTCCGTGCGGACACGACGAGCCCGGCGTACGCGGCGATGGCCGAGGCGATGGGTGAGGCCTACCCGGGCGAGGAGATGCAGTACGCGGGTCAGGGCGGCTCGATCCCCCTGTGCAACACCCTCTCGTCGCTGTACCCGCGCGCGGAGATCCTGCTGATCGGCCTGAGCGAGCCGGAGGCGCAGATCCACGCGGTCAACGAGAGCGTGTCGCCCGAGGAGCTGGAGCGGCTCTCGGTGGCCGAGGCGCTGTTCCTGCAGAAGTACGCGGCGAGCTGAGGACCGCCGGTCCTGCCACGCTCTGCCGGGAGTTGAGGAGCCTCGCCTTCGGGCGGGGCTCCTTCTCTGACGGGAGGCGGCGCGCCTCGGCGGACGGCTATGCGCCGAGCGGGACTCCGGCCTCCAGATAGAGCGTGACTCCGCGTTCCCGCGCGCGCAGCGCCCAGCGCAGCCGTTCGTAGCGCACGGCGGGCAGCAGGTCGGCTGCTTCCTGTTCGGTGACGAAGCGCCAGTCGCGCAGTTCGGGCCCCGGCAGCAGCATGCGGACCGCGCCGCTGTCGAGCCGCCCGCCGTCGAAGAGGAACCGCATTCCGCCGTAGCCGGGCGGATTGGGCGGCTCCCAGTCGGCGACCAGCAGGTGCGGCGTCTCGGTGAGCTCGATGCCGGTCTCCTCGGCGACTTCGCGCACGCCCGCGCGTGCGGGCGCCTCGCCGGGCTCGACGACACCGCCGGGGAACTCCCAGCCCGCCTTGTACGTGGGGTCGACGAGCAGCACCCGGTCCTGCTCGTCGAAGAGCAGCACTCCGGCGGCGAGGGTCTCCGCGGTGGGCTCCGGTGTCTGCACGATGTCGCAGCCGGGCGCGGCACCGCTGCGGACGGCCTCGGCGATGCGTTCGGCGGTCTCGAAGGGCGTGAGGAGGCCGGTGTCGACCCGGTGGGCGTCGCCGTCGATCCAGTCGGCACGGGCGGCGCGGTACGGCTCGATGTGGTCGAAGGCCCACTGCCGCACCCGCATGTCGCCGTCGGGCAGGTCCGACGGCACGGGACGGCCGGATATTCGCTCGCGCAGGATCGTTTCATCGGGGGCGAGCAGGACGTGGTGCACGGTGATTCTGCGCGCCGCGAGACCGCCGAAGATCTCGTCGCGGTACTCCTGCCGCAGCAATGTCATCGGCACCACGAGGACGCCTCCAACCTCGGCGTGCAGTGCGGCCGCTGTGTCGATGACGAGGCGGCGCCAGATCGGCAGATCCTGATAGTCGCTCACCTCGTCGAGGCGCTTGGGCGGCAGGAGGTAGGGCAGTGCGCCGCCGATGACCTCGGGGTCGAAGAGTGTGCTGTTCGGGATCAGCTCGATCAGTTCCCGTGCGGCGCTGGTCTTTCCCGCGCCGAACGCACCGTTGATCCAGACGATCACGGTTCCCCCTCTTCTGTTGGCCCCCTGTGGCTTGCCCGCAACACCCTGCCATGGAAACCCGGCGCTGATGGGAGCGGAACCGCCCGCGGCGCGTCGATTCCGCGGCACCCCCGCGACGCTCCGCACTCCCTCCCCGACAACGCGAGACTCCACGTCAAGGGGATTGACGCATCTTCACTCCAACGTGTGGCACTGCCCTTCCGTGAATCGTTCCCGCACTCCAGGGCGCGTCCGCCCCCGCTAGCGTTTTCCCGGTAGGCACCCCAGTCCCCGGTGGCCTCTCACTACTGGCACTCCCGTTGCGCCACGCTCCTTCGCGAGCCCGTCGGCGCCGGCGCTGGGGGGATGGATGCGGCAAGACGAACTGAAGGCATACGCGCACGAGGAATCCGATCAGCCTCCGCGGGTGTACGGACTCGACCACGCGATAGTGATCGAACTGCACGGAGAGGTCGATGTCGTGGCCTACCAGCGGTCGGCGCCGCTGGTGGACGCCGTGACCGCGGGGCCGGACCCGGTCGTGATCATCGACCTGAGTCAGATCACGTTCATCGACTGCTCGGGACTCTCCCTGCTGATGCGGGCCCACCGGCGGGTGACGGCGAGGGGCGGGCGTCTGTGCATCGTCTGCACGCACCCGCTGACACTGCGCATGCTGCGCGTCACGGCGCTCACCGCCGCCCTGTCACCGGTGGCGACGCTCAGCGCGGCGCTGCTCCTCGATCCGCCCGACCGCGAGACGCCCTGAGGGGCTTCGCCGGTTCGTGGTGGAGCTGATAGTGCGCGCGCCAACTCGGCGTCGCCGCGCCGCCCATGACGGTCATCACGACGTCGTGGGCGAGCGAATCCGTGACGCGCAGGTGGCCGAAGAGGACCCGGTGGTAGGTGGTGGCGCCGAGCATGTCCAGGAGCAGGTCGATGTCGGCGTCGGGACGGATGTCGCCGCGCTCGATGCCGCGCCGTAGGGCCGCCTCCGTGGTGGCCCTCCTGGGATGGAAGATCGTCTCGGCGAAGACGCGGTCCAGCGCGGGGTCGTCGGCGAGTTCGGCCATCAGCGCCGGGAGCGTACGCCGCCCGAGGCTGCCGCCGAAGGCGCGGCTGAGGGTGTCGATGCCTTCGATCAGATCGCAGTGCGTGCATCCCGTGTCCGGCGTGGGCGCCGTCCCCATCGTGTCGGCCAGGGCCGCGATGACGAGGTGCTGCCTGGACGGCCACCGGCGCCTGATGGCGGGCTTGGTCGTGCCCGCGCGCCGCGCCACCGCCTCCATGGTCAGGCCGGGATAGCCCCCCTCCTCGAGCAGCTCCTGAGTCGCCGTCAGGATCGCCTCGTCGAGCCGGGTGTCGCGAGGGCGTCCCGCGGGGCGGGCGGCGTGGGACGAGCGGTCCGCGTCGCCTGCGCCGCCTGCGTAGAGCGAGGGGTCGGGGGTTGCCATGGGATTCAGTATAGGTAGCATGTCATTTCGTTCCGTTCCGGATCGAAATATAAGGAGGGGCTGTCTTGCCCGAGCAGGAGTCGGCCGCCGGCCGTGCGCTTACGGAGCCCACGGCACCCAGCGCAACCACGCCCACGGATATCGCTGATCCCCCGCGCGAGAGCGTGTTCCGCGCCCCCTACGCGGCGCTGACCTGGGGCATCGTGCTCTCGGTCGCCCTGGTCGCCTTCGAGTCGATGGGCGTGGCCACCGTTCTGCCCGAGATCGCCGGGAGACTCGGCGGCCTCGGCGCCTACGGCTGGGGCCTGTCCGCGCTGATGCTCGCCAACCTCATCGGCACCGTTGCCGCGAGCCGCGCCGCCGACCGGCATGGCCCCGCGCGCCCGTTGACCCTCGGCCTCGCCGTCTTCGCCGTCGGCTGCGCGGTGGCGGGATCGGCGCCCGACTGGCCGCTGTTCCTCACCGGGCGCTTCCTGCAAGGGCTCGGCGTCGGCGCCGTCATGGCCCTCGCGTACACGGCCATCTCGCTGGCCTACCCGCAGCGGCTGCGCGCCCGGATGTTCGCCCTCGTCTCGGGCGGCTGGACCGTTCCCTCGCTGGTCGGCCCGACGATCGCCGCGCTGATCTCCGACCACGTGTCCTGGCGGGGCGTGTTCGTACTCCTGCTGCCGCTGGTGGCGCTGGCCGCCGCGCTCGCGCTGCCACCGCTGCGCCGCCTGGGCGGACCCGACCGGGCGCCCGCCCCGGACGGCGGTCCGTGGTGGGCCACACCGGTGGCGCGCAGCGTCCTGCTCGCCGCGGGCACCGGAATCCTCCTCGCCGGACTCGAACTGCGCCAACCCGTCCTGCTTGCCGTGCTGGTGCTGGCGGGCGGCGCCGCGTCCTTCGGCGCGCTGCGCTCGGTCACTCCGGCGGGCACGCTCAGCGCGCGACGCGGCGTGCCGACGGGTGTCGTGCTGCGATTCCTGCTCTGCGGCGCCTATTTCGGCAGCGAGGCGTTCCTGCCGCTCGGCCTGGTCGAGCTGCGCGGACTGAGCGCGACGGAGGCCGGTCTCGGGCTGTCGGCGGGCGCGATCACGTGGGTACTCGGCGCGGCCTGGCAGGGCCGGGCCGACAGCCGCTGGAGCGGCCGGTCGCGGGCCGTGCCGATCACCGCGGGGTTCGCGGTGCTGCTCGTCGGCATCGTGGTGATGGCCCTGGGCGTCCTGGTCGACGCGACGCCCGCCTTGACCGCCGTGGCGGGCTGGGCGATCGGCGGGGCGGGCATGGGTGTCGCCTTCAACGCCGCGACCACCGACACCATGGAACAGGCCCCGGCCGACCGGCAGGGCGAGGCGAGCGGCGCGATGCAGCTCGCGCAGACCCTGGCGGTCGCGGTCCTCAGCGGCCTCGGCGGCGCGGCGGTGGCCCTGTCGAGCGCGCACGGCTCGTCGGTGTCGGCCGCGCTGGCGGCAACGTTCGCGCTGACGGCGGTGCTGGCGGCGGCGGGTGGCTTCATGGCGCGGCGGATCAGGGCGGGGGTGGAGTGACGCGTGACCCGGTCAGGTCGGGTCGGTCTCTTCGTCCCGCCTTCGGCTTCGCCCAGCCACCCGCTAGCCGTTAGCCGTTAGCCGCTACCGCGCTGGTTGTACGCGTCGGCGGCGTCAACTCCGTGCGGTTGGCGGGATTCAATCCGCTGCGGGATTCGGTGGCAGCAGGCGCGGTTCTACCGTCGAGGTGTTCTGCAATCGAACGGTTCGGGGGAATCATGCGCAGGGCAATTACTGGTGCGGTGCTTGCCGGTACCGTGCTCGGCGCACTCGGGTTCACGGCGGGTCCCGCATCGGCACAATCAGCACAACCCATGGCAGGCGCCGCTGACGGTGCACCGGTCAGACGGTTGCCGGGCGGCGCGGCACGGGCTAGCCGAGGGTGGTCGTGAGCTTCACGTGCCACTCCCCCGGCCCCGCGGGCCCGGTCCACGGACGGGTCGGGAGCGTCGGCAACCTGCCCTTGGTGAGGGCGAATTGCGGTAGCGACACCCCGAACGTCGCCGCTATCGCGTGCAGGGCACGGCGCTCGTCGGAGCGGTCGGTGGCGGGTCCGGTGGGGTGCGGGAACAGGTGGTCGGGAGAGAGCTCCGCGGGGAGGTCGCCCCACTGGTGTCGCTCTGCCTTGTGCACCGTGAATCCGTAACGCTCCTTGCCGTCCTCGGCGCAGGTGAAGTGGAACAGCCCCTCCTGCCGCCAGACCGTGAGGGCGCGCGTGCCGCGCGACAGTTCGGTGCCGGGGTGGGTGAGGCGGTCGGCGTTGAAGCCGAGCAGGCGGTGCGAGTCGAAGGCGAAGCTCCAGCCGCCCCCGGCGCCTGAGCGGACCGTGGAGCCTATGCGAGTCATCGCGCCACGCCGCTCCTGGTGCGACGCGTACTGGAGAGTCATGAGCTCGGCCTCGCTCGCCACCGGCTCCAACGGTCCTGTCCCGAACCGCTCCACCAGCTCCTCGGGACGCATGCCCTCCACCAGGACGAACCGGTACGCGTCCCGGAGCCCACCCATGAGGACCAGGTCCGTGAGCCACCCGAGCCCGTCGGGCACGCTCTCGGCCACAACGTCGGGCACAGACACCGCGTGCCCGTGCCCGGCCCGGGGCGTGACCAGCAGTTCCCGCCCCCGCTCCGGTGTGATCACCGGGCCGAGCAGCGGGTCGCCGAGCAGTCCGAACGGGGCCACGTGGTCCACCCCGTACGGCTCCCACTGCGGGACCGCCGCCACGAGCACCCGCCAGGCGCCGTCCGTGTCGCCCCAGCGCGCCAGCTCCCTGGCCTCCTTGACGGCACGTCCGAAGGCGCCCGGCGACGCGTACTCGTACGTACGCCGTCTGATCTGCTCCAGGACGACTTCGGCGCGCTCCCTGTCCGACGCGTAGTCATCGGTCACAGGGCCAAGCACGAAGGTGTCGTACGTCCGCCCCTCGCGCAGGTGACCCTTGACCTTCAAGGGCAGCACCTCGCCCGCGTACAGCGGATCGTCCATGCGCGGGTCGACCGGCACCCAGCCGTACCCGTCGAGGAGTGCCCGGAGTTGGGTGGCCAGCAGCCGCGCCCGCGGTCTGCCGAAGTCGTCCGCCTCGTCGAAGACGGCGAGCGCCTCGTCCACCTCGCCTCTCAGACACGCGAGCCTGGCATCTTCCACATTGGCGTCGAGCGTGCGCGTCACCGCGTTCTCGAAGTCGGCGTCGGCGCCGCCCGAGCGGTAGAACCCCTTGTACATGCCTTCCATGAACGCGCGGAACGACTCGTGCCGCTCGGGCTCGTCACCGCTCCACCCACGGTGTACGTAGACCGCCCACTCCCCGTCGGCGCCCACGTCTCCCGGGTCCAGCAGCACGTCCGTCATGTCCGAGTCGAGCGCGAGCTGCAACGCCCGGCCCCACATACCGGCCCGCAGCACCTCATGCTCTGCCGGGTTGTCGCCCAGATTCTCCTCGAACACCTCCTGCAAGCCGTACGGATCCCCGTACGACGCGATGTCGTCCGCCCCCGCCAGCAGTTGGACGGGGCCACCCGCATACCGCCAACCATCCGTCGTCTCTAGGAAGGAGCGGAGAGACGGCGGCAGCGGCGCCTCGACGCCCAGCCCGCGCAACCGCTCCTCCAGAGCCGCGATCCGTGCCGGACCGGCCGGACCGAACCCCAGCCAGCGATCCCGCAGGATGTCCTCGTCCAGCTCCTCGAACTCCTCCGGCTCACTCGCGGCCAGCGCGTCCAGCCACTCCTCGCTCCACCGCCTGAGCAGCGGCCCCCACTCGAAGATCTCCATACGGGCCATCGTGGCAGCCACCACTGACAATTGCCGCTGGCGTCGGGGTGTCTGGGCGCCCGACGCCAGCGGCGGCACCGTGGCACAGGGTCGTGCCCGGTCGGGGGTACCGGGCACGACCCTGCATCAAGTACTTCGTAGGCAGGGGCGATTACGGATGCGTCGCCGGTCCGACTTTTTCGGCACGGGGTTCATGCGCTCCCGGTGACCTCAACTCGTTCCCTCTCCTCCTCGGCGGCCGCTCGGAGTTCGGCACGGGCCGCCCTTATGGCGGTGATGGGCGCCAGGGTGAGCTTCAGCATGGGCACCAAGGCGACCGCCAGCACTCCCAGTCCCACAATGAGCGTGGTGACCTCGGGGTTTGCCCAGGGAGTCGGGTCTTCATGGTCCGCGAGCCAGGCGAGGCATCCGATGGTCGCGAGAGCCTGCCCCAGCATGATGAATCCCCAGAGCGTTCCGGCGATCGTCTGCAGTGCCGTCCTCTTCAACCCGGCACTGGCACTGTTCAAGTATTCGAGCCCGACGCGTCTGGACCCACTCTCCAGGGCTCTCTCAGTGGCTGTTCTGACGATGCTCTTGATCTGTGTCTCGACAGCCTTCTGGTAGACGGCCACCTCCACTGCTGCGGCGAGGAGGACAACAGGGGCGACTGCGGCGGCAGTTGTGGCGAATGATTCGGTCATCTTCATGAGCGGGATCTTCGCCTTCGCGAGCCGATGCCGTGGGTGAGTTACGCAAGAGTGATCTGTCAGCTACTTCTGCCCGGCCGGAGCCCGGCAGGTCAGGTCCTTGGCGGGGAGTTTGCCCGTGGTCAGGTAGGCCGTGGCGGCCCGGTCCGCGCAGGGGCTGCTGTCCGGCGCGTAGAGGACACCGTGTCCCTCACCGCCTGCGACGGTGAGCATCCGGGAGCCGCGCAGGGCCCGGTGCATGGCCTGACCGGCGAAGAGGGGCGTCTGAGAGTCCCACTCGTTCTGCGTGATCAGCGCGCCGGCCTTGTTGTCGATCCTGGTCTGCGGTTCGCTGCCCCGTTCCCAGAAGGCACAGGGTGTGATGGCGGCCGCGAAGTCGCCGTACAGCGGATACCGGGCCTTGTCGCGGATCGCCTCGCGGCGGTACTGCGCAGGGTCGTGCGACCAGGTGCGGGTGTCGGCGCACATGTAGGACCAGGCGATGGAGAGGTAGTTGTCGTCGGGATCCTGGACCTGACCGGGGGTGCCCGGAGTGCCGGACGTGCCGGACGTGCCGGACGGGGCGGGCGTGGCAGGCGCGGCCGGGTGCTTGGCCTTGGCCGCCTTCTTCAGTCCGGCGATCCGTTCCGCGGCCTTCTGGACGTGGAAGAACGTGCCGTTGTCGGCACGGATGCCGTCGCCCGTGAGGAGCTGTCCCTCAAAGAGGATGGGCTTGCGGTTCGCCCGCGCGATCAGGTCCCAGTAGGTCTTGCGTACCTCGGCCGGAGTGTCGCCGAGGCCGTAGGCCGTGTGCCGACGGGCGGTCCATGCGGTCCAGCGCGTGAAAGCCTGCTCGGCCGCCTTCGCCATGTCCCGGAACATCCCCCGGTAGATCCGGGTCGGATCGGTTGCACTGTCCAGCACGATCCGGTCGGCCCGCTGGGGGAACAGCTGCATGTAGACGGCGCCGAGGTAAGTGCCGTAGGACATCCCCAGGTAGGAGATCGTCTGCTCGCCCAGCGCGGCGCGGATGACGTCCATGTCACGGGCGCTGTTGCGGGTGGTGAGGTGCGGCAGCATGTCACCGGCTTTGGCCCTGCACTTCCCGGCGAAGGTGCGGACCCGGTCCACGTCCTTCGCGAACGTCTCCGCCTTGTACGGATGGTCGGCCTGTTCCTCGGCGGTCAGCCCGCAGCTGACGGGAGAGCTCCGCCCGACGCCCCTCGGGTCGAAGCCGACGAGGTCGTACCGCCGCTTCACTTCCGCGGGGAACTCGAGGAGCGGGTCGGCAGGCAGCCGCAGGCCCGGTGCGCCGGGGCCGCCGGGATTGAGCAGCAGAACGCCGTGACGTGCCTTCGCACTGCCCGCCTTCAGCCGGGATATCGCGAGGCCGATCGTCCTGCCGCCGGGGTCGCTGTAGTCCAGTGGCACCTTGAGCGTCGCGCACCGGAAAGTGGCGGGACTCTTGGCGTCGCAGCGTTTCCAATGGAGCTTCTGCTGCGTGTACTTCCGCAGGGGGTCCTTGGCGGTTGTGGCGCCGGATGCCGTGGACGCGGTGAAGACCGTGGACGCGGTGAACGCCGTGGGTGCCGTGGACGCCGTCGCGGGCGTCAGCACCGAAAGGGCGGCCGCCGCGAGGCCGGCGGCGAACAGCCGGGCCTTGCGGGTGTTTCTGCTTCGCACGATGATGCTCGTCCTTGTCGAGGAGAGTGGGCAGCCGATTCACCGGTGAGGGAAGGCGGGGGGGAAAAGGGAAGGCCGGTCAGTTTCCGTTCAGGTGCTCGCGGACGCATTGCGTGTACTGATGGAAACTGTCGGGCTGGTAGCACTCCTGCGTCTTGTTCGCGTACCAGACCATGAGGACAGCGACCAGCCCGGACACCACGATCGCGAGGGCCGACGTCACCACGGCGGTAACGGCTTTGCCCCGGCCCACACCGGTCCGCTTGGCCGTCATCAGCGCCGCGATGCCCAGGATCAGGCCGAGCACGGCGAGCGGGCCGCCGATGAGGACGACCGAGGTGCACAAGCCGGTGATGCCCAGTGCCATGGCGGCCGTGGCCAGGCTGTTCCTCGGCGAGGTCAGGCCACCCGGCGGTGATGTAAGGCCCGGTGCCCTCCCGTTCGTTTCCCTCCCGTTCGTTTCCCTCCCGTTCGTTTCCCTCCCGTTCGTTTCCCTCCCGTTCGTTTCCCTTCCGTTCGGTTCCCTTCCGTTCTGTGCCGTCCGCGTCCGTACCTGAGCGTTCATCGGCCCGTCCTTCCGTCCCGTCGACTGGTGAGACCCCGATTCTGGTTTCGGGGGACCACGAACACATCGCGGGAAGGCGGGAGAATTCCCTCCCCCGATCGGGGGAGGGCGCCGGGGGGCCGTCCGGTCATACTTACCTGGCCATGTTCAGAGGAATCCGGCCGCTGCTGCGCGGCTCCACGTATTCGGGTGCGCTATTCGCCTATTGCGGCGCGTTGGCGAGCCTTCCCTTGCTGCCTTTCGCCGCACTACCGGCGGTGGCGTGGCCATCCGCCTCCGTAGGAGTGCAGTTCACCCTGACCCTGCTGGTCTGGTCCGTACTGATCGGTGTGATCGGGCTGGCCCGTCCCACGCGGCGGGTGCTGATCGCCTGCGCCCGGCGGATACTGGGGGTGCCATTGCCGGATCCCGTGGACGAGCGTCGGCGTGCGGGCTCGCCCGGTGACGGGGCGGCTTCCTCCACGGCATCGGGCACCGACCGCCTGCGGACCCCGCTCTGGCTCCTCTCGCACGTGGCGCTGGGGTGGGCGGGGGCGCAGCTGAGCGTCCTGCTGTTCGTCGCGGGCCTGCTCCTTCCCGGCGGTTGGGCCGGTGCCGAGGCCGGGGTGAGTGTGAACGGCTGGACACTGCGGGCGGAGGGCGGCTGGCAGAGCTGGGCAGCGGCGCTCTGCTGTCTGCTTCTTGCGGCGGCCCTGTGTCCGGCGGTGACGTACGCCCTGCGGTGGCTGGCGCCCAGGCTGCTCGGTCCGTCGTCGGCCGAGCGGCTCGCGCTGGCGGCCGAGCGGGAGCGTGTACTGGCCGAACGGGAGCGCGTACTGGCCGAACGCAACCGGCTGGCCCACGAGTTGCACGACTCGATCGGGCACACGCTGACGGCCGCCACGATCCAGGCGGCGGTGGCGGGCGAGGTGCTCTGTGCCGACCCGGTGGCGGCGCGGGCCGCCCTGCGCAGCATCGAGGAGTCGACCCGGGCCGCCCTGGAGGACCTCGACTATGTGCTGGGCATGCTGCGCGAGGAGAAGGCGGGAACGGCACCGGCCCGCACCCTGGCCGACCTGCCCGAGCTGCTCGACCGGCTGCGGCACGCGGGCGCGGT
Source organism: Streptomyces sp. NPDC042371 (assembly GCF_056437465.1). NCBI lineage: Bacteria > Bacillati > Actinomycetota > Actinomycetes > Kitasatosporales > Streptomycetaceae > Streptomyces > Streptomyces sp. NPDC042371. Next base: position 143,352 of record NZ_JBWKAP010000006.1, on the reverse strand, counting down.
GGTGGAGCCGGATCTTTCGGGCGACCTGGCGCAGGTGCAGGGGACGCTCTCCCGGGCGGCGTACAGGATCCTGCAAGAAGGACTGACGAACGCGCTGCGGCACGGAGCGGGCGGCCCGATCCGGGTCGAGGTGGCGGCCGCGCCGGACTCGCTGGAGCTCGACGTGGTCAACCGGACCGGAGCCGGGAGCGGAACGAGCCCGGGTGCCTTCCCGACGTCCGGGCACGGCCTGCCCGGCCTCGTCGAGCGTGTGCGGCTCCTGCACGGCGAGATCGAGGCCGGTCCGGACGGACCGGACCACTGGCGGCTCACGGTCCGGCTGCCCGTACGCTTGCCCGCATGATCGGCTCACAGGCGAGCGCAGCGGTCGCGACCGGCCCCGACGCGAGCGCAGCCGTCACGACTGCCCCCGCAGCCAGCGCAGACAGCGCCGCCAGTCGCACCACCCTCCTGATCGCGGACGACGACGAGGTGACCCGCAGCGGTCTGCGCATGCTGCTCGCGATGCAGCCGGGGATCGCCGTCGTCGGGGAGGCCGCCGACGGCGTCGAAGCGGTCGAGCAGGCGCGGCAGTTGCGGCCGGACGTGGTCCTGATGGACGTACGAATGCCGCGCCGCAACGGCATCGAGGCCACCCGGCAGCTCCTCGCCGGACCGGCCGAACCGCCGAAGGTCGTGGTGATCACCACCTTCGAGAACGACGACTACGTCACCGCCGCACTCAGCGCCGGGGCCAGCGGCTTCGTGCTCAAGCGGCTTCCCGTCCCCAAGATCGCGGAGGCGGTGCGGGTGGTCGCGGCGGGCGAGGCGATCCTCTTCCCGGCGGCCCTGCGCCGGATGGTCACCGCCCGCCCGCTGGAATCCGCCGAGGCGCTGCCGCAGGCGGCGCTGACGGGCCGGGAGGAGGAGGTGCTGCGCCTGATGGCCACCGGCCGGTCCAACCCGGACATCGCGGAGTCGTGCAGGGTGAGCCTGGAGACGGTGAAGACACACGTCGGGAACGTGCTGACCAAACTCGGCGCGCAGAACCGGACCCACGCGGTGGTCATCGCGTACGAAACCGGCCTGGTCGTGCCTGGGGTGACCGGCTGACGCGACATCAGGCGGGCCGACCCGGCCTGTCGGGTTCAACCGAACACAACCGAACGCGCCAGGTGGATCTCGCTCCCGGGCGGCACCGCCTTCAAGGGTTCTGGCGCCGGACGACCGAACCGGCACCACCCCCCCTTCCAACAGAGTCCAACAAGCTCTACCGTAAGCGCGCACGTTCCACGCACATGCAAACCCCCCCATCTTTCGCGAGTACGGAGGAACGTAACGATGCGTCATCTTCCAGCCCGCACCACCCGCCTGAGAGCGGTCGGATCGCTGACCGCCGCCCTGCTGTGCGCCGCCGGGCTCGCCACGCCCGCCGCGGCACGTGACACCGCCACCCCGGCCGCCCGCCCCGCCGTAGAACTCCCCGGCGGTCTCGCGCTCACCCCGCCCATGGGCTTCAACAACTGGAACTCCACCCATTGCAGGGCCGAGTTCGACGAGGCGATGGTCAAGGGGATCGCGGACATCTTCGTCGAGAAGGGGCTCAAGGACGCCGGGTACGAGTACGTCAATCTCGATGACTGCTGGGCGCTGCCCCAGCGTGACGCGAACGGCAAGCTGGTGCCGGACCCCGCGCGATTCCCCCAGGGGATCAAGGCCGTTGCCGACTACGTCCACTCCAAAGGCCTCAAGCTCGGCATCTATACGAGCGCGGGCACCAAGACCTGCAATTCCGCGGGCTTCCCCGGCGCGCTCGGCCATGAGCGCAGCGATGCCCAGCAGTTCGCCGAGTGGGGCGTCGACTATCTCAAGTACGACAACTGCAACAACCAGGGTGTCGACGCCAAGCAGCGGTACATCGCCATGCGCGACGCGCTGAAGGCCGCCTCCGAGAGCACCGGCAGGCCCATCGTCTACAGCATCTGCGAATGGGGTGAGAACAAGCCGTGGGAATGGGCCGCGGACGTCGGCCATCTCTGGCGCACCACCGGTGACATCAGCGACAACTGGGGCTCCATGTTGTCGATCATGAAGAGGAACCTGCCGCTCGCGAAGCACGCGGGTCCCGGCCGGTGGAACGACCCCGACATGCTGGAAGTCGGCAACGGCGGCATGACGGACACCGAGTACCGCACGCACTTCTCGATGTGGTCGATCATGGCCTCGCCCCTCCTCATCGGCTCCGACCTGCGCAAGGCCACCCCCGAGACGTTCGAGATCCTCGGCAACAAGGAAGTCATCGCCGTCGACCAGGACCCCCTGGGCAAGCAGGGCGAGGTCGTCTCGTCACAGGGCGGACGCTGGGTCGTCGCCAAGGAGATGAAGGACGGCAGCCGCGCCGTCGCCCTCTTCAACGAGTCCGGCACCCCGCAGTCCGTGTCCACGACGGCGAAGGCGGTCGGGCTCCCCGACGCCGACGCGTACACGCTGCGCGATCTGTGGCAGCACAAGAGCTACAACACGGCGGGCCGGATCGCGGCCACCGTCCCGGCGCACGGCACCGTACTGCTGCGCGTGTCCGCCGACGGCAAGTGGGCCCACCACCCGCCCGCCGCCGAACTCGGCCTGAAGGGCGGCCTGTTCGTGGAGGCCGACAAGCCCGCCCAGGTCACCTCCGAGATCACCAACCTGGGCCGCACCCCCGCCCAGCGGGTCTCCGTGGCGCTCGGCGCACCTTCAGGGTGGGCCGTGAAGGCCACCTCGCCGAGCACGGCGCGTTCGCTGGGGACCGGAAAGTCGCTCGCCACGTCGTGGACGGTCACCGCGCCGACGGGCACGAAGCCGGGATCGTACGACGTGCGGCTCACGGCCACCTACCGCTCACCGCAGGGCGCCCGCGCCGAGAAGGTGCTGCCGCTCACAGCCCAGGTGGTCACGGCGCCCCCGGCGGGCAACTCGCTGCTCGGCGACCTGCCGTGGCTGTCGGCCACCAACGGCTGGGGCCCCGTGGAGCGCAACACCAGCAACGGCGAGAGCGGCCTCGGCGACGGCAGGCCGATCACCATCGGCGGGAAGGTGTACGCGAAGGGCCTCGGCGTACATGCCGAGAGCGCCGTCGAGTACTACGCCGGAGCGGCCTGCGAGAAGGTCACCGCGCAGGTCGGCGTCGACGACGAGACGATCGTGAAGGGCACGGTCGCCTTCGAGATCTGGGCGGACGGCAAGAAGGCCGCATCGACCGGAGTGCTCACCAACGCCATGCCCGCGCAGGAACTGTCCGCGGACGTGAGCGGCGCCCAGGTCGTACGCCTCGTCGTCACGGACGGCGGGGACGGCGTCGACTCCGACCACGGCGACTGGGCGGAGGCCACGCTGAGCTGCTGAGGCGGACGGCGGTTGGCGGCTGCCTCAGCCCCTGGCCATGACCTCAGACCCGGCATCAGCCCCCCACCGCACTCCCCAACCGCACCACCGCACCCGACCCACCGGCCGCGCTCGGCCCCCTGTCGAGCGCGGCCGCCGCCGCACCCACGAGTCCCGCGTCCGTGCCCATCAGCGCGGGCGCCACGGTCAGTAGGCGTACGAAGGAGAGCGTGGCGTAGTCCCGCAGGGCGCGGCGCAGGGGCGTGAAGAGCACGTCGCCCGCCTTCGCCACTCCCCCGCCGATCACCGCGATGTCGATCTCGACGAGCGTGGCCGTGGCGGCGATCCCCGCGGCCAGCGCCTGGGCCGCCCGTTCGAAGGAGGCGAGCGCGACCGCGTCCCCGGCGCGGGCGGCGGTCGCCACCGCGGCCGCCGACGTGTCGCCGTCGGGACCCGGGAGCCAGCCGCCCTCCAGGGCGCGGCGCGCGATGTTGGGGCCACTGGCTATCCGCTCGACACAGCCCCGCGCACCGCACGGGCAGGCGTCGCCGTCGAGGTCCACGCTGATGTGACCGATGTGTCCCGCGTTGCCGGTGGGGCCGGGGTGCAGCTTGCCGCCGAGGACGAGGCCGCCGCCGACACCCGTCGACACGACCATGCAGAGCGCGTTGTCGTGGCCGCGCGCCGCGCCCTGCCAGTGTTCGGCGGCGGTCATCGCGACGCCGTCGCCGACCAGGGCGACGGGGAGGCCGCCGGTCGCCGCGCGGACGCGGTCGACCAGCGGATAGCCGCGCCAGCCGGGGACGTTGACCGGGCTGACCGTGCCCGCCGACGCGTCCACGGGGCCCGCGCTGCCGATGCCCACGGCCGTCGCACGGCCCCACAGGTCACTGGAGGTGAGCTCGCCGAGTACCTCCTCGACCGCCCGCATCACCGTGTCGCCGTCCTCGCGCGCGGGCGTGGGACGCTGCGCGCGCAGGAGGATTCGGCCGCGCCCGTCCACGAGGGCTCCGGCGATCTTGGTGCCGCCGATGTCGAGTGCGGCGACGAGGTCCATGTGCATCTGTGTCGGGTCTCCTGGTGTATCGGCAGGCCGGAGAGTGCGAAGGTCAGTCTCCCTTGCATCTGACAACGTTGTCCAGGCCCTATGCTCGACGCCACATGCTCATGGACCACCTCATGGACGACAGGACAGGACAGCGCACCGTGGCCGAGACCGCCGCCCGACGACCCGAGAACCGTTACGGCAACCGGCCGACCATGAAGGACGTCGCCGCGCGCGCGGGAGTCGGCCTGAAGACCGTCTCGCGCGTCGTGAACGGTGAGCCGGGCGTCACCCCCGACACCGAACGACGCGTACAGGAGGCCATCGAGGCCCTTGGCTTCCGCCGCAACGACAGCGCGCGCGTGCTGCGCAAGGGGCGCACCGCCAGCATCGGCCTCGTCCTCGAGGACCTGGCCGACCCCTTCTACGGCCCGCTGAGCCGCGCCGTGGAGGAGGTCGCGCGGGCGCACGGCGCCCTGCTCATCAACGGGTCGAGCGCCGAGGACCCGGACCGCGAGCAGGAGTTGGTGCTTGCGCTCTGCGCGCGGCGTGTCGACGGTCTCGTGGTGATTCCGGCCGGGGACGACCACCGCTATCTGGAGCCGGAGATCGCCGCCGGTGTCGCCACCGTCTTCGTCGACCGGCCCGCCGGGAAGATCGATGCCGACGTGGTGCTCTCCGACAGCTTCGGCGGCGCGCGGGACGGCGTCGCGCATCTCATCGCCCACGGTCACCGCCGTATCGGCTTCATCGGCGACCAGCCGCGCATCCACACCGCCATAGAGCGCCTGCGCGGCTACCGCGCGGCGATGGAGGACGCGGACATCCCCGTCGACGAGGCGTGGGTGTCGCTCGGCGGCACCGATCCGGAGCGGGTCCGCACGGCGGCCGAGACGATGCTGAGCGGCCCCGATCCGGTCACGGCGGTGTTCGCGGGCAACAACCGTGTGACGGTGACCGTCGTCCGTGTCCTGGCCTCGCTCGACCGTCCCGTGGCACTGGTCGGCTTCGACGACATCGAGCTCGCGGATCTGCTGGAGCCGGGCGTGACCGTCGTCGCGCAGGACGCGGCGCAGCTCGGCAGGACGGCGGCGGAGCGGCTGTTCCGGCAGCTCGACGGCGCGTCGGAGGCCCCGGAGCGGGTCGAGCTGCCGACGCGGCTCATCAAGCGCGGATCGGGTGAACTACCGCCCGCAGGCTGAGCACCCGCGCCCTCAGAACAAGAAGACGACGCCGAGCGCGATCAGCGTGCCGAGGGCGATCACCCCGCCGATGGCCCCGAAGACGAGGCCGATCCTCTCGCTGCCGGGCCTGAGCTCCCGCCAGCCCAGTCCCTCGGCCGCTCCCCGGATCAGCCGGTGGCCGTCGGCGGAGGAGAAGCTGGTCCGCTCGCTGCCGTCCGGGGAGCGGCCCCAGGTCCGGTATCTGGCGCGGCCGTGCTCCACCGTGCGGCTCGATGTGCCGAACGCGCCGCGTTCGTGGGTGCGGACGATGTCCGTCATGGTGAAGGTCCGGTCGCGCGGATGCAGTTCGACGCGGTAGGTGTGCACCTTTGTGGCGCCTCGGCTCTGATGTGGAACGTCCACCGTCATGTCGAAGCCGCGCCCGGTGCGGCGCAGCCGGTACGCCGTGCCTTCCGTGGCGGTCTCGACGCGGGCGTACAGCGATCCGGTGCTGCCTGTGCCGAGCGGGTCGGCCATCGGTTGGTCTCCGTCTCTTCTGGCGTCAGCAGACCGGCAGGCCGGGCAGCGGCTTGTCGTTCTCGCCGCCCTTCAGGTAGACGTCACTGACGAACACGTTGGTGTTGCCGCTGTCGTCATCCGTCTTGGCCCACCAGACGTTCGTCCACTTCCCGGACGTCTCGCGGCGGCCCAGGTTCTGCTGGCAGTAGAAGTAGTTGGTGCCCGCGTTCAACGTGCCCACCTGTGCGCCGCCCGCCGTGTACGAGCTCGCGCTGCGCCACACCTGGCAGTTGTACTTTCCGCCACCCGCCGGATGACAGACCGGGTCCGGCGCCGAGCCGCCCTCGGTCGGCTTGGTGGTGGGGTCGGGACGGGTGGGGGTCTTGCCGCCGTCCTTGCTCTTGTCCCCGTCCCGGTCGGACGAGTCCTTGTCGCCCTTGCCTCCGTCGTCCCCCTTGTCGGCGTCCTCGGTGTCGCCGGAAGGCTTCGTGTGCGGCTTGCGGCGCTTCTCGTCGCCCTGCCCCGACGGCTTGGGCCGCTTCGACTCACCGCCGAGCGGACCGCGGCTGCCGTCGTCGTCGTTCGACCCGGCGCCTCCTGGATCCGTCTCCTCCCGCGCCTGACTGGTCTTGTCCTCCTTGCCGTTGAGGACGGCCACGGTGGCTCCGGTCGCCGCGAGGACGACGGCCACGGCGACGGCGGCCAGCAGGGCGCGGCCACGCTTCGGGCGCTGCGCGGCGCGGGTCTGCGCGCGGGTCTCGGCCCGGCTCGGGGGGACGGGTCCCTGGTGGCCCACGAAGGGGGCGAGGGCCGGGGAGTGCTGGGCCACGTGCTGCGGCACCGGAGCGGGCGCCGGGCCCTGCGGCGCCGCGGCGGGCGGTGGTCCGAAGCCCGGGGGCGGCGCGCTCGGGATGCTGCGCTCCGTGGTTCCGTAGGGCGCCTGGGCGGCCGGGCCCGTGTTTCCTGGCGTCGCGGCTGCCACGCCGGTGAGCAGCAGCCGCGCCGCGTCCGCGTCGGGGCGCGCCTGCGGGTCCTTGTGCATCAGCTGCCGCAGTACGGGGGTCAGTGGCCCGGAGCGTCCGGGGTCGGGCAGCGGGTCGACCACGATCGCGGTGAGCGTGGACCACGTCGACGTACGACGGAAGGGCGAGGCGCCCTCCACCGCGGCGTACAGCGTGGCGCCGAGGGCCCAGACGTCGGAGGCGGGGCCGGGGTCGTGGCCCTGGGCGCGCTCGGGCGCCAGGTAGTCCAGCGAGCCGATGAGTTCGCCGCTGCGGGTGAGGTGGGTGGCCGAGCCGTCGCCGGGGTCGTCCATCGTGGCGATGCCGAAGTCGGTGAGGACGACGCGGCCGCCGGTCTCCAGGAGGATGTTGCCGGGCTTCACGTCGCGGTGCAGGACGCCGACGCGGTGGGCCGCGGCCAGGGCCTCCATGACCTTGGCGCCGATGTCGGCGGCCTCGCGCGGATCGAGGGTGCCGCGGTCGCGCAGCACGTCGTCCAGGGAGGGGCCGTCGACGAGCTCCATGACGATGAGGGGCCGTCCTTCGACCTCCGTCACGTCGTGCACGGCGACCACTCCGGGGTGGCGCACGCGGGCGGCCGCCCGGGCCTCGCGCTGCATGCGCAGGCGCAGATCGGCCAGTTCAGGACCGGCCGCGTCCGTGTACGTGCGCAGTTCCTTGACCGCGACCTCGCGGTGCAGGACCTCGTCGACGGCGCGCCACACGACGCCCATGCCGCCCCGGCCGAGCTGTGCCACGACGCGATAGCGCCCGGCGAGAAGTCTGCCGACGTCGGCCCGACTCTGGTCCCCCGGCTGGTCCTGATCGCCGGGCTGTGTCCCATCCCCCGAAAACACTGCTGCCCCGTTCTGTGATGCCACTTTGCGTGGCGTACAGACTACGGGGCAGCAGTGACAGTCATTCGCTTCTGTTACTTGCTTGACACGGTGAGGTCGCCGCGGCGGGGACCCGAGAAGCCCTGCAGCCGGGCCAGCGTGAGGCCGGTGAGCCGGGTGACCTCGCCCGCGTCGAGGGCGCCGCAGTCCAGGCCGCGCAGCAGGTACCCGGCGAGCGCCTTGGCGGTGGCGGGCTCGTCGGCCACGCCGCCGCCCTCGTGGTGTCCTGCGTAGGCGGCGAGACGCGCGGCGGCCGCCTCGAAGCCCTCGCGGTAGAACGCGAACACGGCGGCGTAGCGCGTCGGGATGTGGCCGGGGTGCATGTCCCATCCCTGGTAGTAGGCGCGGGCCAGGGCGCGCCGGGTGAGGCCGTAGTGCAGCCGCCAGGCGTCGTGGACCTGCTCGGTGGTGCCGACGGGCAGGACGTTGGTGGAGCCGTCGGAGACGCGCACTCCGGTGCCCGCGGCGGCGACCTGCATGACGGCCTTGGCGTGGTCGGCGGCCGGGTGGTCGCTGGCCTGGTAGGCGGCGCTCACGTGGAGGCAGGCGCTGTAGTCGAAGGTGCCGTAGTGCAGGCCGGTGGCGCGGCCCTCGGCGGCCTGGATCATGCGGGCCACGGCGGCGGTGCCGTCGGTGGCGAGGATGGACTGGCTGGTCTCGATCTGGATCTCGAAGCCGATGCGGCCGCGCTCGATGCCGCGTGCCTTCTCGAACTCCTCCAGGAGGCGCACCATCGCGGTGACCTGCTCGGGGTACGTCACCTTGGGCAGGGTCAGGACGAGTCCGTCGGGGAGGCCGCCCGCCTCCATGAGGCCGGACAGGAAGATGTCGAGGGTGCGGATGCCGCGGTCGCGGACCGCCTCCTCCATGCACTTCATGCGGATGCCCATGTACGGGGCGGCGGTGCCGTTCTTGTAGGCCTCGGCCACCAGGCGGGCCGCGCGGGCGGCGTCCTGGTCCTCGTCGGTGCCCTTGTAGCCGTCCTCGAAGTCGATGCGCAGGTCTTCGACGGGCTCGCGCTCCAGCTTGGTGCGTACGCGCGTGTAGACGGCCTCTGCGAGGTCGTCGCTCAGGCCGAGGACGGCGGCGAAGGAGGCTGCGTCCGGGGCGTGCTCGTCGAGCATCTCCAGGGCCTTGTCGCCCCAGGTGCGGATCGAGTCGGCGGTGAACTGCTCCCCGGGGACGTACACAGTGTGGACGGGCTGGCGGGTTCCTGGGTCTCCGGGGTAGCGGCGCTCCAGCTCCGCGTCCACCGGGGCGAGGGAAGCGCTGATGCCGTCGCTGATCGCGCCGGCGAGGCTCGTCGCCACCTTCTCTTGCTGACCCATTCCTGCATCCTCCACACACTCGATGCCGCGCCCGACATTTCCGCTTCACGGAATCAACAATCCGTATAGCGAAGTTATCCGTGACCTTCGTGCTGGTCAACACCCTCTCGCGTCCTGGACCCGTCGCCGACCACAGGAGTTCACGCCGGTCCCGCATTCTTCAGCCGCTGTCTCAGATCCTGCTTCCGCACCAGTACGCGCGCACCCCATCCTGACCGCGCGTCCCGAACCGAAGGAGACCGTGTGCCGACCGACTCCCGCGTCACGCGCCGTTCCGGCCTGCGGACGGTGTTCACCGCAGCCGCCGCGCTCCCCCTGCTCAGCACCGCACTGGCCGCCGCTCCCGCGCACGCCGTGCAGCGCCCCGGCCGCCGCCTGGAGGTCATGTCGTTCAACCTCCGCTACGCGAGCACCACGCCGCCGAACACCTGGGCCGACCGCCGCCCGGTCACCCAGGAGCTCCTGCGCCGCGCCAGGCCGCACGTCATCGGCACCCAGGAAGGCCTCTACCAGCAGGTACGGGACATCGCGGCCGACCTCGGCCCGCACTACGACTGGCTCGGCACCGGCCGCGCGGGCGGCAGCCGCGACGAGTTCATGACCGTCTTCTACGACACGCGCAGGCTGGCCCCGGTCGAGTACGACCACTACTGGCTCTCGGACACCCCGGACGTGATCGGCTCCAACACCTGGGGCGGCGGGTCCATCCGGATGGTCACCTGGGTCCGCTTCCACGACCTGCGCACTGGCGGCGAGCTCTACGTGCTCAACACGCACCTCGACAACGCGTCCCAGTTCGCACGCGCGCGTGCCGCCCAGCTCATCGTCGAGCGCCTCGCCCGCCTCGACCGGTCACTGCCGCTGCTCGTGACGGGCGACTTCAACGTGGCCGCGCACAAGAACCCGGTGTACGACACGCTCTTGGACGCCGGGCTCGTCGACAGCTGGGACGCGGCGGACCGGCGGAGCAAGGCGTACGCCACGTTCCACGGCTACAAGCCCCTCACCCCCGACGGCGACCGCATCGACTGGATCCTGGCGACACCCGGAGTGCGCGTCCACGAGGCGACGATCAACACGTTCGCGCTGGACGGGCAGTTCCCGAGCGACCATCTGCCGGTGCAGGCGAGCCTGACGCTGTGACGCACCGAGGCCCTCGCACCGCATGCCGCGGAGCGAGGGCCTCGTGGGTCGATGAGCTCAGCCCTTGCGGGTGTTGACCTCGTCGGTGAGCGCCGGGACGACGTCGAAGAGGTCGCCGACCACTCCGTAGTCCACCAGGTCGAAGATCGGGGCCTCGGCGTCCTTGTTGATGGCCACGATGGTCTTCGAGGTCTGCATGCCGGCCCGGTGCTGGATCGCGCCGGAGATGCCGGACGCGATGTACAGCTGCGGGGAGACCGACTTGCCGGTCTGGCCCACCTGGTTGGAGTGCGGGTACCAGCCGGCGTCGACCGCGGCACGCGAGGCGCCCACGGCGGCACCGAGCGAGTCGGCGAGGGCCTCGATGATCGAGAAGTTCTCAGCGCCGTTGACGCCGCGGCCGCCGGAGACCACGATCGCGGCCTCGGTCAGGTCGGGGCGGCCCGTCGACTCGCGCGGGGTGCGCGAGACGACCTTGGTGCCGGTGGCCTTCTCGGAGAAGGAGACCGCGAGGGCCTCGACGGTGCCCGCGGCCGGGGCGGCCTCCACGGCGGCCGAGTTCGGCTTGACCGTGATGACCGGCGTGCCGTTGGAGACACGGGACTTGGTGGTGTACGAGGCGGCGAACGCGGACTGCGTGGCCACCGGGCCCTCGTCGCCGGCCTCAAGGTCGACGGCGTCCGTGATGATGCCGGACTTGATGCGGACCGCGAGGCGGGCCGCGATCTCCTTGCCCTCGGCGGACGACGGGACGAGCACGGCGGCCGGGGAGACGGCCTCGTACGCGGCCTGCAGCGCGTCCACCTTCGGTACGACGAGGTAGTCGGCGAACTCGGGGGCGTCGGCGGTGAGGACCTTCACGGCGCCGTGCTCGGCGAGCGTGGCGGCGGTGGCCTCGGCGCCGGAGCCGAGGGCGACGGCGACGGGCTCGCCGACGCGGCGGGCCAGGGTCAGCAGCTCCAGGGTGGGCTTGCGGACGGCGCCGTCCACGTGGTCGACGTAGACGAGAACTTCAGCCATGGGACTTCAATCTCCTGCAGTTACGAAGAAGTTGGGCGGTTGAGGGGTGACTGAAGCTCAGATGAACTTCTGGCCCGCGAGGAACTCAGCCAGCTGCTTGCCGCCCTCGCCCTCGTCCTTGACGATCGTGCCGGCCGTGCGGGCCGGACGCTCGGCGGCGGAGTCGACCTTGGTCCAGGAGCCCTCGAGGCCGACCTCTTCGGCGTCGATGTCCAGGTCGTCCAGGTCGAGCGACTCCACCGGCTTCTTCTTGGCGGCCATGATGCCCTTGAAGGACGGGTAACGGGCCTCGCCCGACTGGTCCGTCACGGACACGACGGCCGGCAGGGACGCCTCCAGCTGCTCGCTGGCGGTGTCGCCGTCACGGCGGCCCTTGACGACGCCGCCGTCGACGGAGACCTCGGAGAGCAGCGTGACCTGCGGGACGCCGAGGCGCTCCGCGAGGATCGCAGGCAGCACGCCCATGGTGCCGTCGGTCGAGGCCATACCGGCGATGACCAGGTCGTAACCGGTCTTCTCGATGGCCTTGGCGAGCACCAGCGAGGTGCCCATCACGTCGGAGCCGTGCAGGTCGTCGTCCTCGACGTGGACGGCCTTGTCGGCGCCCATGGAGAGCGCCTTGCGCAGCGCGTCCTTGGCGTCCTCGGGGCCGACGGTCAGCACGGTGATCTCCGCGTCGTCCGCCTCGTCGGCGATCTGCAGCGCCTGCTCGACCGCGTACTCGTCGAGCTCCGACAGCAGGCCGTCGACGTCGTCGCGGTCGACGGTCAGGTCATCGGCGAAGTGCCGGTCGCCGGTGGCGTCGGGCACGTACTTCACACAGACAACGATCCTCAAGCTCACGCCGGCTCTCCTACTGCATCGTCTTTACTGGGCTGCTGCCTTGGCTTATGGCTACTGCCTTCTTGCAGGCAGCATAGGCGCCTGAAGCGGCGGATCCCGGTCGGGGCGGCCCGCGCTCCGACTGGAATATTACTCATGAGTACACCCAGTTCATTCCCCCTGAGCAAGCGCTTTGAACTGTGACGTTCCCAACGCTCCGTAATCGGACCGCGCTGCCGTCCGACGGGAACTTTCAGTCGCGCAACGCGTTGAAGCGCCCGTGGTGGTAAAGGAGCGGGCGGCCCTCGTCCGCGCGGTCGCCGACGACGGCCTCCGCGAGCACGATGCGGTGGTCACCGACGGGCACGCGCGCCACGATCCGGCAGACCAGCCAGGCGAGCGCGCCGTCGAGCACGGGGACCCCCTCGGGGCCCTCGCGCCAGCTCGTGGGCGGGCCGAACCGGTCGGCTCCGCTGCGGGCGAACGTCGCGGCGAGTTCCCGCTGGTGCTCGCCGAGTATGTGGACGCCGACGTGCTCGGTCTCGGCGACCACGGGCCAGCAGGAGGAGCCGGTGCCGATGCCGAACGAGAGCATCGGGGGCTCGGCGGAGACCGAGGCGAGCGAGGTGGCGGTGAAGCCGACGGGGCGGGAGTCCTGTGCGGCGGTGATCACGGCGACCCCCGCGGCGTGCTGCCGGAAGACCGAGCGCAGCAGGTCGGGGGTGGCGAGCCGGGGCGTGCTGAGGGCAGGCGATGTCGTCATGGAGTTGTCCTTCTGCCGGAGATTGCCGGAGGTACGAGCGGAGGCGTCGTTGCTCAGCACTGCGGACAGCGGGCGCTGGCGTGGCGGCCGAGGTCCACGTGGACGCGCTCGTACAGAAGGAGGTCCCGGGGCATGCAGGCAGGCTCGCGATAGATGCCGCATGCAGTCAAGCCTGTTTCGGAATATGAAAGAAGGATCACGGTCGCGGGCCCGCACGACCCGCCGTGACCTGCGCGGCGCACCGTCACACGGCCTCCCCCAGCGCGGCGATCACATCGACCTTGCGGGGCTGCCCGACGGCGCGCCGGACCACGCGCCCGCCCGCGTCCAGGACGAGGACGGTGGGGGTCTTGAGGACGCGCAGCTCCCGTACGAGTTCGAGCTGCGCCTCGGCGTCGATCTCCACGTGGGTCACGCCCGGGACCATCCCTGCCACGTCCGCGAGCACCCTGCGCGTCGCTCGACAGGGCTGACAGAAGGCGCTGGAGAACTGCACGAGGGTCGCCCGCTCCCCCAGCGGCTCCCCGATGTCCGACACGCCGAGCCGCCGCCCGGCCTCCCGTCCCCGCACTTCCGCCTCCGCCCGTCAGCCCTGCACCAATGCGCTCCGAAGTACAGCGTTCGCGCGCCCCGAATGATTCCGACGTGACGAGAATCTCCCGTATCCGCGGCACCAAGGCTGGTCAGCCGTCCGTTGATGGGGCACGATCTGCGCAACGCCGAAAAACCTACGGCTGCGTAACTTTCACGCCGGGACCCCCTCCCCAGGCAGAAACGAAGGGCCCTTCCCACCCATGGCAGAGCTTGTCTACCGTCCCGTCATCGGTGCCGCGAAAACCCTGTTCAAGGCATGGGACCTGAAGATCGACTGCAAGGGTTCGGAGAACATCCCACGCTCCGGCGGCGCGGTCCTGGTCAGCAATCACATCAGCTATCTCGACTTCATCTTCGACGGTCTCGCCGCCCTGCCCCAGAAGCGCATGGTGCGGTTCATGGCGAAGGAGTCGGTGTTCCGGCACAAGATCTCCGGGCCGCTGATGCGCGGAATGAAGCACATCCCCGTCGACCGCAAGCAGGGCGAGACGGCGTATGCGCACGCTCTCGACTCGCTGCGCTCCGGGGAGATCGTCGGCGTCTTCCCCGAGGCGACGATCTCGCAGTCGTTCACCCTGAAGCAGTTCAAGTCGGGCGCCGCGCGCATGGCCCAGGAGGCCGGGGTGCCGCTCATCCCGATGGCCCTGTGGGGCACGCAGCGGCTGTGGACCAAGGGACACCCCCGCAACTTCAAGCGCAGCCACATGCCGATCACGATCCGCGTGGGCGAGCCGGTGGAGGCGCCGAAGGACCAGTACGCGGGCGCGATCACCCGGCGGCTGCGCGAGCGCTGCCAGGAGCTCCTCGAGGCCGCCCAGCGTGCCTACCCGGTGCGCCCCAAGGGCCCGGACGACACCTGGTGGATGCCGGCGCACCTGGGCGGCACCGCGCCGACCCCCGCCGAGGTCAAGGCCTCCGAGGCGGGCTGACCGCCACGCCCTTCAGCGGACGGCGACGTGCGCGCCGGGGCTGAACTTTTCGAGCAGCTCGGCCAGTTCCGCGCCCGCCGTTTCGAGGCCCGCGTCCGGCCCCATGCCTTCCAGCAGGAAGATCGCGTTCACCGACTCCTCGGTGAGGCGGGTGCGCGGGCCCTGGCGCCAGTTCCAGCGGCGGCAGGTGACCCCCTCGTCGTCGCACCAGACGACCTCGCCCGCGTCCGGGTGCTCCACGGTCCGCTCCCCCGCGGCGGCGGTCACGAAGTCCTCGTCGCCGGTCGCCCGCACCAGCCGCATGCCGCCCTTGATCAGGTCGAGGTCCTCACCGCCGACCGGGATCAGGTGCGCCACGCTGATGGCGTTGTAGAGATCGACGAGAGCATTGATCCGCGGCAGGCCGCCGTCCGCGAGGGCGCGCTTGGCGAGCGCCTCCGCTGAGTTGCGGGTACGCGAGGGCTTGGCGCCGAAGGCCGTGTACGCGGCGCGCCAGGCGGCCATGTGCGGGTCCTCGTGCGGGGCCCGGCCGTCGAGGCGTACGGCGAGGCGGCGGGCCGCGTCGTCGAGGAGGGCCCCGGTGGCGTCGGTGCTGGGGCCGTTGACGAGCCCGCGGGCCTCGATGACGACGTGGCTGAAGCCGGGCGCAAGGGCGCGGACCTCGTCGGAGACGGTCAGGTCGATGGTCATGGTCCGTCGTGCCTCACAGTTTCGAGGGGTAGATCTGCCAGAGGTGCTGCCGGTCCCTGGCTTCTCTGAGCACGCGGAGCGCCACGGGACTCGGTTCAGCATATAGGACCGGATAGTCCACTTCGCTGGACTCCGCATCCACCGGCCAGGCCAGCCGCTCCTCACCGAGACGGAACTGCGCGTCGACACCGGCCGGGATGTTGCCGCGCGGGTCCTGCCGGTGCCAGGCGCCGTCGAGCCGTACGGCGACCAGGCCGTGCAGGGAGTAGCCGCTGGTGTTGTCGTCCCGCAGGCGCTGATAGCAGAACGCCGTGGGGATGTCCTCGGCGCGCAGCAGGGCGGCCAGGGCGTGGGACTTGGCGGTGCAGATGCCGGTGCGTTCGCGCAGGACGTCGGAGGCACGCCAGGTGACCTCCATGCGGCCCGTGTCCTGCGAGTGCGGAATGGCGTCGCGCACGAATTCGAAGGCGGCACGTGCGTATGCGTACGTGTCGACGGATGCTTTTGCGAGGCCGACTGCCGTCTCGCGGACCAGCGGATGGTGATGGTCGACGACCTCGTCCGCGGCCAAGTACGCAGACAGGTCGGGGTTTTCCTGGGTCAGCTGCATGCCACGGGAGCATAGGAACGCGCCCGACCGTACGTCAATGACTTTACGGTCGAGCGCATACCTATGCGGAGTTGCCTTAGCGTGCCATCTCTTCCTTGAGCGCCGCGAGGAACCCGTCGACGTCCTCTTCGCGGGTGTCGAACGCGCACATCCAGCGGACGTCGCCCGCCGCCTCGTCCCAGAAGTAGAAGCGGTATCGCTTCTGCAGGCGCTCGCTCACGTCGTGCGGCAGTCGGGCGAAGACCGCGTTGGCCTGCACGGGGTAGAGGATCTCCACGCCGTGCACCGAGCGGACGCCCTCCGCGAGGCGCTGCGCCATCTCGTTCGCGTGGCGGGCGTTGCGCAGCCACAGGTCCTTGGCGAGCAGGGCCTCCAACTGCACCGAAACGAAGCGCATCTTGGAGGCGAGCTGCATCGACATCTTGCGCAGGTGCTTCATGTGCCGGACGGCGTCCTGGTTGATGACCACGACGGCCTCACCGAACAGCGCACCGTTCTTCGTGCCGCCCAGCGACAGGATGTCGACGCCGACGGCGTTCGTGAACGTCCGCATGGGGACGTCGAGCGCGGCCGCGGCGTTGGATATCCGGGAGCCGTCGAGGTGCACCTTCATGCCGAGCTGGTGCGCGTGGTCGCAGATGTCGCGGATCTCGTCGGGCGTGTAGAGCGTGCCCAGTTCGGTGTTCTGCGCGATCGAGACGACCTGCGGCATGGCCCGGTGCTCGTCGTCCCAGCCGAACGCCTGCTTGTCGATCAGCTCAGGGGTGAGCTTGCCGTCCGGCGTGGGCACGGTGAGCAGCTTGAGGCCCGCCATGCGCTCGGGCGCACCGCCCTCGTCCACGTTGATGTGCGCGGACTCGGCGCAGATCACCGCGCCCCAGCGGTCGGCGACCGCCTGGAGCGCGACGACGTTGGCGCCCGTGCCGTTGAACACCGGGAACGCCTCGGCGGTCGGGCCGAAGTGTCCGCGGATCATCTGCTGGAGGTTGGCCGTGTAGTCGTCCTCGCCGTACGCGATCTGGTGACCGCCGTTGGCGAGCGCGAGGGCTGCCATGACCTCGGGGTGGGCGCCCGCGTAGTTGTCGCTGGCGAAGCCGCGCACGTCCGGGTCGTGATGGCGGCGCGCGTCGGTCCTCGGCGGGTTCACTGCTTCCCGGTCACGACCGGTCGTGTCGCGTCCGGTCACGGCTTCTCGGTCAGCCACAGGCGGTTTCCGTTCACTTCCCCGGCGGACTTCTCCCAGACGCCGGCCACGGCCTCGGCCAGATCCTTGACGTCCGTGAAGCCCGCGAACTTCGCGTTGGGCCGCTCCGCGCGCATCGCGTCGTGCACCAGCGCCTTGACCACCAGGATCGCAGCCGCCGCACGCGGACCGTCGTCGCCCCCCGCCTTGCGGAAGGCGTCGGCGAGGGCGAGCGTCCAGGCCTCGGCCGCCGCCTTCGACGCCGAGTACGCCGCGTTGCCCGCGGTCGGCTTGGAGGCACCCGCGGCGCTGATGAGCAGGTAGCGCCCGCGGTCGCTGCGCTGCAGGCCGCCCTCGAAGGCGAGGGAGGTGTGCTGCACGGTGCGGATCAGGAGCTTTTCGAGGAGGTCCCAGTCGGCGAGGTCGGTCTCGGCGAAGTTCTTGCTGCCGCGCCAGCCGCCCACGAGGTGGACCAGGCCGTCGATCCGGCCGAACTCCTTCTCGGTGCGCGTCGCCCACTCCCGGGTGGCGTCCAGGTCGAGGAGATCGACCGTGTCGCCGATGACGGTGGCCCCGCCGTGCGCATACCGGGCGGCGTCCACCGCTTCGGCCAGGCGCGTGGCATCGGCGTCCGATGCCACGACGGTGGCCCCGGCCTCGGCCAGCCTGAGCAGGGTGGCGCGTCCTGCGGGCCCGGCCGCTCCGGCCACCGCGATGACGGCTCCATCGAGTGCGGACATGGTCCTCGCCTCCTCCTGGCGGCCGCTCACGCGGCGGCCTTCTCGGCGCCCGAGGCAGCGGTGATCCCCTTGGTGGAGGCGATCACGTGCTTCAGCTTCTTGGAGAGCGCCTCATAGAACATGCTGAGCGGAAACTCGTCGGGAAGCACCTCGTCGACGAGTTTGCGCGGCGGCAGCGAGGTGTCCAGGGCGTCGGGGCCCTTGGCCCAGCGCGATCCGGGGTGCGGCGAGAGATAGCGGGACACCAGGTCGTACGCGGCGAACCAGTGGACCAGCTTCGGGCGGTCGATGCCCGCGCGGTAGAGGTCCTCGATCTCGCCGCACAGCTGGTTGGTGATCTCCGGGGCGCGCTCCCAGTCGATCCTGAGCTGGTTGTCGGTCCAGCGGAGCACGTCGTGCTTGTGGAGGTAGGCGAAGAGGAGCTGGCCGCCGAGTCCGTCGTAGTTCTTGACGCGGTCACCGGTGACCGGGAAGCGGAACATCCGGTCGAAGAGGACGGCGTACTGCACGTCGCGCGCCTGCGGGATGCCCTCGGCCTCCAGCTTCACGGCCTCCTTGAAGGCGGTGAGGTCGCAGCGCAGCTCCTCCAGGCCGTACATCCAGAACGGCTGGCGCTGCTTGATCATGAAGGGGTCGAACGGCAGGTCGCCGTGGCTGTGGGTGCGGTCGTGGACCATGTCCCAGAGGACGAACGCCTGCTGGCAGCGGTCCTGGTCGCCGATCATCGCGCGGATGTCGTCGGGCAGTTCGAGCCCGAGGAGGTCCACGGAGGCCTCGGTGACACGGCGGAAGCGGGCCGCCTCGCGGTCGCAGAAGATGCCGCCCCAGGAGAAGCGCTCGGGGGCCTCGCGCACGGCGATGGTCTCGGGGAAGAGGACCGCGGAGTTCGTGTCGTACCCGGCAGTGAAGTCCTCGAAGGTGATGCCGCAGAACAGCGGGTTGTCGTAGCGCGTGCGCTCCAGCTCGGCCAGCCAGTCGGGCCAGACCATGCGCAGCACGACCGCTTCGAGGTTGCGGTCGGGGTTGCCGTTCTGCGTGTACATCGGGAAGACGACCAGGTGCTGCAGGCCGTCCTCGCGGTGCGCGGCGGGCTGGAAGGCGAGCAGCGAGTCCAGGAAGTCGGGCACCTGGAAGCCCGCCTCGACCCAGCGGCGCAGGTCCGCGACGAGCGCGCGGTGGTACGCGGTGTCGTGCGGGAGGAGCGGGGAGAGCTCCTCGACCGCGGATATCACGCGGTCCACGGCGAGTTCGGCGATGCTCCTCGCCGGGGCGCCATCCGCCTCGAAGTCGATGGACCCGTCCGCCGACTGCCAGGGCCGGATGTCCTCCACGGCGTCCTTGAGCACCGGCCACGCGGGGTGGTCCACCACCCGCCCAGCAGCGGAAGGAACCGCACCCTCGATACCCGACTGCACAAGAATTTCCGTCATGTCCCATCCTCCACGGGAGAACCTCGCGTGAGAACACCGTAAGCGGGCTAGGTTCTCCGGGACAAGAGGGGGCTCGGGAAATTATCCTGCGCTACCCCCACTTCTACCGCCGTTTTTCCTGCGGCTGCCTGTTGACTCGATCGCTTCTGCCGCATCTGCCATCGCCTGCCCCGCGTCGGGGAGCAGGCCGGGGAAGCCGAGGAAGCCGTGGAACATCCGCGGGTAGTGCGCGGTGGTGACGTTCACACCGGCCGCCCGCAGGCGTTCCGCGTAGGCCAGGCCCTCGTCGCGCAGCGGGTCGCAGCCCGCGGTGACGAGGTGGGTGGGCGGCAGGCCGCCGAGGTCGGCGGCGCGCAGCGGTGAGGCGAGGGGGTGCGTGCCGTCGCCGTCGGGGCCGAGGTATTGCTGCCAGAACCAGCGCATGTGTGCGGCGGTCAGGAGGTACCCCTGTGCGTTCTCGCGGTAGGAGCGGGTGTCCTGGGCGGCGTCCAGGACGGGGTAGAGCAGCACCTGCAGCGCGACGGCGGGGCCGCCCGCGTCCCTGGCCCGGAGCGTCACCGCGGTGGCGAGACCGCCGCCGCTGCTGTCCCCCGCGGTGACGACGGCGCCCGGGTCGCCGCCGAGCGCGGCGCTCTCGGCGGCGGCCCAGCAGAGCGCCGCGTACGCGTCGTCGACGGCCGCGGGGAAGCGGTGCTCGGGCGCGAGCCGGTAGGCGACGGAGACCACGGCGGCCCCGGAGCGGGCGGCCAGGGCGCGTGCCGTGGCGTCGTGGGAGTCGAGGCCGCAGACGGTGTAGCCGCCGCCGTGGAAGAAGACGACGGTCGGGCGGGGGCCGAGATGCCGCTCCGGGTCCGGCAGGTAGATGCGTACGGGAATCTCCGGGGCGCCCGGCGGCCCCGGAACGCTCCGGTTGACGACGGACCCGACGGCGGGCGGCGCCTTCCCCGAGGTGGGCGCGGCGGCGAGGATGCGGCGGGCCTCGGCGGCGTCGGTGACGGTGCCGCCGAGGTCGGGGAAGGCGTCGGCCAGGGCGTCGACGAGGGGGCGGGCGAGGGGGTCGAGACGGTCGGGGACGGGCCGCGGCGACTCTCGGGGCTCCCCGGCCTTTCGGGGCGCGGACCGCATTAGCTCGCGCCCGCCTCCTGGGCGCGGAAGTACGGGATGACCTTCTCGCCCCACTGCCGCAGCGTCTCCAGGCAGGCCTCCTGCGGGACGGTGCCCATCTGGATGAGGCACATGATCTCGTCGGCCCCCGCGTCGCGCAGGCGCTCTACGTAGGCGATGGCGTCGTCCGCGGTGCCGTACGCGTGGTCGGCGTTGAACGTGGCGGTCGAGTTGGGCCGTACCGGAATGTTGTGCTCGTGCAGGCGCGCGACGACCTGCTCGGCGGCCTGACGCATCGCGGCGGCCTCGTCGCTGCCCTCCACGACCGCCTCGTCGGGGATGCCCGCGCCGCCGTACCAGTGCCCGATGGACTGCGCGAAGAACCGCTGGCCACGGGTGCCGACGCGCCGCGCGGTCTCCCGGTCGTCGAGCACGATGGTCGGGCAGAGCACGGAGAAGTGGTCGTTGACGGCGCTCGACACGAAGCGCGCGTCGGTGCGGGCCGCGATGGCCGCGTCGTACGCCTGCCGCATCGCGGCGATCGACTCGGGCCCGGCGAAGCCCATCACCAGGGCGCCGATGCCGAGTTCGGCCGCCTGTGTCAGGGTCTCGGTCCTGCTGCAGGCGAGGAAGAGCGGCGGGTGCGGGGTCTGCTTCGGCCGCGGCAGGATCGGGTGCGGGCCGATGTCGAGGAGCTCGCCGTGGTGCTCGAACTCCTCCTTCTCCCAGGCCTTCCCGATGATCCGCAGCGCCTCTTCGACCTCTTGGGTCGTACGTTCCCTGTCGACCCCGCAGAGCGACGTCTCCTGCTCCGTGCCGCCGCGCCCCGCGCCCAGGTCGAGACGCCCGCCGGAGAGCAGGTCCAGCATGGCCGCGCGCTCGGCGACCCTCGCCGGGTGGTTGAAGTGGAACGGCATGCAGACGACGCCGTGGCCGATCCTGATGGTGCTCGTGCGCGCGGCGACCCAGGTGAGGAAGATTTCCGGCGCGCTCATGTGCGCGTACCACTTGAGGGAGTGGTGCTCGACCGCCCAGACGCGGTCGAACCCCATCTGCTCGGCGAGCACGGCCTGTTCGACGCTGTCGTGGATCACCTGGTGCTCGCGCTCGACGGTCGGATCGGCGAGCTGAGCCTCGAATATGACGGAGAACTTCACGTGCCCTCCCGGGAGTTGTGCCCGTGCGGCATGGCCCTTGCGTATGACGAACAGCCATATGACTAGTCGTCAGGTCGTGAAGTCGCAAGGGGTGCCGCACAGGCATTCCGTCAGGCCGCGCCGTCCGCGAAGGGGCCTCCCGCCGTGAAGGCCTTGGCGGCGAAGCGTTCGCCGATGCGGTGGTGGGTGGCGGCGTCGGGGTGGAGGTCGTCGGGAAGGGGCAGCTCGGCGGCGTCCGCGGAGCCGTAGAGGTCGCGACCGTCGAGGTAGTGGAGGTGCGGGTCGTCGGCCGAGCGCTGCTTCACGATGCGTGCCAGTTCGTCGCGGATGACGTTGAGGGTGAGCTTTCCCATCGCCCGCTCCGCCGGGTCGCCCATCGCCTTGAACCGGATGCGCCCCTCCGAGAATTCACTGAAGTCCGGCGCGCTGGGGCCGGGGGTGTCCTCGTGGACGGGGCACAGGATGGGCGAGACGACCAGGAGGGGCGTGTCGGGGTGCCCCTCGCGGATGGTGTCGAGGAAGCCGTGCACGGCCGGGCCGAAGGCGCGCAGCCGCATCAGGTCGGCATTGACCACATTGATGCCGAGCTTGACGCTGATCAGGTCGGCGGGGGTGTCCCGCAAGGTTCGGGCGGTGAACGGGTCGAGCAGGGCGCTGCCCGCCAGCCCCAGGTTGATCAGCTCCACACCGCCGAGCGAGGCGGCGAGCGCGGGCCAGATGGTGGTGGGGCTCGCGGCGTCGGAGCCGTGGCTGATCGAACTGCCGTGGTGCAGCCACACCTTGCGGCCCGGGTCGCGCGCGGGCTCCACGGGAGCGTCGGCGCGCAGGGCGAGCAGCTCGGTGGTCTCGTTGTGCGGCAGCCAGATCTCGACGTCCTTCATGCCGTCGGGCAGACCGTCGAAGCGCACGGTGCCGGGCTCCCCCGCGGTGTGCTCGGCGGTCCCCGCGCTCATGTCGATGGTCAGGACGTTGCCGCCCTGGACGGTCGCCGCACCGGCCGGGCGGCCGTCCACGAGCAGGTCGTAGACGCCGTCGGGGCGGGGCGGGGCACCCACGTAGGACCGCTTGGTGGGCAGCGTGTCGAGCTCGATCGCGGTGGCGCGGGTACGGAACGCCAGGCGTACGCCGGAGGGCTGGGACTCGGCCATGGCGAGCTGCCCGTCGGTGTTCTGGACGCGGGCCCGAGCGGGGAGCCGGTGCGGCAGGACGCCGCGCTCGGTGTGCTCCACGTCGAGGGCGCCGCGCAGGAGCTCCGCGGTGATGGCCGTGTTGATCCAGGAGTGGTGGGTGTCTTCGGTGTGCATTGCCTCAACCTGTTGATCAAGTGTGTGGATTCGGGCGCTGGAGCTCTGGAGCTCTAGGCGGTCGGCTCGGGCCAGTTGCGCAGCAGGGTGTCGAGGGCGTCGATGACGCGCGTCCACGTCTCCTGCGAGTCGGGCGCGCTGTGACCGAACCCGCCCGCGAGCTCCAGGCTCACGTAGCCGTGGAAGACGCTGCCGAGGAGGCGGACCGCGTGGGTCTGGTCCGGTTCCGTCAGGTCGTACCCGCGCAGGATCGCCCGCGACATCTCCGCGTGCCTGCCGCCCGCGCTGGCGGCGGCCGCTTCGGGGGTGAGCCGGAGTTGGGCCGCGGCGTACCGGCCGGGGTGCTCCTGCGCGTAGTCGCGGTAGACGTTCGCCAGCGCGGCCAGCGCGTCCTTGCCCGCACGCCCCGCAAGGGCGTCGGCACCCCGGTCGGCGAGTTCCGCAAGGGCGAGCAGGGCGATTCCCGTCTTGAGGTCCTGGGAGTTCTTCACGTGCGAGTAGAGGCTCGCCACCTTGACGTCGAAGCGGCGGGCGAGCGCCGAGACGGTCACTTGGTCGAAGCCGACCTCGTCCGCGAGCTCCGCCCCCGCCCGGACCAGACGTTCCGTGGTCAGCCCTACGCGCACCATGACGTTCCCCTCTCTCGGCATAACCGATTATGCAGTTGCCTAATACCTTTAGGCAAATCGGTATTGACGTTAGGGAACCTCGATGCGCTTCTCGAACCAGTGGTGCGCGTACGGCTCGTCGTTGAACGCGGGCACCTCGCGGAAGCCGCAGGAGTGGTAGAGGCCGATCGCCGCGTCGAGCGCCCTGTTGGTATCCAGACGCAGGAGGGTGCGGCCCTCGCGGGCGGCCAGTGCCTCCAGTTCCGTGAGGAAGCGGCGGCCGAGGCCGAGTCCCCGCGCCGCGGGCGCGACCCACATGCGCTTGATCTCGGCCGCGGAACCGGGCGGCAGCTTGAGCCCGGCGCAGCCGATGGGCTCGCCCTGCGACCTCGCCACCAGGAACAGGCCGTCCGGCGGCCGCAGCCCGCCCGCGTCCGGCAGCAGGCTCTGCGCGGGATCGAAGCCGGTGTCGAAGCGCTCCTGCAGTTCGGTGAAGTAGGACCGCAGACAGCCCTGGGCATCGGGATGGTCGGGGTCGACGGCGTCGAGGGTGACCGTCCCTGCGGTGAGCAGCCGGTCGACCTCGGCCATGGCGGCGACGAGCCGGGCGCGCTGCGCGGTGTTCAGCGGCTCCAGGAGGGAGCCCGCGAGATCGTCGCTCCGCTCGTCGAGGAGGTCGCGTTCGGCGCGGCCGGTCGCGGTCAGGCGGACCGTGCGGACCCTGCGGTCCCGGAGGTGCGGCTCCACGACCACCAGGCCGTCGCCCTCCAAGGCGCGCAGCAGACGGCTGACGTAGCCGGAGTCGAGGCCGAGGCGCTCGCGCAGCATGCGCACGTCCTGCCCCTGCTCGCCGATCTCCCAGAGGAGCCGGGCCTCGCCGATGGGCCGGTCGCGGCCCAGGTAGTGGTCGTGCAGCACGCCCACGCGCTCGGTGACCGTGCGGTTGAAGCGGCGTACTTGATCGATCTGTCCCGCAGTCATTCTCTGACCTTAGTCAGAGAATGACTGCGGGACGAGTCGATCAGTGTCCGGTCAGAGGACGGTGATGTGCCCGGGAGCGGGCAGGCGCGGAGCCGTGGCGGGCTCGTGGATGTCCGCGAGCGCCATGAAGAGCAGCGCGACGGCCAGGGCGCCGGGGTCCGGCACGCCGAGCGCGTGGTCCCCCACGTAGCTGGCGCGGCCGCGGCGGGGGCGCAGCGATGCGGTGGCGAGGGCGCCGCGGATGGCCGCCTGCGCGGCCTCGGTCAGCGGGGCCTCGGGGGCGTCGGTGTCCCGGGCGGCGGCCAGGGACTCGGCGGCGGGCGCGAGGGCGTCGACCAGCGTGCAGTCGCCGGGGACCGCGCCGCCCACCCGGTGGATGGCGGCGTGTCCGGCCGCGGCGGCCTCCGCGAGCGCGGCCACCGTCGGGGCGCCGCCGTCCGCGGGCGAGGCGGTGGCCAGGTGCTGGAAGAGGAGGCCGAACAGGGGGCCGCTGGTGCCTCCGACGTCGTTGAGGAAGGCCTCGGCGAGAGCCGCCGTGCCGTCGAGGCCCGTCTCGTCGGCCAGCTTCACCGCGCGGCGCACACCACCGGCGAGGTTGTCGCCGAAGTCGCCGTCGCCGACGAGCTGATCGAGCTTGGTGAGGTTGTCGCGGACCTGCGTGACGGTGAGCGCGTAATGGTCGAGCAGGGCGCGGTCGCCGCCCTCGCGCGGCGCGGCGGCCGGGGTGCTCGCGGGCGTCGGCACCGGCGCCGCGGGGCTCTCGGGGGTGAGGGAGGGGCGCGGCAGGACGAGCGGGGTCCGGGTGGGGGCGGTCCACAGCTCGGCCCAGCCTTCCTCGAGGCGCGTGAGGGTGAGGGAGAACCCGGCCATGTCGAGGGCGGCCGTGAAGGTGCCGGGGACGACCAGGACCGGACGGAGGCCGCGGGCGGTGAGCTCGTCGTTCAGGAGCACGGCGATGGCGTTGAGCTCCAGCTCGGTGGTGGCACCGAGGCCGTTGACGAGGGCGAGCACCTCGTCGGGCCCCTCGGGCAGCGCGTCCAGGAGGTCGTCGGTCATGCGGCGGACGAGGTCGCCGGTCGCGGGCCTGGCGATGGTGCGGGTGCCGCGCTCGCCGTGGATGCCGACGCCGTAGTCGAGGGTGCCCTCGTCCAGCTCGAACGCGGGCTTCAGGGTGGTGGGCGAGGTCTGGGCGCGGGCCGCGACGGCGATGCTGCGGGAGTGGCCGACGATCCGCTGCCCCAGCTCGGCGAGCTCCTCCAGCGTCGCGCCCCGGTCGGCGGCGGCGCCGAGGAGCTTCTCGACGACGACCGTCGCGGCGGTGCCCCTGCGGCCGGTGGCGCTCTCCGCGCTGTCCGTGGCCAGGTCGTCGTCGATCAGGACGGTGGCGACGGGGATGCCGTCGTGCCGCAGGCGCTCGGCCGCGATCTGGAAGTTGATCACGTCGCCGGTGTAGTTCTTGACGATGTGCAGGACGCCGCCGCTCTTCGCGGCCGCCGCGCTCGCCTCGTAGATCTGCCGGTTGTGCGGGGAGGCGAAGACCTCGCCGGGACAGACGGCGTCCAGGCCTCCCCTGCCCAGGAGCCCGGTGTGCAGCGGCTCGTGGCCGGAGCCGCCGCCCGAGACCAGGGCGACCGTGCGGGCCGGGTCCGCGTCCCGCGCCCGCAGGTAGAGCGGGCTGCTGTTCACCTCGATCATCCCGGCGTGCGCCAGGGCCAGCCCACGGGCGGCGGTCAGCACGGCATCGGTCTCCGGAAGGAAGTGGCTCATCGGTGAACTCTCCGTAGGTGTGCGAGGGGCGCGCGGCGGCCGACGGACGGGCCGACCGCGCCGCGGAACAACGGTCCCGCACCCGGAACCCCGGAGTTCCGACCGTGCCGGGTGGCGAGACGCCCACCATGGCCGCCCGCACCGCACCAAGGTCGGCACGCCCGGATACCGGCACTCTCGCGTTCCGGTCACCGGCGCCGTGTGCGAGGCTGACACCGTGCCCCGGACCGGCCGGGATCCGCGCGGGGCACGCGGCACTCTCCGTACGACAGCACCATTTTTGCGAGGTCTTTACTGTTGGTGGACGCGCGACGTGAGGACCTGGGACGGATGCTGCGCGCCTGGCGGATGGCGCGGGACCCCGCCCTGCTGCCGGGCCCCGTCCCCTTCCGCGGCCACCGGAAGTACCTCACCCAGCTCGACATGGCCCTGCTGCTCGGGGTCTCCGAACGCTGGTACCGCGCGCTGGAGCGGGGCGAGGACCGCAAGTACGCCCGCGAGATGATCGCCGGGGTCGCACGGATCCTCGACCTCTCCCCCCGTCAGTCGACCGCCCTCCACCGCGGCACCGGCCACCCGCCGCCCCGCCACCGGACCGAGGGCGCCCGGCCGGACGACGCGATGCTCGACCTGCTGCACCAGCAGCGCCGGGTGAGCTGGATCTGCGACCAGGCCTGGGACGTGGTCGCCGTCAACGCCGTGGCGGCGCGGCACTGCCCCTGGCTGGCCCGCGCGGACGCGAACGTCATGACCTGGGCGTTCTCCACCGAGGCCCGGTACCAGCTGCGCGACTGGGACACGAAGTGGGCGGCCCCGCTGCTCGGACGGCTGCGCCTGGCCTGGCAGCGCTGGCCGGACAACGAACGTCTGGACGACGTGGTGCGGACGGTGCGGCGCGAGCCGGGCGTCGCCGCGCTCTGGGACCGCACGGCAGACGTCCGGGCGCCGCTCGACGACGCGGCGCTCCCCATGTACTTCCCGCTGGTGGCGCCCGACCCGTTCGACGTGCACGTCTCGGCGTACGGGCGCTTCGGCGACACGGCGCTGCGCTGGCTGGTCCTCACGCCGGTGGACCCGACGGTCACGTTCCCCTGAGCCCCTCCGTCAGTCGGCCAGGGTGCCGAGCCACTCCGTCAGGAGTCCGTTGACCTCGGCGGGGCGTTCCTGCTGGACCCAGTGGCCGCAGCCGTCGAGGACGTGCGAGGCGTGCAGGCCCGGCAGGGTGTCGGGGTACGCCTTGATCGCGTCCGCCAGCCACATGGTCGAGGCGTCCAGGCCGCCGCCGATGAACAGGGACGGCTGGCGGATCGGCGCTCCGGCGAAGCGGGGGGTGAGGTCCTCCCAGTCGCGGTCCATGTTCCGGTAGCGGTTGAGCGCGCCGGTCAGTCCGGTCCGCTCGAACTCCGCGGCGTAGACGTCGAGATCCCGCTCGTCGAGCCAGCCGGGCAGCCGCCCCGCGGGGAACCGGTCACGCAGCCGCCCGCCACGGCTCACGAAGTGCGGGTCCGGCGCGCCGGGGCCCGGCATCGTGTCGGCGGAGAGCGCGGCGTAGAAGCCCGCGAGCCAGACCCGGACGTCCGGTTCGATCTCGGCCTCGGCGCGGCCTGGCTCCTGGAAGTACGAGACGTAGAACTCCTCGTCCCCGCCCATCCCGGCGAACACCTCACCGGGCCGCGGACCGCCCGGCGGTGTGTACGGGACGCTCAGCAGGCCGACCGCGCGGAAGACGTCGGGCCTGACGAGCGCGGAGTGCGCGGCGACGTTCGCGCCCCAGTCGTGCCCCACGATGACCGCGCTCTCCTCGCCGAGTTCCCGCACCACGGCGACGCCGTCCTCGACCAGGTCGAGCATCCGGTACGCGGCGGTGTCCGCGGGCCGCGACGAACGCCCGTAGCCGCGCACGTCGACGGCGACCGCGCGGTACCCGGCCGCGGCCAGGGCGGGCAGTTGGTGGCGCCAGGAGTACCAGGACTCGGGGAAGCCGTGCACCAGCAGGACGAGGGGTCCGGTGCCCTGCTCCACGAGGTGGATGCGGCCTGCGGGCGAGGGGACCAGGCGGTGGGTGAGGTCTCCGGGGGACGAACTCTGGGACTGGGGCTGGGGCTGGGGCATGGACCCTCCTGGGGCTCCGGCTGCGGCGACTCGGTCCCGAGCATGCGACGCGCGTCCGCGGCAGGACGACGTTCGTTGCCGTTCCGGCAAATGCGCGCCACCAGGACTGCTGGTGACAGCCGGTGAAAGCCGGTGAGGTCGACTACGGAACGATCGAGTCCACGTATCCGCCGTCCACCCGCACCGCGCCGCCCGTCGTCGCGGACGCCAGCGGGGAGCTGAGGTAGACGACCATGTGCGCGATCTCCTCCGGCTCGATGAGCCGCTGGATCAGCGACTGGGGGCGGTGCTCCGTCATGAACTTCCGCTGCGCCTCGTCCCACGGCAGCGCGCGGTCGACCAGTTCGTAGACGAAGTCCTCCACGCCACCGGTGTGCGTCGGCCCGGCGATCACGGAGTTGACGGTGACGCCGGTCCCCGCCGCCTCCTTCGCGAAGCCCCGCGACACCGCGAGCAACGCGGTCTTCGACATGCCGTAGTGGATCATCTCCGCGGGCGTGACGAGCGCCGAGTCGCTGGCGATGTTCAGGATCCGGCCCCAGGAACCGTCCTTCATGCCCGGCAGATAGTGGCGGATCATCCGCACCGCGGTGAGAACGTTGACCTCGAAGTAGCGGCGCCACTCGGCGTCGCTGATGTCGAGGGCGGGCTCGGCGCCGAAGACACCGAGGTTGTTCACGAGGACATCCGCCCGCGGAACGGCCTCGAAGACCTGCTCCGCGCCCTCGTCGGTGGAGATGTCCCCCGGTGCCGCGAGGAACTCGGCGCCGTCGCACTCGCCCTTGAGCCGGTCGACGGCGGCGTCCACGGAGTCGCGGGACCGTCCGTTGACCGCCACCCGGGCGCCCGCCCGTGCCAGACCGGCGGCGATCGCCGCGCCGATTCCCTGGGTCGAGCCGGTGACGAGCGCGGTCCTGCCGGAAAGGTCGACGAGCACGGTGCGTACCTCCTGGAGTTCCTGTCGTGCCTCTGACGTGCCACGGGTACGCCAGGGGCGTGCCCTCCGGCGTGCCTCCGGTGTCCCCACTGCCTCCATGCTTACCCCTTCTCCCCCTTGTCCCGCCTGCCCGGGTCCAACACGTCGACGAGCACGCGTACGTGCCCGTGCGGGAGGTCCTTCGTGGCCGTCAGTAGGGTCAGTCGGCCTGCGCGGGCGAGGCTGCGCAGCCGGTCGAGTTCCGCCGTTCTCTCCGGGTCGGCGAGCTCGTGGCGGTAGCGCTCGGCGAACTCGTCGAAGCGGTCGGGGTCGTGGTCGTACCAGCGGCGCAGCTCGTTCGACGGCGCCAGCTCCTTGTCCCAGGCGTCGAGCCGGGCCCGGTCCCTGGACACCCCGCGCGGCCAGAGCCTGTCGATCAGGACGCGGGTGCCGTCGTCGGGCGACGCCTCGTCGTAGACGCGCTTGACCTGCACGTCGAGGGAGCGGCTCGGCGCCATGCGGTTCTCCGTCCGGTCGGCTGCCACCCGCAGGTCGGGGGCCGGCCCCAAGACTGCGACACGTACCCCGTTCGGGCGAGCATTGCGGGCTTCCGCCGCGTCGCCCTGCTCAAGTGAGGCCATGAAACGACGGATCGGGAGCATCGACCGACGATGGTTCGAACGGGTGGCGTCGGCGCGGCTGCCGGGCGCGGAGCAGGTGCTGCCGCCGCTGAGCTCGGCGGCGAACCACGGGCGGCTGTGGTTCGGTGTGGCGGGCGCCCTCGCGGTCGTCGGGGGCCCGGCGGCCCGGCGTGCCGCGCGGCGCGGGGTCGGCGCCCTCGCGCTGGCCTCGGTGGCCACGAACACCGTGGCGAAGTACGCGGTACGCCGACACCGCCCCGTCCTCGACGCCGTCCCCGCGATGCGCCGCCTCTCGAAGGAACCGTGGACGTCCTCGTTCCCGTCCGGGCACGCCGCGTCGGCGGCGGCGTTCACCGTGGGGGTGGCGCTGGAGACGCCCCGGTACGGGGCGCTGCTCGCCCCGGTCGCCGCGGCCGTGGCGTTCTCCCGGGTGTACGTGGGGGTGCACTACCCGGGTGACGTCCTCGCGGGCTGCGCGCTGGGCGCGGCGGCCGCCGCGGTGACCTGCTACTGGTGGCCGCCGCGCCCCTTGCCCGCGCAGCACCGGCGGTCCAGGGTGAAGGCTCCCGCGCTGCCCGAGGGCGAGGGGCTTGTCGTGGTCCTCA
Organism: Streptomyces sp. NPDC042371; assembly: GCF_056437465.1. Taxonomy (NCBI): domain Bacteria; kingdom Bacillati; phylum Actinomycetota; class Actinomycetes; order Kitasatosporales; family Streptomycetaceae; genus Streptomyces; species Streptomyces sp. NPDC042371. Next base: position 112,939 of record NZ_JBWKAP010000006.1, on the reverse strand, counting down.
ACTCCGGTTCCGGGAAGGGCGTTCCGGGGCGGCTGCCCGCGCAGGAGCACGTGGAGCTGCTGCTGCCGAAGGCCGAGGTCCTGGCGTGCGGCCCGGGCGACGACCTCGGCGAGATCCTGGACAAGGCCGTGGCGCGGGCCACGGCTACGGCCGGGGTGCTCGGCGTCTGCGGCGGGGACGGCACGGTGAACGCCACCGCCCGGCGCGCCGCGGAGGCGGGGCTGCCGCTTGCGGTCTTCCCCGGCGGCACCCTCAACCACTTCGCCCTGGACGCGGGCACGCCCACCTTCGAGGACACCGCGCACGCCGTCCTGCGGGGCGAGGCCGTCCGCGTCGACCTGGCGCGGGTGCGCGACGGCGACGGCAAGGACGTCACCGGCTTCGTCAACACCTTCAGCATCGGGCTCTATCCGGAACTCGTCCGACAGCGGGAGAAGTTGGAGGGGCGCATCGGCAAATGGCCCGCGGCGGCGGTGTCGTTCATCGAGGTGCTGCGGACCGCCACTCCGCTGCGGATCCGGCTCGACGGTCACGACCGTGCCCTGTGGCTGCTGTTCGCGGGAAACGGCCAGTACGCGCCGGACGGCCTCGCGCCCACGCACCGGCCCCGCATGGACGACGGCCTCCTCGACATCCGCACGGTCGACGCGGAGGCGCCGCTGGCCCGGACCCGCGTCGCCCTCTCCTCCCTGGGCGGTGCGCTGCGGCGCTCCAGGGTGTTCCGCACCGAACGCGTCGAGCAGCTGAGGCTCAGCGGCCTGGAGGACGTGGCGAGACTCGCGTATGACGGCGAGACCGCCCCGGCGCCGGACGCCCTGCTCCTCGACAAGCTGCCCTCCGCGCTGACGGTCTACAGCCCCGCCGCGCCGCTGGACGAGATCGCCCAGCGGGCCCGCACCCTCACGCTGGCGGCGAACCGCCGTCCGGGCCGCGGTCCGGGCCGGTGGCGGCGGTCGTTCGGGGGTGGTGCGAGTGGCCCGCTGCCTGCCGGGTGATGCCTTGGGCGCCTGTGCGTGACGGTCTGGCCGCCCACCCTTGCGCCCGTACCGTCCCGTTCACTTCAATGCGCCCTATGGCGGCCCGTAGAAGCACCTCGCAGCAGCAGGGATCCATCGAATCCGCTGACAGTGGCGGCGTGTTGCCGCCGACCGCGTGGGCCGTGCTCGGGCTGCTCTCCTTTCCCGGGGAGCGGACCGGCTACGAGCTCAAGAAGTGGGCGGACGCCTCCCTCCGCTTCTTCTACTGGTCGCCCGCCATCAGCCAGATCTACGCCGAGCTGCGCCGCCTCGAAGCGCTCGGGTACGCCACATCGCGCCGCTCGGGGCCCGAGGAGCCCCGCGCGAAGCGCGCCTACGCCATCACCGACGAGGGCCGCGCCGCGCTGGCCGGGTGGGCGGATGCCGGGCGGGACGTGGGCCCGCCCGTCCTCAAGCACCCCTTGCTGCTGCGGATCTGGCTCGGTCACCTCACGGCCCCGGACCGGCTGCGGGAGCTGGTCGCCGGGCACATCGAGCAGACCAGGGGGGAGCTGAAGGAGGCCAGGGATGCGCTCGCGCGGGTGGACGGGGCGCAGGCGTGGTCCCACCCCCAGGTCGCGCTGCGGTGGAGCGAGCGGCGTCTGGAGTCGGAGGTGGAGCTGGCGGAGGCGATGCTCGACGATCTCGCCGTACTGGAAGCGGGCGGGGGGTTCGAGGCGCCGCACGCGCCGCGCAACACCTCCGTGGCGGCGGGAGCGGAGCCCGTGGAGCCGTCCGCGGAGCCGCCGGGTCAACCCGTGGAGGACTCGCCCACCCCCGGGTGAAGCGACTCGCCCCGGCGGCGCTCCTGCCGGTAGGACGGACGGAGTCAGCCGTCCCCGCCGTACGGAGCAGCGCACCCGTGAGCACCCGTGCCGTCCTTGTCGCCGCCCTCATCACCGGGCTCCTCCTCGGGATCGCGGGAACCAGAGAGGACGAGTCCACTCACCCGCGTCCACACGGTTCCTTCACCGAGGCGGGCCATTAGGCTGCGACATTGCCGCGCGGCTTCCTCCGCCGTGCGGTCGCCGAGCCTCCGTCGACGGAAGCGAGTGGATCTTGAACTTCCTCACCATCGGTCATCGCGGGGTCATGGGTGTCGAGCCCGAGAACACCCTGCGGTCCTTCGTCGCCGCGCAAGCGGCGGGCCTCGACCTCATCGAGCTGGATCTGCATCTGAGCAAGGACGGCGCCCTCGTCGTCATGCACGACGCCGACGTGGCCCGTACGACCGACGGCAGGGGGCCGATCGCCGAGAAGACCCTCGCCGAGCTGCGGGAACTCGACGCGGGCCGCGGCGAGCGCATCCCCGTCTTCGAAGAGGTCCTGGACGCGGTGAAGTCACCGCTGCAGGCCGAGATCAAGGACGTCGCGGCCGCGCGGGCCCTGGCGGAGGTCATGCACCGCCGCGATCTGGTCGCACGAGTGGAAGTGATCTCCTTCCACGACGAGGCGATCGCCGAGATCGCACGGCTCGTCCCCGGAGTGCGCACCGCGCTCGTCGCGAGCCGCTACGGCACCGACGTGGTGGAGCGCGCCACCGCGGTCGGCGCGACCACCCTCGTCCTCAACATCCGGCGCCTGACGCTGGAGATCGTCGAGCGCGCCAAGAAGGCCGACCTGCGGATCATCGGCTGGGTCGTGAACACCCAGGACGATCTGCGCCTGGTGCGGGCCCTGCAGTTGGACGGGGCGACCACCGACTATCCGGAGATCAAGCGGACGGGCCGCTTCACGGCCTAGGCGAGCCTAGGCAAGGTCCAGTTCCAGTTCTTTGACCAGCAGCTCGAACTGCAGGTCGTCCCGCTGCGGGATGCCGAAGCGCTCGTCGCCGTACGGGAAGGGGGTCATCTTTCCCGTACGGCGGTAGCCGCGCCGCTCGTACCAGGCGATGAGGTCGTCGCGGGCGGAGATCACGGTCATGTGCACCTCGCGGACGCCCCACGCCTCGCGTGCCGCCCGCTCGGCCTCGGCGATGATCACCTTGCCGAGGCCCGCGCCCTGCAGGGCAGGACTGACCGCGAACATCCCGAAGTAGGCGTGGTCCCCACGGTGTTCGAGCTGGCAGCACGCGACGAGCGCGCCGTCCCGCTCGACCGCGACCAGTCGGCTCGTCGGCGACTCGATGACGTCGACGACACCCTGCGGGTCGGTGCGCTGCCCCTCCAGGAGGTCGGCCTCGGTGGTCCACCCGGCCCGGCTCGCGTCACCGCGGTACGCCGACTCGATCAGCGCGACGACGGCATCCACGTCGCCCGCATCGGCGTCGCGGAAGATGAGCTCTCCTGAGCTGGGGCGCGGGGCGGTGTCCATGGACCTGGCTCTCCGAATCTTGGCGCGGTATGGGGCGCCGTCGAGCCTAACCCGCCGCCGCGGGCGCTAGGGTGCGGCCGCATGGTCCACGTACTGAGCAGCAGGACACTTCTGCGCCCCACCGACCCGGAGCGCTCCCGCGCCTTCTACGGCGAGACGCTGGGCCTCGGCATCCACCGCGAGTTCGGCACGGGGCCCGAGCGCGGCACGGTCTACTTCCTCGGCGGCGGGTTCCTGGAGGTGTCCGGCCGCTCCGACGCCCCGCCCGCGCCCGGTCTCCAGCTCTGGCTCCAGGTCGCGGACGTCGCGGCGGCCCACGAGGAGCTGGTGGAGCGCGGCGTCGAGGTGCTGCGGCCGCCGGTCAAGGAGCCGTGGGGCCTGGTCGAGATGTGGATCGCGGATCCGGACGGCGTCAGGATCGTTCTCGTCGAGGTCCCGCACGACCACCCGATCCGCTACCGGCCCGGGATCTGACCTTCCGGGAGCAGCGGCAGCACGGCGAAGGCGTGCTCCCGCCAGATCAGGCGGGACGGCTCCTCCGGGTAGGCGGCGACGGTCGGCAGGGCGTCGAAGAGCTGCACGAGGCGCTTGTCGCGGTCGTACGAGGGCCAGCCGGGGTCTCCGTGGGCGGCGAACGCCGTCCACGCGGAGCGCATGCGGGCGGACAGGACCTCCGCCTCGGACTCGGTTCCGGTGGAGGGCGCTCCGCCGATCAGTGCGGCGGGCTGGCCGCGGTCGAGGTTGCCGAAGACGAGGGGCACGTCCAGGCCGTGGCAGGCGCCGAGTACGCCCTCCATGCCGGGGGCGGGCCAGGTCAGCTCGTAGGCGTGGACGCGGCCACCGGCGGCAGCCTGCGCCTCGGCGAGATGGAGGCTCGGCATGCGGAACAGCCAGTCGGACAGGACCAGTTCGTAGAGCTCGTCCGGGCCCGCCTTCGGATAGGCGTCGCGATAGGCGCGGGCGCCGTCCGGGCCGGGGGCGAACGTGTCCAGGGCGGCCGCCGCGGTCTCCTCGCCGACCTGGCCGAGGAGTCCGTCGAGCGCGGTGAGGAGCCGCTGTTCGTGGCGGGTGTGGCCGACGAGGAGGTCGATGTGCCGGGCCGCGCCGTCGGCCAGGGCCTGCCACGGGGTGACCGTCAGGGTCGTGCCGTCGAGGACCGGTGCGAAGGTGATCGACCGGAGCGCGGGCCTGCCCCAGCGCCCGGCCCGCCGGGCCGCCCCGGCGCCGACCGCGTCGCCCGCCGCGGACAGCCGGTGCGGCGCCACTTCGCGGAGGTCGGCCACCGTGGGCCGCAGGCCCAGTTCGGCCGCGCACGCGGCGGCGATGTCGGCGGCGAGCTCCGGCGCGAAGAACGTGCCCTGCACGCTCTGTGCGACGGCCCGGCCGAAGAGTCCGTCCGCGCCCCGCGCCGCGAGGAGCGCGGCGACCGATCCCCCGCCCGCCGACTGCCCGAAGACCGTGACCCGGTCCGGGTCGCCGCCGAACGCCCGGATGTTCTCGCGCACCCACTCCAGGGCGGCGATCTGGTCGAGCAGGCCGCGGTTGGCGGGCGCCCCCTCGATCTGGCCGAAGCCCTCAAGCCCCACCCGGTAGTTGAACGTCACAAGGACGACCCCGCCGTCCCGCACCAGACGCCCGCCGTCGTACTCGGGAAGGCCGGACATCCCGATGGTGAAGGCGCCGCCCTGGATCCACACCATCACCGGCAGCGCCGCGCCGGGGCCTGGATCGGGCGACCAGACGTTGACGGTCAGCCAGTCGTCGCCCACCGCCTCCCGGGCCAGCGCGTCCATGCCGAAGTGACCGCCCTGCGGGGGCGGCGGCCCATAGGCGACGGCCTCGCGCACCCCGCTCCAGCCGCGCACCGCACGCGGCGCCGCGAAGCGCAGCGCGCCGACCGGGGGCTCGGCGAACGGGATGCCCCGGAAGACCGCGACGCCCGCCTCCCTGCTGCCGCGCACCGACCCGGCCGCCGTGCGGACCTCGGGCCGGGACCGGGACGCACCGGAACCGTCGACGCTCATCGCAACTCCCCCTCTGGGCAGACGGGCCGCGGTCACAGGGACCAGCGCCGCCCGGACACCACGGAGCATCCCGCTCTCCGCTGATCCGGCGCCAACCATTTACGCAAGTTGCGCAGATCGAGTACAGATGTGTGAAGCACGTCACACGAGCAATCCATCCAGGATGCAGGGGTACAAGGCCACGGGTACGGTCCGCAGAAGATCTTCCACAGCCCTGACGGGCCCGACGGCCCCCCCGGACCCGACCGGCCCGACAGCCCTGAAGTCGATCTCCAACCGCTCAGGAGAGACATCACATGGCAGCTCCCCGGATCCTCATCGTCGGCGGCGGTTTCGCCGGCCTGGAGTGCGCTCACAAGCTGGAGAAGAAGCTCTCGCCCCACGAGGCGGAGCTGCGGCTGATCAGCCCGACGGCCCACCAGCTGTATCTGCCGCTGCTGCCACACGTCGCCTCAGGAGTGCTCACTCCACAGTCGGTGGCCGTGCCGCTGCGCCGGATGCTGCGCCGCACCGCGATCGTGCCTGGCGGCGCCGTCGGCATCGATCCCAAGGCCAAGGCCGTGGTCGTACGGAAGATCAACGGCGAGGAGGTCGTGGAGCGCTACGACTACCTCGTCCTGACGCCCGGCAGCGTCACGCGGCAGTTCGACATCCCCGGCGTCGACCGGCACGCGGTGGGCGTCAAGACGCTCGCCGAGGCCGCGTGGATCCGCGACCACGTGATCTCCCAGCTGGACCTGGCCGCGGCGAGCTCCAGCTGGGAGGAGCGCGAGCAGCGGCTGCAGTTCGTGGTGGTCGGCGGCGGATACGCGGGCGTGGAGACGGCCGCGTACCTGCAGCGTCTGACGTGCGCCGCGGTCAAACGCTATCCGGGGCTCGACGTGTCGCAGATCAAGTGGCACGTGGTGGACGTCGCCCCGAAGCTGATGCCGGAGCTGGGCGACCGGCTCGGCGAGAAGGCGATGGAGATCCTCCAGCGCCGGGGCGTGCACGTCTCGCTCGGGGTGTCCGTGGCCAAGGCGACCGAGGACACCGTCACGCTCACCGACGACCGGGTCCTGCCGTGCCGGACGCTGATCTGGACCGCGGGGGTGGCGCCCAGCCCGCTCATCGCGACGCTGGACGCCGAGACCAACCGGGGGCGGCTCGTCGTCAGCCCCGATCTGACGGTCCCCGGGCTCGACGGCGTCTTCGCGCTCGGCGACGCGGCGGCCGTCCCCGACCTCGCCAAGGGCGGCGACGCGATCTGCCCGCCGACCGCGCAGCACGCCATGCGGCAGGGCTGGGCCGCCGCGCGGAACGTCGTCTCCGCCCTGCGTGGCTTCCCGCTCGCCGACTACAAGCACAAGGACATGGGCCTGGTCGTCGACCTCGGCGGCATTCAGGCGGTGTCGAAGCCGATGGGCGTGCAGCTGACCGGGCTGCCCGCCCAGATCGTGGCGCGCGGCTACCACCTGGGTGCCCTGCGCACACTGACGGCCCGCTTCCGGACGGCCGCGAACTGGGGACTCAACGCGGTCGCGGGCAACGACTACGTACGCACCAGCTTCCAGAGCCAACGGCCCGCGACGCTCAAGGACTTCGAGATGACCGACGCCTATCTGACGCAGGAGGAGATCACCAAGCGGGTGGAGGCGGCCTGAGGACTCTCAGCCCTTCCGCACCCCGAGCCGCCCTTCAAGCTGCGCGAGCAACTCCCCCAGGAGTTCGCTGAGTTGCCCCTGCCCCGCACCGTCCAGCACGGAGAGGACGACCGTCTCGTACGCGAGCTGCTCCGGCAGGATCGCGTCGACGAGGTCACGCCCGGCCCCGGTCAGTCCGACGTGCGCGACCCGGCGGTCCCGCGCGTCGGCGCGCCGCTCGACCAGTTCCCGCTCCTGCAGCAGCTTGAGCCGCTTGGTGACGGCGGCCCCGGAGGAGAAGGTCTCGCGGGCCAGCTCGCCGGGGGTCAGCTCGTGCCCGGTGCGGCGCAACGCGCCGAGCAGGTCGAACTCGGCGCGGGTCAGGCCCGCCCGCCGCAGCGGCGCGTCCTCGGCCTGCTGGAGGAGGGCGGCGCAGCGGTTGATGCGTCCGATCACCTCCATGGGTCCGGTGTCGATGTCGGGCCGCACCGTCTGCCACTGCCGCACCACCGCGGCCACGGTGTCCCCACCGGGACCGGCCACCGGACCGTTCTGCGTCGTCATGCTCGTGCGCCCTCCCAGGCGTCGGCGGCTCCCGCGCGGGGCCGCGCCCCCTGACCGTTCTCTCCGCCCTGGCCGTGCAGCCTGCGGACCGTCGCCGCGAGCGTACGGTGTCCGGCGCGTTCGGCGGCGAGCACGCGCTGTTCGGGCAGGGCGCGCTGCCACCATTCGCCCGCGGCGGCGTCCGCGGCGGCCCGCAGTTCGACGAGGGCCGCGGCGAGGCGGCGCCGGGCGGGTTCGACCGCGCCCACCCCCGCGAGTCCCGCCTCGGCGGCCTCCCTGGCCCGGTCGGCGGCCGTGATGGCGTTCTCCATGTGGTCGGTGGCGCGCCGGTTGGTGACGAGGACCGCGGCCGCGACGCCGAGCACGGCGCCCACCAGGGTGTCCACGACGCGGTCCAGGATCAGCTCGCCGGGCTGCTGGAATCGCCCGAACTCGGTGACGAGCAGCGCCATCGGCGTCACGCACACGCTGCCCAGCCAGTAGTTGCGGGTGATCAGGGCCTCCGCACCGAAGGCGAGGGCCAGGCAGCACACGATGAGCTCGGCGTGGCCGAGGTGCGCGAACGGCGCGATGGCGGCGAAGGCGAGCACTCCGATGAGGTTGCCGACCACGCGCTGCACGCCCCGGTTCCAGGTGAGGGTGACGTTGGCCTGGTAGAGGGAGGCGGCCGTGACCAGGGCCCAGTAGGGGCGGCCGATGCCGAGCGCGAGCGAGCCGTATCCGGCGAGGGCGCAGCCGACGGCGGTGCGCAGCGCCACGGGCAGCAGCGGGGAGCCGGGGGCGAGCCGCCGCCGCAGCGGCACCTTCGGCCCGGCGAGTTCGGCGTCGACACCGAGGAGTTCCTCCTCCTCGCCGGGGTGTGTGCCGCGGGGGCGCGGGACGGCGCCCGTGCCGCGCAGCCCGGCCGCCCAGGTGCGCAGCGTGTCGGGGTCCGCGGCTTCGGGCACGGCGAGGGCTTCCTCGGCGCGGACGACGAGACGGGCCAGGGCGCGCCGGGCCTGCGTGGTCCGTGCGCCGGTGGCGAGCAGTGACTGCCAGGCGGCGTGCACGGCTCCCGCCGCGGCGGCGCGGGCCCGCTCGGCGCCGGGCCCCGCGGCGTCGTCGCGTCCGACGGCGGCGTGCGCGTCGGCGTACGCGGCGGCGGCGTTCAGGGCGCGTGCGGTGGCCCGGCGCTCGGGTCCGTGCGGCCGCACCAGGGCGGGCGCCATGCCGACGAGCCAGGCCACGGCGCCGCCCGCGAGGGTGAGCGCGAGGTGGCCGGGGACCTGCCCCAGGGACTGCGGCGCGAAGAGGCTCGCCGAGCTGATGAAGGTGAAGATCAAGTGTCCGGGCGGCCCGACGCGTGTGGCGTCGCAGAGCGTCTTCTGCGCCGCGGCGAGCAGCGCGCCGACCGCGACGAGGACCACGGCGGAGCTCGTGAGCGAGGCGGTGACCAGGGCGACGGCGATGCTCGCGGTCATGCCCGCGACCACTCCGGCAAGCATCCGGGCGCGGGCCGCGTAGGGAAAGTTGTGGGCGTACAGGGCGCAGAACGTTCCGGCCATCGTGTACATCACGAGGTCGAGCCGCCCGAGGGCGAGCAGCGTCAGGTTCGGCAGGGCGGTGGCGACGACCACGCTGCTCGCGGGCTTGAACCAGATGTCGGACGGCTTGCCCGGACGCAGCACACCGGCGAGCGGGAGCCTGCGGGCGCGGACGGGGCGGGATTCGGGGTGCGGGGACGGCGGCGTACTGCTCATACCCAAAAGGTTAGCAAGTGTTTTACTCGCAAATGATTTGGGTCCGACAGAGGTACTGGAGGCGCGCCCGCCCCCGCGCTCCCCATGCTGTGCTCCCCGTGCACCCCCATGCGCTCGCGTACGACGCCACACACCCGGGCATCGACCCGACGAGACCGTTGACACCTTGACACCTCGACATCACCGACAGGGGAGGGTGCGGTGCACGGACCGGCACAGGCCGCCTGGCTGCTCGTCGCGCTCTGCACGGGGACCGGGGCCTACTGCCTGCTGCGCATGCGCAGCAGGATCGAGGAACAGCGCCGCACGGCCGGCGGCGAGGCGCTCATGGGGTTCGGGATGGCGGTGATGGCCGTGCCCGCGGCCGTGCTCGCGCCGCCCCGCTGGGCGTGGCTGGTCTACGCCGCGGTGTTCGGCGCGGCCGCGCTGCACACCCTGTGGGCGGCCCGCAGCCACCCGCACCACCTCCACCACCTGGTCGGCGCGTTCGCGATGGCCTACATGTCGGTGGCGATGGCGATGGTTCCGGGCGCGCACGCGGGCCACGGAGGCGCCGGCATCCCGTTGCTGACCGGCGCGCTCCTGCTGTACTTCGTGGGGTACGTCCTGTGGTCGGGCGCCCGGCTGGCCCCCCGGGCGGTCTCCTCGGCGGCGGGCGGCGCGGCCGCGCTGGGGTGGGCGGACCGCTCCGAGGTGGCACTGGCGTGCCGGTTGTCGATGGGGATCGGGATGGTGGCGATGCTGCTGACGCTGTAGCCGTGCCTAGGCGTCTCGACCGCACCTCAGCGTCTTGACCGTCCTTCGGCTTCGTAGCCGCGCCTCAGCGTCTTCACCGCGCCTCGGCTTCGTAGCCGCGTCTCAGCGTCCGGTCAGCGCGGCCAGTGCGGTGAGGCTGTCGATCCGCCGGTCCGCCGTGTCGGCGACGTCGGGGTCGTCCGCCCAGTAGTGCCCCCACGGGCCGCGGCGGATGTGGGCCGTGCGCAGTCCGGCCCGCTGGGCGGGGAAGACGTCGTGGGCGGGGTGGTCGCCGACGTAGAGCGTCTCCTGGGGGTCGGCCTGGGCCACTTCGAGCACCCGGGCGAAGAAGGCGGGGTCCGGCTTCGCCACGCCCCAGTCGCCCGACGTGGCGATGTGGTCGGCGGGCAGGTCGAGGTCGCGAAGGAGCGCGCCCGCGCGCGCCGTCCCGTCCCCGGCCACGACGACGCGGATGCCCAGCTTCTGTAGCCCGCCGAGGGCGGGACGCACGTCCGGGTAGAGGTCGGCCTCGCCCAGATGCTCACCCCGCCCCGCGGTCTCGCGTGCACGGCAGGCGGAGGCCACGTCCATGTCCGGGCTGATCAGCCGCAGCACGTCCGCGTTGCCCCCGCCCTGCGCGACGACGGCTCCGACGAGCGCGGACAGGGTGTGGCGCGGCACCTGCAGCCAGTCCGCCCAGGATGCCCAGTAGCGGTCGTCTTTGGTGAGGGTCTCCCCCACGTCGAACACGATGGTCTCGATCATCATCCGCACCTTAACGGCGACCCGGCGCCCCGTCCGCGGTCGTCACTCGTACGAGAATTACGCCCGTGTCGGCCGTGGCGTGCGTCACTTGGGGTGACAGCCCATACCCTCGGGTAGCCCGACCCTCATAGGCTGGGCGCCATGATGGTCCCCGTCGCACTGCTGCTGCTGGGCGCCCTGACCGCTGTCGTCGCCCCCCGAATGCTCGCGCGGGCCGACTGGCCGGAGCGCGAACCCGTGGTCGCGCTGTGGGCTTGGCAGTGTGTGGTGGCGGGCGTACTGCTCTGCTGCGCGCTCTCGATGACCCTGAGCGCGGCCGCCGCGTGGCAGGCCGTGCGCGGTCACATCTTCGCGCCCGCACCGCACGCCGTGGTCGAGGCGTACGCGCTCCAGGCGACCGGCCCCTGGGCGGCGGCGACCGCCGTGGTCCTGGCCTGTGGCGGCGTGTGGACCGCGGCCATGCTGGCCAGGGAGATCGTGCGGGCGCGGACGCGGCGCTCCGGGAGCCGGGCCGAACTGCTCGAACGCTCACCGCTGTTGCCCGGCGAGGAGCCGGGCAGCAACCGTCTCGTCGTCCTGGAGGGCGAGCGCCCCGACGCCTGGTGGCTGCCGGGCCAGGCACCCCAACTGGTCGTCACCACGGCCGCGTTGCGCCGCCTGAAGGGCCGTCAGCTCGATGCGGTGCTCGCCCACGAACAGGGCCACGCGCAGGCCAGGCACGACTGGTTGCTGCACTGCTCGGGCGCGCTGGCCATCGGGTTCCCGCAGGTGCGGGTGTTCGCGGCGTTCCGCGACGAGATGCACCGCTTGGTGGAGCTGGCCGCCGACGACGTGGCGTCGCGCCGCTTCGGCCGTCTGACGATCGCCCTCGCGCTGGTCGAACTCAACGAGGACCGCGGTGTCTTCGGCCCCTGCCCGGCCCACCAGGCACACGTCCCGCAGCGCGTGCACCGCCTCCTCGCGGCCCGCCCCCGCCTCACCGCGGGACACCGGCTCCGCCTGACGGCGACGGCCGCGCTGGTCCCGGTGACCCCCGTCCTGGTCACCTTCGTACCGGGGCTGCGCGCACTGGGTTAGTACGTCACCAGTACGTCACCGGCGGGTCGGGACACTCCCCGCCGCAAGCCCCGCCGGAACACACCCTGCCGCCCCGGGATGGCCTCGGCCCCGCCCCGTCGGCGAGGATCACTGCATGTACCCCGCGCCGACCGACACCCCGACCCGACCGCCCGGCGCCCGGGCCGCGCTCACCGCCGCGGCCCTCGGCGTGCCGTCGCTCCTGCTGCTCCTCCTGGTCGCGCTGGAGTGGCGGCCGCTGCTCTCGCTGGACGCCGACATCGCGCGCACCACCCACCGCTGGGCGGTGGACGAATCCGGGATCACGCGCGTCAGCCGCATCCTCACCGACTGGGTGTGGGACCCCTGGACGATGCGCGCCCTGTGCGCGGTGGCGGTGATCTGGCTGGCGCTGCGCGGGGCCTGGTGGCTCGCGCTCTGGCTGACCGGCACCTGCGCGGTCGGCTCCGCGCTGCAGCAGGGGCTCAAGGCGGCGGTCGACCGGCCGCGCCCGGTCTGGCCGGACCCGGTGGACTCCGCGCACTACGCGGCGTTCCCGTCGGGGCACGCGATGACGGCGGTGGTCGTCTGCGGTCTGCTCCTGTGGGTGCTGCACCTCCACGGCGCCCGCCCCGCCCTGTGGCGCACCTGTCTGGCCCTCGCCGTGATCTCCATCGTCGGGGTCGGGGTGACCCGGATCTGGCTCGGCGTGCACTGGCCGTCGGACGTCGTGGGCGGCTCGCTGCTCGGCGCCATGATGGTCGCGCTGGCCGTCGCGACGTACGCGTACGGGCCCGGAAGGCGGACCCGGTCACGCTGTGTTGACGAGGGCTAAACACTTCTGGTGCGGCGAGAGATGAAGAAGCATGAACGCCATGACAGCCCTGGTGCCAGGGTGGGCAGTTGAAGGGGCAGTGTTCGTGCTGCGGGTGATCCCGTGGTCCGGCTGCTGCGTCCTGCTCGTCGTCGGAGTGCTGCGGCTTCTCGCGGAGAGGTCTCGCCGCAGGACACTGCTGGCCATCACCGTCCAGGCGCCGCCGGGCACCGTGGTGGCGCAGGAGCGGGGATCGGGCGGTCCGAGCATGTGGATTCGGGTGGGAGGCGGGGCGGCGCCGCTTCCGGAGCGGGAGTCATGACGTCCCAGATCCCACCGGAGCACTGGGAAGAGGTCGCGGAGCTGTACGTGCGGTTCCGCGACGACATGGTCCGCTTCGCGGCGCGGCTGCTCGGCCGTGCGCAGCACCTGGCTCACGACTTGGTCCAGGAGGTCTTCAAGGCCGCAGCCCTGCGCTGGGGCACGCTGCGCACCCGTGCGGAGGACAAGCAACGGGCCTGGTTGTACCGGGTGTTGAAGAACAAGGTCTTCGACCAGTGGGGCGCGGCCAGACGCTCGGAAGTCGGCGGTCTCAGCGACGATCTGGTGGCCGACCTGGACACGCCGCGGACCGCGGTCTCCCATCTGCTGTTGCGGAAGTGCTGGAAAATCATCGACAGCATGCCTCCTGCCCAGCGCCGGGTGGCACTCTTGAAATGGCAGGGCGAATGGGCCAACGACGAGATCGCCAAGCATCTGGGCATCGCTGAGAGCACCGTGCGGGTACATCTGCGCAATGCGCGGCGGACCCTGGCCACGGAGCTGGGGAGCGAGGTCGTCTTTCCCTCCGAGTGGAGGGACAGGAGTCCGGGAGAGGAGGCAGAGGATGAGTAACGGCCAGGACAGGGCCGACGCACCCGGCGCCCCTTCTTCCTCAGGAATCCCCGTGGGCGCTGACGACGTGGTGAAGCAGCTCGACCGCGTGGTCGATGTGCAGCTTCCGGCCCCCAGCAACTCTGAGGGCTTGCGGGAGCTGCGGCAGTGGATGGCCCAGGACGTCTCCGCGGTCCAGGAAGCGCCCTCGGTCCAGGAAGCACCCTCGACCCAGGAGCGGCGGCAGCAGTGGGCGAGTGCGTCCCGTGGCGACGGGCCGCCCGCACGAGGGGTCGGCGTCGGCGTCGCGGCCCCTCCCTCGGGCGCCCATAGCACCCGGCAGCCCTCCGTACCCGCGTCGCTGGACGAGTTGTGGCGGTCGTACAAGGACACGGGCGACGGGCGGCTGCGGGAGCAGCTGATCCTGCACTACTCGCCGCTGGTGAAGTACGTCGCGGGCCGGGTGAGCGTGGGGCTGCCGCCCAATGTCGAGCAGGCCGACTTCGTGGCGTCGGGGGTGTTCGGGCTGATCGACGCGATCGAGAAGTTCGACATCGAGCGGTCCATCAAGTTCGAGACCTTCGCGCTTACCCGCATCCGCGGGGCGATGATCGACGAACTGCGGGCGCTCGACCGGATCCCGCGCTCGGTGCGGCAGAAGGCCCGCAACGTCGAGCGGGCCTACGCCACGCTGGAGGCGCAGCTACGACGCACTCCCTCGGAGAGCGAGGTCGCGGTCGAGGCGGGGATCACGCTGGAGGAACTGCACCTGGTCTTCAGCCAGTTGTCGCTCGTCAACATGGACGCGCTCGAAGAGCTGCTGCAGGTGGAGGGCGTCGGCAGTGGCCGACTCGGTCTGCGGGACACGCTGGAGGACCCCGCGGCCGACGACCCCGTGGAGGTCGCCGAGGACCGGGAGCTGCACAGGCTGCTCGCGCGGGCCATCAACACGCTGCCGGAGCGTGAGAAGACCGTCGTCACGCTCTACTACTACGAGGGTCTGACGCTCGCCGAGATCGGCAACGTACTCGGTGTGACCGAGAGCCGGGTGAGTCAGATCCACACCAAGTCCGTGCTGCAGCTGCGCGCGAAGCTGGCGGGCTCGGGGCACTGATCGGGACAGGAGCAGGGGGTTTTACGCCGAGCGGCCGAACGGTGTCCGCGCGTCCTGGCGGGGACCGTATCGGCCGAGGGGGTCTCCGCGTCTGTGGATCGGCACATGGGACCGGGGCAGGCAACACTCCCCCGCGGTGCTGCCTGCCCCGAGCCCGCACTGAGTATATTGGCTCGGAGCCAGTCAACGCAGGAGTTACAGAATGTCCCCGCGTAGCCCATCGGTCAATGAAGAATTGCGCAGACGTTCCCGGGAGCGGCTGCTGCAGGCGACGGTGGACCTGGTCGGCGAACACGGGTACGAGGCCACGACGCTCGGCCACATCGCGGACCGGGCCGGTGCCGCCCGCGGCCTCGTGTCGTACTACTTCCCGGGCAAGCGCCAGCTGCTGCAGTCCGCGGTGCACCGGCTCATGCACCGCACGCTCGACGAGGGGCTGGAGCGAGAGCCGCACACCGAGGACGGGCACGAGCGGCTGGCACGGGCCATCGACGCGATCCTGGGCCTGGCCCTCGACGAACCGCTGCTGATGCGCACGCACATGGCGGGCATCCTGCAGGCGGAGGGGTTCGTGCAATGTCCGGAGCAGCAGCGTCTCGCGGAGCTGCTGCGCGACACCGTCGTGCGGTACGGGTCGCAGGACCCCGACCGGGACTACCCGCTGCTGCGGGCGCTCCTGATGGGCGCGGTCTTCGCGCTGCTCATCCCCGGGGCACCGATGCCGCTTGAGACGCTGCGCGCCGA
Organism: Streptomyces sp. NPDC042371; assembly: GCF_056437465.1. Classification (NCBI taxonomy): domain Bacteria; kingdom Bacillati; phylum Actinomycetota; class Actinomycetes; order Kitasatosporales; family Streptomycetaceae; genus Streptomyces; species Streptomyces sp. NPDC042371. The sequence continues at coordinate 97,560 of NZ_JBWKAP010000006.1, read as the reverse complement.
ACTGTTCCAGCGGTACGACCTCGACTGGAAGCTCGGCGTCCCGCCGGGCGGCGCACCGCCCGACGGGACCCCCATGGAGTGGACTAGTCGAAGTAGTCGGGCTGGGTCTGGACGTTGAGCTCGTTCAGGCGGACCCGCTGGGCGGAGTCGGTCCGCTTGTCGTTGATCTTCAGGACGTCGAGGCCCATCTCGATGTCGTTCGAGTAGACCCGGCCGTTGTAGTAGTACGCCGACCACGCGCCCGCCGTGGTGATCTTGTCGGTGGTGTGCGGGCCGCGCTCGAAGTAGCCGATCTCCTTGGGCTTCTCGGAGTTGGTGAAGTCCCAGACGGAGACGCCGCCCTGGTACCAGGCCTGGACCATCAGGTCCTTGCCCCTGACCGGGATCAGCGACCCGTTGTGGGCCACGCAGTTCTCGGTGTCGGCCTGGTGGCGCGGAATCTTGAAGTAGCTCTTGAAGACCAGCTTGCGCTTGTCGCCCTGTCCCTTGATGTCATAGATGCCGTTGGCGCCGCGGTCGGGCCCGGTGGCCGCGTTGCAGGTGGCGCCGGAGCCGCCGCCGAGCTCGTCGGTGAAGACGACCTTGTTCGCCTTCTGGTTGAAGGTCGCCGAGTGCCAGAACGCGAAGTTGGTGTTGTCCTGGACCTGGTCGATGACCTTCGGGTTCTCCGGGTCCTTGATGGAGAACAGGATGCCGTCGCCCATGCAGGCGCCCGCCGCGAGGTCCTCGGAGGGCAGCACGGTGATGTCGTGGCAGCCGGTGGTCTTGGAGACGCCCGGGTTGGTGGGCCCGCCGGGGTTGCCGCCGCCGTCAGGACCCTCACCGGGGAAGAGCACGGGGAAGTTCACGACCGCGGCCTCCTGCGGGGCCTTGCGCGGCACCTTGATGACCGAGATCCCGTCGTGCGGAGGCTTGCAGTCCGGGAACGTCGCATTCGGGGAGTACGAGGAGACGTACACATAGACGTTCCTGCGCTCCGGCACCAGCGTGTGCGTGTGCGAGCCGCAGGCCGTCTCGACCGCGGAGACGTACTTGGGGTTCGACTTGTCGCTGATGTCGAAGATCTTCATGCCCTCCCAGGAGGACTTCTCCGTGGCGGGCTGCGTGGTGCTGTTGCAGGAGTTGTCGCTGCGCGAGGAGTCCGTGGAGAGGAAGAGCAGGTTGCCGGAGACGGAGACGTCGTTCTGCGATCCCGGGCACAGCACCTGCGAAATCGTCTTCGGGGCCTTGGGGTTGCTGATGTCGTAGATACGGAAGCCGTCGTAGTTTCCGGCGAAGGCGTACTTGCCCTGGAACGCGATGTCCGTGTTGAGGCCCGGCAGCGCGTCCTTGGGGATGTTGGCCAAGTGCTCGATGTTGTCCGAGTGGACGACCTCGTCGGGCCCGGGGATCTCCCCGCGCTCGATGGCCTTCTCGGTCCGGGCTTCGTCGCTCTTGGAGACGCTCTTCGGGGCGGCGGGGGTGTCGCCGGGGTCGGGGACGGCTCCCGCGGGCGCGGCGGTCAGAAGCGCGGCCAGCAGTCCGGCTGCCACCGCTCCGACTCCCAGGTGTCTGCGCCGAGTTCGGGAATTGTTCAACAGGGTCACTGTGTCCTCCCTTGTCGCCGTTCGCAGTCGAACGGTTCACGGACACCCGCAGTATCGTGCTCATCATGCACAGATCAACAGAGGGGGAAGCGGACCCGTAACGAGAGTTTTCGATCGCGGGTGGTCATCCGCGTGCTAGTACGGACCCCAACTCGTCGCCGTGTGCCGCAGGAGGTTTCTGTGCTCAACCGTCGTACGTCCACCGTCACCGCGTTCATGGCGACAGCCGTTCTCGTGCTCGGGGGGTGTGACTCCGACGGGGGCGGCGGGGGCGGGTCCGACGCCGGGCGCAAGGCGTCGGAGGGGCCCTCGGTGATCGCGCCGGGCAAGCCGGGCGAGACGGCGGCGACGATGTCAGCGAAGGACGCCGCGGAGAAGCGAACCGAGGACGACTCCCCCAACACCGCCGACTTCACGTACACACAGATGATGATCGTGCACCACGGCCAGGCCCTGAAGATGACCGAACTCGCTCCGGAGCGGGCGGAGTCGAGCCGCGTCAAACGGCTCGCGTCGCGCATCACCGCCGCACAGAAGCCCGAGATCGGCGCGATGAAGGGCTGGCTGAAGAAGTACGGCGGCCCGCGCGAGCACGCGGGGCACGACCACGCGACCATGCCGGGCATGGCGACCGAGGCGCAGCTGAAGCAGTTGCGCGCCGCGAAGGGCACGGCGTTCGACGAGCTCTTCCTGAAGCTGATGATCACTCACCACAGCGGTGCCGTCACGATGGCCACGGATGTGCTCTCCGAGGGCAACAACATCCAGGTCGAGGAGATGGCGAACGACGTGGTGGCGCAGCAGTCGACCGAGATCAGCAGGATGCGGGAGATGGACTGAGGCCGCCGACGCCATGGGCGAGGTTCGTTCCCTACCTGCGAGGCGGTGCTCGTTCCCTACCTGCGATGGTGACGCGGCGCCAAGAGGCCCGCGTCGCGCGCTCCCGCGATGAGTCTGAGCGACTTGCGGCGGCTGTGCCCGGTCGCGCACATCACGGCGAGCACCGGGTCGTGCCCCTCGTGCTGCGCCGTGCGGTACGCCTCGGCCACGATCCGGCGCCCGGCGCTGCCGCGCGGCCAGGCGGGGCGGGCGCGGCGGGTCGGCTCCGCCGCCACGGGCCCGTCGTCTTCCAACGGTCGCTCGATCCAGTCGACCAGCGCCGCGAAGTCGTCCGGGGAGAGCGGTGGCTGGGCGTGCAGGTCCTCGATGGCGACCCGGCCGTGCGACACCACGGCGGTCACGTCGACGTCGGCCCCGTCACTGAAGGACAGCCTGACGCGGAACGAGGGCCCCGGCGGCTCCGGCCAGGTCGGCTGATCCAGCCGGGCCAGCCGGGCCGACCCGTCCGGCCCGTCCGGTGCAGCGACATCCGGTCGATAGTGATCAGAAACATCAGCAAATGATCTGTTCCGCACATGCGCACGCTATCCGCGTCGTCGCGTCCCCCTGGGGACGGCACGCACGACGACTCGCACAGACGGACGCACACCCCTGACATCACACGGCCCCTGGTGCGATCCTGAGACCGTCCCGGGCTCGTCTCGCGGAAGGAGTACCACCGTGCTGCAGGTCGCCGTCGTCGGTTCGGGCCCCAGCGGTGTGTACGCCGCGCAATCCCTCGTCCAGCAGGACCTGGTGCCGGATGTGCGGGTCGACGTGCTCGACCGGCTCCCCTGCCCGTACGGCCTGGTGCGCTACGGGGTCGCGCCGGACCACGAGAAGATCAAGTCCCTCCAGAACAGCCTGCGCACGGTCCTCGAACACGAGCGCGTGCGCTTCCTCGGCTCCGTCGAGATCGGCCCTGGCGCCCTGCCCCCGGACCGGCTCCTCGGCCTCTATCACGCGGTGGTCTACTGCGTCGGCGCGGCGGCCGACCGCAGGCTCGGGGTGCCGGGCGAGGACCTGCCGGGCAGCTTCTCTGCGACCGACTTCGTCTCCTGGTACAGCGCGCACCCGGACGCGCCGGCGGACACGTACGCGCAGGACGGGTTCGTACGGGACGTGGAGTCCGCCGTCGTCATCGGCGTCGGCAACGTCGCGGTGGACGTCGCCCGGATGCTGGTCCGCGGCGCCACCGAACTTCTCCCCACCGACATGCCGGACGCCGCGCTCGGCGTGCTCGCGGGCAGCCGGGTCCGCGAGGTGTCGATGGTGGGCAGACGCGGACCCTCGCAGGCGCGGTTCACCACCAAGGAGCTGCGGGAGCTCGGCGCACTGCCGGACACCGAAGTCCTGGTGGACCCGGCGGAATTGGCGCTGGACCCCGCGTTCACCGACCCGTCAGGGCTGCCCGCGGCGAACCGTCGCAACGTGGAGGTGCTGCGCGGCTGGGCCGAGCGCCCCGAGCGGGGCCTGGCCCGGCGGATCAGGCTGCGCTTCTTCCTGCGGCCGGTCTCCCTGGCGGCAGGGGCGACGGGACACGTGGCCGGGACCCGGTTCGAGCGGACGCTGCCGGACGGCTCGGGCGGCGTGACGGGTTCCGGGCAGTACGAGGACGTCCCGGCGCAACTGGTGCTGCGCTCGGTCGGCTACCGCGGGGTGCCCATCGAAGGGCTGCCGTTCGACGCGCGGCGGGGCACGGTGCCCCATGCGGCGGGGCGGGTGCTGCGCGACGGTGCGCCCTCGCCCGGGGAGTACGTGGCGGGCTGGATCAAGCGCGGCCCGACCGGTGTCATCGGCACGAACCGCCCTTGCTCCAAGGAGACGGTGCTCTCCCTGCTTGACGACGCCCCCGCTCTCGTACGGCGGCCTGTCCCGGAGGATCCCCTGACGGGGCTGCGGGCGGCGGGGCTGCGGCCGATCGAGTGGCCGGGCTGGCTGGCGATCGAACGCGCGGAGGCGGAGCTCGGCCACTCGCTCGGGCGCCGCATCGTGAAGATCCCGGACTGGGAGGGGCTGCGGGCGGCGGCGTGGGGAGTGCCGGGCTAGCGCCTGCCGTCTGCCCTTCTTGCCCGACCCGGACGGTCTGTGGGACGTGGTCTCGTACGTCCCGACGCCCCGTCACTCGTCGAGAAGCCCCAGCCGGTGTGCGACGGCCGCGGCCTCGCCCCGGCCCGAAGCGCCCAGCTTCGGCAGGATGTTGGAGACGTGGACGCTCGCCGTCTTCGGCGAGATGAACAGTTCCTGCGCGATCTGCCGGTTGCTCCGCCCCGCGGCCACCAGCCGCAGCACGTCCCGCTCCCGGGCGGTCAGCCCCAGCGCCGCCGCCGGGGACGGGGCGGACTCCTCCTCGTCCTGCCGCAGCGGGACCCGCGCACGACCGGCCAGCGCGGTGATCTCCGTGGCGAGGGGCGCCGCGCCCAGCTCGTGCGCCACCGCCCAGGCCCGGCGCAACAGCTCTCCGGCCGCGTCCCGGGAGCCCGTGCCGCCCTGGGCCAGCAGCGCCTCCGCGAGGCGGAAGCGGGCCGTGGCCGCAAGCATCGGGGGCTCCAGCTGCTCCGTGGCCGTAACGGCCGCCGTCCAGGATGCGGTGGCGTCCCGGCCCTCCGCGCCGAGCAGTTCCGCCTCGATCATCAGGGCGTACGCGGCCCACAGCGGCGCGAAGACGGGCTGGCCCTTCATCGCCTCGCGGATCCGCTCCACCGCCGCCCCGCGCCCCGATTGGGCCACCGCGAGCCCACGGGCCCTCGCCTCGGCCGCGGCCGCCTCGTACAGCAGCGGCCAGCCGTAGCGCTGGTGGCCGAAGGGGATGGCCTCGCCGATCGCCGTCTCCAGGAGGGAGCGGACGTCGAGGATCCGGCCGTCGGCGGAGGCGAGGGCGATCGCCACGCGGGCCATGGCCAGGGTGTGCTGCGGCTCCGGGTACGGGCCGATGATCCAGTGGTCGGACTCCTCCATCCGGCGCCGGGCCTCGTCGTACGCGCCACGGGACAGGGCCAGTTCAGCCCGCTGCCCGGCGGCCTGCCCCCGGGTGCGCACGCTCACCCCGCGGCGGCCGACGGCCCGGTCGAGCACGTCGTCGGCATCGGCCCAGCGGCCGAGCTGGATGAGGGACTCGGCGAGGTTGCCGTCGATGAAGGAGGCGATGTCGGGCACCCCGTGCCGCTCGGCGAGGTCGCTGCCCTGCTCGGCGGTTTCGACGGCCTCGGCGTAGCGGCCGATGCCGTGCAGGGCCGTGGACAGATTGCCGTAGCCACGCACCACGACAGCGACGTTGGCGCGCACCAGCTCGCCGGTGAACGCGTCGCGGGCCAATTCGAGCCCGGCCTCGACGTCGCCCGTGTGCATGGTGAGCCAGGCCAGGGTCTGCTGCGCGGTGATGCCGATGATGTCGGCACCCGTCGTCCGGCAGAGCTCCACCGCCCGCTCCGCGATCCCGATGGCCTCGCGTCCCGGCCGGTGCACGACATTCCAGTTCGCCACGTGCGTCAGCACATAGGCGTGCACGGGGGACGGCGGCAGGCCCTCCATCAGCGCCTGGGCCCGGGAGATCTCCTCCCAGCCGTCGGAGCGGGCGAGGTCGCGCAGCAGTTGGTAGCGCTCGGTCAGGAACCAGGCCGCCCGGACGGGGTCGTTCGCGGCCGGGCGCGGTCCGGAGGCAGGAGCCGGATCGCCGTCCAGCTCGCGCAGCGCCCGCTTGCAGAGGGCGAGCGCCCGCTCCCGTTCGCCCGCGAGGCGCGCGGCGACGGTGATCTCGGCGAGCAGGTCCACGAAGCCGCCCGGCGGGCCCTCTGACATGGCCGGGGACAGGCCGTCCTCGAAGCCGCGCCTGATCGCCTCGCGGCGCAGCTCGTCGGGGACGTCGTCCCACAGTTCCAACGCCCGTTCCAGCAGGTGGTGCTGCTCGGCGAACGCGTGCCGACCGCGGGCGGCGGCCGCCGCGGCGATCACGGCGGGCAGGGCGCGCGCGGGGTCGCGGGCGTCGAACCAGTAACCGGCGAGGCGTCCGGCCCGGTCCTCGGACCGTACGAGAAGCGGGTCGGCCGCCAGGGCCTCGGCATAGCGGCGGCTGAGCCGCGAGCGCTCGCCGGGCAGCAGGTCGCCGACCACGGCCTCCCGCATGAGTGCGTGCCGGAAGCGGAAGGACTCCCCCTCGCCGGAGGGCTGCAGGACGGAGGCCCCGACAGCGGTACGCAGCGTCTCGATCAGCTCGTCCTCGGCGAGGCCCGTGACGGCGGCCAGGAGGCGGAACTCCACCTCCGACCCGCCCTCGGCGGCGATCCGCACCACGCGCTGCACCTCGTCCGGCAGCGCCTCGACCCGGACAAGGAGAAGGTCCAGCAGGGAGTCGCTGATGCCGCCCGGGGAGCCTTCGAGGAGGCTGCGGGCCAGTTCCTCGACGAAGAACGCGTTGCCCTCGGAGCGTTCGAAGACCCGGTCCAGGACCTCGTCGGGCGGGGTCTCGCCGCGGAGGGTAGTGAGCTGGCTGCGGACCTCGGCGCGGTCGAAGCGGGGCAGTTCGAGGCGGGTGACGGTGCGCAGCCGCTCGTACTCGGCGAGGGCGGGGCGCAGCGGGTGGCGGCGGTGCAGGTCGTCGGCGCGGTAGGTGGCGACGATGAGCAGTCGGCTGGCGGTGAGGGCGCGCAGCAGATAGCTGAGCAGCTCGCGGGTGGAGCGGTCGGCCCAGTGCAGGTCCTCCAGGGCCAGGATGACCGTGCGGTCCTTCGCGAGCCGTTCGAGGAGGCGGACGGTGAGCTCGAAGAGCCGGGCGCGGCCGTCGGTCTCGGGGCGCTCCCGGTCCATCTCGCCGAGCTCGGGCAGCAGCCGGGCGAGCTCGCCCTCCTGACCGGCGACGGCGGCGTCGACCTCGGTGCCGAGTCGGCGGCGCAGTGCGCGCAGGGCGGTGGATACGGGGTGGTACGGCAGGGCGTCGGCGCCTGTTTCGACGCAGCCGCCGAGGGCGACGACGGCCCCGTCCGCGGCGGCCCTGCCGAGGAATTCCTCCAGGAGCCGGGTCTTGCCGACGCCTGCCTCGCCGCCGACGACGAGGGCGCGGGGCTCCCCGGCGTCGGCCCGGGACAGGGCCTCGCCGAGGGCGGCCAGTTCGGCGTCGCGCCCGACGAAGACGGGGTTCATGTGACTGCTGTGCACGGGGCCGAGCATCGCACGGTGTTCGAGGTGGTGGACAGCGGTGGTGGACGCGGTGTCGGTGGGTGGGCCATCGGGCATCCCCGTGATCCGCCCGAAGGGGCAGGCTTTTGGGTGCCCCCTGTGCCTCTCCCGCACCCGTTCCGCCGTCCCCCGGCTGCCCCCCGCGATCCGGCGCGTCCCAGTCGCGCATTCCAGGCACCTTGCGTTTGTGCAGGTCAAAGACCTTTTTGGCGTTCCAGTGTCCCCATCTGCCCGGCATTCGTGGCGGTCGGGACGGGTGGCCCCGCAGTGTTGAACCGTGCTCGCCGGACGTTCCTCTCGGATACCGGTCGTACCCCGGATCGAGACCGCGTCGCGACCGCCACTTCGTGCGGCGCGGCAGAGAACACCGGCTTCTCGAGCACGGTTTCGCAGCAACGACATATGGGAGTTCGTACATGCTTCGCAAGCGTTCACGTCTGATCGCCGCCCCGGTCGCGGCGGTCGCCCTGACCCTGACCGTCGCCGGCTACCAGGCCAGTGCGGCCGGGACGTCGGCCTCGGACGACGCGGGACGGTCCGCCAAGTCCGCCCGTGCGGCGGCCCCGTGCCTGTCCGGCACCACGACCCTGATCGGCGACCTCGACGGCGACGGCCGCCCGGACAAGATCGCGAACCCCGGGCTCACCGGCACGAAGATGACGGTCGCATGGGGGGCCGCCGACGGCTCGTTCGGCACGAAGCAGAACGTCAGCAAGCTGGTCGGCACCAAGCAGGGCGAGGTCACGACCGCCGCGGTCGCCGACTTCCAGAAGGACGGCAAGCTGGACCTGGTCGTCAACATCGTCGAGCCGTCCGGCGTCGACGACCCCGCGACGGCACGCGTCGCCGACTACCGTCCCGGACCGCTCAAGCGCACGAACCTGAGCTCGACGGGCACCCGCCACCTGGACATCGGCGACGCCCGCGAGGCCAAGGAGCTGCGGATCGCCAACTACGGCGACGACGCGTACCCGGACCTCGCGATCCTGAGCAACGCTGGTGACGGGGTGCTGGAGCGCAACGTACGCCTGTCGAAGGCGAACAGCGGCCCGGGCAAGTACAACCAGGACGACGAGCAGAAGTACGGCGCCTGGGGCACCCCGGCCGAGCCGCCGACCATGCCCGGCGACGGCTGGAAGCACTTCTACAAGTCGTGCTCCTGATCCGTTCCGGTCCTTACCTGATCCGTTCCAGGTCCTTACCTGATCCGTTCCTGAGCATTTCCCGGTCTCTTTCGACCCGCTCCTGACCGCCGCATCGGGCGCCGCCGGTTCTCCGGACCGGCGGCGCCCCCGGTCCGTCCGGGGTGCCTCCCGTCGCTGAAATGAGGAAGATCGCTTGTCCAGCACGTCCCCGGCGCTCGTGGCCCCCGCGCCCGTCACGCCCACCACGCCCAGCACCCCGACCGGCCCCGCCGCTCTCTCCGCACCGAAGACGAACCGCGTGCGGGTCTCCGTCACCGCCCCCGACCCGATCACCCGCGAGGGAGTCCTCAGCCAGCTGCGCCGCCATCCCGAGGTCGAGGTGTGCGGCGAGCCGGGCCCCGGCGGGGTCTCCCTGCTCATAGAGGACACCCTCGACGAGGCCGCGCTCACCCGGCTGCGGCGCGCCGTGCGCAGCGAGGGCGCGTATGCCGTGCTCGTCACGGGCTCGGTCCGCGAGCACGAGCTCCTCGACGTCATCGAGTGCGGTGTCGGAGCCGTCGTCTGGCGCCGCGAGGCCACCGCGCACCGCCTGGTGCAGGCGGTCCTGACCACCGCCAAGGGCGGCGGCGACCTGCCCGCCGACCTGCTCGGCCAGCTCATCGGCCAGGTGCGGCGCCTCCATCAGGGCGGCCCCGACCAGCCGGGGTTCTTCCTGAGCTTCACCAAGCGCGAGGTGGACGTGGTGCGGCTGGTGGCCGAGGGGTTCGACACCTCGGAGATCGCCACGAAGCTCGCGTACTCCGAACGCACCGTCAAGAACGTGATGCACGGCCTCACCACGCGCCTGCACCTGCGCAACCGCGCGCACGTCGTGGCGTACGCCCTGCGCGAGGGCTTCATCTGACCGGGCCGGGCTCCGGACGTATCCGATCGGGCGACAGGGCAGCGGGTTGGCGAGCGGCGGGGTGGGAGTGCGAAGTGATCCATGAGGTGGACGAGGTCCTCAAGGGCCTGATCGGCGGCGGGGCGCTGACCGGGGCCGGTATCGACGTCTCCTTCGACGTGCCCTCGCGCGACTGGGCGGCCCGGCGCAACGCGCCCGTGGTCAACGCCTACTTGTACGACATCCGGGAGGACGTGTCCCTGCGGCAGCGCGGCCACACCGGGGTGCGCGACGACCGCGGCATCGTCGTCCGGCGCCGCCGTCCCCCGCGCTGGTTCCGGCTCTCCTATCTCGTGACGGCCTGGACGAAGACTCCGCAGGACGAGCACCGGCTGCTGTCCGCCGTCCTGGCGACGCTGCTGCCGCACGAGCTGCTGTCCGCCCAGGAACTCCCCGGCCCGCTCGGGCGGCTCGGCCTCTCGGTGCTGGTGACGGTGGCCGTCGACCCGTCGGAGGCCCGCTCCCTCGCCGATCTCTGGTCGGCGCTGGACAACGAGCTCAAGCCGTCCCTGGACGTCACGGTGACCGTGCCGTTCCCGGCGTACCCCGACTACGACGCGGGGCCGCCGGTCACCGAGGGCGTGACGGTCCGGGTGCGTGCCGTCGACCGGCCCGTCAGACCGTGAGCCGGACCGCCTCCAGGGAGAGGTTCAGCTCCATCGGGCTTCCGTGGTACTTGAACTGGCCGGGGTCGGTGCACACCTCGCCCATCCAGTCCTTCTCCGTCACGAAGGCGTCGCTGCACACGGAGCCGTCGAAGACCTTGTAGGTGAAGCCCTCCAGGGCGGGGTCGGCGCTCTCGGTGCTGCCGAAGAACATGTCCTTGCCGTCCTCCGCGTCCGACCAGGGGATGCCCTTCCGCCAGCCCTCTCCGACGAAGGCGCCGGTGCCGGTGACCCCCTGCGTGCCGGTCACCGCGATGTTCAGGGACTTGATGGGGGTGCCCTGGCCTGCCGCGCCCGCTTCCGCGCCGTCGCACACGGGTTCCTGCCAGCTGTCCCCGACGAAGGCGCGGTAGCAGATGTGGCGGCCCTCGCTGCTCTGGGCGAGTTCGTTGACCGCGTCGGCCGCCGTCTTCTCCTCGGGTTCGTCCTCCCCGCCGCCTCCGCCGTCCGCCGGCTCCTCGGCACCGCCCTTGTCGGACTCCGCGGGAGGGTCTTCCTTCTTCTCCTCGTCGGGTGCGGGCGGGGCGGTCTTCTTCGGCGGGGGCGGGCTGTCCGGTGCGATCGCGCCGGACTCCTGCGGCTTCTCCCGCGCCACGCTCTGCATCTGCGGGCGGTTGGTCAGCCAGATCGTCACGAACGCGATCGTCAGCGCGAGGACCAGGCCGAGCGTGCCCACCAGCCAGCCCGGCAGGACGCTGCGCTGCACGAAGGTTCCGTCGACGGCCAGCGGCTCGGTGCCGGAACGGCGGACGCTCAGCGAGTAGGGCTGCTCCTGCTTCGACCCGAACCAGGTGATCTGCTTGGGCCGCAGCGTCGCCTTCACGAACGCCGCCCGGCCCGGCTCGATCTGTACGTTGCCCGGCTCGATGTCGTACGACAGCCGGTCGCCGTTGTCGTTGCCGCCGAGCGACGCGGTGACGGTGGTGTTGCCGAGGTTGTCCACCGCCAGCTGCGGGCGGCCCCGGAACCATCCCTTCACCGTCGGCGGCACCAGTTCGGCGCGGACCTCGGTGAAGGGGTTGACCGTGACGTTCCCCTCGGGGACGACGATGCCGCCCGCGTGTTCCGCCGGGGTGATCCGTACCGCGTACGGATGCGCGCCGACGGTGGCGTCCGGCGTGCGCGGCGGCGCGAACGTCAGCTCGACGGTGCCGGTCGTGCCCGGATAGAGGCGGAGCACGGGTGGCTCCACCGTGGTCCAGGGGGCGAGGTCACCGACCGGTTCGAAGCGGTACGCGTCGACGATGTCGCCGGTGTTGCGCACCCGCAGCTGCACCGTGGTGGTGCTGCCGGGCTCGACGGTCACGGAGGCAGGTTCGAGGGAGGTCCAAAGGCTCACCCCATGACGCTAGGTGGGCGGTCTGCCGCCGTCAGGAGCCGACCGGGCAGACCCCGTTGCCTCTACGGGCGCTCGCGATGTCCTCCGGTCCGCCTGCCGTCCCGGCGCCGGGGCGGGCACACTGGCGTCATGGACCAGGGGTTGGCGGCGGTGATCGCCGGGGGTGCGGGGCTCGTCGGAGCGGTTCTGGGGGCCTGGCTCGGTGGGCGGGCGGCGACGGAGGGCACGCGGCTGGGGGCGACCATCGCGGCCGCGGAGTCGCATGCGCTGTGGGTGCGTCAGGAGCGTACGACGACCTATGGCCAGGTGTGCACCGCCTATTCGGCCATCGGCGTGAGCCTCTATCCCGTCTATGCGGCCGTCTGCCGGGGCGAACTGCCCACCCCTGAGCAGGAGGAAGCGGCCCTGCGCGCGGTGGGCGAACTCGCGGGGAGCTGTTCGGGAACCGTGTCGTTCCTGGGGACACCGGTCATCGCGGCGGCGGCGCAGGACGTGGTCGACCGGTGCGACCGGTTCGAGATGGAGCTGCGGCCCTATCTGGCGGCGCTGCGGGCGGGCACGCTGCCGGTCGACGAGCAGTCCTTCGGGGACCGGCTCCATCCGGCCATCGACGCCCTGCGCGATGCCAGGAACACATTGGTGGACGAGTTCCGCGGGGTGCTCGCGCCCGACGCACCCGGCGCCACCGGCAGCTAGTGCGCTAGCCGCCGAGGCGGCTCTCCTCGCGGGCGGCCGCGGCCAGGACGCTGTCCAGCAGGCCGGGGAAGAGCGTGTCCAGGTCGTCGCGGCGCAGCACGTTCAGCTTGGTCGTGCCGCGGTAGATCTGCCGGATGACGCCGCTCTCGCGCAGCACCCGGAAGTGGTGCGTGCACGTCGACTTCGTGACGGGCAGCGCGAAGTAGGAACAGGAGAGTCCGGCCGCGCCCTCCTCCCGGGCCAACTCCCGCGCCACCCGCATCCGCATCGGGTCGGCGAGGGCGTGCAGCACGCCTTCGAGGCGGATGTCCTCGGGCTCGGGGTGGGCGAGCGTCCTGCTGCTCGCGCTGCCGGTCTCGGCGGCGGTCGTCATGGCGGCTCCACTTCATCCTGTGCCCGGCTTTCCTTGCCCTTCATTGTACGAGAGGCGTCGTAGTTTGACATCCGCCGTACTACGAGGACTATCGTACGAGCAGCACATCACCCATGAGGAACGGAGCCCGCCGTGAGCGCGCTGTTCGAGCCGTACACCCTGCGATCCCTGACCATCCCGAACCGGGTCTGGATGCCTCCGATGTGCCAGTACTCGGCGGCCCCCGAGGGCGCCGAGGCCGGGGCGCCGCGGGACTGGCACTTCGCGCACTACGCGGCGCGTGCCACCGGCGGCACGGGCCTGATCATCGTCGAGGCCACCGCGGTCAGCGCCGAGGGCCGCATCAGCCCGTACGACCTGGGCATCTGGAACGACACCCAGGCGGCCGCGTTCCGCCGCACCACGGACTTCCTGAAGAGCCAGGGCACCGTCCCTGCGATCCAGCTCGCCCACGCGGGCCGCAAGGCGTCCACCGACCGCCCCTGGAAGGGCGGCGCCCCGGTGGGCCCGGACCAGTACGGATGGCAGGCCGTCGCGCCCAGCGCGGTCCCCTTCGACGAGCGCCACCCCGTGCCGACGGAGCTCACCGTCGAGCGGATCCACGAGATCGTGACGCAGTTCGCCGACGCCGCCCGGCGCTCGCTGGACGCGGGTTTCGAGATCGCCGAGATCCACGGCGCCCACGGCTATCTGATCGGCGAGTTCCTCTCCCCGCACAGCAACAAGCGCACCGACGCGTACGGCGGCTCGTACGAGAACCGCACGCGCTTCGCCCTCGAAGTCGTCGACGCCGTACGGGCGGTGTGGCCCGAGGACAAGCCGCTGTTCTTCCGCATCTCCGCCACCGACTGGCTGGAGGAGGCGGGCTGGACCGCGGACGACACGGTCCGCTTCGCCACCGACCTCAAGGAGCACGGCGTCGACCTGCTCGACGTCTCCACGGGCGGCAACGCGGCGGGCGTCAGGATCCCCGTCGAGCCCGGCTACCAAGTCCCGTTCGCCGCGCGGGTGAAGGCCGAGACGGAGCTGCCGGTCGCCGCGGTCGGCCTGATCACCGACATCGAGCAGGCCGAGAAGATCGTCGCCAACGGCGAGGCGGATGCCGTCCTGCTGGGCCGTGAGCTGCTGCGCGACCCCTCGTGGGCGCGGCGCGCGGGGCGTGAGCTCGGCGCGGAGGTGCACGTGCCTGACCAGTACCACCGCTCCGTCTGAGAACGCGTCGCCCCAAGTTCTCGCGCATTCTCGTCATGATGGGCCATGGTGGGCACCAGGGCCCGGCCGCGGACGACTGCGTAAGAGGGGCGACGATGTCGACAGATCGACTTCCGGAGCACGAGCAGCGCATCCTCGACGAGATGGAACTGGTCCTGCGCCAGGACCGGCAGCTCACGGCCCGCCTGTGGATCCTGCGGCTCGGGCCGCGCCTGCGCACCGCCCTCGCGAACAGGCCGCACCCGCTCACCGTGGCCTTCTTCGCCGCGGTGTCCTGCACGCTCCTGTTCATCGGCATCCGCACGTCGAGCCCCGGCATCGTCTGGGCCTTCGCCCTCGTGTGGTCGCTCACCCTGGCCGGGTTCGTGCGGGTGCTGTGCCGGTGGACCGAGCCATGACCGCCAGGCCGATTCTCGGTCTGGCGGTCATGTGGTGCCGGGCGTAGAGAGAGAGGTTCACCCAGGGCCCCCAGGGAGGCCGACGTGGACAGAACCATCGGCAAGGCAACGTTCCGGGACGCTTTCAAGAACCAGGCCATCGCGGTATCCGCGCTGCCACCGGGCACGGCACGGCGGCTCGCCGAGCGGGCCAACGCGACAGCGGGCCCGGCCGACGCGGCGCTGCGGACCAAAGCCGAGTTCAGCACGCTGTACGACCTGCTGCTCGCCGAGCAGTCGGACATCTCGGGAGATGGCAGCCTCGTCCTTCGCGACGCGGACGGGCAGTCGACCGCGATCGGCCGGATCATGGACCAGTACCTCGACTCGGCGGAGAACAAAACGGAGTTCTTCGCTCAGGACATGTATCAGGTCAAGGTCACCGGCTGGCCGCCCGGCGTCCTGACGGCCGACGACGTAATGGAGGCGCCACCCGGCGCCCGGCTGTCCCTGGCGAAGCACGGCGCCCCGGACGACCCGCTGCTCGCGACCCCGTCGTTCTCGATGGTCAACAGCGGCAACCTGACGGCGCACGCGCCCAAGCGCTCCTGGAAGATCGACTTCGAGGTCGGCGCGAGCGAGGACCGGCTCTTCGGCATGGAGCGGATCAACCTCAAGGCGATGTACAACGACCCGTCGCAGATGCGCGAGGCCGTCGCCTGGCGGCTGCTGGAACGCGCGGGCATCCCGGCGGCGCAGCACACGTACGCCACCTTCTCGATCAACGACCGCTACATGGGCCTCTTCTCGGTCATCGAGCAGGTCGACAAGAAGTTCCTGAAGGACCACTTCGGCAAGAACTCCGAGGGCAACCTCTACAAGGCGTACTGCGGCGACGTCGGCTGCGCGACGCTGGAGCACCGCTCCGGCTCCGACGGCGTCGACAGCGGGCGGCAGTACTTCACGGCGGGCAGCCGCGAGGACGACCGCACCTACCGCCTGAAGACGAACGAGGACGATCCGCAGGCCGCCACCTACGACGACCTCGCCGCCCTCGTCCGCATCATCAACGCGGCGCACCTTCCGGGTGACGAGCGGAAGTTCACGTCCGACGCGTTCCGCGAGTCGGTCGAGCAGATCCTGAACGTACCGGCCTTCCTGCGCTGGGCGGGCGCCAACGTACTCCTGGGCAGCTGGGACAACTACTTCGCGACGCCGTCGAACTACTACCTGTACAACTCCGGCAGGCTCGGCGACGCCTCGGGCTTCATGTCCCGCCCGTACTTCACCTTCATCCCCTGGGACTACGACAACAGTTCGGGCATCGACTTCTTCTCGACGCCATGGCAGTACACGGACCTGCTCGACTGGCCCGCGATGAGCCGCAACTACTGCCGGATCACGCACGCGCCGCACGAAGTCTCACGCCTGCCGCTCTTCACCAACCTGCTGCGGCACCACGACTTCTGCCAGTACTACCTCGACCACCTCGAGTACCTCCTGGACACGGAGTTCGAACCCGAGCGGGTCGCCGCGCTGCTCGGCGCGGAAGGCTCAGGACGGGCCGACGGACTGTGGCAGCTCGTCTCGTCCGCCGCGTACGCCGAGTCCACCACCCCGCACGGACAGCCCTTCACCGGGCGGCAGTTCACCAACGACGAGGTGTACCGCGCGGCGTACCGCCAGTGGGAGCTGAGCCGGGGCTCGCAGTTCACGCACGGCATCTTCCACTACACGCGCATGCGCTACGACCACGCACGTCAGCAGCTTGCCGAGCTGCGCAAGACCTATCCCAACGGCGCCAGTGGGGCGACGTTCCCGGGTGCGACGGAGGTACTGCCCTCATGACCGCGACGAAGAAGTCCACCAAGGCCAAGGCCGGTGCCCAGCAGAAGTCCGGGGGCAAAGCGGCGAGCGAGCTCCGGCTGGTCAAGGAAGCGAAGATCCAGGACCTGATCGGGGACGGCGCGGGCACCCGTCTGGAGGCGAGCGGCGTCCTCTACCGCGACGGCGCCTTCCTGATCGTCTGCGACAACCTGTCCTCCCTCATCCGGGTCAGCAGCGAGCTGTCGCCCAAGGCCCCGGAGAACGGTGTCCTCACCCGCAACAAGGGCGCACGGAAGGACGCGAAGAAGGACACGAAGAAGGGCGGTTCGGCGGCGGCCGAAGGGTTCGAGGACCTCGCCCACGACGAGGCGCGCGACCACTACTACACGCTGAGCGAGGCCGAGCCGGTCAAGCCCAAGGGCTTCCGTGCCCGCGTCCAGGAGTACGACGCGAAGCTGCGCCCGATCGGGTCCGCGCACCTCGACTTCGAGCTGGCGGACGCCAACAAGGGCATGGAGGGCCTGGAGTGGGTCGACCGCTCGGGCACCGGCCACCTGCTCGCCCTGTGCGAGGGAAACCTGTGCGCGGGCGGCAAGAAGGGCCGCACGCCGGGCGGCGGGCGCATCCAGGTCTTCCGGCGTGAAGGAAAGCGCTGGACCAACACGGCCACGATCCGGCTGCCCAAGTCGCTGCCGTTCGAGGACTACAGCAGCGTGTCCGTGCGCGACGGCCGGATCGCCGTCCTGTCGCAGTCGTCGTCCGCCCTGTGGGTGGGCCGCATCGACACCAAGAAGTGGCAGGTCGACGAGGGCAAGGTGCACCGTCTCCCCACCGACAGCAAGGGCCGTACGGTCTACGGCAACCCCGAGGGCGTGTCCTGGGTCTCCAGCGACCACGTGGTGATCGTGTCCGACCGGGCGAAGAAGGGCCCCGACAGTGCACGGTTCCGTGACAAGGACCAGTCGATCCACCTGTTCCTGATCCCGGGCAACAACAGCTGATCCGCGCCCCCGGGTTACTCGGGTATCGCCGCCAGGGTGAAGGAGTGCCCTGCCGGATCGGAGTAAGTACGAGTGTCCCGGGGGCCGTTGTTGTTCTTGGTGTCGACGGGACGCGCGCCGAGACCGACCACCTCGCGTTCCGCCTCGTCCATGTCGTTCCTGGCCACCATGATCCGCAGGTGCGCCTGCTGCGAGTCCTCCGGGCGGGGCCAGCTCGGCGGGATGTAGTCCCGCTCCCGGTGCACGGCCAGGCAGACCCCGCTGTCGTTCGTGACCTCGACGTAGTCCGGGTCCTTGCTCAACCTGACATCGGCGCCCAGCAGTCCGGCGTAGAACTCGGCGAGCCGCTCGGGCTCGGAGCAGTCCAGTACGAGCACGGTGTTCTTGTGGACGGTCATGCCGACCGGGTCCCCCGTGCCGCCGCGATCAAACGGCCGCGTCCCCCTCACCTCGCCTCCGGCGGCGGGATTGTCAGACCCCTCACCTACTGTGATCGACATGGCAAGCAGGAGGCCTGGGAGGGGTCCTGTCATGGGCTGGGTCGAGGCGGCGGGCGGGTATGCGGTCACCCTGGACGGCACTCGGGTGCTGTGCAGGAGCGCCGCGGGGCGCACGCTGAAACAGGTCCCCGCGAAGCTGCGCGACGACGCCGAAGTGGTGCGGCTGCGGCAGCTCGCCGAATGGCTGGAGCGGCACGAGCGGGAGTGCCGGGAGCAGGTGGACACCTGGCTGGTGCGCTCCCTGCCCGTGCCCGCCCGGCTCCTCACCGAGGTGTGGCCCGACGCGGCCTGGCAGGGGGCGCTGCGCGACCTGGTGGTGGCGCCGGTGGGGGGCCGACGGGGGCGCCGATGTGGAGCGCGCCGGGTTCCTGCGGGACGCCGATCCCGAGCGGGGCCTCGGCATCGTGGACCTGGACGGCGACTCGGTGCGGCTCGACGCCGAGCAGGTGCTGATACCGCATCCGGTGCTCCTCGACGACCTGGCGGACCTGCGGGAGTTCGCCGCCGAGTTGGGCGTCGAGCAGGGCCTGGACCAGCTGTTCCGCGAGGTCTGGCCGCGCCCTGAGACGGTCGAAGGGGCGGCGCTGGAATGGGGGGCCTTCGCCGACGCCAAGTTCGAGGAGCTGCGGCACGCGACGGCGAGAGTGGCGGCGTACGGCTACCGCGTGCGCGGGGGATACGCGGTGTGCGCGCTGACGGAGGACGGCCGCGCCCTCGAAGCGGCGTACTGGCTCGGTGACGACTATCCCGAGAACGAGACCCGCACGGGCGGGCTGGAGTGGCGGGCCGTCGGCGGGCGGCGGGTGCCGCTCGGCGAGGTGGGGCCGGTGGCCTGGTCGGAGGGGGTCCGGATGGCTGCCCTGGTGCACGCGGCGCGCGTGGTGAGCAATGAGTTCGACGAGTCCGACGAGGACGGGGCGAGGGAACGGTGAGCGGGGTCGCGAGCAGGGCTGTGAGTACGGCTGTGAGCACAGTTGTGAGCAGGGATCAGAGGCTGCTGGAGGCGGGGGCGGTGCTGCCGGGGGCCGGTGGCGAGGCCGGGGACACGCTGACCGCTCGGGCGTACGCGCACCCGGTGCTCGAGGGGCGCACGGTGGTGCGGCTGGTGCCCGAGGCGATCGGTCCCGCCGAGGATCTCGCCCTGGAGTACCTGGGGTTCGGCGCGGCCACGGCCGCCACGGTCGGGCGGGTGCAGCGCCAGTCGCTCGGGTTCCCCGCCTGGGCGCGTCTCCCCCGACCGGCCCGGTGGCGTCCTCGCCCTGGCGGCCGCCTGGACCGGCCATGACGGCCGGACCTTCCGCGCCGACCTGGGGCTGCGTCGTCTGCACACCGCCCAGCTGCCGCCCGAAGGAGAGCCGTCAGCACCGCCGACCGTCGAGCCCCCGACCCCGTATCCGTCCCCGACCCCGCCCCCATCGCTCCCCATGGAGCTCGGACTCCTCCGCCGCGCCGTGGACCGCGCGGTGGCCGGTGGCCGCCCCGTCGCCGCGGCGGACACCGGCGGAGAACTCCCCCGGCGCCTAAGGACGGTGGGCCTCACCACGGGAGCCCTGTGCGCCCGGCGCCTCACGGACACGGCCGCCGACCGCACCCACGACGCGCTCGGCCGACTGCGCCCCGCCGACCCCGACGCGTACGCGGAGGCGTGGCTGGCCGCGTCCCTCTACACCGGCGCGGCCACCGCCTCGCTGCTCACCGCCGCATGGACGCCACGGATCCCGGAGGTCTCCCCCACCTAGAGGCCAGAAACCGACCTCATAGCGCGCCGACATCCCGCCCGGCATCGCGCGACACGCGGCCCGTAAGGTCCGCGACCCACACGTCCCTGAGGCGCGCATGGGGGCTGGCACCGCCACGACCGCCGACCTCCCCGTGGTCGCCCCCGTCCAGCAACACCCGCATCAGCGCCACCGTGTCCGCGCGGTCCGTGCCCGTGGGAGCGGGCAGGTCGGCCAGGTGGACTCCGCAGACGGCGTCCACCCCCGCCCCGGGGCGATGGTGTGCCGCGGCCAGTGCCGCCAGCACGAAGCGCTCGATGTCGAGGGCTTTGTCCCACCGCGTCAGGAGGTGCGGCACCGCAGCGCCCACCGCATCTCGGACGGCGCGTTCCGCCTCGGTCTCCGCGGTGGTGTGGCCCAGCGCCGCGTGGCGGTCGGCCAGGGCCACGTCGTCCGCCGCGCCCGCGGTCGAGTGCCGGAGCAGGTCGAGGAGGACCGCCGACCTTGCGCCCGCCGGTACCGCGGGTTCCGTGGCGACCGCCACCAGGAAGGGCACCGCCTCCGCCGTCCCGGGCACGCACGTTCCCTGGTGTGCCACCGCGTCGTCCAGGTCGGCGAGGAAATCGCCGCCGGACTCGTACGGGTCCCCGAAGGCGAAGTCCTCGTCCAGCAGCCAGGCCACCGCCTCCGGGGCACCCTCCGCCGCGCTCCCGTACATGCGCCCCGCCACCTCGACCACCGCCGCGACGAGAGGCGCCGGGTCGCCGGGCTCGGGCAAGATCCACGCCGGTGCCTGAGGCCCAGCCACCTCCTCCGCCCCGGGAAGCTCAGGTTCCGGCACGGCGACCACCGCCCCGGAGCTCTCATGGAGCAGCCCCGACCTGTCGAACGTCCCCTCCATGGTCGACTCGTGGCCCTCGGCACAACCCTCGCTGAATCCGCCGTGCGACCGTGCGACGGCAGCGACCCACCGCGCTTGACCACTCAGGTACGGCCTGAAGACCGGTATCCGGTCCGCGAACGCGCCGCCGTCGGCCTCACCCCCGCCCCCGGTGACGTACACCGCAAGCGAGAACACCTGCCACCAGCCCCGGAGCTCCTCGCCCCGGACGGACTTGCCGTACCAGTCGCCGAGTTCGAAGGGCAGGGGACCGTGTTCGCGCACGGCGGTCAGCCGGTGCCCGTGCCGGGCGAGCGCGGCCGCCGCCTCCCCGGCCGCGCCTTCCGTCGGCACCGTCAAGGTGTACTGAACGCCCCAGCCCTGCCGGCTCACTTCATCCACTCCGCCTCGTACTTCGCGTACGTCCCGTCGTGCTTCGCCAGGTGCACGAACTGGTCGACGTACTCCTTGAACTCGTCGTCGCCGCGCGGCGTCGCATACGCCTTCTCGGAGAAGGTGAAGGGCTTCTCCGGGTGGAGGGAGCAGAGTTCGGGGTGGATCTTCGACTGGTAGAGCGTCTCGCTCGCGTCCGTCATCATCACGTCCGCACGGCCCTCGATGATCTCCTGGAAGATCGTGGTGTTCTCCGGGTGCAGCTTGATCGTCGCCTTCTTGATGTGGGCGCGCGCGAACTGCTCGTTGGTGCCGCCGGGGTTGACGATCACAGTCGTGCCGGGCTTGTCGATGTCCGCGAGGGCGCCCGCCCCGAACTTGTCCTTGTCGGCGCAGCGCACGACTGGGGTCTTGCCGTCCTCGCGCGTCGGCTCGCTGAAGTAGACCTGCCGGGCGCGCGGCAGCGTGATCGAGACGCCTCCGACGCCGACGTCACAGCGCCCCGCCGCCACGTCCTTGGTCAGGTTCGCCCAGGTCGTCGCCACGAACTTCGGCTTGGCTTCGAGGCTCTTCGCCAGGTCCTGCGCCATCTTGATGTCGACGCCGCTGTACGTGCCGTCGGCGGGGTCGAGCTTCGTGAACGGGGCGTAGTCGCCGGTCGTGCAGACCTTCAGTACGCCCTTCTTCGGGACGGAGTCGAGGAGGGTCCCCTGGTGCCGGTCCGGCCGCCGGGCCGCGTCCGGCGAGGCGGGCGCGGCGGCGGTGACGGCCAGCAGACAGACCAGGGCGGACAGGGTGGCGGCACGCTTCACGGGGGCTCCTCTGCGCTACGGGCGGCTCGAAGGGATCACCTTCGCAGACCCGTTCCCGCAGCTGAACCCCCTTCTCACGGTGCGAACGGGGTGAGTTGGCCGAGCGGGGCGAGCCGCACCGGCGTCAGGTCAGGCGCCCCGCCGTCGTGCGCGTCGTACGCATCCTCGTCGAACGGATACAGCGGCCGCTCCACCCGGTGGTGGCCGAGCCGCAGCAGGTCCTGGTCCACGCCGCCCGGTGTGAGGGCGAGGAGCCAGTCGGCGGCCATGTCGTGGAGCTCGGGCTCCAGGTAGCCGATCTTCACGATCACGAGGTCGTACGTGCGGGGGTCGATGCCGAGGCCGCCCTCCGCCGGGCCCATGAAGTCGGCGAGCGTGTGGAACGGCTTGCGGCGCTCGACGAGGATCACCGTGAGACCGCCGTGGCGCACGGCCGCCATGTCGACACCGCGGTCGTACGCGCCGCCCTCCGCCCGGTCCTTCTGGTCGGCGGCGCGCTGCAGGGCGACGACGGTGCCGGTGAGGTCATAGGGACCGCCGTGGTTCGCGTCGACCTTGCCGCCGACGCTCAGCGTGACCTCCGCGCCCACGCCCGCCTCGAAGCACCGGGCGACGGCCACCGGGTCGGTGATGCCGGGGTGCACCGCGGTGACCCGGCCGGCGCGGACGTCGTCGTTGGCGAGCAGTTTCTCCAGCATGTACGCGAGGTCGCCCGCGCCGCCCGCCGTCGGGTTGTCGCCCGAGTCGCTGATCAGGAAGGGCCGTGCGGTCGAGGCCGCCGCCTTCTCGATGCACTCCTGCGCGGAGCCCGTCGGGCCGACGAAGACGAAGTCGCGGCGCGCGTCCCAGTAGCGGCGGGCGAGCTTCTCGGCCTCGGCGGCGGCTCGATCGGCGTCGTCGCCGGTGACGACGATGGCGGCCTTGCAGCGCGGCTCGTCGGCCCAGGCGTAGCCGACCCACATGGCCGCGTCGAGGATGCCGGGGAGCTGTTCGATCTCGGCGAGCGAGGCGTAGAGGGACTTGGCGGGCTCCAGGCGGGTGCTGGTCTTCTCGCCGGGCAGCAGCACGGGGACCTGGACCCAGGCGCGGTGCGGGCGGGTGCCGTCGAGGAGGCAGCGGACGAGGTTGCGGGCCGCGCGCTCACGGGTCTCCCAGGCGTCCTCGTGCGGGGCGAGGCGGTGGGCGGTGAGCAGGTCGATCGGCTCGGCGAAGCGGCGCGAGACGTTGCCGTGCAGGTCCATGGCGGTGGAGATCATCGGGCGGCCGGTGCCGTCCGGGGTGCCCACGGCGTCGACGGCGGCGCGCACCGCTTCGGTGAGGTCGGCCTCGGCGTCGGTGAGGCCGATGACGCTCATCGCGCCGTGGATGTCGTACACGAGGCCGTCGAGCGGGCCCGCCTCCCTGATGCGGGTGACGAGTTCGTTCTTGAGGATCAGGTACGACTCCGCCTCCACCGGTCCGCCGGGCAGCGAGGTCGCGTGCAGCAGGGGCACCCATTCGACGGTGGCGGCGAGGTCGGAGTCCGCCCTCGTCCACGTGTAGCGGTCGAGGAGGTCCTGGCCGCGGGTCTGGCGGAAGTCGTCGGTGGTGGAGCGGTGCGGGCAGAACGTGGACGACTCGATGCCGATGCCGCCGATGCCGATGCGCAGGCGGCGGGGGTTCGCGGAGGCGGAGGGGGTCATGCGGGTGCGCTCTCTTCCTGGGGTGCGGGGGCGGTCGGGGAGGTCGCGGGCGTCGGGGAGGTCGGCAGGTTCCTGCGCAGTGCGGTGAGGCCCGCGCCGAGGAGGCCCGCGTCGACGCCGGTGACGGTGGTGGTGATCTCCAGGTCGGCCGTGGCGAGCGGCAGGCAGCGTTCGTAGAGGACGCCGCGCACGGCTGCGACCAGCGGTTCCGCGGTGGCGAGTACGCCGCCGAGGGCCACGGCCTGCGGGTTGAAGAAGTTGACGACGACGGAGAGGACCGTGCCGATGTGCCGCCCCGCGGTACGGACGAGGGTGGTGGCCTGCGGGTCGCCGTCGGCGACGAGCCGCAGTAGATCGCTGGTGTCGGACACCTCGACGCCCTGCAGCGCGAGTTCGCGGATCAGGGCGGCGCCGCTGGCGACGGTCTCCAGGCAGCCGATGTTGCCGCAGCTGCAGGGGCGGTCGCCCGCCGCGTCGACGCGGACGTGGCTGATGTCGCCCGCGCTGCCGTTGGCGCCGTCGTGCGGGCGGCCCGCGGAGATGACGCCGCTGCCGATGCCGCGGCCTGCCTTGACGACGACGAGGTGCGCCAGCTCCGGCCGGGCCACGCGGTGTTCGCCGACGGCCATCATCGTCGCGTCGTTGTCGACGGTGACGGGGATGCCGAGCCGTTCCGCGAGCACGTCGCGCAGGGGGTAGCGGTGCCAGCCGGGCATGCGGGAGGGGCTGAGGACGCGGCCGGTGCCGGGCTGCACGGGGCCGGGGAAGGCGACTCCGAAGGCGCGCACCGTGCGCCCTTCCGCGCGCTGCCGGGCGACGAGCGCGTCGGCCTGCTCGCAGAGCCAGTCGACGGCGGACTCGGGACCCGCGGTGATGTCGTGCGGCAGGTCGACGGCGTCGGTGACGGTGCCGCCGAGGTCGACCGCGCCGAGCCGTGCGTGGTGGCTGCCGAGGTCCGCGGCGAGGGCGACGCCGCCCCGCGCGGCCACCCGCAGCAGCCTGGGCCTGCGCCCGCCGCGCGATGCTCCCTCGCCGGACTCGGTGAGCAGCCCGGCGTCGACCAGCTCCTGCACCCGCAGGGAGACCGTCGAGGGGGCGAGGCCCAGTTCGCGCACGAGATCGGCGCGCGACGTGGCCGCCCCCGACGAGACCAGGTGCACGATGTGCTGCCCCGAGCCCGGCTCGCCGAGTGGTGTTCCGGTCATGCGGCCGCCCCCAGGTGCTTGCCCGTTGCTTCGATGTGTTTGTTCGACAACAGGACGAACACTAAGACCAGTCGAACCAAGTTGGCCAGAGCTTCCCGCTTATTCACTTTTTGCCGAATGAAGCTATTGACTTGTTTTTCACCCTCGGCCTAGCGTTCGGGCGCCGCCCCGTCGTACTCCGGCACGGGCCGGCCCCGTACCCCTTGGAGGCCCATCGCCATGCGCTCAATCAGGTCCGCGGCGGCCGCGCTGCTCGTCCTCGCGGCGGCCCTCACCGGCTGCACCCGTGAGGGCGGCCGCATCGACATGGGCCCCACCGGCGGCACCCCCGTCAAGGGCGGGACCGCGACGATGGCTCTGCCACCGGCGGCGACACCCAACTGGATCTTCCCGATCGGCGCGCCCGGCTACGGCGCCTCGTACAACTACGGGATCCAGTCCCTGCTCTTCATGCCGGTCTACGACGCCGTGCAGGACAAGGCGAAGGGCGAGCTGACCACACACGGCCCCAGCACGCTCGGCCTGAAGCCGACGTACAGCGACGGCAACAAGACGGTGACCGTGCCGCTGCGCGAGGGCGTGAAGTGGTCCGACGGCAAGCCCGTCACCGCCCGCGACCTGGAGTTCTGGTTCAACCTGGTGAAGGCCAACAAGGCGGACTGGGGCAACTATTCGGTCGGCACGATGCCCGACAACGTCAAGCGGTTCGAGATGCTCGACGACCACACCGTGCGGCTGCACCTGACCCGCGCGTACAACCCCGACTGGTTCACCGCCAACCAGCTCACCCTGATGCGCGCACTGCCCCGGCACGCCTGGGACGCGAAGACGGACGGTGGGAAGATCGGCGACTGGGACCGCACCCACGCGGGCGCCAAGGCCGTCTTCGCGCGGCTCACCCAGCACGCGAAGAGCCTTGGCTCGTACGGTTCCGATCCCCTCTGGAAGACGGTCAACGGGCCCTGGAGGCTGGCGGGCTGGCGCGACAGCGGGCAGGTCACCATCGTCCCGAACGAGAAGTTCACCGGTCCGAAGGCGGAGCGCCCGCACCTGGACAAGGTGGTCTTCAAGCCGTTCACGACGGCCGACTCCGAGTACAACGTGCTGCGTTCGGGCGGCGTCGACTACGGCTACATCCCGCCGTCGGTGATGGCGCAGAAGGAGAAGTTCGAGGAGAAGGGGTACCGCGTCGATCCGTGGGAGGGCTGGGCGGCGACGTACATCGTCTACAACTTCAACTCCACGCACGGCGGCTCGAAGATGGACCAGCTGTACATCCGTCAGGCCATGCAGCACCTCGTCGACCAGAAGGCGATGAGCAACGTCATCTGGCAGGGCAGCGCGACACCGACGCTCGGCCCGGTGCCGGTGACGCCGAAGAGCCAGTACCTGTCCGGGAAGATGGAGAAGAACCAGTACCCGTTCTCCGTCGGCAAGGCCAAGGCGCTGCTGGAGCAGCACGGTTGGCGGATCGAGGACGGCACGGCGCGCTGTGTGCGCCCCGGGACCGGCGCGGACGAGTGCGGCAAGGGCATCGGGAAAAACGCGCCGCTCGAACTGACCCTGCTCTCCCAGTCGGGGTCGACCGAGACGACGAACATGATGCAGGAGCTCAAGTCGTCGCTCTCCAAGGGCGGCATCGACCTGACCGTGCGTCAGCAGCCGCTGAACTCGGTGCTCGGCAACTCCGTCCCGTGCAAGGCGAAGGACCCGGGCTGCAACTGGGACATGTCGTTCTTCGGCACGGCCGGCAGCTGGTACTACCCGCTCAACCCCAGCGGCGAGCAGCTCTTCTCGACGGGCGCCTCCGCCAACTTCGGCAACTACAGCGACAAGAAGGCGGACCGCATCATCCGGGGCGTGCAGTACTCCCCCGACATGAAGGCCGTGCACGAGTACGGCGAGTACCTCGCCGAGCAGCTCCCCGTGATGTGGATGCCGAACCCCGCGTACCAGGTCTCGGTGATCCGCAACGACCTGCGCGGCGTCTCGCAGAACCCGACCGTCACCTTCGCGCCCCAGCACTGGTACTACGTCAAGAAGAAGGGGGCCGAGAAGTGACCGGCTTCACCGGCTTTCTGGTCAAGCGCCTCCTCCAGGCGATCGTCGTCCTCTTCCTCGTGTCGGTCATCGTCTTCGTGCTCCTGCACATGCTCCCGGGCGGACCCGCCCGCGCCATCCTCGGCCCGAAGGGCACGCCGCAGCAGATCGAGCACTTCAACCACCAGCAGGGGTACGACCGTTCGCTGCCGATGCAGTACGCGATGTATCTGAAGCGGCTGCTCACGGGCGACCTCGGCGACTCCTTCAAGCTCAACTCGCCCGTCTTCGACCTGCTGACGCAGCGCCTGCCGAAGACTCTGCTCCTCACGGTCCTTTCCACCGTCCTCGCGGTCGTCATCGCCGTTCCGCTCGGCCTGCTGCAGGCCGTCCGCCGCGGCAAGGCCTCGGACTACGCCCTGACGGGCCTCGCGTTCCTGATGTACGCGACGCCGGTGTTCTTCCTCGGCCTCATCATGATCATCCTGTTTGCGCAGGTCATGCCCATCTTCCCGGCGGAGGCGCCACAGGGCGAGACGATCGGCGCGCTCCTCGGCGACTTCACCGGGCTGATCCTGCCGGTGGTCACCATGGCCTTCGGCATCGTCGCGATGTTCAGCCGCTACATGCGGTCGGCGGTGCTCGACAACCTCACCGAGGAATACGTCCGCACAGCGATGGCGAAGGGCCAGTCGAGCCGCCGGATCATGGTCAGGCACGTCCTGCGCAACGCGCTGATCCCTCTCGCGACGCTCCTCGGCCTCTATCTGCCGACCCTGTTCAGCGGCGCCCTCGTCGTCGAGTCGATGTTCAACTACCCCGGCATGGGGCTGCTGTTCTGGAACGCCGCGCAGGGCTCCGACTTCCCCGTACTGCTCGGCGTGACGCTCGTCGTCGGTGTCGCCACCGTCGTCGGCTCGCTGCTCACCGACGTGCTGTACGCCGTCCTCGACCCCCGGATACGGAGCGTGGCATGAGTACCACGGTCGCCCCTGTCACCGCGCCAGGCCACGAGGACGCCGCACAGGCCACGCCGTCGCTGGCCCGCCGCACGCTGCGGGTCTTCACCGGCAACAAGCTCGCCCTGACGGGCGTGGTGGTGCTGCTCCTGCTGCTCGCGTTCAGCTACCTCGGCCCGCTGGTGTACGACACCGAGCAGGTCCACACCGACCTGTCCCAGGCGAACCTGCCGCCGGGCAGCTCCGGCCATCTCCTCGGCACCACCGACCTCGGCTACGACATGATCGGCCGTCTGATGGTCGCGGGACAGACGTCGCTGGAGATCGGCCTGGCGGCCGGTCTGCTGGCCACGCTCTTCGGCACCGTCTACGGCGCGATCTCCGGCTACTTCGGCGGCTGGGTCGACGCGGCGATGATGCGTGTGACGGACGCGGCGCTCGCCATCCCCGCGATGTTCCTGCTCGTCGTGGTGGCCGCGATCATCACGCCGAGCAAGGGCGTCCTGATCATGATCATCGCGGCGGTGGCCTGGCTGTCCCCCGCCCGCCTGGTCCGCGGCGAGGCGCTGTCGCTGCGCAACCGCGAGTACGTCCAGGCCATGCGGATGATGGGCGGCGGCGGTACGCGTGCCGTCTTCAAGCACATCGTGCCGAACGCCATCGGCACGGTCATCGTCAACTGCACGTTCCAGATCGCCGACGCCATCCTCTACGTCAGCTATCTCGCGTTCCTCGGCCTGAGCATCCCGCCGCCCTCCGCCGACTGGGGCTCGATGCTGTCGGCCGGGATCACCTACACCCAGAACGGCTACTGGTGGCTGATCTTCCCGCCGGGCATCGCGATCGTGCTGGTCGTCGCCGCGTTCAACTTCATCGGTGACGGACTGCGGGACGCGTTCGACGTGCGGCTGCGGAAGTAACAGGAGACCTGACAGATGACCGAGCCCCTGCTCACCCTCGACGGCCTGCGCGTCGACATCGTCTCGCGCGAACGGACCGTCCACGCCCTCGACGGCATATCCCTCTCCCTCGCCCCCGGTGAGGCCCTGGGCATCGTCGGCGAGTCCGGCTGCGGCAAGACGATGACCGCGCTCAGCGTCCTCGGCCTGCTGCCGCCGGGCGGCGAGATCACCGCGGGCCGCGTCCTGTTCGACGGACAGGACCTCGCCGCGGCCCCGGCGCCCGTCCTCCAGGACGTCCGCGGCAACACCATCGGCATGGTCTTCCAAGACCCGCTGACCTCCCTCAACCCGACGATGACCATCGGCACGCAGGTGGCGGAGCCGCTGCTCCTGCACCGCCCCGGCATCGGCAGGAAGGAGGCGTGGGCGCGCGCCCAGGAGATGCTGCGCCTGGTCGGCATGCCGCAGCCCGCCGAGCGCATGAAGGCCTACCCGCACCAGCTGTCCGGTGGCATGCGGCAGCGCGTGGCCATCGCCATGGCGCTGGTGTGCGAGCCGAAGCTGCTGATCGCGGACGAACCGACGACCGCCCTCGACGTGACGACGCAGCACCAGATCCTGGAGCTCGTCGACGATCTGCGCGCCCGTCTCGGCATGGCGATGATCCTGGTCACGCACGACCTCGGGGTCATCGCCAACCGGGTGGACCGGGTCGCGGTGATGTACGCGGGCAAGGTCGCCGAACAGGCCGACGTAAGCGGCCTGTTCGCGCGCCCGCGCCACCGCTACACCGAGGCGCTGTTCGCCGCGCTGCCCGAGCGCGCGGCCGACAGCGGCACGGAACTGCACACCATCCCCGGACTGCCGCCCAACCTCGCGGTGCGTCCCACGGGCTGCCGTTTCGCACCGCGCTGCACGTTCGCCACGGACCAGTGCCGTGCGGAGGAACCGCCGCTCGTGGACGACGGGACACAGGGCGCGGAGCACCGGTTCGCGTGCTTCCACCCGGTTCCGGATGACGCCGCGTTCGAGGACGAGGTGGTGGTGCCCGCGGCCGTGCCCGCTGCCGCAGCCCCAGGTGAGGTACTGCTCGAACTCGACTCGCTGGTCAAGGAGTTCCCCCTCAAGGGAGGCGCGTTCTCGCGCAGCCGGGGGACGGTCAGCGCGGTGGGCGGGGTGTCCCTGTCCATCCGCAGGGGCGAGACGTTCGGCATGGTCGGCGAGTCCGGCTGCGGTAAGACGACGCTCGGCCGGATCGTCGCGGGCCTCGACGAACCGACCGGCGGCGCGGTGCGCTTCGAGGGCGCCGACCCGTCACGGATGTCGCGGGCCGAACGGCGCGCGCACCGGCGGCGCGTCCAGCTGATGTTCCAGGACTCCACCGCCGCGATGGATCCGCGCATGCGGGTCGGCGAGATCCTGCGCGAACCGCTCGTCATCCAGGGCGTCGGCAGCCGCGCCGAGCAGGAGAAGCTGGTCGCCGAGCTCCTCGACGCCGTGGGCCTGCCGCGCGGCGCCGTGCAGCGCTACCCGCACGAGTTCTCTGGTGGCCAGCGCCAACGCCTCGGCCTGGCAAGGGCGTTGACGCTCTCGCCTGATCTGGTGGTCGCCGACGAGCCGGTGTCCGCGCTCGACGTGTCCGTGCAGGCGCAGATCCTCAACCTGATGCGGGAGCTGCAGCGCGAGCGCGGTCTGACCTATCTGTTCATCTCGCACGACCTGGCCGTCGTACGCCATCTGGCGGACACCGTCGGCGTGATGTACCTGGGCAAGCTCGTGGAGTCGGGTCCTGCCGAGCAGGTGTACGCGCATCCGCTGCACCCCTATACACGCGGGCTCCTGGACACGGTCAACGTCCCCGACCCGGAGGCGGCCGCGGCCGCCTCGGGCACGGAACGCGCGCCGCTGGAGGGCGAGACCCCCTCCGCCGCGAAACCCCCGTCGGGCTGCCGCTTCCGGACCCGCTGCCCCCTCGCCCAGGACGTGTGCGCCACGACGGAACCGCCGGTCAGCACGCCGAACAGCACGGGACACCAGGTGGCCTGTCACTTCCCGCTGGCCGCGCCTCGGCTAGCGTCGGCGGTGTGAGACTCGCCGATGTCCTTGCCCAGCGCCCGGTCGTGCTCGACGGCGGCCTCGCCAACCAGTTGGAGGCCGCCGGGCACGACCTGAGCGACGCCCTGTGGTCCGCGCGGCTGCTCGCCGACGAGCCCGCGGCGATCGAGGCCGCCCACCGCACGTACTACGAGGCGGGCGCCGAGGTCGCGATCACCGCGAGCTACCAGGCGACGTACGAGGGGTTCGCGCGGCACGGCATCGACGCCGACCGTACCCGCGAGCTCCTCGGCCTGAGCGTCAGGCTGGCCCGGCGTGCCGGGGCCGCGACCGGGCGGGAGACCTGGGTGGCGGCATCCGCCGGGCCCTACGGGGCGATGCTCGCCGACGGCTCCGAGTACCGGGGGCGCTACGGCCTCTCGGTGGACGCGTTGGAGCGCTTCCACCGGCCGCGGCTCGAAACCCTCGCCGCGGCCGGGCCCGACGTCCTCGCCCTGGAGACCGTGCCCGACACCGACGAGGCGCGGGCCCTGCTGCGGGCGGTGCGCGGCCTCGGAGTCCCCGCCTGGCTTTCGTACAGCGTCGCGGGCACGCACACGCGCGCGGGCCAGCCCCTCGAAGAGGCCTTCGGGCTCGCCGCCGACGCGGACGAGGTGATCGCGGTCGGCGTGAACTGCTGCGACCCGAGGGACGCCGACGCCGCGGTGGCGCTCGCCGCCCGGGTCACGGGCAAGCCCGTGGTCGTCTATCCGAACAGCGGCGAGACGTGGGACGCCGCAGCCCGCTCCTGGCGGGGGCCGTCCCGGTTCGCGGCCGGGCAGGCCGCGGGGTGGCGGGCAGCGGGGGCGCGGCTGATCGGCGGGTGCTGCCGGGTGGGGCCCGCGGTGATCGCGGAGGTGGCCGGGGAGCTGGCGCGGGGGCGGGCGGGGGATGGCTCGCAGGGGGCCGGGCCCGGCCGGTAGACACGGCGCTGACCTGCGCGGATGCCATCTCCGGGGGTGACTGTCAGTGCCGGGGTGCAGACTGGCCGGTACCTGAGACAACGACGTCCCGGAGGTGGTCGGCATGGCCGACATCATCCTGACCGTAGGCACGCGCAAGGGCCTGTTCATCGGCCGCAGGCGAAGTGGCGCCTGGGAGTTCGACGACAGCCCGTACTTCAACGCACAGGCGGTGTACTCGGTCGCCATCGACACCCGGGGCCCGACCCCGCGCCTCCTGGTCGGCGGTGACAGCGCGCACTGGGGCCCTTCCGTCTTCCACTCCGACGACCTGGGGCGGACCTGGACGGAGCCGTCGAAGCCCGCCGTGAAGTTCCCCAAGGAAACCGGTGCTTCCCTGGAGCGGGTGTGGCAGCTGCACCCGGCGGCCGCCGAGCCGGACGTCGTGTACGCGGGCACGGAACCCGCCGCGCTGTACCGCTCGGAGGACCGCGGGGAGTCCTTCTCTCTCGTCCGTCCGCTCTGGGAGCACCCCACCCGCTCCAAGTGGGTGCCGGGCGGCGGCGGTGAGGGCCTGCACACCGTGCTGACGGACGCCCGCGACGCCCGCGCGGTGACGGTCGCGGTGTCCACCGCCGGGGTGTTCCACACCCAGGACGGCGGGGCGAGCTGGGCCCCTTCGAACGACGGCGTCTCCGCGGTGTTCCTGCCCGAGCCGAACCCGGAGTTCGGGCAGTGCGTGCACAAGGTCGCGCGGGACGCGGCCGACCCGGACCGGCTCTATCTGCAGAACCACTGGGGTGTGTACCGCAGCGACGACGCGGGCGCGCACTGGACCGACATCGGCGGCGGTCTGCCCTCCGACTTCGGTTTCGCGGTGGTCGCGCACCCCCACCGGGGCGGCACGGCGTACGTCTTCCCGATCACCGCGGACAGCGACCGCGTCCCCGCCGACCACCGCTGTCGCGTCTACCGCACGACCGACGCGGGCTTGAGCTGGGAGCCGCTCAACACGGGCCTGCCCCACGAGGACCACTATGGCACGGTGCTGCGCGACGCCATGTGCAGCGACGACTGCGACCCGGCGGGCATCTACTTCGGCAATCGCAACGGGGAGGTGTACGCATCGGCGGACGACGGCGACAGCTGGCAGCAACTCGCCTCGCACCTGCCGGACGTGCTCTGCGTGCGGGCCGCGGCCATCGGTTGATCGCCCCTGCCGTTACGGCAGTAGGGTGACGCCGTGGCACCACGACCCTTGCATGAAATCGTCGAGACCGGCTGGGCCGAGGCCCTGGAACCGGTGGCCGAACGGATCGCCTCGATGGGGGACTTCCTGCGCGCGGAGATCGCCGCGGGACGCACCTATCTCCCGTCGGGGGCGAACGTCCTGCGCGCCTTCCAGCAGCCCTTCGACGACGTCCGCGTCCTGATCGTCGGCCAGGACCCCTATCCCACGCCCGGTCACGCGGTGGGCCTGTCGTTCTCGGTCGCGCCCGAGGTGCGGCCGCTGCCCGGCAGCCTCATCAACATCTACCGCGAGATGAACAGCGACCTGGGCCTGCCCGCGCCCACCAACGGCGACCTCACCCCCTGGACCCAGCAGGGCGTCCTGCTGCTCAACAGAGCGCTCACGACCGCCCCGCGCAAGCCCGCCGCGCACCGCGGCAAGGGCTGGGAGGAGGTCACGGAGCAGGCCATACGGGCGCTTGCCGCGCGCGGCAAGCCGCTGGTGTCGATCCTGTGGGGGCGTGACGCGCGCAATCTGCGGCCGCTGCTCGGGCAGTTGCCTTCGGTGGAGTCCTCGCACCCCTCCCCCATGTCGGCGGACCGCGGCTTCTTCGGCTCGCGCCCCTTCAGCCGGGCCAACGACCTGCTGGTCCAGCAGGGGGCACAGCCGGTGGACTGGCGACTGCCGTGACATCGGAGGAGCCCGGGGAGTCCGGGGAGTGCGTGCTGGGTGTCGATTCGGGCGGTTCGGGGCTGCGGGCGGCCCTGCTCGTGCCGCCGGGACTGCGCCGCCCCGACCCGGTGCGCTCCGCCGAGCCGGTGCGCACCGGGCCGCGCGGCATCGACGCCGGGCACTTCATGGAGCAACTCCTGCCCATGGCGCGGGGCTTGCTGGAGAAGGCGGGCGGCGGCCGGATCACGGCCGTCGCCGTCGGCGCCGCGGGCCTCGCGACCCTCGGTGACGACCTCCGCGCCGCGCTGCCGTCCGCGCTCGGCCGGACCCTGGGCGTACGCCGCACGGCGCTGGCCGCCGACGCCGTCACCGCGTACGCGGGGGCGCTCGGCGACCGTCCGGGCGCCGTCGTCGCGGCGGGCACCGGCATGATCGCGATCGGCACCGACCTGACCGCCTGGCACCGCGCCGACGGCTGGGGGCACCTGCTCGGGGACTGCGGCGGCGGCGCCTGGATCGGCCGCGCGGGGCTCGAAGCGGCGATGCGGGCGCACGACGGCAGACGCGGCGGCTCGCGGGCGCTGCTCGAACGCGCCGAGACTGTGTTCGGTCCGCCCGCCGGGCTGCCGGGACAGCTCTATCCCCGCACCGACCGGCCCGCGGTGCTCGCCTCCTTCGCACCCGACGTCGCGGCCTGCGCCGCGGACGACCCCGTGGCGGACGGCATCCTGCGGGCCGCGGCCCGCCACATCGCCGAGGCCGCGGCTGCCGTCTGCCCCTCCGCCGACGCCTGCGAAGTCGCCTTCACCGGCGGTCTGTTCCGGCTCGGCGAGCCACTGCTCGCCCCGCTGCGCGCCGAAGTCGCGGACCAGCTGCCGCACGCGCGGCCCGTTCCCGCGGCGGGCGACCCGCTGGACGGGGCGCTGCGCATAGCGGCTGATATCGCCGCGGGCCGGTTGCGGCTGCCGCTCGACTCACGCATGCTCTCCGTCCACGGAGAAGGTGACAGTTGACCTCTTCGTAATTCATCAGACAAAAACGGACTTATACCGCCCACCTGCACCCTCCCCGAACAGGGATGGCCCGCAAGCCAGTAGCATGCGGGCGCATGAGCTCCCCCACTGGGCCCGCATCCGGCCTGCCTGTACGAATGCCGCGCCCCCGTCAGCCGGGCCGGCACCGCCGTCCGGAGCCCGTCGCGGCTCCTGAAGGCGCGCCCGCACTTGTTCTCGCCGTGCCGGGCGCCCCCAGCACCACCACGCGCAGCCTCGCCGAGGAAGTCGTGAGCATCGCCCGCTCCGAGCTGCCCGGCCTCGACGCCAGGATCGGTTACGTCGACGGTGAGGAGGACGCCACCGTCACGTCCTTCCCCGAGTTCCCCTCGCTGCACTCCGTGCTCGCGCACGCGGCCGCCGAGCGCATCGCCCGCGTCGAGCGTGCGCGCGCGGCGGGCGCCGAGGTGGCCGACCCCGAGGGCCCGGTCGCCGTCGTCGTGCCGCTGCTCGCGGGCCCCGACGCCGCGCTGATGCGCCGCATCCGGCAGGCCGTCATGGACAGCCGTGCCGCCGCCGAGCTGACGGACGTCCTCGGCCCGCACCCGTTGCTCGCCGAGGCCCTGCACGTGCGCCTTTCGGAGGCCGGTCTCGCCCGCGCCGACCGCGCCCGCCTGTTCACCGTGGCGACGGCCGCGGACGGCATCGTGCTGGCCACGGTCGGCGGCGAGGAGGCCGTGCAGGCCGCCGGGATCACCGGCATGCTGCTCGCCGCGCGCCTCGCGGTGCCGGTGATGGCCGCCGCGCTCGACCAGGAGGGCGCCATCGCCGCGACCGCCGAGCAGCTGCGCGGCTCGGGCTCGACCCAGCTGGCCCTCGCGCCGTACCTGATCGGCCCCGAGCTCGACTCCGCCCTGCTCGACGCGGCCGCGAAGGAGGCGGGCTGCTCCGTCGCCGAGCCGCTCGGCCCCTACCCGGCGATCGGCAAGCTCGCGCTCGCCAAGTACACGACGACCCTCGGCATCACGCCGCAGCAGCCCTCGGGTGCGCCGGTGCACTGAACCGGTTTCGCGCGTACGAGGACGGGCCCGCCCCGATGTGGGGGCGGGCCCGTCGTCGTACGGGTACGGCTGTCCGGGCGCGTCAGTCGAAGACCACGCAGGAGGCCGCGGGCGCCGCGACGGAGCCTGCCCGGCTCGGGATGCCCGTCTGCCGGTCGATCGTGAACCAGGTGACGTCCCCGGAGCGCTCATTGGCCGCGTACAGGTGCCGTCCCGCCGGGTCGATCGCCAAGTCGCGCGGCCACTTCCCGCCGCACGGCACGGTCGCGGTGAGGCTCGGCGCGTCGCCCGCCTCGTCGAGAGCGATCACCGAGATGACGTCCGGGCCGCGCGTGGCGGTCCACAGGAACCGCCCGTCGGGCGCGATGACCACCTCGGAGGGGTAGGTGTCGCCCTCCGGGGCCTCCGCCAGGACGGGCAGCTCGCCGAGCGGCTTGAGCGATCCTTCGACGGCGTCCCAGGCACAGACGGTGAGGGTGGGGCTGAGCTCGTTCAGGACGTACGCACGGTCGCCGCGCGGGTGGAACACCAGGTGCCGCGGTCCTGACCCCGGACGCAGCGCCACCTCGCGATGCAGGGTCAGTCCGTCCTCCCCGAACGCGCAGACGCGCACGGAGTCCGTGCCCAGGTCGACGCTGACCGCCCAGCGGCCGCTCGGGTCCGCGAGGACCTGGTGGGCGTGCGGACCCTGCTGCCGCTGCGGGTGCGGGCCCGAGCCGGTGTGCCGGAGCTCGCTGGACGGCGTGGGGGCGAGGCTGCCGTCGGCGCGCACCTGCACCGCGGTGACGCTGCCCGAGCGGTAGTTGGCGGTGAGCACGTGCCCGCCGTACAGGGCCAGGTGGGTCGGCGCCGAGCCGACCGCGACGGGCTTCCCCGTGAGCTCGGCCCTGTCCCCCGCGGTGCGGAACGCCGCGACGCCGCCGTCGGAGGTCTCACTGACCGCGTAGAGCGTCCCGCCGTCGGGCGAGAGCGCGAGGTAGGACGGGTCGGCGACCGCGTCCGTGGCGCCGAGCACGGTGAGGGCCCCGGTGTCGGGCGCAACGGCCGCGGTGAGCACACCGGCCCCTCCGGCCGCGGTGAAGGATCCGATGTACGCCCGCCCCGCCCGCCCCGCCTGCCTGCCGACGACCACGTCTTGTCCCCTCTCGACCCGGGCGCCACATCCGTCACGCCGCTCTGCGGCTGACGCTAGCAGTCGGTCTAGACCAAGAGGGGGCCGGACCGCGTTCGTCTTTTCCCGTCCGCTCTGCCGGGTGGGCGTGCCGCGGTTGTGCACGCTCTGGTGACAGCGGATTCTGTAGGAGACGAACGGGGCTGGTGTGGCGCGATGACTGCAGGGAACCCGGCGGAAGCCGACTTTCGTGGTCCCCTCGACGTCACCAGGGCGGCCACGGCGGTCATCGACGCCCAGGACACGGTCATCGGGTGGAGCCCCGCGGCCGTGCGGCTCCTCGGCTATGAGGCGGAGGAGATCGTCGGGCGGCCGGTGGCCGCCTTCCTGGTGCCGGGCGCGACAGCCGCCGGGCCGCCGCTCCAGTTCCAGGGGAACGAGATCCGCGTCGCCCGGCACCGCGACGGGCGTGAGCTGACCGTCGCCACCGCGGTGTGCGCCCTGCCGGGCGCCGGGGCGGCGGTGCGCGTCCTCGTCGTGACGGAGCTGACGGAGCTCCGGCTGTGGGAGTCCCGCCTCGCCCTGCTGCACGGGCTGGCCACCCAGTCGCCCGTCGGCCTCGGCATCTACGACACGGACCTCCGTCTGACCTGGTGCAACACGGCGTACGAACGGGAGATAGGGCGGCCGTTCGCCGAGTTCCGCGGCCTTCGGGCCGATCAGCTGTACTCCGAAGGGAAGTTCGTGACCAGGGGGCATCCGCCCACGCTCGACGCGGTCATGCGCCACGTACTAGAGACCGGCGAGCCCTTCCTTGACCTG
The DNA here is from genome assembly GCF_056437465.1 of Streptomyces sp. NPDC042371. NCBI lineage: Bacteria > Bacillati > Actinomycetota > Actinomycetes > Kitasatosporales > Streptomycetaceae > Streptomyces > Streptomyces sp. NPDC042371. The sequence goes on along the minus strand of NZ_JBWKAP010000006.1, from coordinate 60,369 downwards.
CACTTCCAGGCCCGCCCGCCCAGCGACCCGGAGACGGAGCACCTCTGGTCCTGCGCCTACTACCGGCTCCAGGACGCCGCCGGACGCGTGATCGGCGTGTGCGAGGACGCCTTCGACATCACCGATCGCCACCGGGCCCAGCGGCGTCTCGCCCTGCTCGTAGAGGCGGGCCGCGGAATCGGGACCGCCCTCGACGTGCAGGTCACCGCAGAGAAGATCACCGAGGTGGCGGTGCCTGAGTTCGCCGCCGTGGTCACCGTCGACCTGGTGAAGGCGGTGCTGGAGGGCGAGGTGCCCGCCACCGGCGGCGAGGCGGCGACGTCGCTGGTGCGGGTCGCCCGCTGCCCGGCCGAGGACGCCGACCGCCCCGGGGACCCGGCACCGGTGCGGTACCCGCCCGGTTCGCCGCAGGACCGCACCCTCTCCTCGGGCGGCCTCGTGCTCGACGACTCGGCGCTCGTCGTGCCGCTGCGGGCGGGCAACAGCGTGCTGGGGCTCGTCACCTTCCTGCGCGGCACCGGTTCCGCCTCCTTCGACGGCGGCGAAGTGGCGCTGGCCGACGAGTTGGTCGCGCGGACGGCCGTGTCCATCGACAACGCCCGCCGCTTCACCCGCGAGCGCACCGCTTCCCTGGCCCTCCAGCGTCAGTTGCTGCCGCAGAAGGTGCCGGAGCAGTCGGCGGTCGACCTGGCCTACCGCTACCTGCCCACGGACGATGTGGCAGGCGTCGGCGGTGACTGGTTCGACGTCATCCCGCTCTCCGGGACCCGGGTCGGGCTCGTGGTCGGGGACGTGGTCGGTCACGGGCTGCAGGCGGCCGCCACCATGGGACGGCTGCGCACGACCGTACGTGCGTTCGCGCAGATGGACCTGGACCCCGTCGAGCTGCTCGCGCGGCTCGACGATCTGGTGGGGCAGTCGGCGGAGGAGCAGTGGGGCGGGCCCGGGGCGGGCGACGGCGCCTACGCCGACGTGACCACCGGGGCGACCTGTCTCTACGCGGTCTACGACCCGGTGTCGCGGCGCTGCGTCATGGCCAGGGCCGGGCATCTGCCGCCCGCGGTCGTCGACCCGGACGGCCGTCTCTCCTTCCCTGACCTACCGGCCGGACCGCCGCTGGGCCTCGGCGGCCTGCCGTTCGAGTCCTTGGAGATCGAGCTGCCGGTGGGCAGCCTGCTTGCGCTCTTCACCGACGGCCTGGTCGAGGCCCGCGACCGCGACATCGACCACGGACTCGACTCGCTGGGCCGTGTGCTCGGCGACCGGGACGCGTCGCTGGAAGAACTCTGCGACCGTGCCGTGGCGGAACTCCTGCCGAGCGGCCCGACGGCCGACGACACCGCCCTGCTGCTCGTCCGCACCCGCGAACTCGACCCGGCGCAGGTCAGCGAATGGGAGCTGCCCGCGGAGCCGGTCGCGGCGGGCCGGGCACGGGAGCTGGCCACCCGGCAGCTGCACGCATGGGGCCTCGAAGAGCTGTCGTTCGCGACCGAGCTCGTCGTCAGCGAGCTGGTGACCAACGCGGTCAGATACGCCGCGGGGCCCATCCAAGTACGCCTCATCCGTGACCGCACCCTCCTGTGCGAGGTCGCGGACACGGGCCACACCTCACCGCATCTGCGCCACAGCGCCGACGACGACGAAGGCGGGCGCGGCCTGCTCATCGTCGCCCAGCTCGTCCAGAGATGGGGCACGCGCTACACCCGCTCCGGCAAGACCATCTGGACCGAACAGGCCTTTCCCCCGCCAACCGGGGGCGCAGGCACAGATGTTGGCTAGGGTGGCGGGCAGAGCGGCGTCAACGGCCCTGACAGGAGGGGAAGGTGCATCGCCCTGCCTCGAACGGGCCCGTGACCGGCCGACCGGTGGCGCCCCCACTGCTGCCCTCGCCCCTGCGCGGGTGGCTCGGGCTGCTCTCGGCCCTCGCCGCACTGGTGGTCGTCGTGATCGGCGCGCAGTACGCCGGTCACAGTGAGGCCGGCCGGGTCGACAGGTGGTTCATCGACCCGACGGCGGACAGTGTGCGACCGCCGTGGCGGAACGTCGCGCTGGCCATGGACTTCTGGGGAGAGCCCGCCGGATCGGCGCTGCTCGTCGTGGCCGCCGTCGCAGGCTGTCTCGTGCTCCGGATTCCTCGCGGGGCGGTGCTCATCGTGGCCGGCGCCGCCGTGGCCGTGGGGTCGACCATGGTGGTCAAGTCCCTGGTGGGACGGACCATTCACGGCGACGACAACCTGTCCTACCCGAGCGGGCACACCGCTTTCGCCACCGCGCTCGCCGTCACGGTGGCGCTGCTCGCGACCGGCAGGCTCGGCCTCGGCAGGGCGGCAGGACTGTCACTCGTGCTCGGCGCGGCGCTGGTCGTCGGCGCCGCGATGGGCTGGGCGCAGGTCTCGCTGAGCGCGCACTATCCCACCGACGTCCTCGGTGGCTGGTGCACGGCGCTGGCGGTGGTCCCGGTGACCGCGTGGCTGGTCGACCGGGCAGCCGACCGGCGGGCCGATCGAACGGCCGACGCCGGTCGCCGGGAACCTCACTGACGTCCTGTCACGTCAGTGGCGGAAGGGCTCAAGGCCGGGCAGCGGCTGAAACAGGCCCTGGGCCTGGCTCACTTCGAAGGCGGGACCTGGCCGGGCTGGCACCACCACGTCACACTCGTCGCGGTCACCCATACCTTCTGCTGCCCAAACCCCACGAGGCTGGACGCTCGATTCGGCAGCCGGGGACAGTACTACTCGGCGATGCTCTCGTCGCTCGGGGCTGACGTGGTTTCGGCGGCGGCTCGCTTTGCCTTGTCGGTCGCCCGGCCTCCTGCTTTGCTGCCCACTGCTTCGAGGAAGCCCTTCTTCCTGGCGAGTTGGAGGTGGGACTTCACGGTGCCCAGCGTTCGTCCAGTGATGGTCATCAGTTTCCGGACGGGCGAGCGCTCACCCGACTCGGCGAGCCGTTCGTATCTGAGCGCCAGGGCGGCCAGGTAGGCGTCGGTGGGGCGGTTCGAGCCCGTCAAGTGGGCGTCGACCTGCTCGGAGAGGGGGTACTTCTCCCGTTCGTCGAGCTCCCTGCGCTGCTGCTGGAAGTCTCTGATCTCCTTGGCCGGGTTGAGTTCTCTGAGCACTGTGGTGGTGATCCCACGGGCCTGTGCGGCGGTGTCGCCCCCCTCGACGGGGCGGATGACCACATGGGTGGGGGCCATGGCGGCGGAGTCCACGCGGAATCGGCACCAGACCTCGAAGTTGCCGTGTGCGATCTCTGTGCGGGTCCAGGCGCCGTCCCCGGGTGCGTCGTCGGCCAGCTCCCCGAGCCAGAGGGGTGTCTCATCCATACCCCGACCCTACACGGCTAGATCTGACAGATCTGGTTGCCCGACATCTGCCGTCATCCAGGGGCACGCCTGGGCGGGCGGGCCCATGACCGGCAGCCCGCCCCGTTGGCGGCTGGATCCGCAAGTGCCGCCCGCGCCAGGGAGGCGGGAGGCCGCACTGCTTTCGGTGGTGATGTCGAGGACGAAAGTTGCAGCATCCGAGACGTCCGGTCGCCGCTTTGGACGATCGTGCTCGCTAGCGTGGACAGCGCCCCTCAGGTGAGGTGATCAATCAACCGGCCTGCCTGCGGGGCTGGTACGGCCACGTGGACCGCTACTCACGCGCCCACGGAAAGGATCTGCGGGGCGCTGAAGAAACGCCCCCGGCAGGCCCGCCCCCGCGGCCGCGCGGGTCCGCCGGCGGCCGTCGCGGAAAGGGCCAGCGGCGGGCGGCGGGCGGTCCGCGCACGCCACTGCGTCGGCGGATACGTAAGGGTCTCTGACCTTGGCACTGGAACCTGACCCCAAAGGGATCCCGATTTGACCCATCTAGGTGAGTCATGTCTAGATAGATGAGAGGTTGGCGGCATGGTGAGGACTGACAGGTCCAGTTGCCTGTGCCCGCAGGCGGGGCCTGCGCGGTCGCGCACCGGCAGCATCCGCACCCGGACGCTGCCGCGGATGCGGTCGACCAGGCGCGTGCCGCCCCCTCAGTGACGCCGGGCACCCGTGAAGGCAACAAGGAGCAAGATGATCAGGGTCGTGGTGGCCGACGACGAGCCACTCATGCGGTTCGGCCTGCGGGCACTGCTGAATGCCACAGACGGCGTCGAGCTGGTCGGTGAGGCGAGTGACGGTCTGGAAGCGTTGGCCCTCGCGGGCGAGTTGGTCCCGGACCTTGTGCTCACGGATCTGCGGATGCCCCGGCTGGACGGCATCGGAGCAACCCGCCGCCTGCTGGAGCTGCCGAACCCTCCCGCCGTGCTGATCCTGACGACGTTCGACACCAACGAGGGCGTGATCGAAGCACTCCAGACGGGAGCGAGCGGGTACCTGCTCAAGGATGCGCCCCCGGAGCAGGTGGTGAGTGCCATCCGTGCGGTCGCCGCCGGTGGCACCGTGTTGGCACCAACGTCCGCAACCCGCCTGGTCAACGCCCCGAGGGCCGATGGCACGCATCCGGCGGGCCGGATACCGACCGAGCAGCGCCACCGCCTGGACCACCTGCCCGAGAACCTCCGTGTCGTCCTGCGGCATCTCGGCGAAGGGCTGTCCAACGCTGAGATCGCGCATCGGCTGTACGTGAGCGAAAGTGCGGTCAAGACGTATGTATCCCGGTTGCTGGCCGCCCTCAGGCTCAACAACCGCACCCAGGCGGCGGTCCTCGCCCACCAGGCCGGACTGCTCAACGAACACGCCGCTCCCGCCCCGGCGTGCCGGGTCGGGAGCGAATCCCGCTGACCACACCTTGGAGGCGGTGGAGCATGTCCGCAGAAGACTTCCCGCACGACAGGGACTTCACCGGGTGGCGTCCGGTCGATACGTTCGAGCGGCTGTACTTTGCCGTCCGGGCACCCCTGCGCGCATCGCGGTGGAGCGGTATCGACGTCCTGATCGTCACCGCACTCATCGCCCAGACCCTGTACGTCGCCTTTCAACGGACACCAGGAATCCTGTCCGCCGTCCTTCCCAGCGCGGCTGTTGGGACGGTGGTGGCCGCCTCCTTCCTCTGGCGTCAGCATGCACCTTGCGCGGTGGCTTTGCTGTCGCTGGCTGGGCTCATATTCAATGGGGCTCGCGTGCCCGTATTCTTCGCCCTGTATGCGTTGGCGAAGTACGGCGGACGCCACCGTTTCACCGCGATTCTTCTCTGCGTGGCCGCCTATGTGCCACTGACTATTTTCATTCCGGGCGGCATGGGAATATCAACCCTGGTAACCACCGAAAGTGACACCGAGGACCTCCTGTCCACATCGGTCCTGATGGCGCTACCCGTCCTCACCGGGCTGGGAGCGGCAGCGTACGAGAAAACCATCCGTACCCTGCATGCGCGGGAAAAGGTCCTGGCGGCGGAGAACCGGCGCCGTGCGGATGAAGAGAAGATGGCCGAGCGCCTGAGACTGGCGCGGGATATGCACGACGTTCTGGGCCATCGCATCGCCATCACCGCCATGCATGCCGGAGCGCTGGAGGCAGTGACGAGGGAATGCCAGCCGAAAGAGGGAGAACTGGCCCGCTCCATAGGCGATACGGCACGAGCCGCCATGCAAGACCTGCGCGAGGTGCTCTCCACTCTTCGGGACCCTTCCGAGACCATCTTGATCGGGAGCAAGCTGAGCGACCTTGAGGAACTTATCGACACCGTCAGGGTGTCGGGCTCCGACATAACCTTCACCCTCACGAGCCAGAAGACCCAAGAAGGTGCAGATGCGGAAGTCTTTCTCGCGATATACCGGATAACCCAGGAGTCACTGACGAATGCCCTCAAATACGCTCCGGGATCGCCGGTGTCCGTGCATCTGACGATTGACGAAAAGGTATCCGTCTGCATCACCAACGAGAAGACAGGACGACAGGCGAGCCGCTTCAGATCAGGGACAGATCCGCGCGGAGGGTTCGGCCTCATCGGCTTGGAGGAGCGGATCCGCTTCCTGGGCGGAAGTATTTCCGCAGGCCCCACGAGGGAGGGAGGCTGGCGGGTTCTTGCCGTCGTACCGAACAGCTGAGCACCGAAACCACACCCTCCGACATGATGACGCCATAGCGAATCCAGGCGAATGAGGTCATCTGAATCACTGCGTAACCTCGGGCGGGGGAATTTCTGCCCCCGCACGAGGCACGAGGCTCAGCGAGCAGACAGCCAGAATCAAAGTAGGTGAATTGCGTGCGCCCCTCATCCCGTATCCCCAATCTGCAGGCTCTCGATCTCCTGCTCAGTGTCATCGAACTGGGCAGCCTGGGCAGGGCCGCACAGGCCCACGGAATCAGTCAGCCCTCGGCCAGCGCTCGGATCCGCAGCCTGGAGAGGCTGGTAGGCGTTCCCGTACTGCATCGCACAACCCTCGGCTCCAGACCCACCCCGCCAGGAACGCTGCTCGCCGCCTGGGCGCGTGACGTACTCGAGGCGGTGGGGCAACTGGACTCCGGCATCACCACGTTGCGCGATCGGCGGGACTCGCAGCTACATGTGGCGGCAAGCCAGACCATCGTGGAGTGCCTCTTCCCCCAGTGGCTCCTTGCCTTGAGGGCGCGGAATCCGAACGTCGCCGTTTCGCTGGCAGCGTGCAACTCCGCGCAGGTGTGCACAGCCGTACTGGAACAGCGCGCCCATCTTGGCTTCATCGAGGGCCCTGCGGCACCCGAAGGGGTGGACAGCACGGCAGTCGCACGCGATCGGCTGCTGGTGGTCGTCGCCCCCGGACACGCCTGGGCACGCCGCAGCACGATCACGCCCGACGAGCTGGCAGAGGCAGCCCTGGTCCAGCGCGAGCCGGGATCGGGGGCCCGGCTGGCTTTCGAGCAAGCCATGACCGCACGTCTGCCCGGCTGGCGATCCGCGTCATTGCTCGAACTCTCCTCCACCAGCGCGATCAAAGCCGCGGCAGCGGGCGGGATCGGTCCCGCAGTACTGAGCTCCCTGGCCGTCGACAAGGAACTCAAAGACAGGACTCTCGTCTCGGTACCGGTCCGCGAACTGGACATGCGGCGGACCCTGCGGGCGATATGGCCCACAGGGCAGCTTCTTTCCGGCCCTGCCCGCGACCTTGCAGCCATCGCGTCCCGAGCCCAAATGCCCAGAGCCTGAAGAACTGGTGCACCCAGACTCCTCACGGCCCCCGCCGCCCTCGCGATCCCCGGCCCGCCCCCCTTGCCGGTAGACATCTGCGACAGCGAGGAGGACAGCGAACACGACGTCGACAAGAACCTGCGGACCTCACTCTCCGGACGCAGCCCGGGCTTCTACGACTTCGACGTCCTTGCCACAGGCACCGAGGTCGGCGCCCCGAACGAGGCTAAGCCCCAGGAAGCCGACAAGAAGCCGCTCCCGGAGAAGCCCGTGGGCAACACCGAGATCAAGCCCGAGGGCACCCTCGCCCAGACCGGCTCCGACTCGACCTGCCCCTCACCGCAACCATCAGCGGGGTGGCGATCCTCGTCGGCACAGATGTCGTCTTCGCCCTCGGCCGCCGCCGCGGCAGCGATGGGGCCGCCTGACACACGCACCCGCGAGGGGGCCGCCCGGTCGGGCAGCACTCCCCTCGTCCGCTCCGTTCAGGCCAGACTGTCCTTCCACATCCAGTGCAGGCAGGTGAACTGTCCCGTCCCACCGTCCAGTTCGGTCCAGCCGAGGGCCATCGGTGCATGCTGGCCCGTTCCCATCGTGCGGACACCTGCCCCACGAGCCGGCCCGAGAACCCCATGCGGTCCCGGTGCGGGGGGGCAAGGTCCTCTACGCGTACTGAAGGGCGGGAGAACGGTGGTGTCCACCCCGTACCAGTACCCAATACCGCCCCCGGAACAGGATTCGTCGACCAACCCCGGCAGCCAGGGCCGTCCAAGACCCTGGCTGCCGGGAGGGTTCCGGCCACGTGCCGGTCCCTCCCGGTCTCCACGTCGATCGCCGGTCAGGAGGTGTGACGGTGACGCCTGCGGGCGGCGGCGGCCAGCGTCGCGCCCAGGGCGATCGAGGCGCCACCGGCCCCGAGCATCCAGCCGGAGGCGGCATCGCTGCCGGTCTCGGCCAAGGTGGCGTCCGGGTCGGTCCGGCGGGCGGAATCATCGGCTGCACCGGACCTCCCGGCGACCGGCCTGACGTCGCCGCTCCCGGTCCCGGTGGCGCTGGGCTTGTCGTTCCCGCTCCCGGTGGGCTTGCTGGTGCCGGTGTCCGGACGCTCCTTCAAGTCCCCGTGCGGATCCGGCTTGTTGCCCGTGTCCGGCTTGCCCTTGGTCGGCGGCTCATTGCCCGGCTCGCTCCCCGGCTTACTGCCCGGCTCGCTGCCCGGCTTACTGCCCGGCTCGCTGCCCGGCTTACTGCCCGGCTCGCTGCCCGCGGCCACGATGTCGAAGTCATACCAAGAATCCGACGACCTGGGCCAGTCGTCGTTCTCGTCGTCGTAGTACGAGGCGGCCGTGGTGAGCGTGCCTTCGCCATTTGGCGCGCTGACGTCGACCTTCAGGCGCAAGGCGACTTCGGCGTACCGACCGGACGCAACACCGTCGAGGACGGTGAATTCACCCAATACACCACTCATGGGGTCGACCGTCTTCCAGGCACTGGCCTCTTCGTCGTACCACTGCACGGTGAGCAGGTGTGGATGGTCGCTGAATGTCCGATCTATGGCGAGGGCGACCGTCTTCATCGTTGTGCCAGAGATGTTGTAGACGCGCAAGGTCAAGTTGTTCCAGCCGGAGCCGGCCACGACCTTGTGGGGCAGCCCGTACAGCGTAGTAATGAGGTTTCCGTCCGCTGGAAGAGCAGAGTCCGGTTCTTCTTCGGATTCGTGGGTCGGCTCGGCGGTGGGCTCGGCACCCCTGGTCGGCTCGGTTGTGCCGTCCGGGGTGGTCTCGTCATGGGTGCCGGGGGTTCCGGGCTGGGCGGTGGGGACGTCGTCCCGCTCCGGGCCGACGGGGCCCTGCGTCGACCCGGCGGGACCACTGGCGGGGGGCGTTGCCGGGCTCGTTCCTGCCTCGGGCGCCACAGGGGCCCGGGACGATTTCGCAACACGGGGGCTGGCCAGATCGCCAGCCGACGGCCCTCTTTCCCCTGTCGGGGGCTCCGGGTTCCCGGCCTCCGGGTCAGGCTCTGGCATGGAGAGGGCCGGCGGGCTGACCTCTGCCGCCGCCGCGGGTGCAGCGGCCAACAGCGTCGGGGTGGCCATCGAGACAGCGGCCAGGACTGCCATACGTATGCGCTTCAAGGGAAAACCAAATCTGTCGCTGTGAGGTGTAGTCACCCATCCTTCACAGTTGTCCAACTTTTCACTACCCTGTACCTACTTATGCAGTCATAGGCTGCACCTTGGACCGTCGAGGAAGGACGACTCCCTGCCATCCCGCAGACGGTGGCCCACGCGACCGTGTCGGATTCCCGACTCGTGAACAGAGCCACGCCGGGTGAGCTGCCGCGCCCGACACGGAACACCGGGCTGCGAAGCAGGGGCGAGACCGCCACGACCTGCCACCGGTGTCCGCATGGCTCACGGGGTCATTCCGTCGGCGCATGGGGCACCGGGTTCCTGAGTCTGCTCGCCCAGGACGTACTTCTCCATGAACTCCCCGAACCGGCGGTCGAACGCCGTGTCCAACTTCAGCTGATGGCCCCACGCGGTCAAAATGATGGGCGCGTCCTGGGACTTGTAGGGGCTCATGAAGGAGTACGGGGTGGTGGCGACCTTTGCGCTGAGCGCTTGCACGTCGCGCGGTGACGCCTTGTCGTTGTACGAGACCCATACCGCGCCGTGCTCCAGCGAGTGCACGGCGTGCTCGTTCGGGACCTCCTTCGTGTAGACCTTCGCGTCACAGTCGAGCCACACCGGGTGGTGGTCCCCGCCGACAGGCGGGCTCATCGGGTAACTGACCTTGGTGGTCACATGGTTGCGGGCGAGGCCGGACCAGGTCCGTTCACCCTTGACGAGCGTGGGCCGTGTGGACTCCGAGTCGCGGAGAAGGAGCCAGGCCACGAGGACGGAGACGACGAACGTAACGGCCGCGATGATGATCAGGAACCGGCAGAGGTGTCTATGGACCATGTGGTGTCCTTCAGTTCAGGAGCCGGGAAAACGGAGGCCGCCAGGAACACGGCATCCTCGGCCCGGTCGAACCGGACGAGAGTGCGGTGGGCGCGGCCAACAACGCTCAGCGCGCGCAGCAGAGCGAGGGCGGCGGGAAGGGGGAGTTGCAGATTCGGCATGGAGCTCGTCCGGGAACAAGACGGCGCCATGCCGCCTCAACCCGACGGCACCCCGTAGCGAGCGCGGGCGACGGAGTTCCTGGCACTGATATCGGCCGCGGGCTGCTGGCGCGGGCCGTCCAGCTCCGCGCCGTGGGCGAGCGGCTCATGCAGCCGGTCAGTGGACGCCCGGTGACCCGGACATCACGATCGTCATGGATGTCAGCTATGACGTCACCCGTCTGGCCTGGGTCCTGCGAGCTCTGCCCGTGGAGTTGGTCGCACGGATCCGCGGTGACCGGGTGATGCGGCTGCCGAAGCTCTCACTCAAGGAGTACGCAGCCGCGTTCGTGGTCAGAGGACAATCTCAGTGGGTTGCCCACGCCTCGGAAGGGAGGAAACTCACCGGTGCGTCGATCGCGTCTGCGGGGAGGAACACCGGTCGGGTGAGCAGGCGGTCCCCCGCCCGCTGGACGCCGATCACCACGCCCAGGCTTCGCGATCCGGGTTCACCGAGGTTCGCGTAGAACAGTTCGGAGAAGGGCTCGCGGACCCCGGCTCGGTCGACGATCCACTGCTCGAGATCCGAGGGCGTCCGGCCGACCAACGCGACGCCGTCCGCATGGACTTGAGGACCCTTCAGGGCGTCGACCGATATGCCCCGCAGCCGCTCCTCCAAGCCGTAGTAGAAGGTCAGCCCCAGCCCCCAGCACTCCCCCTTGACCGTGCCGTACCGGCCCGGTGACAGTGCCGCACGCGTGTGCCGCTGGGGGTTACGCACGATGCCGTCCAGCGCTGCGGTGACCTCCTCGGGCCGCATCCCGAAACTCAGCGGCCCCACACTCTCGAACGGTTCCAGCGACCAACGCCGCCGCCCGCTGTCCGGAAGCACATCCCACACGCCCCACCGGTCGAACATTCTCTCCATCCTTCATCCATGATCCCGGCCCCATGGCCCGGTCCTCCACATCCCGCCCGCGCCAACTGGGCCGACCTGCCTCCCACATGGGGCCGTGCCACACGCCCAGGCCGGGGCGTCCCGCCTTGCGTCTCATGTGAGAATCCAATTACTGGTCGCTTTGGCACCGGTGTGCGCGAGTTCGCCAGTCATCTGGGCTGTACGTCCTGCCAGGACCAAAGGGCCCGGGGACGGCTCCAGAGACACAAGAGGAAGACTGCTGGCGGCCTGCCCGCCCTGAGGTTCTTGATCCCTGTCGCCGGGCTCGCCCTGAACCAGTGGCTCGTCCGCAGCGGCGTGAGCCATCTTCTTGAAACGCATGATTCCTCGATCTTGTGGAGCCCTAGATCTGAGGAGGTTATTTGGCGCAAAAGTATCTGAATAGCCCTCTTCTGCCTATTGGTGCATAGATGACATGTATGAGATGGGCTGGAGCGGTGTAGCTCGTCTTGTCAGCACTCGTGCGGTCTGGTCAGGTCGGTGCGGGTTCGGGGACAGCGCCTGCCCAGACCACATGAGAGGACGTCACATCAGGCCAGGCGGCGGAAGACGGGCTTCACCGGTCGCCCGACCATCCAGGGCGTCGGATCGGCGGCGTCCAGTGCCTTCCGGTACACCGCACACGCCTGGGCCACCACGTCGACGGTGTGGTCGATGTCGGTGTCGTCGAGCGCATTGCTCACCACGAACGACGGGGCCAGCACCCCGCCCGCGAGGAGCCTGCGCAGGAACAGGGTGCGGTACTGCTGCGACGGCTGCCGGTTCTCGTCGAGGGTGGCGAAGACCAGGTTGCTGGCCCGACCCCGTACGACGACGTGGTCGCCGACACCCATGCTGGCCGCGGCGTCCCGGACACCGGCGGCCAACCGCTCGCCGAGGCCGTGCAGTCGCGCGGTGACGCCCTCCTCCCCGTAGACCGTCTGCACGGCCATCGCGGCGGCCAGGGAGTGTGTCTCCGCGCCGTGCGTGGTGGACAGCAGGAACACCCGCTCGCCGGAGTGTCGCAGCCCGCCCCGCTCCATCACCTCGCGGCGCCCGGCGAGCGCGGAGACGGCGAAGCCGTTGCCCAGCGCCTTGCCGAACGTGGAGAGGTCGGGGGTGACGCCGTACAGGCCCTGGGCGCCCGCCTCGGACCAGCGGAAGCCGGTGATCATCTCGTCGAAGACGAGTACGCAGCCGTGCCGGTCGGCCAGGTCGCGCAGGCCCGCCAGGTACCCGGGCGGGGGCTCGGTGTGACCGGCCGGTTCCAGGATCAGGCAGGCGATCTCGCCCTCGTACCGGGTGAGCAGTTCCTCCGTGGCGGCCAGGTTCCCGTAGGGGAACGCCACGGTGAGCTCGGTGGTCGCCCCCGGGATGCCCGCGGGCATCGGCGTCGTACCGATGAACCAGTCGTCGACGGAGAAGAACGGGTGGTCGCCGCAGATGGCCACCCGCTGCCGACCGGTGACGGCGCGGGCGAGGCGCACCGCTGCGGTGGTGGCGTCGGAGCCGTTCTTCGCGAACTTCACCATCTCGGCGGTCGGCACGGTGGCCAGGAAGCGTTCCGCGGCCTCGGCCTCCACGATGGACGGCCGGACGAAGTTGCTGCCGCGGTCGATCTCGCGCCGCACCGCCTCGGTGACGCGGGGGTGGGCGTGGCCGAGGCTGACCGACCGCAGACCGGAGCCGTACTCGATGTAGCGGTTGCCGTCGATGTCCCACACGTGGGCACCGCGGCCGTGGCTGATCACCGGGGCCAGGTTCTCGGGGTACTGGTCGTCGCCCTTGGCGTAGGTGTGCGCGCCGCCGGGGATCATGGCGTGCAGCCGCTCGTTCGCCTCCTGCGACCGGGGCAGGAGCAACTCGTCGGCGCCCATGGTGTGTTCGGTGTGCTCGGTGTCCACGTCGGCCTCAACTCTCCTGTTGCTTCAGGACCTCGGCGAGGCTCGGCGCCTCCCGGTCCCGCTGGGACACCGACGCGGCGGGCAGCGGCCACGGAATGGCGAGCTCCGGGTCGTCGAAGGCGATCGTCACGTCCTCGGCCGGATCGTGCGGGCGGTCGATCCGGTACGAGGTGTCGGCGGTCTCGGTCAGTGCCTGGAAGCCGTGTGCGCACCCCGCGGGGATGTACAGGGTCAGCTGCGTCTCGCCGGACAGCTCGAAGAAGGCGCGGTTGCGGTACGTCGGCGAGTCCTTCCGCAGGTCCACGACCACGTCGAAGACCTTTCCGTACGAGCACCGCACCAGCTTGGCCTCGCCGTCGCCGGAGCGCAGGTGCATGCCGCGCAGGACGCCCCGGGCGGAGCGGGACAGGCTGTCCTGGACGAAGGCGTTCGGGTCGATGCCCACCGAGCGGACCACGTCGGCGTCGAAGGTGCGGCAGAAGAAGCCGCGTTCGTCGCCGTAGGGCGTCGGCTCGAACAGGTACGCGCCGTCGATCTCCGGGACTTCGGTCGCTTTCAAGGGGTCTCCCGCAGGGCGTGGGCGTGGGTGTGGTCGGTCTTCGGGAACAGGGTTCTGGTCAACTCGGCGAACTGGTCGGCGAGTTGCCGGGCGGCGACCTGGTTCCGCTCGGTGAGGGTCCGCCGCAGCTCCGCGGACTGCTTCTCCAGCGCCCGGAACTGTTCGAGGAGCCGGTCGGCGTCGACCTCGCGGGCCGAGTGGCAGTACGCGCCGAGGCCCATCCGGTCCATGAGCGCGTCGCTCTTGGCCGCATAGCTGAGTGCGAGCGTCGGCGTCCCGGCCTTCAGCGCGCAGACCAGGTTGTGGTATCTGGTCGCCACCACGGTGTCGGCGGCCGCCATCTCCTTCATCAGGTCGGCGAGCGAGTCCGTCTCCGCGGCGGTGACCAGCGGCGAGTCCACCGCGTCGAGGATCGCGTCGACCACCACGGCATCGCACGCGTCACCGGTCAGCAGCCGGACCGGCCTGCCGTCCTCGACCAGTGCGCGGACGAACCGGGTCGTCCCTTCGAGGTAGCGCCGGTGGATCTCCTCGGCGCGGGCGCGGTCGTCGTTGCCGCCGTGGAAGTCCATGACGCCGACGCAGACTTGGCCCGGCGGGTCCGATGCGGCACTCGCCGGGGGTGTGGGCAGGGCGAACGCGAGGTCCGGGTAGACCTCGTCGCGCGCGGTGTCCACGCCCATCGTCCGCATGGCGTCGCGGGACAGGGTGTCCCGGTACGAGCGGTACGTGGCGAGCCGCGCCGACCAGCGCACCAGGGCCCGGGTCGGCCGGTCGGCGATCGGGGCGGCGCCGACGCCGACCAGCGCGACCCGGGTGCCGAACAGACGGCCGCTCGCGCAGAGCAGGAACAGCGAGTACGGGAAGCCCCACGGCCGCAGCGGCAGCGTGGCCTCCAGGACGCCCATGCCCGGCACGATCACCACGTCGTGCCGACGCACCCAGGCGGCGGTCCTGGCGACGTCGACGAGTTTACCCAGGCCCTTCGCCGCGATCGAGCGCGCACGGGACGCGGTCCGGTACTCCCCGCGGTTCCAGTGCAGCCGGGTCGCGGGGATCTCGTACCGGGCGGCGACGGCCTCGGGCCCGCCGCACAGCGCGTCCACGGCCGCCTCCGGGTGCTCGGCGCGGAGGTAGCCGAGCACGGCCTCCAGCGACCCGTCGTTGCCGAGGTTGCCGGAGCCGAGCAGGCCGAACACCCCGACGCGTGCGGGAGTCATCCCCGCCTCCCCTCACGGCCTGCGACGATGTCGTCGAGGGAGACGGTGAGCTTGGCGGGGTCGACCGGGGCGCGGTCCTCGACCCGCTCGCCCGCGCCGGGGCGGGCCCGGCTGGTCATCCAGGCGGCCAGGTGCCCGTAGCACGCACGCCGGTCGGCGGCGGACAGCGGCGCCCGCCGGATCGCCGCGACGAAACCCAGGACGTACTCGGCGAGCAGCCGGGGCGTCGGGTGCAGCGGGCCCGCCCTGCGCGGGTCCAGGTTGACGCACCGGGAGCGCTTGGAGGGGTTGGCCCGCTCCGCGCGGGTGGGGTGGTCGCGCCGGAAGTACAGCAGCTCCGGCACCTGGTGGAAGGGCCCGTGCAGACCGATCTCGGCGACGAACGTGCGGTCCGCGTGGTGGTAGCTGTCGTGCGGCTTCACCCGGCGCAGCGCGTCGGCCCGGATCACTCCGTAGAAGTCGTCGCCGCCGGGCTCGAAGAGCATGCTGCGGAAGCGCTCGGGCGCGCGCGGCGAGTCGGTGGCGAGCGTGTACTCGTACGGGACCTTCACCTGGCCGTCGCCGTCGATGACCGCCTGGTCGGCGTGGGCGAGGATCACGTGCGGCCGCTCGTCCAGCGCGTCCACGCAGCGCTCGAGCAGGGTGCGGGCGTACAGGTCGTCGTGCGAGGCCCACTTGAAGAGCTCGCCGCGGCACTCGGTGAACACGTAGTTGTGGTTCGGTGCGGCGCCGATGTTCCTGGTCAGCCGGATGTACCGGATGCGCGGGTCCTGCGCCGCGTACTTGCGGCAGATGTCCTCGGTCGTGTCGGTCGATGCGTTGTCGGAGATGACCAGCTCGAAGTCCTCGTAGGTCTGGCCGAGCAGGGCGTCCAACGCCTCGGCGAGGTACTCCTCGCCGTTGTACACGGGCAGGCCGATGCTCAGCCGGGGATTGCCCTGAGTTGCCGTCATGACGTCCTCACTTCACGAAGGGTGTTCTGGTGGTGCTCGCGCAGGGCCGCCCGCAGGTACAGCCACCACACGGCGGAGCCGCAGACGGTCGCGGCGGCGACGCCCCAGGCCGAGCCGACCGTGCCGCCCGCGGCCGCCCCGCCGAGCCCGCCCGTGACGTAGCAGGCGGAGGCGATCAGTTGGCTGCGCAGGCTGCGCCGGGCCGCGCCGAGCGCGCGCAGTCCCGCCGCCGCGCCGGTGCCGAGGCCCGCGCCCACGACGCCGAGGGTGACCGGCACGATGAGCTCGGACGCGGCGCCCCAGACGTCGCCGAGCACGAGCTCGCCTGCCCGGTCAGGGACGAGGAGCAGCGCCCCGCCCCAGAGCAGTGCGGCGGCGGCCTGTCCGCCGCCCAGCATGAGACAGAACGTGCCGAGGCGGTGCGGGGCCCTGCGCAGGACCCGTGCCGCCTCCGCGACGGTGACCAGGGAGAGCCCCATCAGCACGGCCATGAACGGGCCGAGCAGGAGTTCGGCGCCCCGGATCACGCCGACCGCGCCGACCCCGACGATCGCGCCGAGCCCGTACGCCCGCAGTTGGCTTGCGCCGCTGTTGCTGACGTTCTCTATCAGGTACCGGGAGCCGAGGTCGCGGTGCGTGCGGAGCCATTCGCGCGCGCCGGACAGCCGGGGCCGGATGCCCGACTGGAAGCAGCCGTACACCGCGGCCACCGCGGCGGACCCGCCCCAGGCGAGGACGAAGGCGGCCACGCTGCCCGCGTGGGCCGCCACGACCATGCCGGGGACGAGCGCGACGCCCCAAACCAGGTCGTTGACGAACGCCTTGCGCCCGGTGCCCGCGGCGAAGAACGCGAACCGCCACGCGTCCTGGAGCAGCAGCCCCGGCAGGACGATCCCGAGGCAGAGGAACGCGGGCCCCATGCGGCCGCCGAGTGCGAGACCGGCCGCCACGGACACCGCGCCGAGGGCGGCACCCGCGCCGAGCGCGGTGCCCGACGACCTGGCCACCGCCGCGCGCCAGGAGTCCTCCGGCACACCGCTGAAGCGCACCACGAGCGGGTCGGTGGCAACTCCGCGGGAGACGTTGAGCACCACGCCGTAGGTCACCCAGGCCAGGCTGAACACGCCGAAGGCGGTCAGCCCGAGCGAGCGTGCGACGTAGATGCCCACCGCGAAGTTGGTCATGCTGGAGGCCGCCTGGTCGGCGAGGCCCCAGGACAGCCGCCCGGCGATGGCCCGCCGGGCGCTCGGCCTTGCGGTTCCGGCCGCTGTCGTCTTCTCCCCCTCGGTGGTCATCGGCGTCATGCCTTGAGCAGCCCTGCGTCGTGCAGGGCGTCGGCCGCGACGGCGACGGTGTCGAACGGCAGCCCCGACCGCTCGGCGACGTCCAGCAGGCTGTGCTCGCCGTCGGAGAGGTTGAGCACCCAGAGCATGGCCATCTGGGCCTCCTTGGTGTCGCTGCGGCCGCCGAGCGCGTCGTACAGCCCGCGCCGCCCCAACTGCGGTTCGCCGTAAGGGCTGAGGTTCTGGTACCTCCGGTTGCGGTCGAGGACGGCGAACGCCTCGCGGCAGACGGCGAGCGTGTCCGCCATCGCCTCCGGGGAGACGAAGTCCGGATTGTCCGCCGACGTGTGGTACTCGGGATAGCCCGCGTACGGGGTCCGGCTGAGCGAGCCCACGCCGAGGTCGAACCCGGGCGAGCAGTACTGCCGCTCGTCGTAGCCGTACGGCGTGAACTCGTTGACGGTGTGCGGGCGTTCGGACGCGGTCAGCACGTGCCGGAGGACCTTGTCGATCTCCGCGTCGCCGCGTCTGCTCTGCTTGTACGTCAGGTCGCCCGAGTCGCCCGCACAGGCCAACACGAGCCCGTGCCTTACCTGTTCGATCCGTTCCGCGTTGCGGGCCAGCCAGGTGATCGCCCCGATGGTGCCGGGCGCGAAGATGAACCGGTAGGTGTAGTACGGCGTCCGCTCCGCCAGCTCCCTGGCCAGGAACGTCGCCACCGCGATACCGGCCAGGTTGTCGTTGGCCAGCGACGGGTGGCAGACGTGGCAGGAGACGATCACCTCCTCGGGGACCTGCCCGGGGACCACGTGTTCGGCGTAGGTGAGGTGGCCGTCGGCGAGTGTGGAGTCGACGCGCACCTCGTAGTCGCCGTCCGGCAGCGCGTCCAGGGTCTCCTGGGCCAGGCAGAACCCCCACTCCGGCTTGTAGTAGCTGGTGCGGTACGGCACCCAGGTCGGGTGGTCGGGCAGGGTGTGCAGGTGGGCGCGGAGTTCGGCCAGCGGCATGGTCGTCGCCACCGGCACGCTGTACCCGAGCACGTGCAGGCTGGACGCGGCGAAGTCGACGACCCGGTTGCCCGCGGGGTCGGCGATGTAGGCGTCGCGGATGTTCCACTCCTGCGGCACCGTCCAGTCGAGCACCTGCGTCCCAGTCGGCACCTCGTGCATCCGCAGCTGGACGTACTCGTCGACGATCTTCAGGGTGGCGCGCACTCCGTCGCCCGTGATGCTCCGGCACAGCGGGTACAGCCGCTCCACCAGCTCGTGCATCTGCCGACCTGCCTCGGTCATCGGCGCCACCGCAGGGTCTCGTCGACGGTACCTGCGTCGGTCGCCGCGCGCAGCACGGCGAGGCGGGTGAAGCGCTGCTCGAAGTCCTCCCGGGTCAGCCCGTGTTTCCGGTAGGCGTCGGCGAGTTCGAGCGCGCCCCGCTTGACGGTCCACTCGCATTCGAAGCCGGGGATCGCGGCGCGGAACCGGGAGAAGTCCACCCGGTAGGACCGCGGGTCGGCGCCGGTCTCCCCGGTGATCACCACCTCCGCGCCGGTCACCGCCTCGGCGACCTGCTCGGCGATCTCGGCGACCGTGACGTTGTTGGTCTCACTGCCGATGTTGAACGCCCGGTCGTGCACCGCGTCGCGGGGTGCGGCCAGCGCGGCGGTGAAGGCCCGCGCGATGTCGACGGCGTGCACCAGCGGGCGCCAGGGCGTGCCGTCGGAGAGGACGAGCACCTGGCCGGACAGGAGGGCGTGGCCCACCAGGTTGTTCAGCACGATGTCGGCGCGCAGCCGGGGCGAGTAGCCGAAGGCGGTGGCGTTGCGCATGTACACGGGGCTGAAGTCGCCGTCGGCCAGCTCGTGCAGGTCGTCCTCGACCCGCACCTTGGACTCCGCGTACGGCGTCACGGGACGCAGCGGGGCGTCCTCGGCCACCAGCTCGCCGCCGCCCGCGGCGCCGTAGACCGAGCAGGTGGACGCGTACAGGAAGCGCTGCACTCCGGCGTCGCGGGCCAGCCGGGCCAGGTGGACGGAGGCGTGGTGGTTGATGTCGTAGGTGAGGTCGGGCGCCAGCGCTCCCAGGGGGTCGTTGGAGAGCGCGGCCAGGTGGATCACGGCGTCGATCCCGGCGACGTGTTCGGCCGTGACGTCGCGCAGGTCGACCCGCGGTCCCGGCGGGTCGGCGGGCCGGGGGCCGAGGACGCAGTCGGCGAACAGGCCGGAGTCCAGGCCGACGACTTCGTGGCCGGCGGCCGTGAGCACCGGGGCCATCACGGTGCCCAGGTAGCCCTGGTGTCCGGTGAGCAGTACGCGCAAGGTTCAATCCCCCAGGTCGAGAGTGAGTTTGGTGACGGCGAACGCCTCGGCGTAGCGCGCGTGGCATTCGATTCCGCGGATCCGGGCGAGGCCGAGGAAGGCCTCCCGGTCGTACCAGGGCCGGTGCCGCTGTGAGGGGTAGTGCTCCTGGAGGAGGCGCACCTTCTCTTCGGCGATCTCCGGCGACAGCGGCTGGTACGCCACCGGGCGGCCGAGGTCGCCGTCCCACTTGACGATCTCGTAGCCGAGTACGAGGTGGTCGCGGAACGCGGTGGGGATCAGCTGCGCCAGGCCGCGGTGGTCCTGGTGCGCGTCGTCGGTGCGCGGGGCGAGGACGAGGTCCGGCTCGGTGCGCGCGCGCAGTTCCTCGACCGCGGCCTTGGCCTCGTCCCAGTGCACGGGCATCCGCCCGTCCGGCAGTTTGAGGACGGTCAGGTGCAGGTCGGCGCGCGGGCAGAAGGCGGCGAGCGCGGCCCGCTCCTCCTGCTCCCGCTCGCTGCCGCCGCCGGAGAGCACCAGCGCGTCGACGCGGACGCCCGGCCGTGCGAGGCACATCGCGAGCAGGGTGCCGCCCGCGCCGATGGCGATGTCGTCGCAGTGTGCGCCCACCGCGACGATCCGTTCCAGGGACCCTGTCCCGAGCCGGATCACGCACTCACCCCGGCGTTGTCCCGCTCCCACACGGCCCACGGGCGGTCGCCCCGGGTGTAGGCGTCGTCGAGCGCGGCGCGCTCCTTCACGGTGTCGGTCGGCTTCCAGAAGCCGCGGTGCTGGTGCGCCACCAGGCGGCCGCTCTTGGCCAGTTGGGCGCATCCGTCGGCGACCAGGTCGCCGTCCTTGGGGATGTGGTCGAAGACTTCCTGGCGGAGCACGAAGTAGCCCCCGTTCTCCCACATGGGCAGCTCACTGACCGGGGTGATGCCGCCCACCAGGCCGTCGTCGCCCAGCTCCACGCAGTGGAAGGAGGATTGCGGCGGCACGACCATCATCGACGCGCCCGCGTCGCGCCGGGTGAACTTGTCGATCATCTCCGGCAGCGGGGCGTCGGTGAGCACGTCGGCGTAGTTGGCGAGGAACATCTCGTCGCCGTCCAGGTGGTGGCGCACCCGGCGCAGCCGCTCGCCGATCGGCGACTCGATGCCGGTCTGGGCGAACGTGATCGTCCAGTCGGCTATGTCGGTGGACAGCAGTTCGGTCTGCCCGCCGCGCAGGACGAAGTCGTTGGACGTCGTCTCCTCGTAGTTGAGGAAGAAGTTCTTGATGTGGTGGGCGCCGTATCCGAGGCAGAGGATGAACTCCCTGTGCCCGAAGTGCGCGTAGTAGCGCATGACGTGCCAGATCAGCGGCCGCGGCCCGACCATCGCCATCGGCTTGGGCACGTCGTCCGCGGCACCGCTGCGCATCCGCATCCCGTAGCCGCCGCAGAACAGAACGACCTTCATGCTGTTACCTCTTTCGCGGGCACCTCGACGATGCTCAGTTCCGGGATGGGAAAGACGAGGCGGCCGCCCCAGTCGTGCACGAAGGAGAGTTGCTCGACCAGTTCGGTCCGCAGGTTCCACGGCAGGACGAGGACGTAGTCCGGCTTGTCCGCGGCGATCTGCTCGGGCGGCAGGATCGGGATGCGGGTGCCCGGGGTGTACCTGCCGTGCTTGTAGGGGTTGCGGTCGACCGTGTACGCGAGCAGGTCGGGCCGGATGCCGCAGTGGTTGAGCAGGGTGTTGCCCTTGCCGGGGGCGCCGTAGCCGACGACCGTCTCGCCGCGCTCGGCCGCCTCGATCAGGAACTTGAGGAGGTCCCTGCGCACCTTGGCCACCCGGGCGGAGAACTCGGTGTACCCGGACAGCTCCTGCAGTCCGGCGGCCTTCTCTCGGGCCAGTACGTCGGCGACCTCGCGGCTCGGCTCGCCCGCCACCTCGGCCGGGCGGGCCCACAGCCGGATGGAGCCGCCGTGTGTGGGCAGCAACTCGACGTCGACGAGGGCGAGTCCGCCGCTGGCGAGGGCCCGGATCGCGGAGGCGACCGTGTAGTACTGGAAGTGCTCGTGGTAGATCGTGTCGTACTGGTTCTCCTCGATCAGGGTCAGCAGGTGCTGCACCTCGATGGAGACCCAGCCGTCGTCGGCGACCAGCGCGCGCAGGCCCTGGGTGAACCCGACGACGTCGGGGATGTGCGCGTACACGTTGTTCGCCACGACCAGGTCCGCCGGGCCGTGTTCGGCGCGGACCTCGGAGCCGGTGTCCGGGGAGAGGAACGCGGTGAGCGTGGGCACGCCCGCGTCCCGCGCCGCCGCGCCGACGTTCACGGACGGCTCGACGCCGAGGCAGCGGATCCCGCGGTCCACCACGTGCCTCAGCAGATATCCGTCGTTGCTGGCGACCTCGACCACGAAGCCGTCCGGGCCGAGCCCCGTCCGCTCCACGGCGTCGGCGACGAACGTGCGCGCGTGCTCCACCCAGGAGGTGGAGAAGGAGGAGAAGTACGCGTACTGCGTGAACGTCTCCTCCGGCGTGATCAGCGGAGGGATCTGTGCGAGCCAGCAGTCGGTGCAGACCCGCAGGTGCAGCGGGTACGCGGGCTCGGGCCGGTCCAGTTCGTCCGCGGCGAGAAAGCTCTCGCACGGCGGTGTCGCCCCCAGATCGACGACGCTCGCCAGCGTCGCCGAACCGCAGAGTCGGCATCGTGTCATCGGTTCCCCCCATATCTGCTCGCGCGTGTCCCCCACCGCGAGCCAGTGCTTCCATTTCCTGTCGGCGACGGGCTCTCCCCGCCGCCCGACCGGCCCGCGATCGCGGTCCGGTACCCCTCCACCAGGCGTTCGAGGCCGACGGCCGGGCTGAACCCCTGCTCGTACCGGCGCCGGGCCGCCCGGCCCATCTCCCGGTTGGCGCCCGGCTCGGCCGCGACCCGCCGCAGGCAGGACGCGAGCGAGCCGGAGTCGCTCGGCCGGTGCAGCAGCCCGGTCACACCGTCCTCGACGAGTTCGACGAAGGCGCCGTGCGCGGCGGCGACGGCCGGGACCCCGGCCGCCATCGCCTCCGCGACCACCAGACCGAACGTCTCCAGAGCCGTCGAGGGAACCACCACGGCGATCGAACGCGCGACGGCCTCCTGGCACTTCGCCGCGTCCCACAGGCCGACGTACCGCACGTCGTCCCGGCCCGCCGCCCAGGCGGTCACCTCGTCCGCCAGCGGCCCGGCACCGGCGATCACGAGCGGTACGCCCACCCCACCGGCCGCGGCGAGCTCGTCCCACGCGGCCATCAGCAGCCGGATCCCCTTGGCCTCCGCGAGGCGGCCGAGATAGAGCAGGTGCTCCCCGTCGCCCGAGCGGCGGGCCTCCGGGTCGGGCACGAAGTTGTGCTTCACCACGAGCCGTTCGGCAGGCATGCCGGACCGCGCCAGGATGTCGCGCTGCGCCGCGGAGATGCAGAAGAACCGCTCCACGCCGGACCACCACCGCCGCCGGTTGACCGAGAGGCTGACCGCGAGCGGCACCGTCGCGAGGCGGGAGTCGCGGTAGCAGCCGTGCCGGACGGCGGGCAGCGACGTCTTCGATCCGACGCACTCGTTGCACGGCAGGCCGTCGCGGTGCAGCGTGCCGGGCACGCAGACCTGGGTGTAGTTGTGCAGCGTGGCGACGGCGGGCACCCCGGCGTCGGCGCAGGCGGCGAGCACCGCGGGCGACAGGAGCGGGAAGACGTTGTGGATGTGCACCACGTCCGGCCGCTCGGCGCGGAGCCGCTTGGTGAGCTCCCCGCGGACCGCCGGGTTCCACGGCACGAGCAGCGGCACCGTGGCCTTGCTGAGCAGGGACCGGGCGGCGATGTCGTCGCTGCGCCGCTCGAACAGGTCGACATGGTGGCCTGCCGCGCGCAGCAGCGCCACCTCCTCGTCGACGACCCTGTTCTCCCCGCTCGGCTGCGCCGAGGAGTAGCGGTTGTGCACCACCAGGACGCGCATGTCGTGCATGTGTGAAGTCACCTCCGTGCCCATCGCGGGACATGTCGTCCGGGTACTGCGGCCGCCGGGGCGGGCGTGGCCGTGGCGGGTGCCGCGAGGAGTGCGGCGGCCAGGGCCAGATGCAGCAGGTACGGCGAGGCGTCACCCAGACCGGCCTCGGTGTACGACGAGATCGCGCAGTAGCTGATCAGGAAAATCGCGCAGGCCCTCGCCAGCGACGGCGGTCGCAGCAGCGCGACACCGCCGAGGACGAGGATGATCGCCGCCACGATGGTGACGCCGATCAGACCCTGCTCTTGGTAGACGGCGAGCCAGCTGTTGTCGATCGGCAGCCCGCCGAACGACTTGTCGCTCAGGCCCACGCCGAACCACTTCTCGCCGCCCGTGCGGGGCGCGGCGAGGAGGGCGTCCCAGACCTTGGCCCGGCCCGTGAGGTTGGAGAAGCTCTCCTGGCTCTGGCCGCGCAGGAACCACGACTGGAGCGCGGAGTAGAACACCACCCCGGCCACCGTGGTGAAGACGACCGTCCAGACGAAGAACCGGCGGGCGGCGGCGCTGGTGAGGACGAGCGAGCCGATCGCCAGCGTGAGGCCGATGAGCATGCCGACCGTGGCCGTGCGGGTGTGGGTCAGGGCGAGCAGGAAGAGCGACGGCAGGATGACCAGCGCCGCGCTGCCTCCGGTGGTCCTGCGGCCGATGACGAGCAGCACGGTGAGCCCGATGATCACGGCGGCGTACTGTCCGATCTGCGGCGGCGTGAGCGGCCACAGCGCGCCGACGAGGCGTCCGCCGTAGTACTCGGGCATCGCCGTGCCCGGTGAGACGGCCAGGCCGACGGCGACTGTGCCGAGCGCCACGAAGTACATCCGGATGTGGTAGCGGACGAACGTCATGCTCCCGTCCCACCAGCGGCTGAGCAGCCACAGAGTGCCGACGAAGAGGGCGAGCCTGGCGCAGCGGAACAGCGCGCCGTACCCGACCTCCAGGTGCGCGCTGGCGATCACGCTCGGTATGAGCAGCAGGGTGAGCAGGAACACGAAGGCGCTGGGCCGGATGCGCAGTCGGAGGTTGAGGGCGAGGGCCAGCGCGAACGCGGCGACCAGCGCGCCCATGGTGGCCATCTGGATGAGGGAGCGGGGCAGGGTGACGATGGTCTTCGCCCCGGCGGAGCCCAGCGTGTTGAGGCCGAGCAGCGCCCAGGAGATCCCGACGGCCCTCGGCGTACCGGCAGGGCGAACTTCCCTGCCGGGCTGGGCACTTGCCGTGTCCGTCCCGCCGGGTCCGCCGTACCGCAGGTCCCCTTCCATCTCAATCACCGGCCTGTCGGACGAAGGTGCTGCCCGCGTCCTGCCGGTGCGGCGTGTCCTGCCACTGCCCCGAGTCGAGCTTCCGGGTCTGGTCGCCCGCGACGAAGTTCCACGGGCCGCGGTAGTCGTTGTCGCGCCAGCGGTTGCCCTGCTTGTCGGTGATCGCCTCGGACACGCCCTTGCCCTTGTACGGCGACCACTTCGGGTAGGTGCCGTAGTTGGCGAGGACCGCCATGCGGCCGCATTCGTCCGCGCACTTGACGACGGACGGGTCGAGGACGAAGCGGTTGTCGTGGATGTCGACGCGCTGGGTCTTCCACCGGCAGTCGGCGTACAGCGGTTCCTTGGTGATGGCCGGGCGCTTGCAGCGGTCGGTGTCCTTCACCAGCAGCGTGCAGTAGCCGGTGGAGGTGTTGGCCGGGCTGTTGCAGAACCGGTCGGCGTTCTCCCAGAGGGTGATCCCGTTCCAGTTGTTCTCCAGCACGTTCCGGGAGATCTCGATCTTGTCCGTGCGGGCCCGGACGCGCGGTTCGCCGCCGGACTCGGAGACGTAGATGGTCGCGTACGGGAAGTCGTCCCCGCGGTCGGCGTACCTGCGGCCCTCGACCCAGTTGTTCCGCCGGAACGTGTTGTTGCGGATCACCGCGTTGTAGCTGGTCTCGTACATCAGCGCGGCGCCGTCGTTGGCCTCGAGGACGTTGCCCTCGATGCGGAAGTCGTTGTTGTTGTTGTCCGCCCAGAGTCCGGCCCCGCGGTTGTCGTGCACCCAGTTGCCGCGGATGTCGGCGCCGTCGACGGCCCAGAACTTGATGCCTCCGGTGCAGCCGCAGCCCGACCGCCGCCGCTCCCAGTCGCCGGTGTTGTTGCCCACGATCTCGTTGCCCTCGACCACCAGGTCCTTGATCGAGTCACCGGTCTTGTAGGCGTTCATCCCGTACTGGCCGTTGCTGCGCAGGCAGCTGTCGCGTACCTGCTGGCTGGCCCCGGCCATCAGCCCGGCGCCGGAGTTGTACTGGATCTTCGCGTGCTCGATCACCCAGCCGTCGGCCATGTCGTGGTTGACCACGCCCTCGTTGTGCGGCGCGACGAAGTGCTGCACGGTCAGGCCGTTGATGGTGACGTTGCGGGCGGCGCCGCTGAACGCGTACTGGTTCTTCTTCCTGCCGTCCAGCACCGCGCCGGGCGCGCCGAGGTAGCGGTTGCCCTTCTTGGGCATGACCTGGGCGTAGCGGTCCGACTCGAGCCTGTGCTTGCCGGGGCCGAGCCAGAACGTGGTGTTCGGGGGGCTGCTCTTGGTCTTCGCCACCAGGTCGCCGACGACCGAGGCGTCGACCTTCACCGCGCCCGCCGGTGCCTTCTCGGGACCGGCGGCGGGCTTGGCGCACACCCGGGCCACGGACGCGGCAGGACCGCCGGTCGACTTCGGCCGCGCGCTCGACGTGCCCGGCGCGCTCGACGAGCTGTCGCAGCCGGTCGCCACCAGCAGGGCCAGCGCCACCGGTGCCACCGGCAGCGCCCAGTGCCGCCACTTGATCGCCACTCGTCCCCTCCTAACCACGGAACCTGAGTACGGTGGTGAACCCCTGCACGCCGTCGGCGAAACCGGTGCCGATCAGCGTGGTGGAGGGTTCCTTGCGCCCGAAGCCCGCGGAGTACCAGCCGAGCGGCGGGTCGCTCTCGCCGCGGTGTTCGCGCCAGTGCAGCTGCCCCGGCAGGTCGAGCACCGCGGAGCGCTCCTCGCCGTCCCGGGTCCAGGTGAGCGCGGCCCGGTTCCCCGCCAGCTCCGCGGTGATCGCAGGGCCGAGGTGGAACGCCAGCCGCACGGCCCGGTGCGGACCGCGCACCTCGTCGACGACCCGCAACTCCCCGCTCTCGGCGGCCAGTTCCACCCGGCGGCGGTGCACGGAGGGCTGGTAGCCGTCGTGCTCGGCGCACCAGCGGGCCGCTCCTTCACCGGTGGGGTCCGCGACCAGGACGCGGCTGCGGGCCTGCCGGGTCCACAGGAACGGGCCGCCGGAGACGGACTGGTCGGCGGCGTCCAGCTCCAGGGTGTTGTGGCCGAGGGTCGAGCGGAAGTACTGCCGCCAATGGGGCTGCCCGTGATAGCAGAACGTCCCCGGGTCGGCGAGCACGTCGACCCCGTCGTGCCGGACCTCCACGGACAGCGCGTCCGCGTGGGCGTGCGCGGCGATGGAGAGGAAGCCGTGCGGACCGCCGTCGCAGCGGCACCAGATCCCCGCCGGGCCGCGCAGGATCGTCATGCCCGCGTCGGCGAAGTGGGCGGGCCTGTCGGCCGGACGGGTCACCGTCGGCGCGGCTCCCCCCTTCGCGTACGGCCGGATCAGCGCGGCAAGGAGCGGGGTGCGCACATCGGAGCCGGTCGCCTCCGGCCACCAAGGGAGGGATCCGAACACGGCGTCGCCGGTGGCGAGGAGCGAGGCCCAGCGGTCGGTGCCCGCGCCGTCCACGATCAGTCCGTGCCCGTCGTCGGCGTCCCCCTGCCGCGGCGGCCGCAGCCGGTTGTCCACGACGGCCGCGAGCGCGTCGGTCATGCGCAGCAGCACGAGGCGCGTGGCCCCGGGGACCGGCACACCTGCAACATCCGCCTCGGCCACCGCGGCCAGGCCGAGCTCCAGGACGAGCCCGTGGTACTCGCTGGCCAGCTCGCGGTTGAGGCCGGAGGGGAAGGTGTTGCTGCGCAGGTGCCGTTCCAGCGACCGCAGCGCGCCGTCGCGCCAGCGCTCCGAGGCGGGGAACCAGTCGAACGCGCAGGCCGCGGCCGCCTGTCCGGCGGCCTCGGCGATGATGTGGTTGTTCGCCGACGACCCGCGGCTCGGGAAGGCGGCCAGCCAGCGCTGGTGGTGCCAGATCTGATTGATCGCCACCGGGTTCTTCTCGAACAACTCGGCCGCGCCCGGCCAGGCGTCGAGCAGCCTGCGGATCCACACCCAGGAGAGCAGCCGGATCCCCAGCTCGATGCCGCTGATCCAGTGCACCCCGCGCAGCGGCGCGTTCGCCGCCCACCACGACCGCAGGTGCTCGGCCACGCGCTCCGCGTACCGCTCCTCCCCGGTGATCGCGTAGGCGGCGGCGAGCACGGTCAGGTACTGGTGCCGGGACAGCTCCCAGATCTGCTTGATGTCGCCGACCGCGTCCTCGTTGCGGTACGGCACGTCGAAGGCGTAGCCCCACGGAGCGCGGCGCTCGGTCTTCGGGTCGTACCACCAGTCCGGCTCGGTCAGGTCGTCGCGGTCCACACCGAAGTACGTGACGTGCCCTGCCATCAGCCGGTCCGCCTCGGCGACGAGCCGTTTCGCGGCCTCCGGCGGCACGGCGGCGAGCGCCCCCGCGGGCAGTACCGAGGTGAACCGGGGGTCTGCCAGGGTCGGGCAGGCGGGCGGCGCCGACCGCCACCGCCGCCTGCGCACCGCGTCACCGACGCGGCCGCCGATCTCCCGCGGCCCCATCCGGGACAGCCGCCGCAGGTACCAGCCTGGACCTCCCGAACTCACGGTCATCGCGCCCCCGCCAGCGTCACCGGCGCACCGGCGGCCAGACCGGCCTGCACGGCGAGGGTGGCCGCCGTGGTGGCGACCAGTGACTCCAGCGGCACCGGCATCGGCCCGCCGGTCCGCACGGCCCTGATGAACGCGGCCAGTTCGGCCTCCTGGCCCTTGTCCCTGGCCTTGGGCAGCCGCGAGCTGACCCACCGCTTGCGGCCTGCCGTGCCGTCGAGGAACACCGAGGCGCGGACGAAGTCGTCGAGCCGCAGCGCCTTGCCGTCCGCGACCAGGTCCAGCGTCTCCTTGGGGAGGCTGGCAGGTCCCGAGGTCACATAGCTGATGGTGGCGGTGGACCCGCCCGGGTAGCTCAGCACGACCTGGAGGTCCTCGTTGCCGGGCGTGGCGAGCGCGTACACCGATATCGGATCGGCCCCGAGCAGCCAGCTCACCGTGTCGATGAAGTGCCCGCCCTCACCGGCGAACCGCGTGCCCTCGCTGCCCTGCTGGAGGTACCAACTGCCGTGCTGCAGACGGCCCGCGTTGACCAGGTAGCGGACGCTGGCCGGTCCCGTGCGGGCGCCGAAGCGCTTCCTGGCCTCCTGCAGCAGCGGTGCGAACCGGCGGTTGAAGCCCACCTGGAGCCGGTCGTTGCCGGACTCCTCCACCGCTTCGAGGACACCGGCCAGCTCGTCCTCGCCGAGGGCCAGGGGCTTCTCCACGAACACGGCCTTGCCCGCGTGCAGCGCCTTCTTGGTCAGTTCGGCGTGCGAGCTGTGCCGGGTGACCACGAAGACCGCGTCGATGGACTTGTCGCCGAGCACGGCGTCGAGGTCGGTGGTCGCCTCGTCGAAGCCGAACTTGCGCTTCGCGTTGGCCGCGGAGAGCGCCGTCGTGGTGACGACGGTCGACAGTTTGACGCCGTCGCGCCCGGTCAGGTGCGGCAGCAGCATGGACGTGGCGTAGTTGCCCGCGCCGACGAACGCGAGCCGCACCGGCGACTTGAGGGCGCGGGCCGATGCGGGCACGGAGCTGCTGCGCAGCTTCACCGCGGGCACGGCCCCCGCCGGGGCCGCCGCTTCCTGCGCCTCTTCCGTGTGTTCGGGGTAGCGGAACAGCACGGCGACGGCCTTGAGGTCGCCGTCCTTCAGGCGCTGGTACGTCGCGACGGCGTCGTCGAAGTCGGCGATGTGGGAGATCAGGGGCTCCACGTCGACGCTGCCGCGGGCGACGAGGTCGAGGAAGCACGCCAGGTTGCGGCGCTCGGTCCAGCGCACATAGCCGATCGGGTAGTCCCGCCCTTCGAGTTCGTACGCCGGGTCGTAGCGCCCGGGGCCGTACGAACGGGAGAACCGGACGTCGAGCTCCTTCTCGTAGTACGCGTTCCACGGCAGGTCCAGGCGGCACTTGCCGATGTCGACGACCCGGCCGCGGTCCCTGCTGAGGTGGGCGGCCAGCTCGACGGGCTGGTTGCTGCCGCCGCCCGCGGCCAGATACACCTGGTCCACTCCGTGCCCGGCGGTGAGTTCGACGACGGCGGCCTCCACGGCCGCGGACGCGGGATCGCCGCAGGCCGCGGCGCCGAGGCGGGCGGCGAGCTCGCAGCGCGCCGGGTCGGGGTCGGCCCCGACGACGCGGACCCCCGCGGCGGTGAGGAGCTGCACCACCAGCTGGCCGATCAGCCCGAGGCCGATCACCAGTGCCACCTCGCCGAGCTGCGGCTCGCCCTGGCGGACGCCCTGCATCGCGATCGACCCGACGGTGCCGAAGGCCGCGTGCCGCGGCGCGAGGCCCTCCGGCACCGGGGTGTAGAGGTTCTTCGGCACCCAGTTCAGCTCGGCGTGCAACGCGTGTTCGTTGCCCGCGCAGGCCACCAGGTCGCCGACCTTCACGTCGTCGATCCCGGCGCCGACCTGCTCGACCACCCCGCACAGCGAATAGCCGAGCGGCGTGTAGGAGTCGAGCTTGCCCATCACCTTGCGGTACGTGGCGGGCACCCCGTTGGTGGCCACGCTCTGCATCACCTTGGCCACCTGGTCGGGCCGGGAGCGGGCCTTGCCCACCATCGACATCCCGGCCTCCGACACCTTCATGAGCTCGGTTCCGGTGGAGATCAGCGAGTAGGCGCTCCGCACCAGCACACCGTCCGGCTTGCAGCCCGGCACGGGCACGTCGAGCAGCGCCAGCTCGCCGCTCTTGTAGTTCTGCACCACTTGCTTCACACGAACTCCTTGGACTGCTTGGACACGGCAGCGCGGTACCAGTACTCGAGGGTCAGCACATGCCAGAGATGCTTGGAGAAGTCCTGCTGCCCGGCGGCGTCCTCGGCGACCATCCGCCGAAGCGCGTCGCGGCGCAGGAAACCGGACTTGACGAGCTCGCCTTCGTTGATCACCTCGCGCACCAGCGGCGCGAGGTCCCGGCTCATCCAGGCCCGCAGCGGGGCGCTGAACAGGCCCTTGGGCCGATAGACGATCTCCTTGGGCAGGATCGAGGTGGCCGCCTCCTTGAGGACGGCCTTGCCCTGCCGCCCGGCGATCTTGCGGGCGCCGGGGAACGCGAACGCCGCCCTGACCACCTCGACGTCCACGTAGGGCACCCGGACCTCGGTCGATGCGGCCATGCTGGAGCGGTCGGTGTAGGTGAGGTTCAGGCCCGGCAGGAACATCCTGGAGTCACCGAGGCACATGCGGTTGACGAAGTCGTCGAGTTCGTTGTCCGCGTAGATGTCCGCGTGCTCGGTCAGTACGTCGTCGACCGTCCCTGCCAGGTCCGGATTGACCAGGGCGAGCAGCTCGTCCTGGTCGTACATGGTGTAGCTGCGCCGGAACGCGGTCTCCTCCGGCAGTTCGGCGAAGGAGAGGAACCGCTTCGCGAACCGCACCGACCGGTACCCGCGGCGGGCCGTGGCGACCGGCAGCCGGTCCACGGCCGCGTACACCCCGCGCCGCAGCGGCCGTGGGACGCGCTGGTAGCGCAGCGCGATCTTGTTGGCGAGGTGCTTGCGGTACCCGGCGAACAGCTCGTCGGCGCCCATCCCGGAGAGCATCACCTTCACCCCGGCCTCCCGGGCGGCGGTGCAGATCAGATAGGTGTTGATCGCGGCGGGGTCGCCGATCGGCTCGTCCAGGGAGTGCGTCATCTGCGGCAGCAGGTCGAGCACGTTCGGCGCGATCTCGATCTCGTGCAGGTCGACGCCGAACCGTCGGGCGACCTGCCGGGCGTAGCGCAGGTCGTCCGGCATCGCCTCGAACTTGGCGTCCTCGGCGCGGAATCCGATGGTGTAGGCGGAGATCCCCGGCTGGTGGCGGGCCGCCAGCGCGGTCAGGTAGCTGGAGTCGAGACCGCCGGAGAGGAAGGTCGCCACGGGGACGTCGGAGAGCAGGTGCTGCTTCGTCGACTCCTCGACGACGGCGGCCAGGTCCGGCAACTCGCCGCCGCGGGCCCGCTCCTGCCCCTCGGCCGCGACGTCCTTCAGGTTCCAGAACTTGCCGCGCTCCACCCGCCCGTCGGGCCCGACCTTGAGCCAGCTGCCCGGCGGCAGCTTCTCCGCCTCGCGGTACGCGCAGCGCGAGTCCGGCACCCAGTAGTAGAGCAGCGAGGCCACCAGCGCCGCCTGGTCCACCTCGAGCGATCCGCCGGTGACGGCGGCGAGCGCCTTCAGTTCGGAGGCGAACACCAGGCCCCCGCCGCGTCTGAGCAGGAACAGCGGTTTGATGCCGAGCTGGTCGCGGACGAGCACCAGTTCACCGGTGCGCTCGTCGAAGACGGCGAACGCGAACATGCCGCGCAGCCGGGGCAGGCAGTCCGTGCCCCAGCGCCGCCAGGCCTCGAGCAGCACCTCGGTGTCGGAGGTGCCGCGGAAGCGCACCCCGGCGCCCGCCAGTTCGGCGCGGAGTTCGGGCGCGTTGTACAACTCGCCGTTGTAGGTGAGGCAGAGGCCGTCCGAGACCATCGGCTGGGCGCCGGTCTCGGTCAGGTCGATGATGGAGAGACGGCGGTGCCCGAGCTGCACCTCGCCGTCACCGACGGGGTGGCCGTACCGGCCCGCCGCGTCCGGACCGCGGTGGGCCAGGACGTCGGTGAGCCGGTCGGTCACGGCCTTCCCGTCCGGCCATAGGTAAGTCCCTGCGATGCCGCACATGTCTACCTGGCCTCCTGATCGCTGTACGGGACCCGTGCGGCCGACATCGACGACCGTTCCGTCCGCTGCTGGCTCGTCCCGCTCTGCCGGACCGGCCGCTCATGAGGGCCGCGCAGCGCGGTGTGCAGCCCGTCCCACAGCGTGCCGTCGGACCGGTCACGCGGATCGGGGTCGATCAGCACCACACCGATCACCGGAATGCGCTGGTCCGCGAGCTGCCGCGCCACGGTGTGCAGCCATGCGGCGCTGCCGTGCCCGGCCCGTACGACGAGCACGGTCTGGCTGCCGAGGTACTGGAGGTCGGTCCACGCGGTGCCGGGCGCGACCGAGCCGACGCCGAGCCTGCGCGTCTGGTGCGACACGCCCGCGGCACGTGCGCCGCTGACCACGGTCACGTCCCCCGGTGTCCGGCGGCTGTTGGCGAGCTCCGTGCCGGGCAGGCCGTCGATGACGACCACGGGTTCCTCCGTCGCCAGTTCCCCCGCGACGTCCAGGGCGATGGCGCTCGCACTGCGCGCACAGCCCAGCTCCAGCAGCGACACCGGTTCTCTGGACCGGCGTGCGGTGCGGGCCAGGGTCACGGTGAGCCGTTCGCGGGCCGCCCTGGCGCTTCGGAACGGCCACAGTCCGCCCGGCCTGCTGTGCACCCTGCGCATTTCGGCGATGACCGAGGCGCCCAGGTTCGCCGCGATCTCCCTGCGCAGCACGGGGCGGTCCGCCACCACCGAACTGACGGCGGCGACCGCGAGACCGAGGACGAGCCCGAGGACGAGCCCGATCCCGGCCTTGGTGGCGACGGACCTGGGCATGGAGTACTGCACCGCGCGCGGGGCGTCCACGATCTGCGTACCGGCGACGAGCTTGGGCGTGCCCATGCCCGCTTCCTCGGCGCGCTGGCCGAAGTCGGCTATGCGCGAGGTGAGTTCGGCCCGCCGGGAGAAGAGCGACTCGATGCTCGCCGAGTCCTGCGGGGCACTCTCCGGCGACCTGTTTCCTATCGCCTTGTTGACCTGGGCGAGCTCTTCCCGCATGCGGTCACGCTGGTCGCGCAGGGCCTTGGCCTCTGCCTTCGCGGCCTTCTGCATCCGCCGCACGTGGTCCGCGACGAACGCGTCGGCCAGCGCCTTGGCCCGGGCCACCGCGTCGGCTTCGCTCGCACCCGTCACATCGATCTGCATCAGGTTGTTGGTGAGGCCGGTGCCCCGGTAGTCCCGGAGGAAGTCTGCCGGTTTCTCGGAGGACTTGAGGGACTTCAGGGCCTCGCCCGCGATCCGGGTGGTCCCCAGCAGCTGGACGTCGGTGCGGATCAGTGTTCCGGTGTCGTTGGGCTGGTCCTCCTGGTGCGCGACAAGCACCTTGGTCGCCGCGCTGGGCGGCGGCGGCATCGCGACCGCGAGCACCGCGCCGATCAGCAGTCCGAGGAGTGCCAGGGAGCACCAGAGGCGGCGGCGCCTGCGCACCGACACCACCAGCGCCTGGAGGTCGAAGAGCGGAGTGGCCGTCGGCGCGTCCGCGGTCGCGCTCGTCATCACGCCGAACCTCCCGTCGCGTCGCCGCGCACGGCGAGGGCCAGGGTGGCCTTCTCCGGAGGCTGGTCGGCGGAGCGTGCCGGTCGGGCCCGGACGGCGCCGGCGACGACGACGCCGACGACCTCGTGCCTGCCGTCCGCACACGCCTCGGCTATGCCTGCGAGCTCGCCCGCGGTCCAGCTGCCCGCGCTGAGCACGACCAGGGCACCGGACTCGGTGTCGCGGTCCGGCACCATCGGCCGGGTCACCGGGACCTCGACGACGCGGAGCATGGGGTGTCCCCTGTTCGCGCCGGTGGCCGAGGGGTCACTCGCGGCCTCGGTGACGAGCTGGTCCGCGGCCCGGCGGGCGATCTCGTCGCCGTCGGGGACGACGACCAGCAGGCGCCGGGGGGCGGGCAGCTTGTTGCGAAGGCGGGCGCACACGCGCCGGTAGCGGATCCGTCTGCTCGCCTCGTCGCCCGATCGCTGCGGGACCGGTGTGTCCCACCGGGTGTCGGTGCCGAGGATTCGGCGGATTCGGGCCCGCATGCCGCCGCCCTCCGCGTGGATGTGCCGGTCCCCGGGTACGTCGACGGTGCCGAGCAGCTCCGTGCTCAGCGCCGCGGCGATCTCGGGTTCCGTGCGCAGCCTGCGGTTCATGCGGGCGGCGGCGAGGTGGCCGATGACGGCGGCCACCAGGAACAGCGCCGCCCCGCCGATCATGAGCTGGTTTCTCGTCGGTGGTGCCTCGCCGGTCGGCCGGGGCGAGGGCCCCATGACGACCATGCCTGCCTTGCTGGACACGGTTTCGGCCTGGTCCAGCTTCTTCATGGCCTCCTCCAGCGAGGCGCGCAGTTTCTCGAGCGAGGTGCGGGCCTGGACGCCTTCCACGGTCCGTCCCGGGTCGGCCGCCTCGGCCAGGTCGCTGATGCGGCGGTTGGTCGCCTCGATCTTCTTGCGCAGCGCCTCGGGACCGGTGTCCGCTCCGCTGTCGGTGTTGCCGCCGGTGAGCCGTGCGGAGAAGGCGACGAACTGCTGGGCCATGCGGTCGGAGAGCTGCTGTGCGCGCTCCGGGCTCTCGGCCGTACCCAAAATCTTGATGATGTTCCCGTCGGTGGCCTTGGCACTCACTTTGTCCTTCAGCTCGGCGGCGCTGACGCCCTTCCAGCCGAGCTCGGCGGCCGCGCGGTCGACCACCGACGAACTCGTTGCGACCTGCGCCTGGGTGAGCAGTTCGCGTTCCTCCCACTGCCCGGGCAGCAGGACGGATGCCGACGCCGTGTACCGCGGCGGGAAGAGCAGCACCGAGGTGCCGTAACCGAAGAGCGCGCCCACCACGGCGAGTACGGCCAGGAGCCGCCAGCGCCGACGGAGGATCCGGCCGATCGTGGCCAGGCGTATCGTGTCGTCGCTCAACGGTGCGGCCTCCTCCCCATACGTCCCGGGGCGCCCGTCGGCACCGAAGCACGGTCACGGCAGGCGGCGGTGTAGGCGGCGAGCAGCGAGCGCTGGGAGTTCTGCCAGGAGAGCTGTCCGCCGATCCGCTCCTGGCCGATCTTGCCCATCCGGGCCCGCTTCTCCGGGTCGTCGAGCAGCACCGTGATGAGCTCGGCGAACCGCGCCTCGTCGTTGGCGGGCGCGTAGACGGCGGCGTCACCGGCGGAGACCCGGGCCTCCCGCAGATCGAACGAGACGATCGGGCGGCCCATCGCCATGTACTCCAGGACCTTGTTCATGGTCGACACGTCGTTGAGCGGATTGCGCGGGTCGGGCGAGAGGCAGACGTCCGCGGTGGAGAGGTAGCGCACCAGGTCGGCGTCCGGGATGCGCCCGGTGAACTGCACCTGCTCGGAGAGTCCGAGCCGCCCGGACAGCTCCACCATCGCGTCGAAGGCGTCGCCCGCGCCGACGAACACCGCGTGCCAGTCGGTCCTGCCGAGGTCGTCGCGGAGCTTCGCGAGGGACCGCAGGGCGTAGTCGACGCCGTCCTGCGGGCCCATCACGCCGAGATAGCACAGCAGATGAGGCTTGCCGCGCTTCAACTCCGGCTCGGGCGGCACCGGTTGGAACCGGTCGACCTGGGGCGCGCTGCGCACCACGAAGACGTCCGCCGGTTTCTTGCCGCCGCGGCGCACCGCGACGTCCCGGTAGCTCTCGTTGGTGGCGAGCACGACGTCCGCGGCCCGGTAGGTC
This sequence comes from Streptomyces sp. NPDC042371, assembly GCF_056437465.1. NCBI lineage: Bacteria > Bacillati > Actinomycetota > Actinomycetes > Kitasatosporales > Streptomycetaceae > Streptomyces > Streptomyces sp. NPDC042371. Next base: position 24,392 of record NZ_JBWKAP010000006.1, on the reverse strand, counting down.
ATCCGTTCCAGCGCGCACACACCGCGGTAGAGCAGGTCCTCGCCCCGGTCGAACCGGGAGAGGTACAGCTCGGGCACCAGGTCGTGCTGGTCGAACACGAACCGCGCACCGCTCCGCTTCAGCCACAGGGCAGGCAGGAACAACAGGTCGGGCGGGTTGCAGGCGTGCACCACATCGACCGGGCCGACCTTGCGGGCCAGCCGGGCCGTGTGCCACAACGCCGAGCCGTACTCCCGCAGATAGCCGGCCGGTCCTCCGGTGGCGGCGCGCAACGGGTAGCGGTGGATCCGCACCCCGTCGATCACCGCCTCCGGCTCGGTGTCCCGCTTGCTCCCCTGGGGACAGATGACGTGCACCGTCCATCCCGCGTCGCGAAGCGTCGTGCACTCCTGCCACACCCGCCGGTCGAACGGGACGGACAGGTTCTCCACCAGAATCAGCGCTCGGCGGCCGGTCCGGCCGCCATGTGTTGCATCACCAAGCAAGGCCCACGTACCCAGGTTCGGCCCGGCGCGCAGCGGCGTCGGGAAGGTGGATGAGGTCGATGAGAACCGGTCCTTCGCCGTGAGGCAGGGCCGAGAGCACGGCGGGATCCCTGGTTCCGACCAGGCATACGTCGGCGTGCTCCAGCACCTCGTCGACGGAGTCCGCGAGCAGCTGCGCGAGGTGCGGCAGCCGGGTCTCGATGTACTCGCGGTTCGCGCCGATCAGCCGGGACAGGCTTACGTTGGCGTCGTAGATACGCAGGTCGTAACCCTTGCCGAAGAGTCTCTCCGCCAGTTCCACGAGTGGGCTCTCGCGGAGGTCGTCGGTGCCGGGCTTGAAGGAGAGGCCGAACAGGCCCACCCGGCGCTTGCCGGTGCGCTCGACCAGCTCCACCGCGCGCTGCAGATGGTCGGCGTTGGACGGCAGCACATGGGCGAGGATGGGCACCGAGACGTCGGCCCGCTGCGCGGCGTGGACCAGGCTGCGCAGGTCCTTGGGCAGGCAGGAGCCGCCGAAGGCGAAGCCGGGCCGCAGGTAGGCGGGGCTGATGTTCAGCTTGCGGTCGGCCATGAACACGTCCATGACCTGGTGCGAGTCCACACCGAGCGCCTGGCACACCGCGCCCAGTTCGTTCGCGAAGCCGATCTTCAGGCCGTGGAACGCGTTGTCCGCGTACTTGATCGCCTCGGCCGTCGGGACCGGCACCCGGAACACCTCGCCGGGCAGCCCTTCGTACAGTGCCGCCACCGCGTCGCCGCTCGCCGGGTCGAGCTCGCCGATGACGGTCTTGGGCGGGTCGAAGAAGTCCCGCACGCTCGTGCCCTCGCGCAGGAACTCCGGGTTGACCGCGACCCCGAAGTCCGCCCCTGCCGTGCCACCGACGTGCTTCTCCAGGATCGGCACGAGCAGGTTCAGACAGGTGCCGGGCAGCATGGTGCTGCGGAACACGACGGTCTGCCGTCCGCCCCGCTCGGCCAGCGCGGCACCGATCTGTTCGGTGACGCGCTCCAAGTACGTGGTGCACAGGCTGCCGTTGGGCTCCGACGGCGTGCCGACGCAGATCAGCGACACCTCGCTGTTCATGATCGCCTCGCGGACGTCGGCGGTGGCGCGCAGCGCACCGGTCCGCACGGCCTCGGCGGTGAGCTCGCCGATCCGCTCCTCGACCACCGGGGCCTTGCCGTCGTTGACCAGGTCGACCTTCACCTGGTTCACGTCGACACCGATGACCTCGTGCCCCATACCGGCCAGGCACGCGGCCGACACACAGCCCACATAGCCGAGCCCGAAAACGCTGATCTTCATGACTGCTTACTCCCCCCAGGCAGGCCCTACCGGCCTGCTGTACGCGCCCCTGTCGGACGCCGGTCCCCGCGCATCAGTACGCCCCCTGCCCGTGGATCACCGCGCGCAGTGTCTTCCACAAGATCACCGTGTCGAGTGCGAGCGACCAGTCCTCGACGTACCTCAGGTCGAGGCGGACCGCCTCCTCCCACGGCAGGTCGCTGCGCCCGCTGATCTGCCACAGTCCGGTGAGCCCCGGCTTGACCAGCAACCGCCGCCGGATGTCCGGGCCGTACGCGGCGGACTCCTCCGGCAGCGGAGGCCGCGGCCCGACGAGCGACATCGATCCGGTGAGGACGTTGAACAGCTGCGGGAGCTCGTCGATCGAGTACCGGCGCAGCACTGCTCCCACCCGGGTGACCCGCGGGTCACGGCGGAGCTTGAACAGCAGCCCTGCGCCCTCGTTGCTGTCGGCCAGCTGGGCACGCGCGCTGTGTGCCCCGGTGACCATGGTGCGGAACTTGAAGATGGTGAACTCGCGGCCGTCCTTGCCGACTCTTCGCTGCCGGTAGACCGCCCCGCCCCGGCTGTCCGCCAGGACGAACAGCGCGACGAGCACCATCAGCGGCGCGAAGAGCATCAGCAGGATCGCCGCGCCCATCCGGTCGACGACCCCTTTGACGACCCGGCGGCCGCCGGTGAAGGTCGGCATGCTGACCCGCAGCAGCGGGATGCCGAGCACCGCGTCGACGTGCAGCCGCGGTCCCGCCACCTCCATCAGGACGGGGGCCACGACCATCTCGGCATCGCTGCCTTCGAGGTTCCAGGCCAGCCGCTGGAGCCGGTCAGGTGACCAGTGCGGATCCGGTGTGACCGCGACGACCCGGTAGCCGTCGCGGCGCACGTGGCCCGCGACGTCCGTGAGGCCGCCGACGATCGGCACGCCGTCCAGATGGTCGCCGTCGGGCCCGAGGCCGTCCGCCGTGCACACCGCCTCCACCCGCCAGCCGAGATGCGGGAACTTGCGGGCCCTGCTGATCAGGTCCAGCACGGTGGCCGGGCTCCCGGCGGCGAGCACCGGTCGCAGACACCGGCCGTCCTGCCGCTGCTTGTGCAGCCGCAGACGCAGCAGATACCGCGCGGTCATCGTGAGGAGCCCGATCGCGGGGATCGCGACGAAGATCCAGAGCTTGATGTTCCGCGATGTGAGGGCGATTCCGCCGAGCGCGAGTACGACAACGGCCGTGAACAGCGAGCGTCCGAGCCGCCGGAATTCCTCGGCGCCTTGACCGAGCACGGACGGAGCCCACGCACGGCTCATAGCAAGCGCTGCCAGCACCAGTAACTCGGTGCCGAATGCGAGAATGCCCCACTTCTCGTGCCAGTTGGCCGCGTCCCGGGCCCCGAAGAAGATACCGATTCCCGCCACTACGAAAGCGGTGGCTACGGTATCGCTGATGATCACGGCACGTCGGTACCGCTGCTCCCATTCGGTCGCGGGTTGGTCGGGTTGGTTGATTGTTCCATTCGTCAGACGATTGCGCGCCGACGGAAACGGGCTGACTAATCCCCCCTGCCGCACAGAACCCCCCAGGTCCCCAGTGGTTCGACGTGTTCGCCCAGCACTGTCCCCTCCCCCCGGGAGGCCCCCGCCCCCCGCTCTCTTCCTCCCCACGGGAGGCCCCCGCCTCCCGCACCGCGCCGTTCCTCCCCGCGGGAAGACCGCGCCCCACGCGCATGACTTCCCGGCTATTCCAGCGCTATTTGAAAAACCCACCCCTGGCGGCAACCGAATGCACGCCTGGCCAGACTCTCGAACCGGTGCCGGAACCCGTCGAAACCCCGGATGCTCCCCGCACCCAAGGCCCCTAATCGGGCCCCGGAAATTGATCACCCCCACGTCTGGCACCGGAGACGCGACTGCTCGCCGTCCGTAGCGCCGGACTTATTGATCAGTTAATGGTCGCCTCGTGCCCGAACAGCTGAAGCACGGACAATCTAGAGCATGGGGACGGACATGGAGAGGGGATGTGTGGAATTTGTGGCCACCCTTTGGCGCCGGATCGGCGATTCCGTGAACGCTCACACGTCTGTAACGGTGAGGACACGCCCTGTGACCAGGGCATATGCGGGTCCCCCCGCTCGCGGGCACCCACGACCCGGAGTCGGGGCCGCCGTGCCGACGTCCGGATGCGTGACGCGATTTCGACCCAAATTCGGTAATGAAATGGCCAAATCCACGGCCATGTCGGCGGGTTGAGGGCGGGCGCGGCGGTAGCGGCGCCTCCGCCCGTGCCGTGGCGGTGACGGGCCGGTTCATGGCATGCGGGTGCATCCGGGGGGCCCTCGGCGGCCGAAGCGTTCTGTAGCCCGTATCGATCAGTGCCACGGCTGGGAGGACGCTCCATGCGCTCGGGATCCGCAGAGGGGACGAAGCAGAACACCCTGGGTGGTGAGGGCGCACACGACGGCGCACGGCAGAGCACACACGAGGGCGCACGCGAGGGCGCACATGCCATCGACGCCGACGTGTCCGCCGCGGTGCAGCGCACTTTGGAGGAGATCCTCCACCAACGGCTGGAGGAAGCCAGGGCCATCGACCCCACCTTCGCGGGGGACATCGCGGCCCGCGTGGCCCGGTTCACCCTGCGCGGCGGAAAGCGCATTCGCTCCCGGTTCCTGTGGTGGGGGCTGCGGGCGTGTGCGGGAGGTGCCGGGCCCGGTCAGGCGGACGCGGCCCTGCAGCTGGCCGCGGGACTCGAACTCATCCAGACGTGCGCTCTGGTGCACGACGACGTCATGGACGGCTCACCGCTGCGCCGGGGCCGGGACGCCATCCACGTACAACTCCAGAATCAGTACGGCCCCTCCATACGGCAGGCTCAGCCCTTCGGAGTGGCCGCCGCGATCCTCGCCGGTGATCTGGCGCTCAGCTGGGCCGACGACGTGGTCGCCGCGACCGGTCTCGACGCGGCGCAGGCGCCCCGGGTCCGCGGACTGTGGCAGGCCATGCGGGCGGAGATGGTGGCGGGCCAGTACCTCGACCTCCAGGCACAGGCCACCGGTTCGCGGTCGATGATCAGATCCGTCCGGACGGCCGCACTCAAGAGCGCCCTGTACTCGGTGGAACGCCCGCTGGCGTTCGGCGCGGCGCTGGCCGGTGCCGACGAGGCGGCGACTCGCGCCCTGTGCTCGGCGGGTCGCTGTGCCGGAATCGCCTTCCAGCTGCGGGACGACCTCTTCGGCGCGTTCGGCGAGCCCGGGGAGACCGGCAAGCCCTCCGGGGACGACATTCGCGACGGCAAAGGAACGTACCTCTTGGCCGTGGCCACCGCCCGGGCCGAGACCGCGGCGGACCACGACGTGCTGGCGCTCCTCGCCCGCTGTGTGGGCCGGGCCGACCTGGACGACGACGACGTGCACAGGGTGCGGGAGGCGTTCGTTTCGACCGGGGCCCGCCAGATCGTCGAGGACAAGATCCGCCGTCTGGTCCGGCAGGCGCACCGCCACCTCGCCTCCGGCGTCCTGGTCCCCCACGCGGAACGGCGACTGCACGACCTCTTCCTCCGGGTGGCCGGTCTGCCCGCGGCCGAGGGTACGGCGGCCCTGCACATCCCCCGGACCGAGAGCGGGAGCCGATGAGGACCATTCCTGGGCGGACCGACCATGTCGTCGTCGTGGGCGCGGGGCTCGCGGGCCTGTCGGCCGCCCTGCACCTGCTGGGCTCGGGCCGCGCGGTCACGGTGGTCGAACGCGCCGACCACCCGGGCGGCCGGGCCGGGTTGATGGAGCGGGCGGGCTACCGGATCGACACCGGCCCCACCGTCCTGACCATGCCGGAACTCGTCGAGGACGCCTTCGCCGCGGTGGGCGAGAGCCTGCGCGACCGGCTGGACCTCGTGGCGCTGCACCCCGCCTACCGGGCCCGGTTCGCCGACGGCAGCGCACTGGACGTGCACACCTCCCCAGAGGCCATGGAAGCCGAGATCGAACGCTTCGCCGGTGCCCGGCAGGCGGTGGGGTACCGGCGGCTGCGCGCCTGGCTGACGCGGCTCTACCGCCTCCAGATGCGCCGGTTCATCGACGCCAACTTCGACTCGCCGCTGCAACTGCTGACCCCCGATCTGGCCCGGCTCGCCGCCCTTGGCGGCTTCGGGCGCCTGGACGCACGCATCGCCTCGTTCATCTCCGACGAGCGGCTGCGGCGGGTCTTCTCCTTCCAGGCGCTGTACGCGGGCGTGCCACCGGCCAGGGCCCTGGCCGCCTATGCGGTCATCGCCTACATGGACACCGTCGCCGGGGTGTACTTCCCGCGGGGCGGCATGCACGCCCTGCCGCGGGCCATGGCGGACGCCGCCGCGCACGCGGGCGCCGACCTCCGGTACGGGCACACGGTCCAGCACCTGGAGCGGTCCGGCTCCCGGATCACGGCCGTCGTCACCGACCGGGACCGCATCCCCTGCGACGCGGTGGTCCTCACCCCGGACCTCCCCGTCGCGTACGGACTCCTGGGCCGCGCACCGCGCCGTCCGACGCCGCTGCGGCACTCGCCGTCCGCCGTGGTCCTGCACCTCGGCACCGACCGCACCTGGCCCCGACTGGCCCACCACACGATCTCCTTCGGGTCGGCCTGGAAACGCACCTTCGACGAACTGACCCGCACCGGGAACCTCATGTCCGACCCGTCCCTGCTCATCACCCGGCCGACGGCCACCGATCCCGCCCTGGCCCCGCCGGGCCGCCATCTGCACTACGTGCTTGCCCCCTGCCCCAACACCGCCATCGGTCCCGCCGCACGGGACTGGACCGACCTCGCGCCCCGCTACCGCGACAGCCTCCTGGCCGAACTGGAGCGGCGCGGACTGACCGGGATCGGCGCGGCCATCGAAGAGGAGTGCCTGGTGACCCCCGCGGACTGGACAGCCCAGGGCCATGCCGCGGGCACCCCGTTCTCCGCCGCCCACACCTTCGCGCAGACCGGCCCCTTCCGGCCCCGGAACCTGGTGCGGGGCACGGACAACGCGGTCCTCGCGGGCTGCGGCACCACGCCCGGTGTGGGCGTGCCCACGGTCCTGATCTCCGGCAAGCTGGCCGCCGCGCGCATCACGGCAGGGAACGGATGAGCGCCCGGGAGCTGGACGCGGCGGCGATCACCGACCCCGTGCTGCGCGCCGCCTACAGCCACTGCCGACGCCTCAACGCCCGCCACGGCAAGACGTACTTCCTGGCGACCCGGCTGCTGCCGCCGGAGCGACGGCCCGCCGTGCACGCCCTGTACGGCTTCGCGCGGTGGGCCGACGACATCGTCGACGACCTGGAGGTCACCACCGCACCCGCCGAGCGCTCCCTGGCACTGCGGCGGCTCCAGGACCAGTTGGAGCGGGGGATGCGGACCGGGTCGAGCAGCGAACCCGTCGTGACGGCCCTGGCCGACACCGCCCGCCGGTACGCCATCGACCCGCAGCACTTCAGTGACTTCATGACGTCCATGCGGCTTGACCTGGAGGTGACCGAGTACCCCACCTATCAGGATCTGGAGCGGTACATGCACGGCTCGGCCGCCGTCATCGGTCTGCAGATGCTGCCCGTGCTCGGCACCGTCGTCCCCCGTGCCGAGGCCGCCCCGCACGCCGCCGCCCTCGGTGTCGCCTTCCAGCTCACCAACTTCTTGCGGGATGTGGGTGAGGACCTGGACCGCGGCCGGACCTATCTGCCGCAGGAGTTGCTCGCCGCGCACGGCGTCGACCGCGCGCTGCTGCACTGGAGCCGCACCACCGGACGCACCGACCCCAGGGTCACCGAGGCGCTGCGGGCAGCCGCCTCCTTCACCCGCGGCGTCTACCGCACGGCGGCACCGGGCCTGGCCATGCTCGATCCCGTCGCACGCCCCTGCATCCGCACCGCCTTCGTGCTGTACGGCGCGATCCTGGACGCGATCGCCGACGACGGATACGCCGTCCTGCACCGACGGGCGGTCGTCGCCCGGCGCCGCCGCGCCATGGTCGCCTGCGACGGCCTGGTCCGGGTGGCCGCCGCACGGCTGAGGCACCGTCAGGACGGCGGCCCCGCGCTGCCGCCCGCCCCGCACGGACACGCGCCGTCGCCCGACGGCGCGTGCACCCCACCGTCCCGGAAGGAACCGGTATGAGCGGCAGCCGCTCCCCCGAGCCCGGGCGCTACCCCCTGCGGCTGCGCCGTCGCCCCGTCGCCTGGGAGGACCAGCGCCCGACGTGGCGCGAAGCCCGACCGGCCGTCATCGCCGCCGCGTTGAAGCGCGCCCAGAGCCGCCCCTCCGGCAACTGGTACGTGGTGGGCGCTACCCGGCAGCTCAGGGACGACCGTCCGCTGGGCCGCACGGTGGCAGGGCGGGAGCTCGTCCTGTGGCGTGACGCCGAGGGGGTGCTGCGGGCGGGCCCGGGCGCCTGCCCGCACCTGGGCGCACCGCTCAAGGACAGCCCGGTGCGCTGCGGCACGCTGATCTGTCACTGGCACGGCATGTCCCTGGACGGGCAGCCGTTCGCGGGCTGGAGCCCCTACCCGGCCTTCGACGACGGCGTACTGCTCTGGGTCAGGCTCGACGACATCGGCGGCGAACGGCCGCTGGACCGGCCCGTCCTCCCCCCGCGCCCCGACCCCGCGCACAGCGTGGCGGCCGTGATGACGGTGGGCGGGCGCTGCGAGCCCGAGGACGTCGTCGCCAACCGGCTCGACCCCTGGCACGGCGCGTGGTTCCACCCGTACTCCTTCGTCGATCTGACCGTGGCCCCCCTCCCGGACGACGACCAGGACGACCCGCAGCACGACGCGTTCACCGTCGACGTGTCCTTCAAGGTGGCGGGGCGCGCGGTCGTGCCGGTGCGGGCGGTCTTCACCGCCCCGGAGCCGCGGACCGTCATCATGCACATCACCCATGGCGAAGGCGCGGGTTCCGTGGTGGAGACCCATGCGACGCCGCTGGGCACGGACCGGGCAGGGCACCCCCGTACCGCGGTCGTCGAAGCGGTGATCGCCACGTCCGGGCGCCCCGGTTTCCTCGCCGCCAAGGCCGCCGCGCCCGCGCTGCGGCCCCTGATGCGGGCGGCGGCGGGCCGTCTGTGGCGCGACGACCTGGCGTACGCGGAGCGCCGCTGGACCCTGCGCAGCTCGGGCCGGTTTCCGGGCTGAGCGTCGTTTGCGTACGGGAAAGGGCGCGTCACACCCCGCTGGAGAGGCGCCCTTCGACCGCCAGGGTGACGACGGCGCCGGTGTCGGCCTCCATGCCGCGTTGGAACGCCTGCTCGAAGAGCGTCTCGCCCACGGTGGCGCGGGCCGTCTGCCAGCACGTCTCGCGTACGTCGCGCAGTTCGGGCATGCCCCGTTGGGTGTGTCCCACCGAGCGCCAGCACGACTCGCCCGCACCGGAGAGCAGCGCGGCCGTCTCCCCCTGGCCCTGTGCCGCGGCCGCCGCGGCCAGCAGGTCCATGCCGAGCGCGATGCCGAAGCTGTCCCCGACCCGGCGTTTGCCCGCCAGCATGGCGCGGGCGCACTCGGTGGCCCGCTCCGGTTCGCCCTGGATGAGCGCGATGAGCGCCAGCTGGTAATCGCTGTAGGCCCGCGTCCAGCACTCGTCGCGCGCCGCGCAGCCCGCCCGCAGCGAGGCGGCCTTGCTCGCCGCCTCCGTCAGCCGGCCGAGACCGGTGAGGGCGAACACCTCGACGAGATGGCAGCGCAGGACCGAGGGCGAGGCGAAGGGTGATGCCGGTGCCTGCCGGAGCGCGTCGACGGCGACCGTGTGCGCCTTGTCGGCCCGGCCCGACAACAGGTGGGTGATGCCCAGCAGATAGGCGGCCGCGAGGCGTCCTTCCGCGTCGTCCGAACGTGCCGCGTCCCGTGCGCACCGGCGGCCGAGGTCCGTGGCCGTGCGGTGGTCTCCCTGCAACAGTACGGCCACCCCCAGCGCCCACTGGGCCTTGGCCCGTTCCGGGGTGTGGGACGGGGAGAGGGGCAGGGCCCGGGTCAGATAGGCGCGTGCCTCGCGGAGGTGGCCGCAGCAGCTCCAGAAGAAGCCGACCAGGCCCGCGAGTTCCACGGCCCGGTGGGGCGCCGTGTCCATGAGGTGGTCGAGGGCGGCGCACAGATCGGTGTGGGCCTCCCCGATCGTCCGGTACCAGGCGGCCTGGTCATGGCCCAACCAGCCCGCGTCGGCGGACCGGGCCAGCGCGAGGAAGTACGCGGCGTGGCGGTTCCGGACGGTCTCGCGCTGCTGGAGCTCGCCGAGCCACATCCAGCCGTAGTCGCGGACGCTGCCCAGGAGCCGGAACCGGCCGTCCGGCCTGCGGGTGACCACCGACTTGGCCGTGAGCCCGCGCAGCGCGATCCCGACCGCCTCCGCGGACATCGGCCCCCCTGAGCAGACGCTGCGGGCGGAGTCCTCGTCGAAGGTGTCCCGGAAGACCGAAAGACGCGCCCAGAGCAACCGCTCCAGCGGATCGCAGAGTTCGTGGCTCCACCCCATGGCGGTGCGCAGGGAGCGATGGCGGCGGGGCCAGACGGGCCGCACGGCCGTCAGCGTGGGCTCCTGCGCGTGCAGACGGCTGCGCAGTTCCTTGAGGGTGTGGTGCATGACTTGTCCGGCGGCGAGCTCCAGGGCGAGGGGGACGCCGTCGAGCAGTCGGCAGACCTCCTCGGCGTCCTCGTCCTGCTGCGCGGTCCGCATGCTCAGGGCGGGAGCCACGGCGACGGCACGGTCGATGAAGAGCGCGAACGCGTCCCCTTCATGGGGCAGCGGGTCGACCTCGATGACGGTTTCGGCGGGCATGTCGAGCCGCTGCCTGCTGGTGACCAGGACGGTGAGCCGCGGGCAGACCGTGAGCAGCTCGCCGAGCAACTCGCGGCAGGCGGCGACGAGGTGCTCGCAGGAGTCGAGCACCAGCAGGATCCGCCGGTCGGACAACCAGCCGCAGAGCGCCTCGAGCGGTCTGCCGTGCGTGTGGTCCGCGAACCCGACGGCTTCCGCGACGGTCTCGACCAGCCGCCGCTCGTCCGGCAGGGCTCCCAGATCGGCCCAGCGGGCCTCGCCCAGCGCCTCGGACTCCGGGTCCGACAAGAAGCGGAGGGTGTGGGAGGCGAGCCGGGTCTTGCCCACGCCCCCCGGTCCGGTGAGGGTGGTCAGCCGATGCGTGGTGAGGGCCGGAACCAGCCGCTCCCGCTCGGCCGCCCGCCCGACGAACAGGTCGTCGGGCTCCGGAACGCTGCCTGCCATGCGGACACTCTCCACCGGTCGTCTGGATGTCGGATCGGGTGATCACCCGGTCGCGTGATCACTGGGGCGGCGTTCTCGGCCTCAGGCTCTCATGTGCCGACCAGCCGGTTGAGTGCCCGCAGCGCCCGCACCCGCCCCCGGTCCGGGACCGACCACAGTGTCTGGCCGCTCAGCCCCCAGCGTGCGAGCAGCGCGTTCGCGGCGAGGAATCCCGTCGTCACGGCACGCTCCATCAGGGCGGCGGGCAGCTCGGCGCGGACCAGGTCGCCCGCGACCGTCAGGGCCGGGTCCGCGGTGTGCACGGTGGGCCGGTCCTGGTAGCCGCCCACCTCGAACAGCGGGCAGTCGGCACGCCATTCGTGCCGCTCGTCCACGATCTTGGCGTCGCGCGTCTCGGGGTAGAGGCGCTGCAACTGCACCCGCAGGCGTTCCTGTTCCGCTGTCCGGTCGGTGCCCGACTCCACCGCGTAGGCGTGCAGTTCGACCACCGAGCCGCCGGTGCGGGCGACCCAGCGCAGGGCCTCGCCCTCCCACCGTTCCAGCACGCTGACGTTGTCCAGGGGCCCGAATCCGCTGGTTCCCATGAACCCCGGGCGGTCGGCGGCCACGGGGCGGTCGAGCCACAGCCGGGAGACGAGGAAGGGCGGGGCGGTGCGCAGCCGCATGATCCGCTCCCGCCACTGGCGGTCGGCCAGCCGGGGCGACCGTGCGACGACGTGTTGCAGGCCCGCCGTGTCGAGGGCGAGCACCACGGTGTCGTGCTGTGTTCCGCCGTTCTCGGTGGTGACGCGGAACCCGCCGCCCGGTGCCGGTTGCAGGCTCTCCACCGGGTCCCCGGTGCGGATGTCGACGCCGTGACCGGTGAGGTAGTCGGCCAGCGGCTCCCAGAGGGCCGCCGGGAAGGGTTCCTGCGGTACGTCGAAGAGCAGACCCTCGCTGGAGCCGAGGAAGTAGATGTGGAACATGAGGGCGAGTTCGGCGGCCGAGAGCTGGCGGGGGTCGGCGAAGAAGCTGCGGGAGAACACCTCGAAGGCCAGGTGGTGGGCCGCTTCGGGGAACCGGATGCGTTCGAGGAGCTCCTGCGCGCTGGTGCGGTCGAGCTGCCGGTAGATCTCGGGGACGCGCACATCCATCAGGGGCAGTGCGGCGCGGGGGTTCATCCGGGCCATGTCGCGCACGCCGAAGGTGGGGCTCAGCGCGGCGAAGCCGAGTGCGCTCCACGGCGGGGTGCGCGGCACCTTCGCGAAGCTGTCCCGGAATCCCGCGCTGTGCCGCAGCGGATAGTCGGGCAGGCCGGTCAGCGTGGTCAGGCCGGGGTCCACCCGGCGCAGCAGGCCGCGCAGGTTGTAGTACTGGCGGAAGAAGGCGTGGAAGCCACGGGTCATGGTGGCCGTGGAGCCGTCGGCGAGCTCGATGGGCCAGCCTGCGAGGCGGCCGCCCAGCTGGTACTCGCGCTCGTACAGGGTCACTTCGACGCCGCGTTCGGCCAGGGCCGTGGCGGCGGCCAGACCGGCGAGGCCGCCGCCCACGACGGCCGTCGTGCGGGTCTGGCCCTGCGGCACGCGCGCGAGTCCTGACGGGGCCTGCCACACCCGGGCGCGGCGGTCGCGGCCGCGGCGGGCCGCCGCGGCCGGTGCCGTGACGTGACGGTTCATCGGGCCGCCTCGCCGGAGTCGTCGGCCGAGGCCAGCACGGTGTGCACGATGCCGGTCTGCCAGCCGGGCATCGGCAGGACGCGTACGCGGGTGAACCCGGCCCTTCGGGTGCGTGCGGCGAACGCGTCGGCGGTGTCGAAGCCGGACACGCTGCGGAACAGATGCCGGTAGAGGGCGCCGTCACCGGCCAGGGTGCCCGCGGGCTGCACCACCGCTTTGCAGACGGCCGTCCACACCAGACGGTCCGTCAGGCGCCCGCTGAGGGTGTATTCGTGCACGGCCAGTCGGCCGTTCGGGGCGAGCAGCGCGCGGACCGTGGCGAGTACGGCGTCCGGGTCGGCGAGGTTGCGGAACAGGTAGGCGGCGAAGACCGCGTCGAAGGGGCCTTCCACGCCCGCCTGTTCGAGCCCTTCGGCGGGGGCGTGCACGAACGTCACGGTGGGCGGCCAGGGCTTGGCCTCGGCGCGCTCCAGCATGCCCGCCGACGCGTCGACCGCGACGATCTCGGCCAGCGGCGCGACGCTGCGCAGCGCCGCCGTGGAGGCGCCGGTGCCGCAGCCCAGGTCGAGCAGCCGCAACCCGGCTCCGGCACCTGGCAGTTGCAGCCGCCGGGCGGAGCGGCGGAGGTGCGCGTGGTAGCCGGGGTTGGCCGCGACCAGCCGGTCGTAGGTGCGGGCGGCGTGGTCGAACGCGGCGGACAGCGTGTCGTCGCGCAGCACGGTCATCTCAGTTCTCTTTCCGGTCGGCCGACCCGGGCGCGGGGGTGGGGGTGGGGGCTGAAGCGGGGGCGTGGGCCCGGTACTTGGGCAGCCGGGGCAGCTCGGCGGCCGTGCACAGCATCGGGCCCACGGGGGTGTGCAGGCCGATCGTCAGGTCCTCGCGGACGCTGGTGCGCCCGTCGAGGAAGCGGAGCAGCCGCTCCATGGGGACCTGGCGGAAGAGGCGGGTGAAGAACGACGCCCCGCTCACCCGGCCGGTGTCCAGGGCACGCAGCAGTACGGCGTCCATGGCCCGTGACCGCGCCGAGTGCGCGGGGGGCGGTTGTGGGGTGCGGCCCCGGTGGTAGGCGGCGGCGATGGCGCGTGTCTGTCGCTGGATGGCGGCGAAGGTGTACCCGGTCGAGGGCCGGGTCGCGCCGCCCGCGGTGCCGATGCGGAAGACGGAGCGTCCTGCGCGGCGCGGGAAGCGCGCGTCGGTCATGGGGATCACGCCGTGCTCCACGCGGACGACTTCGTGGGCGCCGAGGGCCAGTTCGTGTGTCAGGTACTGCCTCAGCGCCTCGTCGTACGCCTCGTCGTCGAGGACCTGGCGGGAGAACTCCGTGTACTCGATCAGGGCCTGGTGCGGGCTGGTGGGCAGCACGTAGGCGAAGGAGAGGCCGTGCGAGGGCTGGCGGGTGCGGAAGTCCATCAGGTCCGCGACCAGGGGGTCGAAGGCGGGCCGGTCGGTCGTGACGAACCACCCGTGGAAGTGCTGCAGCAGCGTGGTCCTGCCCGGCGGCAGGACTCTCAACGGGCGCGAGTCGAACACCCATCGGGCGCACAGCGTCAGGGGGCGCCCGCCGGGTGTGCGCGTGTGGACCTCGGCGCCGTTGCCGACGTCGCGGATCTCCTCGACCACCGCCTCCAGGCGTGCCACGTTCGACTCGTCGGCGAGGCGGTCGCCGACGAGGGACTCGAAGGAGCTGGAGCGCAGCATCTTGTAGCGCAGCGGGGCGGGCGAGGCGGCGACGGCGGCGCCGTCGGGGGCGCGGACGCGCAGGGTGTCCCAGACGGCGGTCAGGGCGGCGTCGAACTCGCCGTGCGGCTCCTCCCAGAAGCACCAGGTGCGCTCCGCGGGCTTCAGCGGCCCCGCGGGCGCGTCGACCAGGACCACCGACGGCGTCCGGCCACCGGGACGGCCGACAGCCAGCCGGTAGGCGAGCGACAGGCCCGCCGCACCTGCCCCCACGATGGCGATGTCCGTGTCCTGCATGAAGCCCCTCGCCGGTCGTCCGCCCATGCCCAGCTTTCCGCACGGGACCGCCACTTGGATGCACCGACGGCGCGGAGATCCGTCGGACGTCCCGTCGGAGGGTCCCGAAGGAAGGTCCCTAGGCGCGGCCGTTGCGCAGGTCGGCGAGGACCTCGCGGGCCGAGGGCAGGGCGTCGGCCGTGCGGTGGGGCGTGCTCAGGAGGGTGACGGCGTCCCGGAGGCTGGTGCAGCGGGCCAGCCCGGTGAGCGCGGCCCGTCCCCAGCCCGGCCCCGACGGCAGCACGAGGGCGCGCCTGCGGGCCCCCGCGGGCCCCCACTCCATGGCCGCCACCCGGCGGGCGACCGCCTCCCCGGCCGTGCGACGGGCCTGCGACCAGAGCACGACGGCCGCGGGCCCGGTGCGCCGCACCGCGGCGACGAGCACCTCCGCCGGAACGGCCGCACCCAGCATGCGGGTCGGCACCCCCTCCTCACCCAGGGCAGCGTTGAGCGCTTCCAGAGGCAGGGTGTGCTGCTCGTCCGCCATGCAGGCGAGCAGGACCGGGGAACTGTCGATGAGGGGTGCGGTGTGCGGCCGGAGCAGCGGGGCACTGCGCAGGGTGGTGGAGATGTGCCAGGACAGGAGGTGCTCGACCTCCACATAGCGGTCGTCCGACAGCTCCCACTTGCGCCCCACCGCCCGCAGCGTCGGCACCATGACCTCTTCCCACACGGGTACGAGACCGTGCTCACCGACCAGCGCATTCAGCCTGCTCTGCACCTCGTGCGCGTCCAGCCGGACCGCGGCGCGGGCCAGGCCGCGGCACTCCTGACGCACGTGACCGAGGGGCAGCGCGGTGCTGGCGTTGCGGTGGCGCCGTCGGAGCGGCGGGGCTCCGAACCCGGCCGACGGCTGGGGTCCCTCGGGTCCCTCTCCTCCCTCCGGAGAATCGTTTCGCGCTGCGGCAGCAGGGGGCGGCTCAGGAGCCGGGGCAGCTACGGCTCCCGTGGCAGGTACGGCTCGCGCAGCCGGTGCGGACCTCTTGACCAGGCGTGCCGCCTCCGCGGGCGGGATGCCGCTCGCCGTGAGCCTGCACATGTGTTCCAGCATGGCGATGTCCTGGGGCGCCCAGCGCCGGTGGCGCCCCTGCGGACGGACCGCGGGCCCCAGGCCGTAGCGGCGGTCCCAGCTGCGCAGCGTCGTCGGCGAGACGCCCAGGCGCCGGGCGACGGCTCCCGAGGTCATCGCGGCCCCGGGCGGCCCCGGCGGCTCCGTGCCTGCTGAATCGTTCATGCCCTCCAAAATACGACGCAGAATCGATGCACGTTGCTCGACCCGCTGCCCGCGCGAAGGATCGGCACCAAGCCGCCTGCCCGCGCCGGACCACCCCGGGGCGGAAGAAGCGGTGCCCCTGCAGAAGGAGCCGCCGCCCATGATCGCCAGCCGACCGGTCGCCGAGAGCCGTCCCGCCCCCCTGCCGGGCCGCGCGGCCGACCGGGACGAGGAGGACCTGGCCACCGGATTCGTGGCAGGGGACGAGGCCTGCCTGGCCGTCGTCCATCACCGGTGGGCCGCGCTGGTGAACTGTGTCGCCCGGCGCTCGCTCGGGGATGCGCGGGAGGCCGAGGACGTGACGCAGCAGGTGTTCATCGCCGCCTGGCGCGGCCGGGCCGGTTACTCCCCGAGCCGCGGCACCCTGGCGGGCTGGCTCATCGGCATCACCCGGCGCAAGGTCGCCGACGCGCTGTCCGCGCGCACCCGTCGGGCCGCCCTGGTGGACGCCGCGGGCGCGGCGCTCGCCGTGCGCACCGAGGAGGCGTACTCCCTGGACGGCGTGCTGGACCAGCTGCTCGTCGAGCACGAACTGGCCCGCCTGCCGTCACCGCAGCGCAAGGTCCTGCGCCTGGCGTTCTACGACGACCTCACGCAGCCCCAGATCGCCGTCGTCACCGGCTGGCCCCTCGGCACGGTCAAGAGTCACGCCCGGCGCGGCCTGCTGCGCCTGCGCCACGCCTTCGAGAACGGCGGCGACCCGGACACCGGCGGCCCGCTCCGGACCTGAGGTTTCGGGGTCAGGCCCCCAGCAACGGAGCGCGTCCCGACCTCTGGAGGGGGGTGGCGAGGTCGACCAGGGCCCGCTCCAGGCTGTGCAGATGCGCGAGGGCGGGCTCCATGACGGCGTGCGGCAGGTCGGCGACGGCGCTGACCTCGGCGGGTGCCGCCTGCTGCGTGGTCAGGGCCTCGACCGCGACCTCGACACGGTGGCACGCGGCGGCCAGCCGGGCGTCGTGCGACGCCTCCGGATCGGCGGCGACGGCGGCCAACCCCCGTACCTCGCGCGCACAGTTGTCGAGCAGCGCGACCACCTGAAGGGCGCGCCCCTTCCGGGTCTTCAGCGGGCTGAGCGGATGCACGAGCGGCGCGAGGGACATGCGCACGCGCCCGAGGATCGCTTCCAGTTCGGTGATGCGGCGGGCCGGGTCGGCGGACTCCGTGCCCGCGAGCCGTGCGGCCGCTTCCTTGGTGCAGTCGTGCACGCAGCGGAGCGCCTTCTCGATCCAGGCCTCGGTCGTGGCGTGCGTGGTGATCGGCAGCACGAGCAGCACGGCGATGACCGCGCCGAGGGCGCCGATGCCGGTCTCGGCGAGCCGCAGCGTGAGCAGGCTCGCGTCCAGCACGCCGAGCAGGCCGTACAGCGACCCGGCGAGCACCGTCACCGAGAGCATCATCCAGGTGTAGGACACCGCGGCCGTGTAGAAGATGCCGAAGACGCCGATCGCCACGAGCAGGGCGCTGGGAACGGGCGAGCCCTCAAGGGGTACGACGAGGACGAGGCCCGCGGCCATCCCGATCAGCGTGCCGAGCACTCGCCGGAAGCTGCGCACGACCGTCTCGCCGCGCGAGGTGGTGTTGACGAACACCCACCATGTGGCTCCCACTGCCCAGTACCAGCGCTCACCGGAGAGCAGCTGCCCCACGGCCAGCGCGAAGGCGCCGCCCGCGGCCGCCTGGATCGCCTGCCGGGTGGTGGCCCTGGCCAGTCCCCCGGCGGCCTGCGGAGCGGGCGGTACGGCGCCGGGCGGCAGCCTGCGCTCGTAGCACCAAAGACCGAAGCGCACGGTCGATGAAGCCGCGAGCGAGAGCAGGACCGCGACGAAGAGCTGGGGCAGCTGCGCCGGCTCGGTGTGGAGGAACTGGCTGATGAAGAAGGTCATGAAGGCGAACACGCCGAGCGAGTGCCCGCGCGGCCCCCACCGCCGTGCGTACACGCCGAGGCCCATCACGGCGAGGAAGGCGAGGTCCCGCGCCACCGGAATGGCGTGCAGTGACGCCGCGATGGCCAGCACGGGGAACCCGACGGCGGGCAGCAGCGCCGTGGTGATCGCCTGCCCCCGCACTGTCGTGTCCGTGACGGTGAAGAGGGCGAGGAGCGCGGCGAGCCCACCCGTGATCGCGGCGACGAGCGAGTGTCCGGCCAGACCGCACACGACCACTGCCAATGAGATGCCGAGTACGGCCCTCGAAGCGAAGCGCCACCGGATTCCTCCCGGATCCGGTGCCACGAACACCTTCTTCAGCAAAACTCCGCCGCCCCTTCCGTGCCCGTCTCGATCTGCCCGCATGAAAAAGGCGCCGCGGAGATCCGCAGCGCCATCGACAGGTCCATCAGACCATCTCATCACCATCTGGCTCAACCGAGCCCCTCACGGCTGGTCCATTGGCCCACTCAATCGCGCCGCCTCCGACCACGACCAAGCCAACGGCCCATGCGGATCGCCGCACCGGCGGCGGTGACAGGGGCAGCGCCTGTTGCAGGACGGTGACATTGCGAGGACAACGCAAACGGGAGTTCAGCCGTCTAATCAGTCGTGATTGGCCCCAATGGGAAATAGCGCACCTTCTGCGTGAACTCCCCATGTCCTTACGGAAAGGCATCTCCATGATCGTCACCAAGCGGCACTCCCTGCGCATCGCTGCCGTGGGCATCATCGGCGCGGTCTCCGTCGCCATGGCGAGCACCGCCGCCACGGCCGCGACCCCGGCCACGCACCCCGCTTCCGTCGCGCAGAAGGCCCCGGCCGCGACGGCCAAGATCACCGCGAAGCCCTCGGTGAAGTCCGTCAAGGCGTGGCAGCTGTTCCGCGTCACCGGCACCGCGACCGGCCTGAAGCCGGGCAGCAAGGTGACCCTGCAGCAGAAGCAGCGCGGCCAGTGGGTCTCCCTGCCCGCTTCCGCCCCCGTCGCCCGCAACGGCGCCTACTCCCTGGGCGTCAAGCTCGGCCTGAAGGGCAAGAACGATCTGCGCGTCGTCAACAAGTCGACGGCCTCCCCCGTCTTCAACGTGACCGTGCGCTGACAGCGGTGACGCGGGCGGGGCGGGACAACAGGAGCAGGCTGTAGGGCTCCAGGCAGACCTCGGCGTCTGCCTTGTGTTCCACCTCGTCCGCCACCCCCAGTGGCTCCGAGGTGTCGATCTGCGCGGTCCAGCGCTCGCCGTACGCGGCGTCCGGCAGGACGAAGAGGACCGGTTCCCGGTAGCTGTTCAGCAACAGCAGGAAGGAGTCGTCGACCACGGGCCTGCCGTGGGCGTCGGGCTCCGCGATGGCGTCGCCGTTGAGGAAGACGCCGACGGCGTGCGCGTCGGCGCGCCGCCAGTCCTGGTCCCTCATCTCCAGCGCGTCGGGCCGCAGCCACACCAGGTCCGGGAGCGGCTGGCCCCGGTGCGTGGCCGTGTCACCCCGGAAGAAGCGGCGTCTGCGCAGGACGGGGTGGGCGAGCCGGAGCCCGATGGCCCGGCGGGTGAAGCCGATGAGGTCGCGCTGCTCGTCCGTGAGGTCCCAGTCGATCCAGGAGAGCTCGCTGTCCTGGCAGTAGGCGTTGTTGTTGCCCTGCTGGGTGCGGCCGAGTTCGTCGCCGTGGGCGAGCATCGGAATGCCCTGCGAGAGCATGAGGGTGGCCAGGAAGTTGCGCTGCCGACGCGCGCGGAGCCGACGGATCCCCTCGTCCTCGGTGGGCCCTTCGACGCCGCAGTTCCAGGAGCGGTTGACGTTCTCGCCGTCCTGGTTGTTCTCGCCGTTGGCCTCGTTGTGCTTGTCGTTGTACGAGACCAGGTCGCGCAGGGTGAACCCGTCGTGCGCGGTGACGAAGTTGACGCTGGCGCGCGGGCGGCGGCGGTCGTGCTGGTAGAGGTCCGACGACCCGGTCAGCCGGGAGGCGAATTCGGCGAGCGTGTGGTCGGCGCCGCGCCAGAAGTCCCGTACGGAGTCGCGGTACTTGCCGTTCCACTCCGACCACAGGGGCGGGAAGTTGCCGACCTGGTATCCCCCGTCGCCGACGTCCCAGGGCTCGGCGATCAGTTTGACGCGGCTGACAACGGGGTCCTGCTGGACCAGGTCGAAGAACGCCGACAGCCGGTCCACGTCGTGGAACTGCCGGGCGAGCGTGGCCGCCAGGTCGAAGCGGAACCCGTCGACGTGCATCTCGGTGACCCAGTACCGCAGCGAGTCCATGACCAGCTGGAGCACGTTGGGGTGGCGCATCAGCAGGCTGTTGCCGGTGCCGGTGGTGTCGAAGTAGTGCGCCGGATCGTCCTCCGCCAGGCGGTAGTACGAGGCGTTGTCGATGCCGCGGAAAGCGAGGGTGGGACCGTTCTCGTTGCCCTCGGCGGTGTGGTTGTAGACCACGTCGAGGATCACTTCGAGCCCGGCCTGGTGCAGCGCCTTGACCATGGACTTGAACTCGGTGACCTGCTCGCCGCGCGAGCCGTGTGCCGCATAGGCGTTGTGCGGGGCGAAGAAACCGATGGAGGTGTAGCCCCAGTAGTTGGACAGGCCGCGGTCGCGCAGGAACCCGTCCTGCACGTACTGGTGGACCGGCATCAGTTCGATCGCGGTCACCCCCAGGGACGTGAGGTGCTCGATCACCGGCTCGGTCGCGAGGCCCGCGTACGTGCCGCGCAGCGCCTCGGGCACGCCGGGGTGCGTCCGGGTCAGTCCGCGTACGTGTGCCTCGTACACCACCGTGTCGGCGTACGGGCGCCTCGGCGCCCTGTCGCCCTCCCAGGAGAAGAACGGGTCGGTCACCACCGAGAGCGGGGTGTGGCCCGCGCTGTCGGCCCGCCCCGGCCCGTCGGCCGCACGCTCGAAGAGCGCCGCGTCGTTGTCCATCTGGCCCTCGACGGCCCTGGCGTAGGGGTCGAGGAGCAGCTTGGCCGGGTTGCAGCGGTGGCCTGCCGCGGGGTTCCAGGGGCCGTGCACCCGGTAGCCGTAGCGTCGGCCGGGGCCCACTCCGGGCAGGTAGCAGTGCCAGACGAAGCCGTCGACCTCGGAGAGGGTGACGCTGCGGTGCGTGCCGTCGTCGTCGAAGAGCACCAGGTCGACGCGCTCGGCAATCTCGCTGAACAGGGCGAAGTTGGTCCCCTCGCCGTCGTAGGTGGCGCCGAGGGGAAAAGGGGTGCCGGTCCAGGTGCGCACGCGACTGCCTCCGTACGGAAGGGGATTGCGGATCGGGCCGGACACGCTGCGCCGGTCGCGGCCGCCCGTTCGGGGGCCGCAACCGGTGCGTCGCGCCGCCGCGCGGGGCCGATGCGCGGGGCCGGTACGCGGGACTGACGGTCACACGACCGCGACAGGGCCCTCCGCTTCGGCCGTGGCGGCCGCAACCGCAGCTTCAGCGTCGGCTTCCGCATCCGCATCCGCACGGGCATCCGCATCGACGGGGCCCGCGAAGGCGGCGAGGGCGGCCTCGCGGGGCAGCTCCAGTGCCTCGCGCAGGCTGGGTGCGGGCGTCGTGGGGGCCAGCGGGGCGCGTTCGGGCGCCCGGACGCGGCGCGAGAACCAGATGATCTTGCCGTGGGTCGCCGGGAAGCTGCCCCAGCCGTCACTGAGGGCGGCGATCTGCGTCAGACAGCCCTGCGGCCCGTAGTGCCGCCGGGGGAGGTCACGGTTGCTGTCCGACACGGCGGTGATGAGGTGCTGGCCGTTCCACCACATCTCCACGACGGTCTTCTTGTCGGCTCCGTGCTCCTCGACCTCATGGAGCAGAACCCCGGTGCAATGGCAGACGGAGTCACTGAGGACCCCCAGCCCCCAGTGTCGTAGATGCGCGGTCAGAATGCGCCTGACCTGGTCGATCCGCTCCGGGCTTACCTCGACGTCGAGGTGGTAGTAGCAGGGGATCGCGGATTTCATTGCTCTTGGCTCCTCTCGGCGAAGCTGGGCCGCTCCACCTCGGCCTCGACCGGCCGAGCCCCGAACACGAAACGTGAGCACTGATCACTACTGAGTCATTCTCAGCGTGAGAGCGCTACTCCATTTGCGCAACACGAGGCACAGGCGAGCTCGAACGCACCGCACCCCGACAGCCCCCAGTAGTTGAATCTCTAACAGGACGTTGCGTGCCCCTGCGTGCACGATGAGTCAGGTGCACCGCACGCCGTCGCAGAGGTAAGGGGTGACCAGCGTGAAGCTGCCTCCCGCCAGAGCTGACGTCGCACGGCATCTGCGCCAGTACCGGGCCTGGCAGCGACTGCTGCTCGCCCACCCCGCCGACCGTTCCGCGCGGATGCACTTCGAGGACGCCGCGCACACGTTGTGCGTGGTGATGGGCGAGTGCAAAGCACGGGAGGCCGCCGACGCGGCCGAGCTGTATCTCCGCCCACGCGCACCACACGAACCCGGCGTAGGAGGGACCGATGACGTCAGCTTCGGAGATAACCTCCGGCCCCCCTGATCCGTCCATGCCGGTGCCCGAGCCCGTCCCCGTACCCGTCCTGGATGTCCGGCCCGCCGTCGACTGCGGGCGTCGCCCCGCGAAGGCCGTCCCCGGCGAGATCTTCCAGGTCACCGCCACTGTCTTCACCGAGGAGCACGGAGCGGTCGGCGCCGACGTCGTACTGCGGGGGCCCGGCGGACGCCCCGGGCCCCGGACCCCGATGCGCGAGCTCTCCCCGGGCAGTGACCGCTGGGGCGCGGAGGTCGCTCCGGACGCCGAAGGACGGTGGACCTACTGGGTGGAGGCCTGGGCGGATCCCGTCACGGACTGGCGGCGCGCCGCCGAGATCAAAGTCCCTGCGGGTGTCGACGCCGGGCTGATGCTCGAAGAGGGTGCGCTGCTGTACGAGCGGGCGGCGCTCGCGGCGTCGGCAGGCGCGGGAAGGCAGGCCCTGCTGGCCGCGGTCGCCGCGCTGCAGGACGAGGATCGGCTCCCGGCCGCGCGTCTGGCGGCCGCGCTCGCTCCGGAGGTGGACGCGGTCCTTGCGCGGCACCCTCTGCGCGAACGGCTCTCGCGCTCGCAGGCACTGCCCCTGCTCGTGGAGCGGCAGCGGGCTCTCTACGGGGCCTGGTACGAGTTCTTTCCGCGCTCGGAGGGCGCCCGCGTGGAGGAGGGGGCGCCGCCCGTTCCCGGGACCTTCCACACCGCCGCCGAGCGGCTGTCCGCCGTGGCGGCCATGGGCTTCGACGTCGTCTATCTGCCGCCGATCCACCCCATCGGCACCACCTTCCGCAAGGGCAAGGACAATGCGCTCTCCGCCGGTCCTGACGACGTGGGCGTGCCCTGGGCGATCGGCTCGCCGGAGGGCGGCCACGACGCCGTGCACCCGGATCTGGGGACGCTCGACGACTTCGACGCGTTCGTGCGCCGCGCCGCCGACCTCGGCCTCGAAGTCGCCCTGGACTTCGCGCTGCAGTGCTCGCCGGACCACCCCTGGGTGGAGAAGCACCCCGAGTGGTTCGCCCATCGCCCCGACGGTTCCATCGCGTACGCGGAGAACCCGCCGAAGAAGTACCAGGACATCTATCCGATCAGCTTCGACAAGGATCTGCCGGGGCTGATCGCGGAGACCGTGCGGCTGCTGCGCTTCTGGATGGGGCACGGCGTGCGCATCTTCCGTGTCGACAATCCGCACACCAAGCCCGTCGCGTTCTGGGACCGGGTGCTCGCCGAGGTCAACGGGCGCGACCCGGACGTCGTCTTCCTCGCGGAGGCCTTCACCCGGCCGCCCGTCGTACGAGCCCTGGCGCAGGCCGGTTTCCAGCAGTCCTACACGTACTTCACCTGGCGGAACACCAAGCAGGAGCTCACCGAACATCTGACCGAGCTCTCCGTCGAGACCGCCCCGTACCTGCGCCCCAATCTGTTCGTGAACACGCCGGACATCCTGTCCGGGTACCTCCAGGACGGCGGCCGCGCCGCCTTCGAGGTGCGGGCCGTGCTCGCCGCGACGCTCGCGCCGAGCTGGGGCATGTACGCGGGCTACGAACTGTGCGAGAACACCCCGGCCCGGGCGGGCCGCGAG
Organism: Streptomyces sp. NPDC042371; assembly: GCF_056437465.1. Taxonomy (NCBI): domain Bacteria; kingdom Bacillati; phylum Actinomycetota; class Actinomycetes; order Kitasatosporales; family Streptomycetaceae; genus Streptomyces; species Streptomyces sp. NPDC042371. The sequence goes on along the minus strand of NZ_JBWKAP010000006.1, from coordinate 474 downwards.
GACTACCTGCACTCGGAGAAGTACCAACTTCGGCCCAGGGACTGGGAGTACGCCGAGCGTGCGGGCCATTCGCTGGCCCCGCTGATCACGGCGCTCAACCGGATCCGGCGCGATCACCCGGCTCTGCGGCTGCTCAGGAACCTTCGTTTCCACGAAGCCGACAACGACGCGGTCATCGTCTACAGCAAGCGCGCGGGACAGGACACGGTTCTGGTGGTCGCCAACCTCGACCCTCACCACCCCCAGGAGGCCACGGTCTCGTTGGACATGCCGCAACTCGGCCTGGAATGGCACGAGTCCGTGCCGGTGCGCGACGAGCTCACCGGCGAGACCTACCACTGGGGCAGGGCCAACTACGTGCGTCTGGAACCGGGCCGCGCCCCCGCGCACATCCTCACGGTCCTGCGACCGTCCTCACCGTTGATCGGAGGGTCATCCACACCATGATCGTCAATGAGCCCGTCCAGGACACCT